>NZ_MCVG02000002.1:0-476004 GCF_002874355.2 Shewanella sp. 10N.286.48.B5
GGTCGACTCACCCTGCCCCGATTAACGTTGGACAGGAACCCTTGGTCTTTCGGCGAGGGAGTTTTCACTCCCTTTATCGTTACTCATGTCAGCATTCGCACTTCTGATACGTCCAGTGTGGGTTACCCCTTCACCTTCAACCGCTTACAGAACGCTCCTCTACCGCTTGCTCATAAGAGCAAACCCATAGCTTCGGTGTATTGCTTAGCCCCGTTAAATCTTCCGCGCAGGCCGACTCGACTAGTGAGCTATTACGCTTTCTTTAAATGATGGCTGCTTCTAAGCCAACATCCTAGCTGTCTAAGCCTTCCCACATCGTTTCCCACTTAGCAATAACTTTGGGACCTTAGCTGATGGTCTGGGTTGTTTCCCTTTTGACGACGGACGTTAGCACCCGCCGTCTGTCTCCCGAGTAGTACTCACTGGTATTCGGAGTTTGCAAAGGGTTGGTAAGTCGGGATGACCCCCTAGCCTTAACAGTGCTCTACCCCCAGTGGTATTCGCTCGAGGCGCTACCTAAATAGCTTTCGAGGAGAACCAGATATCTCCGAGTTTGATTGGCCTTTCACCCCCAGCCACAAGTCATCCGCTAATTTTTCAACATTAGTCGGTTCGGTCCTCCAGTTGATGTTACTCAACCTTCAACCTGCCCATGGCTAGATCACTCGGTTTCGGGTCTACGCCTTGCAACTAAACGCGCAGTTAACACTCGGTTTCCCTACGGCTCCGCTATTCGCTTAACCTCGCTACAAAACGTAAGTCGCTGACCCATTATACAAAAGGTACGCAGTCACGGTCTCAAGAACCGCTCCCACTGCTTGTACGTACACGGTTTCAGGTTCTATTTCACTCCCCTCACAGGGGTTCTTTTCGCCTTTCCCTCACGGTACTGGTTCACTATCGGTCAGTCAGGAGTATTTAGCCTTGGAGGATGGTCCCCCCATATTCAAACAGGATGTCACGTGTCCCGCCTTACTCGTTTTCATCTATGGTTAGTTTTCTCATGTACGGGACTATCACCCTGTACCGTTGAGCTTTCCAACTCATTCCACTAACACCCCATAGACTTAAGGGCTAATCCCCGTTCGCTCGCCGCTACTAGGGGAATCTCGGTTGATTTCTTTTCCTCTGGGTACTTAGATGTTTCAGTTCCCCAGGTTCGCCTCATAACGCTATGTATTCACGTTATGATGACCACTTATGTGGCCGGGTTTCCCCATTCGGACATCGTTAGCTCAAATGCTTGTTACTAGCTCGCCAACGCTTTTCGCAAGTTACTACGTCCTTCATCGCCTCTGACTGCCAAGGCATCCACCGTATACGCTTAGTCACTTAACCATACAACCCAAATGAGTTTCACAAGGAAACTTAATCGTTGTCAGAGCGGGTAGCCCTAACAGCTGTATCGTAACTAGCTGGTTTATTACATAATTTGCATCTCTTACGAGTACACAAATTCGCCTTAGTTTTTAGAATATTCAAGACACTTAATAAAGTGTTTTGAGAACTCAATGTATTATCAGAAAAGGATTAATTTCCCAATAATACGATTTGTAATTAATACAACGACAGACATCATCGTATTAAATACTATCAGCTTTCCAAATTGTTAAAGAACAATGCTAACCGGCCAGCGGCGCATTTCGCTCAACTTCCGAAGAAGTTAACAAGCAATCTGTGTGAACACTCAACAAACATTAAGTTAGTCGTATAGGTAAGGAGGTGATCCAGCCCCAGGTTCCCCTAGGGCTACCTTGTTACGACTTCACCCCAGTCATGAACCACACCGTGGTAAACGTCCTCCCGAAGGTTAGACTATCTACTTCTGGTGCAGCCCACTCCCATGGTGTGACGGGCGGTGTGTACAAGGCCCGGGAACGTATTCACCGTAGCATTCTGATCTACGATTACTAGCGATTCCGACTTCATGGAGTCGAGTTGCAGACTCCAATCCGGACTACGACGTACTTTGTGAGATTAGCTAGACCTTGCGGCTTTGCAACCCTCTGTATACGCCATTGTAGCACGTGTGTAGCCCTACTCGTAAGGGCCATGATGACTTGACGTCGTCCCCACCTTCCTCCGGTTTATCACCGGCAGTCTCCCTAGAGTTCCCGCCATTACGCGCTGGCAAATAAGGATAGGGGTTGCGCTCGTTGCGGGACTTAACCCAACATTTCACAACACGAGCTGACGACAGCCATGCAGCACCTGTCTCAGAGTTCCCGAAGGCACTAAGCTATCTCTAGCGAATTCTCTGGATGTCAAGAGTAGGTAAGGTTCTTCGCGTTGCATCGAATTAAACCACATGCTCCACCGCTTGTGCGGGCCCCCGTCAATTCATTTGAGTTTTAACCTTGCGGCCGTACTCCCCAGGCGGTCTACTTAATGCGTTAGCTTGGGAGCCCAGTGCTCAAGGCACCAAACTCCGAGTAGACATCGTTTACGGCGTGGACTACCAGGGTATCTAATCCTGTTTGCTCCCCACGCTTTCGTACATGAGCGTCAGTCTTTGTCCAGGGGGCCGCCTTCGCCACCGGTATTCCTTCAGATCTCTACGCATTTCACCGCTACACCTGAAATTCTACCCCCCTCTACAAGACTCTAGTTCACCAGTTCCAAATGCAATTCCCAGGTTGAGCCCGGGGATTTCACATCTGGCTTAATGAACCGCCTGCGTACGCTTTACGCCCAGTAATTCCGATTAACGCTTGGACCCCTCGTATTACCGCGGCTGCTGGCACGAAGTTAGCCGGTCCTTCTTCTGTAGGTAACGTCACAGCTAACGGTTATTAACCGTTAACCTTTCCTCCCTACTGAAAGTGCTTTACAACCCGAAGGCCTTCTTCACACACGCGGCATGGCTGCATCAGGCTTTCGCCCATTGTGCAATATTCCCCACTGCTGCCTCCCGTAGGAGTCTGGGCCGTGTCTCAGTCCCAGTGTGGCTGATCATCCTCTCAGAACAGCTAGGGATCGTCGCCTTGGTGAGCCATTACCTCACCAACTAGCTAATCCCACCTAGGTTCATCCAATCGCGAAAGGCCCGAAGGTCCCCTCCTTTCCCCCGTAGGGCGTATGCGGTATTAGCAGTCGTTTCCAACTGTTATCCCCCTCGACTGGGCAGATCCCTAGGCATTACTCACCCGTCCGCCGCTCGTCAGCGAATTAGCAAGCTAATTCCTGTTACCGCTCGACTTGCATGTGTTAGGCCTGCCGCCAGCGTTCAATCTGAGCCATGATCAAACTCTTCAATTAAAGTTTTGTTGAAACAACCACTCTTATAAATAAAAGCTTCGTTTCGGCTCAATGAATTCTGATTTCGATTTAAAGACTCGGAAGAATCTCTAAAACGTTTGTTACATATTGCTATGAACACTCATCGTTACATTGATAATAATTTTGATTGCTTCACTCTTTACGAGAAAGAATGAGCAATTTCGATTAACTCAACACCTGTGAGTGTCCACACAGATTTCTTGTTTGATTTGTTAAAGAGCGTTGCTAATTATGTAAGAAATAATCTTTCATATCAGCAGCCATTTGACGCTAGGTCGTTGGCTTAGGGATGCGTATTCTACACTTCCCGTTGTTGGCGTCAAGTCATTTTTAACGTTAATTTAAAATGCTTTTCAACCGGTTAATTATGACGCTTTAAAAGCAGCTTAATTAACGCTAACACCTTGAGGCTATTGGTCTGTCGCCGTGTCAGTGGATGCGCATTATAGGCAAGTTAAGATTTAGCGCAAGGGCTTTTGGCATTTTTTATCTGCAACACAAACTGAATGCGCAAAAGCTAAACAATTCGTGGTTTTTATCACCTAAAACCACCCTATTTTGTTGTTGACTGCCAATTCTAGGCTGCTTGTTTACCTTCAATAGCTCAAGTATTGGAACTAAGTCTTCAATAAACTCGATAATAACTATTGGTTTTAAGGTTCAAATCGCCTATTTTATTTTTAATAAGGAAAGTTGGTATACACCATTTAGGAATATATATGCTTAGTTTACGTTTATTGTGTTTAATAGGCTGTTGTAGTTTGATACAAGTTGCCAATGCTACCGTGATTTATTCTTGGGTCGATGAGAAAGGGGTAAAGCATTATAGTCAACAGCCACCGAATGAAGTTAATTCTGAAAAACTCTATAGTGAAGACATTGAGCCTGCACAAGTGGGTTACTTACCTGTTATTGCTAATGCATCATCAAGTGCAAATAAACCATCGGATGCAGAAAAGAATGCCGAAACCATTAAGGCTAGAGATGCTGAACAAGCAGCGTCTATTTGTGAAAGCGCTAAACACAGCCTAAATGTATTAAATACTTATCAACGATTACACCGCAAAGATCCCACCACCGGTGAAGCCGTACAGGTAACCGAAGAAGAGAGACTTGCTCAAATTGAAACCAATGAAGAAAGAATAAAACTGTTTTGCCAGTAATATTGTATTAGCTACAATATTAAGCAATAGCATGACATTGTGATATTAAGGGGCCTATTGGCCCCTTTTGCTATAAGTTTTGTCGATTGGGCATGATTAATTGCCAACAGTGTACATTGATTTAAACTCGCCACCATTACAGGTTTGGGTACCTGAGCGCCAACCTTTTTCAAATGCATTTATCCCATTTAAGGTTTTATCTTTCATTCCGTCGAGTGATTCACTTGATGTGCTTTGCAATAGTGCACTTTGACAGCCACGGTTATAGCCATAATGATAAATACTGTCGTAATCAACATTACCAACCTTAATAACTGGGATTTCGCCATTGGTTTGGGGGGCAGAGCTACAGCCTGTTAGGGCTATTGCTATGAGTGCGCTACTTATTACAACTAATTTATTCATGCTATATCCTTTTGACTAAAATCACAGTGGTTGAGTTAAACAGTCTACTTTCAAGCTAGTTTATAAATTTGATACTCGCAAGATAGCTTGCCGACACTGGGTTTACGAATTCGTCAAAAGGGTTATTTATTTTGGATAGTTTCTATTGATCAGTCTCACCTCGCCAAAAACACAAAAGGGGCATAGTTAACTACTATGCCCCTTTAATTGCTTCACTCAATTGATTAGCCATGCACTAAGTTGATTAATGACGAAGTAGATTATTGGCTAAATGTTAGCAAACCATCTTTCACATCTACGTTGATTGCTTTACCTGGTAGTAAATCACCTTTTAGTAAGTGATTAGCTAATGGGTTTTCAACTTCCTGCTGCAAGGCACGCTTGAGTGGTCTTGCTCCATATATAGGATCAAATCCTGCTTCAGCAATTAATGCCAGTGCAGCTTTAGAGATCGTTAAGCTAAAGTCTTTTTCTGCTAAGCGCGCTTTTAAGTTCTCTAACTGGATTTCTGCGATATAGGCAATATGTTCAGCTGATAGTGGATGGAACACCACAGTTTCATCGATACGGTTTAAAAACTCAGGCCTAAAGCTTTGGGTAACGACTTCCATTACCGATGCCTTCATCTGAGCATAGTTTTGGGTTTCAAAACCTTGCTGGATAATGTCAGAGCCTAAATTTGAGGTCATGATAATAACGGTATTTCTAAAGTCGACCGTTCGGCCTTGGCCGTCAGTTAATCTACCATCGTCCAATATTTGCAGTAAGATATTGAATACATCAGGATGGGCTTTTTCAACTTCATCGAGCAAGATGACAGAATAAGGCTTACGACGAACGGCTTCTGTTAAGTAACCGCCCTCTTCATAGCCGACATAACCAGGAGGCGCACCCACCAGCCGTGACACGGTATGCTTTTCCATAAACTCTGACATATCGATACGCACCATGGAGGATTCAGTATCAAATAGGAATGTCGCTAATGATTTACATAGTTCGGTTTTACCCACACCAGTTGGGCCTAAAAAGAGGAAAGAACCTATAGGGCGGTTTGGATCAGCTAGACCTGCGCGGCTTCTACGAATCGCATTTGATACCGCTTCTATCGCTTCATTTTGACCAATCACTCTTTGATGTAGTGCGTCTTCCATTTGCAATAACTTGTCACGCTCACCTTCGAGCATTTTACTCACTGGTATACCGGTGGCTTTTGACAACACTTCTGCAATTTCAATATCGGTGACTTTATTGCGTAATAAGGTCATGTCTTGCATTTCAGCCTGAGAAGCTAAATCTAATTGCTTTTCAAGTTCAGGAATACGGCCATATTGCAGTTCAGACATTCGCGTTAAATCGCCTGCCCTTCTCGCCACGTCCATATCCATGCGCGATTGTTCTAAATCGGCTTTAATATGTTGAGTGCCAGCCAATGCGGCTTTTTCAGTGCGCCAAATTTCGTTTAGCTCGTTGGCTTTAATTTCAACTTGAGCAAGCTCAGCCTGTAAATCACTCAGACGTTTGCGACTGGCTTCATCTTCTTCTTTCGCTAGTGCTTGTTCTTCTAGCTTAAGTTGAATTGCGCGACGCTCTAACCTATCTAATGACTCTGGCTTTGAGTCAATTTGCATACGGATACTTGAGGCTGCTTCATCAATCAAATCGATAGCTTTATCAGGTAACTTTCTGTCAGAGACATAGCGGTGTGACATAGTGGCTGCGGCTACAATAGCAGGATCGGTAATTTCCACATGGTGATGCAGCTCATAGCGTTCTTTTAAACCCCGTAATATCGCAATGGTATCTATCACACTTGGCTCATCAACCAGCACTTTTTGGAAACGACGCTCAAGTGCGGCATCCTTTTCAATATATTGACGGTATTCATCAAGCGTGGTAGCGCCAACACAATGTAAATCGCCTCGAGCAAGAGCGGGTTTAAGCATATTACCTGCATCCATCGCCCCTTCGCCTTTACCTGCACCAACCATAGTGTGCAGCTCATCGATAAACAGGATGACTTGGCCTTCTTCTTGGGCTAACTCACTTAATACTGCTTTGAGGCGCTCTTCAAATTCACCGCGATATTTTGCGCCCGCAATTAACGAGCCCATATCAAGGGAAAGTACCCGTTTGTTTTTAATACCTTCAGGTACTTCGCCATTGACAATCCGTTGAGCTAAGCCTTCAACGATGGCAGTTTTACCCACACCGGGCTCGCCAATCAATACTGGATTGTTTTTACTACGGCGCTGCAGTACTTGGATGGTACGGCGAATTTCTTCGTCGCGGCCAATAACCGGATCTAATTTACCTTGCTCTGCTCGCTCAGTAAGATCGACGGTAAATTTCTTTAGCGCTTGGCGTTGATCTTCGGCATTGGGATCATCGACATTTTGTCCGCCACGGATTTGATCTATGGTCGACTCCAAGACTTCTTTGGTGGCACCCGCCGCTTTAAGGCTTTTAGCTAACGGGTCATTGCCTTCTAACGCCGCTAATACAAACAACTCTGACGAAATGTATTTGTCTTTTCGCTTTTGGGCTAATTTATCGCATAAGTTCAGCAAGCGGATCAGGGTTTGTGACAACTGAACATCACCACCAGTGCCTTGCACTTGCGATACTCGTTCCAGCTCTTGGCTTATTGACGAACGCAGCGCACTGACATTAATGCCCGCTTGGGTCAGTAATGGGTGAATTGAACCTGAATCTTGATTTAACAAAGCCATCATCAAATGAATAGGTTCAATAAACTGATGATCTCGTCCTAACGCCAGTGACTGTGCATCT
Source organism: Shewanella sp. 10N.286.48.B5 (assembly GCF_002874355.2). NCBI lineage: Bacteria > Pseudomonadati > Pseudomonadota > Gammaproteobacteria > Alteromonadales > Shewanellaceae > Shewanella > Shewanella sp. 10N.286.48.B5. The sequence goes on from NZ_MCVG02000002.1 coordinate 7,638, forward strand.
GAAATGGCGATTTGAAACTTATTGGTCATACGATCGAGTCTCATACGGCCTCCTAAACAATTAATTTAAAAACGGGAATGTTTTTGATAAGTAAAATATGGGGGTGTTTATGGATTTTTCAATCTAATGAGGCGAATTTAAAAATAAACCGTTAGGTTAAATGATGTAGATCAAATCTAAAAAACAGATTAGGACTTAAGCCAGATAAGCGACGCCATGCGGCCAGTTTGTTGTTCGCGGCGATAAGAAAAGTAATCACTATCGCTAAAAGTGCAGCGATTAGCGCAATATATTTGGGGAATACCTAATAACGCCAGTCTCATTTGAGCTAAGCCCGCTAAATCTGCTAAATACTTTTCAGCTTGCGGTTTAAAGTAGTCAGTCGCTTGAGGATGCTTTTCGGTAAAATATTGAAGTACTTCTGCGCCAACTTCAAACGCACCAGGGCCAATTGCAGGACCTAAATAAGCGATGAGTTCAGTCGTTGGAGAGGAAAATTTGCTAACTGCGGCTTCAATTATGCCATCACATAAGCCACGCCAGCCGGCATGGACTGCAGCAACTTCAGTGCCCGCATTATTACACAGTAATACAGGAAGGCAATCTGCGGTCATAATCGCCAGTGCAGTATTGGGGGAGTTGGTATAACTACCATCGCCAATGAGAGGAGATGCAATATCAGCTGTCGTCAGTCTAGAGCAATCAATGATGTCAGTGCCATGCACTTGCTCAAGCCAAACAAGTGGCGACTGGATTGAATGCGCTGTTTGTAATAAAGCCCGATTGGCCATGACATCTGCTACAACATCCCCCACATGCAAGCCTAAATTCAGGCTGTCATAAGGTGGTTTGCTGACACCGCCATGACGATTTGTCATGGCGATAGCAACATTATCAGGTAATGGCCAACTGGCTTTAAACACAATCAATCCTTATGCCATTGCTTACGCAAGACTAACGCCTATAGGTATTCTATTGGATTTAGTTCTGTGTCTTCGCGCAATGCTTTGGTTAGCATCTTCATATCCTCAGGGATAGGAGCATGCCAAGTCATAATTTCTTGGGTAAACGGATGTGCAAGCTCCAAACGCACCGCATGTAACGCCTGACGCTCAAAGCCTTTTAAAAGTTCAAAAAACGCTTTGCTTGCTTTTTTAGGCGGACGTGGACGACCACCATAAACAGGATCACCAACTAGCACGTGGCCAATATAAGCCATATGAACACGAATTTGGTGAGTACGACCTGTTTCAAGACGCAGTCTTAAACGAGTATGGGCTCTAAATTTTTCAGCAACGCGATAATGAGTGACTGAAGGACGGCCCCCCATAATCACTGCCATTTGAGTACGACGAGTTTCATGGCGTTCAATAGGTTCATCAACCGTGCCACCAGCTGTCATAGTACCAATCACAATTGCTTCGTATTCACGCACGATATCACGGGCTTGAAGCGCCGCAACAAGGTGAGTTTGTGCTTCAACCGTTTTAGCCACCACCATTAAACCTGTGGTGTCTTTATCTAAACGATGCACAATACCAGCACGTGGTACATGTTCGATTTCAGGACAATGATGTAATAACGCATTTAATAATGTGCCATCAGCATTACCTGCACCAGGATGCACAACCAAGCCCGCTTGCTTGTTTACCACTAAAATATGGTCATCTTCGTAGACGATATCTAGTGGGATTTTCTGCGCTTTATCTTTAACTTCTTCTTCAAGCGTTGCTTCTACAGCAATTAACTGCGACTCTAGTACCTTCTCACGAGGTATATCGACGACAGTATCATCAACTGAAACTGCACCAGATAAAATCCATTCTTTGATGCGTGTACGGGAATAATCAGGGAACAATTCAGCCAAAGCTTGGTCTAATCTTAGACCCGTTTGACTTGCTGTGATTTCGCTTTTTAGATTAATCTCTTGTGTCATAGGAACCGTACCCCTTTTTTGGGGTCCAAAGTGAATGAACTATCTGTTACAATCGGATTGTTTTCTATTTTACAGTGAAATGGAAAAATTCTTAACAATAACTTATAAAAGAATTGAATTTACATATGCATAATTTTGCCAAAGGCGCCGCCCTAGTATTGTTTTCATTGACTTTAACGGCTTGTAGCACCTCTAAAGGTTTTGAAGAAGAAGTTGTCAGTAACAAGTCGCCAGAAGCACTTTATGCTCAGGCACGAACCTCAATGGAACTTGGGAACTACTCAAAAGCCGTTAGAACCCTAGAAGCGTTAGACTCGCGTTACCCGTTCGGCCCCCACAAAACTCAAGTCCAATTGGACATGATTTTTGCCTATTATAAGATGGATGATGTCGCATCAGGTATTGCTAACATTGACCGCTTTTTACGCTTAAACCCAACCCATCCAGATATTGATTATGTCTATTATATGCGTGGTTTGACTAATATGCAGGCTGATAATTATCTTTTTCACGATATGATGAATATTGACCGCACCGATCGCGATCCTAAAAATGCCCAAGATGCTTTTAAAGATTTTGATCGTTTAATCAAAAGCTACCCAGATAGTAAGTATGCAGCAGATGCACAACATCGTATGCAATACCTAAAAAACCGTTTAGCAAAATACTCAATCAAAGTAGCTGAGTATTATATTAAAATGGGCGCTTGGAGCGCTGCAGCGGTAAGAGCACAAACTGTGATGGAGCAATTCCCAGGAACACCATCAACTGAACATGCCCTTGAAATCATGGCTCAGGCTTACGAAGAATTAGGTCAAGAGCAGCTAAAGCAAAACGTGGTAACCGTGATGGCGGCGAATTTCCCGAATAATGAGTTAGTCAGTAACTAATGTTTAGCCTTACTGCTTAACTACGCTAGAATGCCTTCAATTTGAAGGCATTTTTTATTTATACGCCATGTAGAATAAAACATCACAAAAGGTACAAAAGATATGCAGTTGACACATTTTCAGCTTAAATGCTAAAAAAACGGTTGACTCAAACGGCTTAAAACCTTAAATTGCATCCCGTCGCCCGAATAGCTCAGTCGGTAGAGCAGAGGATTGAAAATCCTCGTGTCCCTGGTTCGATTCCGGGTTCGGGCACCATATTTAGATTTGGTGGCTAACGCGACCAAATAACAAAAAAGCCTCGCAATGCGAGGCTTTTTTGTTTCTGTCATTTATCATTCATGCGGTAACCATTGCATCAATAAAGCGCCTTAACGACTTTGAGTCAGTACTCTGACTCATTTACTAGCTCCTTGTACTAGCCTCTTGAGCAAGCACACCTGAGTAATACCAGCTCATTAAAGCGCAACTTATTAGCGCCGCAGCTAACTAACACAAAGTCACCCTTGGCTTAAGTTAACCTCACAGACAATACCCATTAAGCTGGCTCAATGTAATCCACCAGCATTTGTACGGTTTGATTACCTCTAAACTCATTCACATCCAGTTTATAAGCCACACGAGCATGTTTTATGCTTGCATCAGGCCAAGTGGTTAAATCAACATTAAATGCAATCGCATCCATCATTACAGCGCCACACTGAGACTCTAACACCAGCTTTAGGTGCTTTTCACCGACAATGCGCTGTTGAATGACACTGAAATAACCATCAAATAATGGCTCTTCAAATGCTTGCCCCCATGGGCCTGCATCTCTTAACAAATAGGCAGTATCGAGGTTCATCAGCGCGACTGGCAATTCACCATCAGATAAAATCTCACCGGTAAGCTGCTCAGGTTTTAATATTTCACGCACCGCTTTGTCATAGGCTTGTTCAAACTCGCTAAAGGCATCAGCTTTTAGGGATAGTCCTGCTGCCATCGCATGTCCGCCAAACTTAAGGATCATCCCAGGGTGACGGCTATTAATTAGCTCCAATAAGTCACGCATGTGTAAGCCCTTAATCGAGCGAGCGGAGCCTTTAATCTCACCGTTACCCGCATCGGCAAAAGCAATCACGGGGCGATGATATTTATCTTTAATGCGTGATGCTAAAATACCAATCACGCCCTGATGCCAATCTTCTTGAAAAATGGCTAATCCCCAAGGTAATTTAGTTTCATCCAAGCTGAGTTTTTGTAAGCTTTTTAGGGCTTCTTGCTGCATACCGGTTTCTAATTCGCGGCGCTCAGCATTCAGACCATCAAGCTCACCTGCCATGCGTCTGGCGAGCATCATATCTTCACAAAGTAGGGTTTCGACCCCTAAGGCCATTTCATCTAAGCGTCCTGCGGCATTAAGTCTTGGGCCTACTGCAAAACCAAAATCTGATGCGACAATGCGCTGCGGGTTTCGCTTAGCGACTTCAAGCAGAGCTGTGATCCCAACACGGCAGCGACCACTACGTACTCTTTGTAAGCCAGCTTGCACTAAAATGCGGTTATTACTATCAAGGGAAACCACATCAGCCACAGTCCCCAGTGCAACAATGTCCAATAAACTGCCTAAGTTCGGCTCGGCTAATTGATTAAGCTGATACCAATCGCGGGCGCGTAATTCACTGCGCAGTACAGACATCAAATAAAATGCCACGCCCACACCTGCAATAGATTTACTGGCAAACTCACAGCCAGCTTGATTTGGATTAACAATGACATCGGCTATGGGCAATGATTTACCCGGTAGATGGTGATCTGTCACCACTACGGTCATCCCCAGCGCTTTAGCCGCTGCTACGCCTTCTATGGATGAAATACCATTATCTACGGTAATTAATACCTCAGCGCCTTTTGACTGCGCCACAGCTACAATTTCTGGGCTTAAGCCATAGCCATAATCAAATCGATTAGGAATAAGATAATCCACATGCTGAGCACCCATCATCCGTAATGCCAACAAACACACACTGGTTGAGGTAGCGCCATCTGCGTCAAAGTCGCCCACAATCAAAATGGACTTTTTCGCCATAATAGCATCGGCAATAATACGCGCAGCTTCAGCCAAGCCCATCATAGAATCTGGGCGTAATAGCTTTGAAAGACTCAGATCACAGCCCAAAAGGTCGACGCCTCGACGGGCATACAATTGCTTTAAAATAGCAGGAATACTAGCTGGTAAATGACTATCGTCTACTAGAGGTCGGCGAACAATTTTATGGGCCACAAAAACACCTTAAGAAAATATCGAATTATGAAGTGGGAATGAATCATTGAAACTGAATTTACCATAACAAAAAAGGCGAGCTTTGGGCTCACCTTTTGTTATAAATTAACGTCTTTTAACGCGCTTTAGCGGCTAAATCCGTTAACTCACTGTAGATTAAAGATTGGTTTTAATGGTATTTAATAATGCTTCAGGCGGTTGATAGCCTGGTACTAATACGCCATTTTCTAACACAATTGCTGGGGTACCGTTAATACCAAATGAGCCACCTAAGCGGTATTGACCTTCGATATTAGCATCACATTTTGCCGCTTTTACATTACGACCAGTTTTGGCATCGGTCATCGCTTGTAGTGGATCTTTAGCACACCACACAGCTTCCATTTCATCGGCATTCGCTGACGGAATACCCGCACGAGGATAAGCTAAATATCTTACGGTAATTCCTAAATCGTTATAGCCATCCATTTGCTGATGCAACTTACGACAATAGCCACAATCAACATCGGTAAAAATAGTCACCACATGTTTTTCATTTTTGGCTTTATAAACCAACATATCCTTTTCAAAAGGTTTTAGCATATCAATGCGAGGGCCTGCTAGTGCTGCCTCGGTTAAGTTTTTCATGCCCTTTTGTAAATCATACATATTACCGTGAAGTAACTTACTGCCATCTGGAGACACATATAGCAGACCACGGTCAGTAAGCGCTTGATAAAGACCATCAATTGGCGATGCCTCAATGCTCAAAACATTCACACCTAAGGTATCTGAAACTTGTTTTTTGAGTTCTGCTTCATTAGGGATATCAGAGGCAGAAGCGGCATGTAATAACGGGGCTACTGCAAGCGTTATCGCTAAAGAGAATGCTTTGGTTAACTTCATTTAAAATCCTATTTGGTCAATCTGTATTAGTCTACTCACTATATAGACCCGCTCATCAGCGCAAAAGTTACAGACAATATTTCATGAAAGCAACTACACAGCGCTCATTTTGTGTAAGCAATAATAAACATTCATTTTGCACTAACCTCTTGGATGGTGCTCACTATGCAACTGTTGCAGCCTCGCTTTAGCTACATGGGTGTAAATTTGCGTAGTCGATAAATCACTGTGGCCCAGTAGCAACTGCACTACCCGTAAGTCTGCGCCGTGATTTAATAAATGGGTCGCAAAAGCATGGCGCAAAGTGTGGGGCGACAAATGGCTGTGTATTCCTGCCCGTAACGCATATAGCTTAATTCGGTGCCAAAAGGTCTGCCTTGTCATCATTTGACCGCGCTTTGATGGAAACAGTACATCACTTTGCTTATTACCCAGTAGCTCAGCTCTTGCCGCAACAAGGTATTGATCTACTTCTGTCACCGCTAACTCACCTAAGGGAACTAAGCGCTCTTTACCGCCCTTACCGACAATTCTCACTAAGCCTTGGCGTAAGCTTATTTGCTCAAGGGTTAAGCTAACCAGTTCGGTTACCCGCAGCCCAGTGGCATAAAGTAACTCCAACATGGCTTTATCTCGGCACTCTAGCGGATCATCAACATTGGGCTCATCCAGTAAGCTGTTTATTTGGGCTTCACTGAGTGCCTCGGGTAATTGCCTAACTAATTGAGGGGACTCAACCAGCGCGGTGGGATCAACAGCTATCTGCTCATTAACCAACAAATAACCATACAAACGCCGCAAGCTACTCAATAACCGCGCAGTACTGCTTTTTGCAAAATTTTGTTCCACTCGAAAGGCTAAGTAATCGCGGATCAGCAACTGATCGACATTAATCAACTGGCGTTTTTTCGTTAGCACAAAACGTTCAAAATGGCGTAGATCAGTACGATAGGAAGCCAGTGTATTGTCACTAAGTCCTTTCGTAGACCAAAGGTCATCTAAAAATGCATCGATAATGGGATCGGCTTGATACTTATCTGTCACATGAATTCCTAAAAAAACGGCGTTATTTCAAGATGAAATAACGCCGTTAGTGTAACTAAAGTTAGCTTAGTTTGACAAAGGTTACCTAGCTTGCAGCTAAAGCTTGATCCTTGGCAGGAACAAATAAACAAGCAACAATCGCAAGCCCTACTGGTAATAACCATGCCATGCCTTCAGCATGAAGTGGCATAAAGCTTAGGAAACTTGTATCTACGCCAGCAACTTGAAGACCATCAAAAATACCAAAGAACAAAGCAACAGATAACACTAAACGATGTGAAAATTCAGGACGAGGGAAACGCTCAGTTAAGAAAGTAATCGCTACCAATGCAATTGCCACTGGGTAAATAGTCATTAACACAGGAATACTGATGTTAATTAACTGCGTTAAGCCCACATTGGCAACCGTGGCACAAACCAAACTGAAGAAAATCACAAACGCTTTGTATGAGATCTTAGGCAATAGCTCATTGAAAAACTCTGAACAGGCGGTAATTAACCCAACTGCAGTTGTTAAACAGGCAATGCTCACTACCGTTGCTAATAAGATAGTCCCCATAGTGCCAAACTCATGAGTCACATAGTTTGTTAGAATTTGGCCACCATTTTCAGCGCCCAAAGCAATATCACCAGCGGTAGCGCCTAAATAGAATAATGACACATAAACAAAAGCTAAACCCGATGCAGCAATGATAGCAGCGCGTACTAAATAGCGAGTTTGCGCTTTTGAATCAGTGATGCCTTTTTTACGCAAAATATCAATGATTAACATACCGAAAATCAATGAAGCTAGCGTATCCATAGTGTTATAACCCTCTAAAATACCTTTAGAAAGTGGGCTATTAATGTAATCACCGCTTGCAGCTTGAATTGCAGCGCTAGGGGTAATGATCACAGATAACGCTAAACCGACTAATAGGAAAATCAGAATAGGGGTTAATACTTTACCAACGCTGTCTAATAATTTACCTGGGAATAACGACAACAACATCGCAATGGCAAAAAAGCCAATGGTATAAAACAATTGTGCTTTATTAAGTGACAGTGCACCAAGTTGGATGATTGCATCGGCATTATCTAAAAATGGACGAGCACCAATTTCAAAAGCCACCAAGCCAGTACGCGGAGCAGCAAAGGCTGGGCCGATAATAATATAGATAGAAATCGCTAAAGCAGTTGCCGCAAATGCCGGTAACATCGCCATGACCTTACCATTTGCTTTTGCAATCGCAATAAGTCCAGCAAGGGGTAAACCCACGGCAGTAATAAGAAAGCCTAACATTGCTAGTGTCATGTTCTCACCAGCTAACATACCTGCAAACGGTGGAAAAATTAGGTTACCAGCACCTAAGAAAAATGCGAACGTCATAAAGCCTAAGCCTATCGTATCGCCAATACTCATATTATTGTTTTGCACACATTGCCCCATCTTGTTGTTTTGTTTTTTTTACAAACTTAAGGGAATAGTCACCAATTAGCTATCGCTAATCTAACCTCCCGACAAACCTGTAAACTTTAAATTACACTTAAGCTCACTAAAATCACTGCAATATTGCTGATAAATTCAGCGTATTTTCGTAATACCTATGCCGATTTGTGAAGCTGATTTCATTTTTCCCATTTAAACCGCAATAATGTGCTCAAACGGGTAGGAACTAATAGCAAATAGCACTTAGATACACAAGCGCAAAACCCGCATAAAGCAAAAACAACCATCATCTGAAAACAAGCTTAAAAACAGCCAAACATTAGCGCTACAATAACAACACAAGCACCTAAGTCGCCAGTATATTAGCAACAATAAATCAACCTACTATCCGTTTGGGAAAAATTGCAAAAACAGTTACCATAATCGGCCATTTCTCAATCTATAGTCCTATGCCTTTTAGTTTCAAACAATTTCATATTGATGATAGCCGCTGTGGTATGCCGGTAAGTACTGACGGGGTGATGTTAGGCGCTTGGGCTAATATCGAACATAGCCGAACGATTTTGGATATCGGTGCCGGCAGTGGACTATTAACCCTCATGGCAGCCCAGCGAGCCCATCAACAAGCAAGCTCAGCGATTAAAATTGTCGCTGTTGAGCTCGATGATTTAGCTGCCCAAGATTGTTTACACAATATCGCCAATTGCCCTTGGGCTGAGATGATTGAGTTTCACCATGGGGCAATACAAGACTTTAGTGCCCAGCACTTAGTTCAGTATAAAGCTAAGCTAAGCCCATTATTTGATAGCATAATTTGTAACCCGCCCTATTTTGACAATGGGCCGCAATCAAAGCAGCAGCAGCGAGCAACCGCAAGACATACCGAGAGCTTAAGCTTTAGCGAGTTACTGAAAAATATCGCGCTATTACTGGCGCCAAATGGCGCGGCGAGCTTAATTCTTCCAGTTGAAAGTGAAGCGCGCTTTACCGACGCATTAACACAAACGTCTTTGGCCATATCTAAGCGAGTCAGCATCTCAACGGTGATCAATAAACCCGCTAGACGATTGCTGCTTGAGCTTAAACATCAGCCGAATATTGATACTATTGAGCACTCAAGTTTAGTGATAAGCGATAACAGTGGCCAATATAGTCAACAAATGATCACCCTTTGTCGTGAGTTCTATCTAAAACTTTAAGCTTTGTATAGATATCGCTCTCGCTGAGTTGAGCTTCTTAGGTTATAATGCTCGGCTATCAATCAGTGAGACCTACAGCGCATGCTATTTGAAGATTTTGACCTAGACCCGATGCTTTTAGATTCGTTAAAAGCGATGGGACATTTAACCCCAACGACTGTTCAACAACAAACATTGCCAATGGCGATGGAACAACGGGATATTTTAGCTAAAGCGCCAACAGGTACCGGTAAAACGGCCAGCTTTTTGCTGCCGGCATTACAACACTTGATTGATTTCCCAAGACGATTCAATGGTCAAGCCCGTGTGTTAGTCCTAACCCCAACACGTGAGCTTGCTAGCCAAATTCATCGTTACGCTTGCCACCTTGCCACCGATTTAGATCTCGATATTGGTATTATCACCGGTGGTGTGCCATACGGCCCCCAAGAAGAACAACTTGAAGACAATGTCGATTTATTGATTGCCACTCCCGGTCGCCTAGTTGAATATCTTGATAAAGGCCAGTTTGAAGCAACAGAAGTTGAAATCCTGATCATTGATGAAGCTGACCGTATGTTAGATATGGGATTCTCGTCAGTGGTAGAAACTATCGCCATTGAGGCCCAAGGCCGTAAGCAGAATATGTTATTTTCTGCCACCCTTGAAGGCAGCGGTGTATCGCGCTTCGCGCAAGTGCTATTGAATGACCCGGTCACGATTGACGTTGACTCACCTCGCAGTGAAAAAGCCAAAATTCACCAATGGGCTCACCTTGCCGATAATCAAGCCCATAAGTTTGCCTTGCTATGCAACATTCTTCAGCAAGAGTCAGTTAAGCGCACTATCGTATTCGTAAAAACCCGTGAGATTGTAGCAAGCCTTGAAGGCCAGCTGCTTAAAGCCGGAATTCCTTGCGCTTTCTTACGTGGTGATATGGAGCAGAAAAAGCGCTTCCAAGCCTTAAGTAAATTCAGTAAAGGCGAAGTCAATATCTTGCTGGCAACCGATGTTGCAGCCCGTGGTATTGATATTGAAGGTATCACCCACGTGATTAACTTTGATATGCCTCGCTCAGCCGACGCCTATGTTCACCGTATTGGACGTACTGCACGCGCAGGCGCGAAAGGCACGGCAATTTCATTAATTGAAGCCCATGATATGCGCATCGTTAATAAAATTGAGCGCTATATTGAGCAGCCACTAAAACGTCGTTACATCGACGGTTTACGACCAACGCACAAAGAAGCGAAAGTGCCTGGCAAGAAAAAAGACAAAGTGAAAATCGCTGCGAAGAAAAAATCTAAAAAAGCAAAAGCGAAAAAGAAAAAGTAAGCCTTTCTCTCGCGATTAAAAAACTGTTTAAGCCCTGAATCAATATAATGCTTCAGGGCTTTTTTTTATCTAAAAATCAGTTTTATAGTGTAAAACCCTAAATAAAGATGAAAAAATCTTATGAAACATTTAATTTACATCTATCGCTTTAGCTCGCTGACGAACTCTGCTAATTTAGCGGGTATAAGACTCTAAAAGTCATGAAAAAAATAGAGTTACTCTCTGATGTAATATTTTGTATGGATACAGTTACCAATGAAACGAATCTTAAGAATCCTATCGCCTTTATTTATCCTGATCATTTTCGCAGGCTTAGCTTTTGTGCTGCTAAGTACCAAAGAAGCTCCTGAGCAAAAACAAGAACAAGCTAAAATTGCTATTGTTGATGTCATTGACGTCGAGCTACAAACAGTCTCGTTAAATCTGCCTTCGTATGGTGTTGTCAGCCCTAAATACAAAACCCAGTTAGTCACCGAAGTACAAGGCCGTTTAGTTAGCCTAGATCCAAGTTTTGTCGCCGGCGGTATAGTCAAACAAGGTCAAGCTTTAGCACAAATTGAACCTTCAGATTATGAAGCTGATTTTATCCAAGCAGAAGCTAGCCTTGCCCAAGCCTATGCAGCGCTTAATGAAGAAGTCGCCCGTGGTGAAGTCGCTAAAATTGAATTTAAAGATTTTGATGATGGCCTACCGCCAGAGTTAGGCCTGCGTATACCGCAACTGAAAAAAGAACAAGCCAATGTCAAATACGCTAAAGCCGCACTTGCCCGTGCTCAGCGAAATTTAGAGCGCACAGTGATAAGAGCCCCATTTGATGGCCTCATTAAAGCGCGTAACGTCGATTTAGGCCAATATGTCTCTTTAGGGACAAATTTAGGTGAGCTATACGATATCAGCATTGCTGAAGTTCGCTTACCGTTAAGCAACAATGATTTAGCTTACTTAGAGTCGGTGGATAACCCTGATACCTCAGTCACTTTAAGCGCTTCTTTGGCGGGTAATTCATTTACTTGGCAAGGTAATATTGTCCGCAGTGAAAACGTCATTGATGAGCAAAACCGTATGGTTTACTTAGTCGCAGAAGTTAAAGATCCTTACCTAAGACAGCAGCGCGGCGAAAATGAACTCCCACTTAAATATGGCAGCTTTGTGACTGCCGTTATCACCGGTCGCACTGTCGATGGCATAGTGAAGCTACCCCGCTATGTGGTAAGAGACAATCAAGTTGCCATTGTTAAAGACGACAATACCATTGAAATACGCCCAGTTAATATCGTGCGCACCGATATTGAACATGTCTATATTAAGGGTAGCCTGAAAAGTGGTGAGCGCGTATCGATCACCGATATCAATAATATGACCTCAGGCCAGAAAGTGAAATTGTTAGGTGAAGAAGCTGACGCGCCAGATGAGGAACTAGAAGCGCCAGCAGAAAACAGTGATGAAATAACCATAGCAGGTGATCTGTAATGGATAACACTAATTCAAACTCAGCCTCCAATAACGATATCGATTACAACAAAGGCATTATTGCTTGGTTTGCTCGCAATAGTGTTGCCGCTAACTTACTTATGGCAGCCCTGCTCATTGGTGGTTTATTCAGCGCCAAATTAATTAATAAGGAAGTTTTCCCTAGCTTTGAACTTAATTTGCTGACGATCTCAGTAGCCTACCCTGGCGCTGCACCTCAAGAGATTGAGGAAGGGATTAATATTAAAATCGAAGAGGCCATTCAAGATATTAATGGTATTACCAAGGTCACCTCAGTTGCCAGTGATAGCGTAGGAACAGTCACCATTGAGGTTGAAGACGGTTATGATGTTCAGCAAGTTTTAGATGAGGCTAAGCTGCGTATCGATGCGATTTCAACCTTTCCTGACAACATAGAAAAGCCGAATATTTTCCAAATAAAACCTGAAAACAATGTCATCTGGGTCTCTGTCTATGGCGACTTAAGTCTCCATGAGATGAAAGAAATGGCTAAAAGCATCCGTGATGATATTACCGATTTACCTGCTGTCACACGTGCCCAAGTTAATGGCGTGCTAGATTATGAAATAGGCATTGAGTTATCAGAAGATAAGCTGCGTGAATATGAAATAACCTTCACTCAAGTCGCACAAGCGGTACAAAACTCTTCGATAGATTTACCCGGTGGCTCAATTAGAGCCCAAGATGGTGATATCTTGCTGCGCACTAAAGGCCAGGCCTATACTGGAGCCGATTTTGCCAACATTGTGGTTTCCACCCGCCCAGATGGCAGCCGTATCATGCTACCCGATGTTGCCACCATTAAAGATGGTTTCGAAGAGCGCATTGAATACACCCGCTTTAATGGTAAACCTGCCGCGATTATTGAAATCACCAGCATTGACGATCAAAACGCGCTGACGATTTCAGAGCAAGTTAAAAGCTATATCGCCGATAAGAAAACCACCCTACCCGCCAATGTCGAGCTAGATACCTGGGGAGATTTAACCCATTACCTTGAAGGCCGCTTAAACATGATGTTATCAAACATGTTTTATGGTGCATTATTGGTGTTTATGATCTTAGCCTTGTTTCTCGACTTGAAGCTGGCATTTTGGGTTATGGTCGGCTTACCCGTGTGTTTTCTTGGCACTTTATTATTGATGCCATTAGAGCCCTTTAACATGTCAATCAACATGTTAACCCTATTCGCCTTTATTCTGGTGTTGGGAATCGTGGTGGATGACGCCATTGTCATCGGCGAAAGTGCCTACACAGAAGTAGAAAACAACGGTCACTCCTTAGAGAATGTCATTAAAGGGGTGCAAAAGGTCGCCATGCCCGCAACCTTCGGCGTACTCACCACAATTGCCGCCTTTATACCGATGATCATGGTGTCAGGACCTATGGGGATAATTTGGAAGTCCATCGGTATGGTGGTGATCCTAGCGTTAGCGTTTTCACTTATCGAATCAAAATTGATTTTACCGGCGCATTTAGCTCATATGAAAGTGAAGAAAAAGCGCCCGCCAACTAACATATTCTCAAAATTTAAACTGTGGATTAATGAGAAGCTGCAATACTTTATTCACAACAATTATCGCAACTTTTTAGGTACTTGTATTAAAAATCGCTACAACGTTGTGGCGGTGTTTGTCGGGGTACTGATTTTATCTATCGCACTGGTTGCCAGTGGCAAAGTTCGTTGGGTATTTTTCCCTGATATTCCGTCGGACTTTATTCAAGTCAACCTTGAGATGGAAGAAGGCAGCTCCGAGCTCAATACCTTATATGTGGTACAGCAAGTTGAAGAAGCGCTGTACGCCATGAATGAAAAGTTTGTCGAAGAGACTGGCTCTGACGTGTTAAAGCACAGCTTTATCGCGATAAATTCCAGTAGCTCTGGGTTTATCTTTGCTGAGCTGTCAAAAGGTGAAGATCGTGAAATTGACGGTGTCACAATAGCTGAAGAGTGGCGTAAACAGCTACCTGAATTATTATCAGTGAAAAAGCTTAATATTTCTGCCAGTACCAATGATGCCGGCGGCGATATTTCGTTTAGATTAACCTCAAGTAACTTAGAGCAACTAGCCCAAGCCTCAAAAGAGTTAAAAGCCAAACTTGCCACCTATGAAGGTGTGTTCGATATCTCGGATAACTTTTCATCTGGTAGCCAAGAGATCAGACTCAACATTCGCCCAGAAGCCGAAGCACTAGGGTTAACCCTGTCAGATCTAGCCCGTCAGGTGCGTTATGGCTTTTATGGTTATGAAGCCCAGCGAATTCTTCGTAACAAAGAAGAGATCAAAGTGATGGTGCGCTACCCATTAGAGCAGCGCCGCACCATTGGTCACCTTGAAAACATGTTAATTCGCACCCCACAAGGTGTTGCTGTGCCTTTTTCAACGGTGGCAGATATTGAGCTAGGTGAATCCTTTGCATCAATTACTCGTGTTGATGGTCGCCGAGCGATTACCATTAGCGCTAATGTGAACAAAAACACCGTTGAGCCATCAAAAGTGGTTGGTGAAATCCAAGAAGAATTTATACCGCAATTGACTGAGCGCTACAAAGAGGTCAACGCCGCATTAGATGGTGGCAGTCAAGATGAACAAGATGCCATGCTGGGCCTTTTGCAAGGGTTCTTTTTTGCCATGTTTACCATATATGCTTTGATGGCGATTCCATTAAAGTCTTATAGCCAGCCATTAATCATTATGTCGGTGATCCCATTTGGCATGATTGGCGCTTTGGTGGGTCACTTCATTCTTGGGATATCCATGAGTGTATTAAGCCTTTGTGGCATTGTTGCCTTGGCTGGGGTTGTGGTCAATGACTCACTGATTTTGGTGGACTTTGTTAACCGCGCCCGCCGCAAAGGCTTCTCGTTAATGGAGTCAGCCATCGACTCGGGCTGTTATCGCTTCAGAGCAATAATCTTAACCTCAATGACGACCTTTGTTGGCTTAGTACCTATTTTGTTAGAAAAAAGCCTGCAAGCTAAAATCGTCATTCCGATGGCAACATCATTAGCCTTTGGTATTTTGTTTTCCACTGTAGTAACGCTGATTTTAGTGCCTGTGCTGTACATCATTTTAGATGATGTGAAGCAGTTAACGCGGCGGATATTTAACTGGTGGTGGCAGCCGAAAAAAGAAGACGATGAAGCTTATTATTAGCGCCTAGTCCAAGTACATTAACAAGGGAGCTTAGCTCCCTTTTTTATGCCTAAAGCTCATGAAATTGGCGCTTTAGCAAATAATGCGAACTCACAAACAGATATCAATATTGGCTTAGGTTAATATCATTTAATCACACTGCAATAATGATATTCAGATGAAGCCTGAAACCACAATGTCAAAAACGAATACCACAGCAACGGCGACAAATGATACCGCAGCCAACACCTTAGTCTATGATATTCGCGGCAGTCGCTACCTTAATATTACTGGCCGCTGCACGTTAAAGTGCCAATTCTGCCCAAAACATAATGGCTCAAAACAAGTCCATCAATATGAGTTATCTCTGGACAGACAAGTGAAACCTGAAGATATCATCCCTTTATTAGGTAACACTGCAGATTTTGATGAGTATGTATTTTGCGGTTATGGCGAGCCGACCCTGAACCTTGACACATTGTTAGTTGTCGCAAAACAACTTAAGCAAACTGGCGCGAAAGTACGTTTAAATACCGATGGGTTGGGAAATTTATTTCATCGGCGCAATATATTACCCGAGCTTGCATCTTGTATTGATAGCTTGTCAATATCGCTCAATGCCGATACTGAAGCCCTGTATATTCAGCATTGTCAGCCCAAATTGAAACACGCATTTGCTGCTGTACTCAGCTTTATCGAAATGGCGCCCACTTTTATAAGTGATGTACAGGTGTCGGCAATCAATGGCCTTGAAGGGGTTGATATTGCCCGTTGTAAAATATTAGTTGAGCAACGAGGCGCAACCTTTAAATGTCGTCAACTGGATATTGTTGGCTAACTAAACCAAGAGGCTTCTGGATTAAGCTTTATTATTGGCTCCACTTGCCCTTATGGTAACTTTTACCTTTGAACAAAAAATTACTGAAAAACTCAGTCTCTAAGGTCAACCTTATGGGGCATTCGTGCTAACATTCACTTACCGGGACTGTTAAAAATAAGTAAGTGAATGTTTAAGAGATATACTAATAAAAACGTCTCAAAGTCTGTTTTAATCTCCACCCAAGATATTCAATGGGCGCGACAACATGTATTAGCGCTGTCTAGTCAATTATTGGTTATGCTGTTAAGTATTGTCATTTTGACTGTGCTACTGCTTAAGTTAGGCGAAAGGCGCCTACAAGAAGATTGGGCAGATAAGCGTTATAGTGAAATACAAACAGTAGGCACCCTCGCATCGGATAAAATTAACTTCCTTCAATTTCGCACCCAAGCTTTCGCGAAAGCAGAGCTTGTGAAACAATATTTAGCCAATCCATCTGAGGCGCAACGTCATAAGCTAGAAGAAAACTGGGACATATTGCTTAACAATATTCCGGAGTTATTAGGTTTAACCCTGTTTGATCCCCAAGGTAATCCACGCATAAGCTCAACAGATGCTTTTAGTAACGTCACTATCCCTGAATTTATTCTAGAAGCTTCCAATACAATGGGAGGCAATGACACTTACTACTCCAATATTCAATTTGTGCCAATAAATGGCAAGTTAACCCCTTATGTTTACCAGTTGGCATGGATTGAAAATAACGACCAAAGTATTCGCGGTTACTTAGTGACCTACAACTCGGTTTCTGAAATACTCGAATCCATCAAACCGGCATTTTTTAACCATAACTCACCATTACTGCTTATTGGCTCTAAAGGCGTGCTCTATGCGGGCGGTAATCAGCAGTTTCCCATGAAAAGACTACCTAATACATTGGGCAGCAGTATTATTCAGTCATACCCAGAATTATGGCAACACATGGCCAACACCCATTTTGGTCAATTTCATACTGACAGTGGCACTTTTGTGTTTTTAAAGGTTGAAGTAGCACCTCAAGATGCAGAGGTAAGAGAATACTATCTACTGTCTTATATTCGCCATGAGGATATCGCTGCAAAGTTTGATCACTGGCGCTATATGTTAATTTGCTTCTCTTTGATCATTACCGCGTTAGCCTCCAGTTTATTGGTGTTAAAGCATCGCTTCTATTTAGAAAGCACCGCCAATAGCAATAGTATTAATTTAGCCAGCGTATTATTTAACAGTAATCAAAATTGCTTAATAGTGAATACTAGCGGTCGCATCATCAAAGCCAATTTACAAGCAGCTAATACCCTATCAACCAGTATTGAATCACTGTTTGAGCGCAGTTTACAGCGCGTATTGTCATTAGAAGATGAGCAATATAAACAGCTCACTGAAGCCATGCGTGACAATGTCACTTGGAAGCAGGTGGTCAATTTAAATAATGACAACTGCACTATTTCACTATGTTGTCAGCCCAGCTATAAAAATAAACACAGTGAGCAATACTGGCTGGTGACCTTTGAAAACATCACCGAACTTACCCAAGCAAAGCATCAAGCATACCGTTACCAGTTATTATCTGAGAGCGCGGTAGCCACGGCATTAACGGATTCCAGCGGTCAATTACTCAAATATAACCTTAAATTTAAAAACTTAATGGCCCTCGCTGCTGACAGCAATGTCAATATCTTAAGCCTGTTAGGTAAAGACATCACCAAACAATGGGCCGATATCAATAGCCGCATCAGCTTGCAAGGGAAATGGAAGGGCCAAGTAATCGCCAGCAGTGAAACCCCTTTTGCCACTAGCTTAAAAGCCAATATTCGCTCGGAGCATTCTGTCGACGGTGAACACGAGTATTTTATCTGTACTTTTGAAAATCTATTGCCGCAAACAGCGCTAAAACAATTACCTAATCAGCAAACGCCACTGAGTTCAATGGTATTGCAGCTTTCAGAATTAGAACTACATTTTAATACCCTAACAGAGTCTAGCCGTGAACAAACCTGCTTATTGATCATGGACATTAACCCTGAGGGGCTCATAAGTCACATCAGTGATATAGACCATTTAGAGCAACGCCAAAAAGACATTGAAATGCAGTTACTCATCGATTTACCCACAGGCTTTCAAATCGCCCATTGGCGTCTAGGCTCTTTGGTGATATTGCTGCCACTAAGTGATTCCGTTCAAGCACACAAATACGCCATGAGCATTATGGATAGATTGGAGCAAAATGAATTAAATGAAGGGATTAATATCGGTATTTCTGGGTATCTAGAGCAGCAGTCTTTTGAACATTATCTCAGTAATGCAGAGGTAGCATTAAGGCGTGCAAAGCAAACCGGTAACCAAAATATTTGCCAAGCCTTTACCCGGAAGGCTCGCTAATCATAGCCAGCCTTATATCATCACTACAGCTAAAGTCTAATTGGCGAATAAGCAACTTATTCGCCAATTTCTAACAGCCCACCTGGCAGTTTGCTTTGAGTAATTTCAATGATACTAGAGCGGCTCATAATAACTTTGTAACGGGCATATTCAAGTGGGCCTTTGCCATCTTTTAGCACTGCAACAAGGTTGACTTGATAGCGCCTTTCTACTGATTCGTTACTGACTTTGCCATCTTGTTCACTATAGATTTTTGCCTTACCACGCTCTAAGTGACGGGCAAATGGCACCAAGCTAAAGTTTACTTGCTCTTGGATTTTGGAGTAGCCAGCTTCAAATTCTTTGTTGGTCACCTTTGAAGCAATACGGTAATGCAGCACCACGGCATCGACTTTATTTTGCCTATGCCGCTGTTTCATTATCTCAGCGACTGCAGCGGGAATATCCTGGGTGCGGATAAAATCCAGCCATACGAACTGCTTAGCAATCACGGCTTGGGTGGTGGTATCCCTTAAAATCTGACTCCAGCGTGGACGTCCTCGCTGAATATAACGCCACATCGCAACCCGTACATCTTCTTTAAAAATTTCACGAAAACCGTATATCACCGCTAAGGTAACCACCAAACTCATGGTTAAGCCGCTAAACACCCCTTGGGCCTTAATGATCAGTGCTGATACCACCATCATCACTAACCCCGTAGCTAATCCCGTCACGAACTTTTTCAAGCCTATGCCTAAAGGTTTTAGCTCCTCCTTTAATACCACACCTTGTTGTATTAAGCGCCTTAATAACAGCATCTTATTTGAAATACGATTAGCATCTTGCTTGGTGCCGGATGAGTTATACTTTCTTTCCTCTTCACGGTAATGATGCTCAGCGCGGCATAACGCCACCAGTTGATCTTTAACATCACTATATTCAGCACTACGCGGCCGATAAGCTAAGGTTTTTAACAGTTGTTGTTCACAAAACCAGGACAGGTAATTGTCAGCATTATTGAAGTAGGATTTGAGCTTTTCATCGCTGGGCTCGTTACGGCGAAACTTTTTAAGTAACTGCGTGACCGACTCACCTAATTCAGTTAATGCGGGATAAAAGTCGTCAGGATCAGTGATAAGACGCAATTCTTTTGCATCAGTCTCAATGGCTACGGCAAATTGATAGGCAAATAAGTTGAGGTATAAACGGAACTCTTCTTTAGTGCGTTTATTAATACTGGCAAAACGGTTTTGTACTAATGGTAGGTGTAACCCTTGAGAGTAATAAGACCGCCGCCCAAGCATTGCGCTGTGGTAATACTCTTCTTCGTCTAGGGTTTTTTCGCCAACCCCCATTTCTGTGGGTAAGTAAAAATATAAATCAAAGCTGCGCTGCTGCCCAGCCTCCATTTGATGGCTGAATTTAATCGATAATGATTCTTCTTTCTTTACTTTGACTTTAGCCACTATGGAAGTATTTTATCTCAGAGTTTGCCTTGCCTTAACTATAACGAATTTCAGCAGATAAAGGAGGCGTAAATAACTAAAACTATACCATTATTCATGTAAACGGCATGCCCAAAGCATATTGTAGGGCTTAAATTTCATTAAGATATATTTATTATCAATATCCATTTCTAAGACTTGAACAGCTATATGCAGCTGTGTTTGAGTTTGCAACTGAGCCGCTGTGGTTTTAAGCTCTTTGGCGAGGTACTTTCTCAAATAGGAATTATTTTGGTTAAACTGAGCATCGGTTAACACTAAATCTAATTTATAGGTCATGTCACCAACCTCTAGTTCAGTCAAATCGCCATCGAATGTTGCATATTCATGGTTTTTTGAACCTTTGGCATTGTAATAATTCAACTGAATTTGCTTATTTTTAACTGTTAATGCTAAAAATAGTGGTCCATGATCAAGCTCGATTGTATGCTCTTTGTCAGCGCTAAATTCATATAAATCACTCTGGCAATCAAAGGCCCATATATCTCTTGTATCAGCAAACTGCTCTAACATTAACACCGAAATACAAGAGACTACGATGAAACAGACAGTAAAAACAACACGACCAATTCTAGTTAACAAAAAATCTGTTACTGCTTTAACCACAAATATTTACCTTTTTTAGCCACGCAGGCGTTACAAAGCTATGCTGGGCTTGATCCCTCAAAACCTTGATATTATAAAAACGCCAGCGATCGGGTAGGCGTTTTTTCATTACGATGCTGACGGCTTTATTATCTTCAGCCAAAGTGGCGGAAATAGCATCCCAAGGCATGATGGGGCAATTTCTTAACTGATTAGAGATACGGTCTGCAATACTGCTTAAATCTAAATCGATTTCACTGGCTTTAGAGGCATATAAATACAGGTTAGAAACATTGCCTTGTTGAGTTAAAAACTCTCGGCTAGCATCCGGCTTCACCGATTCTTGATTATTAAGGTGTGAATGAACAAAAAATAGTGCGATTAACGTTAGCAAAATAATCACAATATACTGACCATAAGAAATCACCTTATTAGGTGAATCAAATAGGCTATTCTTACCAGAAACGACTTTAGTATAAAGAATGACACCCTGATTGGGGATTAACTCTATTAGCCTGCTATGAGAAGCGCCTAAATAATCCTGAAACAACACAATTATTTGTTGTAAATCTTCTTCTGAAATTTGCTGCTGATGCTGGCCATCAGTGGGGAAAGAGAGGCTTTCGATAGGCACAACTTGTCCGCGATGTTTTGCTAATAAGCTCAACACCCAGAATTCGTTATTATTGAGCTGCCATGTGGTAGCTTTGGATTGGTTGCTAAGCACTTTTTGCTTATCATCAAACCAACAACACCCAATTTGCATGCCTAGTCCATCTCATATTGCTCTATATATCATTAGATTATAGCGGAGCAGTAAATAGTTATTTGTGATCCACACAACTGATAGTCAGACAAGATTAAAATTCGTGAACTACGCCGCGAAATTTCGACATAAATCAACTCCAACGGCCCGCAAAAGCATACAACTGTTAAACAAGTTGCATCAAAATCACACCTAAACCAACACAGATCAACATCAACCGATACTTAGTAACACCACCCACCACCCCTAGCGAACATAAAAATCATTTTCAATAGTTGGCGAGCTTTTTTTTGCGCTAATTTTGTATCAATAAAGCTGTATTATTAAGCAAAAAAAACCGAGCATAGCTCGGTTTCTGATATGACGATTTTTTTAAGGGCGCTTGCCCCAAAAACTAATTAGAATGCATACAACAAAGTCATATTGGTTTCAGTATCAGTACTCTTTTTATCTTCAAGTGGTGCATCGTTATAACGCACAATAACAGCAAACTTCATTGCCAATGCACCAATGATATTAGCCGTTAGCGCAGTTTCAGAGCGGCCTTCTAAGTTGTCACCGTAATCGGCAACAAACAGTTGGCTAAAAGTTGAGCTATCGGTAATTTTATAGGTAAAGTTCATCATACCATGAGCAACAACACTGTCCTCAGTGTCATAACCTAATGCCAATGATTGCTCATCATCTAATTGCTTATAGATATAACCTGGACCGATTTCTGCACTCAAAAAAGCTCTTTCATTATCAATAAACTTGTAACCATAACCCGCTGAAGCAATCATTTTGTAATCAAAACCAGTAAAAGGATCGGCTTCATAGTTTGCGGTGATATACATATAGCTTTTTTCGTCGAACTGATAGTTGCCTTGAACACCGGCATAGTAACGTTTAGCAGTATTTTCACCAGAATCTTCTTTATACAAACCTTCTAGCAGGTATGCATTCTCCCAATTGCCTAATTCTTGTTTCAAACCTAAACGCGCTTTAACTGAAGAAGTATCGGTATTACCCGTTGTTAGTGTTGCGCCTAATTCAGCCTCACCAGCGAAGGTTTTATCACCTTCAACAAAGTCTGCACCAGCATGGGCAGCAAACGGCATAGCTAAAGTTACAGCTGCAGCAAGTAGCAATTTTTTCATGTCATCAAGTCCTTTAATTACAATAGTTTCAAACTCACCCCAAAAATCGAACCGAATTCTAACACTTTGATAGCGAAAATGAAAAAACTACTCACCTATTAAAGCGATTAATACAAAACCCTAAAAACCATTTTCTATAATCTCTTGTGCTGCATCAGCTTAGCGCTGCCAAATTATCACTAAGCCATCACTAGGCACTTTTGCTGCCAACGCCCACTGCGCCAGCGCCATAACATCAATAAGCCCCTAACCCACTCGTCCACAGCCAAAGCGCACCAAATGCCTACTAAGCCTAAATCTAAATGTACTCCTAAAAAGTATGCCCCAGGCACAGCAATACACCACATAGATAAAAGGCCGATAAAAAATGGGAAACGAGCGTCGCCACTGGCTCTTAAGGCATTAATGACGACCAGATTAAATGTCCGACCAGGTTCCATTAATAGAGTTAGAATAAATAGCTGACCAACCATAGTAAGGATATCTTGGTCCTTGGTAAAAAAGGCCACTAAATGCTCGCCAAAAGCAGCAGCTAATGCCGCCACTATAGTGGTGACGATTAGCCCTATCTTGAGTGCTTTATACATTTGTGCTTCAGCAGCTTGATATTGTTTGGCGCCTATCATATGACCAATAATAATCTCATTACCAATGCCAATAGATAAGCCGAATAACAAGATAAACATACAAATTTGGAAGTACAAAGCTTGTGCGGCGAGGGCTTTATCGCCCATTAATCCCACAAAGGCGGTCACCACCATAAATTGCAGCATCCAAGAAATATTTTCTCCCGCTGCAGGCAGTCCGATATGAAAAACTTTATTAAGAAGCTGCTTTTTAGGTTTGATAATTTCAAGCAGTTTAAGTTGGATTTTGGTGTACTTAACAAATAAGTAAGCCATTAATGTCATGCCAACTAAGCGCCCTACAACCGTGCTAATAGCCACACCTGCAACGCCCATTTGCGGCAAACCAAACCAGCCGTAAAGTAACAGCAAGTTGCCGCAAAAGGTAATCACATTCATCAGTAAAGTGACCCACATGGCTTGTTGGGTAAAGCCATGGGCTCGCATCCCTGCAGCAAGACACATTGCCATCGCCTCAGGTATTAAACAAATACCGACAATTTGCAGGTAAAGTTTACCATCTGGGATCAGCTCAGCAGGTAAATTCATTAGATGTAGAATTAATCCTGCACCACTAAATACCCCTAATGCCGCAACCACACCCACTAATAAATTAAACCCTATCGACGAGTAAACAACGTCGCTAGCCGTTGCCTTATTATTGGCACCGAGATATTGAGTGATCACCACACTGGCGCCAATACTGACGAAGCTAAAAAGCGTAATCGATAGCTCAAATACCATGTTGCCCACTGACAGTGCGGCAACCCCTTGATAAGAAACTCGGCTAATCATTAATGTATTTAAAGCTGCGGTCAAAAAGTGCAACGCAAAGTCAAAAAATAATGGCCAAGTGAGGGAGAAAAGCGATAACGGGGCATTGGGTTTAGCGTGCATAAGTCATATTCAATATAGGTTAAAGGTTAGTCAGTTCCTTCTAAAGCTTAACAATAATTTATGAGATTTCGCCTAACTTATTGTCAATATGAAATTAAGTCCGTTTTTAAGGGCGGCGATATTGCGCTATTTACCTAAGGGATACAAGTAGTTTTAGAAGAAAAACCATAAAAAAACCCAACACTTAGGGTTGGGTTTTTAGTACTATTATTAATCAATCAGTTACACATCAAGCCACAGTAAAAAAATATTGGACTATTTGTATACACTATTGAGTAAATTAGTTAACTTGCGGATCTAACTCACCTGATTGATAAGCTTTGTACATTGCTTGTAGTGACTTAGGCTTAATTTTAGAACCCATGCCAGCACAACCAAATGCTTCATAACGTGTAGTACAAATGTCAGCCATTGCTTCCATTGACGCTTTCAAGAATTTACGTGGATCAAATTCAGCAGGGTTTTCAGCTAAGAACTTACGTACTGCACCTGTTGATGCTAAACGTAAATCAGTATCGATATTCACTTTACGAACACCATGCTTAATCCCTTCAACGATTTCCTCTAAAGGTACACCGTAAGTTTCTGGGATTTCACCGCCGTACTGGTTAATTATCTGCAGCCACTCTTGTGGTACTGAAGATGAACCGTGCATAACTAAGTGAGTGTTAGGAATACGGGCGTGGATCTCTTTGATACGGTCAATACGCAGCACATCACCCGTTGGACGTTGGCTGAACTTATAAGCACCATGGCTAGTACCAATCGCAATCGCAAGTGCATCTACATGAGTGTCAGAAACAAAACGCGCTGCTTCTTCAGGCGTAGTTAGCATTTGATCCATCGTTAGGATACCCGCAGCACCGATACCATCTTCTTCGCCTGCTTCGCCAGTTTCTAAACTGCCTAAACAACCGATTTCGCCTTCAACTGACACACCACAAGCATGTGCAAAAGCAACCGTACGACGAGTAACATCAACGTTGTAATCGTATGACGCTGGTGTTTTACCATCTGCCATCAAAGAGCCGTCCATCATCACTGATGACATACCTAACTGGATTGAACGCTGACAAATATCAGGATCAGTACCGTGATCTTGATGAATACATACTGGAATATCTGGATACTGCTCAAGCGCTGCAGCCATCAAATATTTAAGAAACTGTGGACGAGCATACTTACGCGCACCAGCAGATGCTTGAACGATGACAGGACTGTCAGTCGCTTCAGCAGCTTGCATAATTGCACGCATTTGTTCTAAGTTATTTACGTTAAATGCTGGAACACCGTAACCGTGTTCTGCAGCATGATCTAGCATTTGTCGTAGAGATATTAAGGCCATTTTTTACTCCAAAAATAGGGTGATTACTCACCTAGGTCGCTATCGCTTGGATTGATTTTTATACCCTTACATCTTGCTAATATCCGATGTAAAAGTGCTTGTTAACTTATGTCAGCAAGCACTCAAACAGTAAACTAGCAAGTATAAGAGCGGTTTTTTTCTAATTATTATCGGTTTCGTACTACAATTTTTACTCGTTATTCGCGATAAACCACGACTCATCTTGACTCAGTTGTGCCGAGATAACTCTGATAATCGCGATTAAATTCGCCGCTTAAGCTATTAGTGCTTATTATTTGCCGCGTTGTTCGAGCATAGCAACGGCTGGTAACTCTTTACCTTCAAGGAATTCCAAGAACGCGCCGCCACCTGTTGAGATATAAGAGACTTTGTCTGCTATATCGTATTTATCCACTGCCGCTAAAGTATCACCACCACCCGCAATTGAAAATGCACTTGAATCGGCAATCGCTTGAGCGATACGCTTAGTCCCTGCGCCAAACTGATCAAATTCAAATACGCCCACTGGGCCATTCCATACTACAGTGCCTGCAGCTTCAATGATTTTTGCTAATGCTTCAGCGCTATCGGGGCCGATATCAAAAATCATATCTGTGTCAGCAACATCCGCCACTGACTTTAAGGTTGCCGCTGCAGTCGGGCTAAACTCACTGGCAACAACAACATCTGTAGGGACAGGGATATCGCCGCCACGGCTTTGTGCATTGGCCACTAAACGCTTAGCCTCATCCACTAAGTCAGCTTCAAAGAGTGATTTACCAACTTCATGGCCTGCTGCCGCAACGAAAGTATTAGCAATACCACCGCCTACAACTAACTGATCAACTTTAGTTGATAAGCTTTCAAGTACCGTTAGCTTAGTTGATACTTTTGAGCCACCCACAATGGCCACCATTGGACGAGCTGGATTATCAAGTGCTTTACCTAATGCAGCTAGTTCACCTGCAAGTAGCGGGCCAGCACAAGCAATAGGCGCATATAAACCAACGCCATGGGTTGATGCTTGTGCGCGATGAGCGGTGCCGAAGGCGTCCATTACGTATACATCACATAATGCAGCCAATTTTTTAGCTAATGCTTCATCGTTTTTCTTTTCGCCGATATTAAAGCGCACGTTCTCAAACACAACCACTTCGCCAATGTTCGCAGCAACACCATCAAGGTAATCAGCAGCTAAAGTCACTGGGCAGTCTAATGCCGCTTGTAAGTAGTTAACCACTGGTTGCATAGAAAATTCAGCGTTGAATTCGCCTTCTGTTGGGCGCCCAAGGTGAGACATCACCATCACTGCGGCGCCTTTTTCAAGGGCCAGCTTAATTGTCGGTAAAGCAGCGCGTAAACGTGCATCACTGGTCACAACACCGTCACTGACTGGCACGTTAAGATCTTCACGAATAAGCACACGCTTATTGGTCAAATCCAACTCACTCATATTGATAATAGCCATGGAGATATTTCCTTTTAATTTAAAAACAAAGCTGCTGTTACAATTGAGCGCTTTACCTCATAAGATAAAGCGCTCAATTAATATAAATTAATTACCGTTATTTTTAGCGCAAATCATCGCTAAACTGGTATCAAGCATTCGATTAGCAAAGCCCCATTCATTGTCACACCACAGTAATAGCTTCACTAAATGCCCTGCGCTGACGCGTGTTTGGGTACCATCGACGATACTGGAACGGGGATCGTGGTTAAAATCACACGATACTAATGGTTCATCAGTATAACCCAAAATAGCATTAAAACGACCGCTGGCGGCATGCTCTAGCACATGATTTACACTGGCAATATCAACCAGTTTATCAACGGTGACTGATAAGTCGATTGCGGTCACATTGATGGTTGGAACACGCACTGAGATCGCTTCAAACTTGTCTTTCATGTGCGGTAAAATCCGCTCGATGCCACGGGCAAGTTTAGTATCAACCGGTATAATTGACTGACCTGCTGCGCGGGTTCTACGTAAATCATCATGGTAGGCATCAATCACTTGCTGATCGTTCATCGCTGAATGAATTGTTGTAATTGCGCCGCTTTTTACTTCAAAGTGCTTATCCAGTACATCGATGATTGGCACGATGCAATTGGTGGTGCAAGATGCATTTGACACCACAGTATGATGCGGCTGAAGTAAGTGGTCATTAACCCCAAATACGATAGTGCCATCAACATCTGCAGAAGATGGGTGACTTATTAACACTTGTTTGGCCCCTGCATAGATGTGGGCTTCACAGGCTTGCCTTTCAATTAAGCTGCCACTGCACTCATACACTATATCGATGTCTAATTCGGCCCAAGGTAATTTACTGGCGTCAGCTTGGTGAAATAATTGGATGACATCATCACCAATATGTAATTGGTCTTCATGCAATTTAACGCTGTTTTGAAAGCGGCCATGGGTGGTGTCATATTGGGTTAAATGACTGATAGCAGCAGGTTTAGCAAGCTCGTTAATGGCAACAATTTGGATCTGTTGACGTTTACCCGATTCGTATAAGGCACGTAAGATTGAACGGCCTATTCGGCCATAACCATTGATAGCAACTCGGATCATTGAGGGTTAAGCTTCCTCTTAACAGTACTCAGCAGAATTTAGAAAAAAAACGGCCTGCAAGTGATTGCAGGCCGCCATTATACAGATTAAAAGGCTAAAAGTTTACCCTTTAATTGAGTCGCTTAGGGATTAACCTAATGAGTTAACCGTATTAACGACATTCTCAACAGTAAAGCCGAAGTGTTTAAGTAAGTCGCCACCAGGTGCTGATTCACCAAAGGTAGACATACCCACAACTGCGCCATTGAAACCAACATACTTATGCCAGAAATCAACGTGTGCAGCTTCAATCGCAACACGCTTAAGTACTGATGAAGGTAATACAGACTCTTTATACGCTGCATCTTGCTTATCAAATACGTTCGTAGATGGCATAGACACAACGCGAACCTTTTGACCTTTTTCAGTCAATACAGCAGCAGAGTCCATGGCAAGTTGTACTTCACTACCTGTGGCAATCAAGATAACGTCAGCAGTACCTTCACAATCAGACAGTACGTAACCACCTTTAGCAACATTGGCTAACTGCTCAGCTGTTCGAGCCTGGGCTTTTAGGCCTTGGCGGCTAAAGATTAATGAGGTTGGCGACTTGCGAGTTTCAATCGCAGATTTCCAAGATACTGCTGTTTCAGCAGCATCACATGGACGCCATACCGTCATGTTTGGCGTCATGCGTAAGTTAGCTAATTGCTCAACAGGTTGGTGAGTAGGACCATCTTCACCTTGGCCAATTGAATCATGGGTGTAAACAAAGATATTTTGAATGCCCATCAGTGCTGACATACGTACCGCATTACGTGCATATTCCATGAACATCATGAAAGTTGCACCATAATTGATAAAGCCGCCATGTAATGATGCACCATTCATGATGCCACTCATACCAAATTCACGTACACCGTAGTAAATGTAGTTACCAGCAGGATCGTCTTGAATACCTTTTGAACCAGACCAAAGGGTTAAGTTTGAACCCGCTAAGTCAGCACTACCACCTAATAACTCAGGGAGCATTTCACCGAAGAAACCAATTGAATTTTGCGATGCTTTACGACTAGCAATGCCTTCAGCTTTATCTTGAGATTCTTGGATAAATGCTTGTGCTTTAGCTTCGAAATCTGCAGGTAAGTCACCATTTAATACTCGGCGCTCAAATTCAGCGGCAAGCGTTGGCTCTGCTGCTTTATATGCTGCAAATTTGTCATCCCATGCTTTTTCATTAGCAACACCAACTTCTTTAGCATCCCAACCTTGATAAACATCAGCAGGAATTTCAAATGGCGCATGTGGCCAACCAAGGAATTCACGTGCTGCAGCGATCTCAGCATCACCCAGTGGTGCGCCGTGACAATCATGGCTACCAGACTTGTTTGGCGAACCAAAACCAATGACAGTTTTACAACAAATCATTGTTGGCTTGTCTGTTACTGATTTAGCTTCTGCGATTGCTGCGCGAATAGCATCACTGTCGTGACCATCAACACCCGCAATAACATGCCAGCCGTATGACTCAAAACGCTTAGGGGTATCGTCAGTGAACCAGCCTTCTACGTGACCATCGATAGAAATACCGTTGTCATCCCAGAATGCAACTAGCTTACCAAGACCTAACGTTCCCGCTAATGAACATGCTTCATGGGAGATACCTTCCATTAAACAGCCATCGCCTAAGAAACAATAAGTGTTGTGATCAACAATGTCGTGACCTGGACGGTTAAATTGTGCTGCTAAGGTTTTTTCAGCAATCGCCATACCGACAGCGTTACTGATACCCGCGCCTAATGGACCGGTTGTGGTTTCAACACCTGGTGTGTAACCAAATTCCGGGTGACCCGGCGTTTTAGAATGCAGCTGACGGAACTGTTTAAGTTCTTCAATCGGAAGTTCGTAACCCGATAAATGCAGTAAAGAGTAGATAAGCATTGAACCATGACCATTTGATAAGATGAAACGGTCGCGATCGGCCCAGTTAGGATTGGTTGGGTTATGCTTTAAAAAATCATTCCATAACACTTCAGCAATATCTGCCATACCCATTGGTGCGCCTGGGTGTCCAGAATTTGCTTTTTGAACGGCATCCATACTTAACGCACGGATTGCGTTGGCGAGTTCTTTACGAGATGACATGCTCTCTCCTGCTTGTTGATGATGAGGTCTAGCGGGCAATTGTGGGGACATATTTTCCCCTACTCAGCGATGGGACGCAAATTATAATTAAATATAAGTAGCAATTTTTTATCCCGAGCAATACTGCTTACACCTGACGATATTATTAATGGCTCGATTTATACCATGTTATCGGTAACATTTAAATCACATTTACACCAATAATTAACATTTTGTAAAAGTTGAACTTTGGATGCGTTGGGGAGGCAATAGCTGAAATGATAACGGGAAGGAAAAAAAGGCCAACATCCTTGTTGGCCTTATAAAGGTAATTAAACAATAAGAAGTACTGCCACAAACCCGATTAATTATATGACTTGATAATTCATCGGGCTGATATTAACAGCGAGTTTACAGTTAGTTTTTAAGCTATTTCTGAACACGTTTACGCTGGCGAATACATGCCATCATCAGCAACATCATCCAACCCAAACCCAAAGCACCACCACTGCTTTTAGTTGGTTCTTCGATTACCGGAGGTATAACCTCTGGCGCTGCGGCAACCGTGAGTGTGAACATGCTAAATGCTGATAACTCACCATCCGTTGCTGTCACTTTAATTTCAAATGTTCCCGCTTCAGTCAAGCTGCCAGATAAGCTCATGCCATCAATGCTTAATGTATCTGGGCCAGACACGCTATAAGTCAGAGTGTCATTTTCGGCATCAGCAAACACATCGGTTAAATCAACACTGAATGCAACACTGCCTGAGTCAGTAAGCTCAGTTTCAACATCGCTAAGTGGATTAGCCACTGTTGGAGCGGTATTAACAGGTACTTCAACTGGAGCCAAACCTTCAACTTTAATCAGTGTGCCACCAATGTTACGCACTAAGCTTGACGTTGTCCCCAGTTCTAGTAAGCCGTAGTAAACCTCACCTTCTTCTAGCGGAGTTAAGGTTTGACTGTCATCAAGATAGCCATTAACTGTCATGCTGACATCAAACTCTTCGTCTTGGGCAACAGTACTTGGCGCATCAATGTCGAAACTGGCTTGAGAAGAATAATTAACATGAGTCACTCGCACTGTAACGTCATCAGGCTCATCAGCGACTGTGCCTTCATAGTTATGCGCAAGTATCCAGTAATTACCTGTGGTAGGTGTTGGAATAATACACTGTTCGTTAGAGTCAATTTCACCACTGATACACACTAATGAGTAATACAGTTCGCTTGCATCCGCTTTACCATCATTGTTCTCATCAATACCCACATATAAGTCCATGTCAGGTGAAGTTGTATCTGTGATTTCAACCACTAAACGTTTGGTATAGGGTTTAACAACTGTCGTTGTGGTAAATAACACCTCTTGATTGTATGCAGGGCTGTTACGCTCAACATCATTAGATGCACCAATCGCTGTGCCGCTAAAACTTTGTGATTTAAATAAACCAAAGCCCTTCACTTGCAGATCATTACTACCAGATGTAACGATGTCATTGATCTCGATTGTATTATCTAGGTTGTTTAACTTAGCTGAAACGCTATCTACGATTTGCCCCGCTTTAAAGCCAATAGTGGCCTGTAAGTGAGTATCACTCATGTCATCAGCTGAATTCTTTAGATTAATGTAGCCATGCACCCATTCATCAACTAACTCTGCATTAGCGATAGCCTTGATCGTCAATACTTGAGACTCACCAGCGTTAAGTGCAAAAGATGAAGGTGAAACTTCAAAAGTAAAGCCATCATTTAAGTACTCATAATCCACTGTCCAGTTACTGCTTTTCGTCGCTGTGACTATACGTGTCCAAGTACAATTTGAAATACACTCATTGTTAACCATCGAGCTTGTATTCAAATCACCTGGGTTACCGTCAATCGATGGGTTAGCTGCAAGATATTCTTCTTTATTGATATCCATTAATAAACCCGCTTTTAGGGCATCATTAATACGGATACTACCGGCACCTTGAGTGAAGAAATCAGAGCGCTGTTTAACACCGTCATAGTCATCATCTTGGTAAGTCACCTGATAAGCTGTAGACATAATAGCCATTTGCGCTTGCGCAGGCGTCCATAGAGGATAAGCTGATTTGATCAAGGCAAGTGCGCCAGCAACATGCGGGCTTGCCATGGATGTCCCAGAGAATGACACATAAGGAATATGGCCAATCTCACCTTCAAATACTCTGTCCTCTGCATTTGCAGCATAGATATCCACACCCGGTCCAGCAATATCAGGAGCAAAAATATTCGGATATGGCAGGTTTGGTCCGCGAGAAGTAAATGCGCCGGCAATATCACCCAAACTATCATCAGTGCTGGTTACACTGGCAGCTATTGCTGCTTGGTGATCAGTCCCAGTTGCTAACCAGTCAGTCAATAATTGGCCGTCAACATCATTTAAATGAATAGCTGGAAGTACGTGGTTATCATCATTTACCGTATCTGCACCACCTTCCAGGTTAATCAAAATCATGCCACCCGCACCGGCGTCTCTGACAATAATACCTTTACGTACACGAGCGTTAAGGCCACGTTCACAGACAACAATTTGATCGCTAGTAAATGTGTCTGCTTCAAAAGGCTCAGTACACATAGCATTGGCTTCATCATAATCTTTAGCCTGAACCACCTTACCGGTAAAGCCTTTGGTAACACCACGGCCCGATAAATCAGCCAGAGAAGTGCCACCAACAGAGGTGAAATCAGTCAAACCTTTCTCGTCAAAACTAAGGTTATGGCTATAAGCTGCTACGGTTGTTACCCAAGGCGCATTACCAGGAGAGCCAATTGTGCTCGCTGTAGGTCCTGCGTTACCAGCTGCTGTTGCCACATGAATACCGGCTTCACGCGCATTTAAGAATGCCTCAGCGCTTACAGAATCCCACGGGTCAGTTGCAGAACCGCCAACTGAATAGTTAAGTACTTGCACGCCATTTTCAATGGCATGCTCAAGAGCTTGAATCGTAAATTCAGGGTAACAAGAGCCTACATCGTCACACACTTGGTAAGAGACGATATTGGCATGGGGGGCCACGCCACTAATCGCAGGAAACTCAAAGGCACTTTTTTCGGCAATGATATTGCCATCTTCTTCTTCCACTTGAAGGTAATAATTAACGTTTTGAACGACGTTACCTGCTGCCGTAGATGCCACATGTGAGCCATGTCCGTGGAAGTCATAACCCACTTTAGCTTTATCCGCTAGGTCATCATAACTTGGGTCATCTAGGTTATCTGCAACACTTGCCCGATAATCAACAAGCTCTGGATAACTCACAATACCAATCAGTTTGTTGTTACAAAATTTAGGGTATTGCTGACAATCGCCAAAGTATTGATTTTCGCCATTTGGATTAACAAATACATGGCCATCATCGCCCACTTCTTTGAATGAGGGATGCGTAGCGTTAATGCCGGTATCCATAATACCTACAATAATCCCTTCACCTTTGGTACCAGGGATATCATTGGCACCTTGCCAAACTTTTTTGGCTCCGATAAATTCAGGTCCTGTAGAAGTCTGAATATAATGCATACCGACAGGTTCAACACTGTATACATCTTGATCTTTTTGGATGGTTTTAACTTCACTGGCATCAAGCTGCAGTGCAAATGCATTAGCAACTACTTGATATTGTTGTGTTGGCTTTAAAGTACGGTTAAGTTTACCGCTTAACCTTTGGGTAATTTGTGTCTGCTTTGACTCAAGGTAGCGTTTATAGCTCACACTGGCTTGAGATTTAAGATTTAATACGCCCGCTGTAGTTTTGTTACTTTGATTACTTTTGATGCTGGTTGCGGCATAGCCTGAAACCGAGCCATCGTAACTTGCTAGCGCGCTATCTTTTAAACGGACAAAGTACAGTCCGTCAGTACGCATTTTTCCGGCACGTTCTAGTTTTATTTTTTCTTGGCCAGGATTGATGCTGTTAAGCGGTTTGCCTGAATCAGCATGGCTAGAAAATGCCAATACTGAACTCACAGCACTAAGAACCAAATATCTACTACTTAATTTCATTTGATAACCTATTATTCTTTTTATAAAGGGAAAGCCGAATTCGGCTTTCCCTACCAGGGTTAAACAAGCAAGTGTTTAGCCAGTTAGAAACGACGACGCAGTGCGATAAGACCTGCGAACAGCAGAGATAACATACCTAAGCTACCACCACTGTCTTTTTCATACGTTGACTCTACAGTTAACGTATGGCTCACTTCATTCACACCGTCAGAAGCCGTAACAGTTAGTTGATGACTACCTTCACTATCAAGTTCACCCGTGATTTGAGTGCCAGCGATAGCCAGTGCAGTAAAGCCTGAACCTTCAACTGTGTAGCTTAAGCTGTTACCTTCGACATCCATAAACAGTCCATCGATATCCATGGTAAAGCTTGCTGAATCGCCTTTTTTGAAGGTCAATTGAGGAGTCGGCATAGCAGCGGCAACGTCTTCATCAACTTCTGGCGCAATATCATTCACGTCCGTGACCATCACCTTAATGCTTTCGGTTTCACCAACTGTGTTGCCTTTTTGAGCAAGGATTTTAAGTTCAAATTCTTGGTTATTCTCAAAATCAAGCGCTGATGGATTAACCACGTATAACTCATGAGTTTCTTGGTCAATCGCAAAAGGCGTACCTGTAACTGAATTAACGATATGCAATTCAAGCGGCTCAAAGTCTGTTGAACCGTAAGTAAAGAAGCCCTGAGTATCCAGCTCAATCTTTCCTAAAACAGTATTCATTTCAGCGCCTTCTGCAACGCTAAAGACTTGGTTAGCCTGTGCTCTTGCAACAATAGAACCATCATCATCTACCATTGCGTTATAGCCAATTTGCATAAAGTCATCGTTTACACTAACAACCATGAAATCTTTCGGTGCAGGGATCTGGCCGATACCACCTAAATCAGATGCGCCCACTGAAGCGATATAAACCTCTTCACCTGGTTGAGCGGTATAGGTTGGTGAAAACGCTAGCTCGCCAACTTCAGCATCTTGACCCATTGCCGCAAAACCAACATGAACAGAGCGGTCATTTGCTATATCGGTACACACATCCATGCCGGTAAACCAATCAAAGTAACAAGACTCTTCAACAGCATAATTACCACCTTTAATCGGGTTAAATTGTGCAATAGGTTCGTATTGCTCTTTACCTGTGTGGCGGTCGGTTTGAATATGGAAACCAAAGTTTTGGTCAAAATCTTCTACGCTATCAAGCTCGTGGTGATATAGGTCTTCAAGACAAACCTGAGAAACGATATTTTTGCCATTATTGGTAAAATACGTTGGTAGGGTAGATTCTTTCATACGACCATTTGGGTTGGTGTAGTCATAAGCAACGCTGTAATCAATTACATATGTCGCTGGTTGACCTTTGGCATTTAACGCAATACGTGGTTGATTGACCTGCTGCGCTTCATCCCAAATCGTGCCATCTGAAAAACTCTCATTCCAACCATTTTCTAAAACAACAGATTCAAAAAATAGGTCGTAAGCAAATAGCTGTGGGCCGCGTTCTTGAAAATTAGCCAGTGCCACATCTGCGCGGTCAAATAAGCTCACCGCAATATTGAGTTTCTTACCTGAAACCGTACACATGGCATCATCAAAAATAGCGCCACCGACAGCTTTAATTTTATGACCTTTGACATTTTCTAAATCAGGTCTAACGGTACGGTTTTGTAAAATTAACGGATAAGCTTGAAAGGTTGTTTCAGTCTTAGAATCATTAATGAATGAAGCGACATAACTTTGATAACTGCCATTACCAAACTCATCATCAGGGTATAATTCACGCCCCCAAGCTAAGTGATTCCATTCTGTTTGGAAAGTGTCTGGGTTCCAACCTAGATAAGTCGGAAACTCAATCGCGTTTGGGCGTTTAGTAATCGAGGTGCTGTGACGCGCTTTTACCATCCAACCAAGGTTAAGCTCAGGCTTACCTTCAGACATTAAGCTAATGTAACCATTTAGCTCAGTTGCTTTTAAGTTAGCGTCAGTATGATCCGCAGTGCTCATCAACGGCCATTGTGGCAGTTTATTAGCATCAACTATCATAGACACAGGAATAACCACACTTGAATTAGCAGGGATATTCACTGATTCAGGCAAGTTAAGTGTTAATGCTTCATGGGCAGCTTTATCACCGACCATTTTAAACGATAAGCTGTAGGTCTGAGCGGTATCTGAGACATTGCGAACAGTGATATTCTTATGAACTGTTTTAGTATCTGCAATTTCATGCATACCAAATTGAACGTAAGGTTGATTTGAAGCGCTTTCCCAAGCCACTAAAGGCGAGCTGATTGCAGCATCTAAATCTTCAACACCATGACCAATAGAATAGATTTCAGCAGGGGTAATTTCATCACTTTCTAAAATACTATCGATATTAGCAGTGTTAGCTAAAACAGCTTTAATTTCAGCAGGACCAAAACCTGGGAACTGACTTTTAATCACCGCAGCAGCAGCAGCAATTCTTGCAGCACCTGCCATAGAGCCAGAGCGCATACCGTACTTAGCTGCAGTTTCATCTGCATTGGAAATATGCACCACTGGCTGATTGTCAGTGAAAGTGACAATTTCAGGCTTTAACGTTTGTGAGCCACGCACTGGGCCCATTGCAGCCCATTCAGGTACAACAAGTGTTTCACCATCGTCAGCATAGTTTACTGCACCAACAGTAATTGCCGAAGTCGCACTACCTTCAGCTGAAATCCAGTTACGGTGTTTAGCTTCAGCGTCACCATAAAGTGAGTACTCAGCTAAATCTCCAGCATGAGTGACGACAGTCATACCTTGAGCTGATACACGTTCAATCATCAATTGCAGTAAGCTTACCGAGGCATTACCATCGATATCAAAAAATGCACCCGCGCCAGAAGCCTCTAGTAATGCAATATCGATACGGTCACTAATATCACCATCTTGGTTAGGGTCAAGAGCATGCTCAAAGGCTTGAACAAGTTTATCTAATGAAGGTCCTGACGCCGTAATATAAGTAGGGTCCCAACTTGCGCCCGATACGTTATAGACTTTATAAGCATGAAGTGATGCACCAGGTGCAAGTTGATGCACGATACTCGCAAGCTCAGTCCCCATGCCTGTAGGGTATACCCAGCCATTCCAAGACTCATAGCTAAGGTTTTGATCGATTGGGTTAGCGTCATTACCGTAGTTTTCGCTTGAAAAATCCCAACCACCTGCAACTACCGCTGTAGGGAAGCCGCTATATTCAATAGCGCCATTTTCTAAGGCTTCTAAATAACTGCCAGCCGGTGGAGGCGTTTCAGAGTCATTATTTTCGCCATAAACACCTGAACCACCAAATATTGGTAAAGTGTAATCAATACCGGTAGAAATGATTGCAACGCTAACACCAGCACCAGCCGATTCATTGCCAGTATATGGAGTCAGTAAGGCGACTTCTTCATCGGCCATTACCGTAGCATTTTGCTGAACAGACTGAGTCGCTTCAGTTTGCTTAACGCTGCTAGTATTGCTGGCACTGAAAATACGTTGCACTGCATCAAGCGCCTTAACTTGAGCAACTGAGCCGCTTTGCAGTTCAACATTGATTATATTCGCAACTAACCCTGAACGCGCTGTTAATATTGCCTGCGGATCAATGGCTTTAATTTGGTTGAATACTTGATCTTGTAATTTGCTAACTTCAGCAAGGCGTTGCGTGTAATCGCGTTTATCACCTTGGCGCTCGATAGCTGCGGCATTTGTTAAATATAGAGTATAGGTCGCGCGTTCTTGCTGCTGAGCGCTACCATATGCTGATACTGATTCGGTCTGAGCATTCGCATGTAGAGCACCCGACAGAATGGCGGTTGAGACGCATAATGCGAGCGTGCATTTATTAAATTTCATTTCCATTCCTTCACGTTATTTTTTGTTATTCGGCCTTTTTCAGGCTCTAACCAATTAATAACGTGCAAGGAACATTGTCACAACAACCTCAGATTCATTTAATACTCATATTTATATCTGCGCTTGTCTAGCTTATATCTTTTAATTATCTTTTTTATTTAAATACAGACAGTTAACTACGCAAAACATAACACTAACAACACTAGTTAGAGGCGATAACCAACAACATCGGCCTCGTTAGCAACCTTTAATGTTAACAATAAAGACTGTTCATCAGCGCTTGATAAACCAAAAAACTTGCGCACTGTATTCGCTGGAAATGACATCACAGTTTGTATCTCGCCAGCAGCGTTGATTCGTTGGATCAGGTCTTGTTTTACTGTGCGTTCGACGAAATATACAAAGCCATCTTCATAGTAAAATGAGCCAAAATCATATTTAGCTAAACGATCGGTAATCTGGCTAACTTCATTAGTATTGGCATCAAAACGCCAAATACCATTTAAATTAAACTTCGACATATACAGTATATCTGGGGACTCACCTTCAACAGCATAATTCCCTTGGCCAAACTTAATTGGCTGTAATTTATCATCAAGTGAATAACGATAAATGCCACTACTCTCATTTTCAGTGCCTTTAAAATAGATAGCCTTGCCATCTTTAGACCAACTGATGTTTTCGGCTGCAAGATCGCCAATATCAACTCTTTCAAATAGTTCCGACTGAATATTACCTAAATATAAGGTTTGTTTATCATTTCGGTTGATGGTGACGGCAAACATCTCACTGGTGGGCGATACCCCCACGACCCCTGCATTCCCCATGCTTTTAGTCAGGTTTTTACTAGTGACTTGGTTATTTTTCCAGGTGGACCACAATTTTGAACGATTTGACAAAAATAAAATATCACCAGTCTTTTTTGAATAACGGGCATACATGTCTCGTGAAGATGAGGAGATTTTTCGCAGTACTTTTTGGTTTTGATAGCTCAGTTGTGCAATATACTCTTTTGAAATGTGCTCGCTAATAAATAGCGTCTCGGTCACATCGGAATAAGTGACGCTACTGATTAAGCCAGTAAATGGAATGGTATGCTGAACATTACCTAACAGATCAATTTTAGAGATCACTAAATTTGATCCTTCAATATGATTCACATAAAAGCTGTCATTTTGATAACTAAAGTCATAGTCAATAATACTGACACTATTCGCTATTAAATCAACAACATCACTTTCACCACGTTTTAATAGCAGGCTCATTTGAAGTGATGAACTTTTTTCTCTGATAAACGCAATTTCATCATTATTGATCAATTGATGAGGCGAAAAGTCTACCTCGTTTTTACCGGGCTTGGTTAATTGTGTACTTTGCTTTGTCGACATCGAATATGAAAACAAAGCCACTCTATCAGTTAATTGCTTCGCAAAAATAAGTGTATCTTCATCATTTTTTGACCAGCTCAGTACTCGTTTAAATGGCAAATAAAAACAGCCCTCAGTCACAAGATCATCGGTATTTTGCTGTAAATGCCTTACTCTTACTTGGCAAACACCACTAGCTAAAACTCGCACGTAAGCCAGTTTTTGATCGGACGGCGACCAAGCGGGAGAAGCTTCTTCACTATCGACAAACGAAATTAATTTCAGTGGCGAGTCATTGTTATTAAGCTCTTTAATATAAATTTTGCCCGGTTGCTGACCATTACGCCATTGCATCGCAAGGTATTTGCCATCATTGGACACGGCAATATGCTCTTCAACCCCTTCAAAATTGGTCACTTTACTTTTTATTGGTGACGCCAAAGCGGCTGCGGCTTCAGGCTCTGTAAAAGATTTGATAAATTGATAAGCGGAATAACTGAGTAGTATCACAAATGCGAGCACAAAAACTGCCAACACGGTATGTTTACGGCCTGCCTTTTTGTGAGTGATATCTGAAAGACTCGTCTCCTCATTAGCTGAAGAAATTAATGAAATCGGTAACACTAATTGGTAACCAAGTTTTGGTAATGTCAGCAGTAAATCAGCTTCAATATGTAAATCTTTAAAGGATTTTCGTATTAGCCATACTGAATTAGTGAAACCTTTTTCACCAACAGCTTGGTTACCATCCCAGATGGTATCAATTGCTGTTTGGCGAGAAACAATATGATCTGGACTATCAATAAACAGTTTCAGCAACTCAAACACTTTAGCCGACAACTTAATTGTCTTATCACCACAGCTTAAGGTCATTATGCTGCAATCTAACGTACACGGCCCTATTTGATACTGAAGTAATGCCATCAAGTCTCACCTAGTAATTTGTTATTATTATTATTTTCACTAGTCATCATAAATATAAATCAAATAAAAACCATTCTACGCACAAGTTGTTTGATACAAAATTAATTAAGCCACTGTTAATATAGGAATTAACCAGTGTTACAACTTGTATCGAAATATAAACAGTCACTTTATATAAATAAATATTATGAGTTATAGCTTGGTAGTATACAAAATAGCGTACCAGCTAACAATTACGTTTACATTCATTTAACAAGCGATTTGTGTTGATATTAGCGCTTTTTTTAGTGATAAATGCTAAAGGCACAGCAGCATTATTTAAAATACAACTTACTTGTCTGATTTTATTCAATAAAGACACGAGGTTAACCACAGTATTTTTTCAGAGCTTAGCCTCTCTTAAGGCTTATCAAACTCTGTATAGGTGCAATAAAGTGGAATCTTGCTGGTTTACATAAGGCTTAATGACCATATTTCTAGTAAGTCAATAAGGGGGCCTCTATTGATAAGCCCAGATCCACTGGCTAAATAAATTGTTTAATTTAGCATACAGCCTTAAAAAATATCACCACAAAAAACACATTAAACTAATACAATCATAAAGATAAGCACAACTAATTCCTAAACAAGCTTTTAGGTTGAATTTAATTATTTGCGGCATTGCACAATTTTTGACTTATTATCGTATTGGGGGGTGTTATCATTTTTAAATTCGACTAAAATAGACGTCTAGATGTAGATACCTCTACACGTTCAAATTCAAAAAGACGAGATTTCCCATTATGGCAAACCACTTGTTCACCTCTGAGTCGGTCTCAGAAGGTCATCCAGATAAAATCGCTGATCAGATTTCTGATGCAGTATTAGACGCAATTTTAGAGCAAGACCCTAAAGCGCGTGTTGCTTGTGAAACTTACGTAAAAACAGGCATGGTATTAGTCGGTGGTGAAGTCACAACTTCTGCATGGGTTGATATCGAAGAAATCACGCGTAAAACAGTGCGTGAAATTGGTTACACTCATTCTGATATGGGTTTTGATGCTGATTCTTGCGCCATTTTAAATGCCATTGGTAAGCAGTCTCCTGATATCAACCAAGGTGTTGACCGCAGTGATCCTGCAGAACAAGGCGCTGGTGACCAAGGTTTAATGTTTGGTTATGCCAGCAACGAAACTGACGTATTAATGCCTGCTCCTATTACTTACGCTCACAAACTTGTGAAACGTCAATCTGAAGTACGTAAAGATGGCACCTTACCTTGGCTTCGCCCAGATGCAAAAAGCCAAGTTACCTTTGCTTATGATGAAGGTAAAATTGTTGGTATCGATGCAATCGTTCTATCAACTCAACATCGTGAAGATGTTAGTCAGGAAGACTTAATCGAAGGCGTAATGGAAACCATCATTAAGCCAGTTTTACCATCACAGTGGTTAAACAAAGATACTAAGTACTTCATCAACCCAACTGGCCGTTTTGTTATTGGTGGCCCTGTAGGTGACTGTGGTTTAACCGGTCGTAAAATCATCGTTGATACCTATGGCGGCATGGCGCGTCATGGTGGTGGTGCTTTCTCAGGTAAAGACCCATCAAAAGTTGACCGTAGTGCTGCATACGCAGCACGTTATGTAGCGAAGAA
Source organism: Shewanella sp. 10N.286.48.B5 (assembly GCF_002874355.2). Classification (NCBI taxonomy): domain Bacteria; kingdom Pseudomonadati; phylum Pseudomonadota; class Gammaproteobacteria; order Alteromonadales; family Shewanellaceae; genus Shewanella; species Shewanella sp. 10N.286.48.B5. Next base: position 49,806 of record NZ_MCVG02000002.1, read on the forward strand.
CATCGTCGCTGCAGGTCTTGCAGATCGTTGTGAAATCCAAGTTTCTTATGCAATCGGTGTAGCAGAGCCTACCTCAATTAGCATCGAAACATTTGGTACCGGTAAAGTATCAGAAGACGTATTAATTAAGTTAGTTCGTCAACACTTCGAACTGCGCCCTTACGGCCTAACAGCGATGTTGGATTTGGCTCGTCCAATTTACCAACAAACTGCTGCTTATGGTCACTTCGGCCGTAACGAATTCCCATGGGAAGCGACTGATAAAGCTGAAATCTTACGTGCTGATGCCGGTCTATAATTAGCCCTCATTACAGTATGTAAAACTAAAAAAACCGTCAATTGACGGTTTTTTTATATCTATAATTTGCTGATTGATTCAACTTGGACTATTTCGCTATAGTTTTATTTCGCTATAGTTTTATTTCGCTACAGTTCTGCAGAGCACATAAACGGTCACTACTTACGAGTAAGCTTAACCTTCTCTCTGGTTAAGCAGTAATCACTGCCGGCCATTCTTCCTATGGCATCTAATTTGTCACTATCGATTCTAAAATCCTCAATGATGTCATCTTTAACATGAATAGCGACGACATTACCTAATATTAAATGGCCTGATAACGGTTCATTGCCCAAATCAATAATCTGATTAAGCTGGCACTCAAAGCTAATTAGCGCTTGCTTAACGAGACTCGGCTTAACTATAGATGCTGGGGCTTTTTCAATGTTGGCATACTCAAATTCATCTATATCCGCAGGAATATGATGGCAAGTTTCATTCATCACCGCTAAATCAGGATAGCTCACTGTATTGATGACAAATTCACCCTGTTGGCGAATATTAGTTAACGTATCCTTTTCCTGACCATCATCCATGCCCATAGGGTTGAAACACAGCACTGGCGGGTTAGCGCTGGCCACAGTAAAAAACGAAAAAGGTGCTAAATTGGCCACCCCATCAACAGAAATAGTGGAAACCCATGCGATGGGTCTAGGCGTTACTCCACCAATCAATAACTTATATATTTGTTGCTTACTTAACTGTTGTGGCGACAATAACATTAGGCTCTCGCAAATATTCTTAATAGGGTAAATCACATTCAACTTTAACAGTACTATGCCAGATATGTACGCTGTATAGGTTTTAAAAATATGTTAACCCAACACATTTTGATCGGTTAAAGATGAAACTCCTTTGCAAGATATCAAACCGCTGTTCAGAATGACAATTGCTCAATTCTAACAAGGGAGTAATGAAGCGAGTCTTTTCTATCTAAGCCATCAATTAAACATTAAAATTGTGCCATCCAATAACAAAAGAATGAGCTTTCACCTTTCAGAACTTTATCGCTCTACATACTCAATAGGTAAAAATTTAATGCGTAAAACCCAATGGTTATTTGATGATGTCACTCAATTCAAAACGTCAATAGCACCAGCGATGACAGCCGGGCAACAAAAGTGCTGGTCAATGCTGAAACAGTTTTACAAACAACAGATGCCTTATTCAAAGCCAACAATGAAAGAAGATATAGCGGTGATCATGGCTCAAGATACTCAGTTACAGCGGTCGAATATTGATAAAGAAATGAATGAACCTGTTAATACAGTTTCTAGTGCCGCTATTGCTAAAGGAAAGAGTCGCAATAATCCTGACAATAGTATTATTGCGGTAGTAAGAATAAAGCCCATTGGCCAATATCAGTTGGTAACCGGCCTTGTCGTTGCTAGTGAGTATAGAGGCGGTGGACTTGCCCATACATTGCTAGCATTCATTGCTGAAAAACTAAAATGCGAGCAATGTTTTGTATTTTCCTTACCCCATTTAACCCAACTTTATCAAGAGCATGGCTTCAATGAGGTAAAACTGGCGACAAATGATATTCAACAACTTTATCTAAAACATCATTCACCACAAAAACCATTGGTGCTAATGCAGCTGCAGACTCAACTTTCTTCTAGAAAATAGTTTAAAAGCAACCGCTTGTTAAAAACTTCGCGTTAATAATCGTTTCGTTAACAGTGATCAAAATGCGCAGTTTCGACACACATAAAGGAAATCTGCTGTAATGATAAAACTGGTACATTCATCACTCGACCATTGTCAGTATCAAGTAGGTGATTGTCAGTACTCAGCACAATTTGCTCTTGATAACCATTTGAACGCCCGCATAAAATCCATTGGTCTTGCCATTTTACTGCATATATTGACTGAGCATTCCCGCTGGTTGTCGGCTGCTTATTAAGCTCAAATGCTTCACAATCCAAATCATTAGCCGCAAGCACACCCACTACAATTTTTAAATTCTCGAATGCTGATAGTCTTAACGACAAATAAGATGCAAATAACTCATTAAACAGCTGAGTTGTATTTTGTTCCATAGTGACCTCTTAAACCTCATCTTGATGTCTTTTTCGATGAGAGTACGATACTAATTAGCTAACACCAGTAAATAATAATCACGCTGCTGAAAGCCAAAATAATCGACCACTTCCATCGATGCCTTACGGGTATGTGCGGCAAAAGATAATGCATTATCTTCAGCAATGAAGGTGACCATATAAGGTAGCTTTTTGCCTACATGCCTTGCTAACTGACTAACCAGTTGTTCAAAAATACCTTGGCCGCGATGATTACTATGGATCCAAATAGGACCATATTGGCAACTGTTACTCTCAGATAAACGGCTATAACCCATTTCGATACTGGGTAAGCGCTTTAATATCGCTTGATAGATAGACCAAGATTTAAATAGGGACCAAGGGCCAGCAATAACATAACCAATAATCTTGCTATCGCAGCAAGCCAGCATTATCCAGCCTTGATTAATTAAGCTGGTAATTTGCGGCTCCGAAAAGTGTTGCCCTGCCATCCCCTGTCCATTTGCCCCTAGCTCATCATGCATATGAGTTAGCTCAAGCTGAGCAATTTCAGCGGCATCATCTCGTTGGGCTAATCGATAACTAACTTTCATTTATCTTGCTCATCATCAGTTGAGTTTACGGCTTGTTTTTGCGCCCAACTAAAAACCAGGGCTACCGGATAAGGCGCCATGATGACAAACCCAAGCCCAATTAAACACGCCACGACTAACATGCCAGAGACTTGACTAGCCACTTCAGTGAATAAATACAAACCAGCGCCGACGGCGACAAAAATCAATCCAACGGCATGCAAAATTTTAAAAATGTTACTCATTAAACTCACTCTTTTTGGCTAATAGCCTTATTGTATCGCCTTATCGGGCAGATTCGGCTGATTTAACATTTATTGATTAAATAAGGCGGTAATAAAATCAGTAAATTATCATTAATTATTATTCAAGATGAAAAAAATCAATGTGACTCAGTATATACTATGGCTATTAACGACCCTATTTGGAAATGCCTCTCATGTTCAAACCTCTCCTCGGCGCGTGTTGTATTATTTTTGGACTCAGTGCTTGTCAAAGTGCGCCGCCTCCAGTTGAACAAGTCAATCTACTTGGCAGTTGGCATATTGAAACCGCGCTATCAAATCCTGTGATTGATAATAGCCCTGCACAAATTACCTTTGCTGAAGAAGGTAAATTATCTGGCAACAACAGCTGTAACCGCTTCTTTGGTGATTATAGCCAGCAACAAGATAAGCTAAGCTTAACGCCTGCAGGCACTACCAGAATGGCCTGTGTTGAAGTATTGATGCAGCAAGAGCAAAGTATTATGAAAGCAATGACGTTAGTCACCAATATCAAACAAGCGAAATCGGGTAAGCTATTACTAAAATCTCAAGATGGCGCCACCTTATTGGTATTGGCTAAACAAGATTAGCTTGCGATTAAACAAAAAAAGAGTGAAGCCATGGCTTCACTCTTTTTGTATCAATCGCTCACAGCATGATGCTAGCTAGGTATTTTTACCTGTGACTCAGTTTGTTGTAATTCAGTTTCTGCCTGCTGCACAATCATCGCAGACTGCTCCATATCCGCATTATAATGCTCAACATCAAGTTCATCTTCAGAGCGAGCAATCATAGTCGTTGCCACTAAGTCTCCTGAAACGTTAACCACTGTTCGCGCCATATCTAATATTCGGTCGATACCGGCAATAATTGCCACACCTTCAAGTGGTAAGCCTACCGTTGTTAACACCAAGGTCAACATCACTAAACCAGCGCCAGGCACACCCGCAGTGCCAATTGAGGCTAAAGTCGCGGTAAGAATAATCGTTATGTATTCAACCCAAGTTAAATCCACCCCAAATGCCTGAGCAACAAATAACGCAGTCACGCCCTGATAAAGCGCTGTGCCATCCATATTAATGGTGGTTCCCAGTGGCAATACAAAGCTTGAAATCTTTTTATTCACACCTAAGTTTTCACTGGCACACTTCATGCTCGCAGGCAGGGTTCCTGCTGAACTTGAAGTGGTAAATGCCACCGCCATCGCATTAGCAATGCCTTTAAAAAACTGCAGCGGATTGAGTTTGCCAAACACAGTTAATACTAAGCTGTAAAAACCAAGAATATGTAATGCACACCCCAAATAAACCGCTACAATGACTTTAATTAGCGGCAACAACATCTCTAAGCCATACTCACCTGCAACCCAAGCCATCAGGCCAAACACGCCATAAGGTGCTAACTTCATCACCATGTCAGTCAGCTTGTACATGGCTTCTGCTAAGCTTTCAAATAGCTTAATCGCAGGCTTGCCACGCTCGCCGATTAACACCAGTGAAATACCTAATGCCACAGCAAATACAATTACCTGCAGAATTTGACCACTGGCTAGTGCCGCGACAGGGTTAGTCGGCACAATATTAATCAAGGTATCCATTAAGCTTGGCGCTTGCTTTACATCGGCTGCAGCTGCAGCCCCTTTAAGACCAAGACCTGCACCAGGCTGCATGATATAACCGACAAGCAGGCCAATACTGATAGCAATCGAAGTGGTACCTAAATAAAAGGCAAAAGACTTAAAGCCAATTCGGCCCATTTTCGCCGTATCCTGCATCGAGGTCACACCAACAATGAGCGAGCAAAATACCAAAGGAATAATTAACATTTTGATGGTATTTACAAACAAAGTACCAATGGGTTTTAAATAGTTGGCATCTTCACCTAGGCTTACCCCAGTAATAATACCTAGCACCATACCTATGAGGATTTGTAACCACAAAGGAACTGACATCCAGCGAGACCAGGCCCGACCAAGAAGTGAAGGAGCATGTTTTGACATGATTTAAAACCCTGTAAAATTGATAGTTGAGTAATTAAGTACGCTGCTTATGATATGACTAACGAATGCACCGCTAAAGGTGGCATATATCACGATAAAAATCGGCGACGCATACTAGCATGACACCTCAACTACATTAGATGATCTAGGTCACCTTATAAGGTCTATACACTATAAATTACAGGGTTTAAGCGCATTAAGCTTCAAAAACAGTTTCAGCCTCATCAGTACCGACCTTTAGAGTATAAAGTGCTGCCGGAGGTCGCTCCCTTTCAATTAAGTAACTCCAGTAATCATCATCAAATCCCGCGAGAAAATTATTGCCCTCGCCACGTGATTTTAAGATTAACCACCACCAGACCATGCCCCAACAGCCAAAGGTGACTATGGTGAGCAAAAAATGCAACAAATGATTAATCGAAGGCTGTGTAAGCGATCTGACTGTAGTAGCATGAGCTAAGTGAATCCTATTAGGGTGGCTAAAATATCGCCTAACCCTAAATTGATAGCGTCGGTAAATCGATGAGCTGACAGCTTTATTAGCCTGAACCGTAGAATTTAATCCTGATTGACATTGAGCATGTGGCTTTGCCATAACTGCCCCCAAAAACAAAACAAGTATAATTATTAAGCATAGCAGCTTAGACTTTAGTCGAATAAAAATTAGCACTATTTTTATATCAAGGAGCCACAATGAAAATAAGAAAAGGCCAACTATCAGATTTATCAGCATTAGTTGAATTTAACCAAGCCATGGCAATGGAAACTGAGCAGCTTCACTTGGATAATGAACAGCTCACTAAAGGGGTGAGCACTATGCTAAGCAGCCCAGAAAAAGGCTTTTATTTAGTGGCTGAGATAGATGGTGACATCGTGGGTTCATTAATGGTCACCCTTGAATGGAGTGATTGGCGCGCAACTAACTATTGCTGGATCCAAAGTGTGTATATACGCCCGCAAAACCGCCGCCAAGGAATATATGGCAAACTTTATCAGCAAGTTAAAGCAATGGCTGAGGACATGGGCGGCGCGGCCAGTTTCAGATTATATGTAGAGCATGATAATCATGCCGCCCAGCAAACCTATAAGGCACTCGGCATGGAGCAAAGCCATTATTTGATGTTTGAACAGCTTCCAGAAGCTCACTAATCAGCGTCAACTATCAAAAAATCTCAATAAAAAAGGCTTTCAAATGAAAGCCTTTTTTATTGAGTTCAAGCTGTTATCTCAAACTAAAAATTAAGCACAAAGGTTAGTCACTTTAATGGCTAAGCCGCCTTGACTGGTTTCACGGTATTTAGAGTGCATGTCTTTGCCAGTCTCATACATAGTCGCGATCACTTTATCTAAGCTTACTCTAGGCTCTGAATTACGACGAAGCGCCATACGTGAGGCATTAATCGCTTTAACCGATGCTATGGCATTACGCTCAATACAAGGCACCTGCACTTGACCTGCGACTGGATCGCAAGTTAAGCCAAGGTTATGCTCCATGCCAATTTCAGCCGCCATACACACTTGTGAAGGTGAGCCGCCCATTAACTCAGCTAAGCCCGCCGCCGCCATAGAACACGCCACACCCACTTCACCCTGACAGCCCACTTCAGCACCAGAGATTGACGCATTACGTTTATAAAGCGAGCCGACTGCCGCTGCTGCTAAAAAATAACGACTGCATTCTTTAGGGCCAACCTTTTGAATAAACTTATTATAGTAAGCTAATACCGCAGGAATAATCCCAGCAGCGCCATTGGTTGGTGACGTCACCACGCGGCCACCAGCAGCATTTTCTTCGCTCACAGCTAAGGCAAATAAGTTAACCCAATCAATTATTTCCATTGGATCATTACTTAAACGCTCACAGCGTAATAACTCACGATGTAACGCTGGCGCTCGACGTGACACTTTTAGCGGCCCCGCTAACACCCCTTCAGTATGACAGCCCTTTTCAATGGCGTTTTGCATGGTTTTCCATACTAAACTAAAGCCAGTGTACATCTCTTCTTCAGTGCGAAAACACAGCTCATTTTGCTTCATCAAACCGCTGATGCTTAAACCTGACTCTTTGCAGTGCGCCATGAGTTCATCAGCAAAATTAAAGTGATAAGGTACTTTTACCCCATTAGAGTGTGTTTGATTAAACTCAGCTTCATCAACAATAAAGCCACCACCGATTGAATAGTAGGTATTTGAGTAAACACGCTCATCACCAATCCAAGCATGCAACTTCATCGCATTTTCATGTAATGGCAGCGTTTCAGGATGAAACACTAATGCATCAGTTGGGAACGCCACATGATGAATCGCATCACCAATGATAATTTCTTCGGTTTTAGCCACTTGAGCAATGAAATGTTCAATAGCTTCAATATCCACAGTTTCAGGCTCATTACCGGCTAAACCCATAATAATAGCGATATCAGTATGATGACCCTTTCCCGTTAGTGAAAGAGAACCATAAACATCCACGGTAAATTTAGTAATTTGTGTTAGCTGTCCTTGTTCAATTAAATCATCAACAAACCGATTAGCCGCTTTCATTGGGCCTACGGTATGCGAGCTTGATGGCCCAATACCAATCTTAAAGATTTCAAATGCACTAAACATAGATGTACCTCAACACTTTTGTATCTAAGCGCGCGGTTTTGGCTATCATGTCAAATCAACATCGATTGTAGTTAATCAGTTGAGTTAACTTAATTCACTTGGACCAAAACAACACACTAAAACAGCAAAGATAAAACAGAAAAGAGGAGCATCAAAGATACTCCTCTACTACAGCAAAACTTGAATTAATTTAGCTCATTAAGCCAAATAGAATCGCTGTCATAGCCAGTAAACCAGCAATAACCACAAACACATTACTAATGCGGCCACGGTAAGCTTTTAGCGCAGGTACTTTATGGACAGCATACATAGGCATTAGATAAAGGATTGCAGCAATAATCGGACCGCCCAACGCTTCAATCATGCCTAAAATGCTTGGGTTAATAACCGCAACAATCCAGATGCTGAAGAACATGAAAGCCAAAATGAATTTATTTAGCTTAGCCTCTGATACTTCTTTATTACTGCTACGTAATTGCTTAGTGATCATGCCTTTTAAACCTTCAGTCGCCCCTAAGTAGTGGCCAAAGAAAGAAGAAATAATCGCAATAAACGCAATAATAGGGCCAAAGTAGCTCACAAAACCACTTGAGTGAACATTGGCTAAGTAAGACAAAATAGCTAAGTTTTCACTCTTTGCTTCAGCAAGTTGCGCTGGGCTTAATGATAAAACACAAGAGAACACGAACAGCATCACGAAGCCTACAAGCATCATTGAGGTGTTACGTAAAATCACATCTGCTTTTTTAGCTGCATTGTTGCCATGCTCACGCTTAAGTGACACAGAGAATTGTGAAATTGCAGGAGAATGGTTAAAAGCAAAGATCAATACTGGAATAGTTAACCAAACAGTACCAAAAAACTCACCTGCCGATGGCACCACTTGCAAAGCATCCATTTTCCAGTCAGGAATTAAGTAAAATGACATAAATGCCAAAATCGCAACCAGTGGGTAGACTAAAAATTGCGTCACTTTCAGCATGAATTTTTCACCCGCAACCATCACTGACATCATGCCAATAATAAGTAATGCCGATAATAAAAAACGTGGCGGTGAGGCAAAGCCAAGCTGGTGAACAATAAAGCTATCAACTGTGTTAGTAATACCAACACCATAGATAAGCACAATAGGAAAAATAGCAAAGAAGTATAACAGCGTGATCGCTTTACCCGCATTAACGCCAAAGTGCTCTTCTACCACTTGAGTAATATCACTACCCGGATTCTTAGAAGAGCACACAAAGCGAGATAAACCGCGATGAGCAAGGTAAGTCATAGGTCCAATAAAAACGGCCATCATGACTAAAGGCCAAAAACCGCCCATACCCGCGTTAATAGGTAAAAACAAAATACCGGCGCCAACAGCGGTGCCAAATAGACTTAACATCCAAGTGGTATCTTGACGACTCCAGCCTTTAACTTGAGTTTGCTCACCTTGAGTTGCTACAGCAACATCCTGCGCACTGATTGAATCTCTTTGCATGGAATAACCTTTGAGGTAACTAATTTGGCGCGGAGAATACAGTGTTCTTATTTGAGAATAGTGACCTAGTTCATTTTTTTGATCCCACACAGCAATAAGAGAGGCGCAATGTGCGCATGATCAAATATTAACTTGGTTACTAATACAGCTTCATTAACAACAATTAATTTAATTGCCAACATTAGATACAAATGATCAACTGCGAATGTACTGCAAAGTCACAAGCCAAAGGGGTTTAAACACTAATAACCTAGTGAATACTTGACTATTTCAATCAAGTAACTCAAGGTTTTTCGATGATAAAATAGCCTTATCACTGTCGAAAGGGAAACGAGAAGGTTAGCTTGAAATAGAAGATTAGCTTGAAAAAGAAAGTTAGCTGGAAATAGATAAGTAAGCTAAAAGCAAAGTTAATATTCACCCAGCAAAGCGTCGAATTTACATTTTTACAGCGGTAAATTCGACTCAACTGAAGTTATATACGATATAACAATATCGCTAGCCCGTTCTTAAACTTAATATGGCGGCGACATCCAGCGCCTTGTCATATTTGACAAACCCAGTCAGTTTTTGATCAATGGCATAAATCGACATACGGTCGGCCAATTCATTGCCTTCAATCCCCACATGAGCGGCAACGTGTTCAATCTCCATATCATCTTTAATGGCATCATAAAGTTCATGAGCCTGCTTAATGACTTCAAGATTGGCGATATCACCGGCAGTCTTGCGTTTCCAGCCTTTTGACTTCCAGCCATAAGCCCAATTAGTGATGCAATTAATCGAATATTGGGAGTCACTGAGTATTTTAACCGTTTGATTAGCCTTAATGGCCTTTTGTGCCACTAATATCGCTTGATAAAGCGCATTCAATTCGGCGCTATTATTGGTGCCATTGGGATTATATAAACCAAACCACAACTCAGCGACTGCACCATTACGGTAAATCGCCATGCCTGAGCCCGCTTTACCAGGGTTGGGCTCACAGCCGCCATCAGTGAATATCATCACCTCATGAGTGGATAAATCAATCTTAGCTTTGCTGGTCGATGTTGTTTTAGTCGCAGTGCTAGCTTTACTTTTCGCGCTAAAAGCCGCTTTACCTATACTTTTACTTGCCGATGCGCCAAATGCCGCTTTAGCCTCTGCTTCAGTCGGGAAAGATTTGTATTTTGCTTGGGGAAATTTATCCACCTGCTTCTTGGTATAATCCCAACTGGTAAAAATGCCGGTCTCACGCCCTGCCCAAACCACATAAAACTTCTTCGCCATAATGACTTCTCTATAAAATCGCTTAAGATACTCAATGCGCACCAGTTTAGCGTATGACGTAGCAAAATCACCAACTGTTCAGTAAAACTTGGATACTAATTTATGCCTCAAGCACCATTAACGATTATTGTCGGCTCAAATAACCCCGTAAAAATCAATGCAGCCAAAGTGGCCATCAGTCAGTATTTTCCTGATCGTAAAATCAATTGCAGCGGCATGCATGCGCCCTCGTTAGTGGCCGATCAACCCATGACAGATGCAGAAACCAAATTAGGGGCCATTAATCGCGCCCAGTTTTGCCAGTCGCAATACCAATCAAATGCCCAAGAGGCTGACTTTTTTATCGCGATGGAAGGCGGTGTTGATAATTTTGACCATGGCCCTGCGACATTTGCTTATATGGCCATCATTCATAACCAACAACTATCAGTTGGTCGCAGCGCGCTACTGCCATTACCCACTCAAGTTTACCAAGCGCTAGAGCAAGGTGAAGAGCTGGGCCATGTTATGGATAAACTCTTTAATACCCACAACATTAAGCAAAAAGGCGGCGCAATTGGATTACTCACTCACGGCTTAGCAACCCGCGAAAGCATTTACACCCAAGCGATTATTTTAGCGATGGCGCCTTTTATGAATGCTGAATTTTTCAACAATTAGTTTGCCCATAGGAATAAGTTACTTTGTTTTATGGATAAAGATTGCTAACTTCGAAGTAACTCGTTTCCATAGGAGAATTAAATGGAATATCAACGCATAGCGCATTCTAGCCTTGATGTTAGCAAGATTTGTCTTGGTACCATGACATGGGGCGAACAAAATACCCAAGCCCAAGCTTTTGCACAAATGGATTACGCCATTGGTCGTGGAATTAACTTTATTGATACCGCTGAAATGTATCCTGTGCCACCCAGTGCTGACACCCAAGGTGAAACTGAGCGCATTATTGGTCACTACCTTAAACAAAGAGGTAATCGCGATAATTTAGTCATTGCATCAAAAGTGTCAGCCGCAGGCCCTAAAAGTGATTTTGTTAGACCAAACATGGCCTTAGATTGGGTCAACATCCACCAAGCAGTTGATGCATCACTTGAACGATTACAGGTTGATACCATCGACTTATATCAGCTGCACTGGCCTGATAGACACTGTAATTACTTCGGTGAGCTACTTTACGACCAACTGGATGATGAACATCAAACCCCTATTTTAGAAACCTTAGAAGCATTAGCTGAAGTCATCCGCCAAGGAAAAGTGCGCTATATCGGCGTGTCCAATGAAACCCCTTGGGGCTTAATGCAATACCTTCGATTAGCTGAAAAGCATGGCTTACCCCGCATCGTCAGTGTGCAAAATCCTTATAGTTTGCTTAATCGCAGCTTTGAGGTGGGCATGTCTGAAATCAGCCACCGTGAAGAATTGCCTTTGCTGGCCTACTCGCCTTTAGCTTTTGGCGCATTAACAGGTAAATATGAAAATAATCAGTGGCCTGAAAACGCTAGATTAACGTTATTTAAGCGCTTTGCCCGCTATAACAGCACAGCAATGGCAATTGAAGCTACTCAAGCTTATGTGGATTTAGCCCGTGAGTTTGGTTTGTCGCCAACCCAAATGGCCTTAGCCTTTGTTAATTCAAGACGCTTTGTCGCTTCAAACATTATTGGCGCTACCAATCTTGAACAGTTAAAAGAAAATATCGATAGCCTTGATGTTAGTTTGTCCGCAGAGCTTATTGGCCGCATCAACGAGCTGTCTAACCTTTATCGCTTGCCTTGCCCATAACAAGTGTGAATAACAGGGGTTAATAAGACCTTTTGCCAATCAGCATATTGATGCTTGCAATAAGCGCTACAATCTATGAAGATCGTAGCGCTTTTCTTATGCTGAAGCGATAACTTCAGCGATTCATCATTAACTTAACGAGCTTTCAATGACAGTGCCTGTGGATACCGTTTTAATTAATAATGCCTTTGATCACCAAGCTATTCGATCTCAGTTTCCAATATTGGATCAACAGCTAGATGATAATCCATTGTGTTATTTAGATACGGCAGCCACCAGCCAAAAGCCTGTTAGTGTCATTGAGGCAATGACTCAGTATTATCAGCATGATAACGCTAATGTGCATCGCGCCGCCCATCAGTTATCAGCCAGAGCCACAGCCAACTATGAACACGTTCGTCATCAAGTTAAGCAATTTATTAATGCTAGCCAAACTGAAGAAGTTATTTTCACTCACGGCACCACTGAATCGATCAACATGGTCGCTGCAGGCTTAAGCAAACAGCTTAAAGCTAATGATATTATTTTAGTTGATAGCGCCGCCCATCACGCCAACTTAGTACCATGGCAACAATTGGCCAAAAATACCGGCGCTGTGGTTAAACCCATTCCACTGAATGAGCATTTATCCATTGATATCAATGCCTATTCAGCACTGCTTAGTTTAAAACCTAAGCTTGTGGCCATAAGCCATGTGACCAATGCGCTGGGGTCGGTAAATGATGTCAGCCAATTAGTTGAGCTTGCCCAGCAAGTAGGTGCACTCACTCTTGTTGATGGCGCTCAGGCCATCGCCCATATCGATGTCGATGTACAACAAATTAACTGCGACTTTTATGTGTTTTCAGGCCATAAAATGTATGGCCCCACTGGCGTTGGGATCTTATACGGTCGTTATGCCGAGCTCGATAAGCTTGAACCGCTGCTAACAGGCGGCGAAATGATAAAGTCGGTGAGTTTTGAAGCTACCACCTTTGGGGAACTGCCCAATAAATTAGAAGCGGGCACCCCAGCGATTTCAGCGGTTATCGGTTTAGGCGCAGCAATTAGTTTTATCAATGGACTGCCAAAAGCTGAGTTACTGGCCCATGAGCAAAGCTTACTGAACTATTTGCAAAATGAACTCAGAAACTTAGGCGATATAACCCTTATTGGTGCAACGCCGCATAATATTGGCGTGGTTGCGTTTAACTTGGCACAAGAGCATCATCAAGATGTTGGGATACTACTTGATCAACAAGGCATAGCCGTTCGTTGTGGCCACCACTGCGCCATGCCATTAATGCAGCAGTTAAACATTAAAGGTTGTTGCCGAGCATCCATTGGCCTCTATACTAATAAGCAAGACATTGACCTGTTTATCGCGGCGCTGGGTAATGTTAAAGATCTACTGTTATAACCTTAAGTTATAGCCTGATGTTTTAGCCAGGCTTTTTAACCTTAGCTTTATAGCTGCAAATACTCTCCACCACCTGATAGTAAATTGAGAAAATGACTAACCAATTACCACAACCCCAAGAGCACTGTTTTAAACCGCTAGATAATAAGGTCGCACAAGCCGTCAGCGCGATTGAGTCAGCAAGCAACTGGCAAGATAAATACCGTCAAATCATGCTGGTTGGTAAAGCCCTACCGACACTTGATGATGCCTTTAAGCTAGAGTCAGCCCAAGTAAAAGGCTGCGAAAGCCAAGCGTGGCTTTACCATAAAGCGATTGATGGCAAACATTTTTTTTGTGCCGACAGTGATTCACGTATAGTTAAGGGTCTAATTGCTATACTGTTATATGCAACTCATACAAAAACCAGTGCCGCCATTAGTGCATTTGACTTAACTGAGTATTTTGAACAATTAGGACTTAGCGGCCAATTAAGCCCCTCTCGTACCAATGGGCTTACCGCACTCGCCAATGCTATTAAGCAATACGCCGCAAACTAATCAATAATGATTACGAGCGTTAAAAGGAATAACAATGTCTGAAAGCGCTTGTAACCAAAACAGAAGAACCCTACTTAAAGGGATCGCTGCAACCAGCTTACTTTGCCCGCTGTATAGCACTTCTGTGTTTGCCGCCTCCAAAAAGCGCCTCTATATTGATGGTTTATCATTTCTGCCCGAAAACCTAGCAGATGTTCGCGAATCAAAACTTGATGCTTACATCTGTGATATCTCCGCTATCGAAACTATTACACAGCCCGATGGCACCACCAATTACAAACGCACCTACCAAGCCTGTATTGAAAGTATAAAACAAGCTAAAAAAGTGGTCGATGATAACCCTTCAGTTTTATTACAAGGGCTAACAGGCAACGACATTGCCAAAGCCAGAAATGAGCAGCGCACCGCGGTGTACTTTCAAATCCAAGGCGCTGACTGTGTTGAAGCCGATGCCGATAACGCTAACAGTGGCGATAAGCCTTGGCCACAACTAGACCAATTTCACAAACATGGTTTACGGGTGCTGCAATTAACCCACCACTACGGCAACCGCTTTGCCGGTGGCGCATTAGACAATGATGGCTTTCAAAGCCTCAATAAGCCACTGACCGCTGATGGTAAGGCATTAATCGCCGAGCTTAATCGTCACAATATTCTTATCGATGTCAGTCACTCAAGTCCGCAAACCGCACTGGATACCGCTAAAGTCTCCACTAAACCCATAGTGCAAAGCCATGGCGCTGTGCGCTCCATCGTCAATAATGCTCGCTGCTCACCCGATGAAGTGATCCGCGCTATTGCCGACACTGGCGGTGTGTTTGGTATTTTCATGATGAGCTTTTGGCTCACCAATAAGCCTGTGCCGACCATTGATGATTATATTCGTCAACTTGATAGAGTCGCTAGACTGGGCGGCATGGATGCAGTAGCCATTGCCAATGATTTCCCACTGCGGGGCCAAGAAAACTTACTGGCGTTAAATAACAATAACGCCGAAGGGGTAAAACAATACCTGGGTTGGTGGCAAAGTCTTGCTGATAAAAATGTATTAGGCTTTGACCATACCCCTGAGCATGTGGTTATCCCAGAACTTAACCATATCGACAGAATGAGCCGTATTGACGATGCACTGGCCAAAGCACGTTATAAGTCGAGCGATAGAGACCGCTTTTTAGGTGGTAACTGGCAAAGAGTGCTTAAACAAGTGTTGGTTTAATTTACATCGGATTTAGACCTACATCCTTTATTTCCAAACTCCGTTTGGATTAACATTGTGGCGCTTCGTTCACACCTGATTTATTTTTTTAAATATTTCCAAACTCCGTTTGGATTAACGTCGTGGCGCTTCGCCCACACCAGAGTCAAGGGGGAAAGCGCTTGTCCCCCTTAACAAACCCTCAGCGCCCCTAACGAAAAATGCTGAAAAGCGCATAGTTTTCGATGGGGATTGATCCGGCTTTTAACTTCGTTTGTAGACTGCTTCGGTCTTATTCGAAAATGCTAACGCTTCCGATGGTGCATCCCTGCACCGCGAAAGCTATGCTCACATCCATGTGAGCATCACGCTATTTTCTTCAACGTCCTCAATTCAAATTGAGTCTTTTGGATTTTTAGCTTTATATCTTTTTAATCTTTTTAATCTTTTACTTGGCACGAATACAGTCAAATCGAAGAAGCAATAATCCCAGTGTAAGTGTAGATGCAGCAGCGAACTTCTGACTGCCAAGGATGGCGGGAATGTCATTATTTATCGGGAACAAATATGACCAAAACATGGCGAAGTTTCACAGTGTGAAACGCTCTGAGCGAGAGGCATGGATGCCGAACTGGCCGTTTAACATGGATGTTATTTGTTTTCGCAAAGCCCACATGGATGCGTTTGCGGCGTGTCTTGGATATATCAAAATCAATGTTAGCTTTGTGTGATAAAAACAACGACAGAATTGCATATTATAGAAATTAATTATGCAGAAAATAGAATTTAAAAACGTCAACAGTAAAAATACAAAAAGCTTAGTTCTTATTGTATTTCTGGCGAGTAGTTCACAATTACCCCTGTTATAAAAGTTATTATTAATAATAAAAACTCTTCTTCATTAAAATATATAATAGTTAAACATATACTAATTAATGAATATCTAAATTGACCTGTAATATAACTTTAGAATAAATATGACTTCAATCTCAAATCCGAATAATAAAAGTAGTAGTAAAGTTTACATCCCTTCATGACAATGTAATCTATAAATCTAATTTTTAGATTACTAAATTATGAAAAAAATAATTTTTAACATTTCTATCTTTCTATTTACTTATATCATTATAAATTCAGTTGCATCTGCCCAGGATATGAAAAGCCTTCGGGGAGAGACTATGGGTAATAAATATAAAGTTACTTGGTTAGAAACTAAAATATCTGCAAAAAGAATGGCTGATATTAGAAGTCAAATAGAACAACGTCTAGATGATGTGAATCAATCAATGTCAACTTGGCGTAAAGACTCTGAAATCAATAAAATAAACAACTCACCTAAAGCTACACCCATACGCATTAGTTATGACATGAATCACGTCATAACTAATGCTATTCATGTTGCTCAACTCACTAATAATGCACTGGATATCACAGTTGGGCCTTTAGTTAATTTATGGGGGTTTGGCCCTGATGGCCAAGTCACTGACTTACCATCAGAACAAGCAATCGAAGCAGCCATAAAATCCACCGGAATTAGCAATATAACCCTTAAGAATCAGTATCTCACAAAAAACGCGGCCAATCTAAAAATTGACCTTTCAGCTATAGCAAAAGGTTACGGTGTCGATGTCGTAGCTGACGTATTGGAACGCAATGATATTCATGACTATCTAGTTGATATTGGCGGGGAGTTAAGAATTAAGGGATTAAATGCTAGCCAACAGGCTTGGAAGGTGGGAGTTGATAAACCCTTTGCTTATTCAACAGGACAAATGGAAATTATCACCCCTGGGGACTCCGCCGTCGCGACATCGGGGAACTACCGTAAATATTTCGAAAAAAATGGCCACTACTACTCGCATTTAATTGACCCTAGAACAGGAAAACCCGTATCTCATACCGTTGTTTCAGTCACGGTAATTGAAAAAAATTCTATGACAGCTGATGCATTGGCTACCGCCTTTATGGTGCTCACTGTTGAGGAATCATTGGCTGTTGCCAATGAACACAATATCCCAATCATGATCATTGAGGATAAGTTTGGAGAGTTGATTACTCACCATTCAGAAAGCTTTGAAAAATATATTAAAGAATAGTTTTAAACTATTAACAGGAAAAATGATGAAGAATAAATTTAAACTAAGTGTATTATGTATTGCTGTATTAGGTATGACTGCCTGTAGTGATGATGATAAAGATACATCTGGGCTTGAAAGCCAAATAAAACAGCTTGAACAACAAAATGCTGAATTAAACTCTCAAAATACAGAATTAAGTTCAAAAAATGAATCATTAGCAGAAGACAATGCTAATTTAACAACTAAAACTGAAGAACTTCAGGATAAAGCAGTAGGCTACATTTCTACTTTCAACCAACAATGCGCTGAAGAAGGCGTAATGTTTGATTATATTGACCCGAATGCGCCAGCAGAAGAAGCTCCGCAAATGTCCGCCTTTGCTTCAGCGATGGCAGCTAATGAGTGTTCTAGTTGCCACACTTACGACAATGATGATCCCGTTGAGATTCCTCATGGAAATTTTGGAAGTTGTAGTAATTGTCATGATGGCCACAATGAAACACCACCTGTTGATCCGGGTAATCCACAGGATCCAACGTTCCCACAACCTGAACCAGACGACAGTCTCGTTGATGGAAAAACTGGGGCATCGGGTTCTTTCTACTACGGCAGCTCTTCATTCCTAAACGCTGACTATTTAGCACAAAGACTCAATGGTAGTATTTACAACTACGAGTGGGTAGAAGCCACAGAAAGTGGTGAAAATACCGCTAAGACATTGAAAACAGCTTGTGGTTTAGAAAATCGTGAATTTATTAAAGACATGTACCCTAACGACGGTAAAGAGTACAAACTAAACGGCTTTAATAACCAAATGGGTTCTAAATTAATTTCCACTGTTAGTAAATTTACTGATGAAGAAACAACTGAAGAAGTTGAATTGCCTAATGTTGCTATTTTCGGCTACGGCATGAAACTAGAAGATAATGGTAACTATTACGCCTCGATGAATATTGGTAAGAATAACACTTGTTATAATGCAGTTATGCATGGTGACGTTCGATTGGCATATTACGAATACTCACCAATGCTATCAAGTAAGCCTGATCGTAATATGGGTGCTCGAATTTTAGGTACTATTGATTACGAGCGTACAGCACTAAAAGGATTTGACTGGGTTACTGAAGTTCCAGGACTTGGTGCTGGAGAAGACTTTACTCCATCGGATGTTGACTGGACAAACGTTGGTTCTTGTTCATTAGTGATTAAAGTTGAAGGTATTATTCCTCTAGGATAATTCACACATTGCGATATAAAAAAGCTGAAACCTAGGTTTCAGCTTTTTTTATTTTTGAAAACTTACTTTTAGTAGCTCATTTTTAGTTAGCTTGTTTATCTTTAATTAACGCCAAGCCTTTCAAACTAAACACTAGCCACCAAAGTCATCTAGCAAGATATTTTCTTCTTCAACACCTAAGCTTTCTAGCATGCTGATCACAGAGGAGTTCATGATTGGAGGGCCACACATGTAGAACTCACAATCTTCTGGCGCTTTGTGATTCTTAAGATAGTTTTCCAATAATACCGTATGAATAAAGCCGGTATAGCCGGTCCAGTTATCTTCAGCTAAAGGCTCTGACAAAGCTACATGCCATTCAAAGTTGTCATTTTCAGCGGCTAAGGTATCAAAATCATCTTGATAAAAAATCTCTCGCGCTGAACGCGCTCCATACCAAAATGACATTTTACGTTTTGTTTGCTTACTCTTAAGTTGATCAAAAATATGCGAACGCATCGGCGCCATACCTGCGCCACCACCAACAAACACCATTTCAGCGTCTGTTTCTTTGACAAAAAACTCACCGAAGGGCCCTGAAATAGTCACCTTATCGCCAGTCTTTAGATTAAAGATATATGACGACATTTGCCCTGGTGGTAAATCATTGCTTGGCGGCGTAGCAATACGCACATTCAGCATGATGGTGCCTTTTTCATCAGGGTAGTTCGCCATTGAATAAGCACGTAATACATCTTCATCAACGGTTGAAACTAGGCTAAATAAGTCGTACTTATCCCAGTCATCACGATATTGCTCAGGAATATCAAAATCAGCGTATTTCACCTCATGGGCAGGGGCTTCAATTTGAATATAACCACCGGCTTTGAAATGAACATCCTCCCCTTCAGGGACTTTCAGCAGCAGCTCTTTAATAAAGGTCGCTTGGTTGTCATTAGAAACTACCTCACATTGCCACTTTTTAACCCCAAAGATCTCTTCATCCACTTCTAGTTCCATGTCGGTTCGCACCGCAACCTGACACGCTAACCGGCAGCCTTCTTTGGCTTCTTTTTTGGTGATGTGGTCAAGCTCTGTGGCTAAGATATCACCGCCACCTGATTTCACTGTGACCCGACATTGGCCACAGGTGCCGCCACCGCCACAGGCCGATGGAATAAAAATACTGTTGCTCGCCAGTGCGCCAAGCAGTTTATCACCAGCAGGTGTGCACACACTTTTGTCTGCATCACCATTAATGCCGATGGTGACATCACCCGTACCCACCAATTTGCTTTTGGCGAATAAAATTATCATTACCAGCAAACTTACCACTATGGTAAACATGCCTATGCCAATTGCCATTTCCATTAAATGCACCTTCTCAACAGTTGCTGATAACAAGCAGTCTCATGGGTCAGTTTTACCAAAACCACTGATTCAAGCATGAGTGAGTCATCTATAAGCGAATTCAAATTTGTTTGCATTTTCACGCCTTACAAAGTGATGCCAGCAAATGACATAAAACCTAATGCCATTAAACCTGTAGTAATAAAGGTAATGCCAATTCCTTGCAGCCCTAGTGGGATAGCATGAAATTTCATCCGTTCACGCAGCCCGGCGAGTAAGACAATGGCCATCGCCCAGCCCACTGCACTACCTGCTGCAAACACCACAGATTCGCCTAAGTTATAATCACGGTTGGCCATGAAAATAACCCCAGCAAAAATGGCACAGTTCACCGTTAGTAGCGGTAAGAAAATACCTAAAGATTGATACAGAGTTGGAATGTATCTTTCTAAAAACATCTCCAAAATCTGCACTAAAGCGGCAATCACCCCAATAAAGGTAATTAACTGTAAGTAGCTTAAGTTAAGCTCAGGGAAGCCTGCCCATGCCAGTGCACCTGGCGCAAGGATATTCACGTAAATCAGCTGATTTACCGGTACGGCTAATACCATCACCACAATCACTGCAATGCCCAAACCAAATGAGGTTGAGACCTTTTTAGACACCGCGAGGAAGGTACACATGCCTAAGAAAAAAGACAGTGCCATGTTGTCGATAAAGGCCGCTTGAATAAATAAATTAATATAGTGTTCCATTGCCATTATCCTCTCTTACGCTGCACAACATTGATCGCCCAAATCATCACGCCGATCAAAAAGAATGCGCTTGGTGGCAAGGTGAACATTTCATTGGCAAGATACCAACCACCGTTTTCGATAGTGGTAAATATCTCTTTGCCAAATAAGGTTCCGCGTCCTAGTAGCTCACGCACAAAGGCGACACTTAATAAAATCACCCCGTAGCCCATGGCATTACCTAGCGCATCAACAAATGCCAAATGCGGTGGGTATTTCATCGCAAAGGCTTCTGCGCGGCCCATGATGATACAGTTGGTAATAATCAAACTGACAAATACAGATAACTGCTTTGAAAGCTCATAAGCCACGTCCTGCAACACCATATCAACGATAATTACCAAAGAGGCAATCACGGTCATTTGCGCAATAATACGCACGCTGCTAGGGATAAAATTGCGAATGCTCGAAATGATCACATTGGAGCACACTAAAACAAAGGTCACCGCCAGTGTCATTACCAATGCGGTTTGCATTGAATTACTCACAGCCAGTGCAGAGCAGACCCCTAGCACTTGCATCGCCACTGGGTTATTGGCAAAAATCGGTGAGGTCAGAATTTGTTTAGTTGAGATAGTCGTACTCATTATTTCGCCTCCGTAGTGGCAAACTGGTTAAGAAAGGTTTGATAACCTTCTACACCAAACCAAAATTCAACCGCACGTTGAATGCCCATGCCCGTTCGGGTTGCGCCACTAACGCCATCAACACCGTGAATATCGCCAGCTTTAGCACCGCCTTTGATAACCTTGATGGAAATTTTTCCTTTATCATCAAATAGCTGCTTACCTTTCCATAAGTCAGTCCACTGGGGATCTGTTACAAAATCAGCAATACCAGGGGTTTCACCGTGTTCGTAGAAAATAATATTCTCAACGGTATTTAAATCAGGCTTAAGGGCTAAATAACCATAAATCATCGACCACAGTCCTTTACCATAAATGGGCATCACCACACTGGATAATTGACCATTAGCGTCAAAGACTTCAAATACGCGGATATTATCCGCACGGCTTTTAATTTTGGCGGTATCTTTTTTAGGTTTTGATGATGTATCTGGGTTTATCGCTGCCATACGCTCATCAAAATCAAGTAGATTGTCATGATCAACAAACTCACCCGACTCTAGATTGACCATTTTAGGGCTTACTCTTTGTTCAAATAATTCCCTAAAATCGCCGCTGCTGATATCAATATTGGCGGCCCGTAATACAAACTGCTGCACTTCATCACGCTTTTTAACCAGCTTACGTTCTTTTAAAATTTCAGCGGTACCGGTGATCATAAACGAACAGACCAAACTCAGGCTGATGATAAAAATCATCGTGCCAGCTATGCTATCTTTCTTAAAGGCCATGGCGTTTTAGTCTCCGTTTAATGTTGGCACGAGCCACCAGATAATCGAATAATGGCGCCCATAGATTTGCGAACAATATCGCCAACATGATCCCTTCAGGCAATTTCACATTCAACACTCGAATGAGTATGGTCATAAAGCCAATTAACGCGCCATAGGCGTATCGACCACTGCGGGTATATGAGGCGGTCACAGGATCGGTTGCCATAAACATCATCCCCAGTGCAAAACCACCGGTAACTAAATGCCATGTCCACGGCATAGAAGCCATAGAGCTTTTCGCAGGTCCAACTAAGTTAAACAATATTGCTGTAGCGATCATGCCGAACATAACCCCAGCAACCACTCGCCAATCTGCCACTCGAGTTAGCAGCAATACACCGCCGCCAATCAAAATAGCTAAGGTGCTGGTTTCACCAATAGAGCCTGGAGTGAAGCCTAAAAATGCATCCATCCATGCAGGATCTGATAAGGCGCTAATCCAGCTAACATCGGCAAACATATTCGCGCGACTGGCTGCAGCTTGGGTTAAGGTGGTGGCACCTGAAAAACCATCAGCAGCAACAAATTGGCTTAAGGCTGCGACTTCTGTGGGGTAGGCAAAATAGATAAAGGCATAACCGGCTAACGCTGGGTTTAAAAAGTTATAACCCATGCCGCCAAACATTTCTTTGGCTACGATAACCCCAAAGGTCACTCCTACAGCAATAATCCATAAGGGTGTCGATACCGGCACTATGATAGAAAACAGTAATGCTGTAATAAAGAAGCCTTCATGTAATTCTTGGCGCCGCACTTTGGCAAAAACCACTTCCCACACTAAACAGACAAACAAGGTCATTAGGTAAATTGGCACATAATAACTCGCACCATAAGCCATTAAGCTGACAAAACCTGATTGTTCGGTTAACTGGCCAAACAGCATTGAAAACAAGCCAGCCTGCCAAGCCTCAGGTTGAGTTGCCCCAGCCATGATGGCAATTTGCGCTTGTAAGCCTAGGTTGTACATCCCAAAAAATATGGCGGGCAGTAAACACATACCCACAATATGCATGGTACGTTTTACATCAATGGCATCACGAACATGCACTTTACCTTTGGTACTGCGGCCACGAGCAATCCACAAGGATCGCAAGTAACTTTTCATCGAGTCGCCATGAGCATAATAGCGATCTTGATGATCCGGTTTCTTTTGTTGCTGACTCATTAACCTTCCCTCTCGATGATATCTAGGCAAGCACGTAACTCTTTACCAAAGTCATACTTTCCGGGACAAACAAAGGTACAAAGTGCTAAATCTTCTTCGTCTAATTCTAAAGCGCCTAATAGCTGTGCTTCATCGGTATCTCGCACCACCAGATCTCTCACCAACAAGGTCGGTAAAATATCCAAAGGCATAACGCGGGCAAGCTGACCAAAAGCCATCATCGCACGAGGAGAGCCACCTGCATGGGTGGTAAAATCAAACAGTTTTTTAGTACGGCTAAAACCTGACATCATGATACCTGTCAGTGAGAACTTTTCTTTATTACGGCGCACCCAAGGTAATAACTCGTGACGGGCGTTTTCAGTTAGTACACAAACTTGATTATGATAACGACCTAAATAGTTATAAACCCCAACTGCGGTATGGCCACAAAGTACGGAGCCCGATACCACCCGTGAGTGAATATCTTCAATTTCATTTTCGACTAGCTCACCCAAGTCTGCCCCTAATTGGGTCCGCAGTAACCTTGGTTTTAACACATTGGGTCCAGCAAATGACACCACTCGCTCATTAAATAGCTCACCGGTTTGAAACAGCTTGCCAACGGCAATCACATCTTGATAGCCAATATGCCAAACTACCCGCTCAACACTTACTGGATGCAGCAGATGGATATGAGTACCCACCAGCCCAGCGGGATGAACGCCGCCAAATTGATATGACTCAACTTGAGCTAAATCATGGCCGGGTAACGCCTCACCTTGATCATGACACAGCATCACTTTACCATCGGTTAACCGGGTTAGTGCCTGCATTCCCACAGCAAATGCTTGTGGCTGCTCAGCGATAATCACGCGAGGATCGGCCGCTAACGGATTACTGTCCATGGCGGTCACAAAGATTGCCGATGGCCTAGTATCTAACGCGGGAATTTTTGAGAAAGGGCGGGTTCTTAATGCCGTCCATAACCCACTGTTAACCAGATTGGTTTGCACCGCTTCGCGGGATAATGCCAAAACATCATCGCTAGTAGCAAAACTCACGGCTTCATCGCCTTCGCAACGGATCACCACTGATAATAGCACCCGTTTTTCGCCCCTGTTTATGGCAATCACTTCGCCACTCGCAGGGGCAGTAAAGGTCACTCCGGCAATCTTTTTATCTTGAAAAAGCGCTTGGCCTTTTTTAACGATATCACCTTCTTCAACCAACATAGTCGGCTTTAAACCAACATACTCTTCGCCTAATATGGCAACTCTGGTTGGCTTTGCTGTGACGTCGATTATTTGTTGCGGCTCACCCGCGATAGGCACATCGAGGCCCCGTTTAATTGTTATAACCTGATTTGAGGATCCAGCCATTACTTGTAACCTTTAAAATTCAGATACCACATAATAAATAGATTTGTGACCTAAATCCGCCATTGAGGTCACACCTTTTAAATAAATTGTGAAATAAATGTACTAATAACACCTAAATTCGACCAAAAACTTGAACCAAGACCGATATTCAATTTCAAAACAGGAACTAAAGCACAAAAAACAGCATCTAAAACGCTACCCAATGCTGAACTACCCCATGTATCACAATTTAACATAGACACAGTTCACATTAATCTCAATAAAAGCTGTATAAGAATTACAGAAATCAAAATTTGCTAGGTAAGCACTGAGATAATAATTAAGTTTGCAGCAATAAGAATGACAAATATGGGATAAGTATGAAATGAACATGTTAATGGCAAGCCTGAGCAGCTAAAAACAAAAAATGGCCAAGACTGTCGTCTTCGCCATTTAAATTCATGCGGTCAAAATTATCGGTAAATATAGCTTAAGATCAAATCCGCTAAATACTCACTTGAGACTGAATTGGTGCAGCTGAGTACTCTTGAGGATTAAACCAATTGAGGCTGTCTGCCAATGACACCACCTCACCGATAATCATCAATGCTGGCATTTGCAAAGCAGGATCTGCAGCCAGCTGCGATAACTCACTTAACTTACCGATAAAGCGCTGTTGAGATGCGGTCGTCGCCTTAGAAACAATAGCCACAGGCGTATCACCATCACGGCCACTACTCATTAATCCATCACGGATAATCTCTGCGTTCAAAATGCCCATATAAACCACTAAGGTATTATTTGGATTTGCATAACCTTGCCAGTCCATCGGCCGACTTTGTAATTGGCAATGACCAGTAATAAACGTCACTCCTTGAGCAAAATCTCGGTGGGTTAATGGAATGCCAGCATAAGCAGCTGTGCCACTAGCAGCAGTAATACCGGGGACAACCTCAAAAGCAACCCCTGTTTCTGCTAAGGTTTGCAGCTCCTCACCGCCACGACCAAAAATAAACGGATCACCACCTTTAAGGCGTACCACGTTTTTGCGAGTGTAAGCTTTTGTCACCAGTAACTGATTTATTTCATCTTGCCCAGCACTATGCTTGCCAGCACGTTTACCCACAGCAATTTTTTCAGCGCTTTGTGGGATTAAATCTAAGATGTCTTGGCTAACGAGGGCATCGTACAGGACAGCATCGGCTTGCTTTAACACCCGATAAGCTTTGAGGGTGAGCAGCTCAACATCTCCAGGCCCTGCACCGACTATCCAGACTTTCCCTTTGGCTCCTTGACCCGGTATCGAAACCAATTCCATTTTTCAAAACCCCACAATGTTTACTTAGCATCAAATATAGCCCTTTATATATTCCATACATAATAGATAATACTTAGCTTTTATTCCATTTAGTTATATGAGACCTATTAAGTGGCATTTAAAAACCTTGGTAAACTAGCTGCACAGTTACCATACAAAGCCCAAGCTCAAATCATCAGTACTTTTCATTTTTAACCATAGTGTTAGTCTAGAAAAATATAATTAAAGGGAGCTTTTAATGAAACCAACATGGATCCGATTATGGTTTAGCGCAGCCATTGGTTTAGGAGTAAGCCAAGTGGCTTTAGCTG
This sequence comes from Shewanella sp. 10N.286.48.B5, assembly GCF_002874355.2. Taxonomy (NCBI): domain Bacteria; kingdom Pseudomonadati; phylum Pseudomonadota; class Gammaproteobacteria; order Alteromonadales; family Shewanellaceae; genus Shewanella; species Shewanella sp. 10N.286.48.B5. The sequence goes on from NZ_MCVG02000002.1 coordinate 76,270, forward strand.
AAGACTCACTCGTTGATGAAAGAGTAAAAGACGAGCTTAAAACTTCAGAGGAGCGCTTTGTCATTACCCCCCATAAAGTTAATTACATTTTGCCATACACCTATAATGACAACCCTAACACTGACCCATATACAAACTTTACAACCAATGACGACAATGAAGAAGTCATCGATAACGCTGAGGCTAAGTTTCAGATAAGCTTTAAATTCCCGCTGTGGTATAACGTTTTTGGCGACAATGGCCACCTCTATTTCGCCTATACCAACCAGTCTTACTGGCAAGTCTATAATAAAGAAATTTCCTCCCCTTTTAGAGAAACTAATCATGAACCGGAAATGTTCATGCTATTCAATAATGACTGGCAAGTGGCAGGGTTAACAAATTCGTTTTGGGGTGTAGGGGCTGTGCATCAATCTAATGGTCAATCTGGTTCACTTTCACGCAGTTGGAATCGAATTTACGGCACCATGGTATTTGATAGAGGCCCTTTTGCATTAGGTCTAAAGGCGTGGTGGCGGATCCCTGAAGATGAAAAAGCAACACCCAGCTCGCCTGAGGGTGATGACAACCCCGATATTGAAGACTATATGGGCAACTTTGAGTTAACAGCCGTCTATGGCCTTGATGAGCATATGTTTACCTTAATGGGGCGCAATAATTTACAACACCCAAATAAAGGCTCCATTGAGTTTACTTGGAGCTATCCGATATTAGGCAATTTACGCTTATATACCCAGTACTTTAATGGCTATGGCGAAAGTATGATTGACTATAATCATCATAATCAGCGCATTGGGATCGGGGTTTCGATTGGTGATATTCTTTAAAATAGGCCATCACAAACAATAAAAACAACCATAAAAAAAACAATAAAAAGAATAAAAAAGGTGAAGCTGCAGTTATATACAGTTCACCTTTTTTGTTATCAATACCCGACTAGCTTGTTAGCAACTTAGTAAGCTTTACTATCACCGCGAGTAGAGATTGAAATACCTTTATCGGTAATATCCAAGTTTACCTGCATGCGCATGTCATAATCTTTGAGCATTTCTAGTTCTTCTGGCACTTGCTCACCGCTTTCTTCAATGAGTGAAAATACCGGTTTCAGCACTTTTTGATAATCAATCGACATATTCGCTAAGCCATTGGCGACCAGTGGTTCTTTTGCCAGTTTATTAGCTAAGTCTTCACCTTTATCGCCACTGTAAATAACAATGTGTTGATCTTTAATGGCCATTTGAGCGCTTACCCCCATTGAAGGTGGCAGCATTAGCAATGAAGACACATCGATGGGATCACCATTAGTCTCCAGTTGAACTTGGGCTAACTGAGGCACAAATGGCTTAATCATGTTTAATAGCATTTCTGGGTTTTCAGCCGATAAGCTAATCAGTGCATCTAGGTGCTTAAAGCCAGGCTCACCATTTTCGTCAGTTAACGAAAAGTCGACTATGGTGGCACTCATGCCCTTAACCCCATTGGCCATGCCTGTCATCATGCCAAGCATTGCCGGATTTTGGCCGCTGATTTCATATTGCATTTGCGCTAGTGCTTCACACTGATAACTGGGCGTTTGTAAATCTTGCCAAATTTCAGTTAATGCTGGTGCTAATTGCGCCGCATCAAGCCCCAGTGCTATGGACATGGCATTGTCAGTTAGGCTATTAGTGAAACTAGGAATAAAACCGCGCATTTTATTAAATGCACCTAATATCACTTGGTTGTTAGATTCAACCACCATTTGGGCATCAAACTGCGCTTGTTTACGGCTAACATTAAATGCTTTTAAGCCCATAACCGTGCGCGGCCAATTTGCAGCGATAGCATCAAGCTCTGTTTGACACTCAGCCGTTTTAAACTCTGCAAAAGGATCACTGCCAGTGCCATCTAACTCGCCTAATTTAGATAACTGTTTAGCCAGCATATTGCCATCAGTTGAGGTTAATCCTTTCACTAATTCCACATGGTTTATAAAGCTTATACTGTCGTTTAAAAAACCATGAGTCTTAATGATATCTTCAACAATGCCACTGTCACTAATTGGATTATCAACTTTGGATAATCCCAGCGCCGTTGCTAATAATTCTGGTTTATTGAAGGAGGTATTTAAGGTTACTGTTAACCAGCCATCTTGCTGGGCAACAACTAAATCAATCGATTCATCGTCATCAATAAGTGAATAAGCACGATACTCAAGGCCTTCAATGGTTGCCGTGGTGTGGGCTAAACCGCTTTCTTCTGACGCTTTGTCCAATACTTTCCAAATAGCCTGTTCATCAGTGACTTGCACCTTAAAAACAGGCAACGCCCCTAGCGTGTAGGTATATGACTCAATCTTGGCAGGCAAACCAAAGGTTGTTAAAAACAGTTCAGGGTCTTCAAGGCTAGTTAAATAACTTTTATATAAACTGACAAAAAATCCCTCTTGGGCACTTGAATATGGGCCAGCCTGCTCAATTTGCTCTAGTTGGGCAGCACCGTTTTGCCCCATAGGCATTGAATACAAATAATCTTCTAACGGAAACGGGGTGAGTTGTCCTGAAAAAAGTAAGGTATCTGCTGGGATATACGCGAGCATGTCGTTATCAGTTGTGGTGACACCATCGTTGTTCGATAGCATGTATGCGCCTGCACCAGCAGCGGCAATGGCAACTGCGATAGCCAGTTTTTTCATTTATTTGTGCTCCATAATTCACATGTAAGTAATAACAAGTCACTCTTCCTTGAGAGTAAATGCTTAGTTAATGCCGATAACTCAATTTGATCAAGCATAGCGATAACTTAGCACACTTTTAATTTGCAAATAAAATAATGCCTCGATAAAAGTGGCTTGGGGTTTGATAAGCAATAACCGAGTTAAGCAATTGTTTATAAGGTTTAAAAGTCTAATAAAAGGTTAAGCAGGTGCCAAAAAGATAGGATAAATAAACCATGAAGATAGCGATATCGATGAAAGGTTGGTTTCTCGGCTAGCCAATGATGGCTAACCGAGATAACCAAATGGATTATGCTTACGCTAGCAAGCCAATCACTACACACTCGTTTTACGAGCGAGGCTTTGGAGGTACGTGGCGTGCAAAAACATGCCTAAAGTGTCGACAAAACCATCTACGGGAACTTCTAAATTTAGACTATAGAATTAACAAATGCCTAATTGTTTTTGGCTAAATATCACGATATAAAGCAACAGAGGTAAATATCAGTCATTGGTTTTAATACTTTGGTCGAAAGCAATGTTAGCTATTAATAATAAGCGCTCGCATTAGCAGTAAATATTAACCTTAGCGACCCATATGTTGCGTTCAACATCCCTATTGACACTTTTATTGAATCCCAAAAATATTAAACTCAAAAAAATATCAGCCTCATTGGACTGATATTTTTTATAACCAAATGACTAACCTGCAATTGGCTAAATTTCGTAATGTAATCCACATTCACGCTTCAAGCCATTAAAACGGGTTTCTTCTTCGCTCATGCCAAGCTCAAGCGGCTTGCTTGAGTGAGTATCACCCACAGACACGTACCCTTGCTCCCAAAGTGGATGATAAGGTAATTGATGCTCAGTGAGGTACTCATGCACATCCTTGTTGCTCCACTCAATAATGGGCAGCAACTTATATTTATCACCATGGATAGCTAAAATGGGCAGCGCTTCACGGGTACTGGCTTGCGAGCGACGTAGCCCGGCAAACCAAGTGCCGACATTTAGCTCAGCCAAAGCACGTTGCATAGGCTCCACTTTATTGATGCGATTATACTTTTCTAAGCCTTCGAGATCTTGCTCCCAAAGCTTACCGTAACGGGCTTCTTGCCATGCAGATGACTGCTGGGCGCGAAATACCTGTAGATTTAAATCTAGTCTTTGGGTTAACTCATCAATAAATTGATAGGTTTCAGCAAACAAGTATCCTGTATCCGTCAATATCACCGGAATATCTGTCTGCGCTTGGCTTACCATATGCAACATAACCGCCGCTTGAATACCAAAACTTGACGATAAAGCATGTTCGCCAGGCAAAAAAGCTAATCCCCAAGTGACTCGCTCTTGCGCGGTTAAATCGGCTAAAAAGCGATTCACTTTTTCTAGCACTATTTTTTGCTCAGACTTGGGAGCTGATAATAGTGCTTGCAACTCATTGTGATTAATCATCGTAATGACCTCTGTTGCTAACCCGTTAGCCATGAAAATCTACAGCGGCATCGTTCACGGCTTTAATTATGCCAAAGCGAACTGTAAAGTTACCGAAGGTTTCACCTGCATCACGCTCAAGTACATACAAGCCGAATAATCTGTCTAACTCAGCTAAAATTTCAGCTTCTTGAATATTCTCTTTGTACATTTTATTAAGGCGTGTGCCTTCAAAGCTTGCACCTAAATACAAGTTATAACGTCCCGGCGCTTTACCTACTAAACCAATTTCGGCTGCGAACGGTCTCGCACAGCCATTAGGGCAACCTGTCATTCTCACCACAATGGCTTGCTCGCTAATACCATGCTTAGCTTGCAGCGCATCAATATGGTCAATAAACTCTGGGAAATATCGCTCCGCTTCGGCCATGGCTAATGGACAGGTAGGCAGCGCCACGCAGGCAATTGAATGGCCGCGGGTTTGACTGATAACCTTGCCAAAAAAGCCATGCTTACGGGCTAAATCTTCAATCGCAGCTTTATCTTCTTCTGCAACCCCAGCAATAATCATGTTCTGGTTAGAGGTCATTCTAAAATCACCTTTATGGATTTTGGCGATTTCTCTTAAGCCTGTTTGCAGCGTCTGACCTGGCTCATCTTTAATACGACCACTTTCAATGAACAAGGTTAAATGCCAGTTGTTATCTAAGCCTTGAACCCAACCATAACGGTCGCCGCGATCGCCAATCACTACCTCACGTTTAGGTTCAAAACTCACCCCTGCACGCTTTTCAACTTCTGCTTTAAATTCTGCAACGCCATGATCGACAATGGTGTACTTCAAACGTGAACGCTTACGATTGACACGGTTACCCCAGTCACGCTGAACTGTCATAACAGCTTCAGCGAATTTAATCACATCGTCAGTTTTAATAAAGCCAAAATCATCCGCTAGACGTGGGAAGGTTTCCACTTCACCATGAGTTGAGCCCATACCGCCACCAGCAACTAAATTAAATCCGACTAACTCACCCGCTTCAGCGATGGCAATAAAACCTAAGTCATTGGTATAAACATCAACATCATTGTCTGGGGGTACTGCTACAGCCATTTTAAATTTACGTGGCAAGTAGGTTTTACCGTACACAGGTTCGTTAGTTTCAGTATCAAGCAGCTTTTCTTTATCTAACCAAATTTCAGCATAGGCGTGAGTATGAGGCAATAAATGATCTGACAACTCTTTAGCCACTGCATAAGCCTGTTGATGTAACTTAGATTCAACAGGGTTTGGGTTACACATTACGTTACGGTTAACGTCACCACAGGCCGCAATAGAATCTAACGCCGCTCTATCAAGGCCTTGGATCAGCGTTTTTAAATTACGCTTTGGAATGCCGTGATATTGAAAGGTTTGACGGGTGGTTAAACGAATACTGTTTGATGTCGTTAGCGTTGATGAGATTTTATCCACATCCAACCATTGCTCAGGACTACAAATACCACCTGGTACACGGGCTCGTAACATGAAACTGTATAAAGGCTCTAGTTTTTGTTCTTTACGCTCATTACGTAAATCACGATCGTCTTGCTGATAAAAGCCGTGGAATTTGATCAACTGCTGATCGCCATCACTAAACGAACCGGTAACTTGGGTGTCTAAGCCTTCTTTAATGGTGCCGCGCAGGTAATCACTGTCGGTTTTTAAATATTCATTTACTGCTAACTTTTGCTCACTCATCCTGTGGCCTCTATCGATGCTTTTATGACGCTGGTGATATCAAATCACCAGCGTGTATATTATTTTCGTTATGCTTATTTCGAACTCATGCGGTATTCATTTAGTAAACGTCTTTTTGATAACGTTTCGCACTGCGCAACCCTTCAAGGTAATCCTCAGCGCCCTGCGCATCTAAACCACCATACTTAACTGCGACATCTAGTAAGGCTTGATGGACATCTTTTGCCATGCGCTCTGCATCGCCACAGATATAAAAATGCGCGCCATTTTGTAGCCATGCCCAAATCGCTTCACCTTGCTCTGCAATCCGGTGTTGCACATAAATTTTATGTTGTTGATCACGTGAGAAAGCCACATCGAGGCGCGATAAATCACCCGCTTTTAGGTACTGTTGCCACTCAACTTGGTATAAAAAGTCTTGCTCAAAATGCGGATTACCGAAAAATAACCAGCTATCGCTGTTAACGCCGTCTGCTGCACGTTGTTGCATGAAGGCTCTAAAAGGCGCCACACCAGTGCCAGGGCCAACCATAATAACTGGAGTGTCGCTATTTTCTGGCAAACGAAAATGCTTATTCGGTTCAACGTAAACCTTAACTTGCTGACCTTCTTCTGCAGATGCTAAGAAGTGCGAAGCGCCGCCAAAACGCGCTTGACCCGCACGCTCATCTTCAACCAGTGCCACGGTTAAATGCACTTCGTTTTCCACTTCCGCTTGGCTAGAGGCAATTGAATATAAACGCGGTGTTAATGGGCGTAATAAACTTACTAAGGTTGCGGCATCGATTTTTACTGGATACAAACTGATTAAATCAGCTAATTGATGACCTAATACAAACTGGCGAGTTTGCTCTTTATCTGCAGCAATCGCGCTAAGCTCTGCATTCCCCGCAAGCTCTGCCCATGCCGTCACAAGACCCGGGTAAAGTTGGGTTAGCTCTTTTTTATCTGTTAATGCTTGTTGTAGCGATAAGGTATTTTTACTGACCACAACTTCAGTTGACGGGTCTAATCCTAAACCGCTAATCACTTCAGTGACTAAAGCCTCGTTATTGGTAAACCAAATACCTAAGGCGTCACCCACTTGATAACTGATACCAGATTCGCCTAAATCGATTTCCACGTGGCGAACATCACGATCAGAATCACGACCAGTAAGCTTTTGACTTAATAACACTTCTGCTTCATAAGGATTTTGCTTGGTAAATTCGCTTTCACCCGCCGCTTTGGCGCTATCAATTGACACCACGCTGGCACTGCTAGTTTCAACTAATGGCTCAACCGCTGTTATTACCGACTCAAGCCATTGCTCTGAAGCTTCTTCGTAATCAACATCACACTCAACTAACGGCAATAACTCTGTTGCACCTAAAGCAGATAAGCGTTCGCTGAAGTCTTTACCGGTTTGACAATAAAACTCATAGCTTGAGTCACCCAAGGCCAAAATTGAAAAGTTAAGTTGATCTAACTTAGGCGCTCTTTTTGAAGCAAGGAACTTATGTAATTCAATAGCATCATCTGGCGCTTCACCCTCACCGTGGGTACTCACCACCGCGATTAAAATGGTTTCTTGCTTTAACTGACGCACATTGTAATCAGCCATCGAGCTTAAATTAACCGTAAAGCCTTTAGCGGATGCCTTTGCAGCTAACTCTTTAGCGATACCTTGACCATTACCCGTTTGACTACCAAATAAAATTGTCACAGTTTGCGCTGCACTAGCCTCTGGCGCACTTGCTGTTTGCCCTTGATTTGAAGATGCAGCCAAATAGCCACTAACCCAAGCTAATTGCACCGCAGATAATTCAGAAGTGAGCTGTTTTAGCTTGTCGACTTGTCCTTGAGACAATGGCGATGCGAATGAAGAAAGTTCTTTTAACAACATTGGAGAGCCCTATAACAGTTTAATATCATCAGATTACTCCGATTCTTTAAAACCAAAAAAGACTAAAAGTTAATTCTTTATTCCATTAAGGAATATGCAAAGCTGCATTTTTAAGCTACAAAAGTGTGGTCTAGTGCAAACTTTTGGGTCTGAACTCGGTAAAAATGTGATTTAGCGCATTATTTACTTGTTTCAAACCTAATAATTGCCAGAATGAAGCACCTAAAAAAATGTGCACCATAAAAAGGCACTTAGAAAAAATGAGTATTTAAAACAAAGTTGTATTAAATACTCACACGACCCGACCCTTCCCTATTTACACTAACTAAGAGGTTGTCCTTTTGAAATTAGGTCTACCGAAAGAGAGTCACCCAGGTGAGTTACGCGTTGCGTTAATCCCTGCCAATGTGACCGCATTATTAAAAAAACAGCTACAAGTGATCGTAGAATCAGGCGCTGGACAAAACGCAGGCTTTACCGACGACGATTATGTCAAGGTAGGCGCCACTATTGCTTCATCACGAGCAGCGCTACTGAATGAAGCTGACATCATTACCGTGGTGAACTGTAAGGGTGAGCAATTCGATGAAATTAAAGCGCTAATCAAGCCTCAGCAACTGCTGATTGGCATGATGGACCCGCTGATTAACCCGCAAAATGCCCAAGCAATTGCTGACACGGGTGCCAGCGCGATTGCCTTAGAACTTATTCCACGTATTACCCGTGCCCAAAGTATGGATGTGTTGTCATCAATGGCAACGATTTCAGGCTATAAAGCTGTGTTACTCGCCGCCCATAAAGCGCCGCGTTTATTCCCAATGATGATGACAGCTGCTGGGACATTAAAACCCACTCGCGCCTTTATTATGGGTGTGGGTGTTGCGGGACTTCAGGCCTGCGCCACAGCTAAGCGTCTTGGCGCCGTTGTCGAAGCCTATGATATTCGCCCTGCGGCGCGCGAGCAGATTATTTCTGTTGGTGCAAAACCGGTTGAGCTTGATATTGAAGCCGAAAACACTGAAACCAAAGGCGGTTATGCCACCGAGCAAAGTGATGACTTTTTAAAGCGTCAACAACAAGCGATGGCGAATGTGTTAGCACAACAAGATATTGTGATTACCACTGCAGCCATTCCAGGCCGTAAAGCCCCTGTGCTTATCACTAAAGAAATGGTTGATGGCATGAAAAACGGCACCATCATTGTTGATTTAGCGGCTGAATCAGGTGGTAACTGTGAATTAACCCGCGTTGATGAAGTTATTATGCACAACGGCGTGATGATCTTAGGGCCATCTAACGTACCTAGCACTGCAGCGAATCATGCCAGCCAAATGTATGGTAAAAATGTCGAGAACTTACTGAACTTAATCGTCAGTAAAGAGGGTGAACTGGTTCTTGATTTTGAAGACGAAATCGTCAGAGACACTGTTGTTGCCCATGGCAAAGAAGTCACCAGTGCTCGCCTAAGAGATTTATTGGGTCTTGCGCCTTTAGCAACGCCTGAAGCTGACACCAGTGTAGAGGAAAAAGCATAATGGATATGACCTTACTATTATTACTGACGCTTTTTGTCGTCGCAGTATTTTTAGGTGTTGAGCTGATCACTAAAGTGCCACCGACACTGCACACGCCATTAATGTCTGGTTCGAATGCTATTTCAGGTATTTCACTGGTAGGCGCCCTACTGTCAGCAGGTTCTGGCGGTGGCATGATAGTGAATGTACTTGGCTTTATCGCCGTAGTGCTGGCTACCATCAATGTGGTCGGTGGTTACATGGTCACCAACCGTATGCTAGCTATGTTCAAGAGGAAATAGACTCAATGACAACAATTATTTATTTGGCTTACCTTGTTGCCGCAGTCCTGTTTATTCTTGGTATTAAAGGACTGACAAAACCTAAAACAGCGGTTCGTGGCAACCAATTATCAGCCATGGGTATGTTTATTGCTGTGGTGGTAACCCTATTTGACCAAAGCATTCTTAGCTATGAGTGGATCATTGCCGGCGTACTATTAGGTGGCACCATTGGTGCAGTGATGGCGACTAAAATTAAAGTCACCGACATGCCGCAAATGGTTGCACTGTTGAATGGTTTTGGTGGTGGTGCTTCACTGGCCATTGCTGCGGCAAGTTTCCTTGACCCGACTGCAGCTACTAGCATGGTGGCGTTAATTTCTATCGGAGCGACCATTATTATTGGTGCAGTTACCCTTTCAGGTTCATTTGTGGCTTTTGCTAAGCTGCAAGAGCTTATTTCAGGTAATCCAATCAAAGTCCCAGGTAATAAAATCCTTAACGCGCTGCTGCTGATCACTGCGTTTGGCTTAGCCATTGCGCTAGTCATTAACCCTGCTAACGTCAGCTTAATGTATGCTTTAGTGGCTGTGGCAGTGGTCTTGGGTGTGTTATTAGTGGTGCCAATTGGCGGCGCTGATATGCCGGTTGTTATTGCACTACTGAACTCCTATTCTGGTATCGCCGCGGCAACGACTGGTTTCATTACAGGTAATACGGTATTGATTATCTCAGGTTCACTGGTTGGTGCATCAGGAATTATCCTCACACAAATCATGTGTAAAGCCATGAACCGTTCATTATTTAACGTCTTATTCGGTGTGATGGCTGAAGGCGGCGAGAAAGTCGATGCAGATGAAATTTACGCAGGTAAAGTAAAATCAACTTCGCCAGATGAAATTGCCATGATGCTAGAAACCGCTGAACGTGTGGTTATTGTCCCAGGTTACGGTTTAGCCATGGCGCAAGCACAGCATGCAGTACGTGAGCTCGCTAACGTTTTACAAGAGCGTGGAGTAGATGTGAAGTACGCGATTCACCCTGTTGCTGGCCGTATGCCTGGCCACATGAACGTGCTACTTGCAGAAGCTGAAGTGCCTTATGAACAGTTAGTTGAAATGGATGAGATTAATCCACAATTTGCGCAAACGGATGTGGCGATTGTCATTGGTGCCAATGATGTCACCAACCCAATGGCACGTGAAGATAAAGGTAGCCCCATCTATGGTATGCCAATTCTAAACGTCGATAAAGCCCGCACCGTGGTGGTAATTAAGCGTTCATTAAGCCCAGGGTTTGCAGGTTTACCTAACCCATTATTTGCCATGGATAATGCACTTATGTTATTCGGTGATGGTAAAAAAGGCATTGTTGAGCTGACGCAAAGCTTAAAAGAAGCTGATTAATTTTCAACATGTTAGATATACCCCCTAAAAAGGCCGCTTAGCGGCCTTTTTATTAATAAGCGCTTCATTTCTATCATTGGGAGAATAAGTTATCAATAATCATACATTCTCATTCTTGACGAATTTATGAGTAAAATGTACAAAGGATATACCGATTGCTTTTCAAGCTTTAGCTCGTTTTAACACAAGGATGATTTTCTCAGATGGACCCATTGGCTTCACAAATTCAACAGCTCACAGCTCAGTTAAATCAACTCACCCAAGAGAATGATTTACTTAAGCAGAAACTAAAGCTGTGTGAAGAGAAGCTCTCAGCAACACTCGATGGCACAGGCTTGTGTCTGTGGGAGCAACATATCCCTTCTGGCGATCTGACCATTTTCAATCAAGAATGGGGCGCATTGCTGGGTTATACCCTCGAAGAGCGAGCGGCAAATATTTCTAGCTGGAAAAGCCATTTACATCCTGAAGATAAAGACTGGGTCATCAAAGCTTTTGAAGATCACCTCACAGGTAAAGAAGAGGTTTATCGCGCCGTTCATCGAATGATCCATAAAAATGGCACCACCAGCTGGGTTTCAGATCGGGGCCGTATCGTGGAATACACCTCAGATGGACACCCCTTAAGGATCATGGGCACCCATATCGATATTACCCAAGAAAAACGCTATGAACTCGACTTAGCCCGCCTTGCCCACCAAGACCCTCTCACTGACTTACTAAACCGCGCAGCTATTGAAAAAGCTTACTTGCAGATGCAGCAAGAGAAAGACTTTAACTCAGGTAGTTTATTATTTATCGATGTTGATAATTTTAAAGGCGTTAACGACAAATATGGTCATCATTTTGGTGATTTAGTCCTAGTCGAAATCAGTAATACTCTTAATCATTATTGCCAAACCTTAATCTCAAATAATAACGTCAGCATCGCTAGGCTCGGTGGTGATGAATTTGTGATTATTACCTCAACTGCTGATTTCGCGACTATCAGCCTGCTGGCCCAGCAATTAATCAAGCACTTTACCCGATTACAAACAATCGAAGAAAAATCAGTATCACTAGGGTTAAGCATTGGTATTAGAGGCTTTGATCAGCAAGACTCATTTACCCAAGTTTGTAAGCAAGCGGATAATGCCATGTACGGCATAAAACAATCGGGTAAACATAATTATTCATTTTCCCAGCCATGTTTAGAGCCAAAAGTTCAGCACATTGGCTAGGGGTTGTTGATGTGTCGAGATCAATATGGAACACCAAAGTTCAGCTGCCGCTAAAGTTAAAAAATTGCTACAACAGCGACGATTTTCATTTTTGACAATATCTACATGCTATAATCCTGAAAATAAAAATTAGCGCTTACTTAGCTTTTTTACAGCCTCTTATCCTGCTAGGTATGAACAATTATTCTAATAATGATTAACGGTAAGCCCTCTATGCCTAAAACGTCCTCTTTACTTACCGCATTTGTTTGCTTAAGCACATGCTCTTTTTCTGTCATCGCTGACAATGACCAAACCAAAACGGTTAATCCACCAAGCAAAGCTGAGTCTCATGCAGATGTAGAATACTTCCCATCAACCTGGGGAGTTGGCATTGGTGTGCGTAAAGCTGATATTCCTTATGCCACTGAAAATGATGATGTCTATGACGTCATGCCATTGATTGAATTTGAAAATGATTATTTTTATTTAAATGGCTTAGAGGGCGGGGTTCATTTATGGAAAAATGATGAACATCAAGTCAATGTTTATAGTCGTTTTCGGTTCGTTGACATCCCTAAAGAATATCAAAATCAAACCCAATCTGACGCCTTTGATTTTGGTTTTCAATACCGCTTTCAAAAAGACGGCCTAGAAGCTGATGTTGCCATCATGAGTGATGGTAACAAGCGCATGTATGGTTACACTCGTACTCAATACCACTGGCAAGGCGGTGATTGGCAATTAAATCCTTATGCCGAATTCCAATGGAAAAGCAACGATTTCAATGAACATTACTATGGCTTAGAGCTAGCCGATCCCGGTGCTGGATTGGCTTTTTCAGCAGGGGTTAATGCTCGCTATCACCTTGCCAGTAATTTATACCTATTGGGTAACTTTGGGGTAACCCGCCTTGAAGATGATATTTATCACTTGCCCACCATTGAAAATCAATATCAATTTGAGTCCTTCTTAGGCTTTGGCTTTTTCCCTGATAATAAAAGGCCCAATACCAATCCAGTCCCTAAAGAAAGTGGCGAATTTTTAAGAGTCGCACACGGCTGGGCAACGCCTTCAAGCTTGAATGACATTTTAACCGGGAATGCCAAAGGCGATCGTTACAACAATCAAATGACCTCCCTTTTCTATGGTATCCCACTCAGTAATAGCTTATTCAACTTACCCATTGATTTATACTTAACAACAGGTGCTGTTTGGCATCATGACTCTGAAGTACAAGATAACTTAGCTGAAGGTGTACTTGCAGTTAAAGCCTTTTACACCATAGATTTAGGCTGGCGTTTTCGGATCGGGGTTGCTGAAGGGTTATCTTATGTCTCTGATGTCACCTACATTGAAGGCAGCGAACTTGACGAAAAAGATTATCGACCCTCAAAACTATTAAATTACTTAGACTTTTCATTTGATGTTAACTTGGGAGATGTGTTCAACCACGCCCCAATGAAAAACGCATGGCTAGGTTATAGTATTCATCATAGATCAGGGATTTTTGAAACCAGCTCAGCTTTTGGCCGCATCAAAGGTGGCAGCAATTACAACTCGGTTTATCTGCAGTGGCATTTTTAACTTAAAAACATTGCCATAAAAAAACAGATTGTTAGTACATTTAAAAGCGACTTAATTAGTCGCTTTTTTATAACGTTTAAGCTCGAGGTTACAGTACTAATCAGAGTTATAACTTATTGTGCCCAGCCTCTTTGTTGACTAATTGCGCCGCCTCAGAGAATTGCTCAACCAACCACTTATGGGCCTTATCCTCGCCCATTAACATGACTAATGTCGGGGAAATAACCTCAATAAGTCGTTGTTGTCGCCAAAATATATATTTAGGTAGCGCCAGCGTTGCACCTCGGCCAAATGTGCGTTGCACTAGGCTGGAGATTTCAGCAATTTCAGTGTCATCAAATAGCGCTAGCTGCGGAAATATTGTGGCAATAAACTCACTGTAGTGGTCAAAGCCTTGTATGTCTTTAAATTGATATTGGCTCAATAACCAGTGTAACTGCGGTGAGCTCCAATGGCTCATATTATGTCTATTGTTAATCAAATCCATATTACGGCGATGAAACTGCTGCCAAGCTAAATTCAAATCGGGGTGCGTTTGGGCAATACGCCACACTAAATACATGTCCGCCAACCATTCATGCTGATAGGCAGAAAGGGGACTGGGAAGTACATCGCCGACCAAGGCAATATTCTCTAAATGCCCCACCTCATGCCATAGAGTTAATTTAAATTGTTCTAACAGCGCTAACTGATAGGTATGCCCATTGATTGAGGTTATCGTTTGGGTAAGGGGCTGCTTAGCGCTGACAATAATAATGCCGGCGATATCATGGTGATTAACCGCTAACACCATTGCGGTTTTACCCCCTAAATGAGAGCTGATTTGCGTGTCTTTCGGTAATTGGCTCACGACTTCAATAGGTAACGCATTCAAGCAACTCGGGTAACGACTTTCATCGCACACAATTGCCTGCTTGTTACTAATAGGCATCCAACTAAATGAGCTTGAATAATAGGGGGAGATGGTGGGGGCGAGTGCGTTTTTTATCTGAAAAGGCAAGTGAGTATCAGCCAGCAATGACTGACTGATCACTAGGGTACTGATTAGAAATGCTCTCTTTAAAACGGCACTGTCTAAAATAGCACGGATTAAAACGGCACTGTCTAAAATAGCACGGATTAAAATAGCACGGATTAAAACGGCACTCTTTAAAACAGCACTGGCCATTAAGTACAGTGCCCGCCTATTCACTACTTGTTAGCCATGATATTTTCAATAATAGCCGTAGTAGAGACGCCGTCTTCAAACCCAAGAATTTCGACACTACCACCAGCAGCCATCACCTCTTTACCACCGGCCACTTGTTCGACTTTATAGTCCCCGCCTTTTACCAACAAATCCGGTAATAAGCGGCTAATGACGCGCTGCGGAGTATCTTCACTGAAAGGAATAACCCAATCAACTGACGCTAATCCCGCTAAAACAGCCATACGGCGATCAACTTGATTCACTGGGCGACCATCACCTTTTAAACGCTTCACTGAAGCATCATCATTAACGGCAACAATTAAACGATGGCCCAATTCTTTTGCTTGCTGCAGATAGCTTACGTGGCCTGCATGTAAAATATCAAAACAGCCATTGGTCATGACTACCTTTTCGCCGCGAAGACGCGCTTGCTCAATGGCGTAAGCTAATTGATCTTCAGTCACCACGCCAAAGCCTGACTCGCCTTGATTTAAAGCTAAGGCCCCAATGAGTTCAATTCGGGTTACTGTTGCGGTACCTAACTTAGCCACCACCACGCCTGCAGCAATATTAGCGATAGAACAAGCCTGTGCTAACGAGCTACCCGCTGCCAGCGAACTTGCTAATGCTGAAATAACCGTATCTCCAGCACCTGTCACGTCATAGACTTCACGGGCAACTGTTGGGATATGCAGTTCAGCATCATCATGACTAATCAGCGTCATGCCTTTTTCAGAGCGGGTCACCAAAATAGCAGTAAAATCGTTATCTTTAATCAGCTTTTTGGCTTTTTCGATTAAGTCAGCTTCACTGGTTACTGGGCCCACAACCGCTTCAAACTCGCTCATATTAGGGGTGATTAACGTCGCACCGCGATAGCGTGAAAAATCACTGCCTTTAGGATCTACCAGCACCTTTACGCCTTTAGCGCGGGCTTTAGCAATAAAGTCGATTGGCGAGTCAATCGCACCTTTGGCATAGTCAGATAACACCAATACATCGACGTTATCTAACAGCGCTTCACTGCTATTTAATAAACTTTCGCTATCAGCTTTAGGGTATTTTTCTTCAAAATCTAAGCGGATAAGTTGTTGATTGCGAGAAAACACTCTTAATTTGGTAATCGTTGGTTTATCAGCAACGGTTAACCAGCGAGGTTCAACCCCTTGGGCTTGAACACCAAGGGTTAACGCTTTAGCATTTTCGTCATTACCGACAATACCAGCAAGCTCAACTTGACCGCCAAGGGCAGCAATATTTAATGCCACGTTAGCAGCGCCGCCGGGACGGTCTTCTATTTGATTGATGTTAACTACAGGTACTGGCGCTTCTGGTGAGATTCGACCAGTAGGGCCAACCCAATTACGGTCAAGCATGACATCGCCGACCACTAAAACACGGGCTTTTTCGAATGCAGGAAGAGATACCTTCATAGTAAACTTATTCTTTTGCTGATATTAAACCGTGATTGTACCTAATTTTGCTCTAAAATTAAGTTAGAATAGCAACTAATTTTGATTTTTGGATGAGTTCCTCGTGGTAGATAAAGCACAATTTTCCTCGCATTTATTGCACCCAAAGCATTGGCCATTATGGTTTGGTGTTGCTCTTATGAAGCTGACCCAGCTATTACCGCTTCGCTGGCAAATGACACTTGGCAAGGGTTTAGGCCGTTTGGTTTTAAAACTTGCTGCGAGTCGCAGACATACTGCAGAGCGCAATTTTCAGCTGTGTTTTCCTTATATGCCAGCACAAGAACGCGAGGCACTGCTTAAGAGAAACTTCGAAGAAACCGGTAAAGCCCTATTCGATACCATCAACGCTTGGTGGTGGTCTGATGAAAAAGTGCAGCAGCATATGACCATTAAAGGCGATGAGCATGTGCGCAATACCCTAGATAATGGTCAAGGCGTCATACTGTTTGCAGTGCATTGCTTACCGTTAGAAATGGGCGCGAGAATGTTTGGCCAGTTCCAACCGGGGATAGGCGTTTACCGCCCTCACAACAATCCCGTGATGGAATACTTACAAGTCAAAGGCCGCCTGCGCTCGAATAAAGGCTTAGTACCAAAACGTGATTTACGTAAGATGGTAAAAAGTTTAAGAAACCCAGATGTGATCTGGTATACCGCCGACCAAGATTTTGGTCGCTCAAGTGCAGTATTTATCCCGCTATATGCCGTACCCGATGCAGCGACTATTACTGGCGCTACCACCTTAGCGAAATTAGGCCGCGCCAAAGTATTACCCTTTTTTGTCGAACGTAATGATGATGACACGGGTTACAATATGGAAATTTTAGCGCCGCTTGATAACTTCCCCGGTGAAAATGAGCTCGAAGATGCTATTCGTGGCAATAAGATCATTGAACAATTAATTGATCGTAACCGTA
The DNA here is from genome assembly GCF_002874355.2 of Shewanella sp. 10N.286.48.B5. Classification (NCBI taxonomy): domain Bacteria; kingdom Pseudomonadati; phylum Pseudomonadota; class Gammaproteobacteria; order Alteromonadales; family Shewanellaceae; genus Shewanella; species Shewanella sp. 10N.286.48.B5. The sequence continues at coordinate 93,593 of NZ_MCVG02000002.1, forward strand.
ATCAATATATGTGGCTACATCGCCGCTTTAAAACTCGGCCAACCAAAGAAACCCCCTCTTTATACAAATAGCCAGCAGAGTTAATATTAACTGTAAAATATCACTGGATAACGACCATAGCTTGAAATAAGCGCAAAAATGATCAAGTATCCAGTGATAAAAATAGCGAAACTTTAGTTTAAGTTTTCATCAGATGTTGAGATTTATTCTGCAGGAGCACTGATAACACTCACCAAAGCCATTGTGATCATCACTCACATAGGAAAACATCCACCTTATGATTAAGTCTTTTTGCGCCAAATTGATTGTTGTTTCTACCATGCTGTTTAGCGTCCAAGTGGTGGCGGTAGAATATGCTTTACCCGCTAAAGACAGTCGTTTAATTGGTGAAAATCAATATTATGTTGTACCTGAAGGTAAATTAACCCTAGAAGCCATTGCAGATCAGTTCCAACTCGGACTGAGCAATATGCTTGAAGCCAACCCAGGCGTTGACCCATACTTACCTAAACCAGGTAGCACCTTAGTGATCCCCCATCAGTTGATCCTACCGGATGCACCGCGTAAAGGCATCGTGATTAACAGTGCTGAAATGCGCCTATATCACTATAAAAAAGGCACCAATATTGTTGAAGTACTCCCAATTGGTATTGGTCAAGTAGGCCGTGACACCCCTGAAAATTGGGTGACTCAGGTTTACCGTAAGCGGGCTAACCCAACCTGGACTCCCACTAAGCGTACCCGCGAAATTTATGCAGCCAGAGGCGAGACCCTTCCCGATGTGTGGCCAGCAGGTCCAGATAACCCAATGGGGTTGTTTGCCTTATATGTAGGTAATTTATTTGCGATACATGGCACGAATGCCTCTTTCGGTATTGGCCTGCGCGTCAGTCAAGGCTGCGTCAGGTTACGTGAAGATGATATTGAGCATCTATTTAACACAGTGCCAGTTGGCACCCGAGTGCAATTTGTTAATCAACCGATTAAAGCCACGGTTGAGCCCGATGGTAATCGTTATTTAGAAGTGCATCAGCCATTATCTGAGACCCAAGAGCAATTTGATTCATCTGAGCCACTTCCATTGACCTTAAATAAAAAAATTACTGCTGTTGTAGCTAATGCTGACACTGACTCATTTGTACTAAAGCGCTTACTAGAGCAGCGCACCGGTATACCTACTCGAATTAACAGCATGCAACAGGCAAAAAACCAAGACATGGTTAACCCTGTCGATTCAGAATAGCCGCTCAATAGCCAGCAGCGAATAACAATAAGTTATTTTGTTAAACACCTATATTCAAGCACTTACCATATGAATATTTCATTGATAAGTGCTTGAGCTCTTTATCAATACTCAGTAACCTAAATCAAGGGTTCACTTTATACACTGGGTAATAGATTGAAAGCCATCACTGCCATTTCTGCTTTACTATCAGTAACCTTGCTATCAATAACCTTGAGTGGCTTCATCAGCCCAGCTATTGCCAGTTCCCCCATATCATTATCTACATCTAAATCAGCGTCATTTACCGAATCAAGATCAATAACCCAGCAGTGTGACCTCTCTGACGGTATAACTAAGCTTAAATTACTTGAACAGCAGATCGCCCTCAGTGAGCTTGATAATGGTTTGATTATTCGCCAAGTGAATCAACCTCACCTCAATACGGTGGCCATTGCCTCGCAATTTAATGTGGGCTCCCGTAATGAGCAAACAGGGCAAACGGGTTATGCGCATTTATTTGAGCATTTACTGTTTAAAGGCAGTAAAAATGCCCCCGATGAAAGCTACCCACAACAAATGAGCGCCCTTGGAGCACGTTTTAACGCCAGTACCCACTTCGACTACACCAATTATTATGTCACTATTCCAGCTCAAGCCTTAGAGCAGAGCCTGTTTTTAGAGTCCGACAGATTTATTCAACCGCAACTGTCAGAAACCACGGTCAAAAATCAGCAAGGCGCGGTGTTAGAAGAAATGGCCACCAGCATTGATAACCAACCCTACATTCGAAAGGCAATGGAGTTTCTATTATCGCAAGTCAAAGGCAGCCAATATGGTCATGCCATCATTGGCAGTAAGCAAGATGTTCAAGGCGCCAGTGCCGCTGAACTCATGGCATTTCATCAGCGCTATTACCGCCCAGATGCCATGCAAATATCCTTGGTTGGCCAACTCAATGACCGAAGTGCTGACTGGCTAACAAAGTACTTTGGCCACTGGCAAGCTCCCACTCATCCGCAAGATAAATTTAGCAAAATCGATCTAGGTACAAAGACTAACGCTATCCACGCTGAAATCATCGATACTCGCGGCCCATGGCCTGCATTATTGCTGGCTTGGCATACGGTAGGCAGACAAGATCGCGATTTTGAGGCAATTTCATTACTGCAAAGCTATCTTTTTCAAAATATCGCCAATGCATTAACCAAAGCAAGCCTTGCCAACCCGCCCCATATGCTCAGTTATTCAGTGCCATTAACCATGGACAATCACGGCGTCACTAATCTGGTATTGGTCCCCAGAGCCAACACCTCATTAGATGAACTTAATCAACTAGTCAGTACTATCCTTAAGCAAGTCGCCAGCCAAGGTATTGAGCCCAATGTATTGTGCCAACTTAAAAGTATTGCCCTTAATGACACGCTAATTAACTTTACTGATAGTCAACAATTGGCTATTCATTTATCAAATACCGCCAGTCGCGATAAATTCTTGCCGCTCACTCAGCCATGGCAGCGCATAAACCAAGTCACTAGCGATGATATTAAAGCTGTCACCCAGCAATACTTTATCGGCAAACAAGTTCGCCTTGATTTACTGCCGCCTTGGTACATTCGCTGGGGCAAAACCTTACTTGAATGGTTACCCCAAGGGATGGCTGAATCTTTAGAAGAGTGGGCATTATGAAAAAGTCGCATTCAATTCTCTGGGCAAAAATAATCGGCTTAGCTGTCTTTATCTGCTCACAACAGGCTTGTCAGCATGCACCTATTAGTTTCACCCCTGCACAGCCGCCCAATTTAGCAAATTATAACGATTTGCCGGTATTCGGTAGTGAAAAAGTACAATTGCCATTAAGCGCAATACTCTCGCCGCAAACCATGTCATTGACTACAAATAGTTTTTTACATCAATGGTCATTAACTGCTGACTCCTTTGCCCAGCAAGGACATCAGCTATACTTAGTCGGCATATCAACTCAGACTGCCATTGCTAACCCCGATATTATTATCGCAGCCTTCAAACAACGGCAAAAACACATGGCCAATACTCAAGTGCTAACCGCCGTGCAAGCAGCCTGTTATGACAGCATGCGCTTTAGGGCCAGCCTGCACAGTATCGGCATCAGTATTAATTGTATGGCAACCACAAAGCTTAAATCGGAACTACTGTGGCAGTTTTGGGATAACCAAGCGGTGAATGAGGTCAATATTGCCACTATCAAACGCAATCTTAAATTGAATAAGCACATAGGCGCTTTCACTGGTAGCGAAATAGATCTCGCCTTTAGAAAGCAATTACTGGGCAGCCAACACCCTTACAACCAAAACATCAATAATAACGCTGTGATTGATGAGTTAACCCATTCCAGCTTATCTGCATTGCACACTGAGCTGCGACAACAGCTGCAGTGGCACTTGTTTGCGCCACAATTTAGCCCGCAATTAACCAATACAAAAGCGCAGACCTTAAAAGCAAATACCTTAAAAACGAATAGCTTAAAAACGAATAGCTCAAAGACTCAAATAGCTCAGCACGTCACATCGGTGCCGAGTTGGCTATTAACAGAAAAGCCAGATTCAAGTCATTCAGCTTTCGATTCAAGCGCTCAAACAAGCGCTCAAACAAGTGCTAAAGCAAGCACTATAAATTCAAGCACTGTTGAAACCAGCACTGCAAAGGATAAAATCCTTTATATCATTGATGCGCCAGACACTGTGCAGACCCAAGTCAGAATTGGACTCGTCACAGCTACAGCTGATGCGACAGTGCAAGATGCCAATACTTGTCAGATGATTGCCGCGCTATTAGGTAGGGGCTATTCAGGGCGGTTATTTTATGATTTACGTGAAGTGCGCGGCTTAAGCTATGGGGTTTATGGCCGCTGCGTCAATGCGCCATTGAGTCAATATATGTATTTTTATGGCAGCACCGCATTAGAAAACTCAAGCGCTTTTATAAAAGGGATGCTGGATCATTTAAGTCTTATCACTGAGCAAACCGCCTCACAAAACGAAATCAATGCCACTGTGACCTACTTACAAGGTAAGCAGCAACTTAGCCTTGATAGCCCATTTGGTAAAGAAAGCCTCTACATCCGTCAATTATTAAGCGGCCAAACCACGGCTGAATTTAGCCAAGGGATGAAGCAACTTCAACAACTGACTCCGATGCAATTATTGCAACAGGCCAACACCTTGAGCCTAACCACGCCTATCGTAGTGCTGCGCGGTGATGCCGACAAAATCCGCACTGACTTACAGCAAAAACTGCCCACTTGGCAGCTTAGGCATTTAGAACCTGATTAACTGTATTTGAAGCGAAAATTAACTGTATTTGAAGCAACAATGAACAGCAGCTGAAGTCGTTCAAAATCAATCAACTGCTTCTTTCATATTGATAACGCTGACAATCGTCGACAATATTAAGCCAGCTAACCTGATTTTGAGTATAAATGTGGTAATTGGGTTTCACTGAACTTGGCTTATCAAGGGATGCGATGGTTAAAGTGTAATAATCAGGATAGCGGCGGTCTCGATAACTCATAGTACAGCCACACTGAGCGCAAAAGCCCCTTAGTATATGCTCAGAAGAGGCATATTCAGTCACTGCGCCAGCGATCCAGCTTATCTGCTCAAACTTAAAGTCCATCCAAGCTTGAAACACTGCCCCAGATGATTTTTGACACTGCACACAATGGCAATAATCGGCATCAAACGGCGCAGCACTGACTTGATAGCGAATTGCGCCGCACAAACAACCACCCGTGAGCATAGCTGCCTGCTCAGTTGATTTATCATCCATATAAACCTTCAATTGTTAAGCCTGTAAACCTTAATTAAAGCATAAATTTACCCCAATAAAAAAGCCCTCAAAAGAGGGCTTTTACAAGACATAATGACCTAAGCTCTAGTGCTAAGTTCTAGTGCTAAGTTCTAGTGCTAATTAATAAGTCGCTTCGCGCTTTTCAGCTTCAGCATCCCACTGTGGCACAAGATCTTTTAAGAACTTTTGCTTATCCGCATTCATCTTATCCATATCCATACCTAATGCTTGTTGTGCTTTTGCTTTAGTTGAGATATCAGGGATAGCGATAGGCATTTTAACGCCTTTAGCAGCAAGTAATTGAGCCAGCTTGATACGTGCATCAGCGGCTTTATCAACAGCGCCACCTAAAATACGTAATGCTTCAGCTGGAGCATGTGCAGCAACACCGTGAGATGCAGTTGCAAAGTCCCAACGCCACTGGCTGTGACGGATATCCATTAGGATAGGCTTCATTTCAGCTTCAGTTGCACCAGCGTCCCATGCAGCACCCGCTTCGAAGTGAGCGTGTACAAGTTGAGTTTCAGCTCTTAGCTTGATTTCTGTAACACTTTTTTGATTAGCATGTGTTACTTCCATCATGAACTCTTTAGTCTTGCCTTTATGACAAGTTGCACAAGTTTCTTCGAAACGATCAAATGGGTTACCCACTTTATGATCGGTAAACTTACCTTTACCATTTGCTTTAGCAACACGTGGCATGTGACAGTCAGTACAACTTACGTTGTTCTTACCGTGCATACCTAACTGCCAAGTTTCATAACCTGGATGTTGTGCTTTGAGCATCGGGGTTTTAGACACAGCATGAGTCCAATCAGAGAAGTTGATGGCATCGTAGTACACTTCCATTTCTTCAACTGTTGTACCGTTATCCCAAGGGAATTTTACGAAACCTTTACGGTCTGCTGTTTTCTCGAAGTAGTACTCAACGTGACATTGACCACAAACCATAGATTGCTTGTCTTTACGAGAAGCTTTATCAAATGGCTTATCAATTGCTACTAGAGCGCGATCAACATATGGACGAGAAATACGTAGTTTTGGTGAACCTTTTTCATGACAATCGCCACAGCCAAGACTGTTAACGATTTCAGGACCGCCTTTAGCCCATTTACCTTTGAAGTAACCGTCTTCGCCTTGCTCTTCGATCATGCGAGGTACATCAGGGCTTTTACAGCTCCAACATGCCATAGGCATTGGGCCGTCATCAGGTCCTGTTGGTGCGCCAGTACGTAATGTATTACGTAAGTCAGTCACGGTATAATGGTGACCACGTGCTTTATTGTAATCCTTAGCAAAGCCGTAACCTGCCCATAACACAACAAGGTTTGGATCTTGAGCTAACACATCAACAATTTCATCACTTTCTGAGGTAGCATGCCAAGTTTCATATTGAAGCTTGTACTTATCTTTATATACTTCATTTCTAGGTTCTGTTTTATCACTAGCCATTGCACTAGTCATCATAAAACTGCTTGCTAATAATGCACTTAGTGCAACAATCTTTCCTTTCATCTTCATCACCGTTCATCTCCGTGTTACATTTTATATTTGAATAATCACGACATCTCTATTGGCAAACTTATACATTTAAGGTTCAATTAAGAATACCCCTTAATGAGTATTAAGCAATAAGCTTGCGCTAGATCAAAGTGTTAATATGTTGTATGTCACATATTTGCTATTCTGTTAACATAATGACAAGACTCTCAATGAAAAAATTGAGTGCTTTGTGTTCAATAATATACTTAAGTTGGGTAACTCATGGCGCAGCGAGGCAGTCTCACATCAACAATATTAAGACTAATGTTAGTACTAATATTTATTTCTTCCAGCCTAGCTGTGTACTCAATTATTAATCTTTCATTTAGTATTGGCGATGCCCGAGCCATTAATGCCTCTGGTTCATTAAGAATGCAAAGTTACCGCTTAAAGTTATTTTTAGAGCGAGAACCACAGTTATTGAATGAAAAAATAAATCAGTTTGAAGAAACCCTAGACTCTGAAGCACTACAGCGCTCCAATGCTTGGTATAGCCCGAAAGAACTTTCAGACCAATATTTATTGGTCATTGATAAATGGCAACAAATGCGTTATTTCATTGAAAATAATGAAAAACCACTCTATACCGCTGCCCTAAAAGACTTTGTTGATACTATTGATTTACTGGTTCTAGAAATGGAGCGATTTGCGGCATTTAAGCTCAGAGCATTAGTTATAAGCCAAGTAATCGGTTTATTTTTAATGCTAATAGTGGCAAGTTTTGCGACCCGCTATACCCGCAAAAAGATGGTGCAACCGATACTGCAATTAATGGATGTGGCCAATTCAATATCTAAAGGAAAATTTAACGTTGAGGTGCCAGCCACAGACTATATAGAGCTGCACTCATTAGGGGTCGCTTTCAAAAAGACCGCCGCCGAGCTTGATAGGCTATATCAAGACTTAGAAGGCCAAGTAAATGAAAAAACCACTGCCTTAACTCGCGCCAATAATGAGTTGAGTTTTTTATATGACAACTTAATTATGCTTCATGCTGACAGACTGGATTACAAAGCATTGGGCTTAGCATTAAACCAGCTGCAGCAATTTGAAAGTCTTGATTTTTTACGCCTTGTTATCGAACATGATGACCATTCAATCGATACCATTGAGGCTGATACAGGCTGGCCATCACCTGAACATATCCTAAATAAAGAAAGCAAACTAATCCCTGTTAAGTTTGACCTTAAACTGGAAAATAAAACCTTAGGTTATCTGGAAGTTATTTCTCTAAAGCCGATCAATAACATGTTATTTGTCAATTTCGCTATGATGCTAACCCGCTCTATTGTGATCCATAATGCCACCGAAGAGCGCCAGCAATTAGCTTTAATGGAAGAGCGCGCCGTGATTGCCAGAGAGCTACACGACTCTCTAGGTCAGCTATTATCATATTTAAAAATTCAGGTGAGTTTATTAGGAAAACAAATTCAACCAGCACATAAAACTGAGAAAGTAGCATCACAATTAGCTGATATTAATGAAGGTGTTAGCGTAGCATACGGTCAATTACGAGAACTATTATCCACCTTCCGCTTAACCATTAAAGAGCCTAATTTAAACCAAGCCATTGAAGTCATGATTAGTGAGTTACGTAAGCAATCTGGCATTAACATTGAGCTTAAATATAGCCTTTCGCAGCACCTATTTGCCTCAAGCCAGCATATTCATGTGCTACATTTAATGCGTGAAGCAACCATTAATGCCATAAAACATGCCAAGCCAAATAAAATAGTTATTGATTGTTTTTTAGCAGACTCTGGTATGATACAAATCAACATAAAAGATGACGGCATTGGTGTCTCTCACTTAAAAGAGCGGGATCAACATTTTGGCATCGGCATCATGCATGAGCGTGCAACTAAATTGCACGGCACGGTAAAGTTTGACAATAATCCGCAGGGCGGCACAACTGTTTCCCTCGTATTTCCACCCCAGCAGGAGCCTTTAAATGGGTAAACCTTATTCTGTACTCGTAGTTGATGACCACCCTCTACTTCGGCGTGGCATCTGTCAGTTAATAACCTCAGATAGCGATTTTAAACTATTTGGTGAAGCCGGAACGGGGTTAGATGCATTAACCGCAATAGGTGAAGACGAACCTGATATTATTTTGCTCGACCTTAATATGAAAGGCATGTCAGGCTTAGATACCTTAAATGCTATGCGTCAAGAAGGAGTCACTGCTCGTATTGTGATCTTGACCGTGTCTGATGCTAAACAAGATGTGGTGCGGCTATTACGCGCTGGCGCTGACGGCTATTTACTTAAAGATACTGAGCCAGATTTATTATTAGAGCAGCTTAAAAAAGCCATGCTTGGCCATCGCGTTATTAGTGATGAGGTCGAAGAATACATTTATGAGCTGAAAAATGCTGATAATGATGAAACTTGGATAGCCTCGTTAACCCCACGTGAATTACAAATTCTCAAAGAGCTTGCCGAAGGTAAAAGCAACCGCGTGGTCGCTGAAGATTTACATATCAGTGAAGGTACGGTAAAAGTTCACGTGAAAAACTTATTACGTAAAGCCAATGCTAAATCAAGAACTGAAATGGCGGTAAGATACTTAAACCACTAACTTCAGTCGCAGCTACTTGTGCCCATTGAAAGTGTTTAGGCCATAAAAAATGGATGACAGCCACTGGCTATCATCCATTTTTATCTCTAAAGCAATAATAAACAGCTATAAGGTCAAGATGCCTGACGAAACATCAACTAGGCTCTGGCGATAAACTCAACCCAACTCTTTAAGGCACTTTCAAAGTCTTCTAAACCACAAAAGGCTTCTGACTCTGCATCATACATATTCATTGACTCTTCCAAGTCAAAGTCTTCATCAAAATCAATGGCATTGGTATAAATCCGCACCTGCTCACTGTCAATCGCGATAGACAAATCGTTACTTTGCCACGACCAGCCTGCTTTTTTGCTGGCCCTAATTTGTTCAATTTGCTGCAAAATATCGTGGCATTGGGATTTATCAGTACCAAGTTGCTCAGCAAAAAATCGTCCGAGTATCGCATGCTCCATACTGAATTCTGCAAACACGGTGCCGTCTAGACTATTACGGCGAAATTCATATTCCATGGTAAAGCTCAATTAAATAAGGCATTAAGTCTATTTTAACTGATATTGATGCAAACTGCTTAATTACAGCCAGTAAATAATTAAAAATACCCCGAATGGTATTTAAACTTACAGCATCTAAAATGCCTTAATAAGGCATTAGCAAGTAGGTTAAATAGTTAGCGGTATATTTAATGCTAAGTGATAGGATAGGCATTACCAACAAGATAAATCCGCTTTTAAACCATACACCATACCGCCTAGGTATAAGGAATCATATGGAATCAGGTTTTATATATTGCTTATTATTATCAGGTCCTAATCCTGGTCAAAGTTTAACACCTGAGCAAGTTAACCAATGGCAGCCTGCAGATGGTTTATTGTGGCTACATCTGCGTTATAGCGCAGCCGATGCCATAGCGTGGATTAACAACGCCCAATTACCCGCCACTGAAACAGACACCCTACTGGCAGAGCACACTCGCCCAAGGGCTCTTAGCACTGCAGATGGTATATTAATGGCTTTACGCGGAGTTAACCTTAACCCCAATTCAGCGCCAGAAGACATGGTGTCGATGCGCGTTTTCGCCCAGCCACAGCGGATAATCTCTACCTGTGAACGGCCACTACAATCGGTAAAAGATATTGCTCAACAGATAATAAGCTCACCTGGTTCTATTGATTCTAGTGCTGATTTTCTTATCTCTTTATGTGAACGTTTAACCCACAGAAAAGTAGAACTCATCCATAATCTTGAAGATGAACTAGATAATCTTGATGAGCAGGTGTCTGAGCATAACAGCCAAACTTTACGCTCCGATATTGCTGAGCTGCGTAAGCAAACGGTTATTTTACGGCGATACTTTTCGCCCCAACGGGATGCTTTTTCGCGGCTACTTAATGACAGCCACTTGCTCTTTAATACTGAGCATAAGCTTCGCATTAGAGAAATTAATGAAGTGCTCATTCGGGTCATTGAGGATTTAGATGCGGTGTGTGATAGAGCCAGCGTCACTCAAGAGCAGCTGCAATCAGTGCAATCTGAGCAGCTTAATAAACGGCTTTATTTTCTGTCACTGATCTCAGCAATATTTTTACCATTGGGCTTTTTAACGGGCTTGCTTGGGGTCAATATTGGCGGCATACCTGGTACTGATAGCCATTTAGCGTTCAGCTTATTTTGTGCAGGACTGTTTGCCATTATTGCGCTGCAAATGTGGCTATTTTATCGCTTTAAATGGTTGTAGTGATTTTCAGACAATAAAAAAGGACGCTTGGCGTCCTTTTTTATTATTCGAAAAATTACTGCGCAGCTGGTGCCGCTTGTGCTTTTTCGATAGACAGCAATTCAACTTCAAATACTAAGGTTGAATTAGCTGGGATAGTACCAGTATCACGTTCGCCGTAAGCAAGTTCTGATGGGATAACGAACTTGTACTTAGCACCAACAGGCATTAATTGAACACCTTCAGTCCAACCAGGAATAACGCGGTTTAGTGGGAACTTAGCTGGCTCACCACGGCTGTATGAGCTATCAAACTCAGTACCGTCAATCAAAGTACCTTTATAGTGTACTTCAACCGTGTCTTCAGCAACTGGAGTGTCACCTGCACCCGCTTCAAGTACTTCGTACTGTAAACCAGATTCTGTGGTTACTACGCCTTCTTTAGCTTTGTTGGTTTCAAGGAACTTTTTACCTTCTTCAACCGCTTTGCTGGCTAATAATGCAGCTTGCTCAGTACGCTTTTCGTTTAATTTAGTGTCTAAACCTTGAAGAACCACTTGCATCTCTTCTTCAGTTAACTCTAGCGTATCAGCTAAACCATCGCTAAAACCTTGGATAACTAAAGTTCTATCAACTGCAAACCCTAACTCTTCTTGTTCAGTAATATGACCCGCCATGTAACGGCCAATAGAACCACCAACACTGTAAGCTTCTTTTTGTGCATCCGTTGTTAATTCAACTTTTTTAGCAACAACTTCTTGCTCTTGATTACACGCAGTTAGACCAACTACAGCCAATGCAACTAACGATAATTTGTAAATAGATTTCATTAAAGCTTCCTCAGCACTCTTGAGCGGTTACAATAACCTTTAAATGTAAAATTTGTATATATTTGGCCACTTTATACTAATTAAAGTGTTTTTAGCAATGGCCGTAAGTCATATCAACGCCAATAAGACAACATTTATGGGAGTAAGTTCATGGTTAGGATCATAATGCTGATATTTTGCATTTGCTTACTCATAGGTTGTCATCCCTCTGCCACACACGTCTTTAGCGTCACTGATGATGCCAGTTACAGCGCCAGCTTATCTGAAGATGGCCAATATGCACTTGTTAGTACAGCAAGTAATGGGATTTTATGGTGGGATCTCAAGGCTAACCAGCTAAAATACCATTGGCAGCATGGCAATAGTGCTAGCGAAAGCGATAATAGCGTCTTTGATACAGCGATCTCTGCCAATGCGCATTATGCCGCGACATTATCTAATAGCTCATTAGTGATTTGGAATATCCAAAGTGGTAAATCCATTGGCTGGTGGTCCTTGCCCGCATCAGCACAATCGGTGGCGATTGCTAATAATGCCCAAACCCTAGTGGGATTAATTGATGGCTCAGTAATGTCATTGGCACCAGAAAAAAATCTGATTAAATTTTTGGGCCATAATGAGCGCGTTTCAAGCGTGTCAATTTCCGCTGATGGCCAGCGGGCACTAACAGGCTCCAATGATGGCTCTGTTATCTTGTGGCAAGCACAAACAGGCCAACCGATTCAGCAATGGCAACTTGAGTCACGCCTTAGTAAAGTACAATTGAATCAGCGCGGCAGCTTGAGTTTTGTCAGTGATATTAAAGGTCATGCCTATATCTATCACAATGACACTGGCGCACAGCAATCGCAATTGGCCATAAACCGACGCCAAATGACCTTTAGTAGTGCCAGGTTTATTCATCAAGATAAACAGCTAATAACAGGCTCACCTTCTAAAGAAATTATATTATGGGATACAAAAACTGGTAAAAAACAAACAACAAGGCAAATTCAGCTGACGAAAAACAGCCAAAATAGAGGTGCCGTTGTATACTCTATTGCAAGTGATGAAAATCAAAACATCATCAGTATCAGTAATCAAGGTTTAGTAGAAACATGGGGCAACTTAAAATAGTGCCATGTTTGGAGAAGATTAATGCAAGATGTACATCAAAAAATTGATGATTTAGAAATGAAAGTCGCTTTTCAAGAAGCAACCATTGAAGATCTCAATCAAGAAGTGATTAAATTAAATGACCTTGTTGCGTTTCAGCAACATCAATTGTCATTAATCGTCAATAAACTACAAGCGATTGAACCCAGTAATATGGCTTCTCAAGCAGATGAAACACCACCGCCACATTATTAATCTATGCTATATAAGCCATGATGAGCTAAGCCGCTATGAGCTAGCTTTTAGATAACGTGGTCGCTTTATTATTAACATTAAAGAGTCAAGAATTCGCTTGATGTTATCAAGCTGAATTTTCAGTAAGGGATTATATGCTAGAAAGTAACATTCTAACGATTGCTAAAACCGGTGCCGCTATTTTAACTCACCAAACTCAGCCCGTTGTTACTTTTGATCAAGCTCTGGTTCAGCTAACCGACGATATGATGGCCACCATGCTGGCAGCCAATGGAGTCGGGATCGCTGCGCCACAAGTGTTTAGTAATAAAGCGGTATTTATTATGCATTCAAGGCCAAATGCGCGCTATCCCTCAATACCCACAAGCCAAGCAACCATAGTTATCAACCCACAAATAATTAGCAGTTCGTTAGAGGTGGAAGCGGCTACAGAGGGATGCTTATCAATCGATAACCAGCGTGTTAGCGTCTATCGGCATAAACACATTAACGTGGAATACCAAACCTTAAGCGGTAAGTGGGTAACACAACAGTTGAGCGGCTTTGATGCCCGCATTTTTCAACATGAATTTGATCATTTACAAGGTATTACTTTGCTAGAAAGGATAAATATGCCAGATCAGCAACAGGCCTTCGACCAAGAAAAATCACGGTTGCAGGACGTATGCTAATGAAAGCACTGAGCAGTATTTTCCTATTGCCAATCCTGTTATCAGGCTGCGCTTATAATAGTGTGCTGATTAACTACCCTTCTCAAATTGCGCCGATTAAACAGCAACTCAGTGGCCCAACACCCAGCGCCAAACTTAATGAGTTGGCCGGTGAAATTGATACCAATGATGGCCTACTTTACGCCCAAGAAGCTGGCCGAGTAGCGCAAATATCGGGTGATTTTGATGCCAGTAAAAATTATTACCAACAAGCCATCAAAGCCTATCAAGCCTTTGATGACAGAGCCGTTATTAGCGCCTCAGACTTAACCGCCACCGCCAGTAGCCTAGTATTAAACGACAATGCCATTCCATATCGCGGCCCAGGCTATGAGCGCATTATGGTGCATCAATACCAAGCCTTTAACTATTTATTTGCCGGCGATCCCCAAGGGGCGTTAATTGAAGTGCGCCGCAGTAATGAGCTGCAAAGCAGTGAGCAGGCGCGCTACCAAAAATCGCAAAAATCAGTGCAAGCCATGGCTAATGGCACCATTGATAGCGAATTAAATAAATTAGGCTCAGCGGCTGGCACTGTCACCAGCTCCTTTTTAAATGCCTACAGCTATTACACCACAGGTTTACTACATGAATTACTCGGCGAGCCCAATGATGCCTATATTGATTACCGTAAAGCGGCTCAAATAAGCCCGAATAATAAATACCTCCAACAAGATTTAGTCAGGTTAGCCAAGCAACTTTCAATGCCGCAATATGATGAATTCAAACGCCGTTGGGGAGATGCCATTTTACCTAAACAAGGCCAAGGTCAGGTGGTGATGGTGGTTGAACGTGGCTTTGTCCCCGAAAAACAAAGCCTGACCGTGCCGTTTACAATTCATGGCAACTGGCAAACGGTGTCATTAGCCACTTACCAGCCCTATAACCAAGTGATCCCGCCCTCAATTATTCAAGGTTTTGGCACAGTGCTAAAAGCTGAGCCCATTGCCAATATCGATGCCTTAGCCATTAATGCCTTAAAAGAAGATTTACCCGGCGCATTGGTTCGACAAGCCGCGCGGGTCTATACTAAATCAGAGTTTACTCGCAGCGTCGAAAGTGGCAGTAAACGCCGTAATAATGAAGCCGATGCCGCCGCCATATTAATGCAAATTTTCAATGTAGTAACAGAGCAAGCCGACAGAAGAAGTTGGCTAACGCTGCCAAGGCAAGCGCAAATAGCGCGCCAATATATTGAGCCAGGCGCCTATCAAGTCAGCCTAGGTAACAGCCCAGCTGCGACCATTAATGTTCACGCTAATCGGGCCACCTTAATTTGGGTAATAGAAACTGGCAATCAAACCCGTTTTTATTCAATAATAATTTAATACGACTCCTATTTAACGCGACTTTTTAAAAACAACAACTTTACCTTTTATCTAACATGGAACTTACTATGAAACATTTTAAACTGATTTTTGTTTTAGCTGCGGTTATTGGGCTATCAGCGTGTCAATCTAAGGTTGAGTATGGCGATGCCACAGAAGTAGAAACCGTGAATGAAAACTTCGGTTCAACGGATCTACAAGTCATTGCCGCCAAAATGGTCGACAGCATGTTAACCTTCCCACCAGTGATCGTAATGACCCAAAACGATCGCCCAATTATTTTCGTTGATAAAATTAAAAATAAAACCTCAGAGCACATCGACACTGAATCAGTCACTGACACCATCAGTAACAAGCTATTACGCTCAGGTAAGTTCCGCTTTATTGACATGACCAAAGTCGATTCAGTGCGCAAGCAGCTTGATTACCAAAACAATGCTGGCATGGTCGACCCATCAACTGCGATTAAGTTTGGCCGCCAAGTGGGCGCGCAATACATGCTATACGGCAATCTTTCTAGCATAGTAAAACAAGATGGCAGCACTAAAGATGTTTACTATAAAATGACCATGCGTCTTATGGATCTTGAAACAGGCTTAATTGAATGGTCTGATGAAAAAGAAATCCGTAAAGTAAAATCGAAGTCTTTCTTAGGCATGTAAGCCTATTCGATTTACAATCATAAGCCGACGTCACGTCGGCTTTTTTATAGCAAAAATAACAATAATAAAAACATCAAATTAGGTTAGGGAAGAATTTGTGAACTCGTTTAAGTCTGCGCTTATTGCACTGGTCTGCTCCAGTTTATTTGCCTGTAATGCCACCGCGCCCAATATCAAACCCCGAGATGGCAGCGAGAACATCACTCAGGGCCAAGCTAAAGCTCGCTCAAATGTGGTGTCAGAGGTAGATTACCAACTCAGTTTTACCCTCACTGGTGAAACCCGTTTTGAGGCCATTAGCAAAATAGATTTTAGCCTTGCAAGCACAGCGGAAGCATTAACCATCGACTTAAACCAAGCCAATATCAGCAAATTATTGATTAATGGCAAAAGCCTTTACCCTAACTACAATGGCGCATACCTCACCATTAACCCGCTGCTTTTATCAAGTGGCAAAAACACCATTGAGATAAGCTACAGCCGCGAGCACAGTACCAATGGCGAGGGCTTGCATCGCTTTGAAGACCCCGTTGATGGCAAGGTATATTTGTATTCCCATTTTGAACCCGCTGCTGCCCAGCAAATGTTTGCCGTGTTTGACCAACCCGATTTAAAAGCCAGCTTTCAAATTACTGTTGAAGCGCCGCCAAGCTGGCAGGTGATAAGCACCATGGCTGAAACCCATATTGAAGATCTTGGCGACAGCAAAATTTGGACTTTCCCAGCGACGCCAAAACTGAGCCCTTATAACTTCTCAATGCATGCTGGGCCTTATCATGTGTGGCAAGATAACTCCGGCAAATACCCCATGCGTTTATTTGCCCGCCAATCTGTGGCTGAGCAAGTTAACTATCAAGATTGGTTTACTTACACCAAGCAAGGCCTCAGCTTCTTCGATGATTACTTTGGTATTGACTACCCTTTTAAAAAGTACGACCAATTATTAGTGCCTGATTTTCTCTATGGCGCGATGGAGAATGCTGGCGCTATTACCTACTCAGAAAGCCGCTTTATGGTAAAAGACACCATGACCGCCGCCCAAAGGCAGCGGTTAGCTGGGGTTATCATGCATGAAATGGCGCACCAGTGGTTTGGCAATTTAGTGACCATGAAATGGTGGAATGGCTTATGGCTCAACGAAAGCTTTGCCTCCTTTATGGGCACCTTGGCCACCAGCGAAGCCACCGAATTTAACCACGCTTGGCGCAGCTTTTACGCCAGTGGCAAGCTAAAGGCGTATCAGCAAGATAGCCTAGTGACCACTCACCCCATCGAAGTTCCTGTGGCCAGTAGCAATAATGCCTTTGATAATATTGATGCTATTACCTATTCAAAAGGCGCGTCGGTGTTAATGCAATTACGCCATTTACTGGGCGCTGAGACATTCCAACAAGGTGTGCAGCAATACCTTAAAACATACAGTTATCAAAATGCCCAGTTAGCGGATTTTATTAATAGCCTTGCCAAAGCCAGTAATCGCGACTTAAGCCAGTGGACACAAGAGTGGCTGTACCAAGCTGGGGTTAACACCTTAACAGCCCAATACCAATGTAAAGACCATCGCATCAGCAAGTTTTCATTGCTACAAAGCGCCCCAAGTGAAGACTTTGCCACCCTGCGAGAACAAAAAGTACAAGTGGCATTATTTAGAGCAGCGCGGCATTTTATTCACCATAGCACCACGGTAGCGGTCACTTATAAAGGCGCCATTACCGAGGTACCTGAACTTGTAGGCGAGTATTGCCCAGACTTGGTTTACCCAAATTTTGATGATTGGGGCTTTGTAAAGGTTGAGTTAGATCAGCGCTCGTTTAACACGGTAAAGCAGCAGTTAGCTAAGGTCAGTGACCCATTACTGCGGTCAATGTTATGGCAAAGCATGTGGGACAGTGTTAGCGATGGCCACACCTCATTAAAGCAGTTTATTAATGTCGCCTTAGTTAATGCCCCATTAGAAAAAGACTACACCATTTTAGGCCAAGTCATTGGCTACTTAACAGAGGTGCAAAAAAACCTTCATAGCATGGCGCCTAACCATAAATCTTATGCCACTAAAGTCAGCAAAGCGCTAACACAAATGAGTTTACGCATGACCATGGAGCACCACGACGATGCTGATTTTCAGCGCCGTTGGTTTGATGCTTATATTAGCTTAGCCAGCGACAATGCCGCCCTTGGGCACTTAGCCGATATCTTGGCTGGCATTGCGCCGATTAAAGGGTTAACTATCAGTCAGGATTTACGCTGGAAAATAATCATTCAATTAAATCGCTATGATTACCCTAATAGCGCGGCGTTGCTGGCAAACGAAAAACAACAAGATAACAGCGACAGTGGCCAAAAATCTGCCATTGCCGCAGAAGTGTCACGTCCCCAAGCCAGCCTTAAACGTCAATGGCTACACAAGATACAACATGACAGCCAATTGCCCTTTGCCAAAGCCCGTATCGCCATGGTTCATCTTTACCCAAGCGAACAAAAATTACTGAGCGCCGCTACTGCGGAGCAGCGTTTAGATACGCTAAGTGAGATTGATAAAAAAGGCCCGGTATTTATGCGCGCTTACAACCGAGCATTAATCCCCATGGACTGCACCAATGCCAATATTGAAGCTTTATCTGAAGTGTTAAATACCCAAACGGGATTATCGAAAATGACTCGGCGGGCACTGTTAGAAGCCCGCCAACAGGAACAAACCTGTGTCAGCATGAGTGAGGCCTTAGCAAGATAATAAGCGAGCGCTAGCTTTTTGAACTAGCACTAGCTTTTTGAACTAGCGCTAGCTTTTTGAACTCACGTTAGCCTAGCGCCTAACCCTAAAGGTCATCATAATAGGCGCGTGATCAGTACTATCACTGTCACGCTCATATTCTGGCCTAACTAAGTGCCTATCGTAAGTTTGATAACCACTCACTTCCGCTAAATTGCGTGGGTGAGCGGCATCAAACTCACAGCTTGCCAAAATATAATCTAATACCGAGCCAGTATTGCCATAATAATGGGTTGCTGGCCTATCATGCTTATGTAAATCAGGCGCTGGTGCATCATCAATGTCGCTAGTCGATTCATCTGCATTAACACTAGATTCATATTCATCTTGGGCTAAGGTGGCATTGAGCTTTTGCCCTGCTTGAAACAATTCATAACTATCAAATAAACTAAAGCGTTCAAACTCAGCTTTAAGATTAACGTCATTCAATACTTTAAGGTTTGGATCGATAATATCGCTTCTAAACACTCGCTTGCTGTTAGCCCTAAAAGCCTCCAGCGCAGTGCTTTGAATAGAATCATTAAAATCACCCATTAATAACACCGGCAGCTGATTAGCCTGGCGGCGTTTAGCAATTTCATAAAATAATAACGCCGCTTCACTGCCCCGCTGCATATTCGATGCCCACGTACCAAGGGCTTGTCTGGCCATAATATCCGCGCCACCAGTCATGCCAGTATCGGCTAAGGTGTCAATACCCATGCCACTGCGTTTAGACTTTAAATGCACCACATAACACTCACACTCACCAAAGTGAGGTATGTTTACCCTTGCCAGTAACGGTTGGCGGCTAAAGCTAAAATCACTGGCAATGCCCATCAGTGGCAGCAGTGAATCATCAACGCTAATTAAGACGGTTTCGGTGATCGGAAACTTAGAGGCCAGCGCCACCACTGGGCTTTGATAAACATAGTCACTGACTAAGGTGGGTTCATCTAATACTGCAAAATAGTCATAGCCTAAAGTAAGCAATAACGCTTTTAAAGCATCGGGGCTAAAGACTTCTTGAAAGCCAATCATGTCAGGTTGCTGCTCAGTGACATAGTCAGTTAACCAGCGACACTTTTTTTGCCATTGCTGATGGGAATAGATGTTTTCAAAATCATAATAAGCCGCAGGCGGCTCGATGAAGTTGAATAAATTAAACGAGGCCACCCGAAACTGGCGCTCAGTTTTTTGTTCAATTTTAGCGGCAACGCTAGGAGCAATTTCAGGTTCGACTTTAGATTTGATTTCAGCAGCGACATCTGCCGCTATTGGCAGTAACAGATCATTATTTTGATCCTTTTGCAGATCTTTTTCTAGACTATTTTTAAGAGCTTTATTCAGAGTATTTTGACGGCTTTTTAAACTCACACGCGACACCTTACAACACCGATTAAGACTACAGATTATCCCCTATTCACCCCTATGTCGATGTTTGTCATACCGACTAAAAATCACCCTATTAGAATCTCTAAAACCAACAATTGTGTTTAAAGATTAAATAAAAACATGATCCTAAATTAGCAAGTGCCGTATTACCCATCGACATGACAATACGACAAAATGAATTTGAGGATATAAAGATGAAACGGAAATACTCCCTTGGTCTGTGCTTTTCACTAATCGCCCTAACCGCTTGTTCAGATGATGACGATGACAAAATTGTTATTGAAGAAACCCCCAATATTGAATATGCCCAAGTACGAGTTATTCACGCATCAAGCGATGCGCCTATGGTTAATGTCACTGCCGATGGCGCTCAGTTATTAGCCGATGTCGATTACGCCGTTTCAAGTGGTTTGTTAGAAGTTGAAGCCTCAACCTACGCCATTACCGTAGATGCAAAGCTTGCAGATGGCACCACTACAACGGTATTGTCAGCCGACTTAGCCGCCGCTGCTGATATGGAATATACCGCCGTTGCTTTAGGTAACGTCAGCGATGAAAACTTGATGCTCAAGTTGGTTGCCAATGAAAAAGCCGACATCACCGCAGACAATGCCCGAGTGCAAGTATTACATGCTGCTCCTGATGTGGGTTTAGTGGATATTTACGTCACCGAGCCAATGGCAGACATCGCCATGATGGAGCCAACCTTATCGGCCAATTACATGGATAACAGTGATCAGCTTGAAGTGCCGACCGCTGATTATCAAATTCGAATTACCCCAAATGGTGACAAAACCGTGGTGTTTGATTCAGGCACAGTCAATTTAGCCGCAGGTAATGATTACTTCATTTCGGCAATCCCAAATGAATGGTCAGGAGACTCACCTGTCGCGCTGTTAGTGGCATTACCAGATGCACAAGTACTTTTAAATGATGTGAGCAGTGGTAGCGACATCCGTGTAGTCCATGCCGTAGCAGACGCACCTGCTGTTGATGTGTTTCTTGATGGCAGCATGACTCCCGCCATTGACATGCTATCGTTTGGTCAATTTGCAGGTTACGTCAACATCCCTGAAGGCATGCACACAGTCACTGTGGCAGCTGATGCTGATAACTCAGTTGAAGTGATTAAAGATGCCGAAGTCGATTTAATGCTAGGTGCCAGCTACTCAGTGCTCGCAGTCGGCTCTTTATCTGACAACGACATTAGCCCTTGGGCCTTTGCCGAGCACACTCGCCGCATTGCAACTGAAGCTAGATTAAACGTCATCCACGCTTCGTACTCAGCGGGTAATGTCGATGTTTACCTCACCCCTACAGCCGACATCAGTGCATCAGAGCCGGCGCTAACAGATGTACCATTTAAAGCAGCGTCAGGTAGTTTAAGTGTTGCCCCAGGTGATTACACCGTAAGCGTCACTGTAACAGGTACTAAAACTGTTGCCATTGGTCCACTGCCAGTGAGCTTAGCTGCAAATGGGCTATACAGCGTTGCTGCAGTGGATGCAGAAAATGACACTTCTATGTTTTCAGTTATTCTAATGGATGACTTTGTTGCCGAAGAAGAGTAACAACCAATTCAATACTGATATCTACCCAGTATGAGTATTGATTAAACACGATTTACCCGTCCCTGCGTTACCTTTTGCGACTTATTCCTCACCCAGATAAGTCGCTTTTTTTACTAAAATCATCAATCAAAACCATAACTCAACTTAAATGCCAGCTAAACAACCTTGAGGCACAGCATTATGCTAAAGTTATTTCCGCTTTATATTGTCACTTTGGTGTTATTTCATTTACTCAGCATAAAGGCTTTCGCCATGGAAATTCAGTTTGATAACCCCAATCATGTCAAAGAGGGCAGAATAAGTAATGACACGGTAATGGGCGGATTATCGGCAAGTCAGCTTGACTCTCAACAAGGCCAAAATGCCGTATTTAGCGGTAATGTCTCGCTAGATAATAATGGCGGCTTTGCCTCGATAGAGTTTCAATTACGTCAAACAGCCCCTTATAGTGACCGTATTACCCTTAGGGTCTTTGGTGACGGTAAACGCTATCAATTACGCCTAAAAACCGCCAAACTGAGTTTTGGTGAAGCTTATGCCGCCGACTTTGATACGCAAGCGGGGCAATGGAGTGAACACACATTTACTGTGACAGATTTTCAGCCACGTTTTCGGGGTAGAAATATCAGCGCGCCAGCGTTAAAATTTGCTGATATCAGCCGCATTGGTTTACTGATCGCCGCCAAGCAGCAAGGCCCATTTAGTATTACCTTAGATACGCTGGTATTTGATAGCCACATATAAGCAAAAGCTAAGCACAAGCTGAGTAGAATCAGAGCATGAGCGCGAAAGGCTATCGCCCATCAACACCCTATTTTTGACTGCAAGGATTAGCAATGAAAAGTTTGGCCGGCATTAAAGGCGTCATTTTTGATTTAGATGGCACCTTGGTTGAATCAGCACTGGATTTTAGCCAAATAAAACAGGAATTAGGTTGCCCATGCGATGTTGACCTACTGGATTTTGTCGCCGATATTACCCATCCGCCTTTGCGAGATAGAGCCAACCAAATTATCTTGGCCCATGAAACACAAGATGCCACGAATGCCAAAGCCTTGCCGCATATGCATGAATTACTCAGCAGCATTGAACAGTTAAGTTTGCCCAGCGCCATTGTTACCCGCAACAGTAAAGCGGCCACGGCCACCAAGCTTAGGCAAAATAATATCAATCTAGAACTGGTATTAACCCGCGAATGTTATCCCGCCAAACCCGCCCCAGATGCACTGCTGGCCATCGCCACCACTTGGGATTTAGACCCTGCGTCACTGATTTATGTGGGCGATTATTTATATGATATTCAAGCGGCGAAAAATGCGGGGATGAAGTCGGTTTTTATTAATCATAATAAGCAGCCTGATTATCAATCTCAGGCAGATTTTATTGTGAATGATTTACTGCAATTACAACACGCGATTATGGCGTCTAATAGCTAGTTAACTCGCTACTTTAGGGGCGTAGTTGGGATTGGTTTGTAACTCGTTTTTGGAAAAAATGAGTTTACGTTCATTTACAATGCATCGGCTAATATATCCGCCTTGTTAAGAAAACTAATTCAACTCATTGCTCTACATAAATTAAAAACTACACTTAAGATTCATACTTATTACTGGATTTTCATCTATGATTACTGCAAATAATCGAGTTTTCGCCCTTTCATCAATCGCCTTATTGTTGGCTGGTTGCTCCCCAACAGCCGACCTAACTGTTAGCGAAAGCATCAGCGATTACAGCGGTTCAGCCAGTATTACCCAAGGTCTTGCAAACACAATAGAGGCTAATCTTTTTGAGTGTAAGAATGGCAGAAGCCGTGTTGCTGGCATTGGTGAAGTAATTGATGTTGACGGTAAGGTTTGGATTGTTCCTGCCGAAAATCATTTTACTACCGCAACAAAAGCAATCGACCTATATGAAGAGTGTAACAACATAACTCCTCAAGGCATTGCGGACGTGGATGAGGACTCAGTACCTGTTGCAGTTATTGATGCAGACGGAGAAGAGATCACCGGTTACATTTTTGCTGACAATTACTTTGAGTTATACATTAATGGTCAGCTTGTAGCAGTAGACACCGTACCATTCACGCCATTTAACTCTAGCATCGTAAAGTTCAAGGTTAACAAACCTTATACGATTGCTGTAAAGGTCATTGATTGGGAAGAGAACTTAGGCTTGGGTACTGAAGACAACCGTGGCAAAGCATACCACCCTGGAGATGGTGGCTTTATCGCAAGCTTTAGCGATGGCACTGTGACAGGGGCAAACTGGCAAGCACAAACGTTTTATACCGCTCCTATCTATGATTTATCCTGTTTAAGCGAAGCTGATGGAAAACGCTTATCAGCCACCTGTACAACGGAAGGTACAGATAATGGTGAGAATGCTTATGCCGCCCACTGGGAAACCCCAAGTAGCTGGATGGAACAAGAGTTTGACGCAACCTCATGGCCTCAAGCAACACAATATTCAGAAGATGAAATCGGTGTAAACAACAAAAAGTCTTACATGAACTTCATTGATAAATTCAGTGGTGCTGGAGCAAGCTTCATCTGGTCAACCAACGTTGTATTGGATAATGAAGTCCTACTTAGATATGAAGTGAAATAACTTTAAAACCTCGGTTACTCGCCCTATTCAGCAAACAGTTATGCTTTGACACTCCATAAGCATAACTGTTTGTGTAGATTACCTGCCAACAACAAGCTTTCAGCCTTGCTAACTCATTTGGGGTGCAGTGGCTAATAAAGTCTGGCCACTACATAAAACATTAACAATGGGTGGCACCTTTTTCCTGCTGAAGAAACCACTATAGCCAGTAATGAAACAAGACTACTTATAATTTCGTATTTGCTCATTTATTTAAACCCCTTGAACGCTTTCTTTAACATATTTTCAATTTCTTTTTTAGCTTCTGGAATAATGACTTCCTTAGCTTGCTCAATACCTACCTCTTTAAGGTCTGCCAGCATCATTTCAAATTTACAATGATTACATTTAACAAAGTCATCATCTTGTACATTATCAGGTTGTTCAAATTCAGTTTCACCACACTGTGGACATTGAATCTGTATGCTTTCAGTTTTGATCATGGCAACTCCGAATGTACGTGTAACGCCGCAATAATCGGACTAAAATTGCGGGTTAACATGTGTAGCAAAGCGAAGCGTAACCCACTGTTTTAGTTCCGTTATAACTACCTTGCTATACGTTTAACTAAAAAAGCAATCGTACTCATTTTGACCAACAACATTCAAGAAATCTTCTAGATGTTTGACTGTTGCTACAGGTTCATATACATGCCATTTAAGATCAGATTTTTGCCAATAGATCTTCCACACTTTTTGCGTTTTCACATATGTAGCTTTCGCAATCGGAATATCTAATTTTTCCGATGGATTTCTAAAGTTAGCTCTAATTTCAAATAGCACAACGCTTTGATTTTCAATTTGATAACTAATATCAAGCTGGTCTCTTACATGAACAGGAGGCCGATGCTCATCAATAAACTTATCTAACTCTTTCTCACAACGCTTTATTTCAAACTCACTGATTGCCATGATAAAACTCATCTCTCTGAATGACGTATAACGCCTAAATAACAGGCTAAGTAATGGTTGGCTAAAATTGTGTAGCGAAGCGAAACGTAGCCAACTGTTACGTGTCCTTGTTTATTTTCTTGTTAGGAATACTTACCCGCCACGCCTCATTCTATAACCTGTTGAATAAATAACATCCTCTCCAATGCACTGGTTATTTTTAATAGCGCTTATTTCCGAGCAATGTCCATCCCCAGTTTCTAAGCAAAACTGAAATTGAGTATTTGTTTTAATAGGCTCTTGGATAATGCTTTTAGGTAAGGCAGACCATTTCCACTTTTTAACATTAAGTTTTGCTTGTTTAGCAAAATGCTTGCTAGTGGAGGAAACGATTTTGATATCTTTGACTTCGTTATCCGGAGTAATAACATACTCTACAGAAGCACAGCCTTCTTTTCCTGCTCTCGCATCTTCGATAGGATATAAAGGAGGAAAACGTTCTAATTTTTCCCATTTTTCCGAAAGCAATTCAGCTTCCGTTAACTGCAAACCTTGATATTGCTCCGTAGGCGTCGTTTTACAACCAACTAAAACAAGTGTCCCTACTATTCCCAAAATATAGCGATTCATTCCAAACTCCTTTTGTATTCCTAACGCCTTGCTAAGCGGATAAAAATAGTTGGTTAAAATCGCGGAGCGATAACCAACTGTTTTTATTCCGTTTAAGCAACTTGTTACGCTTCTGTTACGGGACTTTTCAACACGCTAGTCATGTGCTCATGAGCTTGGGAAATAAGGTTTGATACATTCACTAAAATATCCTTACCCGTATCCTCTCCTAAGCGTCTTGTGCCAATTCGTAGAGAATAAATTTCATGTATCTCATCACCAGGTATTTCAAGCCTTTCAACATCTTCATGTTCTGAAGACAATCTAGGTTTTAGATCGGTTTTACGTGACAAATAATTATGGACGGTTGTAATAATTGAAGCCCGTGCAACTTCTTCATTTTCAGCTTGAGATATCTGATGATACTTTAGCGTCGCTGCAGGAGATGCTAGTAGCTCAATATTTGTTAATACCGTAAATGGTTGATCCTTTGCTTGTTCTACAAAGTTAATGATTAATGCAAAATTACCATTCACATCACCCCAATCTATAGACCAATCAGTATGATATTCAGGTTCACTAATACGATTCAGAAAAGGGTTAGTAACTTTTGCAATGCCATCAATAACTGTTTTTAAACCATCATCAAAATTTGAGCGGAAATCAGCATAAAGCTTACCGCGAGCAAAAAGCGGAACTTTACAGTCTTCCAACAAAACAGGCATTACAACAACTCGTTTTTCTTCAAGTTCACGTAGTAATCCAGCTGAAAGTTCTTTTTTACACCATTCAGAAGCCACTGAGGCATTTGATAAAATAACTAATAAAGCACTTGCTCCATCAGCCGCATCTTGGACTTTATCAATAATTGAATCACCTAAACTTAATTCCCAACGATCAAGCCAGATGTGTACATTTTGTTGTACCAATTGCATTGCCAATTGGTCAACGAATTCTTTATTTTCATGTGAATAGCTAATAAATACTGGCATATATAATACTCATAATTAATTTAGGAACAAAATACGAAAGAAGCATAACAGCTTATTATCCAGCGTCTCGGATAAATCCCTGCTTATAATTAATTTTGAATTAAATTTATCATGTAACTTACTGATGTAAAAGAACTAATACCTACTTTATTGGCCGCATTAAGGTTAATCACTCCGCAAAGTTGAGCCTGAACATTTATCGGGTCCATTGTTACTCAATATGAATAACATAAACCCATGAAATATATTAGTTAAACTTTCAACCTCAAATTTATCGATGCCAATTGACCTGATTTTGGCTTCGATAATAATGAAAAATTCTTAGAGGATTAATATAACTGCGTTAATACACAGTGATATTAAGCTTTAAACTTCATTTATATTGGCCCCGTTACAGCAGGCCATTACTTCAATCTAACCAATTGCCTGCCGCAGGTGATGTATAGGATATACAAATGTCGCGATCACATGGTCAATGATGTTCCCGACATCATCATGACATTTCCCAAATCCCTATGGGTCAGATGTGAAAGAGCGACCTTATGTGCAAGCACTACTGTGACACGCTGCATTCTTTATATAAATCAAAAGGTCCCTGAAAGCTCTGCCAAAACAAATAACATCCTTGTTAAACGGCCAGTTCGGCATCCATGCCTCTCGCTCAGAACGTTTCACACTGTGAAACTTCGCCATGTCATGGACGGTCACAGCTGCGCTTACACCGGAATTTTCATATCTTCGATTTAGCCTCATATATTGCGGCAAGTAAAAGCTAAAGAGTTGAAGATCTATTTGCCTCCGACTCAATTTGAATTGAGGACGCAGAGAAAATAGCGTGTACTCACATGGATGTGAGCATAGCTTTCGCGGTGCAGGGTCACTCCTTAGCATCCATGCCACCGTGACATTTGTAAATCCATTTACTTCAGACTCACCATCGGAAGCGTTAGCATTTTCACTATTTATAATAAACAGGGGCCGAAGTTAGCAACAAACGAAGTCAGAAGCTGGATCAATCCCCGTCGAAAATTATGCGCTTTTCAGCATTTTTCGTCGGGGGCTGAGGGATTGTTAAGGGGGACAAGCAGTTTCCCCCTTGACTCTGGTGTGGGCGAAGCGCCACGACTTTGATTTTTACATGGCAAAATAAATTGAGGGCAAGTGTGAATGTGAAAAAACCACAATGTTAATCCAAACAGAATTTGGAAGCAGAACCCTTCTATAGCTGAACCTTTTAACCCGATTCAACGTAATAACGTAATGAGGTAAATAAACAATCAGATGAGATATAGACCGCCAACTAGGAAAAATGAATGAACCCATTACACCCAAAAAAGTTACTTCATAGTAAATGGACAAAGGTCAATGTGACCGAAAAACTAAAACACTTTTCGGTCACTAAAGTCAGTTTTGATGAACAACAAAACGTGATTGAATGCTTGATTAGAGCTGAGCTAAACGGTCAAGAATTTGCTATAAATTGGCGCGAGTTAAAACAAACCAGCCAGTGGTTACAAGGCTGGAAGTAATCATAAAAAATCACAAATCTCAGTTAACGGTTTCTTGTGTAAAGCATGCTCTGGTACCGTAGCATTCTCATCAGGATAACCAGCCACAATCAGCATATAGGGGCGCTCATTGTCATTATCTCGGCCACATACTTTACTTAAAAACGACATAGGTTTGGGAGTGTGAGTTAAGGTGCCAAGGCCTGCATTGTGCAGCGCCTGAATTAAAAAACCTGTGGCGATGCCTACCGACTCATGCACGTAATAATTCTGCTTTTGCTCACCATTATCTTCGCTGCGTTTTTTAGAAAACACCGCAATTAACCAAGGGGCGGTTTCTAGATAAGGTTTGCTGGCATTAGTGCCTAATGGCTTTAAATTATCGAGCCACTCTTCACCGCCGCGACCGGCATAAAACGCTTGTTCAATGGCCTCTGCTTGCTGGCGAATTTGCGCTTTAATCTCAGGGTTACTGATGGCGACAAAGTGCCACGGCTGATGATTCGCGCCATTTGGCGCTGTCCCTGCCGCTAAAATACATTGCTCAATGACCTGCTGAGGAACCGCTCTATCAGAGAACTTACGTATCGAATGACGGCGTTTTACATTTTGATAGTTTTGCTGCGCCCGTTCAATCATCTCTGCTTGGCTATATTCGATGAAATCAGTCAGTGGTAAGTGAGCTTCGGTCATATCTGTTCCTTGATTATTTTAGTTCGACCATGTGAGTGGTTCTCAAGCCGTTACTCCGGGCAATTACGTGCCCTGTTGCTGCTTTTTTTTGAAATCAGCTAAGGTGATTTGTAATGCTTCAATCGCCGTTGTGGTATCTATTTTATTTTCTTCGAGTAACTGAATTAAATCGACCGCAAGTTGAATGGATTTAGGGGCATCATTCAGAGGTGATGGTTGCGGGTTATCTGTGGTCATTTGCGTTATCCAATATGTAAAGTAGGCCTAACCATACGCACATAATGATTGCGTTAAGGCTCAGCCAATATGTTAACTCAGTAATTGTTGTTGGCCTGCGGTTTCTTGTAAGCCGTTAGCTGGCAGCTTTGTTATAAAACACATTAACTCGCAATTAAAGTGAAAAGTTAGCAATGGCTTTTTGAATGCCCACCACATCAGTGCCTTTTTTTAGCTCTTTAACTATGGGTTGCTCTGTGCCTGAAATATAAATTTTCAGCTCGGCATCCATATCAAAGGTACCTGCGGTTTCAACAATAAAGTGAGTCATCGATTTATAAGCAATTGAATGATAACTCACCTTTTTGCCCGTCATGCCTTGTTTGTCGATTAAAATAAGCCGTTTGTCGGTGAACACAAACATATCGCGGATCAATTTATAACCCAGATGCACTGACTCATTGTCAGCCAAAATTGGCGCAAGCTCTTGCTCTAATTCTGCTAAATCAACTTCTGACGAGTTACCTAATATCGCATCAAATAATCCCATAACGTCTCCCTGTTTTTATGTTTTCAAACTGAATGGTCAGCTTATTCATTATATTTATGCCACAAAATACTGCGCTATCTTGATGATATTAACAAGCTTATTCCATGCTAAAATCTCTGCTTATAAAAAAGAGTCAACATGCTGGCTTGGTACTTTAGGAAAAAATATGAATGCTGTAATAATCGGTGCAACAGGACTTATTGGTGCAAATGTCTTAGCAGGATTACTGGCTGATGACCGCTACCACAAGGTGCTCGTTTTAGGCAGACGACATCCATTGCTAGCAAAAGATTCTCTTGGCATCGACAAGCTCAGCTTTATTCAATGCCAGCTCGAAGAGATCCCCTGTTTATCCATTCCGATCGATATCGATCATGCATTTTGCTGTTTAGGCACCACCATTAAACAAGCGGGGAGCCAGGAAAACTTTATCAAAGTTGACCACACTGCCGTCATCGACTTTGCCAAACTCATAGCCCTAAATCAAAGCCTAAATCAAAGCCCAAATCATAACCAAGCTGGGGTGAAATTATTTGTTGTGACAGCCTTAGATGCCAATGAAAAATCGACTGTGTTTTACAATCGGGTAAAAGGCCAAGTACAACGAGACTTAAGCTTAATTCCATTGTCCAAACTCTACATATTTCAGCCAAGCTTGTTATTAGGACATCGGGCGCATCAACGAACCTTAGAAGATATAGGCCAGAAGTTTTTTGCTATTGCCTCTGGGGTATTTATCGGCCCTTTAGCCAAGTACAAACCCATTACGGGCAAGCTTGTGGCAGACAATATGTTGGCTATTGCAATACAAGATAAAGAGCTAGTAAGTGATGCATCGTTAGAGAGCAAAGCTGTTAGGATTATTGATAATAAACAGATGCATCGACTGGTTAACTGAGTTTTACCCCAAGGTTATTTCAAATTTTGAAAAAATCTAAATCAAGGTCGTGGCGCTTCGCCCACACCAGACGAAAGGGAAACAACAGCATTTCCCTTTTCGATATCCCTTGCCGCCCCTACAAAATTGCTCTTAAAAGCGAGCAAGCCTCATGCTTATTCGAAAATAGCTAACGCTTTAGATAGGCCATCCATGCCCAACTAAAGTTAGCCTGACGTCCTGTCAGGCTTACGCTATTTTCTTCAACGCATTTCAGCAATTTCAATGGGGTTCTTTGTACCCGCAGATTCATTTGTATCCACAATTATTTCCTGAAATTATTCTTAGGCCTGAATGTTCAATTCAAATGGAGTCTGAAAGTTTTGTTTTGTGTCTATTAGTGACGAATACAGTCAAATCGAAGAGACAATAAACCCAGTGTAGATGCAGCAGCGAGCTTCCAAAACATGGATGTTTTGGCAGAGCTTACAGGGATGTACTTGCAGCGTCTCGCAGTTGTATCTGCACATAAGCCTGCGGCAGGCAATGGATTAGATGAAAGTGATAACCTTCGATAACCTACCCAATAAAAACCAAGCAAAACAATTAATTAAGACCATAAGCCATATTCAAGTATAACCACTTAAGGAGAGAATTGGTTAGCCTCGAATA
Organism: Shewanella sp. 10N.286.48.B5; assembly: GCF_002874355.2. Lineage (NCBI taxonomy): Bacteria > Pseudomonadati > Pseudomonadota > Gammaproteobacteria > Alteromonadales > Shewanellaceae > Shewanella > Shewanella sp. 10N.286.48.B5. The sequence continues at coordinate 124,727 of NZ_MCVG02000002.1, forward strand.
CATGCATCGAGTATGCCATTTAAGGAAGAAAAAGCCATTTAATAACATGCGCCAATAAACTCCCTTATAAAGTTTACTCTGACCCAATTATTTACTTGCCATTAGCTAGTAGTCAATATTCAATAACAACATAATAACAAACTGTTACCTTCCTACAGAGGACTTTCACCTCATTAGTTCATGCCTATGCTGGGCGTACACAAGCCACTCAAGCAGGACTTTTAACAGTTGGTTAGGTTCCGCTTCGCTTCACATTATAACCAACTATTAAAAGCCTCTTAGTGGGGCGCTAAGTTTCGTTCTGCTATAGTTTTAACTATCTAACTATCTAACTATCTAACTATCTAAGGAATTTTCATGAAAACAAAAATATTTATAACGCTAACTTTGATGACGTTACTTTCTGGGTGTCCTTTAGAAGGTGATAGCGGAAATACTGGAGGAACAGGAGAAACAGGAGCTACAGGAGAAATAGGAGCTACAGGGGAAACAGGAGCTACAGGAGCTACAGGGGAAACGGGAGCTACAGGGGAAACAGGAGCTACTGGGCAACAAGGTGTAGACGGAGTTGCTGGCATTAATTGCTGGGATCTAGATGGTGATAGAGTTGACGATGCCGATGAAGACGTCAATAAAGATGGTCTATGGGATGCACATGATTGTGCTGTCGCCGCTAGTTCTGCACAAAACAAGACAATAGAACTGAATCATCAGCATATGTGCGAGGCTTTAGCGGCTATATCTGTATATCCAGTAGGCTGTCCATCCGCTATTCATACAGTCCCCACTGGCACATTAACAAATATGACAAGAAATACCTTTTTTAATGATGGTACAGGGAATAGACTTCAAAGCTGTGGCGATAGCCCGAACAATGGGTTGCTAAGCATAAGCCTTAGAGATTTCGTGAACCCAGATGGTAACACCGTTAAGCAAGGTTGGTTTGAGGTAGAGGGTGGCTATATCGTTAGTGATGAAGTTATGACAAGAAATGCTGGGATTCTCGATAAGCAATGCTTTAAGGACTGTGAGGCTGATTCAAACTGTATTGGTTCTGTCGCTGTTTATAAAACATCAGAATCTTTCTCCTGCCGTTTATTTTACCATTCAGATACCGCCGGAAAATATGAGCGAGCTTGCGGTATTGATGTCCCAGGTTTTACCGCAGAAGAGCAATGTAAGTTAACTCTAGGTGGCAACACTCTCTGGGCAGCTACGTGTCCATAACAACGAACACTTAACAAGTTGCTTAAATGGAAAAAAACCAGCTCGATTTGAGCTAAAACAAAAAAACGCTAATCGCTTGGTTCAATCCCAAGTCGATTAGCGTTTTTTTGTTGCCATTATCGTTTCAAAAGAGCTTTTCAATACCTTTCAAACAATAACAGTCCTATTAAGCTTCTTTGGCTAAATGCTTATATAAACCTTGGTATTCAGCGCAATCCTTCATTAACTCTTCATGGGTGCCACTGGCGGCAATCAGCCCATTATCCAGCATATGAATTTGATCCATTTCAGCCATGGCGGTGAGTCTGTGGCTGATCATCAGTAAGGTTTTACCTTCAGCAAACGTAAACAGTAAGCGTAAAATTTCCCGTTCGGTGCGTTTATCAAGCCCTTCGGTTGGCTCATCAAGCAATAAAATAGGCGCATCACGCAGTAATGCACGAGCCACCCCAATTCGGCGCTGTTCGCCACCTGATAACTGACGCCCGCCGTCACCAATCCAGCTGTCTAAACCAATTTCTTCACCGCGATCTGTAGCCGTTACGGACTCAAGTAACGTGCCTAAGCCCACTTGCTTTAACACTGCGATTAAGCGCTGATCATTGGCCTTTTTCTTTTGCCCCTCAACATAAGGTAAGGCAATGGTTAAGTTATCGCGTACTGTGCCAGCAAATAAATGCACCCGCTGACTCACCACTGTCATCGCGTTGCGTAATGACACTTCGTCATAGTCAGCAATATCATGACCTGATAATCTGATTTGACCTTGTTGCGGCATCCACTCACGGGTGATCAGTGCAAGCAAGCTTGATTTACCACAGCCCGTTGGCCCAAGTAAGGCCACTTTTTGGCCTTGGGTTATATGTAAATTAACCCCGGTTAAAATTGACCGCTCAGCTTGATAGCCAAAGTGAATGTCGTTTAACTCAAGTTCTGTAGCAGCTAATTCACCCCCTTGAAATTGGCGCTCACCGTACTGAATATCCCCTTGCTGATCGGTAATTTCAGTAATACGTTTAGCCGATAACACACAGCTAGATAAATGCTGAAACGCCCCAGAGATTGGCATCATCATTTCAATTGACGCCATAGTAGCAAACACCATTGTCGCCATTAAGGGGCCTGGCGGCACCTGCGCACCAACGCCTTGTCCAGCAAGATATAACATCATTACCACAGCAAAACCGTTCACCGCAATCAATAGCCCTTGGCTAAAACCAGTAATATTGGCCATGGCTGTTTGGCTGTTAAATAAGGCTGTTTCAGCATCACGTAATTTTTGTCTATAACGATCATTAGCTGCAAAAATGCTTAATTCAGCTTGTCCCTGAATAACATCAAGGATTAACACTCTAAAGTGGCGCTTAGCATCTACCACAGCCTCACCAGGTTTTCTGCCTAAGCGATAGAATATCAATGGCAGCACTATCCATACACTCAGCAACAAACCACATAGGCTTAACGCTAGGGTTAAATCAAACCAAGATAAAAATGCATACAAGGCAATGATGGTCAATAACGACGCTGTCATTGGCACCAGTAAGCGTAAATACAAATGATCTAAGGTATCGATATCGGCCACAAGACGGTTAAGCATGTCGCCTTGTCGTAACCCTTGCAGATTACTGGCACTAAGCGGAAACAGCTTTTTCCAAGACCAAACCCGTAAATCCGTAAGTAATTTAAAGGTCGCCTCATGGGTAGCTAAGCGCTCACCATAACGACTTGCGGTGCGGGCAATAGAGAAAAAACGCACCCCACCAGCAGGAGTAAAAAAGTTAAAGGCTAATGCCGTGGCTGCAGTTAAACCCGCGATGGCGGTTGCGGATAAAAACCAGCCCGATAATGACAATAAACCGATACCCGCAAGGATAGTAGTACAGGTAAGAAACAAGCCAATGGCCATCATCAGCCATTGGCGTTTAAACAATTTAAGGAACGGATATAAAACTTGCATTATTTATCCTCCTTAGTGCCAATGCTCTGCGCCATTTCGGCTTGGTTATTTACGTTTGCCGCGTCAGTATCAGATTCAGCAGTAATAAACAGTGATAAACCATCATCTTGTTGCTGCATTGATTTGAATAAACCCGGTTGCTGGCTGAGGGTTTTATAGTCGCCTTGTTGCACAAGGTTGCCATTATCAATCACTAAAATATTATCCATATCTTGTAGCTGGTCTAATCGATGGGTGATCATCAAGCTGGTTTGCTGCAACTTGGCTTGATTAAGGGCGGCGCTAACCAGTTGCTCACTTTGGTTATCAAGACTGGCGGTGGGCTCATCCAACAAGAATAAGCTCGCAGGTTGCGACAACGCCCGCGCAAGGGCAATACGCTGAGCTTGTCCCACTGAAATACCCGCTGATTGGTCACTAATAATGGCATCAAGCCCTTGGGGATGAGCCTGAACAAAATCAGCAATATTGGCTTGTTGCAGTAACGCCATAATCTCAGCATCGCTGAGCTGTGCGTTGCCTAGGCTGACATTATCGCGGATAGAGCCATGGAACAACTGCGGGTCTTGACCTAACCAAGCAAGCCTTGAGCGCCAATAGTTTTTATCAAGTAAACTCAGCTCAGCGGCATTAATTTGCAGTGAACCTCTGTAAGGTAAAAAGCCCAGCAAGGCATTTAATAAACTGGTTTTACCGGCGCCACTTGGGCCAACAATAGCAATATGTTCGCCGGCTTTAATGCTAAATGAAATCGGCCCTAATAAGGGTTTTCCCTCTAAGGTGAGCACTTCAAGATCTGTTGCGGTGATCACAATTTTACTGAGATCGGTGTTTCGCAGCTGGCCAGTTTGCTCGCTAAAGTTTTCGTCAACTTGCTTTAATGGATTAGGATGTTCAAGAAGTACTACCAAGGCTTCTGCTGCACCAATGGCTTGTGCTTTAGCATGGTAATGGGTGCCTAAATCACGTAATGGCTGAAAAAACTCTGGCGCTAAAATCAGCACAAACATACCGGTAAATAAACTAATTTTAACCCCATAATGACCAAAATTAAGGTGCTCTAGGTAGCTAAAGCCAAAATACACCGCCAGCACAGCGATAGATAGCGCGGCAAAAAACTCCAGTACCGCCGAACTTAAAAATGCCATTCTCAGCACTGACATAGTGCGTTGCCTAAAGTCTTCTGAGCCAGTTTCGATTTGCTTTACTTCAGCTTCTGCGCGGTGAAACAGCTTGAGGGTACTTATGCCCTTTAAGCGATCCATAAAATGGCCGCTTAAACGTGACAGCGCGCTGAAGTTTTTACGATTAGCATCGGCGGCGCCCATGCCCACTAAAATCATAAACATGGGGATCAACGGCGCTGTGGCCAGTAAGATCAGCCCTGAGGCCCAATTGAGCGGAAATACCGCCACTAAAATAATTAGCGGAATAAACGCTGCCAGCATCATTTGCGGTAAATATTTAGCATAAAAATCGTGCAGATCTTCAACTTGCTCAAGAACCACACTGGCCCATGCCCCTGCTGGTTTACCTTTAATAAAAGCTGGACCTAAATCGGTGAGCTTATTGAGCACAGCTTCACGAATGTCGCCACGAAGGCGTTTACCCGCTTCAAAACTCAAACGCTCTCTAGCATATGCCAGCACCGCTCTGACTAGAATTAAACTAATTAAAGCGCCAAATTGCAGCGTAAAACTGCCCATGGGTAATTCCAGCATGATCACCCCATGGAGGATGGTCGCCAACAAGTAAGCTTGGGCAACAATTGCCACCCCATTAGCGGCCCCGGTAAAAATGGCTAATTTAAGGAAAATACCACAAGATGATTTCTGCGATTTAAGCCAGTGAGTGAGGGACTTTTCTAAAGTTTTATCCATTAGATTCCTGAAGAGAAATACGCCTAGATTGGCGCAGTAAAGTGTGGAAAATTGCCGCAGTATCGCAAGCTAAAGCCCTAGATTACAGCCGCCACCTTAGAAGTGTTAACTGACTCACACAATACTAATAAAAATTATAGTAGGTAAAGCTTATTAACCTTGTTTAGAGGGTTAAAAGATCTGCTTAAAAACCACAGCGGCTTTGATGACCAGAGCCATAAAAACTCCCCATGACTAAAACCATAAACATTGCTACGTTCAAATATTAACCATTGACAAATACCCTAATTCTACCCACATTTAGTTAGTCCTTTTTAATGACTAAAAATTCACTGTGGAGATGCAATTGAATGCAATTTGATCTTCCTGCGCTGCGGGCCCAAGCATTTGATTATTTATTTGATGCTGTGGTGGTCACCGACACTGAAGGTGTTGTGATCGATTGGAACGCAGGTTCTCAATCTTTATATGGCTATAGTAAAGCCGAGATACTGGGTCAACACGTCAGTATTTTGCATTCGCCGGAGGATACTGAATCTATCACCGAACAAGTGATGTCTGCAGTGGCCAAGCATGGCAAGTGGAGCGGTGAAATTCGCTTTAAACATCAAGATGGCACCATAGGCTGGATTGAGTCCATGTGTATCCCGCTGTTTGATGAGCAACAGCAGTTTCTCGGCGCACTCGGCATCAACCGCGATATCACCAAACGCATTGAAGATGCCCAGCGGTTATTAAACCTTGCCTATTACGATCAACTCACCCAAATGCCCAATCGTCACTTACTCACTGACAGAGTCGGACAATATATCGAAAGAGCCAAACGCAATAACAGTCGTTTTTGTCTGTTTTATATTGATTTAGACGACTTTAAAAAGGTCAATGACAGCCTTGGTCATAACGAAGGTGATCAAGTGCTAATAGAAGTGGGCCGCAGGTTAAATGCCCAAGTCAGAGATGCTGACACCATTGCTAGAATGGGTGGTGATGAGTTTGTCTTAATGATTGAAGGCATTCACGACAACAACGACATTGCCGCTGTGGCAGATACCTTAATTGCATGTTTATATAAGCCCTTTCAATTGGGCGAACAATCGGTAAACGTTAATTGCAGTATTGGTATCGCCACTTACCCTGATTCGGGTGAATGCTTTGATAGTTTGATTAAATCAACTGACTTTGCCATGTACAAATCCAAGCGCCAAGGCGGAGCAACCTATCGTTTTAGCTAGCCTTATCAGGCTGCTGATTTAGCTACTGGCTTTAGCAAGTCGCTTAAGCCGTTGGCTCAGTTGGCGCAATCGCACCAAATTTCACTAACACATGCCAGATTAACTTCAACTGCTGTAACTGCTGTGCTTGCTTACCGCGCTCACTCCATAACATTGGCTTTAAGGTGAGATCCATTGCCGCTTTGCCAATTAATTGTGCGGTGATTAAGCCGTCTTTCGCAATTGCTTGAGCAAGTACTGGCATATCAGGGCCACGAAAATCTTTTGGCACGCTATCAACTGTTAATTGATAACCCTGATGCCACAGCAATCTGATGTCATATTCCTCACACAGGGCTTGCATGCAATCCCCCACTTCAGTGAGTTTAAAACTTGGGTCTGCCACCAGATAAGCAATATCATCATCCAGTGATACATCACCGTGGATCTGCGCTTCGATATAATGATCAAGATTACCTAAGGGCTGGCGAGCAAAGCGTACATTAACTTCCATAGGCAGCTGCTGTAAATGCGTAATAATCTGCGCCGGTTTGATATTAGCCAGCCCCAGCGCATAATGGCGCTCAAAACTTTCACTAAGTAACGCCGCTAAAATCACTTCAAAACACTGCAGCGTGCCCTTTTCTTTTGGCAAGCGATATGAATCCATATAACTAAAACTGCAGCGAGATAACACTTGGGGCTTTGTAATGAAGTAACAACTACCAAAACGGGGTGCTGGGCCTAGTGGGCAAAAACCTAAATCTAAAGCGCCATATTTAGGCCGATGTTTTACCCCAGAGTAGCATTGACCAAACAGTTGGTTCTCCCAATGATCTCGAGGGCCACCTAATTCAGGTGATAACTGGCCATTGGAGATATGAGTCTCAAACTGGGTTTTATAATAGCCATCTTTTAATAGCCCAGCAGCCACACTGAGCCCGCGACTATCAATGCGATCGGGATGAAAATGCAGTGCCACTTGGCCGTGGGCATGTAACTTTTTCATTCCCTGCTGCACATCTTGGCTGGAAATATTAGACATCAGCAAAATATTTTTAATCACCGAACAGGCTTGTTCACGAAGGCAAGCCAGCGTTTTTTCAATATGAACTTGCGCGGCAAACTGCGGTTTCATTTATCGCGACTCCATTCGGTAAGTGATTGTATTTCATTGTATGTTAAATAGCCGACTTTGCCATCAAAGATTAATCCTTATTCATCGATTTCGGCCATTGTGCTGAGTGAAAGTACCGCTAACACCAGCGTTAGCTGTGGATGCCATGCCCTAAGGCCAAGGGTTAAATTGGCGATTTATTAGCACTTATGCACCTATTCAGGTAAGCTTCACGCCCGCCACATTCTGGCTCCCATTTATTGTAAACAACGTTAGCGTTGACCAAAGAGATCATTCTATGAGTTTTGCCTCCCTTGGCTTAAGTGCAGCAATTTTAAAAGCTGTTGAAAAACAAGGCTATGACACGCCTTCCGCTATTCAAGCACAAGCGATCCCTGCTGTACTTGAAGGCAAAGATGTTATGGCTGCAGCACAAACCGGCACCGGCAAGACAGCAGGTTTTACCCTGCCACTACTAGAATTACTTTCAAAAGGTCAACGTGCACAGCGCGGACAAGTTAGAGCCTTGGTATTAACTCCAACACGTGAATTAGCCGCTCAAGTTGCTGAAAGCGTGTCAACGTATGGCGCAAACTTACCGCTAAAATCTGCAGTGGTATTTGGGGGCGTATCTATTAACCCGCAAATTGCAGCACTAAGAAATGGCGTTGATGTTTTGGTGGCGACACCGGGTCGATTATTAGATTTATGCCAACAAAAAGTATTGAGCTTTAGTCAGCTTGAAGTGCTTATTTTGGATGAAGCCGACAGAATGCTGGATATGGGCTTTATTCGTGACATTAAGAAAATCTTAGCCATGTTGCCAAAGCAACGTCAGAACTTAATGTTCTCAGCCACCTTCTCAGATGAAATTCGCGAGCTGGCTAAAGGCTTAGTGAATAACCCAGTTGAAATTTCAGTAACGCCACGTAACGCAACAGCGAACACGGTTGATCAAGCGGTATACGCCATTGATAAAAGCCGTAAAGCTAAAATTCTAACCAAGCTAATTAAAGAAAATGATTGGCATCAAGTGTTAGTTTTTTCACGCACCAAACATGGCGCCAACCGCTTAGCAAAAAACCTAGAAGCTGATGGCATTAAAGCGGTTGCTATTCATGGTAACAAGAGTCAAAGCGCTCGTACTAAAGCTTTAGCTGACTTTAAAGCGGGCACTGCACAAGTGATGGTGGCCACCGATATCGCTGCCCGTGGTATCGATATTGACCAACTGCCATTTGTGGTTAACTTTGACTTACCGAATGTGCCTGAAGATTATGTGCATCGTATTGGCCGTACTGGCCGTGCGGGTGCATCTGGTCAAGCGGTATCATTAGTGAGTGATGAAGAAGTCAAATTACTGCATGATATTGAGCGTCTTATTAAGCGCGTAATTGAACGTAAACAGATTGCCGGTTATGAAGCATGTCATACTTTGCCTGAGCCGAATTTGAATCGCGCTGGTGGCCACAACAGCAACCATAAAAAGCCGAACCCAAATCGCCGTAAGCATGCGAGCCAAAACAGCAGTGATAGATCAGGTAAACCAGAATCTAGACATAGCTCGCGCCAGAATTCGCGCGCTGATGCCTCGGCAAATTCAACAGCGGCTAAAAAGCCACAACGTCGCCGCCAAGGTAACAATAGCGCCAATAGCGCAGCTTCTGGCAGTGTGAATCCTTACGCTAATGCAAGACCTAAGTCCCGTGACTAATGCTAATCGCTAAAGCGAGTTCTCGATGAATTAGCTCAATAAAAAAGGTATGAAGACAATAGTTTTTATACCTTTTTTTTGGGATTTTTTGTTGAGCACTACGATACTAGGGGAAGAGCGACACTGATTAATATGCTATCCGGAGTCGATAACGGTCAAGCGACAGCTACATAGAATCAACAGTACTGAGCTTTACATCAACAGCACTGAGCCATAAATAGATATAAAAAAGCGAGTTTAGTATTAACTAAACTCGCTTTCAATTCAGTGAGTAACGCTAGCGCTACCGACTCAAAATAATATCTACAAGAACCAAGCGCGGTAAGTTTTACCTTTTAAGCGGCCTTTAGTGATCTTGTTAAGTGCCTTTTTAGACGCGGTGCGTTTCACTGCCACAAATGAACGGATATCGGTCACTTTAATTTTGCCAATGTCTGCGCCATCAATGCCATTTTCGCCAGTTAAACCACCAACGATATCGCCAGGGCGAACCTTATGCTTCTTACCTGCATCGATTTGAATGGTAACCATCTCAGCTTCAAGTGGCATTTTCGTTAACGCACTCATGGCTGGTAATGCTTCACCGTCGATTTCGCGGCCAATTAGCTCACCGATTTCAACCATACGATGACCATCTTCATGACTATAGAAAGTGTAAGCTGCGCCAGTACTGCCCGCACGACCGGTACGGCCAATACGGTGAATGTGTACTTCGGTATCGTAGGCAATGTGATAGTTAAATACCGCGTCTAAGTCTTCGATATCTAAACCACGAGACGCCACATCGGTTGCCACTAATACGCGGGCACTTTTGTTGGCAAAACGCAGTAACATTTGATCGCGCTCGCGCTGCTCTAAGTCGCCATGTAAGGCTAGTACGCTAAAACCTTGTTCAGCTAACGTATCCGCCACTTTTTGAGTTTCACGGCGGGTGTTACAAAACACCACCGCACTTTCAGGCTGCTTATCCAGTAACAATAACTGTAAAGCCTCCATACGTGCATGATTGTCTTCGGTTAGATAAAAATGCTGATCGATAGTGAGGTTGTCGTGCGTCGCTTCAACCTTAACCATTAATGGCTTATACATGATTTGATCAGCAACCTGCTTAATTTGCTCTGGGAAGGTCGCGCTAAATAGCAAGGTTTGACGCTCACGCGGCGTGTCTTCAATAATTTGGTCTAATTGCTGCTGAAAGCCCATTTCTAACATGCGATCGGCTTCATCTAAAATCAGCATGTTAACGTTGCTTAAATCTAAGCGATTGCGATCAAGATGATCAACAATACGTCCTGGGGTGCCAACAATAATGTGCGCGCCATGTTCCAATGAACCAATTTGTGGTCCCATTGGTACGCCGCCACACAATGTTAGTACTTTCACGTTATGAATGCCGCGAGCTAGAGTACGGATCTCTTTTGCCACTTGGTCGGCGAGTTCACGTGTTGGGCACAACACCATGGTTTGGATGCGAAAACGTTTCACATCTAACTTGTTTAGTAAGCCCAAACCAAATGCTGCAGTTTTACCTGAGCCGGTTTTTCCTTGGCCAATCACGTCATCACCTGCAAGGATTGCTGGTAAGCTCTCAGCTTGAATTTGAGTCATTGACTCGAATCCCATGGTTTTGAGATTTTCAAGCAAATCAGGTTTAAGATTTAGTGATGCGAAAGCCGTATTAGCGGCTTGTTGAGTAGACTGACTCAAGGCGAATATCCTCTGATATAAAACGGGTACTGAAACAAAACGAGTGCAAACAAAACAGCCAAGATATTTATACCTTGGCCTAATTGCATATTGTAGCAATTTTATCCGCACATGGCAGATATATCTTTGCTAAATGATCTTACCAAAGCGCCCTTGTTGGTAATCATCTACTGCTTGATCTATTTCCGCTTGGCTATTCATCACAAAGGGGCCCATATGGACTATTTTTTCATTAATGGGCGAACCTGCCAGTAACAATAACCCTGTCTCGGCAGAGATAGCATTGTTAAAATGACTTAGCTCAGCTGACAATAACAATAACTGTCCGGCGCTGGCCGTCATCAAGTCTCCATTGGCGGCGATATATTCAAGCTCACCTTGATAGATATAGGCATGAACCACCTCATGGCTGGATAAATCAATTCTGGCGTGGCCATTAGCTGCGAGCGTTAAATCCGCAATGGCACCATTGCCCGCCAAGCCTTGAATACTCGAGACTAATTCCTCAGCGTCATTGTCCCTATCATTGCCAGCAAATTGCCAATGGCCAGCAAGCGCCTTTAACTGCGCACCGTCTTGGTTAGTACCCGTTGGATTAGCCTTTTCTGAGGTATCTTGATAGATCGCCGGACGCATTTTGTCTTTAGCGGGCATATTGAGCCAAATTTGAAAGCCATGTAGGCCATCTTCAGCATCGGCTAATGGCATTTCAGAATGAATCACCCCACTGCCAGTACTCATCCACTGCACATCGCCAGCGCGTATGGCTTTAACATTACCTAATTGATCGCGGTGTTCAAAGCCACCCTTACGAATATAGGTAAAGGTTTCAATACCGCGATGAGGATGCGGTGGAAAACCACCAATGAAATCTTGCTGATCATCTGATTTGATCTCATCAATCATTAAATAAGGATCAAAGCGGGTATTGATAAAATCCGCAACCCGCTTAATGTTAACCCCGTCACCATCCATTGCTGGTCGAGCGCTAAAACGGCCTAATACTTTCATGATGTTCTACTCTATGAGTGATTAATAGCCTTAGCTTAACAAGCAACTAATCGAATAAATATTGTAATAAAACGCTACTTTTAGTCGATTTAATCGGATAGTTATTAGCGGCCAAATTGAACGGTCATAGCTGAATACTTATAGCTAAAGAGGCAAGGTTATTTTACAGGTTACTCTTTTAAGGCTTACTCTTTATCAAAGCTATCCACCACTATGGCGCCCATAGAGGCTGGCATAGTAATGATAATAATCCGCCGTAATGAGGTTATGGGATCGTCTAATAAGGGTAATTTATTAAGGCATAATAACACCAAGCTCACTACCAAGGCCGCCATCAAATAAGCGATAACGATCCGAAATATAAACACAATAACCCGTGATTTAACATCATGTTGAAACACGCTGTGATAGGTAAATAACCCCAAAAACACCACCGACAACACAAACAGCATCATGACGTTGATTAAGGGTAAAGTCTCACCCAGTTTCCACGCTTCTTCAGAAAAAGAAATCGGTACAGCTAAAGCAAAAGCGCCGACAAATATTTGGCTGGCATCTTCCATATTAAAATTAAGTTTCATAAGCAACTCTTTACTTAGACGGTGTTTTAAGCGAGATCATTCGATCGTTTATTTAAGGTTTGCCTTTAGGTACATCATGGGGCGCTAGCATCTTCTCTACCACGACCCACTGCTTAAACTGCGCTTCGGTGAGTAATCCAAGGGCAAGGGCTGCCACTAGTAGTGTCGAGCCATCTTGATGAGCTTTTTTAGCGATGCTGGCGGCATTATCATAACCAAGGTAGTCATTAAGCGCGGTTACCAGCATTAATGACTCATCACAAAACTTAGCAAGTTGTGCTTCATTGGCACTAATACCGCAAATACATTTATCAGTAAAACTGCTACAACCATCTGCCAGTAAAGCAATTGATTGCAGTAGGTTATAAATCATCACTGGCTTAAAGGCATTGAGCTCAAAATGGCCATTGCTGCCTGCCACTGAAATGGTTGTATGATTTCCCATAACCTGCGCCGCTATCATAGTTAACGCTTCACATTGGCTCGGGTTCACTTTAGCGGGCATTATCGATGAGCCGGGCTCATTTGCAGGCAGATTAATTTCCCCTAATCCACAGCGCGGCCCAGAGGCCAAAAAGCGGATATCGTTAGCAATTTTCATCACACTGACGGCCACGGTATTTAATGCGCCACTGGCTTCAACAATGGCATCATGGCTCGCTATGGCCTCAAATTTATTGGTCGCAGTAATAAAGGGCAATTTAGTCAGCTTGGCAACTTGCTGAGCAAAGCTTATATCAAAGCCTTTAATTGAGTTCATGCCGGTCCCCACAGCAGTGCCGCCCTGAGCCAACTGTAATAACGCAGGCATTACCGCTTCAACTCGAGCAATGCCATGACTCATTTGGGCACTATAACCTGAAAACTCCTGACCTAAGGTCAGCGGAGTGGCATCTTGAATATGGGTTCGACCGATTTTTATAATATGATTAAATGCTACCGATTTTATCGCTAGCTGCTGCTGTAAATGCCTTAATGCGGGCAACAATTGCTGGTGTAACTCCAGTACTGCTGCGATGTGCATTGCAGTGGGAAAGCAGTCGTTTGATGACTGGCCTAAATTACAATGATCATTTGGGTGCACGGGGGTTTTACTGCCAAGCACGCCGCCAAGCAATTCAATGGCGCGATTAGCAATCACCTCATTGATATTCATATTGGTGTGAGTGCCCGAGCCAGTTTGCCATACCGACAACGGAAAGTGTTCATCCAGTTTGCCTTGCATCACCTCGCCAGCGGCCTGTTCAATCGCTTGACCAATATCAGTATCGAGAATGCCAAACTCCATATTCACCTTGGCCGCACATTGCTTCACCATTCCCAAAGCATGAATTAATGGCTTGGGCATCGTCTCGACCCCAATAGCGAAATTGATTAAGCTGCGCGCCGACTGAGCGCCATAGTATTTATCCGCAGGCACCTTTAATGGCCCAAATGAATCCGTTTCTGTGCGAAATGTGCCCATAAGGTTATCCTTTGCAGCCGAGCTATTGATGACACAAGCTATAGAGCTGGTTTGAAGTCTGCGTTAACAGATTAGTGATAAGAGACTAGTGATAAGAGACTAAGTCGATCCTGAATAACTGGTTAACTTAGCCTACTCTCGGGGTTAAGTGAGCCTTTTAGGGCAGTAACAAGCTAAACCAACACGATATCAGATCGCATGCTGTACAAAATATACAGCGCTTGTTCTTGATCCCGCTGGCTAATATTATTCATTTCAAATGCCTGCAATGCATCATCCAGTACCGCCATAAATTCAGCCGCCGATATGTTCATGCCTTTATGTACCGAGAGCATATCTTGGCCTTTATACACACTTGGGCCGCCAGTTCCTGCAATGAAAAATGTCGCCGCGGCATTTTTTAGCGCTACGGGATCTGATTTGGCAAATCTTGGGGAGATTGTCGGGTTGGCCATATGCAAATCGACCAAGTCATTTGCAATACTCTCAATGCCAGCACTGCCGCCAAGACGTTCATACAGTGAATTACTCATAAACTATATCCTTGCTTTGATTCAGGTGAATCACATTGGCGTTTAATATTTAACAGCGAGTTTATTACGAAGAAATATCACGCCACTCGCCCTAAAGGGCACTGATAAATTGTAGGCTAAAATGGCGAAATGAGAGGGCTGCGACTCAATAAATAGGACTATTGATTGAGCAAGGTTAAAGGTTGGCAAAACTCAATTAGGTTTACTTCTAGCTTTTAGGTGAGCTTTGAGAGAGCGCGTTGAGACTTTATATTAACACTAAGATTTAGCACTAAGATTTAGTGCTAGTTTTCAGCCTAGGTTTTGGTGCTAGTTTTAGCCTAAAGCGCCAACGTTAGCTGCTGATAAAAATTGCATCTTGCATAATACCTTAAGAGATCAATCCAATCTGCCAAAGAAATTAATTAACCCCCTTACTCGAGTATATTTTCGTTTATTTTCAATAAACAGCATTTAAAAAAATAGCCAAGCCAACTAACAATACCAATCAGCTTAAAGCCATCCTCAAACAAAATACGTGAGTCGCCAATAAAGGCCTCGATTGGAGTTTGAAACTGATCAACCAACACTGACAAAGCAAAAAAAACAAAGGCGAGCAGCAGAATTAGATACTGCGTTTTTAGGATGCACTTTCTGAAAACCACCATCCAGCAAAACATTAAACTGAAGTAAGCCAATAGAAAAAACTTCTCTTTGATAGCTAAATAACGCGGAAAAATATAATCGTGCAGCATAAAAAAGTCGTCACATAATAGCAGCGTGGTTAATAGGCCTGAACACAACATAAATACAGCGAACCACTTTTCTTTAGGCTGATGACGAAAAACCTCCCAAGTTAAAAAGCATATGGTCGCAGCAGCTGCCCACAATAAAGCGCCAACATTTGATGTCACCCCAGTTAAAGGATTCACTTCTGCCGTCGCAGCGAGATCACGGGTAAAAATGCCAAAAGGTAAATCCATTGTGGTACTGGCGAGGATAACAAATAGCAATAAGGCAAGGGGTAAAAAATAGAGAAGAAAGAAGAAACCGGTGAGATTTTTAGCCTGAGAAACTATCTGCATGTTCATGTTTAAACTTTTCCTAAACGTTTTGGCAGGCTCACCCATTAGAGTCGACTATTTAAGTTATAGTCGTAACTTGGGTGATAGTAAACTTTAGCGCTTGGGGTTTTAGCTGTGTGTTCTTGTGACTTGAATGAATGGAAAAACCCTATAGCGATCAATCTGCTTTCACAGTTTTCTTACTATAATCCGGTAAAGTCTGTGCAACTCTACGGCGAAGATCATAGCTTATGATTCTGAGCGATGAATAGCCAAACAAAGCTTTCTATTAAGCATCTCTCGATATAAAGCACAGTTTAATATTGCGATGCCATACATTTCAAACGCCTCTTCAAATACTCGGCGCAGTTTGTACAATAAGTCAGCCTTGGAATCGACTAATCCGTGCTCTAACATCACAGCACCTAGATATTCAAAACCAATAGCCCCGGTAAGAAAAATCCCCCCTGAAAGTACAAAATAAAAAGCGCTTTGTTTTGATAATGACCTTAAAAATGGCACTAGCGAGACGCCTACAAAAAACACAAACACCCCCCCAAAAGGTAACCATGTGTGTGAGCTAATTAAGGCCGGTATGATGTCTTTCGCAGCAAGGTAATCATGAATATTTGAAAAATTTTCGTGTACCCCTACGCTCTCATCACAGGATAATAATAAAAATAACACTGCTAAATATAACCAATAATTAAAGCCTTTATGATGATTGGCTTTTTCAAATAGATATAAAACAAAAAACAATATTGACGCTAATAGTAAATTTAATACCGAGAAATAAGTCGGAAAGCTTTGCTCATTACCTACGTCAAATAACGGCAAGAAACCCAATACATATTCATGTCCAGTGATATGAGCATAAATATAGGCAGCGAGCCCAGCAAGAACCAACAGGGTGACTATTGAGAACTGAGTAATACAGAATGTAGATAATTTGATATTCAATTTTATGTCCACAACCACTCCTTGCATCGCGTCATCTGAATTAAACTCAAGGCCTGTGCAGTTTAAATTTCAAGCAAACAATAGCTTAAACATAGCTTTGCGATACCGCTTATGTAAAGTAATATTCTGACTAAAAACCAACAAAAAAGGACTCGATATCGAGTCCTTGGATGAATTAGCCTGAATTAACACAGTGGCCAAAAAATGCCCCCAAATTAAACTTCGAGTCTTATACTTCGAGCCTTACATTAACCATATTAGCGGCTGTTATTGGCATCGTACTTGAGAAAACAGTGCTGTTTGAATCGTGGAATAAATATCTAGTTAACCTCTGTTTTTCGGCAACCATACTATTTCATTTGATCCCTACTGCCACCGAGATTATGACCCGTTTCCCTATGGATGACCCCATAGTGACATCATTAGAAGACCCTTTATTGCAAAAAACATTCTTAATCATTTTTATGGTATTTATCAGTTTTGTTATTTACCAAATGAACTGGTTACGCAAACAAAAATAATCCATAAAAAACCGGCTTAATTACTTAAGCCGGTTTTTTCACTAACAGAAACTTACACTTAAAATCAATATACTTAGACAGTTAACCTACTGGAAGCTATACAATAAGTAACTTAGCTAGTGATAAATCCGCTTTAAAGATCATTGAACTGCTGTAGCCATTCACTGAACGAATTAGACACCTTTTCAACCGTCCCCCTACCTTGATTATAAAACCACACAGCCACATCTTGCTGCTGAGTTTGACACTCGGTTTGCTTAAAGCAAAACATGTTGCCCTTACAATCAGAGGCAAACAAAATATGCCCTTTTGGCATGCCGCTCATCTCATATAAGTTGGACAGTAACGCCACATCTTCAAGGCTTAAAAAGTCCTGCACTTCAGAAATATCTACACCTAAATCGCAAATTTTTGTCAATACATTAGGGGTGTGCACCAAGCCATAGGTTGAGATTAAATACTTATATGAGTCTGGCAGCACTGCCGTCAGTTTTGCTTCAAGTTCAGCGATAAACTGACTCTTTATTGGCACCATGGCATTTTTACTGCCCCAGTTTTTTACAAATAGATCGATGCTATTCATGCCTACATATTCCCAAAACAACTAAAGCCAGAATACTGGCCAAAAAATTGTGACTAAAATACCAGAGAAACCCAAAAAGTCCGCGGTTTAACTGTAATTAATATTAGTTGACCACTTGTATCTTGAAGCTTTGGATGATTAGCAATCTGTATCACGCTATGTGCTTCCCCAAAAACGGCAAGGTTTTTCATTATATTCAAGCCTTACCCATGTCAGCCTGAAACAATGCAGGTATGAGTAAGCTAAACCTGCTGCATTTTGTTTGTACTGTGACTGATAAACTTAACCTATGGCTTGATTTTATCAGTGTTTTATCAATCTTTTTCTGTTTGTTTTCTGATATTAATATGATTTACAACTATAGTTATTAGATAGGATTGGCAATGATAATGGATTACTAAAGGTTTATGGATATGAAAACTTTTGCACGACTTAATCTTAAGCAGTTAATGGCTGTTGGTGCGGTTTCAATATTTATTATTTTGATACTTTTTTTAATCGCCAATCAAAAAACTATTCAACAGCGACACGAGCTCGGAGTGTTTCAAAATAAGATATCGCTTGCCTCCAATACCCTTTTACAACTTCGCCGATTGGAAAAGGATTTTATCCTAAGACGTGAAGAGCAATACATCACCCAGCTTAATTACAGCGAAAGATTATTAGAGCAACAACTGCTGGATATCAATAGCATATTGATATCCCATGACTTACAAATAGACTTTAACGGCCTTGACAGTATCAAGAGTGTCGCCCGCTATACCAACACCTTTAACGAACTTAGCAAGCAAACCTTTTTGATTGACGGAGATGACCTTGAACCTGGTTATCAAGGCAGATTTAAGCTTGCGGAGCTGGCATTTGAGCAAGATGCTTTGCAGCGTCATGATGCTGAATTAAACCTGGTACTGCTTGATATTCAGCAGCAGACTTTCGAGTTTTTCTCCAGCTTTGACCCAAAGCAGCTTGAACAAATTACGCTGCAATTTGACACGCTTGGCTCACTTCTGGGCCGAAATAATATCGATAAATCCATTACTCGCCATTTAGAAGCCTATAAAAACGCATTTTTCACGCTACAAACTGAACATCAAAAGCTTGGCTACGACTATAAATCAGGGCTACAAGGTGAGCTTCGCGCCTCGATTCAACAGGTTGAAGAGGAGCTTGATGGGTTATTTAATCAACTTCCAAGCATGATAGATGAGAAAATTAAAAATTACTTATTGTATGACTATCTGCTTGCCTTATTATTATGCTTACTTATCTTTATAACCTTATATACGGTCAACATTGCCAGCCATCAACTTGAAGAAGAACTGATTGACGCTAAGCAAGATGAAATAAAGGCCAATCGGGCTAAAAGCTCGTTTCTCGCGAATATGTCCCACGAAATACGTACTCCGTTAAATGGCATTATTGGCATGACCGAGATCCTCACAGACTCTAATTTAAACGCCATGCAAAAAGACTATTTAGCGACGATAAATGCATCCTCTCAAACACTATTAATGCTTATCAATGATATTTTAGACCTCTCCAAAATTGAATCGGGCAAGTTTGATATTAATGTTCACACTTGCGCCATAAAAGAAGTTATCTACGATACAGCAGCCCTTATCGCCCCCAAGGCACAGCAAAAAGATATCGAATTGCGTATCGATATGGATGCACAAATACCGACGTTAATCCGTGCCGATGAGCAAAAGCTAAGACAAATTTTGATGAATCTGGCATCAAATGCGATTAAGTTTACCAGCTCAGGTTCAGTGCAATTTACCTTGCGACAACAGCCATTAAAAAGCGCCCAAGACCATAAGGTTAATTTATATTTCTCAGTAAGAGATACTGGTATTGGAATAGATGAGGACAAACAAAGTCAGGTATTT
Source organism: Shewanella sp. 10N.286.48.B5 (assembly GCF_002874355.2). Lineage (NCBI taxonomy): Bacteria > Pseudomonadati > Pseudomonadota > Gammaproteobacteria > Alteromonadales > Shewanellaceae > Shewanella > Shewanella sp. 10N.286.48.B5. The sequence goes on from NZ_MCVG02000002.1 coordinate 144,126, forward strand.
GAAGAATTTAAACAAGAAAGCAATAGCACCTCTACTGAATTTGGTGGCACAGGTTTAGGGCTGGCTATTTCAGCAAAAATGGTTCAAATGATGGGCAGTAAAATTGAAATCAACTCAACCAAAGGAGTCGGCTCAGAGTTTTATTTCAATTTGATTTTAGACAAGCAGGCCCATACAGCCCCTGCTAAGCCAGCTCAAACCATTTATTACTGTGCTAACGAGCATGAAACCCTATTACTGCAAAATTTGGATGAATTTAACTACCCTGTCATCTTACTTAAGGCCTTTGATGAGCTGCCTGAATCAATATCAGACAGTGCAGTATTACTGCTCAAGCAAACTCCCACGACTAAAGCCTCTGACATCATTAACATAACTAAAGCTTACCCAAACTTGCCTGTGGTGCTATCTCGTCATAACAATGATAGCAAGGATGACTTTGGCGAATCCATTTCTGGCTACGTCACAATCCCATTGTTAGGGCTTAGATTAGATACCTTACTGAAAACCGTCACAAGATCAGTTACTGCTGACATTGAAAGCACTCAAGCGACGATGAAGAGTGACAAACTTATTTTGCTGGTGGAAGATAATAAAATTAATCAGAAAGTGGTTGAAATTAACTTAAAAAAATTAGGAATAAATTACAAAATTGCCAACCATGGTGGCGAAGCGCTAGAAATATATAAACGTCACCATAAAAACATCGAATTGATACTGATGGATTGTATGATGCCAGTTATGACAGGCTTTGAAGCCACTGAGGCCATACGCGCTTTTGAAAAGGTAGAAGGCTCAGAGCCTGTGGTTATCATAGCCTTAACCGCTTCAATTTTAGATGATGATATTCAAAAGTGTTACGATGTGGGCATGAACGATTATTTACCTAAACCCTTTAGACGCGAAATTCTGGTAGAAAAGCTCACTAAATTTATTTGATGTCTTTTATCTGTGCTTTATTTATAGCGAAACTCAATTCACAGCTAAGCTCAATTAAAAGCCCACTACAAGAATACACTACCAAATTTGACTGATGAAAAAGGGGGATTAAAAGTAGCCTCCTTAGACCCTGTTGAAGCGAATACCATCTGCAAAGGCTACGGCCTTTAATACAATATTTTAGACGCCGCTGATAAGACCTTATCAGGCGTACCAAAAAACTTCTGCGCCCCCTCTTCATCCAGCAGTAAACACAGATCTGATGTTGCCACCATGGCCTTCTCATTGCTGGTATAGATCACTGTGCATTTCTTTAAATAGCTAGAAAAAAGCGAAGTTAAATAATGGCTATTTTCTTTTTCTGAGCCGACAAATGGCTCATCAATAATAAGAAATTTTTGCTGACAACTACCAATACCAATCATCAGCTTTATTTTTCTTAAAATACCATCTGGTAAGCTTTTGATTAATCCGCTGGTGATCAGTGTTGACTTACCTTCTGGCAAGTATTTTTCTAAATGAAAAAAGCTGATCATTTTATCGATATGGTCTTCATCAACATAGCCATTATAAAGCCGATAATTAGCCAGAATTGACCCTTGGTATAAATGAAAGTCAAAGGGGATATAGCAGATGCTATTTCTATATTTGAAGCTATTAAACTGGGTAATATTATAATTATCTAGCGTGATTTGACCTTGAAAACGGGTTTCAATCCCCCCTAAAAGGTTCATTAACGTGGTTTTACCTACCCCAGAAGGCGCACAAACTGACACTTTCTGGCCTTTGCCAACACGAAAAGATAAGTTAGTTAACCCTTTTGAAAGCCCCGTATAACGATGGGTTAGCCCGGTGACTTCTAACTGTCCCTGAAATTGATTTAATGGCGAGCTTTTCTCCATTTTATTGCGGTCATCATCTAGTGACATTAGCGCATTAATTTGCCCCGTTGAAGCTTTAATAGTATCTATTTTGGCTAAGGAATTATAAATCCCCATAATTGGCGTTAGTGCCTTCCACACTAAAATGATAATCGCCAACATAGCACCTGCATCTGTCGTGCCTTCCATCACGCCTGACACCGCGGTGACAATACTGGTGATGCCGATAATTTGAATCAAACTACCACCCATACTCTGCACTTTGCTGTTAGTGGTACTAACTTGGTGTGAATCGCTTAATCGTTGTATTAACGCTGAATTAAAACGTGATTTTAATACCGAAATTAATGGTAACCCTTGAATTGAGGAGGTATTGGATAATATTTCATTCCACTGATAAGAAACCATCGCATTGGCTCTAGAACTTTGAGAAGCCGATTTTGAATAGATGTAGCGGCCATACACACAAAAGCCCACCATGACTAAAATACCAGATATTACGGTTATCGCCGCGGTGCCAGACATGATGACTATGGCAATGATAAAAATAAAGATAAAAGGTAAATCAAAGTAGCTTAAGCTTGATTCAGCTGTCACTAACTGCCTAAATTGGTCAATATCTTTGAGTCTGGCTAACTGTGAAGATGTACCAGCACTTGATGTCATCGCATAGGGCAGCCACAGCAGTTTAGACAAAACACTGTAAGAAATATAACAAGAGAGCTCTTTGCCTGAGGTTGCTAGAATTTCCATACGCTGCTTTTTCAAAATATATTCGAAACAAGCGACCATCACAGCCCCTGCTGAAAGCCACAATAAGGTAGAAATCGAGCCTGCACTTAAGGCAAAATTATATACACTCATAATAAAAAAAGGCTGCAGGGCGCCCAACAAGTTGATCCCTAAACTCAGTTTAATGAGATCTTTAAATTCTGCGTTATATCGATAAAACGAATATTTAATCCAATTCTTTTTATCTTGAGACTCTGGCGGCGGCTCTCGAAATAACCGAGAGTAACTTGATATGTAACAGATCGATGCGACAAACTCGCCGCTGGGATCAAACACATATTCGAAAATATTGTCATTTTCATAATCATATAAGAAGCAGGTTTTATCGTTATAACTGAGTAAAATATAATTTTGATGTTTTAGCGAAATAAAGGCCGGACATGTGACCTCGTGTAATTGATCTTTTGTTTTTATATCAATGCTTAGACACTCATAGCCAACTCTGGTTAATGTGGCTTTAAATGCGCTAAGGTGGTTGTCATGATGAATAAAGACATCGGATAAAATACTGGGGGTCCCTTCCCACTCTAATGCAATCAACGCATAGGCTATGCCATTTAATAATGGCGTTTGTTCAAAGCGCTGCTGATACTCACCATGCTTAAAGTGCTCTAGTCTTTCGTTAAGCTCATCAAATGCTATTAAAGTATCCATTTTTTAACCCAATGTAATCGTTTCAACCAGGGTGTCAGTATTGGTGATTTTATTACTCACTATGACAAAGGAGTATTTTCCGGTGCGGGGCCTCAAACAAGAGAGCAAATTAATGGCCACTTCTTTATCGTAAACAAGATCAAAATCATCAATAATAATAACCAACTTGTTATTTAATAGTGCTCTTACAATAAGTAATAAAAAAGAAACCTGACGAGAAAATACTTTACTATTACCGCTACTGAGCTCAGTAAAAAAACCGAGTTTGAGTTGGTCGATATCTTCTTTTATTGATAAAGCTTCACAAAGAGAATATGCCGCCTTATGTAATTGCGGCCTAAAACAAGTGATATTATCTATGATAGTCCCTTCAATAAAACTGCTGTTTTTATCTATAGTTACAACAAGGTTAGCATCGATATTCTCTTCTTGAGATTTTTGTACAATGCGCTCAATTAACCGGGTTTTACCACTACCCGACTTGCCTTTTAGTAGGGTTATTTTTCCCTTAGTAAAAGAGATTTCTCGATTATTAAAAATTATCTTGGGGATCCTACTGTTGTAGGCTAATAACGCTTCGTTAGCTTTATCACTGGCCAACACACTTGAACCAGAGCTAGTGTTAGGCTCTTGCCCGGCAGCAGACTCAGGCGAGGTGCAAGCCGCTTTATTGGTATTTTCCATCAGCAACATTTCATTCAAGCGATCAATATAAATTTTATTGATTTTCCATTGTCCCATAGTTCTCATCGCTTGCTGATACGGGCCAAAATAGCGGTTAGTTAATAAAATAATAGCCGCCATCACCCCTTGGCTCATTTCTGTTGCGATCACGCTAAGGGCACCATTAATTACCACTACCGCCACTGAAAGCTGCTGCACCAAAGAAAGAATTAAGGCAAAATTTGATTCCTGTCTTTCAAATTTAGTACTGAAATGCTCTCGTTGTTCGATCATGTTATTCATCAAGTTTTCAACTCGGTATTCCATGGTGCGACTTTTAATATCCAGTGGATATGACACAATCTCGATTATTTTAGAGTTTGTAATCCCCTCAATAGTCGACTTGGTTTCTAATAACTGCACTTTTTTACTTGTTGAAAAATAGGCAATAATAAATAGAAATAATGACGCTACACTGATGATAATACCGGTATTCAGATTAATGACCGCCAGTACGACTATGGTCACAATACAAGTAAATATATTGATAAAAGATGACACTAAGTCGCCACTAAAATAGGATTTTAAGCTGGGGATCGTATTGAGTCGTTCTAAGTATTCACCGACTTCAAGCTTTTTAAAACGGGTGATATTGGCATGACATACCGCCTGAAACAGTTGATTGGTGATTTTTCTTTCAAACTTATTACCAATATCAGCAATAAGGGTTTCTTCTAATGCTTTCACTTTGTAATCTAAAATTATCGCTATTAAAATAATTGAATAGATAAAATACAAAGTGGAAGTTGCTTGATTTGGCAGTACCCGGTCAAAGATAATCAAAATTGCAAATGGTAGCACCAACCCAAGTAAGGTCGTCAGAATACTTGAAGTGAATAGAAAAACTAAGTCGATTATCGACAGTTTAGGAATATAGGATAATTTATTCATCAGCTTCCTTTTTCAACTTTTCAAGCACTTCCAAATCAAAATTATTCTGTATCGGCACCATACTATTTGATAATGCACTAAGAATATTAAGGTCAACTGGGCCGAGTAAGGCGTCAAACTTAGTCATATTGATGATGTAATCATATTGATTAGAATAAAAATCACGAATACTGTTGTATAAATTTGACTCTGAAGAAAGTAAATCCGTTAATGTTTTAGTTCCGATTTTATAAGCTTTTTGCGTTCCTTTATAAACTGAGTAGTTCGATATAATAATTTTCCGCAACAAATTAATTGATGTGACATTGTCATTAATTTGATAAATCAACTCATCAAATTCAACTCCTGCGTCATCAATTGATTGCCTATGGTTAGCGATACTCTGGAATATTTTATTCTTATTTTTTTGATATTCATAATAAGTGGAGCCACCACTCATTATGGGAACATTTATATTTAAAGAGTAGCTGATATCATCGTTATAGGTTTCAACATTATTATTGCTATCATTGACACTATAATTTGCCGACGCTGAAATGGTGGGGTAAAAGCCTGATTTGGTTTTATCCAATGTGGTTTCTGATTTTTTGATATTGTATTGTGAAATAATAATGTCGTAGTTTTTATGGGCTAAGTTTTTTTTAAGCTTACTTTTGCTTCTTGATGGGATCTGTTGATAGTGCTGATTTAATTGGATATCAAACTTAGGTTCGAGCTTTGTTTGGGTTGTAGAATTGAGCTTGATTAGAGAAATCCTGATGTCTTTTTCAATGCTTGCCAAGCTTTTTGCATTTTGCTCCTTCTTAGCATAGGCCTCATAAACATCTGTTTTGGCCACATTACCCAGCTCATTGTTTCTACTAATTTGCTCTAGGCGTGCTTGAGATGACTTTAGCTCCGCTTTGGTGGCTTTATGCTGCGCTTTGAATTTTAAATAAGAGAAATAATTTTCAACCACCTTGATGATAATATCATTGAGAATTTTATTATGTTTTATTTCATTTATTTGTAACTCTAACTTGCTCAAGTCGTAGTCATATACGATAGAGTAATCCAGTAATACCTGTGACAAGGATAAACTGTAACCATTACTGTTATAGTCATTATCGGTACGACTACCGTCATCAGGGTTAGGATAGGTGGTTTTAGATTCATTCCAAGTGGAATTTGCCTGAATATTCACGGTTGGTAAGAAAGGCGAAGTCCCTTTTTGTAGATCATATTCTGAAGACACTAATTCAAACTCAGAACTGATAATCTGATAATTATTCCTCAATGCCTGATCAATTAACAAAGATAGCTCTGATGCCCTTGTAGAAGCAGCATTAACAACACACAACAGTATTAAAGCGAATTTAATAATCTTCATTTATTCGCCTTATTAATTGCTAGATACTTTCTTAATACATTAAAAATCTCATCTTTTTTATAGGGCTTATGGATGACATAATCCATGCCCGCACTGATACATTTTTGATGTTCATCGTTACTGGTTAAAGCGGTCGCACCGATGATGACCCTGTCAGGCAGATTATTTTCATTGTCACTCTGTCTGATCCTTGATGTCGCCTCTAAACCATCAAGATTAGGCATAATACAATCCATAAACACCGTTTTATAATCGCCCACTTTGACTGACTCAATGGCTTCTTTACCATCATTAGCCGTATCACAATCAAAACCTAAATCAGTGAGTATTTTCTTCAAGATAAATTGCTGCAACCTATCATCTTCAACGATTAATATTTTTTCTGATTTTTCATCTACCGCTGCGTCTTCGTCTTTATTTATATGCTCAACAATATGGGCGATAAAATCACTGGGTGGACAAGGGTGATAAAAGACATGATCAACATGTTCGTAGAGCTTCTCATCGATATTTGAGGATGATAACGACAAGAATATTTTGATCACTTTCTTATTCAGCCTCGCCTTTAATATTTTACAAAATGACTGTAAATTTACCCCCTGAATAGTATTGGTTAAGATGATGCCATCTTGGGGTGAAAGCTCCTTTATAGATTGAAATAATTCATTGCCGGTGCGGGCAATAATCACTTTAGCCCCTTGATCTGTTAGCATTTGTTCAATCACATCAACTTGCATATAAGATGCACCACAAATTAGCAGCGTTCTGCCGTAGAGCTGGTTATTTTCAGTCTGATAATCAACAGGGGTGACATCAAAAGAGATCCGCACTCTTGATATGTCATCAATATTTTTTTGAATGACATGATATTTTTTTATTTGATTGAGTAATGTTTTAACCAATGCCTTGTTGGTTATGTCTTTTTTAGGTACGACACCCCAAGCTAAATTTTCGATATGCTCCATGGAGGGTATATCTTGATCATAGAGGTATAGATCAATATTAATCTGTAACTTCTCAACCCTTGTTGCCGAGCTGCAACTTAAAGAAAACAGTACGTTACGACAGTTGGAACTGGAGATTGTTTCGGAAATTTGCATCAGCAAAAGCCAAAATAAACCAGTATGATGACCATAAAAGGATAAGGGAATAGTATTTGCGACGTAACATTCTATAAGTTTATTTTGTTGCTTAGATTTTGTTGATAGTAGTACTACTAATTCACTAATTAAATTGTAAAAATCGACCAACTTTGTGCTAGAAGATGACTCAACTGTTGAAAGTAAATTAAAATTTTCAGCAAGGTTTTCTAATGTTCTGGTCGCAGTGGTGATCTCTTTGGCCTGTAAAACCTCTTGAACATTCTCTTTATTGACCAGTAGATCAATGCCCCCGTGTATGGTGTTAGTTATGCCTCTAATTTCATAACCTAATAAGTTATACAGCCTTTGGTATAAGTCAGTTTTACTCATTTGCTGCTCTAACTTTTCAAAACTAAACAGCAGCATGGAGTAGATTTTTTTTTCATCTGAGCTTGAGTCAATATCTGATAAGCGATGCTTTAGAGAACTATGATTGAGGGTTTTAACGTCACCTAAAATATGATGAAACGACTGCGATAATCTGCTCTTTTCTTTTACTGTGTATCGAATTTGCTTCCTTATCAGGTACCAGCCAAACACAAAAAAACCAAATGTGGCGGTATTGATGGCAAAAAATATCGCCATTTGGGATTGTGAATTTTGCTTTATATCAGCTGCTAATTTTTGATTTAGGTTAGCTGAAATATCACTAACTTCTGCTAAACTTCCTTCGATATCAAGTTTTAATGTATTGATATCTTTATGATCATTATACTTTTTTACATATAAGTTAACGTAGTCAAACTTTAACAGACCAGCAAGGGATATAAGTTTTTTTTCAGTAGATGCGATAGAAATGAAAGACTGTACGTCTTTAGCAATTTGCTGCGTCAAAACAGAAATTTGAGCCTTATTACATGGTGAGCGCCCTACTTCGCATAAGGAGAGGGTGGCATTTAATATTTCAAGTTGATCGACGATATTGTTTGAGGTGTTAATGAGTGCATCTTGATTAGCCGTGACGGCAGGCTTCTGACCAGAAACGGTATTTTTTAGTGAATAAACCACCTGGCCGAGAGTTAATATCAGCACAATAGCAAAAGCAATTTTAATTTTTAGCGCATTATTATTATATTTTACATTCATGTTTAACGCTCATTAAACGACTCTTCTAACGCAGCCATTATAGGTTTAAGAGCATAATCAATAATTTTTCTACTGCCTGTTTTTACATCTGCAGTAAATTCCATATATGGTGCTAAGTGGTACTTAACCCCTTTATTTTCTAGATAATTTTTATTGATTGTGAGTTCGGCTAGAAAAAATTCTTCTTCTTTTTCTTCGTATGATCCTCTCGAGATAGATGAAATCACCGCATCGATAACACCGTATTTAGCAAAATTATAGGCATCAAGCTTTAGTTTTACTTTTTGGCCTTTAACGATAAAACCTATGTCTTTGCGGGCTATTTTTATCTCAGCTCGTAAAGCATTATTTAACGGCGTGATATCAGCAATGCTATCCCCTGGCGATATAATGGCAGAGATATAATTATAATTAAGCTTATCTACTGTACCGTCTACCGGTGAATAAACAAACAAGCGATCCACTTTATCTGAAATCGATGGCAGCATTTTTGACTTTATTGAAAGCTCTTTGTCTAGCGCAACAACCTTGGTTCGATATTCGCTATCCCTAATAAACTTGGTGTTTTCCAGTTGCTTGGTGAGACGAGTTAATAAAAAACCTTCATTAACTACTGACTCCTCTAAATTTTCAATTTCACGCAGCATATTCATTTCTTGCACTTGCATATTAAGCACGTCGGTATATGACGCCATTTCTTCTTTATACAATTGCTCTTTTATGGCGAGTTGCTTTTTAATTATGTTTAACTGGGCTGTAGAAGAAAGTATTCGCTGTTTCATAGAGTCGATGATCACCGTTTTATGGGCAATATCATGCTCCATTAAATCATCACTGGTTACATTTTTGCTATTCTCTTCTCGCCATTGCTCTTGCTGTATTTTGAGCGTTTGTGGATAGTCTTTAAAGGCTGAAAAGTCGGGTTCTTGTTGGGATATTAAAGATTCGTATTTTATTAGCTCTATCCTAAGCTGATTGATTTCAAAAAGATTAACAGCAAGATCACCAAGCTTATCTTTTGATCTTAATTGTGCAATTTTTTGGCCTTTGTAAACAATATCGCCAGGGGCGACATAGAGTTTTTCAAGTATCCCTCCTTCTAAGTGTTGCACTTTTTCGATATCTGAGTTTAGAAGTATTTCCCCTCTTGTGGCCACAGTAATTTCAAGCTCTGCTTGTGAGCCCCATATCAATAAAATAAAGAAAAAGACAAATGCAACCGAGGAAACTTTTTGTGAACTATTACTGCTGTTTTTAGCTATTAATACGCTAGAGCTATCAGAATGAACACTGTTAATAGACTCCTCGATGATGTCTTCAAAGTTTTGCTCAAGATTATCTTTACCTTTCATTTATCTCCATCACTACCTTGTTATGTCAATGAAATAAATTTTTTTAAACGGAAAGGCTAACCTGCTCAGCAATTTTTGATAGGTGTTGCTGTATTACATCTATTTGCTGCCTGCTTGGCATTTCGCCCTTTTTACTTATCCCCTCGGCCTCCCTAATCAATGGAACAGCATCTTCTTCGCACAAGTTAGACAAAGAACCTGATAAAGTATGAAAAACATGAAAAAGCGCCTCTGTATCCTGAGTACTATAATGCGCCTCAATGGTTGTTGCGGCATCAGCATTGCACTCTAAATACAAACCTAATAGCTCTTTTACGCACTCTGTATCACCATCAAACATGTCACTTAACGCTGTTATATTTATCATATTTAAAACTCATTTTGACTTGGTTAACACCACCTAAATTGACGACTTAGGTACTGTGTAATTACGATTTAATAATCCCTAATAATAACTTTAGTTTAAAATCCAGATATCTCTATAAAAAACATATATTTTATAAAGATACCTGCACTTTAACGTCTTATCACTGTAAATATTTAATCGTGGTTTATATTGAATCAGCCAATGTCGTTGAGTCATCCTCTGTTGTTGTATGAGCGCTATCATCAAAGCTGGCGCTGTCATCCATAACGTCAATACCGAGATCGGTGTTATCACCTGAAGTCCAATCACCTGCATTACTATCATCAGAGCCTGTGATTAATTGTTGCGTATCAGCACTTGAGCCATCCATTTCATAAGAGGAATTAACGTCAATGGTAATAGACGTTGCTGCTCCATCAATTGGTTGATCCATGCTATTAACACCACTCATGTCCATATTAATATCACCGCTAAAGTTTTCTGGTATTTCTAGCTTGACTGGTTGACATAAGTCCCCAGCAATTAAGTATTCACTGTCTCCTTGCTCTATACCTGACTGAGGCGAAACACCTTCTGGTAAACCAGAAATAATCACATGGTCGACTTCACTGTTTGAGCTGATATCTGTTGGTATGAATACATTTACACTGCCACCAGGTGCTGCTGTATAGTCATAATCTTCAGATTCATTCCCTACTGCAGAGCCAAGGGTTATTGAGCTATCGACTGTATCTGTGCCATTACTGACACTGTAAGTTAAGTCTAAAGAACCTTGTGAATCAGTATCTTGCTCAACACTATAGCTACCATCAAGTAAATCGATAACGACTGCATTTTCTGCCTGCACGTTTGAAACAGTTAAATTATCACCTTCTATACCTTCTACATTTTCAAGTAACTCATCAACAGTTACGATTGTTGCAGCTGGCGCTTCGATACTTGCCTCGGCAATATTATCTACTGCTGCCTCTGTGTTTATTGCCGATATTTCAAAATCAACCGAATGAGATGTGCCGTCATCTACGGTAAAATCGACAGTGACCGGTCCTTGATAATCAGGATCTGACCAGAATGTCCATGTCTCATTATCGTTGTCTATCAATACTCCTTCTTCACCTGAATAACTCACGCTTTCAACATTGACAGCCTCTGAATCTAAACCTTGAGATTCCAATAAATCGCTGGCCTCTAAAAGTACGTAACCATCATCATTCATGGCAAATGCTTCTTCATGTGGCACATCGTTCAATAATGGACTGTCATCCTCTACTGAACTTTCATCGCCAACATCTAAAGTGACTGAAGATACTGTGACAAAGAAATTACCGTTGTAGTCTTCTGGTGGCGTCATTGATAAGTCTTCAAGATTCCATTGGGTTATATCAACAACCTGCCCTTCTTCAGTGATAGTCATGGTATTGGTGCCATCACTCACTACGAAGCCTACTGGGTAGCCTGTCATCACAAGACTTTCCATTGTTTCTGATGCATCAAGCATTTCAACATTAAGTGAGAAATGACCCGTGCTATCTTCAGCAAAAACAAGTGGCCCTTCATGAGCTGTGGTAATAACAGTACCGTCAGCTACAGGTCGAATATAAATAGGTAAGTCGACCGTTGCTTCACTATTTCCATCTGTTGCGACGATCTGCAAACCTGCGGTACCAGCAAAATCACCTGTCGGGCTAAAGGTCCAGGTTCCATCACCATTGTCAGTAATACTGCCGTCAGCCTCCTCACCATCTGCGGTAACCACTTTCGAAATGGTTAGTGAGCTGTCAACATCACCGAATAAGGCTAATAAATCAGCTTCGCTAAAGGTTATGTCGCCATCTTCTTGAATAGTCAGATGCGCATTACCATTTTGGAATGGTGAATCATCCACTGGGATGATATCCATTGCCAATTCACCTTCAACTTCCTCTCCAGTTTCATCAGAAATGGTATAACTTAATTCTATTAAGCCATTGAAGTGCTCAGGAGTAATGAGGTTATAAGTACCATCCTGATTCTGTGTTAGTGATGAGTTGGCAGGTTGACGAACCGATAGATTATCTAACGTCAGATTATCACCATCGATATCACTTGCCTGTGAAAGGATATAGTTAGGGTCAATGGTTATGCTGACGTCTTCAGTACCCTCTAGATTGATAGTAGGTGCTGTCGGTAAATCATTAATTGGATTTACTGTTAAATCCATTGCGGCAGAAACAGTTGCTTCACCATCTGAAACATCAAATGTCAGCCCTAAATCGCCGTTGTAATCTGGATCTGGTGTAATGGAGAATGTGCCATTACCGTTATCAACCACACTGCCATTACCATTAACAGCTAAATTACTAGCAGTTAACTCATCACCATCGATGTCACTGGCATTAGCCAGTAACTGCTCTTGCGTGACCGTAATAACACCATCTTCATCCATAGTGTAAGCGACATTGCCATCAACTACAGGTGCGTCATTAACCGCCAGTGTAGTAATGCCTGCGGTGGTTTCAGCAGTCGCGCCGTCATCATCGATGATGGTGACATCAAGACTGATTTCACCGTTGAAGTTCTCATTTGGCGAGAAGGTCACTGAGCCATCTTGGTTTTGAACCAGGATACCGTCGGTGCCAGAATATGACACTGAGTCTAGGCTGACGGTGCCATCCACATCGCTTGAGTTCGCTAATAGCTGCTCAGCGCTAATGGTGATTTGGCCGTCTTCGTTGACTGTGTAACTTGTACTGCCTGCAACCGGTGCATCGTTGACATCCGTAACCGCGATATCAATGTTAGCTGGGGTCACAACGGTGCCATCACTGACACCAAATTCAAGCTGTAAATCACCATTGAAGTTTTCATTTGGCGCAAAGCTATGGGTACCATCACCGTTGTCGGTAAGCACACCGTCAGTGCCGCTGTACGTCACCGTATCAACAGATAGGTTATCACCATCGATGTCGCTCGCATTCGCCAGCAGCTGCTCATCGGTAATGATGATAATGCCGTCTTCATTCATGGTGAATTCGACATCTGGCGCAACCGCGGCATCGTTAACTGGGTTAACGGTTAAATCAACGCCTGCTGCCACGGTAGTGGTGCCATCTGAGACATCAAAGCTTAAGTCTAAGTCGCCATTAAAGTCTGCATCAGGGGTAACCGTGAAGCTGCCATCGGGGTTAGCCACCACGGTAGCATTATCGCCTACGCTGAGGTTTTCAGCAGTTAATGTATCGCCATCAACATCGGTTGCATTCGCCAGCAGTTGTTCTTGGCTTAGGGTAATTGAGCCATCTTCGTCCACTGAGTAAGCGACATTGCCATCAACTACAGGTGCGTCATTAACCGCCAGTGTAGTAATGCCTGCGGTGGTTTCAGCAGTGGCGCCGTCATCATCGATAACCACCACATCCAGGCTGATATCACCGTTGAAGTTCTCATTTGGTGAGAAGGTCACTGAGCCATCTTGGTTTTGCACCAAAATACCGTCGGTGCCTGAGTAGCTGACACTATCAAGTGAGACAGTGCCATCCACATCACTTGAGTTCGCTAATAGCTGCTCAGCGCTAATGGTGATTTGGCCGTCTTCGTTGACTGTGTATGAGGTTGAACCCGCAACCGGTGCATCGTTGACATCCGTAACCGCGATATCAATGTTAGCTGGTGTGGTTACCGTACCATCGCTTACACCGAAATCGAGCTGTAAATCACCATTGAAGTTTTCATTTGGCGCAAAGCTATGGGTGCCATCACCGTTGTCGGTAAGCACACCGTCAGTGCCGCTGTAGGTAACTGAATCAATTAGCAGGTCATCACCATCTACGTCGGTAGCACCTGCCAGCAGCTGCTCATCGGTAATGATGATAATGCCGTCTTCATTCATGGTGAATTCGACGTCAGGTGCTACTGCAGCATCATTGACTGGGTTAACGGTTAAATCAACGCCTGTTGCCACGGTAGTGGTGCCATCTGAGACATCAAAGCGTAAGTCTAAGTCGCCATTAAAGTCCGCATCTGGGGTAATGGTAAAGCTGCCATCGGGGTTAGCAACGACGGTGGCGTTATCCCCTACTGATAGGTTTTCAGCAGTTAATGTATCGCCATCAACATCGGTTGCATTCGCCAGCAGTTGCTCTTGGCTTAGGGTGATTGAGCCATCTTCGTCAACTGAGTAAGCGACATTGCCATCAACTACGGGTGCGTCATTAACCGCCAGTGTAGTAATGCCAGCAGTGGTTTCAGCAGTGGCGCCATCATCATCGATAACCACCACATCAAGACTGATGTCACCGTTGAAGTTCTCATTTGGCGAGAAGGTCACTGAGCCATCTTGGTTTTGCACCAAAATACCGTCAGTACCAGAGTAAGACACTGAGTCTAGGCTGACGGTGCCATCCACATCACTTGAGTTCGCTAATAGCTGCTCAGGGCTGATGGTGATTTGGCCGTCTTCGTTGACTGTGTAACTTGTACTGCCTGCAACCGGTGCATCGTTGACATCCGTAACCGCGATATCAATGTTAGCTGGGGTCACAACGGTGCCATCACTGACACCAAATTCAAGCTGTAAATCACCATTGAAGTTTTCATTTGGCGCAAAGCTATGGGTACCATCACCGTTGTCGGTAAGCACACCGTCAGTGCCGCTGTACGTCACCGTATCAACAGATAGGTTATCACCATCGATGTCGCTCGCATTCGCCAGCAGCTGCTCATCGGTAATGATGATAATGCCGTCTTCATTCATGGTGAATTCAACGTCAGGAGCAACCGCGGCATCATTGACAGGATTGACTGTGAGGTCAACACCTGCTGCCACTGTAGTGGTGCCATCAGAGACATCAAAGCGTAAGTCTAAGTCGCCATTAAAGTCCGCATCTGGGGTAATGGTAAAGCTGCCATCTGGGTTAGCAACGACGGTGGCGTTATCCCCTACTGATAGGTTTTCAGCAGTTAATGTATCGCCATCAACATCGGTTGCATTCGCCAGCAGTTGTTCTTGGCTTAGGGTAATTGAGCCATCTTCGTCCACTGAGTAAGCGACATTGCCATCAACTACAGGTGCGTCATTAACCGCCAGTGTAGTAATGCCAGCAGTGGTTTCAGCAGTGGCGCCATCATCATCGATAACCACCACATCCAGGCTGATATCACCGTTGAAGTTCTCATTGGGCGAGAAGGTCACTGAGCCATCTTGGTTTTGAACTAGGATACCGTCAGTACCAGAATATGACACTGAGTCTAGGCTGACGGTGCCATCCACATCGCTTGAGTTCGCTAATAACTGCTCAGCGCTAATGGTGATTTGGCCGTCTTCGTTGACTGTGTATGAGGTTGAACCCGCTACCGGTGCATCGTTGACATCCGTAACCGCGATATCGATGTTAGCTGGGGTCACAACGGTGCCATCACTGACACCAAACTCTAATTGCACATCACCATTGAAGTTTTCATTTGGCGCAAAGCTATGGGTGCCATCACCGTTGTCGGTAAGCACACCGTCAGTGCCGCTGTACGTCACCGTATCAACAGATAGGTTATCACCATCAATATCGCTCGCATTCGCCAGCAGCTGCTCATCGGTAATGATGATAATGCCGTCTTCATTCATGGTGAATTCAACATCTGGCGCAACCGCGGCATCGTTAACTGGATTGACTGTGAGGTCAACACCTGCTGCCACTGTAGTCGTGCCATCTGAGACATCAAAGCGTAAGTCTAAGTCGCCATTAAAGTCGGCATCTGGGGTAATGGTAAAGCTGCCATCTGGGTTAGCAACGACGGTGGCGTTATCCCCTACTGATAGGTTTTCAGCGCTTAGGCTGTCACCATCAACATCGGTTGCATTCGCCAGCAGTTGCTCTTGGCTTAGGGTAATTGAGCCATCTTCGTCCACTGAGTAAGCGACATTGCCATCAACTACAGGTGCGTCATTAACCGCCAGTGTAGTAATGCCAGCAGTGGTTTCAGCAGTGGCGCCGTCATCATCGATGATGGTGACATCCAGGCTGATGTCACCGTTGAAGTTTTCATTTGGCGAGAAGGTCACTGAGCCATCTTGGTTTTGAACTAGGATACCGTCAGTACCAGAGTAAGACACTGAGTCTAGGCTGACGGTGCCATCCACATCGCTTGAGTTCGCTAATAACTGCTCAGGGCTGATGGTAATTTGGCCGTCTTCGTTGACTGTGTAACTTGTACTGCCTGCAACCGGTGCATCGTTGACATCCGCAACCGCGATATCAATGTTAGCTGGGGTCACAACGGTGCCATCACTGACACCAAATTCTAATTGCACATCGCCATTAAAGTTTTCATTTGGCGCAAAGCTATGGGTGCCATCACCGTTGTCGGTAAGCACACCGTCAGTGCCGCTGTACGTCACCGTATCAACAGATAGGTTATCACCATCGATGTCGCTCGCACCTGCCAGCAGCTGCTCATCGGTAATGATGATAACGCCGTCTTCATTCATGGTGAATTCAACGTCTGGCGCAACCGCGGCATCGTTAACTGGGTTAACGGTTAAATCAACGCCTGTCGCCACGGTAGTCGTGCCATCAGAGACATCAAAGCTTAAGTCTAAGTCGCCATTAAAGTCGGCATCTGGGGTAATCGTAAAGCTGCCATCTGGGTTAGCCACAACGGTGGCATTATCGCCTACTGAGAGGTTTTCAGCGCTTAGGCTGTCACCGTCGATGTCAGTTGCATTCGCCAGCAGTTGCTCTTGGCTTAGGGTAATTGAGCCATCTTCGTCCACTGAGTAAGCGACATTGCCATCAACTACGGGTGCGTCATTAACCGCCAGTGTAGTAATGCCTGCGGTGGTTTCAGCAGTGGCGCCGTCATCATCGATGATGGTGACATCAAGACTGATTTCGCCGTTGAAGTTCTCATTGGGCGAGAAGGTCACTGAGCCATCTTGGTTTTGAACCAGGATACCGTCAGTACCAGAGTAAGACACTGAGTCTAGGCTGACGGTGCCATCCACATCACTTGAGTTCGCTAATAACTGCTCAGTGCTAATGGTGATTTGGCCGTCTTCGTTAACTGTGTATGAGGTTGAACCCGCTACCGGTGCATCGTTGACATCCGTAACCGCAATGTCGATGTTAGCTGGTGTGGTTACCGTACCATCGCTGACGCCGAAATCGAGCTGTAAATCACCATTGAAGTTTTCATTTGGTGCAAAGCTATGGGTACCATCACCGTTGTCGGTAAGCACACCGTCAGTGCCGCTGTACGTCACCGTATCAACAGATAAGTTATCACCATCGATATCACTCGCACCTGCCAGCAGCTGCTCATCGGTAATGATGATAATGCCGTCTTCATTCATGGTGAATTCAACGTCAGGGGCAACCGCGGCATCGTTAACTGGATTGACTGTGAGGTCAACACCTGCTGCCACTGTAGTCGTGCCATCTGAGACATCAAAGCGTAAGTCTAAGTCGCCATTAAAGTCCGCATCTGGGGTAATGGTAAAGCTGCCATCTGGGTTAGCCACAACGGTGGCATTATCGCCGACGCTGAGGTTTTCAGCAGTTAATGTATCGCCATCAACATCGGTTGCGTTAGCAAGCAGTTGTTCCTGGCTTAGGGTAATTGAGCCATCTTCGTCCACTGAGTAAGCGACATTGCCATCAACTACTGGTGCGTCATTAACCGCCAGTGTAGTGATGCCTGCGGTGGTTTCAGCAGTGGCGCCATCGTCATCGATAACCACCACATCCAGGCTGATGTCACCGTTGAAGTTTTCATTGGGCGAGAAGGTCACTGAGCCATCTTGGTTTTGAACCAGGATACCGTCGGTGCCTGAGTAAGACACTGAGTCTAGGCTGACGGTGCCATCCACATCGCTTGAGTTCGCTAATAACTGCTCAGCGCTAATGGTGATTTGGCCGTCTTCGTTGACTGTGTAACTTGTACTGCCTGCAACCGGTGCATCGTTGACATCCGCAACCGCAATGTCGATGTTAGCTGGTGTGGTTACCGTGCCATCGCTGACACCGAAATCGAGCTGTAAATCACCATTGAAGTTTTCGTTTGGCGCAAAGCTATGGGTGCCATCACCGTTGTCGGTAAGCACACCGTCAGTGCCGCTGTACGTCACCGTATCAACAGATAGGTTATCACCATCGATGTCGCTCGCACCTGCCAGCAGCTGCTCATCGGTAATGATGATAATGCCGTCTTCATTCATGGTGAATTCAACATCTGGCGCAACCGCGGCATCGTTAACAGGGTTAACTGTGAGGTCAACGCCTGTTGCCACTGTAGTGGTGCCATCAGAGACATCAAAGCTTAAGTCTAAGTCGCCATTAAAGTCCGCGTCTGGGGTAATGGTAAAGCTGCCATCGGGGTTAGCTACAACTGTTGCATTATCGCCGACGCTGAGGTTTTCAGCGCTTAGGCTGTCACCATCAACATCGGTTGCATTCGCCAGCAGTTGCTCTTGGCTTAGGGTAATTGAGCCATCTTCGTCCACTGAGTAAGCGACATTACCATCAACTACAGGTGCGTCATTAACCGCCAGTGTAGTAATGCCTGCGGTGGTTTCAGCAGTGGCGCCATCATCATCGATAACCACCACATCCAGGCTGATATCACCGTTGAAGTTCTCATTGGGCGAGAAGGTCACTGAGCCATCTTGGTTTTGAACCAGGATACCGTCGGTGCCAGAATATGACACTGAGTCTAGGCTGACGGTGCCATCCACATCACTTGAGTTCGCTAATAACTGCTCAGCGCTAATGGTGATTTGGCCGTCTTCGTTGACTGTGTATGAGGTTGAACCCGCTACCGGTGCATCATTAATATCAGTTACTGTAATATCGATATTAGCGCCAACGGTTTCTTTTCCATCAGTGACCGAGAAGCTAAGTTCAACTTGACCATTAAAGTTCTCATTTGGCGCAAAACTATATGTTCCATCGCCATTATCAGTGAATACACCTTCGGTACCACTGTATTCAACACCACTAACGGATAAGTCGTCTCCATCGATGTCTGTTGCGCCCGTAAGCAATTGCTCATCAGTGAAGATTAAGGTTCCATCTTCTTCGACAGTGTAAGCTTGATCTTCCACTCCTACTGTTGTGTCATTTATAGGGTTAATAGTCAGATCAATGTTGGCTTGAACTGTGGTTCCACCGTCATAGACATCAAAGCTTATATCCATTTCACCATGGAAGTTTGCATCAGGAGTCAGGGTAAATGAGCCATCGTCGTTTTCTGTGATAGTAACGTTGTTACCGCCAGTTAGATTTCCAGCAGTTAAGTCATCACCGTCTACATCACTGGCATTGGCTAACAATTGCTCTTGAGACAGGGTAATACTGCCGTCTTCATCAACACTGTAAGCCAGATCACCCGAAACGGGTGCATCATTCACCGCAATGACTTCAATGCCTGCTGTGGTTTGCGCCACTGCCCCATCATCATCGATGACTGAGATATCGAGGCTAATATCACCATTGAAGTTCTCGTTTGGCGAGAAGGTCACTGAGCCATCCGAGTTTTGAACCAGAATACCGTCGGTGCCTGAGTAGCTCACGCTATCTAAACTAACGCTACCATCAACATCACTAGAGTTTGCCAGTAACTGCTCAGGGCTAATGGTGATTTGGCCATCTTCGTTGACTGTGTATGAAGTTGAACCCGCTACCGGTGCATCGTTAACATCGGCAACAGCGATATCAATGTTAGCTGGGGTTACTTCAGTTCCATCGCTTACCCCATATTCAAGTTGCACATCACCATTAAAGTTTTCATTTGGCGCGAAGCTATGGGTACCATCACCGTTGTCGGTGAGCACACCATCGGTACCTGTGTAACTCACATCGGCGATAGTTAAATTATCACCTTCAATGTCGGTGGCACCAACAAGCAGTTGCTCATCGGTAATGATGATCACGCCGTCTTCGTTCATGCTAAAGCTTTGATCTTGCGCTAGAGCAGCATCATTAACAGGGTTAACACTTAGATTTAATTCAGTGGAGACGATTTGATCGCCATCACTGACATCAAAGCTAAACGATACTTCACCGTTGAAGTCCGCATCAGGGGTAACTGTGTATGTTCCATCACCATTGTCGACCAATGTGACATTGTCATCATCAGAGCTGACATTAACGGCAACTAAATCATCACCATCAAGATCGGTCGCATTCGCTAATAAATCAGCTTGAGTAATAGTGATTGAGCCATCTTCATCAACCTGTGCGGTAACTGCATCAGAATCAGGTGCATGGTCAACTTCAAAGTTTATCGTTTGAACAGTACTAGATTGATCGTCATTTGACAGTTCAGTGGCTGTTGCGATGATCTCTAACGATGCTGAACCGGTGTAATCCTCAGGGAAGGTAACTGCAAGGTTTTGATCCAACACAGTGGTTGGGATAACAACGCTGCCATCTTCACCAACAACAATTTCACCTTGGAAAATTTGGCTATTTGTTTCACCAACATCAATGGTAAATGTGAAGTCATCAAAATCTTGATCTCCGCCGCCAAAGAGATCTTCAACACCGTAAACAATATCGCCATCTTCATTCAGTGTGGTTCTCGTATGCTCTATGCCATCTTCGTTAAGATTGCTATTGCTGCCACCATGGAAAATCGCATCACCAAATTGACTTAAAATCGGCGTTTCGACGCCATCTTCACTAATGTGAACCAATTGCGGGTCGACTGAGTCGATAGTCGCAGGGTTACCATCGGCATCGCGGAACTCAAATGTACCGTCCTGCATATTCTCAAAGTCATTACGATTGAAACCATTTGGGATCACAAATAGATTGAAGCTTTCACCCGCCTCGACATCAAACGTGAAGGATGATTCACCTGGGATTAATTCACCGCCAGAGCCCACTTCAGAAGCATTTTCAAAACCAATTTGTACCCCTGTAATATTACCTTCTTCATCAACGGTATAGTAACCCGCCGTATTTTGATATCCGGCAGTTTCGCCCTGGAACGTCACGGTAATATCGGTATTGTCGTAACTGGTAATACCGCTGCTTTGTTCGTCAAACAGCGCTTCGCCGTCATAGGTCAGTACTGAACCTTCTGGTAAACCATTTACTTCAACCGTAAGGGTTTCAGAAAGGTCTTGATCCACTAGACTTGCATCAATATTAAGTTGCGTGGTTGAACCGGGCTCTACCACAATCACTTCATCAGTGACGACATCGCCATCACCGGTTGTTACTGTTAAGTCAGGAGCATCAGCAACGGCTTCGATGGCAACACCAATACTTTGTGATACCTCATCTGTGCCATCTGACACACTAAAATCGACCTCAATATTGCCACTAAAATGTTCATTCGGAGTGAAGCTGTAAGTACCGTCGCCATTATTCGTCAATGTACCTTCATCTGCGCTGTAAGATACATCAGTAATACTAAGCTCATCACCTTCGATATCTGTCGCTTGTGCCAATAATTGCTCTTCTGTGAAGATTAATGTTCCATCTTCTTGAATTGCAAAATTAAGCGGCTGCACTTCAGGCGCGTCATTAATTGGATTAACTGTCAGAGTCAGCTCTGTAGGTGTGTCAGTTTCACCGTCCGAAACATCATAACTAAAGACAATATCGCCATTAAAATCAGCAGAAGGCGTAACGCTAAAGGTACCGTCGCCATTATCGACAACGGTCGCATTTGGATCGTTAGTTTGTAAACCATCGGCTCTTAAGAAATCACCATCTTGATCTGATGCATTTTCAAGTAGCATTTCTTGAGTAACTAAAATTGTGCCATCTTCGTCTACAGAAGCAACAATAGGCCCAGCTTCAGGGACATCATTTACAAACTCAACATTAAGACTAATATCGGCCGAAACCACATCAGTGCCGTCACTGACATCAAAGCTCAAGCTGGCGGTACCGCTGTATTCCGCTTGTGGGGTTAGCGTATAAGTCCCATCGCCATTATCAATGACTTCAACGTTTGGATCTTGCGATGTGACATTAACAACAGATAACTCATCGCCTTCTATATCCGTTGCTTGAGCCAGTAACTGCTCGGTAGTAACCGTTATAGCTTCATCTTCCATGGTATTAAATGAAAGATCAGGAACATCTGGAGCATCATTAACTGGCGTAACCGTTAGATCTAATTCAGTGGCAACCGTTTCAATACCATCAGTCACATCGTATGTAAATTGGATGTCACCATTGAAATCTTCACTTGGGGTGATCGTAAAGCTGCCATTGTCATTTTGTACGACAGTCGCATTTTCATCGTTGGTAACAAGATTGGTTGCGGCCAGAGAATCACCATCGACATCACTGGCATTGGCGAGTAATTCTTCTTGAGATAGGGTAATACTGCCGTCTTCATCCACAGTTACCGCAACTGGGCCAGAGACTTCAGGGCCTTCGTTGTATTCTTCAACGGTAATATTTAATGAACTAGGAGCAGATGCTTGGCCATCACTAACCTCGAATGACAAAGACACATTGCCGGTAAATCCTTCTGCTGGCGTGAAGCTAAAGGTATTGTCACCGTTGTCGACCAAAGTACCATCCAGCTGATTGGTCAGCACTAAATCTTCAATATGAAGAATATCGCCATCAACATCACTTGCACCTGACAATAAGCTAGATGCATTAATGGTCATGGTGCCATCATTGAGCATTTGTAAATCTAATGGCGCCCCTGCAACAGGGACATCATTAACAGGGATAACAGTTAAATCAATATTATTGGTTGTAACATCTTGACCATCACTAATGCCATAACTTAAGTCGACGTCACCATTGAAATTTTCGTTGGGAACAAAGGTGTAACTACCATCGTCATTGGTAATTAACTCACCGGCATTACCGCTGTAACTCACATCTTGAATAGATAAATCATCACCTTCAATGTCAGATGCATTCGCAAGTAAATCAGCATCAGTGAAGCTAATAGAGTTGTCTTCTTCAGTGCTAAGGACTATTGGTCCAGATGCAATTGGTGCATCATTGACCTCAGCAAAGTTGATATGGATAGTATTGTCATCAACTAACTCACCATCAGTCACTTGATAAGTTAGGTCAATATCCCCCGAGAAATTCTCATCTGGGGTAAGGGTCCAAGTGCCATCACCATTGTCGGTTAGCGTTGCATTCTCATCGTTTAACTCAAGATTAATGATATCGAGATTTTCACTATCAATATCAGAAGCTTGTGCAAGCAACTGCTCCTCGGTTATCACAATAGAAGCAAAACCATCTGCCCCTTCTGAACTTGTCACAACAGGAAGCTCTGCAGATAAATCGATATCTTGATCACCAGCGTGAAGGTTCAGCTCAATTGTTTCTGTTACTTCAGTGCCATCTACGGCAATCGATGTAAAGACCACATCATCAGGTAACGTCTGCGATACAGACATATTCTGCACCACATAAGTGCCGTTACCTTCAATTGTGCCTAACTCAAATCGTGCTACGGGTTCATCCGTGGTAAGGGTATACGTATGCTCGAAACTACTATTATCATCTTTATGATAAGTTTGTGAGTCGATGAGGTTACCATCGGCATCAAAAGCCCTAATTTCTACTTCAGTGAAGTTTTTAGATCCTTCAACAAACCAACCACCTAAGCCATCTAGTTCGAAGCTGATTTCATTAATATCTTGACCTTCAACATTAATAACTAGCTGCTCATCACCACTTAAACCTTGTCTATCGGTATCGCCAATACCATGGCCAATATGAGTATTACCATTCCAAGCGCCTAACGGCCCATCTGTACTCTGGGTGGTAACTACTAAGTCGCCATCAGTAAATTCACGGGTATGTGAATCTATTTCTGTGCCCCAATCATCAACTGTCGCATTATCATCGAAGGTACCGATTTGACTGGTATGAGTAGAATCAGTAACTGCGGTTTCATCAGCAACAAAGCGTACTTCAGTATCAGGCGCGAATTCTTGTCCTACCTCTAACGTCACCCATTCATCATTGATATTGGCTTGCACAATACCAAACTCAGGTTGTGCATCGAGGCGAATAGCAGGCTCTTCACGAAGACTAACGCCAACGGTTTGATCTTCTTCTGCTTGAATATAAATATCGGCACCCGCAATCGGTGCATCGTTGACTGGGTTAACGGTTAAATCAACACCGGTGGCCACTGTGGTGGTGCCATCTGAGACATCAAAGCTTAAGTCTAAGTCGCCATTAAAGTCCGCATCTGGGGTAATCGTAAAGCTGCCATCGTCATTCGCCACAACTGTTGCGTTACCAGCAACGCTAAGCCCTTCAGCGGTTAAATCATCACCGTCTACATCAGATGCATTGGCAAGTAATTGTTCTTGGCTGAGAGTAATGGTGCCATCTTCATCGACATTGTAAGCCAGGTTACCATCAACCAATGGCACATCATTGACCGCGAGTGTGGTGATGCCTGCGGTGGTTTCAGCGGTCGCGCCGTCATCATCGATAACCACCACATCAAGACTGATTTCGCCGTTGAAGTTCTCATTAGGGAAGAAAGTGACCGAGCCATCAAGATTATTCGTTAATATGCCGTCGGTACCAGAGTATGACACTGAGTCTAGGCTGACGGTGCCATCCACATCGCTTGAGTTCGCTAATAACTGCTCAGCGCTAATGGTGATTTGGCCGTCTTCGTTGACTGTGTATGAGGTTGAACCCGCAACCGGTGCATCGTTGACATCCGCAACCGCGATATCGATGTTGGCTGGGGTCACTACGGTGCCATCACTTACACCAAACTCTAATTGCACATCACCATTGAAGTTTTCGTTTGGCGCAAAGCTATGGGTACCATCACCGTTGTCGGTAAGCACACCGTCAGTGCCGCTGTACGTCACCGTATCAACAGATAGGTTATCACCATCGATGTCGCTCGCATTCGCCAGCAGCTGCTCATCGGTAATGATGATAATGCCGTCTTCATTCATGGTGAATTCAACGTCAGGTGCTACTGCAGCATCATTGACAGGATTGACTGTGAGGTCAACACCTGCTGCCACTGTAGTCGTGCCATCTGAGACATCAAAGCGTAAGTCTAAGTCGCCATTAAAGTCTGCATCAGGGGTAACCGTGAAGCTGCCATCGGGGTTAGCCACCACGGTAGCATTATCGCCTACGCTGAGGTTTTCAGCGCTTAGGCTGTCACCGTCGATGTCAGATGCATTAGCCAGTAATTGCTCTTGGCTGAGGGTGATTGAGCCATCTTCGTCCACTGAGTAAGCGATATTGCCATCAACTACAGGTGCGTCATTAACCGCCAGTGTAGTAATGCCTGCGGTGGTTTCAGCAGTGGCGCCATCATCATCGATGATGGTGACATCAAGACTGATTTCGCCGTTGAAGTTCTCATTGGGCGAGAAGGTCACTGAGCCATCTTGGTTTTGAACCAGGATACCGTCGGTGCCAGAATATGACACTGAGTCTAGGCTGACGGTGCCATCCACATCACTTGAGTTCGCTAATAGCTGCTCAGCGCTAATGGTGATTTGGCCGTCTTCGTTGACTGTGTAACTTGTGCTGCCCGCTACCGGTGCATCGTTGACATCCGTAACCGCAATGTCGATGTTCGCTGGTGTGGTTACCGTACCATCGCTGACGCCGAAATCGAGCTGTAAATCACCATTGAAGTTTTCATTTGGCGCAAAGCTATGGGTGCCATCACCGTTGTCGGTAAGCACACCGTCAGTGCCGCTGTACGTCACCGTATCAACAGATAAGTTATCACCATCGATATCGCTCGCATTCGCCAGCAGCTGCTCATCGGTAATGATGATAATGCCGTCTTCATTCATGGTGAATTCAACGTCAGGTGCTACTGCAGCATCATTGACAGGATTGACTGTGAGGTCAACACCTGCTGCCACTGTAGTGGTGCCATCAGAGACATCAAAGCGTAAGTCTAAGTCGCCATTAAAGTCCGCATCTGGGGTAATCGTAAAGCTGCCATCTGGGTTAGCAACGACGGTGGCGTTATCCCCTACTGATAGGTTTTCAGCAGTTAATGTATCGCCATCAACATCGGTTGCATTCGCCAGCAGTTGCTCTTGGCTTAGGGTAATTGAGCCATCTTCGTCCACTGAGTAAGCGACATTGCCATCAACTACAGGTGCGTCATTAACCGCCAGTGTAGTAATGCCAGCAGTGGTTTCAGCAGTGGCGCCGTCATCATCGATAACCACCACATCCAGGCTGATATCACCGTTGAAGTTCTCATTTGGCGAGAAGGTCACTGAGCCATCTTGGTTTTGAACCAGGATACCGTCGGTACCAGAATATGACACTGAGTCTAGGCTGACTGTGCCATCCACATCGCTTGAGTTCGCTAATAACTGCTCAGCGCTAATGGTGATTTGGCCGTCTTCGTTGACTGTGTAACTTGTGCTGCCCGCTACCGGTGCATCGTTGACATCCGTAACCGCAATGTCGATGTTAGCTGGTGTGGTTACCGTGCCATCGCTGACGCCGAAATCGAGCTGTAAATCACCATTGAAGTTTTCATTTGGCGCAAAGCTATGGGTGCCGTCACCGTTGTCGGTAAGCACACCGTCAGTGCCGCTGTACGTCACCGTATCAACAGATAGGTTATCACCATCGATATCGCTCGCACCTACCAGCAGCTGCTCATCGGTAATGATGATAATGCCGTCTTCATTCATGGTGAATTCAACATCTGGCGCAACCGCGGCATCATTGACAGGATTGACTGTGAGGTCAACACCTGCTGCCACTGTAGTCGTGCCATCTGAGACATCAAAGCGTAAGTCTAAGTCGCCATTAAAGTCGGCATCTGGGGTAATCGTGAAGCTGCCATCGGGGTTAGCCACCACGGTAGCATTATCGCCTACGCTGAGGTTTTCAGCGCTTAGGCTGTCACCGTCGATGTCAGATGCATTAGCCAGTAATTGCTCTTGGCTGAGGGTGATTGAGCCATCTTCGTCCACTGAGTAAGCGATATTGCCATCAACTACAGGTGCGTCATTAACCGTCAGTGTAGTAATGCCTGCGGTGGTTTCAGCAGTGGCGCCATCATCATCGATGATGGTGACATCAAGACTGATGTCACCGTTAAAGTTCTCATTTGGCGAGAAGGTCACTGAGCCATCTTGGTTTTGAACCAGGATACCGTCGGTACCAGAGTAAGACACTGAGTCTAGGCTGACGGTGCCATCCACATCGCTTGAGTTCGCTAATAACTGCTCAGCGCTAATGGTGATTTGGCCGTCTTCGTTGACTGTGTAACTTGTACTGCCTGCAACCGGTGCATCGTTGACATCCGTAACCGCGATATCAATGTTAGCTGGGGTCACAACGGTGCCATCACTTACACCAAACTCTAATTGCACATCACCATTGAAGTTTTCATTTGGTGCAAAGCTATGGGTGCCATCACCGTTGTCGGTAAGCACACCGTCAGTGCCGCTGTACGTCACCGTATCAACAGATAAGTTATCACCATCGATATCGCTCGCACCTGCCAGCAGCTGCTCATCGGTAATGATGATAATGCCGTCTTCATTCATGGTGAATTCGACATCTGGCGCTACTGCAGCATCATTGACAGGATTGACTGTGAGGTCAACACCTGCTGCCACTGTAGTGGTGCCATCAGAGACATCAAAGCGTAAGTCTAAGTCGCCATTAAAGTCCGCATCTGGGGTAATCGTAAAGCTGCCATCGGGGTTAGCCACAACGGTGGCGTTATCACCTACTGATAGGTTTTCAGCGCTTAGGCTGTCACCGTCGATGTCAGATGCATTAGCTAGTAATTGCTCTTGGCTGAGGGTGATTGAGCCATCTTCGTCCACTGAGTAAGCGATATTGCCATCAACTACAGGTGCGTCATTAACCGTCAGTGTAGTAATGCCTGCGGTGGTTTCAGCAGTGGCGCCATCATCATCGATGATGGTGACATCAAGACTGATTTCGCCGTTGAAGTTCTCATTGGGCGAGAAGGTCACTGAGCCATCTTGGTTTTGAACCAGGATACCGTCGGTACCAGAGTAAGACACTGAGTCTAGGCTGACGGTGCCATCCACATCGCTTGAGTTCGCTAATAGCTGCTCAGCGCTAATGGTGATTTGGCCGTCTTCGTTGACTGTGTAACTTGTGCTGCCCGCTACCGGTGCATCGTTGACATCCGTAACCGCAATGTCGATGTTCGCTGGTGTGGTTACCGTACCATCGCTGACGCCGAAATCGAGCTGTAAATCACCATTGAAGTTTTCATTTGGCGCAAAGCTATGGGTACCATCACCGTTGTCGGTAAGCACACCGTCAGTGCCGGTGTAAGTGACTGTATCAATTGATAGGTCATCACCATCGATGTCGCTCGCATTCGCCAGCAGCTGCTCATCGGTAATGATGATAACGCCGTCTTCATTCATGGTGAATTCGACATCAGGTGCTACTGCAGCATCATTGACAGGATTGACTGTGAGGTCAACACCTGCTGCCACTGTAGTCGTGCCATCTGAGACATCAAAGCGTAAGTCTAAGTCGCCATTAAAGTCTGCATCTGGGGTAATCGTAAAGCTGCCATCGGGGTTAGCCACCACGGTAGCATTATCGCCTACGCTGAGGTTTTCAGCGCTTAGGCTGTCACCATCAACATCGGTTGCATTCGCCAGCAGTTGCTCTTGGCTTAGGGTAATTGAGCCATCTTCGTCCACTGAGTAAGCGATATTACCATCAACTACAGGTGCGTCATTAACCGCCAGTGTAGTAATGCCTGCGGTGGTTTCAGCAGTGGCGCCATCGTCATCGATAACCACCACATCCAGGCTGATGTCACCGTTAAAGTTCTCATTTGGCGAGAAGGTCACTGAGCCATCTTGGTTTTGAACCAGGATACCGTCGGTGCCAGAATATGACACTGAGTCTAGGCTGACGGTGCCATCCACATCACTTGAGTTCGCTAATAGCTGCTCAGCGCTAATGGTGATTTGGCCGTCTTCGTTGACTGTGTAACTTGTGCTGCCCGCTACCGGTGCATCGTTGACATCCGTAACCGCAATGTCGATGTTAGCTGGTGTGGTTACCGTGCCATCGCTGACGCCGAAATCGAGCTGTAAATCACCATTGAAGTTTTCATTTGGCGCAAAGCTATGGGTGCCGTCACCGTTGTCGGTAAGCACACCGTCAGTGCCGCTGTACGTCACCGTATCAACAGATAGGTTATCACCATCGATATCGCTCGCACCTACCAGCAGCTGCTCATCGGTAATGATGATAATGCCGTCTTCATTCATGGTGAATTCAACATCTGGCGCAACCGCGGCATCATTGACAGGATTGACTGTGAGGTCAACACCTGCTGCCACTGTAGTCGTGCCATCTGAGACATCAAAGCGTAAGTCTAAGTCGCCATTAAAGTCTGCATCAGGGGTAACCGTGAAGCTGCCATCGGGGTTAGCCACAACGGTAGCATTATCGCCTACGCTGAGGTTTTCAGCGCTTAGGCTGTCACCGTCGATGTCAGATGCATTAGCCAGTAATTGCTCTTGGCTGAGGGTGATTGAGCCATCTTCGTCCACTGAGTAAGCGATATTGCCATCAACTACAGGTGCGTCATTAACCGTCAGTGTAGTAATGCCTGCGGTGGTTTCAGCAGTGGCGCCATCATCATCGATGATGGTGACATCAAGACTGATGTCACCGTTAAAGTTCTCATTTGGCGAGAAGGTCACTGAGCCATCTTGGTTTTGAACCAGGATACCGTCGGTACCAGAGTAAGACACTGAGTCTAGGCTGACGGTGCCATCCACATCGCTTGAGTTCGCTAATAACTGCTCAGCGCTAATGGTGATTTGGCCGTCTTCGTTGACTGTGTAACTTGTACTGCCTGCAACCGGTGCATCGTTGACATCCGTAACCGCGATATCAATGTTAGCTGGGGTCACAACGGTGCCATCACTTACACCAAACTCTAATTGCACATCACCATTGAAGTTTTCATTTGGTGCAAAGCTATGGGTGCCATCACCGTTGTCGGTAAGCACACCGTCAGTGCCGCTGTACGTCACCGTATCAACAGATAAGTTATCACCATCGATATCGCTCGCATTCGCCAGCAGCTGCTCATCGGTAATGATGATAATGCCGTCTTCATTCATGGTGAATTCGACATCTGGCGCTACTGCAGCATCATTGACAGGATTGACTGTGAGGTCAACACCTGCTGCCACTGTAGTGGTGCCATCAGAGACATCAAAGCGTAAGTCTAAGTCGCCATTAAAGTCCGCATCTGGGGTAATCGTAAAGCTGCCATCGGGGTTAGCCACAACGGTGGCGTTATCACCTACTGATAGGTTTTCAGCGCTTAGGCTGTCACCGTCGATGTCAGATGCATTAGCTAGTAATTGCTCTTGGCTGAGGGTGATTGAGCCATCTTCGTCCACTGAGTAAGCGATATTGCCATCAACTACAGGTGCGTCATTAACCGTCAGTGTAGTAATGCCTGCGGTGGTTTCAGCAGTGGCGCCATCATCATCGATGATGGTGACATCAAGACTGATGTCACCGTTAAAGTTCTCATTTGGCGAGAAGGTCACTGAGCCATCTTGGTTTTGAACCAGGATACCGTCGGTGCCAGAATATGACACTGAGTCTAGGCTGACGGTGCCATCCACATCACTTGAGTTCGCTAATAGCTGCTCAGCGCTAATGGTGATTTGGCCGTCTTCGTTGACTGTGTAACTTGTGCTGCCCGCTACCGGTGCATCGTTGACATCCGTAACCGCAATGTCGATGTTCGCTGGTGTGGTTACCGTACCATCGCTGACGCCGAAATCGAGCTGTAAATCACCATTGAAGTTTTCATTTGGCGCAAAGCTATGGGTGCCATCACCGTTGTCGGTAAGCACACCGTCAGTGCCGCTGTACGTCACCGTATCAACAGATAGGTTATCACCATCGATGTCGCT
Organism: Shewanella sp. 10N.286.48.B5; assembly: GCF_002874355.2. Taxonomy (NCBI): domain Bacteria; kingdom Pseudomonadati; phylum Pseudomonadota; class Gammaproteobacteria; order Alteromonadales; family Shewanellaceae; genus Shewanella; species Shewanella sp. 10N.286.48.B5. Next base: position 175,218 of record NZ_MCVG02000002.1, read on the forward strand.
CGCATTCGCCAGCAGCTGCTCATCGGTAATGATGATAACGCCGTCTTCATTCATGGTGAATTCGACATCAGGTGCTACTGCAGCATCATTGACAGGATTGACTGTGAGGTCAACACCTGCTGCCACGGTAGTCGTGCCATCTGAGACATCAAAGCGTAAGTCTAAGTCGCCATTAAAGTCTGCATCTGGGGTAATCGTAAAGCTGCCATCGGGGTTAGCTACAACTGTTGCATTATCGCCGACGCTGAGGTTTTCAGCGCTTAGGCTGTCACCATCAACATCGGTTGCATTCGCCAGCAGTTGTTCTTGGCTTAGGGTAATTGAGCCATCTTCGTCCACTGAGTAAGCGATATTACCATCAACTACTGGTGCGTCATTAACCGCCAGTGTAGTGATGCCTGCGGTGGTTTCAGCAGTGGCGCCGTCATCATCGATGATGGTGACATCCAGGCTGATATCACCGTTGAAGTTCTCATTTGGCGAGAAGGTCACTGAGCCATCTTGGTTTTGAACCAGGATACCGTCGGTGCCTGAGTAGCTGACACTATCAAGTGAGACAGTGCCATCCACATCACTTGAGTTCGCTAATAGCTGCTCAGCGCTAATGGTGATTTGGCCGTCTTCGTTGACTGTGTATGAGGTTGAACCCGCAACCGGTGCATCGTTGACATCCGCAACCGCGATATCGATGTTGGCTGGGGTCACTACGGTGCCATCACTTACACCAAACTCTAATTGCACATCACCATTGAAGTTTTCGTTTGGCGCAAAGCTATGGGTACCATCACCGTTGTCGGTAAGCACACCGTCAGTGCCGCTGTACGTCACCGTATCAACAGATAGGTTATCACCATCGATGTCGCTCGCATTCGCCAGCAGCTGCTCATCGGTAATGATGATAATGCCGTCTTCATTCATGGTGAATTCAACGTCAGGTGCTACTGCAGCATCATTGACAGGATTGACTGTGAGGTCAACACCTGCTGCCACTGTAGTGGTGCCATCAGAGACATCAAAGCGTAAGTCTAAGTCGCCATTAAAGTCCGCATCTGGGGTAATCGTAAAGCTGCCATCGGGGTTAGCCACAACGGTGGCGTTATCACCTACTGATAGGTTTTCAGCGCTTAGGCTGTCACCGTCGATGTCAGATGCATTAGCCAGTAATTGCTCTTGGCTGAGGGTGATTGAGCCATCTTCGTCCACTGAGTAAGCGATATTGCCATCAACTACAGGTGCGTCATTAACCGTCAGTGTAGTAATGCCTGCGGTGGTTTCAGCAGTGGCGCCGTCATCATCGATGATGGTGACATCCAGGCTTATTTCACCGTTGAAGTTTTCATTGGGCGAGAAGGTCACTGAGCCATCTTGGTTTTGAACCAGGATACCGTCGGTACCAGAATATGACACTGAGTCTAGGCTGACGGTGCCATCCACATCACTTGAGTTCGCTAATAACTGCTCAGCGCTAATGGTGATTTGGCCGTCTTCGTTGACTGTGTATGAGGTTGAACCCGCTACCGGTGCATCGTTGACATCCGCAACCGCAATGTCGATGTTGGCTGGGGTCACAACGGTGCCATCACTGACACCAAACTCTAATTGCACATCACCATTGAAGTTTTCATTTGGTGCAAAGCTATGGGTACCATCACCGTTGTCGGTAAGGACACCGTCAGTGCCGCTGTACGTCACCGTATCAACAGATAGGTTATCACCATCGATGTCGCTCGCACCTGCCAGCAGCTGCTCATCGGTAATGATGATAATGCCGTCTTCATTCATGGTGAATTCAACATCTGGCGCAACCGCGGCATCGTTAACAGGGTTAACTGTGAGGTCAACGCCTGTTGCCACTGTAGTGGTGCCATCAGAGACATCAAAGCTTAAGTCTAAGTCGCCATTAAAGTCCGCGTCTGGGGTAACCGTGAAGCTGCCATCGGGGTTAGCTACAACTGTTGCATTATCGCCGACGCTGAGGTTTTCAGCGCTTAGGCTGTCACCGTCGATGTCAGATGCATTAGCTAGTAATTGCTCCTGGCTTAGCGTAATTGAGCCATCTTCGTCAACCGAATACGCTAAATTACCTGACACAGGGGCATCGTTAATCGGCAACACATCCACTGTCATTTGTGTAGTAACCGTTGCGCCCTCTTCGTCCTGAATAACAATATCCAGTGTCACTTCGCCATGGAAGTTTTCATTAGGGGCAAAGCTACAAGTCCCATCACCATTAACACTGAAAATACCATCAGGGCCTGTATAACTAATCTCAACCAATGAGACATCACCTTCAATATCTGATGCATTCGCTAAGATTTGGCTTTCATTAAATGTCAGCACACTGTCTTCATCGATAGTGTAAGAAACAGGGCCTGCAATCGGTAAATCATTGACTGCGATAACCTCAATGCCTGCATTACCAACAGTGATTGCACCAGCTTCATCCACAACAGACACATCTAAGTTAATATCGCCGTTGAAGTTTTCATTAGGTGAGAAGGTAACCGTGCCATCTTGATTGGTCACTAACACACCATCAGTGCCTGAATAGCTGACACTATCTAGCGCCACTTCACCTTCGATATCAATTGCATTGGCAAGTAACTGCTCAGGGCTTAACGTGATACTGCCATCTTCGTTCATTTGGTATGAAGTAGAACCCGCTACTGGTGCATCATTCACTTCTGCGATTGCGATATCAATGTTGGCTGGGGTCACAACGGTGCCATCGCTAACACCAAACTCTAATTGCACATCACCATTGAAGTTTTCATTTGGCGCAAAGCTATGGGTACCATCACCGTTGTCGGTAAGCACACCGTCAGTGCCGCTGTACGTCACCGTATCAACAGATAGGTTATCACCATCGATGTCGCTCGCATTCGCCAGCAGCTGCTCATCGGTAATGATGATAACGCCGTCTTCATTCATGGTGAATTCGACATCTGGCGCAACCGCGGCATCATTGACTGGGTTAACAGTTAAATCAACGCCTGTCGCCACTGTAGTGGTGCCATCTGAGACATCAAAGCGTAAGTCTAAGTCGCCATTAAAGTCCGCATCTGGGGTAATGGTAAAGCTGCCATCTGGGTTAGCAACGACGGTGGCGTTATCCCCTACTGATAGGTTTTCAGCAGTTAATGTATCGCCATCAACATCGGTTGCATTCGCCAGCAGTTGCTCTTGGTTTAGGGTAATTGAGCCATCTTCGTCCACTGAGTAAGCGACATTGCCATCAACTACAGGTGCGTCATTAACCGCCATTGTAGTAATGCCTGCGGTGGTTTCAGCAGTGGCGCCGTCATCATCGATAACCACCACATCCAGGCTGATATCACCGTTGAAGTTCTCATTTGGTGAGAAGGTCACTGAGCCATCTTGGTTTTGCACCAAAATACCGTCGGTGCCTGAGTAGCTGACACTATCAAGTGAGACAGTGCCATCCACATCACTTGAGTTCGCTAATAACTGCTCAGCGCTAATGGTGATTTGGCCGTCTTCGTTGACTGTGTAACTTGTACTGCCTGCAACCGGTGCATCGTTGACATCAGCAACCGCAATGTCAATGTTGGCTGGGGTCACAACGGTGCCATCACTGACGCCAAACTCTAATTGCACATCACCATTGAAGTTTTCATTTGGTGCAAAGCTATGGGTGCCATCACCGTTGTCGGTAAGCACACCGTCAGTGCCGCTGTACGTCACCGTATCAACAGATAGGTTATCACCATCGATGTCGCTCGCATTCGCCAGCAGCTGCTCATCGGTAATGATGATAATGCCGTCTTCATTCATGGTGAATTCAACGTCAGGTGCTACTGCAGCATCATTGACAGGATTGACTGTGAGGTCAACACCTGCTGCCACTGTAGTGGTGCCATCAGAGACATCAAAGCGTAAGTCTAAGTCGCCATTAAAGTCCGCATCTGGGGTAATCGTAAAGCTGCCATCGGGGTTAGCCACAACGGTGGCGTTATCACCTACTGATAGGTTTTCAGCGCTTAGGCTGTCACCATCGATGTCAGTTGCATTAGCTAGTAATTGCTCCTGGCTGAGGGTGATTGAGCCATCTTCGTCAACTGAGTAAGCGATATTGCCATCAACTACAGGTGCGTCATTAACCGCCAGTGTAGTGATGCCTGCGGTGGTTTCAGCAGTGGCGCCGTCATCATCGATGATGGTGACATCCAGGCTTATTTCACCGTTGAAGTTTTCATTGGGCGAGAAGGTCACTGAGCCATCTTGGTTTTGAACCAGGATACCGTCGGTACCAGAATATGACACTGAGTCTAGGCTGACGGTGCCATCCACATCACTTGAGTTCGCTAATAACTGCTCAGCGCTAATGGTGATTTGGCCGTCTTCGTTGACTGTGTATGAGGTTGAACCCGCTACCGGTGCATCGTTGACATCCGCAACCGCAATGTCGATGTTGGCTGGGGTCACAACGGTGCCATCACTGACACCAAACTCTAATTGCACATCACCATTGAAGTTTTCATTTGGTGCAAAGCTATGGGTACCATCACCGTTGTCGGTAAGGACACCGTCAGTGCCGGTGTAGGTAACTGAATCAATTAGCAGGTCATCACCATCTACGTCGGTAGCACCTGCCAGCAGCTGCTCATCGGTAATGATGATTACGCCGTCTTCATTCATTGAGAAAGCTTGGTCTTCTACCTCGGCAGCATCATTTACCGCGGTCACATCGACATTAAAACTCATCGAGTCAGTAGTCGTATCTGTGGTAGGTAGATCATCAGCGTCTATCTGACCATCAGCATTGTTATCACTTGAAACATTTACCTCAAAAGTCTCACTGTTGGTCGCAGTGCTTGCATCTGTTGATGAGGCGCCATCAGATATTTCAGTTTCGCTATTTGCACTTGATGGTGTTGCTGCAGACGCAGTTGCTGACGAAGATGGCGCACCTGAACTAGTTGAAGCACCTTCAGCCCCACCGATACTTTGGGCGCCTGAAGATACAGCCTCTTCAGGGGCTGCATTAGCTGCCCCTTCGGCCGCAGAGCTACTAGCTGCTTCCGTATCAGCATCTGAGGTTGAGCTTTCAACAGCGGATGATTGAGAATCTGTTGAACTAGGGGCTGCAGAAGAAGCCTCGGCATTGGCGGCCTCTGCATCATCAGTTTGAGAGTCATCTGTTGATGATTCTGAGCCGCCTGAAGGAGCCAAGCTTTCTTCTGCCGTTTGTATGTCTACCGATGATGTCGCAGTCGCAACAGTATTGGTGACTGTTGATTGATTATTCTCAGCCTTAGATGATGAAACCGTCGAGTCTTCTGTGTTTACTTGTTCAACAGCATCATTAAGAGCATCATTTTCAGGATTATTAGACAGGTTATCATTTGACATAAAAAGGCCTATTTATAAAATAATTAATTGAGTTTAAAAGCACGGAATCCCCAAGAGAACTGGGCAGCTCTCTTGTTCATTTAATAAATTTTTTGAATCATTTCGGAAGGCCAATCAAACCCTAGTTTTTATTCACACCCATGTTAAAACTCAACATAACTATGCCTTTAGATTTAAACTAGCCTGTATAATTAACGGTAGTCTATAGTTTTGAGTTTGTGTATAAAAAACACACTTTTTTGATCTAGATCAATAAAACAACAAATCAACATGCCAAGTTGACAGAGGAAGAGTATTCGAGGGGGTTGCCCAAATAGCGGCTAAATAAATAACGTTACTAGATTAAATGAAGCTATAAGTAGATTTAATATCAACTCAAATTAAAAGTAATATCCAAGAATAATATAAAAAGGCTAAGCCCCTTTATTAGTATTTTTAAAACTATTCATATGACGAATTATTAATATTGATGTGTAGCGCTTCAACAATAAATAGCTCAAAGCTGAATTTAACTATTACACTTCAACCAATACTAACCCCGACAATAGTCTGCTAATGCCAAACAATAATGACTCAATCGTAAAGCCTTAAGTGAATGAGAGAAGTTTAAGAATGGAAGCGAAAAGGATTAAAATGGCAAATGATCAGCTGATATTCCTCCATTAACAGCTAAGAATTAAGTTTTTCTCAGTAATTACCATTGCAGCATAGTTATGTCGCGATTTAGTTAAAGCGACAGCCAAATAACAAAAAAGGACTCATTAGAGTCCTTTCAACAATCTTGCTCAGCTACATTTAACCAAGGAAGTTTAACCAAGCTAGCTTAACAGCTAACTAAACCTAGCTACGTAGGCCGATGCCACGTGAAATAAGGTAGTATGCTACAAACCATAGCGAGGCACAAAAGCCTACCATAATGGCAATTGATAACGGCACACTGATATCAGCAAAGCCTAAAAAGCCGTAGCGGAACACGTTTATCATATATACCACAGGGTTTAGCGCTGACACGCCTTGCCAAAAATCAGGTAGTAATGACAGCGAGTAAAACACCCCACCAAGATAAGTCAGTGGCGTTAAAATGAAAGTGGGGATAATGCTAATGTCATCAAAGCTTTTGGCAAATACCGCGTTAATTAACCCGCCTAACGCAAATAACACCGAGGTTAAAAACACCGTCATAATCACTAAGCCAACATGATGCAGGCTTAAATCAACAAAGAACATTGCCACCAAGGTCACAATCAAGCCGACACTTAAGCCACGGGCGACGCCGCCGCCAACAAAACCGGCAATCATCACATAATGCGGCACAGGTGCCACCATTAACTCTTCAATACTGCCGTGCATTTTGGCACTAAAAAAGGACGAGGCCACATTAGAATAGGAGTTGGTGATAACCGACATCATGATTAAACCTGGTGCAATAAACTCCATGTACGATACGCCGCCCATTTCACCAATACGGTTGCCAATTAAGTTACCAAAAATCAAAAAGTACAAGGTCATGGTAATGGCTGGCGGCACTAAGGTTTGTACCCAAATACGGGTAAAACGATTGGTTTCTTTAATTAAAATACTTTTAAAGGCAATCCAATAAAGCTTGTTCATTATTTTGAGTCCTTAGTTTTTTTAACTAACTCGACAAATAGCTCTTCAAGGCGATTCGCCTTGTTACGCATTGATAGCACTTCAATATTTAACTGGCTTAATTGGCCGAACAAATCATTGAGATTGTTGGCTTTTGCCAAATCTACTTCCAGCGTATGACCATCGACCAAACGGCAACTCATATTATTTAGGCTTGGCGCAGCTTCAATATCGCGGCGTAAATCTAAAATGAAGGTTTCCACATCCAGCTTACTGAGTAGGCTTTTCATGCTAGTGCATTCAACCAATAAGCCTTTATCGATAATGCCGATATTGCGGCACAGCATTTCCGCTTCTTCAAGGTAATGGGTGGTGAGAATAATGGTCACGCCCTGACTATTAATTTGCTTTAAGAACGCCCACATCGAGCGGCGAAGCTCAATATCTACCCCTGCTGTTGGTTCATCAAGGATCAGCAGTTTCGGCTCATGCATTAACGCGCGAGCAATCATTAAACGGCGCTTCATACCGCCTGATAACGCTCGTGCTTGGCTGTCACGTTTTTCCCATAAATCCAACTGGCTTAAATACTTTTCAGCACGCTGTAATGCAACAGCGCGGGTCACGCCATAGTAACCGGCTTGGTTAACTACAATTTGCAGCACGGTTTCAAACTGATTGAAGTTAAATTCTTGCGGCACTAAACCAATGCACATTTTGGCGCGCTCTAAGTTGTTGTCGATATCATAATCGAACACTTTAACGCTGCCTGATGTCTTTTGCACTAATGAGCTAATCACGCCAATAGTCGTCGATTTACCCGCACCATTGGGGCCTAATAGCGCAAAAAAATCGCCCTGCTCTACGGTTAAGCTAAGGCCTTTAACCGCTTGAACACCGCTCTTATAGGTTTTTTGCAGGTTTTCGATCACCAACGCTTTGGTGGGGTTGCTCATTGTGATACCTCTGGTTCATGAATTGCGAATGACGTGCTGTTAATTACACTGTCTTAATTACATGATCTTAATGACCTAATGTAAATGATTAACACGCAAAATTTTCTGACGCCCAAAACAAAACTCCCGCCTATAGCGGGAGTTGGTCGACCACAGATTGGATTAATCTAATGGTACAACTTTAGCAATGTAAGGTAAGTTACGATATTGCTCTGCGTAGTCAATACCATAGCCGACGATGAACTCATCAGGAATGGTAAAACCAATAAAGTCGACTGGTACATTAACTTCACGACGCTCTGGCTTATCGAGTAATGTACATAATGCTAAGCTTTTAGGCTCACGCAGTAATAACATCTCACGTACTTTATTTAAGGTATTACCTGAATCAATTAAATCTTCAACAATCAATACGTCACGTCCGGCAATCTCAGATGATACATCTTTAAGGATCTTCACGTCACGTGTGCTTGTCATTGCATTGCCATAACTTGAAACTGACATGAAGTCGATTTCAACATGGCCTTTGATACGGCGACATAAGTCAGCCATAAAAACCACAGACCCTTTCAATAAGCCGACCATTAGCAAACGTTCGCTGTCTGCGTAATGGGTATTAATCCTTTCAGCTAATATATCCAGTTTTTCGCTGATTTCTTCTGCAGAAATCATCACTTCTGTTGTGTGTTTCATATTACTCTCAATTGTCGATTTTTTCGGACTTGTCGTTGGCATATCCCCAACGATTTATCAGCCCGTGCTCTATGCCCAAATGATCTAGAATTCGGGAAACCATGAAGTTTACCAGATCTTCTATCGATTTGGGATAATGATAAAAGCCTGGTGCCGCTGGCATGATGGTCGCGCCGTTGCGAGTCAGGCTTAACATATGCTCTAAGTGTATGGCACTAAAAGGAGTTTCCCGAGGAACAAGGATTAATTGACCGCGCTCTTTTATTACTACATCTGCCGCTCTTTCTAACAAATTATTACTCATTCCGGTGGCAATCGCCGCTAAAGTGCCTGTTGAGCAGGGGCAAACCACCATTTGCTTTGGCGCCGCACTGCCAGATGCCGGTGGCGAAAACCATTCATCTTTGCCCAAAACCACCAGCTCACCAGCAGCATTTTTATCCATCTTAAAATGGGCTAATAACTGCTGACAGGCTTTTTCTGAGTTTGCGCTCAGTTGCAAACCTTCTTCAGTGGCAAGCACCACTCTGGCAGCACTTGAGATCATCAAAAACACTTGGTAATCGGCGGTCAGTAAGCACTGCAGTAACTTTAAACCATAGGGCGCACCAGAAGCGCCAGTCCACGCGAGACTAATGGCCTTTTCTTTTTTTGCGTACGGGTGGTTCGAATTACTCATATGTTCTCTTTTAATCAAGCTTTACCGCTTATACGGCCAAAACCGACTTATTGATGACTATTAACCTAATCTAACCTTATCTAAAAGGTTATTTTAGGGCATTTATCAATTGTTGATGGATACCATGAAAGCCGCCATTACTCATAATCACTACGGTATCACCACTTTGTGCTTGAGCTTTAACTTGAGCAATAATGGCGTCGATATCCGTAAACACGGCAACAGGAATACTGGCGCTAGCCATATTGGCTTTTAAATCCCAGCCGACATTGTCCGCTTGATACAAAAAGGCGCAATCCGCTAAGGCCATAGATGCTGCTAAAGTGTCTTTATGTACGCCGCTTTTCATGGTGTTTGAGCGCGGCTCGAGCACCACGATTAATTTACCTGTAGCTAAATCGCCCTCGCCCACTTTGGCGCGCAGGCCTTGTAAAGTCGTTTCAATGGCCGTTGGATGATGCGCAAAGTCATCATAAACCGCAATGCCATTAACGGTATCTAATAGCTCTAAACGACGTTTTGGCGGCGCAAATTGGCTCAAGGCTTCAATAGCATGACTTGGCGCTACGCCAACATGCCTTGCTGCTGCGATGGCCATTATGGCATTTTCAATATTGTGCTGACCGATTAAGCCCCAGTTTAATATGCCTTGGGACTCGCCATTAAACTTCACTTCAAACTCATGACCGTCTGCAGCAATGGTTTTACCATACCAGCCTGTGGCGCTATGCTCAGTGGCATAAAAATGCTCTTGCTCGCTCCAACAACCTAATTCAATCACTTGTTTTACCGCCTCTACTTCAGCAGGCCAAATGACTTTACCTTCACTGGGAACCGTGCGGATAACATGATTAAATTGGCGCTGAATAGCAGCCAGATCGGCAAATATGTCGGCATGATCAAACTCAAGATTATTAACCACTAAAGTACGCGGGCGGTAATGCACAAACTTAGAGCGTTTATCGAAAAAGGCACTGTCATATTCATCGGCCTCAACCACAAAAAAAGGCGAGTTACCTAAACGGGCTGACACGCCAAAGTTTTGCGGTACGCCACCAATTAAAAAGCCCGGCTCATAGCCGCAATATTCTAATACCCACGCCAACATACTGGAGGTTGAGGTTTTACCATGGGTGCCTGATACCGCCAGTACCCAGCGTTCTGGCAAGATATATTCTGATAAAAACTGCGGCCCTGAGGTGTATTTAATGCCACGGTTTAATACTGCTTCAACACAAGGATTACCACGGCTCATAGCATTACCAATGACCACTAAATCTGGCTGATTTTCACCTTCTTTACCCAGCTGCACAGGGTCGAAGCCTTGAATAAGCTCAATACCTTGCTGTTCTAGCTGGGTGCTCATAGGTGGATACACATTGGCATCACTACCGGTGACTTTGTGTCCCATACCGCGGGCTAATAACGCTAAACCGCCCATAAAAGTGCCACAAATTCCAAGAATATGTACGTGCATGCCGTTGCTCTACTTAAAAAATAATCAGGGGGCTATTCTAATGCAAATAGGGGGTTAATGTCAGTTATCGCTGCTAACAAAACAGGCAAGCATAAATGCTTGCCTGTTTTAAGGGGCTATCCATAAGCTTGGCTTAGATTACTGCTTAAGCCTTGGTTGTAGTTTTAAGTATTCGTTTTAGCTTGCAGCAGCGCGGTTAACTTATCTATCTTATCGTGCAGCTGCTGAATATCTTCCGCGGTTGCCGCTGTTTTTGACTCAACGTTTTTATCATCGTTGGCTTCTTGCTCTTCACGCATTATTTTGGTTTCTTCGCCCATCACATCTAGCACTGCGCCCACCATCATGTTTAAAAACACAAAAGTCGTTAAGAAAATAAACGTCAAGTAATACAGCCAACTTAGTGGATACACTGCCATGGTTTCGTACATGATCGAGGTCCATGACTCGAACGTAGAAATACGGAACAATGTCAGCATCGCAATAGACACATCGCCCCATAAAAAGTCATTCACATGGGCAAAAAACATGCTACCAATCGCGCCATAAATATAGAAGATTACAAACATTAATAATGCAATATAACCCATGCGTGGAATGGCTTTAAGCAGCGCATTAATCAACATTCTCAGCTCTGGCACCATAGACACCAGTCGTAACACCCTGAAAATACGTAATAGTCGCGCCAGTAATATGGTGGAGCCACCCAATGGTACTAAACTGCCAATCACAATAATGGTGTCGAAGATATTCCAGCCCTTGGAGAAGAAGGACTTAATACCATCACTGGCCATGTAGCGAATAATGAGCTCAAACAAAAAGAACACTGTAATGGCAATATCCAACACATATAAGCTGTTTTCAAGCCAAGTAGGCAAATGATAGGTGTGAGCACCAATAGATAATGCCGACACAATAATCACAAAAATAACAAATCCCTGGAAGGTTTTGCTTTGGTCAATTTTTTTTAGTACTGAGAGCATACCTGTTGCTTGCATAATGAATGGTTTTCTCCAAATGAGGCGCACTTTTGAGGACAGCAGAGCCTACTGAACCATGCTTAAATTAGAATTAAAAGCTTCAGCTATCACTAATGTTACAGTTAATAAAATACTTAGGTTGGCAACTAGCCTTGATAAATCTCTAGCGGTAAATCATCAGGATCGCTAAAGAAAGTGAACTTCTTGCCAGTGTATTCATCGATTCGAATAGGCTCGACATCGACATTTTGTGAGGTTAAATGCGCCACGACCGCATCAATATCGGTGACCTTAAAGGCTAAATGACGCAGTCCTTGAGCCTCAGGATAACTGGGGCGTATAGGCGAGTTTGGAATAGAAAACAGCTCAATCTGACTGCCATCTGCCAGCTGTAAATCAAGCTTGTAAGATTGGCGATCTTCACGGTAGTTTTCTGCCAACACCTTAAAGCCTAAAACTTCAGTGTAGAAGTGTTTTGAGCGCGGATAATCTTCACAAATGATCGCCACATGATGAATACCTTTAAACATAGCCTTTCCTATTCAGTTAGTGATATTAGCAACTGCTGTAAGTCAGCTTAACGGCCTTTTTTAGACTGCGCTAAGGCTTTTTGGCGGGCTTGTTGCTTAAGGGATCCCTTTTTCGTTTTACGGGTCACGGGGGCAACTTGGGTTAAATCAGGCTCAAAACCCACCAGCCATTGCTGTGGTAAACGTCTATCTAAAAAGGCTTCCAGTTTTATTAATTGCGGCTCATCATCAACACTTAACAAAGTAATGGCTTGGCCTGCTTTGCCAGCGCGGCCTGTGCGACCAATGCGGTGAATGTAGTCTTCGTTTTGAAACGGCAGCTCAATGTTCACCACATAGTTTAGCTCATTAATATCTAGCCCTCTGGCAGCAACATCGGTGGCCACCAGCGCTTTAATGTCACCCGACTTAAATTGGGCTAACACACTTTCACGCACCGCCTGTGACAGGTCGGCATGAAACGCCGCGGCATTGACCCCAGCTTGTTTCATCTGCGCCGCCACTTTATCCGCCCCTTGCTTGGTGCGGCTAAAGATTAACGCTTGTTGCCAACTTTCTTTGTTAATCAAGTGACACAATGCGGGCATTTTTTTATTGGCATCAAGGTTATACACCCGCTCAACAATTTTGGCTGCTGTCGTATTGCGCTCGCTGGTTTCAATCACTTGAGGCGATTGCAGCAGTCGCTTACTGAACTTAAAAATACGCTCATCTAACGTTGCTGAAAACAATAAGGTTTGCCGCTCTTTTGGCAGGCGCTTTAATACCTCGATAATTTCATCTCTAAAGCCCATGTCTAACATGCGGTCGGCTTCATCAAATACCAACTGGCTGACGTTTGATAATGTCATCACTCGATTACGTAAGTGATCTAATAACCTGCCCGGCGTAGCAACAATAATATCTGCCCCCGCTTTAATGGCATCAGCCTGCGCTTTAATACTCACGCCGCCATACACCATTAGCGAGCTAATTTGAGTGTGCTCGGCATAGGTTTGAATGCTTTGGTTTACTTGTTGGGCCAACTCACGTGTTGGCACCAATATTAACGCGCGAGTGCGTTCTTGATGCTCACAAGGCGATGTATTAACGAGTTTTTGTATTATCGGCAATGCAAAGGCTGCGGTTTTACCCGTACCCGTTTGCGCCCCAGCTAATACGTCTTTTCCGGCAAGCACCACTGGAATTGCTTGTTGCTGGATCGGTGTAGGTTGCTCGTAACCTAAACGGGCTAAATGCTCAACTAACTCAGCTTGCAGCGATAACGAAGAAAAAGACATAAACACTCCTAAAAACAGATACCCCAAAGTTTACCATGCTGGTTATTTTCTCAATAGGAAGAGTTTTGTCATTACCATCAGCTTGATGATGTCATTTGTAGGCTATTAATTAGTGCATACAACTGCCAAGACACAAAAGCGAAACATTTCGATCACAAAAGCATCAACTTTGCGTAAGACCTTGTTCATATAACCGCTCTATGCTTTTCAAGTTTCCAAGGGTTGAGCCACGAATTGCAGCCTACCCCACCCAACTCGTCAATAGGATAGACAACATAATGAATAAGACCTGGAAAGCATCATATGGTGTGCTTGCTTTAGTCATTTCAAGTGCCCTAAATGCTGAAGTGCTACCGACATACCAAACTGAAAATGCTTGGTTTACTGATGCACAAAGCGCAATCGATGCAAAACTGAATACCAATAATCAATTCAAAGCTAAAAACGTGATCATTTTTGTCGGTGATGGCATGGGCGTTTCTACCCTAACGGCATCACGCATTCTTCAAGGGCAATTGGCAGGAAACCCTGGTGAAGAAGGCTACTTAAGCTTTGAAACATTCCCCCACACTGCTTTAGTCAAAACCTACAACGTTGATGCGCAAACCCCAGATTCTGCAGGCACCATGACAGCAATGATGTCGGGTCTTAAAAGTGATGCTGGTGTATTAGGTGTTGATGAAGACATCGTGCGCGGCGACTGCTCAACCGTTGCTGGTAACGAAGTAGTCACAGCGCTTGAGCTTGCTGAAATTAAAGGTTTAGCAACGGGTATTGTCTCAACTGCGCGCATTACCCACGCTACACCCGCTGCAACTTATGCAAAATCTGCCGACCGCAACTGGGAAGATATCTCTGACATGCCAGAAGATGCGGTAACTGGCGGCTGTAAAGATATTGCCGATCAACTAGTGAATTTTGAAGCCAATGTCGAAGCCCGTTTTAAAGGTGTTGATATTGATGGTATCGACGTGGTTATGGGCGGCGGTCGTCGTCACTTTTTACCAAAGGATGCTAGCTTTAACAGCGCAGATGCCGTGAGTGAGATTGAAGGCGATCGCACAGATTCACGAGATTTAACCGCTGAGTGGCAAGCAAAATACAGCGAAGGTGTTTATGTAATGGATCAAGCAGGATTTGATGCCATTGATACCGAAAACACCAAGCAGCTGATGGGGTTATTTAACGAATCTCATATGCAGTATGAAGCTGACCGTGACAATGATGTAGCAGGTGAGCCATCAATTGCACAAATGACCAGCAAAGCTATCGATATTCTAGATAATAACGATAACGGTTTCTTCTTAATGGTTGAATCAGGCCGTATTGACCACGGTCATCACGCAGGTAGCGCTTATAACGCGTTAACCGATGCCATTGCATTGTCTGATGCCGTTAAAGAAGCGGTCGCAAAAACTGACCCAAGCGAAACACTGATTCTGGTTACCGCTGACCACGGTCACGTGTTCACCATTGCCGGTTACCCAAAACGCGGCAACCCTATCTTAGGTAAAGTTGTTGGTATCGGTAGCACTGAACCTTCAACAGCATCTGATGGCCTACCTTACACCACTTTAGGTTACACCAACGGTAATGGCTTCCACGATTTAGGTGATGAAACCGATGCTGACGCAGGTTACGGCGAAGACGTTAACGCGGGTCGTCAAGACCTAACCAATATTGATACAACGACTTCTGGTTTCCACCAGGAAGCCTTAATTCCAATGAGCTCAGAAACCCACTCAGGTGAAGACATCACTTTGCATGCACAAGGTCCAGGCGCACAACTGGTACAAGGCGTTGTTGAGCAAAGCGTGGTATTTCACCTTATTGAGCAATCTCTCGACTTAATTCAGCAATAAGCAGGAATGAACATGAAAAACTTAAATCTATCCCTAGTCGCCCTTGCTGTAATGGGTCTATCTGCTTGTTCAGACGGTGATGATGGTTCAAACGGTGCCGATGGTTCGAACGGTTCAAATGGTTCAAATGGTTCAACGAGCCTTATCGTGCAAACAGCTTTAGCCATTGGCGATGCAAACTGTCCTAACAGCGGCGTGCAAATTGACTCAGGTATTGATACCGACAGCGATGGTGAATTGCAAAGCACTGAAGTCACAGCCACTGAATACATCTGTGCTCCTGGTAATTCAACCGTTAGCACCAGCGACATATTAACCAGCGTTAACAACGATTGGTTTGTAGCAGGTCAGCAAGAAATCACCGCAGCACGCCAAAATTGGCTTGCTGCCACAACGCCAAGTATGGCTACAACGAGCAGCGCTAAAACATCAGTACCATCTGTTGCGGCAACTAATGCTAGCGCCTTAAACGAATTACGTGGCAGTGCTAAAAACGTGATTTTATTTGTCGGTGACGGCATGGGCATTTCAACGGTGACAGCAGCGCGTATTTTAGAAGGCCAAATGCAAGGTAAAAACGGTGAAGAGCATAACCTTTCATTCGATACCTTCCCATTTGCAGGCTTAGCTAAAACCTACAACGTTGATGCACAAACCCCTGACTCAGCAGGCACTATGACTGCAATGATGAGCGGCGTTAAATCTGACGCTGGTGTCTTAGGTGTTGATGAACATGTTGAGCGCGGCGACTGTAGCACTGTTGCGGGCACAGAGTTAATTACCGCATTAGAACTGGCTGAAATCGCGGGTAAATCTACAGGGGTTATCTCAACGGCGCGTATTACTCATGCAACGCCAGCGGCGACCTACGCAAAGTCAGCTGATCGCAACTGGGAAGATATTTCCGACATGCCAGAAGATGCGGTATCCGGTGGTTGTAAAGATATTGCTGACCAATTAGTCAACTTCGAAGCCAACCTAGAAGCGCGTATTAGCGGTATTGATGTTGATGGTATCGACGTGGTAATGGGCGGCGGTCGTCGTCACTTTTTACCTAAAGATGCTGCTTATAACTCAGCAGATGCCGTCAGTTCAATTGAAGGTGACCGCACCGATGGTCGTGACTTAACTGCAGAATGGCAAGCCACTTATGCAGACGGTGTTTATGTGATGGATCAAGCAGGTTTTGATGCCATTGATGCAGCTAGCACGACTCGCGTAATGGGCTTATTTAACGAGTCTCATATGCAGTATGAAGCTGACCGCACTAATGATGTTGCGGGCGAGCCATCGGTTGCAGAAATGACCGCTAAAGCCATTGATATCCTTGATAACAATGATGAAGGTTTCTTCTTAACCGTTGAGTCTGGTCGTATCGACCACGGCCATCACGCAGGCAGTGCATACAACGCCCTAACGGACACAATTGCATTTTCTGATGCGATTGCCAAAGCCGTTGAAATGACCGATATGTCAGATACGTTAATCATTGTCACCGCCGATCATGGCCACGTATTTACCATTGCTGGTTACCCTAAACGCGGTAATCCAATCTTAGGTAAAGTGGTTGGCATTGGTAGCGAAGAACCATCAACTGCGGCAGATGGCATGCCATACACCACACTGGGTTACACCAATGGTCGCGGCTATAAAAACCTCGGCACTGAAACCGATGCCGATGCTGGATACGGTGAAGATATTACTGCAGGTCGTTTTGACCTAACCGATATCGACACTGCTTCAACAGGTTTTCACCAGGAGTCTTTAGTGCCGACTAGCTCTGAAACCCATGCGGGTGAAGATGTCGGTATTTATGCTTACGGCCCAGGGGCAATGTTAGTTAACGGCACCAATGAACAGAGTGTGATTTATCACATCATGGACTTTGCCGCCGACTTAACCAACAAAGCGAACGCAGCAATAGCGAACTAAACCGTTCGCTTGTAAGCGAACGAGTCTAAAAGCCAAGGCTGCAACCTAATTGCAGCCTTGGTTTAATTGATTATTTTAGCCTTAACCTTTTTATATCGACATGCATCACTATCAGCAATGTCATAGGAGTTCCCGTGAAGTTACCTCTGCCTTTATCAATCATGTTTTCAAGTCTGCTTATCACTTTATCCGCTGCAAGTTACGCCCAATGCGACTTATCCTCGTCAAGCTTACAGGCAAGTTATCAACTCACCTCCACTGATAGTCCAGTCAGCCAACACCAGAATAAAAGCAGCCTTAATTTATGGCGCCAAGGCAATACCGTGGCGCATCAATACCCGCAAACTGATATCACTGAATCATGGTTTTTGCTCAATAATAAGCAAATCAAACCCACCCGTTTTTTTGATGGCTATCAACGCGGTATTGAATACCAACCAGGCGAAATGGTTCACGGCAAGTCTGAACACGACTGGTCATATCGTTATCAATTTATCTCTGACAAGCTTATTTCACAGTTAACACTTAGCACCGAAACAGGCAAAGGCTGTGAGCGTCAGCAAGTGCTCACTCAAACCTCTGCAAACAGTAAAATTGAGCTAGTTTGGTTACCTGAACTACAACTTATCAGCCGCTTTAGTTGGACAAAAGGCCAAGGACAACATCAAACACATGAGCAATGGCAACTCACTGAACTCAGCCATGATGCAGATAAAGTCGCTGCTTTTTTCAAACAGCTTAATCATTACAAAATGACCGATTACGCCGATATTGGCGACGATCATAGCGATGAGTTTTTAACGAACATGGTAACTTTGGGGTTTGTTGAGCACGGCGCATCTGGGTTTTATGACACCGAAGGCAAAGCGCTTGCAGGTAATGGGCATGCTCATTAAGCATTGAGCATTGAGGGCAGTAGAAGTAATCCAATAAAAATGCCGACTTTCTGATTAAGCTACACAGTATTGGTTACTGTGTGCCTAGGGTCTGTTGATCTTTCACGGTTGTTTTTGCAGCGAATTGTTGGCCATTTATACAAGGCAGAGGCTTTGCAGTGTAGTTATTCTACATAATAAGCCGATAACGAAGTAAAAATGGCCAACAAACGCTGTCCGAAGGATTCGGCTAAAAACGAATTACGCTTTGTTGAGTGAATTTTTTGCAAACAAAGAGCGCTTAGATTGCTAGGCTGCACTCCACTCGCCGCGCTTAATTCGTTTTTATCTCGAACAAAATGCCACCAGCAAAGATCAACAGACCCTAGAGAATACTCGGCAACTTTCAGTTTATTCGCATTTGAACGAATTAATAACTTAACGTTAGCTGTTAAAATAGCTGTTAAAAATAGCCGTTAAAATTAAAAGCTACGCTCTGTGGTTTCACCATTAATCACAATAACCTCTTGCTCATCGGCATGGAGGAAAAAAGCCGGATCATCTTCTGGGGTATTTGGCAATTCAGGGTCATCATTTTGCGCAACGCAGGTATAACCTAAGCTGTAGTTATTGGCGACCACAAAACCAAACTCGTAGTCATAACTTACAACATCATCGTTTGCATCCAAAACAGGATTAACTCTGGCTGCTGCAATAGGCGCCACCATGATGAACTGACTTTCGCTATCACGAAAATCATCCATATTTTCAAGGGCTGTGGCTTCAGGGTATAAATACACTGCCGAGCTAAACTCTGAGCCCCCAGCTGCCATTTCACATTGCTCAATCACCTCAGTAGAGACACTACCATTAATGGCGCCAACTTCTGCACTATTTACCAATTGCACTGATGTTGGCTTTAAGGTCCAGTAGTCTTTATTACCTTTTGGCCCTTGTAAGCCTTTTTGTAAATTAAACTCAGCCACAAAACTATTGTTACCCGCTGCTATGGTGAATGCTTTATTAAAGAACAAGCGACCAGTATTGTCATCTTCAGCGCCAACCCCGCCACAACTGCCATTGCTGTTAGTGGTTAACCCTGCAATGGTTTCGTCCATCGTTTGTACATAGGAGCTTTCTTCATTGGCCACTTCACTGTTTTCCATGTAAATACACATTTGGTATTCACCAACAACCACATCTTGGCCGCTCACTAAGGTTTCAACCTCTGAGCCTTGAAATTCTAATAAATCGACTTGCTTTAATTCGCCGTCTTCTGACACGTCAAATGAGATACTGCCAGCATCATTTTTTAACACCACTTGCTTAAACGCTATGGTGACTTTTTTTGCATCAGCAGGGTTATCTGATACCCCTAAATTAAAGGTGCCAGTTTCAATGACAGGAGTAGAGTCATCATTATCGCTTCCGCCACAGGCCGTTAATAATCCAGCCGTTGCGATAAGAAATGCTATTTTTGAAAGTTTCATTGGTTATCGACCTTTATCATTACAACCTAAGGTTGAAGTGTAGCATAGCAAGTCACAGCACAGCTCGACGAAAGCACAGTCGTATCAATACCTACGCCCAAATAACACTTAGGTCATGACAATGTTAATGTCCTGCCGTGCTTGGTCCATAACCACCAAACTTGGTAGCAAAATAGCCAATAATCCAACCCGCGATTAATCCATCGGCAACAAACCAAAATGGCGATTGCAATGCACCGCCCAGACCGAATATGGCGAAGTGGTTCATAGTAAATCCGCAAGCAAGAGTGATATCGACTTCAGTTTATTCCTTACAAGCTCATCTGGCATGATGATAATGTGTCTAACCGCCTAACTTTATTTTAAACCGTGGATATTACCTAAATATTCATTTTCAATATTTGTAGATAACTCCCATACACTTGCTTATGAAGATTGAAATAAAACCAGTGCATTATTGGTTTCAAATGACTACCTTTAATAAGTACAAACATAAACGATGTTTGCCATCGATTGGAGACCGAAATGGATAAAGCACTGCAAACCATGATTGCTAATATGCCAGAAAAAACAGGCAAGTCATTACCAGAGTGGCTCGATATACTTGCAAAGCAGAACATTGAAAAGCATGGAATGGCAGTAAAATATTTGAAAGCTGAACATGATGTTAGCCATGGGTTTGCCAATACCATCGTCACCTTATCAAAACAAAAAGACGAATCAGCTGATGAGTTAGTCACTCAACAATATCAAGGCAAAGAAGCCCTGACGCCAATCTATGATGTGCTTATTGCTATTGTGAGCGGCTTTGGCCAAGACGTAGTGATAACCCCTAAAAAAGCGACAGTGAGTATCATTAGGAAAAAACAATTTGCCCTGATTAAACCTGCGACCAAAACCCGTATCGACCTAGGGTTAAAAATCAAAGACACACAACCTCAAGGTTGCCTTGAAGATTCTGGGCCTTTTGGTGCAATGTGTAGCCATCGCATACAATTAAAAGATATTGCGGATGTGAATGATGAAGTAAAGCAATGGTTGCTTTTAGCATACGATCAATCTGTTTAATAGCAGTGATACAGGTTAGCTGCTTAAACTGAATTCATGAGTTAAGAATTTCAGTTAGGCAGCCAAACCAACCCATTAAGCTCGATAAAAGCCTTTCATTACCTTCCCGCCGTACTTGGACCATAACCACCAAACTTGGTAGCAAAATAGCCAATAATCCAACCCGCGATTAATCCATCAGCAACAAACCAAAACGGTGATTGTAATGCACCGCCAAGACCAAATATAGCCACCATTAAGGCTTGAATTTGATCATAGGCCACAAAGGTAAACACCAGATTCATCCAGCCGCCCATTATGGTTGCGGTTAGCCACCAAGGCATGGCTATTTTTAACACCGGATGATAATCAAATACCCCAGCAAGCCCAATAATGGCGCCAAAAGTGATATACCACAGCAGTAATCCCCACAAAAACAATAAACGGGTTTCTGGGGCAAGCCATGGCACTATCCAAAAGCACAATACCCCAAAGGCTAAACCGATAAGCTTGCCAACGGCGGTGCGGGTGACTAAAGAAGGGTTAGAAATCATAATGACCTCCATACTATTTGAATGAGTCAGGTAAATCACCTGACTGATTTAGCCACGGCGATTAAGGACTGCTATTAGCGGATCACAACAGCGTTTATTCACCGCCAAGGTTGTTGTAAATACCTCCATATTAGCCCTATCTGTTAACCCTCAATGTGATCTTGGATAATCAATGCTTGGATTAATACTTAATTATTAGCCAAGGCGAAACAGCAATAAGGCTCGCTCATTGTCAGTGCTTTTATTAGTTTGACCATCATCAAGCTGAGCATCATGAATAAAGCCATTGCTGATAAGCACTTTAATAGAACCCAAATTATCTTGGGTCACTTCGGCAATAATAGGTCTTTGAGTTTGTTCAGATAAAAATATTCTCAACGCATTAGAGGCAATGCCTTTTCCCCAATATTCGCGACCAAGCCAATATCCCAATAGCCATTGCTGCTCGCTTTGCCACAACACTATGCTGCCGACAATGTCGTTATCAAGCATAATCGCTTTCGCCACGATATCAGCATTACTCAAAATATTGCTCTGCCAATGTTCAAAAAAGGCATTACGGTCTCTCGCCGGAAAATCGGCCATCTCATTAGCCTGTGGATCGGCTTGAAACTGATATAAATGTTCTAAATCGGTGGCTAATACATTCCTAAGCTGTAAGTGCATGCTTCCCTCTCATCTTTCATTCCATTAATTGCATTTCGACGCGCTCTTTTATCAGTAAGCTTATGCAAAATTGCCAAAAATTGATAAACTGTCTGGCTTAAACCTAACCTTTCTTCAGATTAATATCTACTCACAGGAAAACCATAGTGACCGATTCATCAATGCGCCTTAATAAATACATCAGTGAAAGTGGCATATGTTCAAGACGTGATGCCGACCGTTTTATTGAGCAAGGCAACGTGTTTATTAACGGTAAGCGTGCACAGGTCGGCGACCAAGTTAGCTTTGGTGATAAAGTAAAAGTAAACGGTCAAGATATTGAGCCAAGAGATGCTGAAGATTTAGTCTTTATCGCCCTTAATAAACCCGTGGGCATTGTCAGTACCACCGAAGGCACCGAACGCGATAACATCGTCGATTTCGTCAATCACTCAACCCGCATATTCCCTATTGGTCGTTTAGATAAAGACTCCCAAGGTTTAATCTTTTTAACCAATAATGGTGACTTAGTTAATAAAATCCTCCGCGCGGGTAATAACCACGATAAAGAATACGTGGTCACGGTGAATAAACCCATTACCGATAGCTTTATCAAAGGCATGGGCGCTGGGGTACCGATATTAGGGGTAGTCACGAAAAAGTGTAAGGTTGAACAAGTATCACCGTACGCTTTTAAAATCGTATTAGTTCAAGGTCTTAATCGCCAAATTCGTAGAATGTGTGAACATTTTGGCTTTGAAGTCACCAAGCTTGAACGCCAACAAATCATGAACGTCAGCCTCAAAGGTCTGCCAATCGGTGAATGGCGTGATTTAGATAAGCAAGAGCTAGATGTATTGTTTGAGATGATTAAAGACTCATCATCAGAAGACAAAAAAGCCCCAAAGAAAAAGTCTCAGCCTAAAGTTAAAACCGTAGCCCGTGAAAAAATTGAAGGCCCAGAGCACTTTATGCAGCACAACCGCAGCACCAAGCATAAAGGCCAAGCAAAAGGTGGCGGTAAAGGCCAAACTAAAGGTCAAGCTAAGGGAGCAGGTAAAGGCGGCAAAGGTAAGCCAAGTGGTGGCCGCAAGCCAAAGCGCTAACAGCTAGACAAACAATAAAAAAACCAGCATTTCTGCTGGTTTTTTTATTGGTTAGTCATAAACCTTTAAATCGTCATAAACCTTTAAATAGCCGTTAAGCAGTTTTCACTTTCCAGTTAACCGTTTCGCCGGCAAAGAATGGCACGATTGGATTCTGATTTGGCAAGATAATTTGCTCAGGAACAACCCACTGTTCTTTAACTAATGTCACTGTACCAGTATTGCGCGGCAAGCCATAAAAGTCGGCACCATGTAAGCTGGCAAAACCTTCTAACTTATCTAACGCACCTAAGTCATCAAATACTTGGGCATAAAGCTCTAGTGCAGACCATGCGCTGTAACAACCCGCACAACCACAGGCTGATTCTTTACGGTGCTTTTCATGGGGCGCAGAATCTGTGCCTAAAAAGAACTTACTTGAACCCGTTGCAACAGCCGCTTGCAATGCTTGCTGATGAATATTGCGCTTAAGTACTGGTAAGCAGAAGTTATGTGGGCGTACGCCGCCAACTAATAAGTCATTACGGTTTAGCAATAAATGCTGCGGGGTAATGGTTGCGGCAATATTGTTTGGGGCGCTCGCGACAAACTCAGCCGCATCTTTAGTGGTAATATGCTCAAACACCACTTTAAGATTTGGCATAGCTTCAACAATGCGCGCCATATAACGATCGATAAAGATTTTTTCGCGGTCAAAAATATCAATGTGTGATTCAGTCACTTCACCATGAACTAGCAATAACATGCCTTGTTCGGCCATCACTTCAAAGATAGGAAATAATGCATCTAATGCTTTTACTGCAGCATCAGAGTTAGTGGTGGCTCCTGCTGGATATAATTTTGCTGCCACAACGCCCGCCGCTTTGGCATCAATAATGTCTTGAGCGCTGGTGTTATTGGTTAAAAACAAAGTCATTAACGGCTCAAAACTGCTACCAGCAGGACGCGCCGCTAAAATGCGCTCACGGTAAGCTGACACCATAGCTGCATCGGTAACAGGCGGTACTAGGTTAGGCATCACAATCGCACGTTGGAATAAACGCGCAGTGGCAGGTACGGTTTCAGCTAGCATATCTCCATCACGGAAATGTAAGTGCCAATCGTCCGGCGTAGTAATTGTCAGTTGCGTCATTGTGAGCCCTTAATATCAATAGCAATAATTTGGCGCTATTGTGCCTGAAAAGGGCTTTTTTTGATAGGTGCTAAACTTAAACGCTGACTTTGCTACAGCAAAAAATATAGCGGCAATTACAATGATAAATTGCCGCGCAAAACGGGGAAATAGCCCCAACAAGCAGCACATCCAACTGAGGTTAAGCTGTCGTTTCAACTCAAGTGCATTAGCAAGTATGATAACCACTCAGCATTAGTCGCCACGGCATAATCAATAAAAAACTAACAAGGACATGTTTGTGATCAAATCCATTCCCCTATTCTTAGGGCAGCAGCTAAAACACACTACGGCCATATCATCAGCGATGCTGGTATCCCTTAGCGTAAATGCGCTGCCGATAGAAAAGATTAAGCTACCACCCAATTTTACTATCGAGGTGTATGCCGATAATGTCGAAAACGCCCGTCAAATGGCGTTAGGCGATAACGGCACCTTGTTTGTCGGTAGCCGCCGCGCGGGCAACCTCTATGCGCTAATTGATAGCAATAATGACATGAAAGCTGACAAACAAATTGTATTAGCCAAGGACTTATTTATGCCATCAGGCATCGCTTTTCATGATGGCAGTTTGTATGTGGCTGAAGTGGATAAAATCTGGCGCTATAGTGATATCGAAAAACACTTACCTAATGTGCCAAAACCTGAGCTGGTTTACGATAAGTTGCCCAATAAAGCGCATCACGGCTGGAAGTTCATCAAATTTGGCCCAGATGGCAAATTATATATCCCAGTGGGTGCGCCCTGTAATGTCTGCGAAAGCGAACTGCCTTTTGCATCGATTTTAAAGCTCGATGTAGAGACTAAACAAACCACTATCGTCGCCAAAGGTGTGCGTAACAGTGTCGGTTTTGACTTTCACTCTGAAACCGGTGAGTTATGGTTTACCGATAATGGCCGCGACATGATGGGCGATGATTTACCTGATGACGAGCTTAATCATGTCACCCAAGTTGGCCAACACTTTGGTTTCCCTTATGTGCATAACGCTGACATCGCCGATCCTGAATTTTCTAATAACGAATTAGCCAAGTTAAATACCCCACCCGTGTTAAACCTCGGCGCCCATGTGGCAGCATTAGGCATGGAGTTTTACCAAGGCGAGCAGTTTCCTGAAAGCTATAAAGGGAATATTTTTATCGCCCAACATGGTTCATGGAATCGCAGCAGCAAGGTCGGCTATCGCATAATGCAAGTGACGTTAGACGGCAATAAAGTAAGTGATTACCAACCGTTTGCCACCGGCTGGCTGCAGGGTGAACAAAGTTGGGGCAGACCTGTCGCGGTGCTCACCATGGCAGATGGTTCGCTACTGGTTTCTGATGATGCCGCTAATGCGGTTTATCGGATTAGTTATTCTGAAAACTAATCTGGTTCATTTTTTTTCCAAACTTCGTTTGGATTAATGTCATGGATGACTCTATTGATTTCGATCAATTTGAGTCACTGTATTTCCAAACTTCGTTTGGATTAACGTCATGGATGGCTCTATTGATTTCGATTAATTTGAGTCACTGTATTTCCAAACTTCGTTTGGATTAACGTCGTGGGTTTTCCACCCACACCCGAGCAAAAGGGAGTGGACGGCAACTCCCTCTTGCATCACCCTCGCCGCTCCGGCGAAATTTAAACAGCAAAATTTCCAACGGAGAATCATCCAGCTTTTAACTTCGTTTGTAGGCTGCTTCGGTAATCTTCAAAAATCACTAACGCATTCGATGGGGCGTCCCTTCCCCTCGAAAGCTAGCCAGACATCCATGTCTGGACTCACGTAATTTTCTTGCTTACCTCAATTCAAATTGAACATTCAGATAAGAGCAAAAACACCAAAAGCACCAAAAGCTATATTGTTTCTAATTTTAACCTAGTTAAGCCAAACGAACCTGCAGGCACAATAATCTCCGTTGGAAGTGTCCGAATGCGTTGAGCTAATTTGCGTGATGGAGGCAGGACGCCGACATAGCCTCAGTTGAGCCAGGGATGGCGAATCTGAGGCGATAGCAAATTCGCTCATTTAGCATGAGGGTCAACACTTCGCCGGAGCGGCAAGGGATGTCGAGAAGGGAAATGCTGTTGTTTCCCTTTCGTCGGGTGTGGGCGAAGCGCCACGACTTTTAAACCACAAACCTCGATAGCATCGATAAATAATATGATGTAAGTTAATAAATTAATTATATAAAGCGTAAAAATAAAATTATATAGGTTTTGTTTACTCTGCCCCATAATTGTTAGAGGTACAAATGAGCTTTGAAGATTTGGCTAAACACATAGTTGAGCAAGAACTAAACCTTAAAGTTTCAGTTCATGATGATGGTTCTGAGAATGGAATGTACGATCTTCGAATTGGAACAAATGAAAATATTTCTTATGCAATTGAATGCGTTGGAGCGGTTGATAGGATAGCCATTGAAACATGGAATATTGGTCCAGCTAAAGGCCCAATAAAAGTTAAATCACATGGCAACTGGGCAATATCAGTTAAGAACACTGCAAATATTAATTTTCTTAAATCTCAAATAGCTGAAATTATCAGGATTTGTGAAGAATTAAGCCTTACCGATTTTACACCTGTTGATTGGGAATTACGTGAATTCAATGCTGAATTATTCAAATTAGTGTCTGCTGTAAAAATAACAAGTTTTCATAGATATGAAACTAAGGGCTCTGGAGATGTCCATATAACACTCGACGGTGGCGGAGGACCTATTAATCAAAGTGGAGATGAACTTGTTGATTGGATCGAATTATTTTTGAAAGATAGCTCACAAACTGATGTTATCATTAAGCTTTCTAAAGTAATTGCAATAGAAAAACATGCTTTCATTCCGATAGTTCAAGGTGGAGCCCCTTGGAATGTTGAGTCATATTTTTTATCGAGTATGATCGCCCCAAAAAAACAACCTAACCTACCAAAGGGTATCAGTGGTGTTTGGGTTATTTCCCATAGTAAGGGGATTAGATACTCCCAAGGGAAATGGCATACTTTTGATTGCTAAAATACATAAAACCACCCACAAAAAAACCAGCCACTTTTCCAAGTAGACTGGTTTTTTAATAGTGATTATTAAGCCAACGGCTTAACCAACAATTACCCTTGTGGGCGCATCGCTGGGAACAAGATCACGTCACGAATAGTGTGTGTGTTAGTGAATAACATCACTAAACGATCGATACCAATACCTTGACCTGCAGTTGGTGGTAAACCGTGCTCTAGTGCGCGAATATAATCGGCATCGTAGAACATCGCTTCATCGTCACCGGCATCTTTAGCATCAACTTGTGCTTTAAAGCGATTGTCTTGATCTTGTGCATCGTTAAGCTCAGAGAAACCGTTAGCCACTTCACGGCCGCCAATGAAGAACTCGAAACGGTCGGTGATGAAATGGTTGTCGTCGTTACGACGTGCAAGTGGTGAAATGTCAGCTGGGTAACCAGTAATGAACGTAGGTTGCATTAACTGAGGCTCAGCGGTTTCACCAAAGATTTCTTCAAGTAGTTGACCACAAGTCCAGAACTTCTCGATTGTCATGCCAAGGCTCTTAGCCAAGTCACGCATGAACTCAACGTCTTTAACTTCTTCGTAAGTCATAGACTGAATGGTTGCGTTGTCAGGGTTGTATTTTTTGATAGCGTCTAACATGCTTAAACGTGCATATGGGCCACCAAAATCAACAGTATGCTCACCGTATGGTAGCTTGGTAGAACCACAAAGCTCAGTAGCGATCGAACTTAGCATTTCTTCAGTAAGATCCATTAGATCTTTGTAATCAGCGTACGCCATATAGAATTCCATCATAGTGAATTCTGGGTTATGACGAGGCGATAAGCCTTCGTTACGGAAGTTACGGTTAACTTCAAATACTCGCTCAAAACCACCAACCACTAGACGCTTAAGGTATAGCTCTGGTGCGATACGCAAGTACATCGCCATATCAAGTGCATTGTGGTGCGTTTCAAAAGGACGCGCGCTAGCGCCACCAGGAATGCTGTGCATCATTGGGGTTTCAACTTCCATGAACTCTTTTTTGATCATGAAGTTACGGATAGCTGAAACCACTTTAGAACGCATAATAAATGCATTACGTGACTCTTCGTTAACGATTAAGTCAACGTAACGTTGACGGTAACGCGTTTCTTGGTCTGATAAACCGTGGAACTTTTCAGGCAGTGGACGCAATGCTTTAGTGAGCAATTGGTACTGCTCCATGTTCACATATAAATCGCCTTTACCAGAAAGGTGTAACTTACCGGTCACACCGATGATGTCACCAATGTCTAAACCTTGGAATGTGGCTTTAAGATCTTTTTGAACATCTTTACCCGCGTAGGCTTGAATGCGACCAGATACATCTTGGATTACCAAGAATGGGCCACGTTTAGCCATAATACGCCCAGCAATTGAACGGTTAACGTCCATGCCTTCAAGCTCTTCTTTAGTGAAGTGACCATATTCAGCTTGAATATCGGCAGCTTTGTGTTTGCGATCGAAGTTATTTGGGTGACCATTTGCAGGGCAGTTTTCGCGGATGTGATCTAGTTTCGCGCGACGTTCTGCAATTAACTTGTTTTCGTCTTGGGTTTGTTCAGTCATCTTCTTCTCTCGTTAAAGGCCAGATTTAAGGCTAGCTTCAATAAACTTGTCCAAGTCGCCATCTAAGACGCTTTGGGTATTTCGGTTTTCAACACCGGTACGTAAATCTTTAATACGGGCATCATCAAGCACGTATGAACGGATTTGGCTGCCCCAACCAATATCTGATTTGGCATCTTCCGCGGCTTGCTTATCAGCGTTCTGTTTGAGCATTTCTAACTCGTACAGTTTCGCTTTTAATTGTTTCATTGCAGCGTCACGGTTCTTATGTTGCGAACGGTCATTTTGACACTGCACCACAGTATTAGTGGGTAAATGGGTAATACGTATTGCTGATTCGGTTTTGTTGACGTGCTGACCACCTGCACCTGAGGCGCGGTAGGTATCAATACGTAAATCAGATGGATTGATATCAATCTCAATTGAATCGTCAATTTCTGGGTAAACGAATACCGAACAGAAAGAAGTATGACGCTTACCTGACGAATCAAACGGTGACTTACGCACTAAACGGTGAACACCGGTTTCTGTACGCAGCGAACCAAAGGCATATTCACCATTAAACTTGATGGTTGCGCCTTTAATACCAGCGACATCGCCGTCGGTGACTTCCATTAGTTCAGGTTTGTAATCGTGGGCTTCACCCCAACGTAAATACATACGCAGTACCATATTGGCCCAATCTTGTGCCTCGGTACCACCAGAACCTGATTGAATGTCTAAGTAGCAGTCTGCAGCATCATGTGGGCCCGAGAACATACGGCGGAATTCAAGTTCTTCCAAACGTTTCTCAAGATCATCTAATTCTGTGCTGGCATCGTTAAAGGTTTCTTCATCATCTTCTTCGATGGCAAGTTCAACCAGTCCTTCAATATCTTCAAGGCCGCTATCCATATCGTCAATCGTTTTCACGACGGCTTCTAGGGCGCTGCGCTCTTTACCTAGGGCTTGGGCATTATCTGGATCATTCCAAACTTCCGCACTTTCGAGCTCTCTACTGACTTCTTCTAAACGCTCACTTTTGGCAGCGTAGTCAAAGATACCCCCGAAGAAGTTCGGTGCGGTCAGCGAGTTCCTTGATTTTGAATTTAACTGGATTTACTTCAAACATGAATTTTCTACTTAATTTAGCGGTAAACAATACAATTAACCGCGCATTTTACCCCATGACTGCGACTAAACCTAGCGCTCAGAGGCGATTATTAACAAACATTAGTGGAATTGTTGATAACCAGGAAAAAACCGCCCATCAGCAAGCTGAACCACAAGCTGTGTTATTGGCTAAAAATGTCAGCAAATAGCCCAAAACCATGGCATTACTATAGCTAAAAATGGTTCATCAAGCCGCTGACTGGTAATGTAACCGGCTTAGAATTAATTGCTAAAAAAACGTTAACCTGCGACATAATCGGGCCTTTTATTCAGCACATCTACAACAATCTCTTTCAAATCTGCACGTTACTCCCCTTAGCTTTAAACTTTTATCAGCACTCGAATATGGCAGCGATCAACTACCAATAGCACCAAGATCAATTTAACCCCAAATTTGCGACCTAATCCCACTTAAAGCTAGAGCGAAACAGATTAAGTCACAAAACCACACTCAAGCGTGATGGCGGTTACAAAAGCTTATTCCACTTACTCAGCTTGATTCTGTTCATCTAAAAATAGGTATATTTTGTAGAGCTAATAAAGGGCGAAAATTTAGCCTGTAATAACCCCTACAAGGCCTAGTGATGATTACTCTCAAAATAGATGGCATTGCGTTAACTGTCAGTGCTGATAAAAATATTCTTCAAGCCGCTCGCGATGGCGGGATAAACATTCCTAGCTTATGCGATCCTGCAAACGGCAATACCCAGCACAGCGATGGTAAACACAGTCATGGCAAACAAGCCTGTAATCTTTGTGTGGTTGATATCAAAAATCACGATGGCAGCTGCCGCAAAGTAAAAGCCTGTGAAACCCCTGTTGCCAGTGACATGCACATTACCACTCAAACCGCTGAGTTAAGCAAGTTACGCCAAGCAGCGTTAACCACTATTTTGTCTGATCACTTTGCTGACTGTGAAGCGCCCTGTCAGCAAGCCTGCCCTGCAGGGGTGGATATTCAAAGTTACCTGTTTCATATCGCCCAAGGTAATCACACCGAAGCGGTAAAAGTCATTAAGCAAACCTTACCTTTGCCGCTGTCTATTGGCCGTGTTTGCCCGGCCTTTTGTGAAGCCGAATGTCGCCGTGGCTTGGTTGATGAGCCAGTGGCTATTAGACAATTAAAGCGCCACGCCGCCGATTTAGACCTTGCCGATGAGCACAGCTATCAAATTGAAAAGCTGCCAGCTACTGGTAAAAAAGTCGCCATTATTGGTAGTGGCCCTGCTGGTTTAAGCGCCGGTTACTTTTTATCAAACCAAGGCCATCAGGTGCGCATTTTTGAGTCTATGCCCAAAGCGGGCGGCTGGCTGCGCTATGGCATTCCTGAGTATCGCTTACCTAAAGATATTCTTGATAAAGAAATTGATTTACTTAGCCAAAATGGCCTAGACATTGTCACTAATACCCGCCTTGGTGAAGATGTTCATCTAAAACAACTTACCGATGATTACGATGCTGTGTGTTTAGCCATTGGCGCCCAAAAAGCAGTGGCGATGAACTACCCGGGCAGTGATTTAACAGGCTGTTACTTAGGGGTCGATTACTTACGAGATTACTGCACCGAGCAAAGCTATCAAATCGGTCATAAAGTCGCGGTGATTGGCGGCGGTAATACTGCCATTGATTGCGCCCGCACCGCTGTGCGCGCAGGCCATGATGTCACCTTAATTTATCGCCGTACCCGTGCTGATATGCCCGCTGAGCCTTATGAAATTCATGAAGCTGAAGTTGAAGGGGTTAAGTTTCACTTTTTAACTAATCCGCTTAACAATATCGCTAATGAAGACGGCCAAGTCAGCGCCATTGAACTGGCGAAAATGGCCTTGGGCGAACCTGATGCATCAGGGCGGCGCTCACCAAAAGCCACTGGCGAAAGCTTTATTGAAGCCTTTGATACTGTCATTGCTGCGGTGTCGCAAACCCCAGATATGAGCTTTATGGAAGATCCAGCCAGTCACCTCACCACAGGTGAACTGGCGCTAACTCGCTGGAATACTTTTATCGGCTGTGAGCACACTATGTCTGCAGGGGTTGATAAACTGTTTGTAATTGGTGACTCTCGCCGCGGCCCAGCGACAGCAGTAGCGGCCATTGGTGATGGCCGTAAAGCCGCTGTAGCCATTAATAAATTGCTACACGAGGGGCTCAATTGCGACTTAACCCCAAAACCATTTAATGCAACGAAAGCGCCTAAAACCGCTGAATTATCAGCCGAGTTATACCCCCGCATTGCAGCAAAACCTCGCTACAAAATGGCTGAGCTTAGCGCCATTGAGCGTCAGCTAAATTTCAATGAAGTGGAGTTAGGCTATGCGCCCGATGAAGCAATGCAAGAAGCCGCCCGCTGTTTAGAGTGTGCTTGTCAGGCCAATACCGATTGTAAATTACGTGATTATGCCACTGAGTATCATGTGCAAGCGGAGCAATTAGACAGCACCAATGCGCGCCAATTTGCGGTGGATAAAACCAGCCCGTTTATTCAGTTTGATGCCAACCGCTGTATTAGCTGCGGCAAATGCGTCGATATTTGTGGTCAGCAAAGTGGTCACAATGCCATTAAGTTCACTAAAGACAGCTTCCAAGCATTACCGAATCAATTAACCGATGAGCGCCAAGCACCTCGGGTTGGCTTTAGTGCCAGCATGGCCGACAGTGATTGTGTGCAATGTGGTAACTGCGTGCAAGTGTGCCCAACTGGTGCGCTAGTTGATGCCCGTGATAAACGCCAAGGCGATGAAGAGCAGTTAACGACCACTTCGACCATTTGTACTTACTGTGGTGTGGGTTGTCGTATCGAAGTCAGCGTGTCACCGACCACAGGCAAAATTTGCCATGTTGAAGGCAGTAAACACTCTGATGTTAACGATGGCATGTTGTGCGTTAAGGGCCGTTTTGGGTTTGACTTTATTCAAAGCGAGCAACGCTTAACCACACCGCTTATTCGTAAAATGGGCGAGCTGATCCCCTGCAGTTGGGATGAAGCGCTAGATACCATCGCCGATAATTTTGCCAAGGTTAAAGCTGAAGCAGGCGCTGATGCCATTGCCACTTTAGCCTCAGCCAAAGCCACCAATGAAGATAACTACCTCATTCAAAAGTTTGTTCGCAGCGTATTAGGCACCAATAATATCGACCATTGTGCCCGTTTGTGTCATGCCAGTACTGTGTCAGCCCTGCAACTCAGTTTGGGTAGCGGCGCAATGACCAATGATATTCCGGGGATCAAAGAGTCTGACTTAATCTTTATCTTAGGCTCAGATACCTGCAATGCGCACCCGATAATTGCCTCAAGAATTAAACAAGCGATTCGCTCCCATGGCGCCCGCTTGATCATTGCCGACCCAAAACGTGTCTCCATTGCTGATGATGCCTGTTTATACGTAGCGCAAAAGCCCGGCTCTGATGTGGTGCTGCTCAATGCGATTATGGCTGAGATCATTCGTCATGATTGGCATGACAAAGACTATATCAACGCCCATACCCAAGGCTTTGATGCAGTGATGCAAGAAGTGCTTAAGCCTGAATATCAGTTGCAAAATGCCACCAAGATTTGTGGGGTTAGCGCTGAGGATATTGCCCAAATGGCGCGTTATATTGGCACAGCGGAGAAAACCGCAGTCTACTACGCTATGGGCATAACCCAGCACACCTCAGGCCATGACAATGTCACTGCTATCGCTAACCTGCAAATGCTCTGTGGCAATTTAGGTAAAGTGGGTGCTGGCATTAATCCACTGCGTGGCC
Source organism: Shewanella sp. 10N.286.48.B5 (assembly GCF_002874355.2). Classification (NCBI taxonomy): domain Bacteria; kingdom Pseudomonadati; phylum Pseudomonadota; class Gammaproteobacteria; order Alteromonadales; family Shewanellaceae; genus Shewanella; species Shewanella sp. 10N.286.48.B5. Next base: position 208,948 of record NZ_MCVG02000002.1, read on the forward strand.
AAAGTAATGTCCAAGGTGCGTGTGATATGGGCGCGCTGCCAAATTACTACACTGGCTATCAGCGGGTTGATAACCCTGTGGTGCGTGAGAAATTTGAGCAGCAGTGGCAAACGCCGCTGTCAGCCACCGAGGGCTTAACGGCCACTGAAGTGATGCATGCCATTACCGAAGATAAAGTTAAAGCCTTATACGTTATGGGCGAAAACCCTGTGCTGAGCGACCCAGATCAAGCCCATGTGCTTGAAGCTTTGGAGAAGCTGCCGTGTTTAGTGGTGCAAGATATCTTCTTAACTGAAACCGCCAAGTATGCAGATGTGGTGCTACCTGCGGCATCATTTGCTGAAAAACAGGGCCACTTTACCAATACAGAGCGCCGAGTGCAGCGCCTAGAAGCAGTATTAACCCCGCCGGGACAAGCCCGCGCTGACTGGCAAATCATTCAAGATATTGCCAATAAACTGGGCGCTAACTGGCACTACGCTAACGAGCAAGCGATCACTAACGAGATCAATCAAGTGACCCCGCAATATCAAGGGATCACTTGGGATCGTTTAAGTGCTGATAAACATGGCACGCCAAGTAAAGGGCTGCAGTGGCCTTGCCGTGATGAGCAACATAGGGGAACGCCCGTGCTGCATCAGGAGCAGCCCATTAAAGGCAAAGGTATATTCACCGCCGTGAGCTATCGCGCCCCAGCCGAATCTACCTGTGATGAGTATCCATTGGTATTGTCTACAGGTCGCTTATTAGAGCAGTTTCACACCGGTACCTTAAGCCGAAAAACCAGCGGTTTAGATACTTTAGGTACCCCAAGAGTGATGATGTCGGTGTTTGATGCTGAGCGTCTTGGGGTGAGTAATGGCGATAATTTAAAACTGAGTTCACGCCGCGGCGAAATTGAAATTGCCGCCTTTGTCACTAAGCGAGCGCAAGCGGGCGTTTTATTCTTACCGTTCCACTTTGCTGAAGCGGCGGCGAATAAGTTAACCAATAACGCCGTCGATCCGGTGGCCAAAATACCTGAGTTTAAAGTCTGCGCCGTTAAAGCGGAGTTAGCCACAGCGGTGTAATTTCACGCTTAACTGAAGTAAAACTGACGTAAAAACTGATAAAAAAGGCAAGCTTAGGTATATCACCAAGCTTGCCTTTTTTTATCGCGATATCGTATTTAGTTAAAGCACGGCTAACAAAGCCCCTGTCGCGGCAAACCCTGCTACTAACAAAACAATGTTGGGCTTAAAGATTTTCAGCACGCCAAAGCCTAATAACACCAATGCCATATCAATAGGTAATAGCACCGCTGAGGTAAACACTGGCGAATAAAGTGCGGCAAACAATAACCCCACCACTGCGGCATTCACTCCAGCAATAGCACCTGATATAACCGGTCGCTCACTGATAGCATGCCAGCTTTTTAACCCCACCAGCATCAGTAAAAATCCCGGTACAAAAATGGCAATGGTCGCCACAATCGCGCCTAAAATGGGTTGCTCCAACCATAAATCGGCCCCTAAAAAGGTCGCCAAGGTGAACATAGGCCCAGGAATCGCCTGCGCTAGTGCATAACCGGTTAGAAATCGATCTGGGCTTACCAGCTCACCGACATTGGCTTCCAGTAGTGGCAGCACCACATGACCGCCGCCAAACACTAAGCTGCCCACCTGATAAAATTGTGCAAATACTTGGCCTAGGGTGCCAGTTTGATTAATAAAGTAAAACGTCGACACTATGCCAATGATAAATAATGCTAACCAGCCATAGTTAAGCTTAATGGGGCTATTTTCTGGGGTAATATTTTCGCCTTTGGTGAGCAATACCACGCCCATTATCGCCGCCAGCAATAATACGATAATTTGGGTCAGCATTGAGGGGAGTAACATCAAGCAAGCTGCGGTAAGCAACATAATAACCCGGGCGGTTTTTCGCTGACAAAATTGGCTAAACATTCCCAATGTCGCATCAGCAACGACCACTACTGCCAGCAGTTTTAAGCCGTGGATTATGCCGACAACCGCATCGGCTTCAAGCCACTTGGCACTGGTTATGGCGAGTAAGAACAGCAATATAAAAGACGGTAAGGTAAAACCCAAAAACGCAGCAATTGCGCCCGCTAAGCCGCCGCGATGATAACCAATAGCAAAGCCAACCTGACTCGACCCCGGCCCTGGCATAAACTGGCTTAGCGCCACAAAACTGCCATAGCGTTTTTCATCGAGCCAATTAAGCTCGCTAACAAAGGTCTGCCTAAAATAACCAATATGCGCTGCGGGGCCGCCAAAACTGACTAAACCTAAGGCTAAAAAGCGGGTAAATATTTGCCACATAAGCTGTCCAATTCCGTTTAGAGATAAGCTGGCGATAGCATCACTGGCTTAAGTTTAAATAATGAGGTTTAAATAATTAGTTTTAAATAATAAGAGTTTGATACGAGATCATTAATACCAGCTTGCTATCAACCCCGTCACTAGATTAATTATATGACGCTTTGGTGTCGTTTTTATGACAGCGTACTTTTTCTGACCGCACAGTTTGATGACAATAGGCTCGATAGCTCATTGAGTCTAGTTAGGCTTGTAATTGCGCTAACACTTTCTCGCTGAGTAACTTTAATTGCTGTAATTCATCTGCGCTGCCACCGACTTTACAGCGCATCAATTGTGGAATTTGGCTCGCTTGCCGTTTTAAAGCCAGTCCTTGGGGCGTTAACTGTAATACCCTAACCCGCTCGTCTTCTTTACTGCGATCTCGGATAACCAGTTGCTTTGTTTCCAGTCTTTTTAGTAACGGTGTTAAGGTGCCTGAGTCCAAATGTAATTTTTCACCTAAGGTTTTAACGCTAATCCCGGGCTCTTTCCACAGCACCATCATCACTAAATATTGCGGATAGGTTAGTGATAGTTCATCAAGTAGTGGCCGATAAGCGCGCACGACCGCATTGGTGGCACTATAAAGCGCAAAACATACTTGGTTTTCTAATGCCAATGCATCAAACTTTTCACTCATAATCATTCCTTAAATCCTAGTCACAGGCTTACTTTCTCGCAAAATTCTAATATCTATGGCGCTCAGTATTTGATGTGCAGCTTAATCACAACTACTGCATAGCCAAAGCGATTATCAGTTTATCACACTTAAATTGCGCACAATACAATATACTGATAGACCATTAGCCATTACTGCGCTGATACAGATTAATACAAAAATATTATCTACCTTTCCTTATTTTGGCCGATAAATCATTAACCCATTTAGGTTTCGCTAATTAGAGTAATAATATTATGGCACTTTCCATCAATGCTCCATCATCAATGCCGACCAATATCGATTCAGGTAGTAGCCTCAAAGTTGCTGTAATTGCAAAAGATCAGCAAAAAATTGAAGGTGAAATGGCCCTTCAATTAATTGAAGCCGCGCTGCCACCACCGGTTGGTAACTCAGGCCATAACATTAATATCAAAGCCTAAAGCTGTTACTGCTGAGTTGAGCTGTTGGATTAAGCTCATGATCGATTAAGCTAAATTAGCCAGATAGGTTATGATTTATTTTTAAGCACCTTTAAAAATAGGATTGTCTATCATGGCTATAAGAGCATTACTGTTATTGCTGAGTTACTGCGCGAGCACTCAGGCCATTGCACTGAGTGATCATGAGGTATTAGCTAATACTCAAGCCACTGAAGCTGATAAGTTAGCGCCTGCTTTTGATTGCCAGCAAGCAAGTGGCGAAGTGGAGCAGCTTATTTGCCAAGATAGTCAATTGGCACAGCTTGATATACAGCTCAATCAAGTGTTCAAAAAGTCAATTTCCCAGCTAGGCGCAGATGCTGATTTAGATGTAGATGCATTAGCGCAACTTAAAGCTTTTCAGCGAGGCTGGATAAAAGGCCGTAATGAGTGTTGGAAGGCTGACGATATTAAACAGTGCGTGATTTACGCCTATACTTCACGGCTAACCGAATTACAGATCGCCGCTGCGGTATTTGACGTACCTAAGGCGGTACAATATCAATGTGATCCCCCATCGAACAACAATCTGATGAGTATTAGGGTTTATTTTTATAACCAAACTGCGATACCTGCAGCAATATTGAACCTAAGCTTAGCTCCAACTGCTGATCCAATTGCAGATTCAAGAGCTGTCACGGTAGCGCAGCAAAATCCGCTATTAACATTACTGACGCTAAGTGCATCTGGGGCGAAATACCAAGGGCAGAATGTTAGTTTCTGGACTCACCAGCAACAAGCCGTGCTAAGCCAATTTGGGCAAGCGGATATAGATTGCCGAGTAAAATAGGATAAAAGTCCAATAAAAAAACCATGCTAAAAAGCATGGTTTATTGTTTACTAACGCTAAGTACTAAGCGCTAGCGGTTTAGATTAGTTTAAAATGCTGTAGCCGCGATTTGCCATGCAGTTACGCACTACTGTTTCTTTCTCTGCTTCGTAATTGGCTTCATTGGCTCTTCTATCTTTCGCGCCACCTAGCAAGCCTACAGCAACACCAATACCGGCGCCGGTTTTAGCACCATGTGAACCACTACCACCAGCAATGGCACTGCCCGCTGCGCCTACTGCCGCACCTTTAAGACCACTACTAATGGCACCACGAGATTCAGTATTTTTATGAACTTGCTGTGACATTTCTTGGCATTGATATTGATCGAAAACAAAATCTTTTTCATTCACGCCCGTTTTATCATAAATAATATTCGCGCTAGCTGAAAATGCTAAAAAAGAAAGCGAAACCAGTAATAATTTTTTCATATAAACCTCAAGCGATAATCAACTTATGGACGTATCCTACCTAAAGCATAATGTAAAAACGGAATATCGCATTTTTAAAATGGAATAATGCTAATTTACTACTGGCTAACTAAAACTTAACTTTCAGAAGTTAAGCTAATTTACTGCTTTCATAGCTATGACACATTTGCTGCGCTTGCAGCTCATCGTATTCGCGTAAACCGCTTAACACTAGGGTTTTGATACCTGAGCCTATGACTTTACCTGCGCTTTTTAAGGCAAACTGCAAGGTCACATCACCGCGTTTGCCATTGATTTGCATATCCTGCTCAACCAATTCAAGGCTCATATCAGTGAAATCGAAAGTATCTAATTGAAAAGACATACTTTCATAAATAACCAAAGGTCTGGCTGGGTTAATCATCATGCCGTACTGTTTCATCATCGGCACGAGTACATGAATAAAATTAAGCCCAGAAAACGCCACATAACTTTTGATGAATGCCGCTTTTTGTACATCACATTGACAAAGCGCCCCTTCACGTTCGATATGCAGGTATTCTTTGCCTTTGTTGTCACAAATACTAAATTGTTCACCGGCTTGCTGATCCAGAATTAACTCAACGCCATCACCGACCATGCCAGCAAACTTAAACTTCATTTTTTTGCTCAAGCCGAACTCTGTAAGCACTAAAGCAAACAGTAAGTCACCAGGAACACAGAAGCGTTTAGCGCCAACATTATGAATAGGATTAAAGTCTTCAGCGACGTGCTTGGCGAAATTGCTCGCTTGCAAAGCAGAAATAAACACACTTTGGTCTTGCTTAGCGTAATAAGGTGACAAAAACATATACATCCATTCTTATTCGTTAAAGATATCCATCTCTTATTGAGTTGGGTTTATTGTGAATCGAGTTTACAGCAAAAATTCACATAAACTCAGCCGATGACTTAATCGCTGTCACGACTGCAGCACTATGCTCTTACCTCACTATTTGTGAAGCGAACCACATCATACTAATCCAACTCCAACATTTGAGTTAACATTATTAACTCAAATGTTGATTTTAGTAATTAATTAAGTAAACTCCATCACAATACAGATACAAATGATAACAATTACCATTTTCATTATATTTGCAATTCGCCTTTGGAGATTTACATGACTCAACACAGCCTTCGAATTAGTCTTTTAGCCACTGCCCTATTCAGCGCTTTTTCAGCATCTGCTGCCGATACAGATCCTGCAACCAATGCCACCATGGAGCAAATCTCAATTTTTGGCAGTGCCAATCCGGTTAATAATGTTCCCGGTAGTGCTCATGTTATCGGTGACGCTGAAATTGAAAACTTCAAATACACCGACATTATGCGCACCCTAGCGTCTGTGCCTGGGGTGTATCTGCAAGAAGAAGATGGTTATGGCTTACGTCCAAATATTGGTATGCGTGGCACGGGTCAAAATCGTTCTGAAAAAATCACCATTATGGAAGACGGAGTATTAGCGGCGCCTGCGCCTTATGCTTCTCCTGCGGCTTACTACTTTCCAACCTCTGGTAGAATGCAAACCGTTGAGATCATGAAAGGCGGCTCGACCCTTAAATACGGCCCTCGCACCACTGGTGGTATTATCAATATGCTTTCTCGTCAAATCCCAGTGGAAGAACTGGCTGGCGGTATTGATGTGGCCGCAGGACAAGACGGCTTTGCTAAAGTACATGCCCATGCAGGCGGTCAAGGCGAACGCGTTGGCGCGGTAGCAGAAATTTACCGTTATCAAGCTGATGGCTTTCGCGACATTAATGGTGTTGGTGGTGATACTGGTTTTGTGAAAAACGATGCCTTAGCGAAAATCAGTATTGATAGTAGCGACGATGCCAAGTATCAGCAACGCCTTGAATTAAAATTAAAGTACTCAGATGAAGTGTCTAACGAAACTTACATGGGCTTAACTGAAGATGATTATAACGCTTCACCTTATATGCGTTACTCTGCCTCTCAAAAAGATGAAATGAGCACTGATCACAAGCAAATTCAGTTAAACCATATCATCGACTTTAGCTCGACTGTATCACTTGCGACCACGGCTTATTACAATAATTTTGCCCGTAACTGGTACAAGACCTCGAAAGTTGATGGCGAAAGCTTAGGCAGTGGCGGTATTAAAAAAGCGGCTGAATTTGATCAAGATCCAACGTCAATGTCACCAATGGATGTGCAAGTTAAAGCCAATAATCGAGAGTATTTATCCCAAGGGATTCAAACTGAACTGAACTGGTTACTCGGCGATCATGATTTAGCCATTGGCGCGCGTTTTCACGAAGATGAAATGGATCGCTTTCAGTGGGTTGATACCTATGAATTAGGGGCTAACCAAGTAATGTCACTGACCAATAGCGGCGTTCCTGGCACTGACTCTAACCGTATTGATAGCGCTGAAGCGTTTGCTTTTTACGTTCAAGATAAAATGACCTTTGGCGATTTAGCCATTACTGCCGGTCTGCGTTATGAAGATGTCACTACTCAGCGTCGTGATTGGGGTAAAACTAACGTCGGCCGTGAAGGTGCACCAGATGAAGATATCAGCAACAGCTTTGATGTGGTTTTACCTTCAGTTGCAGCAACTTACCAAATAACCGATAACTTAATTGTGCTCGCAGGCATTCAGCAAGGTTTTGCCCCTAGCGCCCCCGGTAATGATGACGGTAAAGAAGAAAAAAGCTGGAACTATGAAGCAGGTGTTCGTTACAACACTGGTGCATTAAACTCTGAAGCTATCGCCTTTTACAGTGATTACAGCAATATGCATGGTAACTGCACCGCGGCTCAAGGTTGTGATGATGACAATATCGGTAATCAATACAATGCTGGTGAAGTTGAAGTCAGTGGCATTGAACTAAGTTTAGGTTATGAATTTAATCAAACAGGCGAGATTAGTTTCCCGGTAAAAATGGCTTACACCTTCAGCAATGCTGAATTCCAAAACGCATTCATCTCTGACTTTGAGTCATGGGGCGACGTTGAAAAAGGTGATGAACTGCCTTATTTACCTGATAACCAACTGTTCTTATCTGCAGGCGTTCAAGCACAAGCATGGCAAGTCACTATTGCAGGTCGTTATACCTCTGATATGCGCACCGTCGCCGATCAAGGTGGTATCCCTGCAGAAGAATTAATTGCCAATAAAACCGTTGTGGATTTATCGGCTCGTTACTTCATTAATGATGCATCTGAAGTCTACTTAACCGTTGATAACTTATTGGATGAAACCTATATGACCACCCGCATTCATGGTTCTATCTTTGCTGGTAAGCCGCAAACGGCAACACTCGGTTATCACTATAAGTTTTAATCGCTTAGGTTAAGATTTAGCTAAGCTTTAGTTAAGCGATATAAACTTAAGCCAAAGGTAAGCTCGCTAAATACCGACACAATAAAAATGGCTACTCAAACGAGTAGCCATTTTTTATTCTGCCTAATTAATCATTGAGATTATAAAGCTGACTCAGCTGAGTGTTAATTGATGATTTTTTGCCACCAAGACAAGGGCTCACCACAGTTTGCAGCAGGCTTGTAGCTGTCACGTGTGGCAGGCAGCGCCATCACATTGTCACAATCGGCTTGTTTTGCCACGCCAGTGTCTTTATCAAAATAACCTTGGGTTATGCCATCTGCCGGCGTCATTCTTAAACCTAACGGCGGACGCTGCTTTAAAAATGCTTGGTACACTGCCATTGCGCCGCTTGAGCCATATAAACCCGTTTTACTGTTATCGTCTTGACCAACCCAAATAGCTGCCACGTTACGCTCATCAAAGCCTGCAAACCAAGAGTCACGACTATCGTTACTGGTACCTGTTTTACCCGCTAAGGCCACATTGGGGAAGGCTTGCCCTAACCTTTTAGCCGTACCAGTTTGCACCACTTGATTCATGGCATATTGCACTAAATAGTCCGTTTGCGGTTCAAGGCCTTGGCTGGCGCTAACACGAGTAACCTTAAGCGGTTCGTTATTAGTATCTAATACTGCGGTGATAGAGGTTAACGGTCGATAACGGCCATTATTGGCAATGGTTTGATAAGCCTGCGCCACCATATAAGGTGAGCCATTAATGGCCCCTAACAACATTGATGGATAGCGAGGTATAGCATCGGACCAACCCGCATTAGCCATGGTTTTAGCGACATTATCAACGCCTAATTCAATACCAATATTCACCGTTGGTACATTCATTGAGTTTTTAAATGCATCTAATAATGGCACCTGTTGACGGAATTTTCGATCCACATTTTGTGGCGACCAGGTTTTACCTTGACCATTTTGTAAGGTGATCGGTTTGTCAGCTATTGGGGTCGCCAAATTATATTTACTGCCTTGTTGCAATGCAGTGGCATACACAAATGGTTTCACTAACGAGCCAATCGGGCGGCGAATTTCCACTGCGCGGTTAAAGCCGTCAAAGCTTGGCACTCTATCCCCTACCATGGCGGCAATGCCATCGGTGTATTTGTCAGTTACCACCATCCCTACTTGCACGTTTTTAGTGCGTTCATCCAGTGACTTCATGGTGCTTAATACGGCTTTTTCGGCGGCATCTTGAGCCATAGGATCTAAGGTGGTGTATACCTTGACCCCTGATTGCTGCAGTAAGCTATCACCATAACGCGTTCGTAACTCTTGTTTTACCACCGCAAAGAAAGCTGGCAGTTTTTGATGTACTGATTTATTAAAATCACGCAGCCCGAGTGGTGATTCTACCGCCGCTTTGTATTGCTCAACGGTTAAGCGATCATCTTCCATCAGTAATCGCAGCACCAAGTCGCGGCGATTTTGCGCCCGCTCAGGTGAGCGCCAAGGGTTGTAGTATGATGGCCCTTTAATGGCGGCAATTAAAAAGGCTTGTTGGGATACTGTTAGCTCCGCGATAGGACGGCCGAAGTAAAACTGCGACGCCAAGCCCATACCATGAACGCCACGCGCCTTGTCTTGCCCCATATACACTTCATTTAAATAAGCCTCGAGTATCTCTTCTTTGCTGTATCGAAAATCAATGATGATCGCCATTAAGGCTTCACGGATTTTACGCACAATTGAGCGCTCACTGGTTAAAAAGAAGTTTTTGGCTAATTGCTGAGTTAAGGTTGAACCACCTTGAACTGTGCGCCCGGCGGTCACATTGACGATAGCGGCGCGGAGAATGGCAAATGGATTAACCCCATGATGCTGATAAAAACTGCGATCTTCGACCAAAATCAGGGCATCGACAATAGCTTGGGGCATTTCTGTGGTAGGCACAAATAATCGGTCTTCAGCGCCAGAAGCCAAAATGCGATCCAGCAATACTGGCTCTAAATGGAATACTGCTAATTGACGCTTATCACTCATGCGCTGCACTGAGTTGACCCCTTGAGAGTCAAATGAAATCATCACCCGCTGAGCTGCTTGATCGCCTTCTGGGTGTAAAAATGGTCGACGCCAAAGCTCAATTTTACTACTAGATGCTGAAAACTCGCCCACTTGACGAGGGGTGGCCACTTTACGATAGCCAAGCAGTTTTAGCTCCGCCATTAGCTGCGGATGGTTTATGGCTGCGCCGGGATAAATGGCCATTGAACGGCTAAACACTTGTGCGGGTAAGTGCCATTTTTGCCCTTCAAATTTACGGGCAATAATTTGATCTAAATAGATGCCGTAAGAGCTCACCACCACGATGCCAATCAAGCCGAGTTTCCAGCCGATTGACCACAGTTTTTTCCACATTGACGGCTTAGCTTTAGCAATGACCCTTTTTACTCTAGGCTTTTTAGTCGCCGCTTTTTTGCTGGCGTTTTTTTTCGTCGCAGCAGTTTTGGTCGCTGGCGTTTTAGGCGCTGCTGTTTTAGGAACCGATTGCTTTTCTGCAGGCTTTTTCGCTACATTTTTTTTAGGCGCTTGAGGAGCCATCATCTTTGTCGTTTCTGTCATCTTTTTTTAATTCTTTATCGCCATTAGCAATTTAAGCCTGGCGTCTTCTTTTTAGTAAATTTAGTGGCGGTTGTATTAACCGGATCGTCAGGCCATAAATGGCGGGGATAACGGCCACGCATTTCTTTTTTTACTTCAATATATGGGCCTTGCCAAAAACTGGCTAAATCTGCGGTTACAGCAATAGGTCGCTGGGCTGGCGACAATAATTCCATGGTGACAGTGAGCTTACCATGAAGTAATAGCGGACTTTGTGATAAACCTAAAGCCTCTTGCAGGCGTACTTTTAATAGCGCTCTACCGCTGACGGCCTTATTGCTGTCGGCGGCATCATTTTCCATGCTTTGCTTATCACTATCGCTGCCATCGGCTTCACTTTCTACGGCCTGAGCAGCGACCACTTGATACTCAATCGGTGCTCGGGTGCCGGTAGCCATTTGCCAATGAGTGGGAAGCAATTCATTCAATGTTTGCTGTTGCTGCCATGTCAGCAGATTTTTCACATGGCCAAAGATATCAAGTTTTTGTAATTTGGCAATGGAATTCACCTCAGCTAAATATGGCGCTAACCACTGCTCTAAGCTTGCTAGCATGCTGGCATCATCAAGGTTTGGCCAATCATGTTGCGGCGCAAATTGCTGGGCTAACTTCAGTCGATATTGTAATTGCAAAAAACTTTCGCCCAAATCCAGCACAGTTAAGCCTTTAGCGCGGATGTGACTCAATAACGCTTGCTGGATTAATTTATTATCTACCTGAGTTTCTTGAGCGCGCTGTATAATAACCTCACCCACTCGGGTTTGCTTTTCAGCAAAAAAGCGCCCTTTGGTTTCATCCCACTGACAAATTTTAACCTCATGGGTTAAAAATTTAAGCTCTTGCTGGAAGTGCTCAGGGTTGATTGCCGCAGCAAGATAGACTCGTCCTGCATTGCGGCCTTGGGTTTCTTGAAAATCGGCCACCACTAACCAAGCTTGATTAGCCATAGCATCTTCAGCATCAATAGTAACCCCTGTGCCGTTACTGAGGGCAAAACCTAGTTTACCGCGGGCTTTGGCAATTCTGTCGGGGTATGCCAGCGCCAATAATAAACTAATATCACGACTGGCGGCGTCGCGAGCCACTTGCTTGATATCGCCTTTAGCAGATAGCGCCCGCTGCCATTTATTCACTTGGGTTGCCATTTGTCCTTGGGTCGCTAAACCCAGGTACTGACTGATATCAGCGCCTTTTTTAGGTAAGCCTCGTGCTTCGAGTACCGCAGCAAGTAAACATGCCAGTAACACTAAGTCGGCCTGTTGCTGGGATTTAGCAAGGGCTTGCGAAGTCAGCAACATGTGCGCTAAACGCGGGTGACAACCTAGCTCATAGGCCGCTTGGCCTTGAGCGGTGATTTTATGTTGCTCATCCACCAGCTCAAGCTTGGCGAGTAATTGCCACGCCACCTGTTGATGAATCGCTGGCGGCTTGGTTAATAGCGGTAAGGACTCAATATCACTCACGCCCCAATAGGCACAATCAAACGCCATTGACGTCAGCTCGCTTTGGGTGATTTCAGGCGCATCAGCCACCATCATTCGACTTTGTTCTTCTTGGCCCCACAATCTCACGCAGCAGCCTTTTTGTAAGCGCCCTGCACGGCCTGCACGCTGAATACTCGAGGCTTGGCTTATACGCCTTAACGATAATCGACTAACACCTGTGCGTGGGTTAAAGCTTGCCTCACGCTTATACCCACTGTCTATCACAATAGTGATGCCATCGATGGTTAAGCTCGACTCAGCAACATTAGTGGCAATGACGATTTTACGTTTGCCACTAGGGGCGGGAGAAATGGCTTTATCTTGCTCAGCAGGAGATAAATCACCGTATAAGGGACACAGTAAAAATTCATTTGGGTCTAGTCGCTGACTTAATAATCGCTGCAGTTGATTAATTTCCCCTTTGCCGGGTAAAAACACCAACACCGAGCCATGTTGGTAGTCGCTTGGGACTGTGTTGCTACTGCTGACACTGTCGATAACCACTTGGCTTAAATGACTTAGCCACTGCACTTGCCCCATTACCGGTCGGTAAAGCGTTTCAACATCAAAGCTTCGACCTTGGCTTACTAATGTGGCAGCGTCAGGCATTAATTGGCTTAAGGGTAAGCCCGATAGGGTTGCCGACATGGCAATAATTTTAAGATCTTCGCGCAGCGAGTCTTGCACTTCTAGCGCCAGCGCTAAACCCAGATCTGTGGGTAAATGACGCTCATGGATTTCATCGAAAATAATGACCTCTATGCCTTCAAGCTCTGGGTCTTGCTGGATCATCCGCGTTAAAATACCCTCTGTGACAATTTCTAAGCGGGTATTAGCCCCGACTCGGCTCTCACCTCTGACCCGATAGCCCACTCGCTCACCGACTTTTTCCCCTAGGGATTTAGCAATAAATTGCGCCACACTGCGAGCAGCAACCCGCCTTGGTTCCAGCATGAGGATTTTGCCGCTAATTTGCGGCCACTGCAGCATTGCCAGAGGTAGTGCGGTGGATTTACCGGCACCCGTGGGCGCTTCGAGGATAATTTGCGAATGATCGCCCAGCGCCTGTTGTAATGGCGCAAATAAGGCTTGAATAGGTAATGAGCTCAAAGGAGATACTTTAACGGCGAAAATCTGGCTTCAGTTTACTCATAAACGATTATTGATGCTACGGCTCTATGCAGATCGAAGCGGGGGCAGATTAAAGCATATGCAAATCGAAGCATGCACACATTGACAATTAACGACTGAAACGAAAAAGCTAATCGCCTATAAATCGATTAACCACGGCGTTCTGATCCCTGAGGATAAATCCTGCAAGCGGGTAGGTTTTCCAATCGCGTAGCCTTGGCCATAGCTAACACCAAGCTGTTTTAATTGCCGCCCAATGTCAGCGCTTTCAACAAATTCGCCTATCACTTCAAAGTCCATATCTTTACCCAGCTGGCAAATAGCCGAGACAATGGCTTTATCACTGCGGTCGTCACAGACATTAACCACAAACTGACCGTCAATTTTGACATAGTCCACATCTAAGCATTTCAAATAAGCAAAACTTGAAAAGCCCGATCCGAAATCGTCCAAAGCCAGCTTGCAACCTAAAGGTTTTAATAGCTCAATCAAGGTGGTGGCCTGTTCGAGTTGACTAATAGCGGCGGTTTCGGTGATTTCAAAACACAACTTAGACACCAGTTCGGGCTCAACCATCAAGCGTATTTCTAACCAGTCCATAAACTTGCTATCGGATAATGACAGCGCTGACAAATTTAGCGACACCATTGATAATTGTGACCAAATTTCGCTATTGCGTGCGCCCCACTTTAAAAGGTTGTCGATAACCCAGCTATCAATTTTTGATGCTAGGTTATAGCGCTCTGCTGCAGGTAAAAACACCCCTGGTGATACAAAACGGCCATCCTCTTGCACCATGCGCAATAAGATTTCCATGTGAATGCCACGGTCGTCAGAATTTAGCGGTTCTATGAGTTGATAAAATAATTCAAACTGATTAAGCGCCAGTGCCGAGACGATATCAACGGAGGCCAGCATTTGATTATATAAATGATGTACTTGGGGATCGTTTTTACTGTAAAAATGCCAGCGATTACGGCCATCTTCTTTGGCGATACGACACGCCGCATCTGCCTGACTCATAATGCGGTAAATGTCTTCTGACTTCGCATCCAGTTGAGTCATACCCATACTAACGCCAATATTATGGCTGACTTCGCCCCAAATAAATTCATGTTCGGATAATTGCTGGCAAATGCGGTTGCCCACTTGCTCGGCTGACTCTTTATCCGCTTGGAACATTAAAATGCCAAATTCATCGCCGCCTAAACGGGCAACGACATCGCCATGACGCAGTAAGTAGCTCAGACGCTTAGACACCTGACGTAACAATTCATCCCCAGCTTGATGACCACTGATATCATTAACCACTTGAAATTGATCAAGATCCATAAAGGCAACACACACAGGCAAGCGATCTTTATGCTCAATTAATTCTTCAAGCATTGCCTCAAACTGTAACCGATTCGGCAGACCTGTGAGCGGATCATAGTTGGATTGAAATGACAGCTCATCGGCTAAACGATAGCGTTCTGACACATCTTCAATCATCATCAATAATTGCTGCTCTATGTCTAATGCGCGGCAAAAGCTAAGTTTATACCAGTGAGTCACACCCGCTTTAACCAGTGGAACTTCACACCATGACTGATGCAGTGCTCCATCTCTGACAATGTGTAGGCAATCATCCAACAATATGTGGTCATCTGCATTGATTAATGAATATAAACTTTGATTACTGATTGACGGAAAAATTTGGCTAGCCACTTGATTTTGACTGCTAATACAGTTGTCCTTATCAATGAGCGAACAGGCTACTGGCAGTTGCTGAAAAAGCTCAAGGTATTGGGCTTCTTTGTTTGTTAATAATTGCGATACGCGAGCCAGCTCAGCTTCAGATGCCAGCTTTAGGCTAGCCTCGTTAAGCTTTGTCATAGGACAATTGACACCATCCGAGGCCTCAAGTTGCCAATTTAATTGATATTTTAGTGGTAAAAAAATCAACCTGGTATTGCCTATTTGCACCGCTTCACTCAAAGAGAGTGAAAACACCTCGGACCGTGACTGAACAAAATCAGTTATTTGACGCTGCAAAAGACTTGTTGTGGCATTGATATCAGCACTATCTTGTGCGAGTAATTGTTCACATAAATCAGGCAAGGCAGCGAGTGATTGGCCTATTCGTGCGTTATTAGGTTGGCGCTGAAGATGCTGTTGAAATTGATCTTGATGCTGATAAGCTTGCAACGCCTTGACATGGTAAACTTTACCACTGGTTAGACTTTCAGTTGTTTGGGATAGTAAAACCACGATTTCATCGACGCCTAATTGCAGTTGCAATGCATCAATCTCAGCCATAACCTTATCACAGCACAGGTAGTGATTTAATTCAGCAGACTGCGGGCTAGCCCATACTGATTTCAGTTCACTATTGCTCATTCAATGACTCATTCATTCGCAGCATTTTTGCTGTCATTATACAGTATCCCTCTAAACGGAGCTTCACTGGTCTTGCTGTTAATTTACCTAACCGTAAACTGTTGCCGTCGATTAAGCTAACATGTCTTTGACGATAAACGTCATAATAATAAAAAATAATGCTAACAACAGATAAGGATCAATGGCGTTAAGGAGACCCATGACTAAAAATCACCATAAACGTTGTTTTATTGCCATTGCATTATCAGAGTCAAACCGCACTCAATTGAGCCAATATCAGCAGCAATTAATGCCGCATCTGAGTATACAGGTTAGCGCCGTTAAGCGGGAGAATTTACATCTAACCGCTGCATTTTTAGGCAAAATTAGTTCTGATCAGATGCTGCAGATTGATCGGTATATCACCGAGCAGCATTTCAGCGCTTTTGAACAACCACTGCAACAACTTGCTTACTGGCCTAAAGCGAAAGTCTTGTGCATTCAGGGTGATGTCGAAAAAGCGTTGGCGCATATTGCCCACAGCTTAAAATTAATGACATCACACTTGAACCTTTATCAAACTCAGCATGAATTTAGACCCCATATCAGCTTATTTAGAGCTGTGTCAGAGCCTGCAGCCCTTATAGATAAGTTACCTGCACTCACTGAAGCTATAAACACAAAAGCCCGCCATTTAACCCTCTATGAATCCATTAGCAGTACTCAAGGGCTTATATATAAACCACTACAACAGTGGCCTTTACAGCCATAACTAAAAAAAGCTGCCTAGGCAGCTTTCGTTTCTCGAATCTATAGCTAAAACCTGAAGAGTTATAGGCTTTATCGCTCTAACATTGCCGCGATGGTCAATACTCCATGAGCTGTTGCGCCAGCGCTCCATAATGGCGTAGCCGATGATGCATATGCACCAGCTAAATCCATGTGCAACCAGTTAACTTCTGGGCTCACAAAGCGCCATAAGAAGCCTGCTGCATTTGACGCGCCGCCTGCACCGCCGCCTTTCATTGCGCGACTATTGGCGGTATCTGCATAAGGTGAAGGGCACATATCTTTATGCCAAGTATCCAATGGCAATGGCCAGACATTTTCAGCAACAGTGGCCGCTTTTTGTTGTGCTAATTGCAAGGTTTCCATTTGCGGTGAAAATATCGCATTGTAATTATTGCCCACAGCCATAATCGCCGCACCTGTCAGTGTTGCCGCATCAATAATTAATTCTGCTCCAGTATCTGATGCTGCTTGCAGCCCGTCAGCTAACACTAAACGCCCTTCAGCATCGGTGTTAACCACTTCAACGGTAACGCCATTTTTATAAGTTAAGATGTCACCTAACTTGTAAGCATGGCCACTGATGAGGTTTTCGGCGCAACACAGAAACAATTTAACCCGCTTATTCAGACCGGCTTTCATGGCTAGACCCAGCGCTGCTGTCACTGTTGCCGCGCCGCCCATATCGCATTTCATATCCAGCATGCCCTCTGAAGGCTTAATGCTGTAACCGCCAGAGTCAAAGGTAATGCCCTTGCCCACAAGAGCGGTGGATACTTTGGCATCGGCTGCGAGTGGATTAAAATCAAGCACTAGCATCGCTGGCGGACGCTCACTGCCACGGCCAACCGCATGTAAACCAATCCATTGTTTTTCGAGTAATTCTTGGCCTTCAAAAATATCAAAACTGACCTTGTCGCCACCAATGTCTTTGAGCCAGTTTGCTGCGTGCTCGGCAAGAATAACCGGAGACAATTCTTCAGGGGTTTCGTTAACTAATTTGCGCGCGAAACTTGCCGCTTCAAAGCGATGAGATAAAGTGGCTTGAGTGCTCACGTCACCACACCAGAGTACTTCAAATGGGCCTTTGGCCGTGGTAAAACCTTGAGAAAAAGCCCATTGCGAATCAAGGCTCCATAACTCACCGTCAAGCTGCACCTTGCTAATACCCTGACTACGAATTTTTCTAGCCGCCATTTGTACTTGACGTAATTCATCTGCTGCAGATAAATGGATCAGCGCTTGATGGCCTTGAAAGCTCACATCTGCTTTACCCCAAAGGCTCTGTGGCGCTTCTCGTGTTAGGGTAATCGTCATAATTTCCATTGTAATGTCCTTGTTATGCTTGCGTTGTAACTTAGATAACCAATAAGCTAAGTGTACTGTAAATCACTAAATGAACGTGACTAATTCAGCATCATTTAGTAAAAATAATTGTTAATAAATAATTTTAGGAGCATTCTTTTTAATGGACTTTAGCCCTCCCTTACAACAAGGTACTTTATTGAGGCGTTACAAACGTTTTCTGGCCGATGTGCAACTTGATGATGGTAGCGAAATCACCATTCACTGCCCCAATACTGGTTCGATGAAAAACTGTTTGTTTCCCGGTGAAACAGTTTGGTTTTCCAGCTCAGATAACCCCAAAAGAAAATACCCAAATACTTGGGAGCTCAGTGCCACCCCCGACAATCATTTAATTGGCATTAATACCGGCCGCGCCAATGCATTAGCCGAAGAGGCGATTAGTAATGGTGTCATTACTGAACTTAGCGGTTATGCATCACTAAAAAGAGAAGTGAAATATGGTGATGAAAATAGTCGTATCGACATTTTACTCAGTGATGAAACTAAACCTTTATGTTACGTTGAGATAAAGAGCTGTACATTATTAGAGCAAGCAGTAGGCTACTTTCCTGACTCAGTTACCACTCGTGGACAAAAGCATTTGCGTGAGTTAATGCATATGGCTAGTCTAGGTCACAGAGCGGTATTACTTTTTGTCGTCCAACATAGCGGCATTAATCTCGTTCAAGCTGCTGCGCATATCGATCCACAATATGCACAATTATTAAAGCAAGCAGTTAACAGTGGGGTTGAAGTGTTAGCATATCAAACCGAACTGTCGGCGCTATCCAGCAAAATTACTCGTAAGTGCAAAGTCATTGTTTAGTTCAAAAAAGTATAACTTACTAATCAAATAATTTGCCACGCTCTAGTGTTTCTGCTATAGATAGCGGCCATAAATTTTAGACGCACATAAAATCACTAATTATTACAGGAGATGCGTTATGCCTGAAGGCACCAAAAAACTTGGCGTACTCGCTATCGCAGGTGTAGAACCTTACCAGGAGAAAGCTGGCGAGGAGTATATGGGTGAAGAGCAACGCTCTCATTTTAAGATCATCTTAGACGCTTGGCGTAATCAGTTACGCGAAGAAGTTGATCGCACCTTGAACCATATGCAAGATGAAGCTGCTAATTTTCCAGATCCTGTTGACCGTGCAGCTCAAGAAGAAGAATTTAGCTTAGAGCTTCGAGCACGCGACAGAGAACGTAAGCTGATCAAGAAAATTGAAAAAACATTACAAAAAATTGAAGAAGACGATTTCGGCTTCTGTGATTCATGTGGTGTTGAAATCGGTATTCGCCGCTTAGAAGCACGTCCTACTGCTGATCAATGTATTGATTGTAAGACGCTTGCTGAAATAAAAGAAAGACAAATGGCTGGCTAATATAGCCCATACATTTGTCACACTGCAAAACTGCTAGCTTGCTGTTTATGAGGCGGGGTAGTATTGATACCAAAAGGCGAGATTATTCTCGCCTTTTGTATTTTTTGATTTTTACTTTTAGGATTAACAGAACTTGTTTATCGGCTATGGCATAAAAGCAGTAACCTTTTATGTCGACACCAATAAATCGAGGCAAAAGCTATGTCGCTGAACTCATCCGCTTATATTGGTCGCTTTGCTCCGTCCCCATCTGGCCCGTTACATTTTGGCTCCCTTATTGCAGCCCTTGGCAGTTACCTGCGGGCAAAACAGCAACAGGGTAAATGGCTCGTCAGGATTGAAGATATAGATCCACCAAGAGAAGTGGCTGGTGCAAGCAGTGATATATTGACCACCTTAGAGGCTTATGGCCTGCATTGGGATGATACTGAGCTATTTCAAAGCCATCGGCTTGATATCTATCAGCAGCATATTGAGCAGCTCTTAAAAGAAGATCTTAGCTATTTTTGCCATTGCACTCGAAAAAAAATTCAACAAATGGGCGGCGTTTATGACAGCCGCTGTGGTCAGCTACGCCCTCGATTAACCCAAGGCGCCGTTCGTATCAGAAATAGCGCCCAGGTTGAACATTTTACTGATTTAGTGATGGGAAGTGTCACGGTAAAGCACAGCTTTGCGGCTGAAGACTTTATCATCAAACGCAGTGATGGCCTTTACGCCTATCAATTAGCTGTGGTGTTAGATGATGCCTTTCAACAGATCACTGAAATAGTCAGAGGCTGCGATCTACTGGAAACCAGCTGCCGCCAAATAAGCATGAATAATATTTTGGGCTTTAACTCCCCCAATTGGCTGCATCTACCTTTAGCCTGCACCAAGCCAGGGTTTAAATTATCAAAGCAAAATTATGCTAATGCCATTGATCGAAAACGTCCCCAAGCCAGCATCAATGCCGCATTGCGCTTTCTTGGGCAACAACAAGTTGATATTGATGATGTCGATGTCATGCTAAAACAGGCCGCAGAGCAATTTGCGATTAGCCAAATTCCACAACTATCTGAGATTCTGATTGAGCAGTGATATACTCATTCAGTAACATTTGGTATATCATAGCCGCCAGATTTTTAACCATTTAATAATGTCGTTCGAGGTGTATTATTTTTCGCCGTATAAGTCAATTCTGCAAACAGCTGTTTGAAGACAATAAAACCACTCCTGTCATTGAGCCACAAAGCCAAGATGACGGCCTGCGTTTGGACATTGTCACCAGAGATGCCCATACTATTTCTCGACGCCAAATAAGTGAAAATGCGTTAAAAGTACTCTATAGACTCAGTAAATCTGGCTATAAAGCTTACCTAGTTGGCGGTGGTGTTCGTGACATTCTATTAGGTATGGAGCCGAAAGATTTTGATGTGGTCACCAATGCGACCCCAGAGGAAATTAAAAAGCTCTTTAGAAATTCACGCTTAGTGGGCCGCAGATTTAGATTGGCACACATTGTTTTTGGCCGTGATGTTATCGAAGTCGCCACCTTCCGTGGTCATCACAATGAAAATGATGACAAAATTTCCAAATCCAATGCTGAAGGTCGTCTACTTCGTGACAATGTCTACGGTGAAATAGATGAAGACGCTGAACGTCGCGACTTTACTATTAACGCCCTGTATTACGACATTAGCGACTACTCTATCCACAGCTACGGCGGTGGTATTCATGATATCGATGCTAGAGTCATCAAGCTGATTGGCGATCCTGAAACTCGTTACCGTGAAGATCCGGTGCGGATGTTACGTGCGGTGCGCTTTGCTACCAAACTGGATATGACCATTGAGCCGGTAACGGCTGCGCCAATAAAAGAATTAGCGCCATTATTAAAAGATATCCCTGCAGCGCGTATGTACGAAGAAGTGCTAAAGTTATTTTTTGCTGGCAAAGCAGAAGCTAACTACAACATGATGCAAGATTTTGGTTTATTTGCGCCGCTATTTCCGCAAATTGCTGCGTTAATCAAAGAGCAACCCAGTGGCAATACCGCTAAAATGCTAACGGCAGTTATGGCCAGTACCGACTTACGCGTAAGCCAAGATAAACCGGTAACGCCCGCCTTCTTTTATGCGGCATTATTGTGGTATCCACTCAAGCAACGTGCTGATGATATTGCCTTAGAAAGTGGCTTAAGTCATTACGATGCTCATGTTGCCGCTATGGGTGATGTGATGGAGCAGCAATGTCGCACCATTAGCATTCCACGCCGCTTCAGTACTCCAGCAAAAGATATTTGGCAGCTACAATTGCGTCTAGAACGTAGCCAAGGCACCCGTGCCTTCAAATTATTAGAGCACCCTAAATTCCGCGCTGCTTATGATTTATTATTACTGCGCGGCGAAGCCGAAGCGGGCAATATTGGTAAAATTGCCAATTGGTGGCAGTCATTTGTTGAAGCCGATGAGCAACAACGTACTGATATCGCCAAAAGCGGTAACAAGAATGGCCCAAGCAGAAATCGTAACGCCCAGCAGCGTAAACGTAGACGCCCTAATAAGCCTAAGTCAGCTCCAAAGCCTGCTAATACTCAAGAATAACAATGAGTCATAAACCACTTAAGGTTCACACTAGGGCGACCAAAGCCGCTGAAAAGGCAACAAGGGTATTTGTTGCCCTTGGCGCTAACCTTGAAAACCCTGAACAGCAGCTAGATAATGCAGTTACTGCAATAAAAAGCTTAGGGCAAGATCATCATATAAAGGTCTCTCATTATTATCGCTCACGACCAATGGGCGATGTAAAGCAACCTGACTATGTCAATGCCGTAGTTAGCTTTAGCACCACTCTTAGCCCTATCGATTTACTTGATGCCCTTCAGGCCATTGAGAATGAGCAAGGTAGAGTGAGAGATTTGCGCTGGGGACCAAGAACATTAGATCTCGATATTTTATTATATGGCGAGCTAATGGTTGATTTACCGAGATTAACAGTCCCCCATTACGGCATGAAACAACGCAGTTTTGTGCTAATACCACTGGCAGATATTGCTGCCGATTTAGTGCTACCATGTAACACTAAATTACAACACCTTATTACCACTGAAATGCGAGCTGAGTTAATTCAAATTTAACCCATTGTAATGGTAGCTCAGAGTGTATTTCCATTATTTGAATATGATTTCTTTGCAGAGTTTATTATGTCAAAAGTCACTAGCTCAACCCTGATAAAATTCAAACAAGAAGGTAAAAAATTTACCGCCCTTACCGCTTATGATGCCAGCTTTGCCGGCGCATTTGATAGCGAAGGTGTCGATGTGCTTCTTGTTGGCGACTCCTTAGGCATGGTGCTCCAAGGCCACAATGACACCTTACCTGTGACCGTTGATGACATTGCTTATCACACCGCCAGCGTCAGCCGCGGTTGTAAACGCGCCCTACTTATCGCAGATATGCCTTTTATGAGTTACGCCACACCGGAACAAACCATGCGCAATGCCAGCACCCTAATGCAAGCAGGTGCAACCATGGTAAAAATGGAAGGTGGTGAATGGCTACTTGAAAGCGTTAAAATGCTCACTGAACGCGGTATTCCTGTCTGTGCTCACCTTGGGTTAACTCCGCAATCAGTACACGTATTTGGTGGCTTTAAAATTCAGGGCCGAGAAGAAGATAAAGCCCAACGTATGATTGATGATGCCAAAGCTTTAGAAGCCGCTGGCGCGCAATTATTAGTAGTTGAATGCATTCCAACTGCACTCGCGAAAAAAATCTCTGAAGCGCTTACCATACCGGTAATTGGTATTGGTGCAGGTCCTGATACTGATGGCCAAATTTTGGTCATGCATGATGTACTGGGGATCTCCAGTGGTTACATTCCAAAGTTTTCTAAAAACTACCTCAAGCAAACTGGCGAAATACGCGCGGCAATAAGAGCCTATATCGAAGAAGTTGCCAATGGCAGTTTCCCTGCTGATGAACACTCATTTAATTAATAGTGAACCAATTAATTAATAGTGAACCAATTAATTAATAGTGAACCAATTAATTAATAGTGAACCAATTAATTAATAGTGAACCAATTAATTAATAGTGAACCAATTAATTAATAATGAACCAATTAATTAAATCGATAGATATTTTGGATAAATAGTTTAGGTAAAAATGATGATCACCACCGCGAATATTGCTGAGATTAGAAAGCAAGTAAAGCAATGGCATATGCAAGGTGAAACCGTTGCGTTTGTGCCAACCATGGGCAATTTACACCAAGGTCACATTAGATTAGTTACTGAAGCGCTTAAAAGAGCCGATCATGTGGTGGTGTCTATTTTTGTTAATCCAATGCAGTTTGGACAACATGAAGATTTAGCAGCTTACCCGCGCACCCTAGCAGATGATCAGAATGCACTGATTAATGCGGGTGCAGAGCTACTATTCACACCGACACCAGAGATTATTTACCCTAAAGGCTTAGAGAATCAGACCTTTGTTGAAGTACCTAAAATAGGCGAAGAGTTTTGCGGCGCCAGTCGTCCCGGACACTTCCGCGGTGTGGCAACCATAGTTTGTAAACTATTTAATATTGTTCAAGCGGATATCGCCCTATTTGGTCGTAAAGATTATCAACAGTTGATGGTCATCACCGCCATGGTTGAAGACTTATCTCTGCCTATCGACATCATCGGCATCGACACTGTTCGAGAAGCATCAGGGCTCGCTATGAGCTCTAGAAATGGCTATTTATCTGCCCTGCAAAAAATCCAAGCCACAAGCATAAAGAAGGTAATGGATTATGTTGCCGCTCAAGTGACCGCTGGAGAAACCATTGAGCTAGCCATTGAAGTAGCTAAACAACAGCTCATTGATGCAGGTTTTAAAATGGACTTTTTAGCGGTAAGAAACGCAGCGACTTTAGCCCCAGTGACAGCTGAAGATAACCATTTTGTTATACTTGTCGCGGCCTATCTGGGCAATACTCGCCTAATCGACAATCTAACTTTTAGTCGTTAAACCATTGGCTTGTTCGTTAGTAAGACTTAGAAGAGAATTCACTAAGTCTTACTAGTCTAATTGCTGACTCTGATTATGATTTTTAATCCAAATAGATAGTTATTTTGAAATTCGCTTTACTGCCCTTTTTAGCCAATATTCGCCTAATCGACAACCTGAGTTTTAGCCGTTAAGTCATTCGCTAGTTGGCTTGTTCGATAGTAATACTTAGAAGAGGATTCACTAAGCCTTACGATCGTAATTGCTAAATCAGAAACATATCATCACTTTGTAATACTTATTACTGAATTTTGGCGAAAACCTCACCGAATCAATAACCTTACTTTTAGTCGTTAAGCCATTCGCCATTGACAGTGTAAGACTTAACCCAATGTCCACTAAGTATTACAAATTTATAGTGATTTTTTACTATTACATTATAAAACCAGCGTCAAAAAACTGGCATTCTCACCAAAATTAAGCCATAGTTAAAAAGTATGCTAAAGCATTACAGCAATAACCGACTATAATAATTAACAACCAGCGGAACTCAATGGATATTGAGCCTCCAAGCGGTAACCTTCTGATATAAACCCAACACCTAAGTTGATACGATATCGGTTAGACAAAAGGATCTGTGGCCGCATGCCAAGTAGACTATTACAAACATTCATTTTGCTAGCGTTGATTGCAAGCCCTATCGCATCAGCCAATGGCATTTATAAGTGCATGAAAGATGAACGCGTCGTCTTTAGTCAAACTGTCTGCCCGAAAGAGTATCGTCAGCACAAAATCGAATTTCAATTAGGGATCACTACCGAAATCGACTCTGATAAAGTTGTCCTTAAAGAAGACCCGCTCAAAGCCCTACTGAAGAAAAAAACCATTTCAAAAGAGAAGTTAATTCAGCTGCTTGATAGTGAAGTGTATCGATTGAAGCAAGAAAACAGCTACTTCGAAATTCTGCGCGCCAGTGAAATCCAAAAACTTGATCGTAATCGCTATTGGCATAAAAAAGAAAAAGATGACCCTGATTACATTAAAGATTTGAAAGAAATCAATTCACGCTTTGACGAGCTTATGAGCAATAATCGTCAAGTTATCATCGTATTAACTGATCATAAAAAGAAAATCATCGAAGAAAGTGATGCGCCAACATCACTGACACAAAAAGAAGGCTAGCCGCGACTAAAAGTGATTTTTAGTCGCTTTCATTTTAGCTAAGTACTGATTATCGACCTCACCAGCTAGCCTCAACTTAAACAGCCAGTATCAACTTAAACACTAGGCCAAACTCAATATTCTTGAGAAGCAAAGCCAGTTACTCCAGCCGCTAATCTGGCTTAAATACTCCAATCATATTGCCATTGGCTTTTTCAGCCACTTTAGCTTCCGTTTGTTGCTCTCGGTAATCACAATCAGTACATTCCACAGTTTCAATACCATTTTCTTTGAATAATACGATACTGTCTTGGGCGTGACATTTAGGACATTTTGCTCCTGCAACGAAGCGCTTTTTAATTTTTGGCATAATGTTGTTATTTTTCTAATGTAATTGTGCAATTCCTGTGACGCTATTTTGCCATAATTTCAGCCAAAGCGTCTCACTATTTCACAGAAATAAAATGTCATTCAGCATTGGGATACGTTATTATCACTGCACTTTACGTATTCACTCCAATCAAGTTGCTATTCATGATCAACATCAGCCAAGCTCAGCTCATTCGCGGAACTAAAACCTTACTCGATGATGCCAACCTTACCGTTTACCCGGGCCATAAAGTGGGACTGGTCGGGGCCAATGGAACCGGAAAATCAACCCTGTTAGCGTTGATTTTGGGGCAGTTACAACTTGACAAGGGTGAGTTTAGCCTTCCTGCTGGTTGGCAAATAGCCACTGTAGCCCAAGAAACGCCTGCGCTAGAGGTGTCTGCACTGGAATATGTGCTTGATGGTGATAGTGAATTTCGAGAGCTTGAAGTTCAATTAAACAAAGCTCAAGATGAAGATGACGGCCATAAAATTGCCCTCATCCACGGTAAAATTGATGCGATTGGCGGCTATGCGATTAAATCTCGCGCCGGCTCATTGTTGGCAGGCCTAGGCTTTAGCGAAGCGGAGCAAAGCAATCCTGTAAAGAGCTTTTCAGGTGGTTGGCGAATGCGACTCAACCTTGCTCAAGCACTGTTGTGCCGCTCAGACTTACTGCTGCTGGATGAGCCCACCAACCATTTAGATTTAGACACCATGTACTGGCTAGAAGGCTGGATTAAGGCCTATCAAGGTACCCTGATCTTAATCAGCCATGACCGCGATTTTATTGATGGTATCGTGGATGAAATTGTTCATGTTGAACATACTAAGCTTAATTACTACAAAGGCAACTACAGCTCCTTTGAGCGGATCCGCGCCGAACGTATGGCGCAGCAGCAAGTGGCCTATGAGCGTCAACAAAAAGAACGGGCACATATGCAGAGCTTTGTTGACCGCTTCCGCTACAAAGCCAGTAAAGCTAAACAAGCCCAAAGCCGCTTAAAAGCGCTGGAGAAAATGGCTAACTTACTGCCATCCCATGCAGACAGCCCATTTCACATGGCATTTCGTGAGCCTGAAGCCTTGCCTAACCCATTAGTGACTATGGAGAAAGTCTCTATTGGCTATGATGATAAAACCATCCTTAGCGAAGTGGAGCTTAACTTAGTACCAGGTGCACGTATTGGCTTGCTGGGCCGAAATGGCGCGGGTAAATCAACCTTAATTAAGTTGCTATCGGGTCAATTACAACCCAAAACGGGTAGATACCAACCTAATCCAGGAATGAATATTGGTTATTTTGCTCAGCATCAAATTGAATTTTTAAGTCTTGATGATACCCCGTTACAGCACATGGTGCGATTAGCGCCTAACGCAAAAGAGCTAGAACTTAGAAACTTTCTCGGCGGTTTTGGTTTTAATGGCGATATGGCACTTGCCCCCGTTAGACCGTTCTCTGGTGGCGAAAAAGCGCGCTTAGTGTTGGCGCTATTAGTTTGGCAGCGTCCTAACGTACTGTTACTCGATGAGCCCACCAACCACTTGGATTTAGAAATGCGTCACGCATTGACCATGGCGCTGCAAACATTTGAAGGTGCGATGGTGATTGTGTCACATGATCGACATCTTTTACGTTTAAGCTGTAGCGATTACTACTTAGTAGACCAAGGCGCTGTTAAACCATTCCAAGGTGATTTAGATGACTATCATCAATGGTTATTAGATGCGGCTAAAGCGGCTCAGTCCAATAGCAGTAAAGATAGCTCGGCAACTCCAAGTATTGATAAAAAGCAGCAAAAACGCATTGAAGCAGAGCTAAGACAAAAAGTATCGCCACTGCGTAAAAAACAAATAAAGTTAGAAACTGAGCAACAAAAAATCACTGCCAGATTAGCAGAATTAGAAATAGAGTTAGCTGATGGTTCACTTTATGAAGCTGAAAATAAAGCTAAAATGACCAAAGTACTCAATGAAAGAACCACGCTCACCCAATCAATGGACGAAAGTGAAATGAACTGGTTTGAGCTACAAGAAGAAATTGAAATCATCGAACAAGAGTTTGGTATCGGTTAATTCATAATGCAGATAACAAGGGATAGGATCAGTGCAGCAGTTTAATTCATTACTATGGCGAGAATGTGAAAGCCAATACGCTATTGAACCTAAGCGCTACATCAGCCTTCAGGATGCTTACCAAGTGAATGTTAACATGCTGCTACTGGCGCAATACCTTGATAAAAAAGGCTATCTACTGCCCTTAGTCCAATGGCAAGCGTTAGCGGCTACCATAAACGATTGGGACACCAAGGTCGTTAACCCTTATCGCACCTTGCGCCGTTTAGCGAAAGAGCATATTAAAGCTAATGAATATCAGCAGATGCTCGACATTGAGTTAATGCTGGAACGTAAATCCCAGCAAATGCTACTAACAAAACTCAACACTGTTACCCCAGAGATTAAAGCGAATCAGCATTGCGCAAATGAAAATACCGATAACTACTTATCATTATTCGGGATTAACCATGATGATTTTAAAAATTTACACGCAATTTAATACCGCTGCAGACTAACAAAATCACATAGCATTAAACCTTAACTGACGGCTTTAAACGCTCTGCCAATAAGGTCGCATTTCGGGCCACAATCGCGTAAATCGATAGCTGCGGATTAGCACCTAAACTAGTTGGAAACATGGAGCCATCCATAACTGACAAGTTTTCAAAATAATGGGAGCTCCCCTCACTATTGACCATCGATAGGGTTTTATCTTCTCCCATAGCGCAACCGCCCATTACATGGGCAGAGGCTACAATGGTTTTTAATAAACCAATATCCATAGTGGCAATGGTTTGCTTGGCTTGTTGCCAGTTAAGCTGCTTGCCAACACCATCATTAATGGGCAACACGGCATTAGCACCTGCAGCAAATTGCAGCTCTGCCATAGTGGCAAACGCCCTTCTCGCCGCATCCCAAAAAGGTTTTTGTAGCGGATAATCTAACGCAAAGCCGGTATCAGTTAAGCGTACTTGCCCACCTGGAGACTGAGCCGAATAGCCATCACGCACTAAGGCAATCATCACCTGTAAATTGTTAAACTGGGTCATTAACTCGGCATGACTACGACCATAACCAATGGTTTTTGATGCGATTAATACTGGATGGATCGGGGGCACTTCTAATTTATAACCCAGCTCTCCAGCAGCGCCATCACGCCATACAAATTCATCGGAATATATCGATTGCGGCGCGCCGCTATGGCCATCAATTTGCTTATCAAAAATGCTGCCTGATAACAAAGTAGGATGAAGAAAAGTTTTACCTAAAAGCTGATAAGGATCTGGGGTATTAGCACGCATTAAAATCGTCGGCGTATGAAGAGCACCCGCACTAAGAATATAGTGCTTCGCCTTAAAAGTCAGAGTCGCGCCATGGCCTGAAGCAAGAGGCGCTCTGGCGGTTAAACCAGTCACTTTATCGGCTTTATGCTGTAGATCAGTAATTTTAGCGTTTGATATTAACTGAGCGCCTTGCTCTAAGGCACTCGGTATGGTGGTGACCAGCATAGACTGCTTAGCGTTGACCGGGCACCCCATACCACAATAACCTGTATTCCAGCAACCTTTAACATTACGTTTGATCACCGTATATTCCCAACCGAGTTTTTCACAGCCTTCTTTTAAGGCCGCATTATTACGGTTAGGTTGAAATTGCCACTCGCTGATATTTAGCCGCGTTTCCATTTTTTCAAACCATGGCAATAAGCTTTCTGACGATAGGCCTTTAACTGACTTTTCTTGGGCCCAAAATGCTAAGGCTTGCTCAGGTGTACGAATTGAGGTGGTCCAATTAACCGTCGTTGAGCCGCCCACACTGCGACCTTGAAAAATACCAATACCTTTGTCAGCGGTTTTCATCGCTGCTGCTTGCTGATATAGATCAGGGTAAGCACGGCGCTCTTCCATATTAAAATCACTGGACGATTTAAGTGGTCCAGCTTCAACCATGATGACCTTAAGACCCGCTTGAGTGAGGATTTCAGCTGCCGTTCCGCCCCCCGCGCCCGTGCCGACAATCACTACGTCTGCTTCAAAATGCTGATCGTTTTCAAGTTTACTCGCATCAATATGTTGCCAGCCGGCTTTTAAACCTTCTGTAATGGGGTCAATAATATTAGCGGCCACGTCTCACTCCTAAACACGGTTTACATCAAAGAAAATTAGGCGGTCAAAAAAGTGGGTTTAGCGTAATGTAACCGTCCCCAATGCTCTGGGCAGGCATAATAACTGGATAGCACTAATTCCCGTAAGCCAAGATAGGCAGTTTGCAGCATTTGCAGAAAATGATGGCGCCACTCTTCTAGCATCAACACTAACTCATCAGCAGAGCGAAGCATCAATGGCGTCAGGCTACTCGTTAGCAGCAATAAACCCATCCGGCTCTCAAGTAGATTTAATAGCTGATTAATCTCGCTTTTTTGATCATCAGGCAGCACACTGATGGTTTGATTAATCGCGACTATGGTACGATTAATAAAGGCTTCGCGATAATTAGCAACTTCTGGCAAAGTGCCATCCATAAAAATAGGGATTAGCACATTAAAAAGTAAACGATGATTTTCATCAGGATGATCGGTAATGTCTGGGGTGTATAAACTCACACCCAAGGCCAGCGCAGCGGTACCGGTAAAGGCGCCAGCCAAAAAGGTTCTTCGTTTCATAGTTATCCCTTGCTGCAAACATCTGTGATAAAGTGGTCGCTAACAACATTTAAACATACGTTTGAACATTCACAAACTATTGCACTATACATACCCTTATGAAAAAGATTTTCACGCCACCATGGTGGGCAGTAAGTCCTCATATTCAAACGATTTTACCTGTTTTATTTAAGGTGGCCAAACCAGACACCCACAGACAGCGCCAAGAGCTGACTGACGGTGATTTTATTGATTTGGATTGGTTAGGCAAGCCGCAAAATGGCCAGCCAATTTTAGTGATCCTCCATGGACTTGAAGGCAGTAGTGAATCACACTACGTCAGGCGTATGCTACAAACCGCCCAAAACCATGGCTTATGCGCTGTTGTCCATCATCACCGTAGTTGCTCAGGCGAGCCAAATCGGTTAGCCAGAAGTTACCATAGTGGCGACACCGAAGATATTCACTTTACCCTAACTCAGTTACATCAGCAGTACCCAGAATCACCACTGTATGCCGTCGGCTACAGCCTAGGCGGCAATGTACTGGCAAAATATCAAGGTGAACAAGGCGAGCAAAGCTTGCTAGAAAAAACCATAATTGTTTCAGCGCCTTTGTGGCTCGCAGCCTGTGCTAAAAAATTAGAAAAGGGCTTTTCAAAAGTTTATCAGCAGCATTTAATAAAGCAACTGCAAGCCAAAATGCACAGCAAAGTACTGCAAAGCAATTTGGTTGAGAAAATGCCCGTCACTGAAGCGCAAATTCAGCAATTAAGCACCTTTTATTTATTCGATGATAAAGTGACGGCTCCTTTACACGGTTTTGCTGACGTTAATGATTACTACCAAAGAGCCAGTGGTAAGCCTTTTTTAAAAAATGTCAGCAAGTCGACCTTAGTTATCCATGCTCAAGACGATCCTTTCATGACCGATGATGTCATTCCTGCGGCAGTAGAATTATCAGAACATGTGGAATACGAGTTACACCCTAAGGGCGGCCATGTTGGCTTTATCAGCGGCGGCGTTCCTTGGAAGCCACGTTTTTACCTTGAATCAAGAATTATCCATTTTTTAAAGAGCTAATTATGCTTATTCCTTATGATGCCTTGCTACAACTGCCACCAGCAACATTAGACAATTTAATTAAAGAGTACTTGTTTACCCAAATTGAAGATGGCTCTTTTGGCCAAACCGATGACGCTCAGTTACAAAATGCCATAAATCAATGTAAACAAGCTTTAAAACAAGGCGAACTCATAGTTGAATTTAGCGAAGAAGATGAATCCATTGCCATTAGACAAAAACAGCAGATCATTCATCCAAACAGTGATGACAAAGAGCCATTCTTTTAATGCAAGATTGACCTAACCCGTTTCAAGCCGTATAAATAGAGTCTGTTTTTCTTCAGGTTGAAACATGTGAATGTGAATGACTAACGGATTATAAAATACTGAATTGTCATCATAATTAACTTCTTCACGTTTGATCTAGGTAGGATAAATGTCTATTAAACACCCCATTATTGCTGTTACTGGCTCATCTGGCGCAGGCACAACAACAACGACCACAGCATTTACTCATATCTTCCGCCAGCTGGGCATTAATGCAGCGTTTATTGAAGGGGATAGTTTCCATAACTTCACCCGTGCAGAGATGGAAGTATTAATTCGAAAATCACAGGCTGAAAATAACAACCTCAGTTACTTTGGCCCTGAAGCCAATAATTTCGTCAAACTTGAAGAATGCTTTCAAAGCTATGCCGAAACAGGCCAAGGCCAAACTCGTAGTTACCTACATACCTTTGATGAAGCGGTGCCATTTAACCAAATGCCCGGCACATTTACTCAGTGGCACCCATTACCTGAAAAAACTGATGTGTTGTATTATGAAGGTTTACATGGCGGCGTGGTCACAGAAGATGCTGACGTTGCAAAGCATGTGGACTTATTGATTGGCATGGTGCCCATTGTCAATTTGGAATGGATTCAAAAAATCATTCGCGATACCTCAGATAGAGGCCATAGCCGCGAAAAAGTCATGGGCTCGATTGTGCGCAGTATGGATGATTATATTAAACATATGACGCCGCAATTTTCTCGCACCCATATCAACTTTCAACGAGTTCCTACAGTTGATACCTCCAATCCATTTAGCGCTAAAGACATCCCCAGCTTAGACGAAAGTTTTGTGGTGATCCGCTTTAGAGATATTGACAATGTTGATTTTCCTTATTACTTAAGAATGATTGACGGCTCGTTTATGTCACGCATCAATACTTTAGTCGTGCCTGGTGGCAAGATGTCATTAGCAATGGAGTTAATATTAACCCCACTGATTAAAGATATTATGCAGAAAAAAGCAGCTGCCGATGAAGTACAACAGCTCGATGATGCTAGCCCAGCAGAATAAGCAACGACTAATACAAGTAATACAAGTAATACAAGTAAACTTGGCAGGTTAAGCTTAATTTAAGCCTAAACCATTATCATTCTCGCTGTCGGGACTTCAGGCGAAAGAACGATAGTTGATGTGCTCTTGGGTGTTAATTCCCCCTTATTTATCTGTTAGCGCACTTGGGCATATCAGCAAACCTGCTTCTATTATTCGCTGTTCCTGTCACTTGCTCTTTGAAGCGCCCTTATAAGCCGCGTTCAATTAAGACTAAAACCATTTCAACTCGCCCTGTTAAACCGTTAATTTAACGAGACCAGTAAGCGTTTTATCTCAGCCCGAACCAAATCAATTTTAGCGGTAATCTCCATACTTGCAGCTTCGCTCTCTAGCATCTGTTGCCATTGTTCTGACCAAACCAAGGTTAAATTTTGTGCTTTAAGCCTGACTTGATCATTGGTTAATGAACTTAAATCTTCAATTAAGCCCACTTTGACCCATCCCACCCTAGGGTTACCTAATTCAGTATCATTATCGTAATGCGCCGCATAGACCAATTGCTCTAATTGCGCTAGCTCTAGCTCTAGCAGCACTTCAAAACTTGCTGTTCTAACATTGCTATTATGCTCTGTTATCTCCATACGCCAGACGTTATATGAGAATCCCATTAGCGAAAACAGTAAGCTAAATATCACCGTAAGCTGATAGAGCTTTAATTTATTATCTACAATTCCATTCATTGTGATCGCCTAGTCGTGATGAATAAACTGACTCTAATCATCAGCTAATAATAGCTATGATTTGTCCACGCGCACTAAAATTTAGCCACAAAAAAACGGCCTTGTTGGCCGTTTCAATTCAAACAAAACATTGCTTAATTCATTAATGGAATGATTTCACGATAAGCCCTGCCTTGCTGATACTGTTCAAGTCGCATGATAAATTCATCGCTCTGGGCAACTTCTGGGTTTTGCTTTAATGCTTCAATGGCTTTTTGTTGGGTATCAACAGCCAGTTCAAACTCACCCATTTCGGCATAAGCAGCAGCAAGGTTATCTAAGTTGGTCGGATCGTTAGCGTTACTTTCAAGCAATTGCAGTGCAAGCTGCACCGCTTTTGACCCATTACGATACTC
Organism: Shewanella sp. 10N.286.48.B5; assembly: GCF_002874355.2. Taxonomy (NCBI): domain Bacteria; kingdom Pseudomonadati; phylum Pseudomonadota; class Gammaproteobacteria; order Alteromonadales; family Shewanellaceae; genus Shewanella; species Shewanella sp. 10N.286.48.B5. Next base: position 242,920 of record NZ_MCVG02000002.1, read on the forward strand.
TTCTTCAGGGCAGGTCGCTAAAATCCACGCCACATTCCCCAGCGCAATTTCGTCACCTGCTTGGGTGAATTGCTCTAAAGCTTTGCCGCAACTGCGGGTTACACCATCGCCACCAGCAGAGTAAATAAAGCCTAATCGAAAGTGAGCTCGTGGATCGCCATGCTTAGCTAAAGACTGGTACCATTTTTCTGCTACCGCTAAATCCCGCGGTAATAACTTTCCTTCAAAGGTTAAATCTGCCAAAGTTTGCTGCGCTTTAATATGATCTTGTAGCGCCGCTTGCTCGACCCAATAAATGCCTTGATCAATATCTTGGTCGACAAATCGCCCCGCTAAACTCATTAGCCCTAATAAAAATTGTGCGTCGGCATTGCCTTCCGCCGCCCGCAATTGGATATGAACTAATTTACTAGCCGCTTGAGATGCTTTCGATTGAGGAATTGAAAAGGCACTGACTGGCGCACTGACACTCGTCAATAAACCTAATGAGCAGGCTAAGCCAACACTTAATAATTTCTGCGAATATTTCAAACTAACCTCGTACTGCAGCGATTCAACTTTGATAATCAAATTAACAATAACCACCAATGGGGATTTTTACAATAAACCAATCCCTATTAATCATAATAAATCGTTCATCTTCAATCTAAAGCTTGATAAAAATCTGATAAAACAATGCTTTTAAAGAAACATCAACTTGCCAATTAAAACAGATAAGACTAAATTAGATAATAATGTGGCGTGCAGCTGCAAAAATAAATTTCTAATTTAATAACTTAATACCGTACTTGACTGTTTTTTCATAATGTTAAACTCGATCTTCATCAAAGTTTTACACGATTAACTCAAGTACAATTACTTTATTAGATAGTCCTTACTTTCATTTTATCAATCGAGGAAATACACATGGCTCTGATTGGCAAGCCTAAACCTGATCCAACTTTGGAATGGTTTCTTTCACACTGTCACATCCATAAATACCCAGCGAAAAGCACCTTGATACACGCAGGTGAAGAGTCTGATACCTTGTATTACATCGTTAAAGGTTCAGTCGCTGTATTGATTAAAGATGAAGAAGGGAAAGAAATGATCCTTTCATACCTTAATCAAGGTGACTTTATTGGTGAACTTGGTTTATTCGAAGAACAAGCTGAACGTACAGCTTGGGTTCGTGCCAAACAACCTTGTGAAATCGCAGAAATTTCTTACAAGAAATTCAAGCAACTGATTCAGGTTAATCCTGAAATTCTAATGAAGTTAACTGCGCAAATGGCTTACCGTTTGCACAGCACTAGCCAAAAAGTCGGCGATTTAGCTTTCTTAGACGTTGCTGGACGCATCGCACAAACATTATTACACCTTGCTAAGCAACCAGATGCAATGACTCACCCTGATGGCATGCAAATTAAGATCACTCGTCAAGAGATTGGTCAAATTGTAGGTTGTTCACGTGAGACTGTTGGCCGTATATTAAAAATGCTTGAAGAACAAAATCTTATTCAAGCTCACGGTAAAACTATTGTGGTATATGGCACTCGTTAAGTTAAGCTTCAGCTTGATTTAAGGGTGATTAATTAAAGTGATAATTAGCAATTCTAATTATCACTTTTTTTATGGGAGTCTGTCTGATGAGGCTGCTGACTGCATTACTACTCAGTCTACTTATATCGACTCTAACACCAGCATCTCAAGCAATGACTGCAGAGCTACCACATGATGAAGTTCAACGCTTAGTTACATCCGGTAGCATTCGTTCGCTTGATTATTCCCTCACTTTACTTGCACAATACTGTCAGGGTGAATTAATTGATGCCAGCCTCTATCAAGAGGATGACAAATGGCGTTATGATTTACAGTTAAAGATAAAAAAAGGGCATATCATCCATTTATTTCTCGATGCTACAAATGGGATGCCAGAGTCAATTGACCAACTACCAAGTGAATGCCAAATAAATGAAACTGCTACTCGTTGAAGATAACACCCTCTTAGTTGCTGAGCTTGAAAAACAACTAAAACAAGCCGGCTACGTTACTGATGTAACCGATAAAGCTGTTGAAGCAGATTACCTCATCAAAGAAACTCAATACGATTGTGTGATTTTGGATATTGGCTTGCCTGACGGTAATGGCTTAACACTCGTCGAGTCTTGGCGTGAAAAAGGCATTGATACGCCGGTGATTATGCTCACTGCGCGCAGTCAGTGGCACGAGAAGGTCGAAGGCTTTAATGCGGGGGCTGATGACTACCTTGGTAAGCCTTTTCATGCTCAAGAGCTGTTAGCGCGAGTTCAGGCACTTATTCATCGTGCCCATGGCCGTCTTAATACCTCATCAAAGCAGTTGAGTTATGGTGGCATTACCCTTGATGAGTCAGAGCAACGAGTGCATATCGGTGACAAGCATTACGAATTAACCGCCATGGAATTTAGACTATTAAAAATATTTTTAATGTCGCCAAAGAAATTACTCTCAAAAGCACAACTTACCGATAAGCTTTATCAATTTGACGATGAAAAAGAATCAAATGTGGTTGAAGTATACGTTACCCATTTACGTAAAAAACTTGGTAAAACCGCCATTGAAACCCGCCGTGGCCAAGGGTATATTTTTCACGGCATTGTTGAATGATATCAATCCGCAGTAAGCTAAGTTTATGGCTTAGCGGTTTAATCATTATTGCCACCGTCATCGGACTCATATTATTTGAGTCCATGTTAAGACAAGCGTTTCATGACTCTATCATCAATCGTCTCGAAGAAGATTTAGAACACATCATTATCGCCAGCCATATCAATGCTGGTGAAATTATCATCGACCAAAACCAACTCTCCAGCTTTTACAAACCCGCCTATTCAGGTCGATACTTTCAATTTAACTCCGATGATCAAGTGATCCGCTCCCGTTCTCTATGGGATGTGCAATTAGATATCGAATTATTGCAGCATGATCAAACCCGGGTATGGCAAGCCAAAGGGCCAAAAAATAATGACATGCAGTTATTATCGATTGGTATAGGCTCAATCAATGGCGATAAAGTTGCCACCCTTACGGTTGCTCAAGACTTAAGTATTGGCCGGCGGGTCTTTAGTGAAGTGTTTGGCACTAAGTTGGCGATTAATATCGCCATGCTACTGGCAATGATTGGCGGTATTTTTATCATTCTACGCCAATCATTTAAGCCAGTTAAACACATTCAAGTTTCACTGGCCAAATTACGCCAAGGTGAAATCGATGCCCTAGAAGTCACCAAGATTCCAGTTGAAATAAAACCTTTAGCTGAAACCTATAACGAATTATTAGATTACACCGCTAATCAAATTGAGCGCAGTAGAAATAATTTAGGTAATTTAAGCCACGGCCTAAAAACCCCATTAGCCGTGATGCAGCAACAAGTTGAAGTATTGGGTTTATCAAACCCGCAAGCGGCTGAAGCCATGCAGCAGCAATTAGACCTGATCCGCAACATGATCGAACGTAAGCTCACTGCAGCTAGAATTACTGGTGATATGCTGCCAGCAGCGCAAATGGTGGTGCCACGTGATTTTGAGGCGCTCATTAGCACTCTAGATAAAGTACATCACCATAAAAACATTCATTGCAGCATTGATGTCAGCGATGACATAAGTCGCCTGCCGATACACCGTGAAGATGGTATGGAGCTGTTTGGTAATTTATTAGATAACGCTTACAAGTGGGCAAATTCAGCGGTCAATTTGACGGTATCTCAGCAGCAACAAACATTAACCCTGTGTATCGAAGATGATGGCCCCGGCGTCAATGACGATCAAATCAGCCAACTGACCAATCGCGGTAAACGTTTAGATGAAGCCGTGTTAGGCCATGGGCTGGGGTTATCCATTGTAAAAGAAATTGTTGAGCAATATGGTTATCAACTCAAGTTCGAGCGTGGTGATGTGTTAAAAGGCTTACATGTTTGCATTATATTTGCCAATACCACCCCAGATGGTAGCGCCGTAACATAATCCCTTAATGGCGTACTAAAACCTTGCAACTTAACAATGAAAAATGCCAGATAAACTGACTTACTTGGCATTTTCATTAGCGGTAAAATTAACGCAATTCTACCGACTTAGCTAGCAGCATTATTTGACAGCATTAGTACTTTCAAAGATTTTGTCAGCAGACGCGGCGACAAAACCAGTATACAGGTCACCGTCAGCCATCGGATAACGACGGGCAAACTCATAGAAACAAGTTGGAATTTCAAGTTCGCCATCTGCAAAGCTGACCGCCATGCGATCTGCCATCGTTGATGACTGCTCTAATAGCACTTCAGCTGAACCTTTAATCTCACCACCAGCGGTGTTTAAGGTAAAGCCAGCAGCTTTTAGGGTTTCATTGACTGATTCAATGGTTTCAAAATCAGGCAGCTCATTAATGGAAACCGTAAAATGGTTAGCGCGATAACCAATGGCCGCAACCCAAGCTGCGTACTCGCTTTCTGCCAATAAGGTTTTGTAAGTGGCGATATCGACACGCCAATGACAGCCTGAATATAAAAAATTATCCGCAGTTGTCGCCGCAGCATCCACTTGATCAACTAAACCATGGATAATGCTTTGCACTTCAGGGCTAAATTCTTCCACTAACAGCTCAGAGATAAACACCTTAGGCTGATGCGGATCGGGATGCTCGAAATGCTTGGCAATCAACTTTTTCTGCTCAAAGTGATAATCACCACTGGCAACATAACCAAGCGACTCAAAATGAGCCGCCAATACAGCAAGGTTAACTTTTTCAATATTAAAGGTACGCAGGGCAATATGATCGTTAATGATCGGTTTTCCCTGCCCTAACAGTTGCTGAATGTTTGCCGCCGAGGGCGTCATATTGATGTAGTCTTGCCATAAAGCGGCGAATAAAGTGTTAACGTCGGTATGCATAATAAAATCCTTCTTTAAAAAAAGGCAATGACCCAAAAGTCATTGCCTTCATTGCAATCTAGATCACTAGATAGATAAACCAGGGCTTAATGTCGCAGGCAAGCTAACACTATCCGCTTCCACAGAAGCCACAGGGTAAGCACAGTAATCTGCAGCATAAAATGCACTTGCACGATGATTACCTGATGCACCAACACCACCAAATGGTGCTGCGCCAGATGCACCAGTGATTTGCTTATTCCAGTTAACGATACCTGCACGAATACGGGCTAAGAAGTAATCGTAATCTTCGCGGCTATCCGCCAACAAACCAGCAGAAAGTCCATAACGCGTGTTGTTTGCCATCTCAATGGCATCATCAAAGGCTTGGTATCTAACTAATTGCAGCAATGGACCAAAGTATTCTTCATCAGGCAGCTCTGCAATTGCTGTCACATCAATTAACCCAGGAGACACTAGACCAGTCCCCGCTTCAACGTGAGTAAGCTCAATAAGCGATGTCGCACCTAATGCCAACAAGTTAGCCTGCGCGGCAACCATGCCTTTAGCTGCGGCTGCAGAAATCATCGAACCCATAAATGGCTGCGGCTGTGCATTCCAGCTAGCCACTTTGATTTGCTTAATCGCGGTAATAAGCTCAGCAATTAACGCATCACCTGCGGCGCCTTGCTGGATGTACAAACGACGTGCACAAGTACAACGTTGACCAGATGAGATATAAGCTGATTGAATAATATCGTGAACGGCCGCTTTAGTGTCTGTGACGTCTTTGATAATTAATGGATTATTACCCCCCATTTCAAGGGCTAAAATTTTGCCAGGATGCCCTGCATATTGCTGATGCAACAAGTGACCAGTACGAGAACTACCGGTAAAGAATAGTCCATCAATTTGCGGGTGCGAGGCCAATGCTTTACCGGTTTCAAGCTCGCCTTGAACCAAGTTAATCACACCTTGTGGCAAACCTGCTTTGCCCCAAAGTTTTAGCATTTCTTCAGCGACTTTCGGAGTTAGCTCTGATGGCTTAAACACCACGGTGTTACCCGCAAGTAAGGCTGGAACAATATGACCATTGGGTAAATGACCAGGGAAATTATAAGGGCCAAATACCGCAACAACGCCGTGCGGCTTATGACGTAAAACGGCGCGACCTGCGGGAATGTCATTAGTTTCAGTACCAGTACGCTTATCATGCGCTGCAGCTGATAAGCCAATTTTGCCTATCATAGCGCCCACTTCTGTGGCGGTTTCCCACTGAGGTTTACCGGTTTCTTGGGCTATCACTTCAGCAAGCTCAGCTTTGTGCGCTTCAAGTTCGCTGCGGTACGCTTCAACAATGGCTAAACGCGCCTCATAGCCAAGCATAAACCAGTCAAACTGCGCACTTCTTGCGGCATCAATGGCGCTATTAACTTGGGCTTCTGTCGCCGTTTTACCGCTCCAGATCACCTCACCATTTGCTGGGTTGAGTGATGTAATTTCATGACCTTCGCCATTAGACCATTGGCCTTTGATAAATTGTGTCATTTGCTGTTTCCTACAGTTCTAATACGCGAATTTGCTGGCCTTGCTCAACCATTAGCGCTTCAGCTAATTGTGGGCTTAAGGTGACGTTATCATGCTCTTGTGAAACTAAAATTCTTGCCGCTGTTGCGCGGTAATCCGCTAACAAGGTATTGGCGACAAGATATTGATGATCGGCATGAGGCATCTTTCCAATAGTGACCGTAAGTAGACGGCTTTGACTCACGGCGCGGATGTCGCTTAGCGCACACTCCACTGTTGGACCACCATCGAAAATATCGACGTAATTTCTAAATTTAAAGCCTTCAGCCTGCAATAACTTCAGCGCAGGTTTAGTATTTCTATGCACCTCGCCAATCACTTTTTGTGCTTTTTTTGGCAATAGGCATACATGTATCGGGCTTCTTGGCATCATTTCAGCCATAAAGGCCTTTTTACCTAACCCCGATAAATAATCGGCTTCGACAAAATCAATGCCTAAGAAATGATCTTGTAACCACTCATAAAAAGGTGAATCACCCTTTTCATCGCTTACGCCGCGCATTTCAGCAATTACAGTGCTGCCAAAACGTTGCTCATGTTGAGCGAGGAATAAAAAACGCGAGCGAGAAAGCATGCGGCCGTTATAGCCTCTGCGATATTCTTTATTTAAAAACAGCGTACATAACTCTGCAGCGCCAGTGTAGTCATGGCAAAGCGTCAGTGTTTCCACTTCGTTACGAACTGAGATTTGTTTAGAATGATAGACTTCAGTGCCTAAACGGTAATGATAAAAGGCATCTTCCATCCCGACAGCGGCTTCAATACCGCAGGTACCGACAACTTGATTGGTTTTTAAATCTTCAAGCACCATCAAATAACCTTCATCGAAAGGTTTCTCAACTTGCTTGGAAAAAGAAGCTTCAGCTCTAGCGATTTTAGAGCGTAATAGCTCTTCGTTGACTGGCAGGGAAGTGAACCCATGACCCGATTCAACGGCGACCTTGTAAAGTGCTTCGTAATCACTGCCACGAATCGGTCGTATGATTAGCATCTGACTCTCCTTGATAATCCAGTAATAAAAAGTCACCAACAAACAGACTTTTCATTACCGATAACCCAATAAAAAAGCGCAAGGTTTTACCCTTACGCTTTACTTATCTATTAACCTGCAACCACTTTAGCTACAGCACGTTCGAAACGTGCTAAACCTTCAGCGATATCAGCTTCTGGGATAACAAGAGATGGAGCAAAACGCACGACGTTAGCGCCAGCAATCAAGCTCATTAAGCCTTCTGCAACCGATGCAACTAAGAAGTCACGGCTACGGCCTGCATATTGCTCGTTAAGTACTGCGCCTAATAACATGCCTTTACCACGCACTTCTGAGAACACATTATATTTGGCATTGATTGCCGCTAAACCATCACGGAATAACTGTTCGCGATGCTTAACACCATTCAGTACTTCAGGCGTATTCACCACATCCATAACAGCATTACCAATAGCGCACGCTAATGGGTTGCCGCCATAAGTCGAACCATGAGTACCAATTTTAAGATGTGCGGCAATTTTAGCAGTGGTTAGCATTGCAGCAATTGGGAAACCGCCGCCTAGGGCTTTGGCGCTGGTTAAAATATCAGGCACAATATCGGTGCCCATGTAGGCAAATAACTCACCGGTACGGCCAACACCTGTTTGCACTTCATCAAAAATAACTAATGCGTCATGCTTATCAGCAAGTGCGCGCACAGCTTTTAAGAATTCTGGGTCACCATTGATAATACCGCCTTCACCTTGAAGTGGTTCAAGCATGATGGCACAAGTGTTATCAGAAATTACCGCTTCTAGAGCGGCAATATCATTAAATGGTACATGAGTAACGCTTTGTGGTTTAGGCCCGAAACCATCAGAGTAAGCCGCTTGACCACCCACAGTAACAGTAAAGAAGGTACGACCATGGAATGCTTTATCAAAGGCGATGATTTGATCTTTTTGTGGGCCGTGATTATCTAATGCGTAACGACGGGCAAGTTTTAGTGCAGCTTCATTGGCTTCAGCACCTGAGTTAGCAAAGTAAACACGCTCAGCAAACGTGGCGTTAACCAGTTTCGTCGCCAGCTCTAATGCTGGCTCATTGGTCATTACGTTTGATAAATGCCACAGCTTTTCACCTTGTTCTTTTAGGGCGCCAACAAGTGCTGGGTGACAATGACCTAAACAATTCACTGCAATACCACCAGCAAAGTCAATAAACTCATTACCTTGTTGATCCCAAACTCGACTGCCTTCTCCGCGAACTGGGATTACGGCTGCTGGCGCATAGTTAGGCACCATGACTTCATCAAATTGGGCACGTGTTAAGTTCATTTCAACGCTCATTGCTTTTCGTTCCTTAAAGTTATTAGCGACACTTAAGTCACTCTATTCCGCTTGCTGTATTGATTTTGGTTTAAGTTGACTGCGGATGTTTGTATAGCTTGCAGGTCATTATTAGCTAAAACGTGATCAAAATACCAGTTTTTAGCGGTTAACTATTCATAACTTAAATGAATAATGCATAAAGAGTTAACAAACTTCACATACAAAGTGCTATTACAGCTTATTTTTAGCATAAATAGTCATAAAAAAAGTTATTTGGCCTCAAATAAACTAGCTATTCATCATAAATGCATAACTAAACAAGATTTAGTCATACTTAAGGGGGATAAAGCCTGACTTTAAACTAAATTAAGCTTGCGGTAATTTTGCGATTTTAAACGGATCAGCTCTTGCTCGGTAAATTCATAATAATCAAATAACACTCGCTTCTCTTGCGGCTCAATTAAACGCGATTGCTCTAATATTAATACCTTTGCATAACAACTGGCTTTGGCAACGATAGCGCTTTCTGTGGAAAACTCGCTAAAGTGATAATTTAAATCGAGCTCTTTTAGCACTTGGGTTAGCTGGCTCTGGTTAAAATCCATTAAGTCCAATAATTGCCAATTAAGCTGCTCACCATAGGACATCACTTGCTCAAACACTTCCTCAGCTGGAAATGCTGAGGCCATTACCGCATCGTATAAGGTTTTATCCCCTTTGGCGCTGGTCTCACGTAGCCAGGTTCCCCATGTGTTTTCAAATTGTCTGGCGCTGGCATTTAATATAGTCGCTGCGCCTAATTGCTTCATCAAAGCTGCGCTATAAACCAATGCCACATCCTTTTGATGCAGCGCTGCCAATGCTTTGGCCGCTATGGCGGTGATCATGCTGTAACGCCATAACTTACGACTAGCCCAAATCAGGTTAGTATTGCCCGATGGCAGCCAATGCCGTAAACAAAAGTAAGGGATCACAGCTTGCAAATTTTCAATGCCAATATAATTAAGCACTAACTTAATGTCGGTTACTTTGACTTCTGATCGCTGCGGTCTGCGGTGACTCGAGGCTGGGCTATTGATTAAATTGATAAGATCGGTCGATAGCCAGCTGATATTTTCAACAAGCGATCGCACTCGGCGCAGATCAGGTTCTTTGTTAAGCAGTAAATCCAATAATAAAATATGGGACTCTTTTAAACCCGATTGCGCTAACATCTGCTGAGGTGAATTGAGCTGATGCTCAAGGGAGCTTATGACAGTGTTAGTCAATTGCTCTGATATGCGCTGTAACACCAACTGAGCCCGCGCTTGCTCTTCTAAACGTGCTTTAATGGCTAAACGTTCAACTTCAAGTTTATTGGCGTCATCTTCTAACTGCTTATCTAAGTCATCAAGCTGCGAGGGTAACTTTTCCTTACCCATAATCAGTTGCTTATACAGCCTGCGCTCAACTTCAATGACTTTTCCTGGCCTTACGCCACCTGCTACCGACACTGCCACAAATAAACTGCCTTTAATTCTGTGTTAGTTATATGAAAATTATATTTCAACTGCTGCTTATCGTTACAAATAAGGCCTCCAAATGGAAGCCTTATGGTTTAAATCAGCTTAAGTAAAACGCATCATTACTTTAGCTCTTGCTCAAACAATTTGTAGATACGACGATATTCATCTAACCAGCTTGATGCCTGTCTAAAGCCATGTGGCTCAACAGGGTAAATCGCGGTTTCAAACATCGGCTTTTCTAACTCAATCAAGCGTTGTACTAAGCGCACACTATCTTGGAAGAACACATTGTCATCGAGCACACCGCTCATGATCAGCAATGGTTTTTGTAAACCCTGTGCGTGTTCAATTGGTGAACTCTTTTCATAGGCAATGGGGTCAACATCTGGGGTATTTAAGATGTTAGAGGTATATGGCGCATTATAATGCGCCCAATCGGTGACCGGACGAAGTGCTGCGCCCGCTTGGAATAACTCAGGCTCATTAAATAACGCCATGAACGTTAAGAAGCCGCCATAAGAGCCGCCATAGGTACCTACTTTAGCGCCGTCAACATGACTGTTAGCCGCCATCCAGCTAACGCCGTCTTTTAAATCTTCAACTTCAGGATGACCCATATTGCGATACACAGCGGTGCGCCAATCGCGGCCATAACCTTTAGAACCACGGTAATCCATATCCATGACGACATAACCCTGTTGTGTTAATAAGTTATGGAACATGAACTCTCTGAAATAGCCAGAAAAACCATTATGGGCATTTTGCAGGTAACCCGCACCATGGTTAAAAATTACTGCAGGATATTTTTCAGCATTATTAGCATCATAGCCCTGAGGTAAATAGACTCTAGCGTAAATGTCTTTCGCACCATGAGTTGATGGTACTTTTACTACTTGAGGGGCTTGCCATGCATAATCTGCAAACGCTTTACTGGTGTAATGAGTTAACTGCTTAAGCTCGCCGCCAATTGGCTGCACATACAGCTCATTAGGTTGGGTGGCTGTTGATGCCGTTAATAGCAACGATTGACCATTAGGGCTTAACTCATAATCAAGGGTACCTGTCCACTGGGTCAGCTGCTCAGTTTTACCGCTAGCAATCTCAACCCGATAAACATTATAAGTTCCAGGGTGGTCTTTGTTAGCACGATAATAAAGATGCGTCGCATCGGGTGATAAGGTCACTTGATCAACCACATATTCGCCATTGGTAAGTGCGCTGGTCTTGCCATTTTCACCTTTAACATAAAGCTGTGAATAACCAGACTCTTCAGATAAGTAATAGAATGACTCAGATGTTCCCACCCAACCAAATTGATTAAAGGTGTAGTTAACCCAAGCATCATCATGTAAACGGTGCTCTGTTTTTAGCTTGCCGGTTTCAAGGTTGACACTGGCGATCCAGCGATCTTTATTATCAACCGCTTCAATCATAACCAGCAATTTATTTTCAGATTCATGCCACTGCATCGGACTTTGACTCCAAGTCCAATCTTGCATCAGTTGCAATACCCGTGGCGATTTTTCGCTGTTATAACGCTCGCCTTTGGCTTTGGCATTTTCAGCTTTTACACTGGCTAACACGTCGGCATCGTAACCATCAAGACCTTCAATAGTGATATCTTTCTTAACGTGATCGACCAAGTCTAGGACCACCAATCGTTCACCTGGGTAACTGTCTTCAGCCACACGCGCCCTTGCTGGTACTGCATCAACATAGCCATCTTTACCTAGATAATTTGGCATGATGTCGTGCTCGCTGCGCCAGCTATAGTCTTTATCAACTAAGTTAACCACTAAGTAACGGCCATCAGCGGAAAGACTCATATCAGAGACTTTTTCATCATCGCCTAAATACCAAGTTTTAGCCGCAAAAGTCGGGTCTTGCGCCGCTAACTCCTCGGCATATTCAGCGCGGGTTTTACTCTTGTTATGCTGCAAAGCAACATAGGCAATCAAACGATGCTGTTGTTTGGCAATGTAAGATTCTGGATCGCTAACCCCTTTAGGGGCATTGGCCATTTGCACATCTGCTAGCTGCTCAGTTAACCCAGTCTGCAGATGTATCTTGAAGACACTATTACCTTGAAAATAAGCCAAATCGCCGCTACTAAGGAACTTAACCTCATCAATGGCAGTATTCACGCGGGTAAGCTGTTTTACGTCCCCTGACGCTAATTGCTTAACGAATATATTACCCTGATAGATATAGGCTTTTTGCGATTTATCTGCACTCAACACACCGTGCTTTTGATCAGTTAAATGCAACTGATTCAAGCTAATAAGACTTGCCTGAGTTTGACTCACGCCTTGCTGATAAACCTCAGCAATTGGCGCCTGATGTGCTTGTCGATTAAAATAAATTGACTGACTATCATCGCCCCAATAAGCATTTTTAGCTAACACACCCATCCAATCAGGGTTGGCCATGATCTGATTTAAGGTTAAAGGCTGTTCAACTTGAGGAGGTGTCGCAAGCGGCACTGTGTAACTTGAAGCTGCGTTAGAAATGCTTGGGGTGTTATTGCTAGTTGCGGTCGCGCTGCAACCAGAAATGATCGCTAAAGAAAGCGCACTAAGCGCAGTATTGCGCAGTAGCCTTGTCATATTGAATCCTTTGTCATCAAAGATGTTTGGTATATTCTCGCCTAAACGTTAACCACTGTTTGGCAAGTGCTTTTATTATTGCTCTTTTATATCATAAAAAAGGAGTAAACTTGTGAGCTTTTTTGGTCAAAGTTGTAACGGAAATTATTGATTATTGGAGAGGAAAGTAAGGTTAGCCGTTTAGAAGATGATAAAGGGATCCAAATGCGACTCATTGGCCCCAAATGAGCAAGTTAATAATTTAAAAAATTCTGTAGTAACTCAAGACCTTGTTCGGTCAAAATAGCTTCTGGATGAAATTGCACCCCAAATATAGGCAAACTATTATGGCGCATCGCCATGATCTCACGGCCATGAATTGGATCATCAAACCATGCATCAAGTTGAAAACCATCAGGTAAACTTTCAACTAGTAAAGAATGATAACGGGTAACTGTAAGTGGCTGATTAAGCTGTTTAAACAAGCCAGCTTTATGGTGATTTATCTTGCTGGTTTTACCATGCATCACTCTTTTAGCACGAACAACATTAGCGCCGAACACCTGTGCAATGGCTTGATGACCTAGACATACCCCTAAAATTGGCAGTTTACCGGCAAAGTATTCGATTGCTTGTAATGAGATCCCCGCTTCATTAGGCGAGCAAGGGCCTGGAGAAATAACCAAATGAGTTGGATTTAAGGCTTGGATTTCTGCAATGCTGATCTCGTCATTACGCTTTACCATAATCTCAAAACCTAGCTGCTGAAAATATTGCACTAAGTTAAAAGTAAACGAATCGTAGTTATCAATCATTAACAGCATTAAGGACCCTAAGTACAAGATTGCTTTATAAGAATAATTAATCAGGAAAGCTAAAATACCTGAATGGTGGCGGATAATAGCATAGCTTTGCTCAGTGCTTAAGCGTTTAGACCTATCGCTGGTTTTGTTGACTGTAACGTTTAATTGCTAGGTTATACTATAGCTCTATATCAGTGGCTCCTACCGCCATCTTAGGAAGGTAAACTATGGGAATGCAATTTTTAAATACACAAGTTTCAGGAACACAAGTCACACAGGTGGGAAATGTCAGTCTTTATTTTATTGGTGATATTTATGGTCGCTTAGACAAGTTAACCGATTTATTAGCCGAAATTGATTTTGATATCGATGATCCACAATCGAGTATTCAATTTGTTAAGTTAGTTTTTTGTGGCAACTTAATTGCGTCACACCAGCCTGCTCAAACCGATGCAGCCGCTATTGAGCACATCGCCTTACTCAACTTTATAAAACGGCTGGTTGATGAAGGTTATGCTTATTGTTTGCTTGGCATAAATGAGTTTAACGCCATAGGTTGGAGTAAACACCACCCGATCACAGACGAGCCTTTAGTTAGCGCGAGCAAGCTAGCACTCAATTCAGATAGCCTAAGCCAACAAGGCCCCTTTTTCCTATCGTTATTTGATCCCGCTGACGAATCAATTTATCAATGGATAGATTGGTTTATGTCATTGCCACTGTTTTTGGATTTTGGTCATATTCGCGCAGTGCATGCTTGTTGGGATCAACAAACAATCACAGCGTTAGCGCCGTATATAGAGCCAAGTCATGCTTTATCACAGCAATATTGGCCCTGCGCGTTTGATAAAGATCACTCGCTCAATCATGCACTAAATATTATTTTGAATTACCCAACATTTGAGTTAACCGAGCAACACCCTCACTATCTGTTAACAGTTCCGGTAATAGTGGCTCATTATCCCTTAGACAGTTTCCCAGATATTCAAAATGAATACCTGGCTTGTGTTAATTACAACGCAGCGGTTGCCAACTACCCACTCGTGAGTTTTGCTTGGCATCAAGGTCGCAAAAAACAGCTTGAGGACGCCTGCGTATCTGATAATGCACAACTCAGCCTTGGCGAGTTTTGTTTTATTGACCAACCCACCCCAGAAGAACAGATTGCCAGTGGTGTTGAAGCATTGTTAGCGATGATGATAAAGCAACTGCCTAAGGTGGATATAAGCCCTGAAGCCTTATGCCAATTTCAACAGCAAGTGGATCTTTGCCTATGGCAAGACTGGGACCCTAGTGAGCAATTTCCTAATGCTCGCTATCGAAATCAGTACCAAACCTTTATCGAACCAATCGCCCAATTAGCATTAGCCATGGATAGCGAGCAGCTCTGTGCTTATCTGGCTATTTTGGCGCGATACCAGCTAGAAATTGAAAATGATAATTTGGAAAACCGTTGTTTAAAAGTCGCTTTCAAACTAACAAGATTAGCAGCCCATGCGCTTAAGCACTAGGACAGTTCAGTGGAGTGGAAGTAAAACTAGCAAGATAAGTTTAAGATGTTACTGAGACTTCAATAGCTGCACACTATGCCACTCAGTAAATAACAGACAATAAAAAACCAGTTACTAATCTAGGACTAATAACTGGTTTTTTTATGATTTGAGCCGACTATTTAACAACCGTTAAATGAGCACGTCCTTTAGTTTTTTCAGAATCACCAGTTGGCTTTTCTTCAGTTGATACAGCAGTGTCAACAGTAGCATCTACGGTCGATTCTACTGTAGAAAATGCTCTTGTAGCAGGTGATAAATCTTCAGATTCATCTTCTGCCATATAAGCATCTTCCATATCAAACACGGTACCAGCACCATTTTCACGGGCATAAATTGCCACGATAGCAGCCATCGGTAAAACGACTTGCTGCGGTACACCACCAAAACGAGCATTAAACTCGACAAATTCATTGGTCATTTGCAAATTTCCCACAGCACCGCCAGCTATGTTAAGTACGATTTGACCGTCTTTAACAAACTCTTGAGGTACTTGAGTCCCTTTCACAAATGCATCCACGACAACATGTGGGGTAAAGTGATTATCCATCAACCACTCATAGTAAGCCCGCAACAAATATGGACGATTAGGGGTAATTGCTTTCATTACATGCCCATGCGCATTTCGCGCTCAACCTCAGTTAACGATGCTTTAAATGATTCACGTTCAAAAATACGTGTCATGTAAGCATGGATATCTTTAGAAGTACGGGCATCAAGGTTAATACCTAGTTCAGGTAAACGCCATAATAGCGGCCCTAAGTAACAATCAGAAAGACCAAATTCTTCGCTCATAAAGTATGGCATTTCAGCAAATACTGGCGCTAAAGCAACCAAGCTATCAGTTAACTCTTTACGAGCAGCATCAGCTTTGTCGCCACGGCGAATACGGGCAACCAATTCATACCAGTCAGTATCAATACGGTGCATCATTAGACGACTTTGTCCGCGAGCAACTGGATATACTGGCATCAATGGTGGATGTGGAAAGCGTTCATCCAGGTATTCCATGATAATGCGAGACTCATACAATACTAATTCACGATCAACTAAAGTCGGAACTGAGTTGTAAGGATTTACGTCAAGTAACTCCTGAGGCTTCTCGCTAGGGTCTACCTGTAATACATCAACAGTTACCCCTTTCTCAGCCAGTACGATACGTACTTGGTGGCTATATAAATCATCGGCACCTGAAAACAGTGTCATGATAGAGCGTTTGTTGGCAGCTACAGCCATTGATATCCTCCAGAAACGGAAAAACAAAACAAACGAGGGGCTAAGCCCCTCGTTTAGAGTATGCGAATAATGTATTTTACCCGTTATTCGTGTCTAGTGCACATCTTTCCAGTATTCTTTCTTCAACAAATAGGCAATGATGAAGAAAAAGAATAGAAATCCGAGTACCCACCAGCCTAAAGCTTCACGTTCAAGCTTCACTGGATCGGCTGAATATACAAGGAAACCGGTGATATCTCGCACCGCTTGATCGTACTCTTCTGCGTTCATAGAGCCACCAGTCGCAACTAGCGTTCCATCTTCTTGTTTTACAGAAATACCTTGTAAATCTTCAAGAACATGGGGCATACCCACCAATGGGAAAACAGTATTGTTTACCCCAAATGGACGACTTTCATCTTTATAAAAGCCTTTAAGGTATGAATAAACCCAATCGGCACCACGCACGCGAGCCACTAAAGTTAAGTCTGGTGGCGCTGCACCAAACCACTTAGCTGCGTCAGCTTCAGGGATAGAGTTTTCCATTAGCTCACCCACTTTAGCATCGGTGAACATATACTTGTTACGCATGTCATCAACTGAAATACCTAAATCTTCAGCAACACGGCCATAGCGTTGGTACTGGGTACTATGACAACCTGAACAGTATTGTTGAAATAAGTCTAAACCACGCTCTAATGACTCATTGTCATGTAGGTTGATTTCCGGATCAGGACTCTTAACAAATTCATTGTTGCCACCAGCCGCTATTGCTAGCGTTGGTAACAATGTAACTAATGCGATTAATAGCTTTTTCATTAGTGCGTCACCCTCGTAGGAACTGGTTTTGTCTTTTCGTTTTTACTGTAAACCCACAGCGCCACGAAGAAGGCAAAATAAGTAAGTGTAAAGATACGCGCTGCAATAGTTAATGTAGGCGTAGCTGGAACCGCACCTAAATAACCTAGGATCAAGAATGAAACGGTAAACTGCGCAATGTTAATCTTATGAACAAGTCCACGATAACGAATCGACTTCACTTTACAGCGATCTAACCAAGGTAATACGAACAGTACCGCAATCGCGAGCCCCATACCGACAACACCTAAAAGCTTGTCAGGAATAGCACGCAAAATTGCATAGAATGGCGTGAAATACCATACTGGAGCGATATGCTCAGGGGTTTTCATTGGGTTAGCCGCTTCAAAGTTTGGCTTTTCAAGGAAGTAACCGCCACCTTCAGGCATAAAGAACAACACGTAACAGAAGACGATTAAGAAACCGGCGACGCCCATGATATCTTTTACTGTGTAATAAGGGTGGAAAGGGATAGCATCAACTGGCCAGCCATTTTCATCTTTATTCTTTTTAACTTCGACACCGTCAGGGTTGTTTGAGCCTACTTCGTGTAAAGCAATCAAGTGAAGGAAAACTAATACAACTAAAACTAGAGGCAGTGCAATAACATGTAATGCAAAGAAACGGTTTAGTGTCGCACCAGAAACAACATAGTCACCACGGATCCACAATGTGAGGTCATCACCAATAAATGGAATCGCACCAAATAATGAGATAATAACCTGTGCACCCCAGTAAGACATTTGTCCCCAAGGTAGCAAGTAACCCATGAAGGCTTCAGCCATTAGCACGAGGAAAATCAACATACCAAATAACCAAAGTAGCTCTCTAGGTTTTTGATAAGAACCGTAGATTAAGCCACGGAACATATGCAGATAAACCACCACGAAGAATGCCGAGGCACCCGTGGAGTGCATATAACGAAGTAACCAGCCGTACTCTACATCACGCATGATGTATTCAACTGAAGCAAAAGCGCCTTCAGCTGTTGGTACGTAGTTCATGGTTAACCAAATGCCCGTTAATAGCTGGTTAACTAAAACAAGTAATGCTAATGAACCAAAGAAATACCAAAAGTTAAAGTTCTTTGGTGTTGGATATTGACCAACATGGCGATTATAGGTCGCCGTCATAGGGATGCGAGCATCAATCCAATCAACGATATTCTTAACCATTATGCAGCTCCTGTGTCGACACCGATGAGTACAGTTCCATCATCGACATATTGATGCGGAGGTACAACTAGGTTCAATGGTGCTGGTACGCCCTGAAATACACGTCCAGCCATATCAAACTTAGAGCCATGACATGGACAGAAGAAACCAGCAGATACACCTTCTACTTGCTCACCAAAGCTATCTGGTAAATAAGTTGGTGAACAACCTAAATGTGTACAAATCCCGACAGCAATAAAGAACTCAGGCTTAATTGAACGTGCAGGATTAGCTGCATACGCGGGCTGTTGTAATTCTTCTGAAGCAGGATCGCGTAATTGACCATCTAATGAACTTAACTCATTTAAAATGGTTTCGGTACGACGAACAACCCATACAGGTTTACCACGCCATTCAACTCGAATTAATTGACCTGGTTCTACTTTACTAATGTTAACTTCTACCGGTGCACCTGCAGCTTTCGCTTTAGCGCTCGGATTCCATGACTTAATAAAAGGCACCGCTACAGCGACGGCACCAGCTCCACCAACTACGGCGGTTGCGGCTGTCAGGAATCTGCGGCGTCCGGTATCGACTGGCGCTTTGCTCATCCACTTATCTCCCAGAGGGTGTTGGAATTCTTATATTTTAATAACTTAGCAACATTAGAATCACTAACGGCTAAATCTATACTTTGAGGCGGGGCTCATTATAGCGAAAAATTAGAACCAGATCATAGTAATTCACACAACTAAGTTACGGGATTTGCGTGTTTTTTTTGCGATGAGCAAAAAATAAGCTACCGATTTGTTCAGTTGTTATGAAGATAAGAACAAACAAAATAGTTAAATTGCTGTAAATAAACAATATTTAATGAAACATACGCTATCTAAATTAGTCACAGCTGATTAATGGTATCAACTGGCAGAAATTCAATTTATTTCGCTGCACAATCTCAAAACGCAAAAAACCCGGTATAAACCGGGTTTTTAATTAACGCTAAATTTCAATTAATGAAATGTTGGCTTATTTACCATCGATAGATTTCATGTATTTGAAGAAATCACTGTCAGGTTCTAAAACCATAACATCACTATTGCCAGCGAAACTCGCCTTGTAAGCTTCAAGACTTCTTAAGAAACCATAAAACTCAGCATCTTTGTTATAAGCATCAGCATAAATCTTCGCAGATAATGCATCACCTTCACCACGAACCGTTAATGCTTTACGTTCTGCTTCAGCCACTTTAACTGTCACGTTAGCATCAATAGTTGCACGGATGATTTCAGATTGCTCTTTACCCTGTGCACGATGCTCTTTTGCTACAGCTTGACGTTCAGCACGCATACGCTGGAAGATACTGCTACTTACGTTGGCAGGTAAGTTGATTTGCTTAACGCGCACATCAACCACATCGATACCAAGATCTTGTGAGCTTTCAGATGCGTTTTCAAGTGCATTAATCTGCAACTCATCACGTTCACCTGAAACAATTTCTTTAATAGTACGACGACCAAACTCTGTGCGTAAGTCATTGTTGATTTTACGCTGTAACAGGCTTTCAGCTGTTGCAACATTACCGCCACCAGTGGACAGGTAAAACTTTTCAAAATCGCTAATACGCCACTTAACATAAGAGTCAACCATAAGGTCTTTTTTCTCTGAAGTAACAAAACGATCTGCAGCGCCATCTAAGGTCTGAATTCGCGCATCTAGATATTTTACTTTATCTATTGCTGGAATTTTAAAGTGTAAACCTGGTGCAAATACACGCGTGACAGGTTGACCTTCAACGTTATCTTTTAAGATCTCACCAAAGCGAGAAACGATAGCACGTTCACCTTCGTTAACGACCATAACAGATGAAAAACCAACACCTAAAATGATTACCAGAACAATCAGTCCTATTCTACCCATGAGTTAGTCCCTCCCTTGGCGTGAACGAGACTCACGAGTCTGACGTCCATCAACTGGCATAGAAGACGTAAGCGAATTATTTGAAGGCGTGTTCACATGCGTTTCAACAACTGGCTCTGCAGGCATAGTTTTAGCTTGATTACCCATCATTTTGTCTAATGGTAAATACATTAAATTACCATTGTTTTTAGTATCAATTAGTACCTTGTTAGTATCTGCCATGACCTCTTGCATCGCATTAAGGTATAAACGTTTACGGGTCACTTCTGGTGCCATTTGATACTCAGGCAAAAGTTTTTCGAAACGAGCAACCTTACCTTGAGCTTCTAAGACTTCACGTTGCTTATACGCGCTAGCCTGTTGCGCCATACGCTCAACCTGACCACGTGCTTTAGGCTCAATTTCACGCGCATAAGCTTCTGCTTCGCGAATGAAACGCTGTTCATCTTCTTGTGCAGAAATAGCATCATCAAATGCATCTTTCACTTCTTCAGGCGGACGCGCTGGTAAGAAGTTGACATCTTGAATTGATAAACCAAGCTTATACGGCTCAAGAATACGCTCAAGTTCAGCCCAAGTATCACGACGAATAGCATCACGACCAGTAGTCAAAATGTCATCCATAGTGTTATGCCCAATCACATAACGAAGCGCACTGTCTGTTGCTTCACTCAAACTCTCATTTGCATCAACTGCACTAAACAAGTAAGAATAAGCATCATCCACTCGATACTGAACATCAAGTTCCACTTTCACTAAGTTTTCATCAGCCGTTAACATGCTGCCTGATGCAGGAATAGAGCGCACTGCTTTAATGTTTACCGGAAACACTTCATCAATAAAAGTTGCTTTCCAATGTAAACCAGGACCAACTTCACCAGAATGCTGACCAAAACGTAAGGTTACGCCTCGCTCTGCCTCTTTAATGGTATAAAAGCCTGAACCACCCCAAATAATTAAACCAATCACCAAAACTACAATAAGGCTCATTGGGTTAAAAGAAGGGCTAGAAGATCCACCTGAACCACCTTTACCACCGCCGAAGCGCTTTGAAAGGTTACGAAATACTTCGTCTAGATCTGGTGGGCCTTTGTCGTTACTGTTTTTGTTTCCCCAAGGGTCTTTTCCCTTGTTACCGGGCTCATTCCAAGCCATTTAGCACTCCATAAGTGGATGAAATAAATGATATTAGCAAATAACGTCTACGTCTGATTCTTCAGAAGAATCCTCAAATATAAACGTCTCTAATTCGCCTTGACTCTGTTTTGTTAATCGGCGCCAATTGGCATCCGATAAACGAACAGACAAAATACAGTTCCCCAGATCGTCGTACTCTTTCTGCTGTATCGCGTCCAGTCGATAAAACTGGCCAAGATAATGTCCAGCCGTAGCTGGAATTTTCAATGCCTGCTCTATAATGACTTCACCGATTAACTCGTTGATAGCCTGCAAGAGCAATTCAAATCCAATTTGTTTTTGTGCAGATACCCAGACTCGCTCTGGCTTACCTTCATCGTCGTAATCGATGCGAGGCACAAAATCTTCCAATAAGTCGATTTTATTACAAACGACCAATTGTGGAATAGTATCTGCTTCAATTTCTTCAAGCACATTTTGAACTTGATCAAAATTCTCCGTCATATTCTCATCAGCACAATCAACAATATGCAATAACAGATCAGCTTGACGTGTTTCTTGCAAGGTTGCTTTAAATGCTGCGACTAAGTCGTGAGGTAAATGACGAATAAACCCAACTGTATCAGCTAAAATAACTGCTCCGTCAGGTAAATTCAATTTACGCAGAGTAGGATCAAGTGTGGCGAACAATTGATCTGCGGCATAAACTTCTGAGGCGGTTAACGCATTAAACAAGGTCGATTTTCCCGCATTGGTGTAACCCACCAATGACACAGTGGATAAGTCACTGCGCTTTCGTGAACGTCGACTTTGTTCACGTTGTTTGTCTACTTTATCAAGTCGGCGATTAATACTTTTAATCCGTCCACGAAGTAAACGTCTATCGGTTTCGAGCTGGGTTTCACCCGGGCCACGCATACCAATACCACCTTTTTGTCTCTCCAAGTGAGTCCAACCACGAATAAGGCGCGTCGACATGTGGCGCAATTGCGCTAGCTCCACTTGCAACTTACCTTCGTGTGTTCTCGCTCTTTGAGCAAAAATATCTAAAATCAGCGTTGTTCTGTCTAACACTCGGCATTGACAGATCTGTTCTAAATTTCTTTCCTGAGCTGGACTCAGTGCATGATTAAAAATCACCACTTTAGCTTCTGTAGCTGCAACCATAGCTGCAAGCTCTTCTACTTTCCCTGACCCAACAAAAAACTTTCGATCTGGTGAACGCCGACTTCCAGTAATAACACCAACAGAGCGTACTCCTGCTGATTCGACTAATAATTGTAACTCTGTAATGTCTTCTCTACGCTCGTCGTCAGAAAAGTCAATGTGAACAAGTACTGCGGTTTCACCCGCTTCATAGCGATCAAACAAGTAGTAAACTCCTTAAATATTATTCTGATGCAGGTGCTTCATCATTTGGGGTATAGCTCTGAGTACCTTGTGCAGCCACATTAAATGGGCGTGCTGGTACAACAGTTGAAATAGCGTGCTTGTAAACCATTTGGCTTACTGTATTTTTTAACAAGATAACGAATTGGTCGAATGACTCAACTTGACCTTGTAGTTTAATACCATTCACTAAATAGATAGAGACTGGTACACGTTCACGACGCAAAGCGTTTAAAAATGGGTCTTGTAAAGATTGCCCCTTAGCCATTTCAATTTCCTTTTTTTATTTTCAAAATAAATTTTTTGAATTTTTGAAGAATGTTTTATTGTTTAGTTTTAGTATTATACAGCAACAGCTAATTAGCTAGCTAGAATGTTGCATAAGTGTAACTAAATTTCCTTCGGCGCCACTTTCAAGCCAATGTAACTCGGGCCAACTTCTTAACCATGTTAATTGACGTTTGGCTAATTGCCTAGTGGCAGCGGTGCCTTTTTCTATTAAAGTCTCGTAGTCAAATTCACCATCGAGGTACTGCCAACACTGTCGGTAGCCGACACAACGCATAGATGGCATATCTAAATGTAAGTCTTTGCGATCTTTTAATCGTTGAACTTCGTCGATAAAACCATTTTGCATCATTAGTTTAAATCTTTTTGCGATCAATTCATGTAATACTTTTCTCTCATGTGGCGCTATCGCAAATTGCATCACATCATAGGGTAACGGCGCTGACTTTGTTGCCGTTAGCTCAGTCATCGATTTACCCGTAATTCTGTATACTTCTAGAGCGCGAGATAGCCGCTGGGGATCATTAGGATGAATTCTTGCCCCTGCTGTGGCATCAACTTGGCAAAGTTGTTGATGTAATGCATCCCAACCTTGCTCTTCTGCCTCTTGCATAATTTGCGCTCTGATCTGCTCATCTGCAGCAGGTAACGGTGACAAGCCTTCAAGCAATGCCTTAAAGTACATCATAGTCCCCCCTACCAATAAAGGGGTCTTACCACGACTAATTATATCTTCTATTTCAATTAATGCATCGCGACGAAAATCTGCCGCAGAGTAACTTTCACTGGGGTCGAGAATGTCAATTAAACGATGAGGCGCTAAGGCTAGCTCATCGGCATCAGGTTTGGCTGAGCCAATATCCATTTGACGATAGATTAATGCCGAATCAACAGAGATAATTTCACAATTATGCTGCTGGGCCATTTCAATTGCTAAAGCCGTTTTTCCTGAAGCGGTTGGCCCCATTAAAAACAATACTTTGGGCTGTTTGAGTTGGTTCACATTAATTCTCTTCTAACCAGGATTGCCATGGCAATGATTTCGCCTTTGATAACTGCATTTGCTGCTGCTCTGCGGTTAATTGGCTATATTGAAGCCACACTTCAGCTGCGGCTGAAAAATGATTTGCTTGCTGTTTTGCCATCCACAACGCCAACGCTTCATCCGATGGCTGCTCTAATTTAATCCAATCTAATAATTCTGGGATCAACACAGCTAATTGGGTATCTCTGAGATATGGGGGCACATTCTTAATTATCAACTGTTGGTAGCGGATTGAAAGGGTTAATCCTAACCTACGTAATAACTGCTCTCGCTCTTCAAGGATAATTTTCCAGTCAACATCGGCTTCAATTGAAACCGGCATTAATAATGGCTGACCCACAAGCCCTGTTGTTATTTTAGTCTGTATCTCTAATTTTGTAACAAAAATAGAAACTTGCGCGATATCAACTAATAAAATCTGCTGACCTGTAACCATCACCCAGAAGCGACCATCAACAATAGACGGCATAGTGATATGCGCAGACAGATTTGTCTCATTAATTTGCGTTAATGAAGAATTTCCAGCTTGGGTTTGCAGTAATTGTCCATAATTAGCGATAGCCGTTGGGGTTATTTCTACCGTGTCAGCTGTTCTACCACCGCTATAGGGATTATTGCCACTGCTTGTAGCTCCTGTGCTTCCGGTAGCTGCATTATGCTGTGGTTGATGGCTTTGGTGTTGATAGCCCTGCGCTGGCACCGACATGCTGCCAAAGCGGCTGCTCGATAACTCTCTAGGTTGATGTAATTGAGTGGCAGATCCCCGACTTTGCGGCATGTCTTGACTTACTTGCTGCCAATTGCTTATTTCTGCCTCTGATGAATGACCAATTTCCTCGCCAATACCAGTTTGCGCGCCTGTAGGTTTGTTAGCTATACCGAGATCTAATTCAGGTATTTGCGCTAAAACAGACTGCAATGCCTGTAAAATAAAGTCATGCACTAATCGGCTTTGATGAAAACGCACTTCATGCTTTGCTGGATGTACATTGACATCAACCTGATGCGGATCCAGCTCAAGCATCAACACATAACCCGGTTGATGCTGAACTTGAAACTGACCAAATGCCTGCTTTACCGCATGGTTAACTAATCGGTCTCGCACTAAACGGCCATTGACATAAAAATAGCAGCTATCAGTCGGTTGTAAGTCATTTGGTGACTGCAAATAACCCGATAATATCAAGCCATCATGCTGGCATTCTAGGTGCAGAGCATGCTCGGCAAAAGCCCGACCACAAATTTGCCCAAGACGCTGTTTGTATTGAATTTCAGTATTGGCCGCTCGATATTGACGCGCCAACTTACCATTATGGGTTAAGGTAAAATGCACATCGGTTCTGGCGATGGCAATGCGTTTTAACCATTCATCAATATGGGTGAATTCGGTTTTATCACTTTTCAAAAAGCGTCGTCTGGCAGGGGTATTAAAGAATAAATCCACCACTTCAATGGTAGTGCCCTTAGGGTGCGCAGCGGGCGTCACTTTAACGTCCATTTGCGAGCCTGCAGCGTAGGCTTGCCACGCTTCAGTTTGCTCAGCAGGTTTTGATGTTAGGCTTAAACGGGAGACAGAGCTAATACTGGCTAAGGCCTCGCCTCTAAAACCAAAACTTAAAATGGCTTCTAAGTCATCAAGGGAGTGTACTTTTGAGGTCGCGTGACGAGATAAGGCTAAGGCTAACTCTTCCTTTGAAATGCCTTTACCATTGTCCCTAATTTTAATGAGCTTACTGCCACCTTTGTCGATTTCGATATCCACCCGGGTTGCGCCAGCATCAAGGCTATTTTCAACCAACTCTTTAACTACAGATGCAGGACGCTCAACCACTTCGCCGGCAGCAATTTGGTTAGCAAGCTGTGGTGGTAAAATTTGAATAGCCATAATTTACGCTCTTGGAATAACCAGCTTTTGGCCTATCCGTAGGACATCTGATTTAAGGTTGTTGGTTTTTCGAATACTGGCTATGCTGACTTTATATCGCTGGGCAATAACCGATAAAGATTCGCCACTTCTTACTGTATGCTTAGTGTTACTCTGTTTCGCCAATAAGGTGCCTGAAGGTGGGTTAGCGGCAAAATATTTCAGCACACCTTTATGGATCGCATTAGCTAACTTTTGTTGATGGTTACCATTTAACAATAACCCTTCTTCTCTAGGGTTAGAGATAAAACCAGTTTCCACCAAAATAGAGGGAATATCAGTCGACTTTAAAACAGCAAAGCTCGCATGCTCTGGTTTACTCTTATGTAGTTTAGTCACTTTACCTAAACCTGATAATACATCACTGGCAATATGATGACTTTCAGCCAGAGAATGGTCCATCGACATATCGATTAGGGTCATCACAAGATACTGTTCACTATCGGAGTTTTGAATTATGTCTCCAACGCCACCTAATAGCTCGGAATGCTTTTCTTTATCCTCAAATACGCGACCAATCTCGGTATTGGCACGGCGCTTTGATAATACCCATACCGATGCCCCATTAGGTTGTGGTGACGTAAATGCATCTGCATGAATAGAAATCAGTAAATCAGCTCGACTATTTCTAGCCAGTTCCGAGCGTTGATTTAAATTGACAAAATAATCGCCAGTGCGGGTCATCACCGCTTTCATTCCTGGTGTTTTATTAATTTCTCGTGCAAGACGTTTGGAGATCTCAAGTACAATCTTTTTCTCATAGGTGCCTTTGGGGCCGATTGAACCAGGATCTTCGCCGCCATGGCCTGCATCGATAGCGACAATCACATCGGTAGAGCGCTTGCTAGTGTGCACCACCGACTGTACCGCTGCACTTTTACTGGCAGAGTTATCTAAATCGACCACTAAACGATTACCGTAAGGGGCTGTCGGTGTCAGGGCAAACAAATTCGGCTTTGCTGGTGAGTTTAAATCAAGCACCACACGTAAAGTGCCTTTTTTGGGAGGGGAACTAATACGCACTTTTTTGATCAACTTGCTCTCTTTAGCAATATCAGCAAGCTTCACATTGGTTGAAGCTTGTTTTAAGTCGATAACCAAACGCTGGGGGTTTGTTAGCACAAAATAGCTATAATCAGGTGCCGAAGACAAATCAAATACCACTCGGGTTGATTGCGGGGCATCCCAAATTCGCACACTTTCAAGTTTATTAGCTGCAACCTGTAAGGAGCAGAATAATAAACATATGAAGATTATAAATCGTGTCATTTTTTCTAGGGTCATTATTATTTTAGTTAATTGACTTATGCTTACTAGCGTTTGTTTTTAAAGCTTATTATGAACTAATTAGTTATAAAGCTTAGCGACAAGCTGATTACCAGCTCCTGTCATGCCAGTGAGCTCCACCTGTCGTTGCTCTCCGTCATAGCTTAAATGAATGGCAACATCGGCTTCAGGTAATAAGCCATGCCCTCTATCTGGCCACTCGATAATACTAATAGTGTTATCAGTAAAGTAATCGCGGATCCCCATAAATTCAAGCTCTTCAGGATCAAGCAAACGATATAAGTCAAAATGATAAATTTGCATTCCCTTGAGCTCATAGGGCTCAACTAGGGTATAGGTTGGACTCTTTACATTGCCATCATGACCTAAACTTTGGATCAAACCACGGCTTAAGGTGGTTTTACCTGCACCGAGATCACCAGTTAAATAAATCACTAATGGGGCTGAAACCCACAAAGATAATTCAACACCAAGATCAATCGTTGCTTGCTCATCTTTAAGATATTTTTTAATCGAAGTCATGTTAACTTACCAGCACTTGGGAGATTAATCATATAAAACTGCAATATAGCTGAGAATACTAACCTCTTAGCCTATTGCGCTATTTGATGGCCTAAAAAAATAAAGCCAGCTTGATAGCTGGCTCTATATATAAATATTAACATAAAATTGACGCTGGAAAACCGGATTTTAGATATCTTCCATCCGTAATGCGCTATGTACCATACGTTTCTGCTGGGTTTTCTCCACACGAACTAAATCTAATAAAGCATCTTTGATTTCAGTGACCTCAGTGCTGTTAGCGGTTTTTTCTAAAAAACCAATCAAACGGTTTTCTAAATCAAGATGCATCTCGAGTACATCATCTTCACTCATATTGGCTGCTAGAGTCGAGTCTTGGCAGCGTTTTTCAAAGTCTTCGAAGGTGATGTCTTTATACCAAGTTTCAAGCATACGCTTTGGTGCTTCATCAATATAATTTTCAATACTGTCATGCACATGCTGTTGGTGTTGCTGTAGATATTCCAACATCATTTTTACTCTTGTAGAGTCTGCATTGCGGTGTAGTCGGCCATAAAGCTGACCCATGTCTAAGCGTGACTTGGCAATGAACTCAAGCACTTCACTTAATTGTTGGATACGCATAATAAACACTCCATCTGTCACCGCCCTTTGGCGGTCAGTAAAAATAAGATTGTAAAAGCTTGTATTTATTATGGTTGAAAAAAAGTTGAGAATATTTGAGCGAGTTCATATTTTGCATATAAAAAACAAGTAATTTAGCAACAATGAAACAACACCCAGCTACAGCACCCTAAACAATGCATAAATATTGTGCAAGCGGGGGGGGTAAACCGAGACATTTTGAACGCAGGGAGAAACTGCAGCGACCTGTCTGTTCATAAAAAGTGGTTCGAACTGATGACCTATACCTTGGCAATAAAAAAGGTATCACTATTTCTAAAAGCACAACTGAGCTAAGAGTGGGTTTATTTTTTTATTTGAAAGGAATGATTTTCTTAAGATGAGAAATTGGAGCGACCTGTCTGTTCATCAAAAGTGGTTCGAACTAATGACCTATACCTTGGCAATAAAAAAGGTATCACTATTTCTAAAAGCACAACTGAGCTAAGAGTGGGTTTATTTTTTTATTTGAAAGGAATGATTTTCTTAAGATGAGAAATTGGAGCGACATATCAGGTTCGAACTGATGACCTATACCTTGGCAAGGTATCGCTCTACCAACTGAGCTAATGTCGCATATCAATTTTATTTTGAAGCTTTTGAAATTGGAGCGACATATCAGGTTCGAACTGATGACCTATACCTTGGCAAGGTATCGCTCTACCAACTGAGCTAATGTCGCATCTATTTGCTTTTTTAATTCACTTAGCAAGGTATCGTCTTTCAACCTGCCAACTGAGCTAATGTCGCATATCAAATCAATTTTAAAATTTGGAGCGACATATCAGGTTCGAACTGATGACCTATACCTTGGCAAGGTATCGCTCTACCAACTGAGCTAATGTCGCATCACTTAATGCTTTATCAAAACATTTGGCAAGGTATCGTTTGAACCAGAGCCAACTGAGCTAATTTCGCACATAAATTTTAATTTGAAAATTGGAGCGACATATCAGGTTCGAACTGATGACCTATACCTTGGCAAGGTATCGCTCTACCAACTGAGCTAATGTCGCATTTTGGTGTTTCAACTTTCAAACTTCAACCTCTTGCAGTAATGACTCTTACTGTAAAAAGTTGAGGCCGCATTATATGTAATATTCACTACACTGCAACCCTTATTTCAAAAAAAAAGTCTGATCGGTTAAATTTTAAATACTTCGCGGCGATAAAACTGCAATTCTTCGATAGATTCTTTGATATCTTCTAAAGCTTGGTGGGTATTCTTCTTAGTCAGCCCATCCATCACTTCCGGTTTCCAGCGCTTGGTAAGCTCTTTAATCGTACTGACATCAATATTGCGATAATGGAAGAACTCTTCCAGCTCCAACATGTACTTGTTCAAAAAGCGGCGATCTTGGCCAATGGTATTGCCACACATAGGTGACGCACCTTTTGGCACATACTGCTCTAAAAAGGCAATCGTCTGTCTAATGGCATCTTCTTCAGTGTATGAACTCGCCTTTACGCGATCAATTAAACCTGATTGTCCATGGTGAGTTTGATTCCATTCATCCATACCGGCTAACACTTCATCTGATTGATGAATCGCAACCACAGGGCCTTGGGCTAATACGTTTAACTCTTGATCTGTCACAATAGTGGCAATTTCAATTACACGATCGACGCTAGGTTCTAGACCCGTCATTTCTAAATCAACCCAAATTAGATTGCTTGAGTTTACAGCCATAATATCTGCCTTATTCTGTCAAAAGCCCATAATTCAGGCTTTTTTATTAAAGAGGGTGTATCATACTGTTTTTTTAAGCGACACAAAAACACCAAATTAATGAAGATTAGCCTGTGAGTAAAAAGAAACCACTTAGCCAAGGTCAAAAGCGCAGAATGCGCGACAATCAGAGTAAGCGCCTAAAACGCAAAGACACACAAGATTCTGCTAACGAGTTACAGGATAGTCTACTAGGGCCTGAACAGCAGGGTATTGTTATTTCACGTTTCGGTCAGCATGCTGATATTGAAACCGAAGATGGCACTGTCGCCCGTTGTAATATTCGCCGTAATATCACTAGCCTTGTAACCGGTGATAAAGTGCTAGTGCGCCTTGCCAATGAAACCGATCGTGGTATTGGGGGCATTGTTGAAGCGGTTCATCCACGGATTTCGTCGCTAACTCGTCCAGATTTATATGATGGCGTAAAAATCATTGCTGCCAATATTGATCAAATTTTGATTGTATCGTCGATTTTACCCAGCTTTACCACCCAAATTATTGACCGCTACTTGGTTGCCGCTGAAGACACCGATATTCCACCAGTCATCATTCTTAATAAAATGGATTTATTAACCGATGACAATCGTGAAGAAGTCGAAGTGGCATTAGAGCGTTACCGCCAGATTGGTTACCCCGTCTATATGGTCAGTAGCCATACTGGTGAAGGTGTTGATCAAATAAAAGCCTTACTTGCTGATAAAATTAGCGTATTTGCAGGGCAATCAGGTGTAGGTAAATCATCGCTGATTAATGCACTGATGCCTGATGCAGAGCTAGCAATTGGCGATGTATCCAATAACTCAGGCCTAGGTCAGCACACTACAACGACGGCAAAGTTACTTCACTTTCAAAGTGGCGGCGACTTAATTGACTCTCCAGGTGTACGAGAGTTTGCGCTATGGCACTTACCTGCCCCGCGCGTAGGCTGGTGCTTTATTGAATTTAGAGATTACATCGGTACCTGTAAGTTTAGAGACTGCAAACATGGTGATGATCCAGGTTGCGCCTTGCAAGCGGCGCTAGCTGATGGGAAAATAACCCAAGATAGATTTAGTAATTACCAGCGCATTATTGCCAGCCTAGATGAACAGCGACATGCTCGCCACTTCCGCGCCGCTGACGAGTAACGTCGCTGACGTACAAATATTAACTGTTATATTATAACAACCTCAACAACTCAAAAGGGTATTCAATTGGACTCTGTTAAAATTGCTTTGCAATACATCTTACCTAAACACTTACTTTCACGTCTTGTGGGTAAACTTGCTGCCGCTGAAGCTGGCGCAATCACCACTGCAGGTATTCGATGGTTCATCAAGCAGTATAAAATTGATATGTCTGAAGCGGCTCAAAGTGAGCCTGAAGCCTATAAAACATTTAATGCCTTTTTTACCCGCGCATTAAAACCGGGTCTTCGCCCAATTGTTGAAGATGCGAAAACAGTCGCTCACCCTGTTGATGGCGCAGTAAGTCAATGTGGTCCAGTACAAGCTGGCAAAATTGTCCAAGCAAAAGGCCATGACTACACCACCTTAGCCCTGTTAGGCGGTCAGATTAAGGATGCTGAACGTTTTAATGATGGCGAGTTTGCAACGATTTATTTAGCACCCAAAGATTATCACCGAATTCACATGCCAATCACTGGCACCTTGTCGAAAATGACTTATATTCCTGGTGATTTGTTTTCGGTTAACCCGTTAACTGCGCAAAATGTACCAGGGCTATTTGCCCGTAACGAACGTGTTGTCGCTATTTTTGAAACTGAAGTAGGCCCACTTGCCATGGTATTAGTTGGCGCAACGATTGTGGCAAGTATTGAAACTGTTTGGGCAGGCACAGTGACCCCGCCTTGTGGTAAGCAAGTCTTCACATGGGATTACCCAACTGAAGGTCCTGAAGCACTGACGTTAGAAAAAGGCGCCGAAATGGGCCGCTTTAAGTTAGGCTCTACCGTAGTAATGTTATTTGCTCAAGACGCTATTGAAAGCTTTGCCGAAGGCGTTGAGCCAACGCAAACCACACGCATGGGTCAAGCCTTCGCTCATTTAAAGTAATCGTTATTGCCCACAACATGGTTAGTTGAACGAGTATGATGCCAACAGGCGCTTTCAAAGGATCGAATCCAAACTCAGGGTTAATTCAATTGCATATCGCAGTACTGCTATTTGGCGGTACTGCACTATTTTCTAAAATTATCCCCCTCAATGCGCTAGACATCACAGTACTGCGTTGTGTTATCGCCTTTTTTGCACTTGGCTGTATCGTCAAATTAAGCAAGAAAAAGCTACAATTACAGCAATTCAAACATTACTTAGTCGCCCTAGGCCTCGGTATTCTTGTTAGCTTGCATTGGGTGACCTATTTCGCCTCAATGCAACTGTCATCAGTTGCCATTGGCATGATTGCTTTTTTCACCTACCCCGTCATGACTGTGCTTATAGAGCCGCTAGTCAATAACACACGGCTTAAATTAGTGGATGTTATTTCAGGTTTAGTGGTATTAATCGGAGTGATGTTACTTATTCCCGAGGCCAACCTCGAAAATGATGTCACCTTAGGCATTGCTACAGGTATTTTATCTGCTGCGTTATTCACTGGCCGCAATTTGCTCCATAAACGCTACTTCAGTGGTTATAGCGGCCCTCAGGCGATGTTTTATCAAACATTCGTAGCTGTAGTCGTGTTAAGCCCGTGGTTAGAAGTGGAATTAGATACTATCAAGGCTGAAATGTGGACAACAATTGTCATTTTAGGGGTATTTTTTACCGCTGCCCCCCACGCCTTATTTGCCTCAGCGCTGCGTCAATTAAGCGCTAAAACTGTCGGACTCGTCTCATGTCTGCAGCCCTTTTATGGCACGGTATTAGCCTTGCTATTGTTAAATGAGCAAGTCAATGTCACTACCACTGTGGGAGGGTTGATTATCTTAGCCACCGCAATTTTCGAAACTCAGCAAAATCATAAAAAAAATAAAGCGTAAACTCAGGTTTTTGTTACCATTGTATTAGTCCCTCTTAAGTAATCATCCAACTATGATACGTATTGCGGTTTTATTGTTCTGTATTATTTCTTTTACTGCCTCTGCAACCTCTCCGCTGCAGTTAGACAAGCGCTTGGGCTTTGCTAAAAATACCAATACAATCGCGGTTGTGGACATTCCAACTCAAATAGACAATGTCCAGCAAAGTATCACAAGGCTGCGTAATGAAGCCCAAAGCTATGATGATCTTGAGTCGACAAGTGCTGGCACAATCAACAGCATTACTGCAAAAATCAATCAGCCCGCAGCGCCAATCATCATCAATGACGATGTTGATATTAGCCAACAAGCCTCAATGGCTTACTACCATTTATCAGAGCAAAAACAATCCGAAAATGATTTAAGCTTGCAGTTAGTTGAGCTTAATAAAAGACAAACAGCCTTACCCACCTTAATACGCCAAGCCAAAGAAGCCTTAAATCAGCATAAGCGTGCCCGACAAGCGCCTTTGGATACCCCTTTAGGCAAGCTGCAAAGCTTACAATCTGAGTTACTTGAGCAACATATCGCAACCTTATCTTCTGAGCTCTCCAGTGGTCCTAAACAAAAACAAATCGTGCAACTGCAATTACAGCTTTTGCGCTTAGAGCATGCCCAGCAAGAGCGATTAATTGAGCAGTTAAACCAAAAAAACAATCAATATCGCCAACAAAAAGCCGCCAATACCATTGCCAACAACCTGATTGATGAGCAACAACTTGCCGATGAAGCCTCGCAAGAGATAAGCGCACAAAATCAGCAGTATGCTGACGAATTAATCCGTATAAATAATGCCATTTCAGACACCATCGAGTTGCAAGAAAAAGCAGAGAAACAATACCAATCCCATGCGCTACAGCTGGCTAATGTTGAGGAGCAAATCACCTGGGTAGAAACTAACTCTGCATTTGGCGACCGTTTTTTACAGATGCTGCAGTCCTTACCTAAGCCGACAAACCAAGATAAATTACTGGCATCCGTTGCTGACTCACGCCTAAAGCGTTATCAGGCTGAGCAACAAAAAGCGTTAAATAAGCAACAATTGAGCAATCAGAAGTATCTTAATAATACCCAAGTAAAATTACTTACCTCTCAGCAAAGCCTAATCGAACAAGTAGTACAAAGCTATGATGTATACCTCAATGAGCAAGCTAAACTGCGCAATAGTTATGAGCAGCTAACACAGATTTATCTTGATCTTAAAAACACCCTCAATGAACATTTATTTTGGGTTCCCAATGCGGCGGCAATATCCGGTTTGTGGCTTATTGACTTAAAGAATGCCACCGTATGGATGATGCAAACCCAACAAGGGCAACTGCTTAAACAAGCGTGGGCAGAGCAAAATATATATTGGGCTTGGTGGGTGATCACCTTGATATTGTGCTTAATGGCCCAGGATTTATTGACGCCTAAATTTAATAGAACCATTGAACATTATGGTCAATATGTGGGTAACGTAACCCAAGATAAATTCAAATACACCGCTAAAACCTTGGCGCTAAGTTTATGTTATTCGCTAGTAAAACCATTACCGGTACTACTTGCTGGATGGATTTTATTTGCCTCAGAACTGAACTTGGTGCATGCAATTGGGGTTGGCGTGTTATCTGTGGGTGGCAGCTACTTGGTGTACCGAGTCTTTGCATTACTTGCCTGTGATAATGGCATTTTAGTCTGTCACTTTAGAAGACCTGAAACCTTAATTAGGCGCCTTCAAGAAAAAACCCTGCGCTTTATTGTCTTAAGCTGGCCATTAATTGGCATTATCGGTTTTACTGAAGCCCTTGATAGCTCGCTTATTCGTAACAGTATTGGTCGTTTGGCATTTTTCTTATTCACCATCTCGCTATTGATGCTATATAAAGATTTATATGCCTTTATTAATGATTTTCGTGCCAACGCCAATGATGGCAAGAACATGAAATTACTCCATAAAGTCATTTGGGCATTTTTAATCACAGTGCCTTGCGCCAGCATTGTTTTCGCCCTAATAGGTTACTATTTTAGTGCCTTTCAAGTATTACTGCAGCTGCAATTAGCCTTATTGCTAGGCTTAGGCTTTTTATTGTTGTACCAACTACTAAAGCGTTGGATGCTAATCGAGCGCCGTTTAATTGCCTTTGATCGCGCTAAAACCAAACGAGCAGAAAGACTGGCGCAACGTGAGCGTGGCGAACTAAATAATACCCCCGATGTCTCTGAAAACTATGAAGAGCCCAAAGTCGACCTGGAAACTATCTCGAGTCAGTCGCTGGGGTTAGTACGTTCGCTACTGATTTTAGCCTTTTTTGCTAGTTTACTTGGGCTTATTTCTCAAACCCATACTGCACTGTTTTCTTTCCTTGATGGCATTACCTTATGGAGCACCCATTCGGTAGTTAACGGTATAGAGCAGCAAATTCCGATCACCTTAAAGTCAATTCTGTTTGCCTTTATCACCGTTGGCTTTTCCGCCATGATTGCTAAAAATCTGCCGGGTTTACTAGAGCTGACCATTTTACAACGATTAGAGCTATCGCCAGGTACAGGGTTTGCTATCACCACCGTAAGTAGTTACGTGGTGGTATTTCTTGGCATGTTAATCGGGTTTTCCACCGTCGGGGTTGAATGGTCGAAATTACAATGGCTTGTTGCAGCGCTATCGGTGGGCCTTGGTTTTGGCTTACAAGAAATTTTTGCTAACTTTATTTCTGGTTTGATTATCTTATTTGAAAAACCGATTCGAATAGGCGATACGGTGACCATTCGCGACTTAACCGGCACCGTCAGCAAAATTGAAATTCGAGCCACAACCATTGTCGATTGGGACAGAAAAGAGATTATTGTCCCCAATAAAGCCTTTATTACAGAACAACTGGTCAACTGGTCGTTATCTGATCCTATTACCCGAGTTATCGTTTATGTGTCAGTGCAGCGTGATGCAGATCCATCAAAAGTTGAAGCCTTACTCCATCAAGCAGTAAGAGAATGTGACTTATCATTGACCTTCCCTGAGCCTGAAGTCTGGTTTGCAGGTTTTGGCCAGCACACCCAAGATTATGAAGTCAGATCCTATGCTAAAGACATGAACGATCGTTGGCCCTTAAGGCATAACCTTCACAAACGTATTTGTAAAAAACTAAAAGAAAACCAAGTTGAATTGGCGTACCCACAAATGGAAATCCATATCAATAATGGTCAGAGTCGTGAATTTAATAAAATTATCAAAGGTTAAATAAATGCTGATTTTTGCTCACCGCGGTGCGAGTGGTTATGAAGTAGAAAACACCCTTGCGGCAATGGAAAAAGCACTGGCGTTAAAGGTTAGTGCCATTGAACTTGATGTTTATAATGTGGAAGGGCAACTGATTGTATTTCATGATCGCCGCCTAGAAACCAAAACCTCAGGACAAGGGTTAGTGCATCTAAGTAGCTTAGACACTATCAATAATGTGACTATTAAGCAGCATAAACTACCGACGCTATGGCAAGTCATGGGCCTGATTAAAGGTCGCTGTATTGTCAATATTGAGCTTAAAGGCTATCACACCGCCGCGCCTCTTATTGCTTGCTATAACGACATGATTGAGCAGCTTGGCTTTAGCCCAGATCAGCTACTGATCTCATCATTTAATCAGCCTTACTTACTCGAGGTTAAACAACATCTCCCCCATGCTAGAGTGGCACCCATTTTAGCGGGCGTGCCGCTAAACTATGCTGAATCAGTATCAGCCCTTGATGCCTATTCTATCCATGTTGATATACATTTTGTCACCCATAAAATGGTCAATGATGCCCATCAACGCGGCGCTAAAATTTATGTCTACACCGTCGATAATGCCGAAGACATTCAAGCTTTGAACGCCATTGGCGTAGATGGGATATTCAGTAACTATCCCGATAAAGCCGCCGCTGTAATCCAGCAATTAAATCAACAAGACACTGATTCTCAAGCAACTGACCACCATTTATGCTTTGGCTAAATACCCCCTAAAGCAACAGGCAAGTGACACCGTTAAACTTGCCTGTTTCGTTGCGCCCAAGCGCCAACAGCAAAAAATGCCACCAGTAGCAGTAACAGCATCCATTGTGAAGGCATTGATTTAAGTTGCCTCGCTAACCACGGGCTAACGCTGACAATCCCTAAGCCGTAACCAAAAGCATTCACCAGTACAAATACCCAAGTTCGGACAAAAAAGCCCTGACCCGATAACGCCTTGCGTAATAGCCGATTAATATCGGTGGCAAACACCACAATACAACAGGCCACTAACGCAGTGGCAATTTCACTCATCCACGGATGAAGCATTGCGCCAAGCTGGGCAATAAATGCTATTATTTGATCCATTAACTTCCTCAATTTAATCGACTTACAGGGATTTTATGGCACACAAGTTATTATTGTTAACCCAAGATAACGACAGGTTTCGTCAATTATTAGCGGCTCACCACCTCAAGGATCTGACAATTCTAGGCGATGAGCCTAGTAGTATTACTGAGGCTGATATCTGGTTTGCAGAGCCACATCTTGCGGCGCCATTACTTAACTTAGGTCGCAACTTAACTTGGATGCAATCCACTTTTGCTGGTGTTGATCGCCTTACAGGTTCTAGACAACGACGGGATTACGTCCTAACCAATATCAAAGGGATTTTTGGCCCTTTGATGAGTGAATATTTATTTGGTTATTTACTTGCCCACCAGCGAGAGCATGCAAAATATAAACAACAGCAGCAACATAAGCAATGGATCCCTGGTAGCTACAGAACCTTACAAGGCCAAGGCTTACTGTTACTCGGTACCGGCTCGATTGCCCAGCATATTGCTAAAACGGCGAAGCATTTCGGCATGACGGTTACCGGCCTGAGTCGTAGCGGCGAGCCAAAGGCGCATTTTGACCATGTTGATACTATTGAGCACTTAGCTAACTATTTGCCTAGTGCACACACCATCGCCAGTACGCTACCTAGCACCTTAGAAACTGAGAATGTATTAAGCAAAACCATGCTGGCATTACTACCTGATGAATGTGTGCTGTTCAACCTTGGCCGCGGAAATGTGCTCGATTTAGATGCCTTAGCTGCGCAATTACTCAATAAGCCACAACAAAACGCAATCCTTGATGTCTTTAATCAAGAGCCATTAGCCGCAGACCACCCTATTTGGCATTGCCCTAATGCCATTATCACCCCC
Organism: Shewanella sp. 10N.286.48.B5; assembly: GCF_002874355.2. NCBI lineage: Bacteria > Pseudomonadati > Pseudomonadota > Gammaproteobacteria > Alteromonadales > Shewanellaceae > Shewanella > Shewanella sp. 10N.286.48.B5. The sequence continues at coordinate 281,459 of NZ_MCVG02000002.1, forward strand.
CATATTGCCGCCCCAAGCTTTCCTGAACAAGTGGTAGAAGTGTTCGTTGAAAACTTCCATTTATGGACAACACAGCAACCTTTAAAGCATCTGGTCGATTTTTTTAAGGGCTATTAATCTTTATTATTAACCGCCAGCATAATGCCTAACAATTAAGTCATACTGTAATTTAAATCTCATGGATGAGCTGATATTGAATAAAAGTAACCCCCTCTGGAGTCTATATCCTCCCGACTTGAAAACCCTAAGACCTCTTCCTTTTAATCCAATTGATAACGCCGATATTGGCATTAAACTCCCATTGCAGCAGTAATTGTGAGCAAGTTAGCAATTTTTAATAACTAATATTCTTGGCACCAATTAAGAAATTGATAAAAAGTTATTAGCAATGAGAACGGTTTTCATTTAGAATTGCATTATAGTCAACGAGCGATCATCTCTTAGCCTTATGAATTGTCTAAGTTAAGATATGAATCAGATTAATTGAAGAGGCTTTATGTACGTTTGTCTTTGTCACGGAATTACTGATACCCAAATTAAAGAAGCGGTAAGCAAACATGGCGATAGCTCTTTAGCTGATGTTAAAAAACGCTTAGGTGTTGCTGATCAATGTGGTAAATGTGCACGTATGGCGAGCAACATTATTCAGGCTCAAGTTGACGTAGAACCTAAATTTTACGAAGTGGCGTAAGCTGTTGCTAAAAAGCAAGGCTAACTCAAGCCTTAAGTTCATCCTCAGGTTAAAATCAAATTCTCATAAAAAATGCTGCCCATTGGCAGCATTTTTTATGTCTTTCTTTTATGGCTATTCTGCTGCGCGATTAATCGCTTGATGGCTCAATGTCAGCATCCGTTTGCGCACCGAGCTCGATATCAACACTATCGACCCGTTGTAAACCACGAGGTAGTTTCGCGCCTCTACGGCCTCTCTCACCACGATAATGCTCAAGATCAGATGGTTTTAAAGTTAGCTTACGTTTACCAGCCCACAGGGTAACTGACGCCTCTTGTGGAATAACATCAAGATGGATCAATAGCTCTTCTCTGCTCTTAGCGCGATCCGTTGGAATACCAATGATCTTGTTACCCTTACCTTTCGATAACTGCGGCAAGGCATCAACATCAAAGATAAGCATTCGGCCTTCATTGGTTATCGCCATAATTGACTGAGGCACGCCTTTTTTAACCAATTTAGGCACTAAGGACTGCGCATTCGCAGGCAGGCTTAATAATGCTTTACCAGCCTTATTACGACTCACCATATCTGCATAAGAGCCGATAAAACCGTAACCGGCATCACTGGCTAATAAATAGCATTGTGAATCAACGCCCATCAACACATGGCGCATTACCGCCCCTGGCGCTAAATTAAACCGTGTCGTGATTGGCTCACCCTGACTTCTAGCAGAAGGTAGCGTATGTGTATCGGTTGCAAACGCCCGCCCTGTCGAGTCGATAAACACTGATGGCTGATTACTCTTACCGCTGGCACTACATAAGAAGCTATCACCGGCTTTATAATTTAACCCTTCGCCATCAATATCATGACCTTTCGCGCAGCGTACCCAACCTTTGTCAGATAACACTACGGTCACTGACTCTGCTGGGGTCAACTCTTGCTCAGTTAAGGCTTTTGATTCAATACGCTCAATGATAGGCGAGCGGCGATCATCGCCATAGGTTTCACCATCTTGTATGAGCTCTTTTTTAACTAAGGTTTTTAAGCGGCGCTCAGAACCCAAAATAAGTTGCAGCTTATCGCGCTCTGCAGCTAACTCTTCTTGCTCACCTTTAATTTTAAATTCTTCAAGCTTGGCCAAATGACGTAACTTAAGCTCTAAAATCGCTTCGGCTTGCTTATCTGATAAATCAAACCGTGACATTAACTCTTTTTTCGGCTCATCATTGAAGCGAATGATCTCGATGACTTCATCAATATTTAAGAAGGCAATCATCAAAGCATCAAGAATATGCAGCCTTGCAAGTACCTTATCAAGACGGTATTGCAAACGACGGGTCACGGTTGAGATGCGGTAACTGAGCCACTCAGTTAGCATCTCTTTCAGGCCTTTAACCCTTGGGCGACCATCAAGGCCGAGCACATTTAAGTTAACTCGAAAGCTCTTTTCTAAATCCGTAGTGGCAAACAAATGCGCCATTAACTGATCGCAATCAACACGATTTGAGCGAGGCACAATGATTAATCGTACTGGGTTTTCGTGATCAGATTCATCACGTAAATCTGCCACCATCGGCAACTTTTTAGCCTGCATTTGGTTAGCAATTTGCTCTAAAATCTTGCCGCTACCAGCTTGATGTGGCAAACAAGTAATGACAATTTCGCCGCTATCAATCTCGTAAACCGCGCGCATTTTAATCGAGCCACGACCTGTTTCATAAATCTTGGCAATGTCTTTACTTGGGGTAATAATTTCAGCTTGGGTCGGATAATCTGGCCCTGGTACCAGCTCCATTAGGCGCTCAAGTTCCGCTTTAGGATTATCCAATAACTCCACACACGCAGACACTAATTCACGCACATTGTGTGGTGGGATATCGGTTGCCATACCCACGGCAATACCGGTAATACCGTTTAATAAAATATGCGGTAAGCGTGCAGGCAATGATTTCGGCTCTTTTAAAGTTCCGTCAAAGTTAACGCCCCATTCAACCGTGCCTTGGCCTAATTCAGATAAAAGCACTTCTGAAAATTTTGATAAGGTCGCTTCGGTATAACGCATGGCTGCGAATGACTTAGGGTCGTCTGGCGCCCCCCAGTTACCTTGACCTTTGACTAAGGGGTAACGATAGGAAAATGGCTGCGCCATTAATACCATAGCTTCATAACACGCACTGTCACCATGGGGATGGTATTTACCTAATACGTCACCCACGGTTCTAGCAGACTTTTTAGGCTTAGATTGAGCTGATAATCCAAGCTCGCTCATAGCGTAAATAATACGACGTTGAACAGGCTTTAAACCATCGCCAATATGTGGCAAAGCACGATCCATGATTACGTACATTGAATAGTTTAAATAAGCCTCTTCTGTAAAACGGCGTAGGGGCATTTGCTCTACACCATCAAGGCTTAATTCAATCGCATCACTCATTAGTTAATATTCCTGTGATTATTCTGGCGCTTTATAAAACAAGCGATATACATTGCCTTTTAGGTCATCAGAGATGAACACTGCACCATCGGGTGCATTTATCAGGTCATAAGGTCTAGCAACGGGAAACTCACCGTCTAAAAAGCTGACGACTCTTTCGCGCTTGATAATTTGGTCATCTTCAAGGGCTAACATCACCACCTGATAACCAATTTTACTTGAGCGATTCCACGAGCCATTTTCAGCAACAAATAATTGATGATGGTAACGCTCAGGAAAATTATCACCTTGATAAAAAAGTAGGCTGGTTGGTTTCACATGCGCTGGTAATTCAAATTCTGGTGTTGAAACATTGAGGTTGTCTGGTTTCTTAAAAGAAGGCTCAACAACATTGGTTCCATGAATATAGGGAAAACCAAAATGGCTACCCTTTACGTCTATGCGGTTTATTTCATCGGCTGGCATGGTATCACCCATCCAATTTCGGCCTTGATCAGCAAACCATAATTTAGCGCTGCTCGGCGACCAGTCAAAACCAATAACCCGCCTTAATCCTGATGCCACTTGTTCGGTGTCACCCGTCTTAATATCAATGGCTAACATGCTGCTAAATGGCGCTTCTGCTTCACACACATTACACGGAGAACCAATAGAGATATACAGTCGGCCATCGGGTCCAAACTTCATCCCACGAGCATGTTTGCGCTCAACACTTGGCAGCCCTGAGTACACCTCTTTGGGTCTACCAGGACGCCTAAGGCGGTCTTCAATATCTTGATAACGTAAAATACGGTCTTGATCAGCGACATACAAATCACCGTCATGAAACGCGATAGCTTCTGGGTACTCTAAGCCTTTACCAATTAGGTAGCGTTTGTTTACCTGACCATCGTTATCAGAGTCGACTAAAGCATAAATGGTGCCGCTCTTTTTTGAGCCGACAAACAAGGTGCCGTTAGTGCCCATTGCCATTTGTTTGGCATCACCTAAATCTGAGGCATACAGTGTCAGCCCAAATCCTTTAGTCACAGTAATCATCATGGTGTCGGCTGCAAAAGCTTTAACCACAGTCATTTGTGTTAAAGCAAGCACGGACAACGCCTTTAACGCTGTCTTAGCTTGCTTAAAGTCCATTTTAAATTTTATGTTCGACATCTTAGTAATTTTTGCCTTCATTGTTGTTATAAGCAATTGCTATCAGCAATCGTTATGGGCAATTGTTATGGGCATAAAACTGAGTAAATTACAGCTGAGCTAGATCACCTTTAGACTCTAACCAGATTTTACGATCTGGCGAGCGCTTTTTCGCAAGTAACATATCCATGAGTGCGACTGTGTCTTCATTATCATCAATGGTTAATTGCACCAAACGGCGGGTATTAGGATCCATTGTGGTTTCTCGCAGTTGCAATGGGTTCATCTCACCTAGACCTTTGAAACGAGTGACTTGCACTTTGCCTTTTTTCTTTTCTGCCACAATTCGGTCTAATATACCGTTTTTTTCATCTTCATCTAAAGCATAAAAAACTTCTTTGCCTAAATCGATACGAAACAGCGGTGGCATTGCAATATACACATGGCCTTTCTCGACCAACACACGATAATGCTTCATAAATAAAGCACATAATAGGGTCGCAATATGCAGACCGTCGGAGTCGGCATCAGCAAGAATACAAATTTTGCCGTAGCGTAACTCTGAAATATCAGCACTGTCTGGATCGCAGCCTATAGCGACTGAGATATCATGTACTTCTTGCGAGGCTAATACCTGTGACGCGTCCACTTCCCAGGTATTTAAAATCTTACCTCTAAGGGGCATAATCGCTTGAAACTCACGATCGCGCGCCTGTTTAGCACTACCACCCGCAGAGTCACCCTCCACTAGAAATAGCTCACCGCGCATTGGGTCTTGGCCACTACAATCAGTTAATTTACCCGGTAAAGCCGGCCCTGAAGTAACTTTTTTACGGGCTACTTTTTTAGCCGCTTTTAAGCGTTTTTGAGCATTGTTAATACAAAGTTCAGCTAATTGTTCAGCTTGCTCGGTATTAGAGTTAAGCCATAGCGAGAAAGCATCACGAACAATACCAGAAACAAAGGCAGAGCTTTGACGGCTTGAAAGCTTCTCTTTAGTTTGACCGGAAAATTGTGGGTCCTGCATTTTGATAGATAAAATAAATGAGGCTTTATCCCAAATATCTTCAGGTGAGAGCTTAATGCCTCGAGGCACCAGATTACGAAACTCGCAGAACTCGCGCATCGACTCCAATAAGCCTTGTCTGAAACCATTAACGTGAGTCCCGCCAAGTGGCGTAGGGATCAAGTTAACGTAACTTTCATACAAACTATCTCCACCTTCAGGTAGCCAAGTAATGGCCCACTCTGCCGCGTCCATTTTACCGGTAAAACTACCAATGAATGGCTCTTCAGGTAACAAGACCGAATCTTTTACCGCTTCTTTTAAGTAATCAGTTAAGCCACTTTCGTAAAACCACTCATGTACTTCACCGTTTTGCTTATTGCTAAACTTAATCCGTAAACCAGGGCAAAGCACAGCTTTAGCCCGCAATAAATAAAGTAGCTTAGTAAGCGAGAAGTTACCTGAGTCAAAATAACTGGCATCTGGCCAAAAATGAACTCGGGTACCGGTATTACGACGACCACAGGTGCCGGTAACACGTAAGTCTTCGACCTTGTCACCATTTTCAAATGCCATATCATACACTTGAGCATCACGACGAACGGTAATTTCAACCCGAGTCGATAAGGCATTCACCACCGAAATACCTACCCCGTGCAAACCACCAGAGAATTGGTAATTTTTATTCGAGAACTTACCACCGGCGTGCAATTTAGTGAGGATCAATTCAACCCCAGGAATACCTTCTTCAGGGTGAATATCCACAGGCATACCACGGCCATCATCAGTCACTTCCAATGAATTATCGGCGTGCAATACTACTTCAATTTTTGAGGCGTGACCGGCGAGCGCTTCATCGACACTGTTGTCGATAACTTCTTGACCTAAATGATTCGGCCTGGTGGTGTCGGTGTACATACCAGGACGGCGTTTAACAGGGTCGAGTCCATTAAGAACCTCGATAGCGTCAGAAGTATATTGATTGCTCATAGTCCACACATTTGGTCAATTATTGGCCCAATATTACAGGCCGAAAAGAATACTTGTTATTTAATTTGTAAAAAATCACATATCTTATCTAGCTGATTTTTGTAGCCAATAAAACTGTGGTCACCGTTGGCCTCTAAATGAAGCTGACAACAATGATATTTCGATAATGCTTGACGATAATCTAACACTTCATCGCCAGTTTGCAAAAAAACTAAAAATCTATCTGGGCGACGAATGACTTCAGTATTATATTCAGCAACATCAAGTTTATGTTGCGGTAATACTTGGTAATGTTCATCGGTATAGGGGTTATATTGCGGCCCTAAAAACCCATCAAACAATTCAAAGGGTTTTACTGCAGGGTTTATCAACACTGCTTTACCGCCATATTGTTCAGCTAAATAGCTAGCAAAGTACCCACCTAAAGACGATCCAATGTAGGTTAACGGTTCACCTTCGGCTTTCGCTTGTTCCACAATACCACATAACAAGGTCATCGCCGCTTTAGGTGATGAAGGAAGTTGAGGTTGGTGAAAAGGGTAATCCGGAAAACGTTGTTTTATATAGTCAGCCGTTTCCTTGGCTTTATCTGAAAGAGGTGAACTATTAAATCCATGTATATAGAGCAGCATATTTCCTCTCGCTAAGGTGATATTGAAATTCCAACAGCAGAATGAATATCAAGTTAACCAATAACGAAAAAACGTCTAATAACCGCTCGCATCATTATCTGGAGAGAAGTTTTCGCCAGGCACCCGATAAACATTAGTATGAATGCTACCATTGCTAGCTAGCTCCAGCAAACGATAGCCGGGTTGAAGTCCATCTAGGGCAAAATAAGAAGATTTTGGCTTAAATTGTATACAAGTTGACGGGGTCGCCATTAAGTGAATAGCGCCATTGGCGCCTTGATGTTCACTATCAATAGCTTGATGCACATGGCCCCATAGCGCGGCTTTCACTTGAGGGTATTCCCCCATGCGCTGTAAAAAGTTATCGCCATTAATCATGCAATGCTGATCAAGCCAGCTGCACTGCACTAAAATCGGATTATGGTGCATAACCAGTAACACGTGTTTCTCAGGATCAGCTTTGATAGCAGCATCAATCAATTTAAATTGATCTTCAGCCATAAAGCCACCCGGTTTACCACGCACTGTTGAGTCCAACATCAATATTTGCCAGTTACCAATGATAATGCGCTGCTGACCAAACAATTGTTTGCCCTGCATATGCAAGCTCATCAAGCGTGGGTCATCATGATTACCCGGTAAATAATGACAAGGCATATCGAGTTTTGTAACTGCATTTGAAAAATGCTGGTATGACTGAGGAGAGTAGTCTTGGCTGATATCGCCAGAGGCCAACATGATGTCAGCTTGCTGATCTGATGCTAAAAAAATGTCTAGTACCGCCTGAAAACTGGCAGCCGTATTCACCCCTAAAAGCTGCGCTTCTGGATCGGCAAATAGATGAGGATCAGTGACTTGAATCAGCCTGACGACATCCGTTTCAGCGATGGGGTAACTCACTGGCTCTTTTAGCACTAATTAATCCTAGACATAAATTAATTCAATGTAGCAGAACTATGTCGAACATAGATGCTGGGGACGGCATCCAATCTTAAGTAGCTCTTCCAAAAATGCATTAACTTGATATTTCTCATCCGTTTGATGCATATGTACATTTGGATAATCATACACTGCTTTTAATCGATAAATCTGTTGACTAGTTAACACTTCTGCTAATTGAGCATCATGATAGACTCGCACACATGCTTTAGGTGTGGTAAGGAAATCTCCCAAAGGAAAATGCCGCTTTATTTCAATTAGTTGTGTATATTTAGTATTTTCAATAATCGTGATATCTAATAGCCCAAATTGGCCTTTAACAGTCCAAGGCTCATTAATTTCACCATCTTCAGGTAACCATTTCAAAATCAGCGCATAATTACGGCCGCACAATGCTAAAAAAGCACTCACGTTTGGCTGGTACTTATTTTTGGTTACTTGCTGACTCAATTCAAACCTCTTTAATTAGCTTTACATTACGCTTAAATATTGATGATAAGCCGCTTAGCCAGTGTGCTGATTGAACGGCTATGAGGTCACTTTATCTAAGTTTAATGCCAACCATTGTAGACCAATCACGGTAGAGGCATTATCAATACGACCATTGTTGACCATGTCCATGGCGACATCAAAATCGACCACATGCACTTTTATATCTTCATGCTCATATTCAAGGCCGTGTATGCCTTGGGCTTTACTGGCATCAACTTTAGCCCAGTAAAAATAAAATCGTTCAGATGAACCACCTGGTGTCGCCAGAAAGCTATTAACGAAATGCATTTCAGTGGCACTAAGCCCTGTCTCTTCCATTAACTCTCGATGGGCAACCTCTTCGGCCACCTCGTCAGCGGCGATCATACCTGCAACCAATTCAAGTAGCCAAACAGAATTGGTGGTCCCTATTGCAGGTAAGCGTATTTGCTCGATAAGGACGACTTGATGAGTGACTGGATCATAGGGCAGTACCACAACCGCATTACCCCTTTCAAATACTTCACGAGAGACAACCTCACTCCAACCACCGTCAAAAAGTTTATGCTTAAATTGATATTCATCCACTTGAAAAAAGCCTTTAAAAACGGTTTTAATGTCAATGATTTCAACATCTGTTTCAGCGTTAAACTGTGCAAGTATTTCATTATTTTTCATATTTTTTTCTTACAATTTGTAAGCCCTTTAAAATATTTCATACACTATTATACGGTGGTTATATTTAAGCAGGGGATTTTAATAAAGTCTGTTACAACTTGAAAGTTGATATTTGCCTTAGAAATGATAACCTTTTTCACGATATACAGCAGAGTCTGTTGATCTTTCATGGTTATTTTTGCAACAACAGCTAAAATCTATCTAGGTAATTGAGCAATAAATGTAACATTGGCATTTTTCATACCAATTAATGCATTATCCGTAGCAATAAATGCTACTGAAACACTGTAAAATTTAAGCTAGAAAGATGAACAGATCCTCGCTGCATAGCGACAACTCAGGATTTTAAGCAAGTGCGATAGTACTAAATGATGCTTACTTAATAATGAGTACCGTAAACACCAAAATTATTTTTCCTCCATTGATGGAGATATTGTCTAAAAGGGCAGCAAATGAAATTTAAAATTAGTTCAATATACGCAGCGCTAACATTAGCAGTTGCTGCACCTGCGGCAAATGCTGACGATTTACTGCAAATTTATCAACAAGCACTTACCAGTGACACCGTAGTACTGCAAGCACAAGCTCAGCGCGATGCATTATACGAAAGCATTGAAGAAAACCGTGCGCCTTTACTGCCGACTATTAGTGCCAACGTGGGTTACTCAAAGGCATGGAATAAAGAAGATGGTCAGGACACCAACAAGCCAGATGGCTTTACTGGTGGTATCAGCTTAAACCAAGTTATTTATGATCACAGCGCTTGGGTCGGTTTAGATTTAGCTGAAATGGCAGCATCACAAGCTGACTCAGCTTATGCATCAACGTTACAATCATTAATTATCCGTGTAACTGATGCATACTTTGCTGTATTAACCGCAAAAGATAACTTTGAGTTCCAAGGTGCTGAAAAACGTGCGATTGAGCGTCAATTGGAGCAAACTAAGCAACGTTTTGCAGTAGGTCTTACCGCGATTACCGACGTTCATGAAGCTCAAGCGCAATATGATTTAGCCTCAGCCACTGAGATTTTGGCCGAAAATACCTTAGCAAACAGTTACGAAGCATTACGTGAAATCACAGGTATAGATCACAAGTCAATTAACATTCTAGATACGACCCGCTTTTCTGCTGGCGCAACCTCGCCAACAACCTCAGCTGAATGGTTAAAAATTGCAGAAACCAACAGTATTGATTTAATGACTCAACGTATTGGCCGTGATATTGCCAGTGAAACCATTAGCCTTTTTAAAGCTGGCCATATGCCATCATTAAACTTGGGCGCTGGTTACACTAAAGGCTTTGATCAAAACCCAGGTCTTGATTACGACAATGCCAACATTGGCATTACCTTAAGCGTACCGATTTTTGAAGGCTTTAAAGTTTCGTCACAAGTAAAGCAAGCTCAATATCAATATGTTGAAGCCAGTGAACTGCTTGAGCAAACTCACCGTAGTGTGGTTAAAAATGTACGCAATAACTTTAACAATGTCGGCGCGTCAATCAGCTCTATCCGCGCTTACGAGCAATCTGTTATATCTTCTGAAAGTGCTTTAAAAGCCACTCAAGCAGGTTTTGAAGTGGGCACGCGTACCATTGTTGATGTATTAAACCGTACTCGTGATTTATACGATTCAAAGCGTCAACTGTCTGATGCTCGTTACGGCTATATCACTTCAATCCTTGCTCTTAAACAAGCAGCCGGTACTTTAAACGAAGACGATATCATCTCAATTAACAATGGCCTTATTTCAGAATAACCTTTGTTACTGAGTAAGCCCTATTGCTGATGCCTTATTCAGGCAACAAAAAAACCGCCAAATGGCGGTTTTTTATTGGGCATTTATAACGCTTATTCAGTCTTTAGAATGTCAGTTCAACACCGGCAAAGGCACCTTTAAACGACATATTCTGAGTTGTGCGAGAAAAATCATCAACATCAAATTTGAACTCGCGGTAACCCACTCGGATTGCCGTGTCTAAAGCAACACCATCAAATTTCCAACCTAAACCAGCGTTGTAGTCATAAACATTTGACTCATCAATGCCTAGCATAACGTCAGCAAATGCATATAAACCCAGCCCTGGCACACCGACTTCAGCACTACCGTAAAGCATAACAATACCGCTATCAACATCGACTTCTTCAGGGTGACCAGCATCTTGGACACGTAAAGAACCATGCATTTGCTTATAAGCCGCACCTAAATCTAATGCCACTAAGTCATTATCTAAAATTTCGTAATAAAGTACGAAATCAGTATTGCTTAAGTCATTATATGCCGTGGTCGCGCCATTAAAATCATGACCATTAAAGGCAAAGTTTGAATCAGTTTGCTTGCCTTTACCTTCTAAACGATTTTCACGAATTTTAACGTTAGGCACTAACGGAATTGGGTGCTCAAAAGCAATCCATACACTGCCCTGTGCATCAGAGTCATAGTTATAAGTTTGCCCTACACCATCGTCACTATTGAATGAGCCGCTGGTGTCAGCTTGCCAATAATCACCACCGACTTTAAAACCAAGCACAGTTGCAGCTTGCGCTGAAGAGATGCTTAATAAACCCAATAAACTGGTGGCAAGAAGTGTCTTTTTCATCATTATCCCTGAGAGAGTAAGTTAGTTAAATCGATTACCGCAGCATTCGCGCGGGAAATATAGTTAGCCATGACTAATGAATGGTTGGCGACTAAACCAAAACCATCTCCGTTCAGCACCATTGGGCTCCAAACAGTTTGCTGAGTGGCTTCAAGTTCACGAATAATTTGTCGTAAACTCACCTCAGCATTTTTCTTTTCCAGTACATCTGCAAAATCAACTTCAATTGCCTTCATGAAATTAAGCAAAGCCCAAGCACTGCCTCGGCTTTCATAAAGCACATCATCAATTTTCCACCAGCTGGTTTTAATTTCTGAACTGGCGAGCGATGGCGTTGATTGCCTTGCAGTAGAATCACCGGCTAAATCAGTATTTAAACGCTCTTGACCAACACTGGCAGACAGCCGTTGTGAGATACTGCCTAAACGTTTTTGCACTTCTTTAAGCCATTCATTGAGGTTATCTGCGCGAGCGTAAAACTGGGCATTACTGTTTTCGGTATCACTGATTTTAGCGCGGTAAAGTTTCAGTAATTTTATCGCTTCACGGTACTCGCCTTCAGCGCTAGGCACCAACCAACTGGTATGCTCAATATTAAGTTTTGAATGCGCAGCCAGTAAATCGCTATCTGCTGTCGATTGAGATTGTGAGCGACTAAACTCTTTACGCATAATCAGCGCTAAATCGCGAGACTGCTCTAATGCACCAAACTCAAATGCTGGCATATTATCCATCATCACTGATGGCGGCATAATATCGTTGGAAAGCCAGCCACCTGGTTTGTCCAATAAGCTTTCGAGAGTGTCTATCAGTGAAGAAGTTGTCGCGTAGCCAATAACGTGCTCGCCACGTTCATTTTGTAGCGTTTCGGGCTCTAGGATGTCTGGCTCAATGCTCCACCAAACCGCAATGACATAGCCGATTAATAGAATAATCCCTATGACACTAAAAATTTTTTTCCTTGTGATTTGCATCAATACAACTCCTTAATGATGATGGTGATGATGGCTTTCTTGCTGATCAGTACTCGCCTTTTTATCAACCATTAATTCAATATTTAACTGCTGACCATCAGCAAAAGTTAATGTTAATGGTACTTTATCACCGACGGTTAACGGCTTAACCAGTGACAACAGCATGATGTGATCACCCGATGGTTGCAATGTTAAGCTGCCATGTGATTCTATATCAAACCCTTCAACTTGGCGCATTTTCACAATGCCATTTTCTTCAATTAGGGTATGTAATTGGGCTTCTTTTGCCACTGGTGTAGTCACAGAGACTAATGTAGCAGTGTTATCTGAATGGTTCATTAAAGTAAGATAAGCTGCGGTGTTGGGCACACTGGCAGGCATGGCTCTAACATGGCCTTCTGAAAGCATAATGCCCGCAGTGGCCGAAATAGAAAATGTGGTTAAAACTAAAAAACTAAACAGCTGTTTGAATATCGCTTTCAATGTCTTAAACTCCATGTACACCCTAGTCGCTTCCCGAAGGAAAACAGCCTATGAGTCAGATTCAGATAAAGGATGATCAAGGCGTACGTATTATCAGTTTCAATCGTCCTGAAAAACGAAATGCCTTTAATCTTAAAATGTACCAACAGCTTACAGAATACCTGATCCAAGGTGAGCACGACAATGCAATTCGCGCCTTTATGTTACGAGGCGAAGGCAATTGTTTCACATCGGGTAATGATATTAGCGATTTCCTCAACAGCGGCGAGTTAAATGAAACCCATCCCACAGTGCAATTTTTGCATTGTATCCTTGAGATAAAAAAGCCATTGATAGCCGCAGTATCAGGCGCAGCTGTGGGCATTGGTACCACTTTATTACTGCATTGCGATTTGGTTTATGCCGATAACAGCGCTACATTTCAGCTACCTTTTGTCAATCTCGCCTTGGTACCAGAAGCAGCATCAAGCTTGTTACTTCCGCTCATTGTCGGGCAGCAAAAAGCGGCTGAACTTATCTTATTAGGTGAAAGCTTTACTGCCAGCACCGCAAAAGAATTAAATATTATCAACCAAGTGGTTGAGCAATCACAATTAGATGATTTTGTATTATCACAAGCAAAGAAATTAGCAGCTCAGCCACCGTTGGCGCTGCAGGCATCTAAACAGTTATTAAGGCATAACCAAGCTGAAGTGAAACAACAAATGCTTAAAGAGTTAGTGTTGTTTAGTGAAAGACTAAAAAGTGATGAGGCCAAAGCTCGGTTCCAAGCTTTTTTAACGAAGTAGTCTCTGGTTTAAGCATTGATATCATTTACGCTGGGATAAACCAGTAAAATAGTCATTTAACACTGAAGTATGAATGATAATGCTGAACTAATCTTGAACGACAGCAGCGTTCATACTTCAGTTTAATATCTGGATTTTTTCTGGGTCATGATAATGGCAGTCACAAAGTAACCAATGAGTCCGATGCTAGGGCTCATTAAAATTGCCACTAGGGTTAACACTCGGGTCCACAATACTGACCAGCCAAATTGTTTTGCTAATCCGTGTGATGCGCCACATATCAAACTGTCATCGGTTGTTAACCATTTTTCTAAGTCTGTTAAGTTCATTTTTGTTCTCCTGCGATCTCCATTGAAGCCAGTTCAGCAGACATTGCCTTGACGCTATTAAATTGGTACCACTGCAACCCACATATCATTATCGAGCATGCGATAAAGCTAAAAACAGGAAGCAGTAGTAAAGAAGTTAATGGATCAGCTAAATGAAATATCATCATTAAATCCATAAATCAGTCCTCATTGCTTGCTAAAGCAGTGTCTGATTGTGTTGCTATTACATCGTCAGTCATTTCAAGCGAGCTGTTTAACTCAAAAACTTGTTCAGCAATTTGGCTATGTAAGCTCAAGCTAATTTCTTGTCTCGCAGTTTGTAGCATTTCAGTGGTTGCATCAGTCAAACGAGCTTCTAATACCTCTACCATCTCAGCACTATTAAGTTCATTTGCTTGAGCACCAATACTTGCGGTGGCGATAACAGCAATTAATGCCAGTTTCTTAAACATGCGATTGCTTGTTGTAGATGATGAACTAACCACTGAATTTTCATTTGATATTGAGTTAAACATGATGTTTTCCTTTCCTAATGTTGGGTACACCATGGTTATTACAAGCTACGTGCCAAGTTTTAAAAAACAATATAAACGACTGATTAATAGTAGTTATATTAACTTTAAACAAAAACAGGCTCACAACAGCCACTGAACAATAATCAAACAATTAGTCATTTTCACCATCCTGATAGTGAATTTAGCTAATACTTAATTAGCTAAGCTACAGGCATAAAAAAAGCGCCTCAATGAGACGCTATTTTTAACGAATAAAGACTTAATCATTACTCATGTTATTAGGGTAGAAAGTCACATCAGCAGGCGGCCTACTTTGATGCATTTTCTCAACCGCATCCCAAATAACCTCAACACCCGCACCCGGCTTATGAGCGTTTTCACTAAGATATCTACGCCAGCCCCTTGAGCCAGGTAGGCCTTGAAATAAGCCAATCATGTGACGAGTGATGTGGTTTAAACGCCCGCCTGATTGTATATGCTGCTCAATGTAGGGCACCATTTGTTCAATCACTTGCTCACGAGTTAACACAGCTTTGTCGTCACCGTAAATACGTTGATCCACTTCAGCTAATATATAAGGGTTTTGGTACGCTTCACGGCCGATCATCACCCCATCTAATTGCTGTAAATGCACCAATGAATCTTCAATGGTTTTAACGCCGCCATTAATACTGATATTTAAATCGGCATAAT
This sequence comes from Shewanella sp. 10N.286.48.B5, assembly GCF_002874355.2. NCBI lineage: Bacteria > Pseudomonadati > Pseudomonadota > Gammaproteobacteria > Alteromonadales > Shewanellaceae > Shewanella > Shewanella sp. 10N.286.48.B5. The sequence continues at coordinate 296,805 of NZ_MCVG02000002.1, forward strand.
CCCGCTTTAATTGATACACCCGCTCATAGTTAAGCTCTGGAATTTCACGATTTTCTTTTGGGCTTAACCCTTGTAACCACGCTTTTCTGGCATGGACAATAAAAGTATCGCAACCAATAGCTTTAACCGTATCAACAAATTCGGTGAGAAATTCATAACTGTCTTGCTCATCGATACCAATACGGGTTTTAACCGTCACAGGGATATCAGCAACTTGCTTCATGGCATCAACACATTCTGCAACTAACTTAGGCTCAGCCATCAAACAAGCGCCAAACCGTCCGCTTTGAACTCTATCTGATGGACAACCCACATTTAAATTGATTTCATCATAACCGCGCTCAAAAGCCAGTTTGGCACAGGTGGCTAAATCTTTAGGGTTAGACCCACCAAGCTGCAAAGCAAGCGGATGCTCTTCTTGGTTATAAGCTAAGTAATCAGCCTGACCATGAATGATCGCCCCTGTCGTCACCATTTCGGTATAAAGCACAGTATGTGCAGACATCAGGCGCGCAAAGTAACGGTAATGCCTATCGGTCCAATCAAGCATTGGCGCTAAAGAAATTTTTCTATCTATTGATTTAATTGAATTTTTACTTATCATATTAACTTAAACTATCTCATAAAATCTATAATAAAATTGATTTAATTCACATCTAATATGGTCATTTATTTAAGCTTTAAACTTATAAAAGCACATATTGTATAAAAGCAATATCAAGGTAGTAATTACCAAATAAAGCTTTAACCAAGAGCTCAAATTTTTTTGAAAACGGGTGTAAGCTAAAATTGAAGTTTACCGGAATTAAACTGTACAAAGGGGAGGTTGAGTCTTTTTCGTCCAAAAATACAAAAAGGCACCGTATTGGTGCCTTAATTTTTTACTTACTGCACTTATGCAGCTTTTGCTTTACGGCGTCCATGTATTTCAGGACCTTGATATCTGTTCGCATCATCTAAATGTTTTGGTGCTGCTTTTGTTAAGCCTTTCAAGGCTAACCCTAAGCGGCCATAGACTTTATCGACAGATAATGTTGCTTTCAAAGCAGAGGCTTCCATTGTTTTCATAGCCATACTCCTAACAAAGACATTATTAATAATAAACTTATTAATACAAAATAAATTGTGACTTATAACACGAAACTACCTTTTTATATAATTTCATATTCATAGAAAAACGAATAGGGGTCATATTATAAACACATGATATCAAATATCAATCACTTTAATTATAGTCTGTAATACTCTTACGTAAATCATCTATTGAAATAGATTGTATATTTTCACCATCATAGCTGTAAGGTTCTGAAAAGCCAAATGATTTATAATAACCCTCTAAATCTTGATTTAATGGGTCAACAAAATGTAGAGTTTTCCCATCAAAAGCTTCTAAAAACAACAATGAAGAGACTAAAGTGAAATAGACCATTCGACCACTCAGAGGATGAGTGTTGTTCTGCCTCACAAATGACTCAATCATGTAAATTGATAGAGTTTCATTTTCTGTATCGAATAAGCCCATAGCAATACCATCTGGGATTTTCCCTCCTGTTATTTTGAAGCAAAAACTAATACTGTTCTCCGCGTTACCAATATCAGATAGAGCCCATGGCCACTCTAAGTCGCCATAGCCACCACACAGAATTTTATAATCATCATCGCTAACCTCTCCAACCATCAAATCAAGCTTCTGATCATCAAAAAACCATTGGATCGAGTTTATCGCTGCTACTTTTACTTGAGTAAAATTCATTTGAAATAAATCTGTCCTAAATATTGATAAGATGATTATTTATATCACTTTCTAACAGATAATAAACTAAGTTTTAGCATATCAACATTCTAAAAAACGTATTCATATTTTTCATCAGGAACATCAAAGAAATATTTAACCTAATAGGTGCAGGATAGCTTACATAGTTACTCTGATAACATCAAAAGCCCCATATTCGGAGCTAACCCTAATTTATTACAGTATTTAACGAACTCCAATACATCTAATTTTCGCTCACACTGTTCAATTTTCCCAACATAGGAATGAGGAACCTCTAGCCTTTTAGCTAATTCACGCATAGTCAAACCCTGCTCAATTCTTGAAGATTTAAGCCATTCGATAAGTCTTCGATATTCTGGTGCGTATAATGTTTTGCTCATTGTCCCTATTTTAGAGACAAGGTACACTGTACCCAATTCAGGTACATGGATTGTTACTATGAGAAACACACCTACATATAAAGCGAACAAAAAAACTGAGCGGAATTCGATTAACAAAATGACTATGACGCACCACCTTCTATTGGCGCAGTTCAATAATCAGTTTCTCATTGCCCTTGATGATATAGCGAAGGCATATCTTGGAATGAATACTAGAACAGCTAAGAATAAGGCTAAGGCTGGCGCGCTTCCATTTCCTGTATTTAAGATAAGAGAAAGCGCTAAATGCCCATTTGTAGTTCATGTTGATGATCTTGCTTTATACATTGAAGAACAATGTGCGAAGGCTAAAGCGGATTTGGTTGGAAATTAATTTGAATTTAATAGGACCGTAAATGGTCCTTCTAAATAACAAGGCCATCGAAAGACCCTATTGTTTCATCTCATATCTAAGTGAGCTGATTTGCCTATCAATTGATGTTACCTGAGTATCTGCCTGCTGAGTAACAGCTGTCATTTCTTGCGCCAAACTTTGCTGCCATGTAGCGCCAGCAAGATTATTATTAGCCCACTGGCCACGTTCACGAAGGTGAGCAAGTTCCTTATCACGGCTCTTTATCACTTGCTTACGATCACGTTCAAGCTCAGCGATTTGACGCGCTATTTTCTTATTGCGAACATAGGTGCTAATTTGCTCTTTTTGAGCAGAAGAACTATCACTCAACGCAGTTGTATTGGCAACTGAACTACCCACATTGCTTAAATCAAGTGGTTCACTCTCATCATCGCAAGGCTCTGCCTGGTAAACACCATCAGCACATTTATACACTGCTGCATCAGTTGAAAAGGCCGCTATACTAAGCGCAAGTAATAAAACACATTTTCCATCCATAGAACACCTCACTATCTTGTTAGAATAAAAATAACATCAACAGGGAACCCAAAGCTAGCAATAAATAAATTGGGGAACCAATAGGGAACCACACAAAACAAGAAACCTTACACACCAAGACCTACAGCAAGCTATCAGCCCAATCAAGCATGGGGGCGATAGAAAGCGAGCGGTTGAGTGTTGTTAGAGCCAAAATGGTACCTTATCGAAGAAAATCAACGATTAATAAAATATGATGCTTACTAAAAAACGAACTAGTGATTATATCATTAACAAACGGCTAATTAATATCAGCAGCCACTAATTTCATCACCAAGAAACTAAAATGCTTGATTAACCATAACCCAAAACTGACTTTCATCACCGCCAGTAACAAAGTCGGTTCTTATCACTATACCTTCAACTTCAAAACGTATGCCTGCGCCGTAGTTAGTTTTCATATCATCATGCAGTTCAGTTAAAGTAAATTCATCAGCCACATTGCCAGCTTCGGCAAATAATACCCACTGCCACCAAGGAATGTTATATAGATTAAACACCGGCAGTGATTGTAGTGGCTGCCATTGAGGTGTGACTCGATACTCTAGGGCATAATTGACTGCGCTGCGGCCAGTAAACTGCTTTGAAGAGTAACCGCGCAAACGATCAAAGCCACCTAATGACACCCCAGCAAAACTAGGAGGCTGCTGAAATTGCTGTTGTTTATAATCTTGCTCCCAACTTGGAGTATCCGCTAAGTAGAAATTAATCCCGAGCACTTGTTGCTCAAACCAACTGTTACTCCCAAAAGACATAAATGCGCTTTGTTCAAATTCCCACATCAACCAGCTTGGATCATCATCGACACTAAAGCCTTTGGTGATGGTTAGATTTGTTTGACCACCCTCGGTGCTATTTAGTTTGGCATCGCGGTTATCCCAATTAAAAGCAAGCTCAACACCACGGGCTTCGTCGGCTAAATAGGCTAATGCTTCAAGCTCTCGATACTTGCTAAACGGGGTTAAGCTGATAGAGCTAACACCTGACTCTAATGGGTTCCAGCTAATTGGTGTGGTGTTTTCCCCAAGCGCGTTTGCAGCGCCATGCTTACCTCTGGCGATGGGTAATACATATTCCATGGTCAGTTTGTTAAAGCCTTCATCCCCGACACTAATGACTCGACTGATGTCATTGGCTTTTGGCTCGTATAGGTCACTATTGGGCAAGTAATATATCCCTTGCTCGTAATGACCACGAAACAATTCGGCACTAAATAACCATTGATCAAGCTCTGGCAATTGATAATGATAAAAACCTGCATAACTTAGCCAACTGTCATTGGCAGAGTATAAGCCAATGCCTAATGCTACGGCTTGCGGTTGACCGGCATGCTTAAGGACACCTGCTGCGCCGAATGTGGTGCTCAAGGTCTCAGTTGAAAAGACAATTGGCACTGCGACAAATTCTGGAGACAGTGCTTTTTCAGAGGGCGTTACCGCAGACGGCTTTTCAGCAGTATTTTGTTGCTGTGACTGTGGGTTTATCTCAGAAATAAGCTCAGTCTCTACAACCACTTCTGTATCAGGGCGATGACTCGTTGTGGTTTTACTGGCAGTCACATACTCTGGATCATTTGAAATTACGGAGTGAATAGCTTCAGACTGGGCGACACTGTCGATACTAAAAAACACGCAATAAATCATAACGACTGATTTATACAACTGCACTTAATACTTCCTATCTATGACTAATTTAAGATTCAAGCTCTAGGCTATAAACCATTAATTAAATTGAGATTAATCTTGTAAATCAACCACGACTCTTGGGGTGAGTTTAGTTACTAACTCATAAGCAATGGTGCCAATGTGCTCTGCCACTTCTTCTACAGCGAGCCCTTTACCCCACAGCTGCACTGAATCCCCGACCTTATCAGTTGCATCAAGCCCCAAATCAACGGTCAGCATGTCCATAGAGACTCGACCAACAATGGGCACTCTGCGGCCATTAAGCAACACGGGGGTACCTTCAGGGGCATTGCGCGGATAACCATCGCCATAACCTATGGCAACCACGCCTAGACGAGTATCTTGTTTTGCAGTCCAATAAGCGCCATAGCCAACACTTTGTCCGGCTTTATGCTCACGTACCGCAATAAGGTTTGACACTAACTCCATTGCGGGAACTAGCCCATGATGAACACCTTTATCACCCAGTACAGGCGATACCCCATAGAGTGCGATACCTGGTCTTATCCAGTCACACTGGCTTTGAGGCCAAAATAACGTAGCGGCAGAATTAGCTAACGTTCGATCGCCAGGTAAATCGTTAATCAACTGCTGAAAAGCATCAATTTGCACTTGGGTTAAGGGGTTATCAGGCTCATCGGCACAAGCAAAATGGGTCATTAAATGAATAGGTTTGGCAACTTGTGGGCAAGCCATTAAGCGTTGATAAACAGCCTTGAATTGTTCAATACCAAAGCCTAAACGATGCATGCCTGTATCAATTTTAAGCCAGACGGTAATGGGCGCAGTAAGTGTCGATTGCTCTAACATCACCAATTGCGACTCATGATGCACCACGGTATCAATTTTATGCTCAACTAATGTGGGTAAGTCAGATTGACGAAAACAACCTTCAAGCAACAGTAGCTTAGCGTTAACACCGCCTTGGCGTAATTCAAGCGCTTCTTCAAGTCGCGCCAGTCCAAATCCATCGGCGCAGTCAATACAGTCAGCGACAGACTCGGCCACGTTGAGCAAGCCATGCCCATAACCATTGGCTTTAACCACAGCCATGACTTTACTGTTGGGCGCAATTTCACGCAGCCTTGCAAGGTTAGCTTGCAAAGCTTTACGACTAATTTCAGCACGGGGAAATGGTTTCAAATAACTAACCTTACTGATTGCTTCATTCAAATAATTGGGCAACACAAGACTAAAAAATGAGCCTCTGCGTTAAAACAGAGGCTTTTCGGTACGACTAACGCAAAGACTAAATACCTATCTGATGAGATTAATCTTCATCAAAGACTTGTGCGCCAGAATAATTATCAAAACGCGAGAACTGGCCTTGGAACGCCAGCGGCACGCGGCCAATCGGGCCGTTACGTTGTTTACCAATAATGATTTCAGCGACACCTTTTTGTTCTGAATCATCGTTATACACTTCATCACGATAAATAAACATGATCAAATCCGCATCTTGCTCAATTGAACCTGATTCACGTAAGTCAGAGTTAACTGGACGCTTATCAGCACGTTGCTCCAACGAGCGGTTAAGCTGTGATAACGCAATGACCGGGATCTCTAGTTCTTTGGCTAAGGATTTAAGTGAGCGCGAGATTTCTGCAATTTCTAAGGTACGGTTATCTTTTAATGAAGGCACCTGCATTAACTGCAAGTAATCAATCATGATCATTGATAAACCGCCATACTCACGCGCAATACGACGGGCACGACTTCGCACTTCTGTCGGCGTTAAGCCTGAACCGTCATCGATATACATTTTGCCTTGCTCAAGCATAATCCCCATGGTTGAAGAAACACGCGCCCAATCTTCATCATCTAACTGACCGGTACGAATTTTAGTTTGATCAACCCGGCCAAGTGATGCCAGCATACGCATCATAATTTGTTCTGATGGCATCTCTAAACTGAAAATAAGCACAGGTTTATCTTCATTCATGGCTGCTTGTTCACACAAGTTCATCGCAAAGGTGGTTTTACCCATTGAAGGACGTGCCGCCACAATAACAAGGTCACCCGATTGGAAGCCGGCGGTCATTTTATCAAGATCGGTAAAACCACTTGATACACCGGTCACACCGTTATGGGGGTTATTGTATAACTGCTCAATTTTGTCGACGGTTTTTTCAAGGATCGATTTAATCCCTTCAGGGCCTTCGTTGGCATTAGCACGCGACTCAGCAATTTTAAAAACTTTAGTTTCCGCTAAATCCAGTAAATCACTGGAGTTACGACCCTCAGGGTTATAGCCTGCATCAGCAATTTCATGGGCAACACCAATCATGTCACGTACAACAGCTCGTTCACGTACAATATCGGCATAAGATAAAATATTACCCGCACTCGGGGTGTTTTTGGCAATTTCACCTAAGTAAGCAAAGCCGCCAGCGTCTTCAAGTTGATCTTCAACTTCCAGGCGCTCTGATACGGTGATCAAATCAATCGGGTGACTGCTTTCAACCAAACGGCTCATCGCAGCGTAAATCATCCGATGGGAGCGAGAATAAAAATCTTCGGGCACAAGCGCTTCAGCCACTCTATCCCAGGCCTCAGCATCAAGCATCAACCCACCAAGAACCGATTGCTCAGCTTCAATTGAATGCGGCGGTAATTTCAGCGCATCAACTTGAGCATCTTTGAACCTTTCTCTGGCTTTAAAAGGACCTTTCTGTGACATTAAAACTCCCAATTCCCAACCTGTTTGTAAATATGGTATAACACCGAGGTCATGCAAACATGTAGTACAATGATATCGCGTAACATTTATCCCAACACGGATAAACAATCAGAATAAATAACAACAATAAATAATAAAAAATAAGGAAAGAACATGCGTTATGCACTCGTTGCAGCCCTTGTGCTGTCTTCTGGATTTGCCTATGCCGATGAAGGTCAGTGGCAACCCTATCAAATGCCTTCTATTGCAGATAAATTAGCACAACGCGGCATCGATATTCCTGCTAAACAGCTTGCAGATTTAACCCAGTATCCAATGAATGCGGTTGTGGGTCTGGGCTATTGTACCGCCAGTTTTGTCTCTCCCCAAGGCTTAGTTGTGACCAATCACCATTGTGCCTATCGAGCCATCCAATATAACAGCAAAACTGAACATAATTACTTAGCAGACGGCTTTCTAGCTAATACTAAAAAAGAGGAGCCATCAGCAGGCCCTAATGAGCGATTATACATCACTGAGAAGGTAACGGATGTCACTTCTCAAGTGAATGCGAATTTAAGTCGCGATCCTCTTAGTCGTTATGAAGATATCCAATCAAACCGTAAAGCATTAATCAAAGACTGCGAAACCGACGAAAACTACCGTTGTTCAGTCAGCAGCTTTCATAATGGACTTGAGTATTACTTAATTAAACAACTCATTATTCGTGATGTCAGACTAGTATACGCACCACCTGAAAGCGTAGGGGCTTTTGGCGGCGATATTGATAACTATGAATACCCACGCCACTCGGGCGATTTTACCTTCTTACGTGCCTATGTGGGCAAAGACGGTCAGCCGGCAAGTTATGCCGAAGACAATGTGCCTTATCAGCCAAAAAGTTATCTTAAAATAAATGCTGATGGCGTTAAAGCCGGAGATGGCGTGTTTGCCGCAGGCTATCCGGGAGCGACCAGTCGTTACCGCCTAACCAGCGAGTTAGAGTTTGCCAGTGATTGGATGTATCCAACCTACGCTAAGCGCTATCAACTGCAAATCGACACCATTAATCAAATGGCTGCCGACAATAACGCCATTGCGATTAAATACGCCGGTAACCTTGCCTCCATGGCAAACAGAATGAAAAAACTGAACGGGTTACTCGATGGTTTTAAAGCCACAGATATTGTCGGTATCAAACAATCACGTGAAGATAACTTCTTAGCTTGGCTTAAAAAAGACGCCAATGCTAACCATCAATTGATTGGTGAATTAGAAGCATTACTGGCTGAGCAAAATAACCTCATTCAAACTGACTATTATTTTAATAATGCCCAATCAAGTGCAATACTTGCCGCAGCTAAAAAGCTCTATCGTTTAGCCAAAGAAAAACAACTGCCCGATGCAGAGCGTGAGCAAGGGTTTCAGCAGCGTGATATGAAAATGTTTGCCGCTAACTTAAAACGCCTTGATAGAAGTTTTGATGCCAGTGTCGATAAAACCTTGTGGCTACAAGACTTGAACGCTTACATGGGGCAAAATCAGCGCGTTGAAATTCTTGATAACGCACTGAATAAGATCTCTGATGCTGAGGCATTATCAGCAAAATTAGATGCCTATTACGCCTTAACCACTTTAATGGATAAAGAGCAGCGTTTAGCTTGGATGGACAAAGACGCCCAAGCCTTTGAAACCAGCTCAGATCCGTTTATTCGCTTAGCGGTAGCGCTGCACGACACCAACATGGCACAGGAAAAAGCCGAAAACACTTTAAAAGGTAAGTTATCAACCGCTCGCCCTGAATACATGAAAGCCATCATCAGCTATTACAAAGCCAATGACTGGCCTGTGTATCCAGATGCCAATCGCACCTTACGGATCACCTACGGCATGGTCGATGGTTATCAGTCTGCAGATGCACTCTATAAGCAGCCTTTTACCCGTCTCGAAGGCATAGTGGCTAAACATACTGGCGAAGATCCATATAACGCGCCACAAAAGCTATTAACGGCAATTAAAGCCAATGATAACGGTGAGCACTCTGTCGCATCGGTTTATCAAGATCCACGCTCATGGATTTGTCGTTTATTCTCTTGTTTAGATACGCCAGAAGAATTTAACTCAGTGCCGGTTAACTTCTTATCCAGTGTTGACACTACAGGTGGTAACTCAGGTTCACCGGTATTTAACGGTAAAGGTGAGTTAGTAGGTTTGAACTTTGATTCAACTTACGAGGCGATTACTAAAGATTGGTTCTTTAACCCAACGATAACCCGTGCAGTACACGTAGACTTTCGTTACATCCTATGGATGATGGATAAAGTTGATCACGCCCAAAACTTGATTGATGAGTTAGAGCTAGTAAGAAATTAGAGTATCACGCCCCAACTTGTGCAAACGAGCTTGGGGTGACCCTGACCACTCTCATTACAGGTAAAGCTGAAGCCTTAAAAGCCTAAAATTAAGACATAAAAAAACACCGCCAATTGGCGGTGTTTTTATTTAAATCAATGAGCTATTAATCTTCTGCAACAACAGAGATTTTAACTACTGATTTAACTTCAGTGTGAAGTTGAACTTCAACTTCAAAGTCACCTAGGTTGCGTAAAGCACCTAAAGGTAGACGTACTTCAGCTTTAGCTAGCTCAACGCCTGCTGCAGTAACTGCATCAGCGATGTCGCGGTTGCCCACTGAACCGAATAATTTACCTTCGTCACCAGCTTTAGAAGCGATAACAACTGACTCTAATGCAGCAAGCTTTTCAGCGCGAGCAGTACAAACACTTAATTCAGCAGCTAATTTAGCTTCTAATTCAGCGCGACGTGCTTCGAAAACTTTAACGTTTTCGTCATTAGCGATAACAGCTTTGCCTTGTGGCAAAAGGAAGTTACGAGCATAACCAGCTTTAACAGCAACTTGGTCACCTAAGTTGCCTAGGTTAGCGATTTTATCAAGCAGAATAACGTTCATTATCTAATTCCTCTGATTTAAATACTGCGATTACTGATGTAAATCAGTGTAAGGCAGTAGAGAAAGATAACGAGCACGCTTAATCGCGCGAGCTAGTTGGCGTTGATATTTAGCACTAGTACCAGTAATACGGCTAGGAACAATCTTACCGCTTTCAGTTACGTAGTTTTTTAAAGTAACGATATCTTTGTAATCAATTTCTGCAACACCTTCAGAGGTGAAACGACAGAACTTGCGACGACGGAAATAACGTGCCATGTTGACAGTCTCCTAAGTTTTCAATTCGACATTTTCGGCATGCAAAACCAATTTATTTTGGCCATTTCGCCCTTGTTGTAAAGAGATAAACCCTTCAACTTGGACCTGCACACCTGCTTTTAATTCTTCTGTTACGCTGTTAAAGCGCTTACCACTTAATATGACTTGGATCAGACAATAAACATTTCTCAACATTTGATCGTCATACCGCTGTGTTTTGTGTTCTAGCGTAATCACCTTATGGGGAATGCCGCTGGGACTATCAAAACGCTTTGAACGAGTTATCGTTCCGGTCAACACTAAGTGATTAATCACAGACTAATTATTCAGCAGTTTCTTCAGCGCTTGCTTCAACTTCTTTTTCAGCAGCTGGTGCAGCAGTAGGAGCACGACGTGAATCACGCTCATCTTTTGCTTTAGCCATTGGAGAAGCTTCAGTAACAGCAGTTTTAGTGCGCATTACCATGTTACGCAGAACAGCGTCATTGAAACGGAAAGCTGTTTCTAACTCTTCGATAGACTCTGCAGTTGCTTCTACGTTCATAAGAACATAGTGAGCTTTATGTAGGTCTTGAATTGGGTAAGCCAATTGACGACGACCCCAATCTTCTAAACGGCTGATAGTACCGTTAGCATCAGTGATTAAACTGCTGTAACGCTCGATCATACCTGGGACTTGTTCACTTTGATCTGGGTGAACCATAAATACGATTTCATAATGACGCATTTATTGCTCCTTACGGTTAATTAGCCTCACGTGTGGCTCAGTCAGACCAAGTTGGAGGCAAGGAACGGAATTAAATGACTGATTTAAGCGCGGGATGATACATAAAGCCCGCACAAAACTCAAGCAATACTTGTGTGGTGCATGCTTTATTACCTTTAACTGATTAACTCACTCAAGCAGGCGTTGACAGCAATGACGGTAAATAATGAAAATACCCAGCAAAAAACAATAACCAGCGTGAAATTTAATTTGATATTGAATTCACAGATGAAGCCATTGAGCGCTTTGCAGCCACTGCGAATACAGGTATTATGGCGCTTCATCCGTATTTCAGGCGTTCCTAATAACTACATAGAAACAACGTAATGAAAAAAGTCTGTATCTTTATGTCTTCTCTTCTCACAACGTCTTCAGCGTGGGCACTTGTTCCCCCAGACTATAAAGAGCCTCCCAGTGACTTTAAGGCTGAAATTGAAGCCGGTATGCAACTCAATACTGGTAATAACCAATCGCAAAACTTCAACGGCCGCACCTACTTAAATTACGATACTGAAAAAGCCCGTCAGGAATTTACCTTTAAGGTGTATTACGCCGCAGATAAAGACTCTACCACGGCTGAAAAGTATGATGTATTTGCCCAGTCGAGTTATAAGCTAGAAAGCGGCTATATTTTTGGCCGCGGTGAATTTACCTGGGATGATTTTGGTAGTTATACCAAACTGTCGACGGTTTCTACCGGTTATGGTTTTGATTTACTCTCAAACTATACCCAGAGCCTGAGCATAGAAGTCGGCCCCGGTTACCGTTATGACTTACCCAAAGCAACAGATACAGACTTAAACCCTGCAGCCAACCAAGACATCATTTTGCGTACCGCCGCCAAGTACAATATTAAATTGCAAGAATATACCAGCCTCAATGCCGATTTGACCTCTGAAGTGGGTGAAGATAACAATACCTTGACCTTAGACGTCAGTTACAGAAATACCTTTTTACAGGACTGGGCCTTTAAACTCGGGGTGAACGTGAGATACACAGCGGTAGTTCCTGAAGACAGTGTAAAAACCGATACCATCACCACATTTAACTTGCTATATACTTTCCAATAAATTGCAACGCCGTTACAGCGGCCTGTAATGAGCCTTTTCAACATTCCAGATACAAAAAACGGGCCTTAAGGCCCGTTCCACTATCTGCTGATCAGCTCAGTAAATTACTTCACTAAACGTTGACGCACAGCTTCAAACAAACAAATACCGGTTGCCACTGATACATTCAAGCTTGAGACACTTCCCGCCATCGGGATTGACACTATTGAATCACAGCTTTCACGGGTTAAACGGCGTAAACCTTTATCTTCTGCGCCCATCGCAATGGCTAAAGGCCCTTTTAAGTCTGCTTGGTATAACTCACAATCCGCTTCACCGGCGGCACCAATAATCCACACCCCTTTTTGCTGAATATGACGCATAGTACGGGCAAGGTTGGTAACTTGGAATAATGGAATCGTTTCAGCCGCGCCGCAAGCAACCTTGCTCACGATTGACGTCAGTCCCACCGAGTTATCTTTTGGTACGATAATCCCTTGTACACCGGCAGCATCGGCATTACGTAAACAAGCACCTAGATTATGTGGGTCAGTGACACCATCAAGAATTAACAAAAATGGTAGGTCTGTCTTTTCTAATAAAGCATCTAAGTCCGCTTCAGCCAAGATTTTAGCAGCTTTAACTCGTGCAACAATACCCTGATGCTGAGTGCTCGATGCTTTGTCATCTAGTACTTTACGACCTGAACTTTGTACAGACACACCAAACTCTGTCGCTTTTTTGATTAATGGTAATAAACGCTCGTCATCACGACCTTGTAATACCCAAACTTCAATGACGCGTTCAGGTGAGTTGCTTAGCAAAGCTTCTACTGCGTGAATGCCAAAAATGATATCTTGTTTTTTCATTTACTTATTTTCTCTTGCGCTTTGCTTTAATCGATGGTTTTTTAGCAGCCGGTGATGTTACACCAGCCGCTGAACTATTTGCAGCTTTAGCTGCAGGCTTGCGCTTTTTTCCGCCTTTAGTGGCAGATTTTTTCGCTTTGCCCGCTGTGCTTTTACCCGCTTTGCCAGAACGCCCCTTTGCTGGCGACTCTGCAGCTGGCTCACCTTTTGCTGATGCGCCCATTTTAGCGCCTTCAAGATTGGCTCTTTCTCTGGCTGTTAATGGCTTCTTATTGGCTTTCTTACGGCTCTTACCGTGATCACCAATCATGATCAGATCGATTTGACGATCATCTAAGTTAACCGCGGCAACTTTGACATTGACCTCGTCACCCACTTGATAAACCTTGCGGGTGTTTTCGCCAATCAAACGCTGACGCATTGGGTCAAACTGATAATAATCGCTGACTAAGCTTGAGATATGCACTAAGCCATCGATATACAAATCCTTTAAACGTACAAACAAACCAAAATTGGTCACTGAAGCAATGACAGCTTCAAATTCATCACCAACATGATCTTGCATGTATTCACATTTGAGCCAGTCGCTGACATCACGTGTGGCTTCATCTGCACGGCGCTCAGTAGTTGAACACTCTTCGCCCAGTTTATCTAGCTCTTCAAGTAGATAATGGTAGCCACCTTCTGGGGTCCACTTCTGCTTCATCTCACCTTGCTCTGCCGCTAACAAATAACGGATAACGCGATGTAAGACTAAGTCAGGGTAACGACGAATAGGCGAGGTAAAGTGTGAATACTCTTCTAATGCCAAGCCAAAGTGACCGTCATTATCAGGGGTGTATATCGCTTGTCTCATTGAGCGCAGTAACATTACCTGGATCAATTCAGCATCCGGTCTATCTGCAATTTTCAGCATTAAGTCCTGATAATCTGACGGCGTAGGTTCAGTGCCGCCATTCATTGATAAACCGCGTTCTGCCAGAAACTCTTTGAAGTTTGCCAACTTGGTTTCTGAAGGTGACTCATGCACACGGTATAACACTTCACCTTTATGCTTTTTGACGAACTTAGCTGAAGCGACGTTGGCTAAAATCATACATTCTTCAATGATTTTATGTGCCTGATTACGGCTACGGGGCACAATTGCTTCAATTTTACGTTGCTCGTTAAACACAAACTGGGTTTCAACGGTTTCAAACGCAATCGCCCCACGTTCTGCGCGGCGCTCATTTAAGATTAAATATAACGACTGTAAACACTGAAGATGCGGGAACAAAGCTTCATGCTCAGGGGCAATCTTGCCACCTTCTAGCATGGCTGCCACTTGCGTGTAAGTAAAACGCGCATGTGAGTGCATCACTGCCGGATAAAACTTATAACCCGATAGTTTACCCGCAGCTGAAATGGTCATCTCAGCCACCATACAAAGGCGATCAACATGGGGATTTAGTGAACACAAACCATTAGAGATTTTCTCTGGTAGCATCGGGATAACTTGCGATGGAAAATACACTGAGTTACCACGGGATCTCGCTTCATCATCTAATGCCGAGTCTGTACGCACATAGTGACTTACATCAGCAATAGCGACCCATAAACGCCAGCCACCGCTAGGTTTAGTTTCGGCATAAACAGCATCGTCAAAATCGCGGGCATCTTCGCCATCAATGGTCACTAAGGGTAAATGTCTTAAATCGACGCGACCTTGTTTATCTGACTCTGGGACTTCATCCGGAATGCGCTTAAGTTTTTTCTCAATAACAGCTGACCATTTGTGAGGCAAATCGTAATTGCGCAGAGCAATTTCAATTTCCATACCTGGCGCCATTGTTTTACCGAGCACTTCGGTCACTTTAGCTGCCGCTTTAACAAATCGTCCAGGACGACGGGTTAATTCAAGCACAACAACGTCGCCAGCTCTGGCGCCATTAGCGTCTTCTTTGGCAATCAAGATTTCTTGGGTAATGCGTCTGTCATCGGCAATCACAAATGCCATGCCAGCATCAACATGATAACGGCCGACTAATGGCGCGCTGCGCTGCTGCACTAAACGAACGATACGCGCTTCACGTCGTCCACGGCGATCGGAACCTGCTTTTTGCGCCAACACTTTATCACCGTGAAAATACATCTGCATATCACGATTATTAATAAAGAGATCGTCACCGCCTTCATCAGATTTAAAAAATCCGAAACCATCACGATGGCCGATAATCGTACCGGTAAGCAGATCCATTTTTTCAGGAAGACCATAACTATGGCCTCGGGTATAAACCAGTTGCCCATCACGCTCCATGGCGCGCAGTCGTCTTCTTAACGCTTCTAAGTGGTCTTCATCAACCATTTTTAGCGCGGCGGCGATATGTTCTCTGGTGACAGGTGACTTTTGCTCACGCAAATACTCTAGTATGTATTCACGGCTTGGGATTGGGTTTTCGTACTTGTCTTGCTCTCTCTCAAAATGAGGATCGATGATCATTCAATTTCCAAATAATTTACTCCCTCGTGGGAGTCTTAGCGGTTGTGCAGCTGTGGCTGCTGTGCTCGCTCTATTATACTGGCGGGCATTTTAGCGGCTAACATCTGCAATAATGATGTGGCTTTTTTCTGTGTCGCGGCATCATTAAATACGCTGTTATATAACCAATGGTAACCTAATTGATAATCAACAGGGCTACCATAACCTTCGCCGTATAGGCGAACTAACATCAATCTTGCAGGCAGATCGCCATTGGCTGCTGCCGGCATCACATATTGCACTGCTCGATTTTTGTCTTGCACTACCATTTCACCGTGATAGTAATATTCGGCCAGTTTCAGCATCGCCTCAGCACTACCTTGCTCTGCAGCAGTTTGTAATAACGCCATGCCACGGGAAGCGTGTTTATCTACACACACACCATGATTGAGCATTTCGGCCCATAAAAACTGATACATGGGCTGCTGGAGTACTTCTGCTCTAGCTTCAATATCTTGCACTAGTTGGCAGTCATCGCGTTTAACTTGCTTTAAATAAACATCATTGCGGATCAATTTAATTAATTGCTCATCACCATAGATATCCACCGCGGTTAATTCAGCAACAGCTAAATTCGGCAGTAAGCACAACACCAACAAACATAAACGCAGCATAACGATTCTCAATGACACTTTAGTTACTCTATGCATCGGCATTATAGCCTATATCTTGAGTATTAACTGCACAAACAACAATATTTAGTGGTTATTTGAATTGCCAAAATGATTTTAAAAAAGCAGTAAAAAGAAGAGAAATTGCGCGGAGTTACAGTTTCAATTTTATCGTCTAAGGTTTGTTAATTTTGCATATTAAAAAGGCCGCTAAATAGCGGCCTTTTATGTGTTAGTTAAATGGATTAACTAATACGATTGTCTCGTTTCTGTCAGGACCGGTTGATACGATATCAACAGGCGCTTCAAGTAACTCTTCGATACGAGCAATATAATTAAGCGCTGCTTGTGGCAGTTGCTCAATTGAAGTCGCACCAAAGGTAGACTCACTCCAGCCAGGCATAGTTTCGAATACAGGAGTAACCTGTTCGTAACCTTCAGCTGCAAGTGGTGTGACAGTTTCTACAGTTCCATCAGGATACTGGTAACCAACACAGATCTTAACTTCTTCAAGACCGTCAAGAACGTCAAGTTTAGTTAGGCAGAAGCCGCTAACACTGTTGATTTGAACTGCACGGCGCATTGCCACAGCATCTAACCAACCTGGACGACGTTTACGACCAGTAGTTGCACCAAACTCTTGACCTTTATGACCTAAGTAATCACCGATCTCATTCTCAAGCTCTGTTGGGAAAGGACCTGCACCTACACGTGTAGTGTAAGCTTTCATGATACCTAGAACATAATCTAAGTGACGAGGACCAAAACCAGAACCGGTAGCGACGCCACCTGCTGTAGTGTTTGATGAAGTCACATATGGGTATGTACCATGGTCGATATCAAGTAATGTACCTTGTGCACCTTCAAACAAGATAGGCTCACCCGCTTTACGGGCTGTATCAAGTAATTCAGTAACATCAGTACACATACTCTTAAGATAATCAGCAATTGCTAATGCATCATCAAGGGTAGTTTGATAATCAACTGCGTCACAGTCATAGTATTCAGTCAGCATAAAGTTGTGATATTTCATCACTTCTTTTAATTTAACTGCGAATAACTCTGCATTGAATAAATCACCAACGCGTAGACCACGACGAGAAATTTTATCTTCATAAGCTGGACCAATACCACGACCCGTTGTACCGATAGCTTGATTGCCGCGCGCTTTTTCGCGAGCTACATCAAGAGCACAATGGAAAGGTAGGATCAGTGGACATGCTTCTGAAATAAGAAGACGCTCTTCGACAGGAACACCACGCTCTTTAAGCATGTTGATCTCTTTCATCAAAGCATCAGGAGCCAATACCACACCATTACCGATAATGCATTTCACATTATCACGTAAAATCCCTGACGGAATTAAGTGAAGTACGGTTTTATCGCCGTCAATTACCAGAGTATGACCAGCATTGTGGCCGCCTTGGTAACGAACTACATATTTTGCCTGTTCTGTTAGAAGGTCGACAATCTTACCTTTTCCTTCGTCACCCCATTGAGTGCCGAGTACTACTACGTTTTTGCCCATCGTCTGCTGCAAGGTTGCGGTATAAAGGCGAATTTTAACAGATTTAGGGGGGTAATATGCAAGTATTTTATGCGAAAATTATTAATAGTACTATGCCGGCAGAGACTAGGCAGCCACCTAACCGCCTGAGATTATTCTTATTTTGCATCGAAAATTCGGCTAAATATTTTTTCCATTGCAGCGGAAATAATAAGGGTCCGATACCTTCAAGTACCAAAACAAGCCCCATGGCAAACATCAACATTTGAAAATTCATGGTCTAGTTCCACTATTTGGTTTACACATTAGCAAAAAACATCGACTACACCATAACGCTTCTAAGCGGTCATCGCATTACATCGAATGACTAATTGGCGTTTTTACCTAAAAAAAGCCAATAAAAAACCCAGCATATAGCTGGGTTTTTTGAATTCTGAAAACGTATTAACGTTTTGAGAATTGTGGCTTACGACGTGCTTTACGTAGACCAACTTTCTTACGCTCAACTTTACGAGCATCACGGGTAACGAAACCAGCAGAACGTAAAGAAGGACGTAGAGCTTCGTCTAACTGAAGCAATGCACGAGTAATACCGTGACGAATTGCACCTGCTTGGCCAGTGGTTCCACCGCCCTTAACAGTTACATAGATGTCAAGTTTGTCAGTCATTTCAACTAGCTCTAGAGGCTGACGAACAACCATGCGAGCAGTTTCACGACCAAAATATACATCTAGTGGACGTTGGTTAACAACGATTTGACCACTACCTGCTTTAGCGAATACGCGAGCAGTTGATGTTTTACGACGGCCAGTGCCGTAGTACTGAGTTGCAGACATTAGCTTACTCCCGTATTAGATATCAAGAACTTGAGGTTGTTGTGCAGCATGGTTATGTTCAGTGCCAGCGTAAACTTTAAGCTTACGGAACATAGCACGGCCCAAAGGACCTTTTGGTAACATACCCTTAACTGCTTTCTCGATAATCATTTCAGGCTTATGATCTTGCAGCTTTTCAAAAGAAATCTGCTTAATACCACCGATGAAACCTGTATGTGAGTAGTAAATTTTGCCTTTAGCTTTGTTACCAGTCACAGTAACTTTCTCAGCGTTAATAACGATGATGTAGTCACCGGTGTCAACATGAGGAGTATACTCTGGCTTGTGCTTACCACGTAAACGAGTAGCAATTTCAGTAGCGATACGACCTAAAGTTTTACCTTCGGCATCAACGACGAACCAGTCACGTGTGACTGTTTCTGGTGTAGCAGTAAATGTAGTCTTCATTTTTACAAAAACCCAATGTTTAAAATTCTGTCTCAATGCTGAATGCGGAATGCAAACAACACAATGACCATTTCAAAGCCCCTTCGAGCTGAAATTGGTTTAAATCGTCCACCCAAATTCGGTGGAGTAACGAGGGCAGGTGGCGGATTATAGACAAAGCTGAGTTAAAAATCACCTAATTTCTGATAGTTTTCTAAAAAACTTCTCTGGTGCTTTAGCTGATTTCATCCCTCAATAACTATTTATGGTAAATGCTCCAACATTAAATAGTCATGTGATTGCATTTCAATCAATCTTGAGCGGCAGCGTCTAAACTCAAAACTGAGTAAACCATCTGTGTAAATATCTTCTAATGAAACTTCAGCAGAAATAATTAACTTCACATTACGCTCATAAAATTCATCTACCATCGCGAGAAATCGCCGAGCAATATCATCACCGGTTGTGGCTGAGCCCATTTGTTCAAGCCCACTTAATAGAACGGTATGGTACAAACGAGCCACTTCCATATAGTCGCGCTGGGATCGAGGGCCGTCACATAAGTCTCTAAAGTTGGCCAATAGCACCCCTTGGGATTGCTGGCGAATATTCACCTCACGGCCTTCAATTTCAATGGCGTCAGTGAATACTTCTGATTCTGGAGCAAGCTGGGCAAAATAGCTTAACAAGTTGGTGTCAGCCTGCTCATCCAGTGGGTAGTGGTAAATCTCAGCTTGCTCAAGGGTTCGTAAGCGATAATCAATACCCGAATCCACATTAAGGATTTCGCAGTTTTGGTTTATTAAGGCGATTGCGGGTAAAAATCTTGCGCGCTGTAAGCCATTTTTATAGAGGTCATCGGGAATGATGTTTGAGGTGGCCACTAACGCGACCCCTTCTTTAAATAAGTGTTGGAACAAGGTGCCCAATAACATGGCATCGGTAATGTCAGAAACAAAAAATTCATCGAAACATATGATGTTATATTGCTGCGCCATTTTGTTAGCAATAGTAATTAATGGGTCCTGAACACCGTCAAGTTCGCCTAAGTCATGGTGTAGCTGGTGCATAAAGCGATGAAAGTGGGCCCGCAGTTTTTTCTCTGTTGGCAGCGCATCAAAAAAAGTATCCATCAAGTAAGTTTTACCACGACCTACTCCGCCCCATAAATATAAACCTTTGACGCTAGGGGCTGATTTTTTAAGGCCGATTGAACCTAAAAGCCGACTCAATGAGGACTGCTGAACATCGGCTGCGATAAGTTCTTCATAAACACGTTGCAATGACTTTACCGCTTGCTCTTGGGCTAAATCATGGGAGAAACCTTCACGGGTTAAATCTTGCTGGTAATGCTGCCAAGGGCTTAACTGCGACACGGGGACTACTCTCTATATACTGCTGAAAATTCCACACAACCATAACATATCACCCTTAGCCGGCGTAACGGTAAACCACATAAAAATTAACCTTTGTTAATGATGGCTGAACTTATTGAAACTTAGAACACTCCGAGGTTATATAGTCAATACAGCTAAACTGAAGTTGTATTTACGCCAGTCACCCATAATATGTGTATAAGCAAAGATTAATTTTCAAGGAGCAAGAAACAATGAAACCCAAATTAACCTTAGTTTCAGCAGCGATATTATCCGCCTCTTTATCGTTAATGCCGGCGTTGTCCCAAGCTGCAATTCCACAAACTGTTAATGGTCAAGCGCTACCTAGCCTCGCTCCCATGCTAGAAAAAACAACTCCCGCTGTCGTCTCTGTTGCAGTCAGCGGCACCCAAACCTCTAAACAACAAATTCCCGATGTGTTTCGATATTTCTTTGGCCCTAACGCCCCCCAAGAACAAGTGCGTGAACGCCCTTTTAGAGGCTTAGGATCAGGGGTCATCATTAACGCCAAAGAGGGTTACATCGTCACGAATAACCACGTTATTAATGGTGCTGATGAAATTAAAATTGGTCTGCATGATGGCCGTGAGATTGACGCAAAACTCATTGGCTCAGATCCTGAATCTGATATTGCGCTATTACAAATAGAAGCGAAAAACCTTACCCAAGTGAAACAAACCAACTCTGATGATATCCGTGTCGGCGATTTTGCTATCGCCATTGGTAACCCATTTGGTTTAGGGCAAACCGTGACTTCAGGTATTGTTAGCGCCTTGGGCCGTAGCGGTTTAGGGATTGAAATGCTGGAGAACTTTATCCAAACTGACGCCGCGATTAATAGTGGTAACTCAGGCGGCGCCTTGGTTAATCTTAACGGTGAGTTAATCGGTATTAATACCGCCATTGTGGCCCCCGGTGGTGGCAACGTCGGTATTGGCTTTGCTATTCCGGCTAATATGGTTAACAACCTAATTAATCAAATTATTGAGCATGGTGAAGTTAAACGTGGCGTGCTTGGCGTTATGGGCCGAGACTTAGATAACGAATTGGCCAAAGCATTTGGTCTAGAAACCCAGCATGGCGGTTTTATTAGTGAAGTCATGCCTGATAGCGCCGCAGACAAAGCAGGTATAGAAGCGGGTGACATCATTGTCAGTGTCAATGGTAAGCAGATTAAAAACTTCCAAGCCTTGCGAGCAAAGGTCGCCACTATGGGCGCTGGTGCTAAAGTTAAAATTGGCATCATTCGCGATGGTGATAATGAAACCATTAATGTCACCCTTGGTGAGTCAAATAGCAGTTCAGGCACCAGTGCTGATGCATTACACCCAATGCTTGAAGGGGCTGAGTTAAGTAATAGCCGTAAAGGTATTGAAATTGCTGAAGTGGCTCAAGGATCGCCAGCCGCCAGAAATGGACTCGAGAAAGGCGATTTAATTGTCGGGCTAAATCGCAGTAAAGTAAAAAGCCTTAAAGACTTAAAAGAGCAGCTAAAGACTCAGCAAGGCGCGGTCGCATTGAAAATATTGCGTGACAATAAGCTGCTTTACTTGGTACTGCGTTAAAGCAGCACCGAATAAACCCTGTTGTTTTACCCAATAAGCATCGTAGCCCTGTTACGATGCTTAATTTTTTTAATCATGATAATATCTTGGGTACTTTTTCATAATTTAGTCAGCCAATGAATTTCAAAGACACAATTTTATATTTGACCAAAGCTGTGGCATTTGGATTAGTCATGGCGGCCGCTTTCATATTTGTTACTTCGATAACCAACAACAGTAATTTCAATAATGGCTTAACCACTACCCAGCACCACAATGACTTATCCTTTGCTAAAGCCGTTCGTCGAGCAGCCCCTGCTGTGGTCAATATTTATAGCCTTAGTTTAGATCAAAATAGCCCATTAAATTCAAGCTCGCTTCAAGGCTTGGGTTCTGGGGTTATCATGAGTAAAGAAGGCTACATTTTAACCAATTACCATGTAATTAAAAAAGCCGATGAAATTGTTATCGCGCTACAAGATGGCCGAAAATTTACCTCAGAAGTTGTCGGTTCAGATCCAGTCACCGATTTAGCGGTCCTTAAAATTGAAGGCGATAATCTACCTATCGTGCCGATCAATTTATCCAAACCTGCACAAGTGGGCGATGTGGTACTTGCCATTGGTAACCCTTACAACTTAGGCCAAACCATTACCCAAGGTATTATCAGTGCAACCGGCCGAAACGGCTTAAGTTCAGGCTATCTTGATTTCTTACAAACCGATGCAGCCATTAATGCCGGTAACTCTGGCGGTGCACTTATCGACACCACTGGCGAACTAATTGGTATTAATACTGCGGCATTTCAAATCGGTGATGAAGGTGGCGGGCACGGTATTAACTTTGCCATCCCAATTAAACTGGCTCACAGCATTATGGGAAAGTTGATTAAAAATGGCCGCGTTATTCGTGGCGCGTTAGGGATTTCAGGCGAGCCGTTAAGCCCTGTTATGGCGCAAATCCTCAACTTACCGGATTTAAAAGGCGTATTAGTCACCGCTGTTGATCCCAAAGGGCCTGCGGCAGATGCGAAACTGCGTCCAAGAGATGTGATTATCGCTTATGCAGAAGAGAGTGTTCCTGGGGTTGAAATGCTGATGGATAGAATTGCTGAAACAGCGCCCGGAGATAGCATCACAATGACCATCATCCGCGAAGGTAAGTCTTATGATGTGCCAGTGATTATTGGTGAGAAGGCTGTCGAACCTTAAGCACAAATTACAACTTAACCATTTAATCATAAAAAAGTCAGCTACCTTAGGTAACTGACTTTTTATTCTTTACTATAAAGCTTTGGCAAACAACTTAAGCAATCTACAGCTTATGCAATACGAACCACTTCACCGCCGATGGCTTTAAACTTCTCTTCGATATGCTCATAACCACGATCTAAGTGATATATACGATCAACGGTTGTCGTACCATCAGCCATAAGGCCTGCAATCACTAAACTCGCTGAAGCGCGTAAATCTGTCGCCATCACTTGCGCACCGTTCATGCGCTCAATACCATTAATGATGCAGGTGTTACCCTCTAGCTCCATTTCAGCGCCCATACGGCTTAACTCAGGTACATGCATAAAACGATTTTCAAAAATCGTTTCAGTCACATGACTGGTGCCTTCAGCTAATGCGTTTAACACACAAAATTGCGCTTGCATGTCCGTCGGAAAAGCAGGATATGGCGCAGTTTTAATATTAACCGCTTTAGGGCGCTTGCCTTGCATATCAAGTTCAATCCAATCGTCGCCAGTATTAATCACCGCGCCAGCATCTTCAAGTTTTGCCAGAACTGCTTCTAGGCTTGAAGGATCAGCGCTTAGACAGCGAATTTTTCCGCGCGTCACGGCTGCAGCCACTAAAAATGAGCCGGTTTCGATGCGATCAGGCATCACTCTGTGGTTACAACCAGAGAGTTTCTCAACCCCTTGAATACGCAAGGTTGCGCTGCCAACACCGGTAATTTTTGCGCCCATTGCAATTAAGCAATGTGCTAAATCATTAATTTCAGGTTCGCGAGCGGCATTTTCAATAATGGTTTCACCATCAGCTAAGGTCGCAGCCATCAATAGGTTTTCAGTGGCACCAACGCTGACCATATCCATAAAGATATGCGCGCCTTTTAAGCGGCCATCAACTCTGGCTTTAATATAACCTTCTTTTACCTCAATAGTAGCGCCCATTTGCTCTAGCCCTTGCAAATGCAAGTTTACAGGTCTTGCGCCAATCGCGCAGCCACCAGGCAATGAAACATCAGCGGTACCAAATCGAGCCAGTAACGGCCCTAAAATCAAAATAGAGGCGCGCATGGTTCTAACCAAATCGTATGGCGCACAAAACTCTTTGAGATTAGTGGTTGAGATCCGATATTGGCTATTGCCTAACTCAGTGACATCAGCACCAAGGCAGCGAAGTAATTCACAGGTTGTTTTTACATCGCGAAGGTTAGGTACATTCGAAATATTAAAGTCAGTTTCAGCTAAAACACCAGCAAACAGGATCGGCAAAGCCGCATTCTTGGCGCCAGAGATGGTCACATCTCCGGCAAGGGGCTTGCTGGCTTGTATTGTTAATTTATCCACACTAATTCTCTACACTCAGTATTACGCTTACATATTAAATAATTTTTCACGCTTCCACTGAGTCGGCGTAAAAGTCTTGATAGTAAGCGCATGTAACTCACCACTGGCAATATGTTCATTCAGTGGTGCATAAATGGTCTGCTGCTGCTTCACTTTACTCATAGCGTCGAACATTTCGCCAACTGCAACCACTTTGTAGTGGCTACCATCTGAAGTCACATGTACTTCATCTAGGGTTAACGCCTCTGATAAAATCTGCTCAATTACTTTGCAATCCATGAAATGTGCTACCTTAAATTCAATGCTATTGTTCTATGAAAAAGGACTCTAAATCATACAACTCGATAAGTTTTTTTAGATGCTTACTCGGATTAGCCAAGCTCCTTGGCTGAGTGTTGTCCCCATGACAATGACCTAAACATATTAGTTCAAGCAATAAGGCCACGCCTGCACTGTCAACATACTCTAAAGCAGACAAGTCTAACACTTGAGTCGTATCAGTAAACAATTGTTGTTGATTTGGCCACAATTCTCTGACCTCAACCTGAGTTAATTGCCCTTTTAGGTGACAAATATCACCTTGCTGTGAAAATTCAATCACGCAGCATTACCCTCGTCCTGATCTAAGCGAATATCTTGGTTGGTGCGCTCATAAAGCATGTCGATGACCTTATCGACGCCTTTTTGGCGAATTAAATTGGAAATTTCTGATTGCTTTGACGCCAGTAAACTCACGCCTTCCGCCACCAAATCAAACGCTTTCCAGCTGTCATCTTTTAGACGTCTGGCTTTAAACACCACTTTAATGGGCGGGCGACCATCTTCAATAATTTCGACGCGGACATCGATCATTTTCTCGTTACTAAAATCAGCAGCCGGGAAAAACTGTACTTGCTGACCAGTGTACTCAGTAAAGGCTTGGGCATAGGTAGCCACTAAATAACCTTCAAAAGCATCCACAAACCGCTGACGTTGTTCAGGAGTCGTGTCACGCAGGTATTGCCCCATCACTTTATACGCGGCGTATTTATAATCAACATAGGGCATAAGCTCTTCGCGAACGATAACTTTTAAATAGCTTAAATCATTGTCAATGAGGGCTTTGTCTTTATCAAAACGCGCAAAGGTTTTCTCTGATACTTGCTGCACTAGCTTGAACGGATCACGGGTATCTATGTCATCAGTCGTCAGCTCTGCAGCACCAAGCGGGCTGATGCTTAACCATAAAAAGACACTTAACATAACGCGAATAAACTGCTTCATATACCGCTCCTACTTATCATCCGATGACATGCTATAGATTAACTGACCGATTAAGTCTTCCAGTACTAATGCTGAGCGCGTGTCATAAATTTTATCGCCATCAGCGAGCATCTCAATATCATCATCCATAAAGCCTGGGGTTAACCCCAAAAACTGCTCACCCAATAAACCTGCAGTTAAAATCGATAAGCTGCTGGTCTCTGGAAATTGATCATATTGCTTATCCATAGTGATGCTCACTATCGGTACAAGCTTTTTGGGGTCGAGCTGAATATCAGTTACCCTTCCGACAACCACCCCGCCCACTTTCACTGGCGAGCGTACTTTTAAGCCACCGATATTGCTAAATTCAGCGTGTAAACTGTAAGTTGCCTGATTAGGCTTAAGCTCAACATTGGCCACATTAAATACCAGCACACAAAATGCCACTAAGCCTGACAATAAGAACAATCCAACCAATAACTCTATTTTCCGTGTCAACATACGACTAAACCACTTTAATTAATGAATGCAAAATTTACCCAACTTACCTCCCGCTAACACTCAGCAGTTAACATCAATTGCCGAACATAATCGCTGTCAGTAAAAAATCGAGCGCTAACACTGCTAAACTCGCCTGAACCACAGTGGATGTGGTCGCTCGGCTAATGCCTTCGGGGTTGGGAATGACTTCATAACCACGATATAAAGATATCCAGGTTACCACTACGCCAAAAAGCACACTTTTGATTAAACAATTTACAATATCTTGGCGCCACTCAACCGATGCTTGCAGAATTGACCAAAAAGAGCCGCTATCAATGCCTTTCCATTCAACTCCCACTAAATGACCGCCGATAATGCCAACAAGACAAAACATCATCACTAATAATGGCAGGGTGATAACCCCCGCCCAAAAACGTGGCGCTATGATTTGGTGTAAAGGGTCAACCGCCATCATCTCTAAGCTTGATAACTGCTCGGTTGACTTCATTAAGCCAATTTCAGCGGTTAATGCCGAGCCTGCGCGCCCGGCAAAAAGTAATGCCGCAACCACAGGACCAAGCTCTCTTAATAAGCTCAATGCCACCATGGGCCCTAGGCTTTCGACCGTGCCAAAATCAGCCAGTACCGTATAAGCTTGTAATGCCAGCACCATACCGATGAACAGGCCAGAGACTATGATGATCACCATGGAGCGAACACCCAACACATAAACTTGCTTGGTGATTAAGCCAATATCTTTTTTAACATTCGGCCAACGGGCAATAGCGCCCCATAACATCAGCCCTGCTCGGCCTAGACCTGAAATAAAATCCAAAGCAAAGCGGCCAATATTACTGATAAAGTTAATCACGTCCACTTAACATCTCCTGTTGATAGTCTTCAGCTGGATAATGAAAAGCCACCGGCCCATCGGGTGCTCCATGAATAAATTGCTCAATTTGTGGATTGGTTGAAGCCCGTAATTCAGCAGGCGTGCCTGAAGCGATTACTTTTTTCTCGGCGATAACATAAACATAGTCGGCAATACTCAATACTGCATCCACATCGTGGGACACGACCACCGAAGTCAGCCTCAATGTTTCAGATAATTCGCCAATCAATTTCACCAGCACCGCCATCGAAATAGGATCTTGACCGGCGAAAGGCTCGTCATACAAAATCATTTCAGGCTCAAGTGCTATCGCCCGCGCCAATGCAACTCGGCGCTGCATGCCGCCGGATAACTCATTGGGCATCATCAGAGCGGCGCCCCGCAGCCCCACGGCTTG
The DNA here is from genome assembly GCF_002874355.2 of Shewanella sp. 10N.286.48.B5. Taxonomy (NCBI): domain Bacteria; kingdom Pseudomonadati; phylum Pseudomonadota; class Gammaproteobacteria; order Alteromonadales; family Shewanellaceae; genus Shewanella; species Shewanella sp. 10N.286.48.B5. The sequence goes on from NZ_MCVG02000002.1 coordinate 324,585, forward strand.
CAGCTTCATCAACACAATCTTACGAATAATAGTTTCAGCTAACCCTGAGTGCTCACGCAGCGCAAACGCCACATTATCAAACACATTCATATCGGTAAAAAGCGCCCCACTTTGAAACAACATACTCATGCGCTTTCGCTGCTCAAATAATTGTTGCCGCTTCAGTTGGTGAATGTTTTGCCCAGCAAAAAGCACCTCACCACTATCAGGGGTTAATTGACCGCCGATAAGTTTAAGTAAGGTGGTTTTACCTATGCCACTTGGCCCCATAATGGCGGTCACTTTGCCAGTTGGAATGCTGAGACTGATATCATCAAAGATAACCTTAGTCCCTCGGCTAAAGCCCATGTTCTTAACTTCTACAAGGGCTGACCTAGTGGGCTCTAAACTTGGAGTAGACATGTCTATAGAGGAAATAATAGCCTTCCTAGAGAACGAGATGTAGAGCTGAAGTGTACGAAATTGTGTAAGAACCTACAACAAATCAATCACCATGCGTTACAATCCCTAACAATTTTCGCAATAGCGACGATTTTTGTTAATATCTGACAAAAATATCGCCATAACTCAAATAATTGGAACAAGATGCTTTTTAATATCATGATGCTCATCGTCGGATTGGGCGCATTAGTTTGGAGCGCAGATCGCTTTGTTTACGGAGCTGCCGCCTTTGCTAGAAACTTAGGCCTGCCACCAATGTTAATCGGTTTAACCATTGTGGCCATGGGCAGCTCAGCGCCAGAAATGCTGGTTGCTGCCACCGCATCAATGGAAGGCATGAGCGATACTGCAATTGGTAACGTGCTCGGCTCAAACGTGGCTAACATCACCTTGATATTAGGGGTTACCGCATTGTTTGGGGCTATTTCAGTTCGCTCAGAAACCTTAAAGCGTGAAATTCCAATCATGATTGCGGCAACCGTATTAGCTGGCTACCTTATTCACGACGGCATGCTCACCCGTGTTGAAGGTGGGGTATTATTAATCGCATTTTTCGCCTTGATGGGCTATTTCATTTGGAGCGCGATGCGAAATAAGAAAAAAGATGTCCTAGCTGATGAGTCTGACGCAGAGATCCCTAAAAATGTACCCACATTACATGCTATTATCTGGATCATTGTTGGTATGGTGTTATTGCCACTCTCGGCAGACTGGATGGTGACAGGCGCGGTAGGCATTGCCAAGACATTTGGCTTGTCAGATCTGGTCATCGGCCTGACCATTATTGCCATTGGCACCAGTTTACCGGAACTAGCAGCATGCATCGCTGGCGTCCTAAAAAAAGAAGACGACCTCGCGATTGGTAATATTGTTGGCTCAAACATTTTTAATATTTTAGCAGTGCTGGCCATTCCAGGGCTGATTGCCCCAGGTGAAATCGACATAAATGCAAGCGGTCGAGATTTTTACATGGTACTAGCAACCAGCACCGCATTAGCAGTACTGGTATTATCGAGTGGCGCTAAAAAGCAGCTTACTCGCTGGCATGGAGCCCTTTTATTAATCGTCTTTATTGCGTACCAAGTTGTCTTATTTCAATCACAATAATGGGGCATAAAGATGTGTGACTCACCAAAGCGTAACCCGAAATCGCTTTGGACAATAGAGAGATACATATGACAGAACAAACACAATTGCGCCAATGGGGTCGTCAAGTCATTGATATTGAAAAGGCAGCATTAGATAACCTTTATCAATATGTAGACTCAGACGAGTTTGGCCAAGCCTGTGAACTCATTTTAGAATGTAAAGGCAAAGTCATTGTCATGGGCATGGGCAAATCTGGCCACATTGGCAATAAGATTTCTGCCACACTCGCCAGCACAGGCACGCCTGCATTTTTTGTTCACCCTGGCGAAGCAAGCCATGGCGACTTAGGCGCTCTGGCAAAAAATGATATTATTTTAGCCATATCAAATTCTGGTGAAGCCAGTGAAATTCTCACCTTAATGCCCGTTATACAGCGCATGGGGGTCCCGGTAATCGCGATTACGGGTAAACCAGAATCCAATATGGCCAAGCTATCTAAACTGCATTTATGTATTGAAGTGCCTGAAGAGGCCTGCCCATTAGGGCTAGCACCAACATCAAGCACTACCGCAACCTTGGTGATGGGTGACGCCTTGGCCGTAGCATTATTGCAAGCGAAAGGCTTTACCCGTGATGATTTCGCCCTATCCCACCCTGGTGGATCTTTAGGTCGTAAACTATTACTTAAAGTCAGCGATGTAATGCACAAAGGCGCTGATATTCCACTGGTGAAAAGTGAGCTCTGCATTACTGAAACCCTATATGAGATCTCAAATAAAGGTTTAGGTATGACTGCAGTGATCGATAATGCAGACAAGCTAGTCGGGATCTTTACTGACGGTGATTTACGCCGCGTCATCGATGCTGAAGTGAACCTGCGTACTACCGCTATTGCCGATGTAATGACAACCAACTGCATTACCATCAGCCCAGGTATTTTAGCCGCGCAAGCATTACAGATTATGGAAGAAAAAAGTATTAACGGTTTAATTGTCGTAGACGAGAACCAACGCCCAGTCGGCGCACTTAACATGCTCGATATGGTTAAAGCTGGAGTCATTTAACATGTCATTACACGAAACACTGCACCAAGGTTTTTACGGCCCAATCTCTGATGATGTTTGGCAAAAAGCCAAAAAAATTAAGCTGCTTATTTGCGATGTCGATGGGGTATTTTCCGATGGCCGTATTTATTTAAGTAATGCAGGGGAAGAGTTAAAAGCATTTCATACCCGTGATGGTTATGGCATTCGCTCTATTTTAACCAGTAATATTCATGTTGCTGTGATAACCGGGCGTAAATCTGCCATTGTGGAAAATAGAATGACCGCTTTAGGTGTCACTCATATTTATCAAGGTGTTGATGATAAACTAGTGCCTTACCAAAGCCTGTTAGATACCTATGGCGTTAGCCCAGATGAAGTCGCCTATATTGGTGATGACATGGTTGACTTACCTGTGATGAAACAGGTTGGCCTTGCAGTTTGTGTGGCTGATGGCCATCCTTATGTTAAACAACATTGCCATATGACCACCACCATTAACGGCGGAAATGGCGCATTACGTGAACTCACCGATTTGCTATTACTTAGCCAAGATAAGTTTGAAAATGCCCACGGAATGAGTATATGAGCCGAGTGACCTTCGCTATTATCGGATTTTTTGGCGCAGCCTTAGTCCTTTATTGGCAAGTACAAATTAAACGTAGTCAGATGGAGGCAAGTAAATTGCCTGCCCCTGCTCGCCCTGATTTTATCGCCAATGACTTACGCACCACTGAATTTAATGAGCAAGGTTTAGTGCAAAGCCGAGTCTCAGCGAAATACATGGAGCACTTTCAGCAAAGTAATGAAACCATGTTTACTGAGCCTGTCTACCTTATTTATCCTGAAAATGGTGAAGCCGAATGGCAATTAAGCGCAGATTTAGGCAAGCTGAATAATGAAACAGGCAAAGTAGTTTTAGAAAATAATGTTATTATTGATGCAATAAACATCGACGAGCCATTACAATCTTTGACAACCACCATGTTGGCACTCGATATGAACACCATGATTTTGACCTCAGATAGACAAATTTTTGTTACTGGGTCAGATTTTAATATACAAGGTTTAGGCCTGTATGCTGATTTAAATGCTCAAGAACTTGAACTTTTAAGTCAAGTAGAAGGAACGTATGAAGCAAAGTAAACTTTTGATTGCCTCACTACTCAGTGTAGTCAGTATTGCCAGCGCCTATGCAAAAGAAGGCGATTTACAGCAAGAGCTTAAAGTCGCAGCTGTGAGCCAAAAAGCTGACATAAAAAACAATCAGGTCATCTTCTATGGCCCAGTTAATGTGACTCAAGGGTCGATTAACATTAATGCCGACGAATTACGCGCATTTGGCACCGAAAGCGGCACCCAAAAAACCATGGTTGCCACAGGTAACCCTGCGACATTTTCCCAAGAGTTAGATGATGGCCGTATTGGTACTGCCAGTGCCGATGAAATTAAATATGAGCTTGCCACTAGCATTTTAACCTTAACGGGTAATGCTAAATTGGACCAAGCTGGCAGCCAGGTTACTGGTAACCTAATTAGCTACAACATTGAAAAGCAGCAGTTAATTGCTGAAAGCACCGGTACTGGTGAAGATCGGGTTATCACTATTTTTCAACCAGAAAGTCACCCAGACTTGATTGATTCTGAAAAGAAAAAAGATGAGCAACCACATTTACCAGACAGCGCTAAACCCGGTGATGACACGCCACCAGCTATAATTGAAAACAACAATTTATCTGCTGTAGAGGCTGTGAACTCAACTGAAACACCCGAAGTAACTGAATCACTTAACGCTGAGGCGCAGGCGACATTGTCAGCCCCAGCAGCTGAGCAAAATGACTAATGACCCAAATTACGTTAACCGCTGAAAATCTCGCTAAGAGTTATAAAAGTCGCCAGGTAGTAAAAGATGTCAGCCTGACGGTAAAAACCGGCCAAATTGTTGGCTTACTTGGCCCTAATGGCGCGGGTAAAACCACCACCTTTTATATGGTCGTAGGCCTAGTCAAAAGTGATAAGGGCCGCATTCTGATCGATGAAGATGATTTAACCGCAGATCCAATGCATTTGCGCGCCCGAAAAGGCATTGGCTACTTACCTCAAGAAGCCAGTATTTTTCGTAAGCTCACAGTACACGATAATATAATGGCAGTGCTTCAAACTCGCAAAAGCTTATCAAATGAGCAGCGCATTGAAGAACTGGAACATTTATTAGAAGAATTTAACATAACTCATATCCGTGATAGCCAAGGTATGGCGTTATCGGGAGGCGAGCGTCGCCGAGTTGAAATTGCACGCGCATTAGCGGCAAATCCTAAGTTTATTTTATTAGATGAACCTTTTGCAGGGGTAGATCCTATCTCAGTAATCGACATCAAGAAAATTATTCAACAACTTAAAAGCCGTGGTTTAGGGGTGCTAATTACCGACCATAATGTCCGTGAAACACTTGATGTGTGTGAGCGAGCATATATTGTGAGTCACGGAAACTTGATTGCTGAAGGAACACCTGCTGAGATCTTAGTCAATCAGCAAGTTAGGTCGGTATACTTAGGTGAACAATTCAAGCTATAGTTAGCACTATTCAGTTTTTAGTATGGCATTCGCGGCCAACAACAAACCTTAATCTAGTCTATTTTTCTAGGATCATAAACTAGCGCCCACACTGTTCGTCGCGATGATGTAATTCAATTAGGGACAAGCGGTACATGAAAGCCTCACTCCAACTCAAAATGGGTCAACACTTAACCATGACCCCACAGTTGCAACAAGCGATTCGCTTATTGCAACTTTCCTCATTGGAGCTACAGCAAGAAATTCAACAAGCACTTGATTCAAACCCGCTATTAGAGCTTGAAGACGAATTCACTAAAGCCAAAGAGCCCGTAAAAGAAAACGCCCTGCAAACTGACACCGATTTTAGTGATAATAGCCAAGTCACCATAGAAAAAGACACCTCAACGGTTGATACCACTGAATCGCTCACTAAAGATTCTATGCCTGAAGAACTCCCTATGGATACCACATGGGATGAGGTGTATACCGCCTCGCCTACTTCTGGCTCTGGCGCAGTATCGAGCGGTAATGATATGCCGTTTCAAGGCGAAACCAGTGAAGGCTTGTATGAGCATCTTGAATGGCAAAAAAACCTCACTCCCTTTTCTGAAAATGACTTAGTGATTGCAACCGCCATTATTGATGCCATTGATGAGCGCGGTTACCTCACCCAGAGCGTTGAAGACATTTTGCAATCCTTAGGCACTGACGATATCGAACTCGATGAAGTTGAAGCTGTACTTAAACGGGTACAACACTTCGATCCCGTCGGCATTGCAGCGCGAGATTTAAGTGAGTGTCTATTAATTCAATTAGGCCAATACCCTAATGAAATTCCTTGCATAGATAATGTTAAGTTACTGATTAAAGATCATCTTGATTTAATCGCCGGTCGTGACTTTAGGTTACTGATGCGTAAAACCAAGCTTAAAGAAGATGATTTACGTGAAGCCATTGAATTTATTCAAACGCTCAATCCACGTCCAGGCTTGCAAATTACCCCCATTAAAGATGAGTACGTCATTCCTGATGTTACTGTACTTAAAAAGAATGGTCGCTGGGTGGTCGAGCTAAATCCCGATAACATGCCTAAAATTGGCGTTAATCAGCAATATGCAGCTATGGCCAAAGGCGGTTCAAGCCAAGCTGACAGCCAATTTATTCGTGGTCATTTACAAGAAGCTAAATGGTTTATCAAAAGCATCGATAGCCGTAATGAAACCTTACTAAAAGTGGCTAACTGTATCGTACAATTTCAGCAAGGTTTCTTTGAGTTCGGTGAAGAAGCCATGAAGCCGATGGTGCTCAATGATATTGCTGAAGCGGTTGAAATGCACGAGTCGACCATTTCGCGGGTCACGACCCAAAAATACATGCATACCCCCCGTGGACTTTTTGAACTAAAATATTTTTTCTCAAGCCATGTAAGTACCGATGATGGTGGAGAATGCTCTTCTACAGCAATTCGCGCATTTATTAAAAAGCTCGTAGCTGCAGAAAACCCGAAAAAGCCTCTTAGTGATAGTAAAATGGCGACACTATTGGCTGAACAAGGGATTAACGTTGCTCGACGTACGATAGCCAAATATCGAGAGGCAATGCTCATCCCTCCCTCAAACCAACGCAAAAGCTTATAACTTTTGTTATTGGAGGATGACCTATGCAAATTAACCTGACTGGAAACCATATTGAAATAACTCAATCTTTACGGGAATACGTGCAAACAAAATTTTCAAAGCTTGAACGACACTTCGAACAGATCAATAATGTTCACGTTGTGCTCGATGTTCAAAAGCTACAACAGATTGCCGAAGCCAAACTGCACCTAAAAGGCGGTGAAGTGTTTGCTGTATCGCGTAACGCTGATATGTATGTGGCAATAGACGCCCTGATAGATAAGCTAGACCGTCAGGTAATTAAACATAAAGAGAAACTCACTAAGCATTAACGATGGAACTTCGTACCATCCTGCAGCCGGCGTGCACTACCTGTGCCACTCCGGGCAGTAAGAAAAAGGTACTGGAATTAATCAGCAATTTAATGGCTGCCCAGTACCCAACCCTTTCTTCACAGGCTATTTTTGAAAGTCTAATAGCGCGTGAAAAAATGGGCAGTACAGGTATAGGAAATGGCATAGCAATTCCACATGGGCGCTTAGATAATATCGAAGAACCCATTGCTATTTTAATCAAATGCGAAGAGCCAATCGCCTTTGATGCCATAGACAAGCAACCTGTAGATATTTTATTTGCGCTTCTTGTACCTGCAGATCAGTGCCAGCAACACCTAAGCACATTATCTAGCATGGCAGAGAAACTCAGTGATAAATTGATACTTAAACGACTTCGAAAGAGTCATGACGCTACAGAACTTTATCAGGTTATTACTGCATGAAACTTGTCATCGTATCGGGACGTTCAGGTTCAGGAAAATCAGTCGCACTGAGAGTGCTTGAAGATTTAGGTTATTACTGTGTTGATAACCTGCCACTGCCACTGATTGGCAGCCTGCTTGAACAGCTTAAAGATAGTAACGAGCTTGTCGCCATTAGCGTCGATGTGCGTAATATCGAAGAGCAAGGCAAAGTACTCAAAGAGCAAATTGCTTTACTGTCTGACGATACCTGCATTACCAGTTTCTTTTTAAACGCCAACGATAAAGTGTTACTGAAGCGTTTTAGTGAGACCCGCCGATTACACCCACTGTCTAAGAATCAAATTTCGTTACAAGAAGCCATTAAGCTTGAGGGGCGGTTACTCGAACCCATAGCCAAAATGGTTGATCACTATATCGACACCTCGCAAACTAATATCTACGAATTGAGCGATCATGTTCGGCAAATCTTGCTAGGCAGTGTTGATAAAGAATTAGTGGTACATTTTGAGTCATTTGGCTTTAAGCATGGCATGCCGGCTGAAGCAGACTTTATGTTTGATGTGCGCTTTTTACCGAATCCGCACTGGGAGCTTGAGTTAAGGCCCTACACAGGCCTAGATGCGCCCGTGCAAGAGTTCTTAGAGCGACAGCCTTTGGTGAATAAGTTTATCTGGCAAATTGAAAACCTTTTTGACACTTGGATGCCACATTTAGAGCGTAATAACCGCAGCTACCTGACCATTGCCATTGGTTGTACTGGCGGTCAGCACCGTTCGGTTTATATTGCCGATCAGCTCGCTAAACGTTTCAACAACTCTAAGCACAAAGTCAGCGCCCGCCATAGAGAGCTTGGCATTGAATAAGCTAACCACAACGCCAGCCAAAACGGTGGCCTATTCAAAGCAAATTACCATCAGTAACAAGCTAGGCTTGCATGCGCGAGCGGCGACTAAATTGGCAATTTTAGCTACCGAGTTTGACGCAACTATCACCCTTATCCAAGGTGAGAAACAAGCCAGTGCTGCCAGTGTATTGGGGTTATTAATGTTAGAAAGTGGCATTGGTAAAATCATTACTGTTGAAGCTCAAGGCCGTGATGCAGAAAAAGCCCTTGAGGCCGTATGCAAGTTAATCAACGATAAATTTGACGAAGAAAGCTAACCGCCTGCGCCCAGTAACATCTCCAAGGAAACACAGCGACTCACCTTTTCCATTATTTTATTAGCTATACTCAACACACCACCAAGCAGTATTAGCGTATTTATGAATTGCGCATCAAGCCATCAGATATTAGAAATTTCTTCATTCTTTCCGGTGAGTTAAGTTAACATTTCATCATCGTCTTTTCAGGAGTAGCCAATGGGTATTGAAGTCATCGACAGCGAACTGACCGAACAACGTCTTAATCAGCTTACACAAGCATTAGGTAGCGGTATGTTTGTTCATGTCAGAAATATGCTTCATGACATGGCCGCCTCCGATGTCGCATTAATTCTTGAATCATCACCGCCGAAAACTCGTCAAGTGTTATGGCAACTGATTGATCATGAGCAAGCGGGTGAAATCCTAGAAGAACTCGGTGAAGAGTTAAAAGATTCACTCATCAGCGCTATGACCCCAGAAAAAGTAGCCCAAGCCACCTCAGGGATGGATACCGATGACTTGGCTTACATCTTAAGAAGTTTGCCAGATGCTGTTTATAAAAAAGTACTGCAATCCATGAGCAGTCAAGACCGCCATCGCGTCGAACAAGCACTGTCATACCCTGATGACACCGCTGGCAGTATCATGAATACTGATACGGTCACTTTGCGTCCTGACGTTAATATTGATGTGGTATTACGCTATTTACGCCAGCGCGGCAACTTACCCGATACCACAGATACCTTATATGTGGTTGATCGCAACGATCATGTGCTTGGTGGGGTGCGCCTTGCCGATCTACTCACTTGTGATCCTAATTCAACCATTCGCAGCATCATGGATCCTGAATTAGAAAGCATCCCTGTGGACATGCCTGATAATGAAGTGGCGCAATTATTTGAACGCCATGACTGGATTTCGGCCCCAGTGGTAGATGAAGCGCAAAAATTATTAGGCCGTATTACCATTGATGATGTGGTCGATGTTATTCGTGAAGATGCCGAACACTCAATGATGGGGATGGCGGGTATGGATGACGATGAAGATACCTTTGGCCCCGTAATGAAAAGCACCTTCAGACGCTCGCTATGGCTTACCATTAACTTGTTTGCCGCCTTACTTGCTGCATCAGTAAGTAATATGTTTGAAGGCACGTTAGAGCAATTTGCCACCATCGCGATTTTAATGACTATTGTCCCTAGTATGGGCGGTGTGGCAGGCAATCAAACCTTAGCTCTGGTTATTCGTGGTATCGCCTTGGGTCATATTGGCCAAAGTAACTCCCGTTGGCTTATCGGTAAAGAATTAGCCATTGGTTTTCTTAATGGCCTCATGTGGTCGGTACTGGTCTTCTTTGCAGTGTGGCTATGGAAAGGTGATATGGCACTGGGCGGTCTCATTGGCGGCGCGATGCTCATTAACATGACCGTTGCCGGACTAGCGGGGGCCAGTATTCCGCTCATACTTAAAAAACTCAATATCGATCCGGCATTGGCTGGCGGTATGGTACTAACCACAGTCACCGATGTGATTGGCTTATTCGCCTTTTTAGGCTTAGCGACCATTTTCTTAATGTAGCGCCGTAAAACCCCCTCTCTCATCAACATAAAAAGCGGCATTTATTGCCGCTTTTTTGTGCCTTAAAACCATAGAGTTTTAATGGTTACTTTTGTTTACCAATTAAAACCAATTCGCACCAAAATAGTACTTTTGCACCAAGATGTTTCACGCTCACTTTTTAGAGCTAACACTTTAAAAAAATAAGTCACTGTAATAAAAGGGTAAAATATTTATTTCATAATTGGCACAAGTATTCCATTGAGTTACGTATCACTAAAGAGGTAGCTTTTAATTTGACCAATTTAGTGGAGAAATTTAAGCCTTATAAATTTGAATATCAGCAGGAGTCGATGATGAAATTATTACACACATGTTTGAATCTTTGTCGTAATCAGTGCCACTTTTATAAGCATGTAGGCTGTAGCCTATGGGAAGTAGAATAGTCTTATCGTTAAGCCGACGAAGTTAATCGCTTTTAAATGCTTGGAGCTAATATGTCAGCACAAACAAAGTTTTATCCCGAGAGCTTTCAGCAGCAAGTGATCGCTGAAGTGAAGCAACATAATCGATTAATTTCTGATGTTGCTAAGCAATACTGCATCTCAGCAAAAACGGTTTACCAATGGGTTAAAAATAAAGAAACCGCGATGACATCAAAAACTAATGCCGAGGGCGTGACCACTCGCAAGCGTACACAAGCTAAACAGAAAAGCGCTTTAGTGTCAGAGATAGCTCACTTACAACTTAAGTTATCTCAGCTGAATCAGCAGCTGTTATCGATTAATAGCAATTAGTGGGGATTAACACAGTTCCGACAAACTTGATTGAATTAAACGCTGCCCCCATCGGCAATTAATTAGCGACAAATCTATTGTAAGATATAGAGCTGTTCACCCTCAGGTTTGTCAATTTTATTACAAAAAAAGCTGTTATAAAGCAGCTATGTAAGTAAAAAACCTGCAACAGGGACTAACAATAATAATAGGTCGCAGGAATGCCAAAAGGCAGTGTAAGGCCGGTGCTAATGAAAGGATGTCATTGGTGCCCGTGAAGACGAAACGAATGGATTTTAAGACTGTTCCGGCAGGTTTGATTCGATAAGCGCACCACCCCAAGTGCACTTATTAAGAAGCTAATATTCCGACTATAAAGGCTTTTAAACAATCAAGCTTGTCAATTTTATTCAAGCTCAGTGACTGCATTCCCCCCATGATTGCAGTATCACTGAATTGAAACCTGCAACAGGGACTAACAATAATAATAGGTCGCAGGAATGCCAAAAGGCAGTGTAAGGCCGGTGCTAATGAAAGGATGTCATTAGTGCCAGTAAAGACAAAACGAATTGATTTTATAACGGTTCCGGCAGGTTTGATTCGATAAGCGCACCACCCCAAGTGCACTTATTAAGAAGCTAATATTCCGACGATAAAGGCTTTTAAACAATCAAGCTTGTCAATTTTATTCAAGCTCAGTGACTGCATTCCCCCCATGATTGCAGTATCACTGAATTGAAACCTGCAACAAGGCTAACAATAATTATAAGTCGCAGGTATGCCTACAGGCAGGTAAACCACCCTAAGGTAAGGATGTCACTAGGGTGATTGGAGATAGATTCAGGCAGATTTGATGTGTTGCTAACTGTTCCCCAGCAGTGAGCAATAGAGGTTTTATTAGGGCTTAAGCGCCCAAGGTAATACTTCTATCAACATGGCTAATTTATCCGTTTCAACAAGGTGACAGCACTCTCCCCCATGCTTGCATGGTCACTGAATTGAATACCTGCAACAAGGAATAATAACAATAATATGTCGTAGGCAAGCAACAGCGTAACTCTGATGAATGGAAGTCATAAGGGGAAATATTAAAAAGCATAAACTAGGAGATGTATTACGAGTATTAACTAATTTAACAACCAATAGCTTTGATTTGATTGATGGTCGTCCCCAGCGACTATTGATTATGAAAACATTCTATACCCCTTACTTCATGGAATGGCTTTCTACTATCAAACCTATTGAGTCCGTTGACGACTATTTGGACATGAGCAACTGCTTCTCTCCCCAGTTTTCGTAGTGAGCGAATGAATAAGTTTTCATCAACAACAGTTTTAATGCCGATACATTTTGTCGGTAGACAATGCACAAAAAGCCCTGATGGAAGGATCCATCAGGGCTTTTTTATCTTTAAACGTTATAAACGTTCTCAGCCTATGTAGAAACAGCGCCACTCAATTAGTCTTTTTCTGCGGCTAATCTCATATAGCGTTGTGATGACCAGTCAAAGTAATACTCTTGCCCTTGCCACTGATAAATTGTTCTGCCGTCTCTTTGGATAGCGCGGGCATTTTCAGGTAGCTGGGTTAAGCCACTGGCGTATTCAATACTGGTGGTGGATCGTTTCGGTTGAGACACCACTTGATGTTGCTGCGGTTGCACATAGTTTCTGCGGTAATGGCGATCATAGTAATCATAGCGATAGGGCGTTTGCCAGCCGTTATTCCAGCCTATGCCATTATTCCAGCCATAGCCCCAGCCATTATTCCATCGATTTCCCCACCGGTTATAATAAGGGTAACGCCAACCGTTATTCCACCCCACACCGACGCCCCAGCGCACTGATGAACCTGAATGACGTGAATGACGTGAATGACGTGAATGACCATGATGACGATCGGATGTAAGATATCGCAGTTGCGGCAAGCCATCAAAAGCTTGCATGCTAGCTGAAATCTTGTGGGGACTCGCGTCTTGAGCATTAGCCCCTTGGGCATTAGTGCTTATGCCAAGCATTAAACTCAAGCCTACAGTTACTGAGATATACCCTTTTAAGCTCATCAGATATAAAGCCGTAAAGCAGGTCTTTGGCAGTGTCTGTTGTGCTTCTTTGTTCATCTCACGCCCCCCTTTGTACCTAAGCAGCATTTTCTACAGCAGCTAATATAGGGCAATTAAATGGCAATTACCCTATAAACAAGTCTAGCTCAAAACAACCTATAACCAATAACCATCGCTTAACCCTATTTTAGAAAAATGCTCATAGATACCGGCGCTATCTGGTTAATTCAAATCAACATCTAACCCATAATCATCGCTTAACCCAGTTTTATAAAAATGCTGATAGATACGCGGGCAATAGCTATGAGCAGGTTAATTAAAATCAACGACCAACAAATAAACATCGCTTAACCCTATTTTAGAAAAATGCTATAGTGCGCCCCAAAGAGCGATTAACAATAGAGTGAATAAGCCATGAGTTTTAAGGATTTACGTAGCTTCATTGATCACCTTGAAGCTAATGGTGAACTAAAGCGGATTAGTTATGCTGTTGATCCCAATCTAGAAATGACTGAAATTGCCGATCGCGTCTTGCGCTCTGGCGGCCCTGCGTTGTTATTTGAAAACCCAACCAATAACGACATGCCAGTTTTAGTGAATTTATTTGGCACTCCAAAACGTGTTGCTATGGCGTTAGGTAAAGACGACCCACTGGCTTTGCGTGAAGTGGGTGAATTGCTAGCTTTTTTAAAAGAACCTGAGCCGCCAAGTGGCTTTAAAGACGCGATTGCCAAAATACCTAAGTTCAAACAAGCGTTAAACATGCCGCCAAAAACAGTACGTAACCCACCTTGTCAGGAAGTGGTATTAACTGGTGACGAGGTGGATTTAACCAAATTACCGGTACAACATTGCTGGCCTGGCGATGTGGCGCCTCTAGTGACTTGGGGATTAACCATTACTAAAGGTCCGCGCCAAAAAAGACAAAACTTAGGCATTTATCGCCAGCAGTTATTAGGTAAAAACAAACTGATTATGCGCTGGCTTGATCACCGCGGCGGCGCATTAGACTTTAAAGATTTCAAAGAAAAACACCCAGGTGAGCGCTACCCTGTGGTAGTGGCATTAGGCGCCGATCCGGTGACTATTTTAGGCGCGGTAACCCCTGTGCCAGACTCAATGAGCGAATATGCTTTTGCGGGTTTACTGCGTGGTGAACGCACCGAAGTGTGCAAAGCCATCAGTTGCGACTTAGAAGTCCCAGCCACCAGCGAAATCATTTTAGAAGGCTATATTGACCCTGAAGAGATGGCTGAAGAAGGCCCTTATGGCGATCACACTGGTTACTATAACGAAACAGACAAGTTTCCAGTTTTCACCGTCACCCATATGACCCAGCGTAAAGATGCGATTTATCACAGCACCTACACAGGTCGTCCACCGGATGAGCCTGCCATGTTAGGTGTGGCGTTAAACGAAGTCTTTGTGCCGATTTTACGTAAGCAATATCCTGAAATTATCGACTTTTACTTGCCGCCTGAAGGTTGCTCGTATCGCATGGCAGTAATTTCAATTCGGAAGCAATATGCCGGTCATGCCAAACGGGTAATGATGGGCGCTTGGTCGTTCTTGCGACAGTTTATGTACACCAAATTCATCATCATCGTTGATGAAGACGTCAATTGCCGCGATTGGCAAGATGTGATTTGGGCGATTACCACCCGTATGGACCCAACAAGAGATACCGTAATGGTGGATAATACGCCGATTGATTACCTTGATTTTGCCTCGCCTATTGCCGGTTTAGGTTCAAAAATGGGCTTAGATGCGACCAATAAGTGGCCAGGCGAAACTGACAGAGAATGGGGCACGCCAATTGTGATGGATCCAGCAGTCAAAGATAAAGTGGATCAAATCTGGGACGAATTAGGTATTGATGATAGCCCAACGCTATAATGCCCAGCTAAAGAGTTAACCCTCTACCCTACAAATAAAATAAAAACACCCTTCAAAGAAAGGGCTACCAAGGATGTTAGATGAACACCATTCGCTGTAAAATTGAAAAGATCACCCCATTTAATGATGCTGTTTTTCAGGTCATACTTAAACCAGAAGTCCCTTTTGACTTCAAAGCAGGGCAATACTTATCCATCGTTATGGGAGAAAAAGACAAACGTCCTTTTTCTATCGCCTCTGCGCCTAACGCTGATTTAATTGAGCTACACATTGGCGCCGCAGTATCAGAAAGCTACCCAATGCAAGTGGTTGAGCGCCTAAAAAACAACGAGTTTATTGATATTGAAGCCCCTGCTGGTGAGGCTTTTTTTCGTCAAGACAGCCAACGCCCTCGCATCATGATTGCTGGCGGCACGGGGTTTTCATACATTAAGAGTATTATTGAGCAGCAAATTGCTAGCGGCCATACAATAAAAACACAGTTTTACTGGGGTTGTCGTAACGAGCAAGCCATGTACTACCAAGACATTGCCCGCCAATGGCATGCAAACCATGAATGGTTAGAGTTTATTCCCGTTGTTGAAGAAGCGACAGCTAACTGGAATGGTAAACAAGCCAACTTGCTTGAGCAAATAAACCAAGATCATATCAGCTTAGTGGGTTACGACATTTATATTGCTGGCCGTTTCGATATGGTTGGCGCCGCCCGTGAAGTCTTTCGCGGTATGGGCGTAGAAGAAGCTCACCTTTATGGTGATGCCTTCGCATTTATCAAATAAGCCTAATTGATTTACCCATTAAAAAGCCGACTATTTTAGTCGGCTTTTTGTTTACCCCCATTATTTCTTCGCACTAAAACTCAATTATTCAGTACGCTAAACTAATGGCTAGAATTGTACTTTCTCATATTTAGACCAAGCTACAAGTCCATCCATAAAAGGGAATATCCATACAGCGGTATTCTCAGTGGAATGCACTCTAAAGAAAATCAATTCGGTTTCTTGAATATCCATTCGACGAATTTCACGGTAAAAGCGCATTGCCGACGGGGTAACGAAGTCTGGCTTTATAAACTCTTTTTGAGCTATTTTGCTATAGAAAACGTCAACCTCATAATCGCCAATGGTTTGTTCATATTGATTAAACGTACCACGGGTTTTCCATTTAATTGGCGTCGTACTGCAATCTTCGTCAGTGATGCAGATCGTGGTATAGATTTGGCCACTCTTTTCACTGTCATAGACAAGTGAGAGACTAAAATCACCACGGATAAGCTTCTCACCTGCTGCGGGAAAATACACGTCAGCATGGTAATGATGCTCGATAATATTGCCAACGCTATCTTTTGGGATCAGCACTCGATTAAATCGAATACGTTCTTCCATTTTTTTAGTTAACGGTACAAATTCACGCATATTCAAGCCAGCAGGCTCTGGAGATAGCGCATTGATATTGATAATCCCGACGCCATTACAATCATCTAATGCATAACCAGGACAAGCAGCAAATGAGTAATTGTTGCCATTGGTCAATGCGAAAGCGCTAAAGCCCTTGAGTCCAAGCACAACATTACTTTCAGGCGCAATATGTTTCTGCCACTTAGATTTATGCAGTTGATCAGTATCGTTTTTGTATAATAAAGTTGCGCTTTCTTCTAAGCCACCAATATTAATCTCAACTTGCTTGTCACTGCTCCAAAATGCGGTATTTTTAAGGACTTTATGGTACTCACATTGATACCAAGCAAGAATGATTAATCCAATAACAAATAACGCTCCAGCAATTTTGACCATCACGCTGACATCTAAAAAAGCAGCTCTAATCGTACCGGAGTCAGTTAAAGAAACCATTTTCACATGACTGCGTTCATCAATATGAAGCTGGTAGCCACGTCTTGCGACAGCTTTTAAATGAATTTCAGAAAAAGGCTCTAATTTACGGCGTAATGTACTAATACACTGCGTTAATGAAGTAGGTGCAACCACCCTATCAGGCCATCCTTCCGCCAATAGGTGCTCTTTTGTCCAGATTTCTTCGCTATTATCTAATAATTTAATTAATACTGCATTTTCAGAAAAAGTCAGACTGGTTTTCTCATCATTAAGATGATTAATCAGCTGCTTGGCTGAAGTATCGAGTGTTAAATATGAAGTAATTTTTAGCACTGCCTGCACCTAAAGTTTTACTATTGAGTCAATTGAAATCACATGAATCATAATTCATATCTTATCAAAAATATGTGATTACCGACTCAGTCTTAAAATATTTTAAAATCTGATAATACAAACACTTATATAGATATACCTCAAAATATATTTTTGTTAATTACTGCTATTAACATTGTGAATGAATAACCATTTCATTCTCTAAAATTAAGCATTGCAGTTAAAATATTTTCCGATGAAATAAACTTTGTGAAATCAACATCATTACCCCAACCCATATTGTTAATGCGATATACAAGTTAGACAGAGGAAATTGAACTAACGACGATAAACTACTGCTAGTATCCTGTTGAGGGGCAGCAACTAACATCAGAGCGCGGAAAATGTCACTTGGATTAAGCAATATCATTACCTGTAAAAGTTGACTAGAAAGCTCCACAGTTTCCGCTACCATAAGTGTGAGTAAAATAAGGTCGTAAACCAATACAACCGCTACCCAAATAAACAATAAAATAGCAATGGCTTTAGCTTTTTCAGCCACCTGCAAACTCACCACATAACCCACTAATACAAAGCACATACTCAGTAAAATACTGCTAAACACTAAATGACAGAACAACGGCAACAATAATGACAATTCAGTGCCAGTAAACACATGAATAAGTGCAGCTGTTAATCCAAAAGAAAATACAATAGTGCAAGCTAGCACAGTGATATGGCCAACAAACTTACCTAATAATATCTGACTGCGGCTTAAAGGGTATGACAATAGCAACAGCAAGGTACCAGACTCTTCTTCACCAATAAAACTGTCATAACTCAACAAAATAGCCGTTAATGGTAAAATAAATACTCCAATGGAACTTAGACTGGCCATTAACATTGGCAGCTCTGGAACAGCTAACTCACCCGTGACAACTGAACCTGAAAATGAAATTATTAAGGATAAACTAGTTAATATCAGACCGATAAACACAACCCAACGATTACGAAAGTTGTCTTTAATTTCTTTACTGGCGATGGTTAAAATAGGTGTAAACATCATAATTCCTCAAGCAACGTTTTGCTGACGGTTATTCATGCAGTGATGATAAATATCACTTAAACCAGGTTCTTCAATAGAGAAGTTATAAACGCCACAATGCTGCGTGAGATACTGCATGACTCTTGGCTTATCTACCTGATGAATCAATAATTGATTATTCACAGCCAATGTATTTAAAAACTCATCCTCTGCTATCGCTTGATTAATTTCCTCTCCTTTAAACAACACTTTTAAGTCTGTTAATTGGCGCAACGTCTCTACACAGCCAGAGGCTAATTCCATGCCGTTAGCCATAATAAAAGCACGATCAATATTATCTTCAACAACTGCCAACTCATGGGTACACACTACAATGGCGCAACCTTGGCGTTTGAGTTCATCAATCTTTTGATACATAAACAGTGAGGCCTGTGGATCAAGTCCAACTGTAGGTTCATCAAGTAATAAAATATCAGGAGATGACAATATTGCTTGGGCAAAACCTAGACGCTGCTTCATGCCTTTTGAATAGCTTTTAACCGGATTATCTTGCGCATGCTCAAGGCCAAACTCTTCGAGTACTTGTAGAACTTTTGATTTATCAATCCGCTTTAACGCGGCAAAATAATTCAACACCTCTTTGCCGGTGAGCTTTTCATATAAACTGATATTTTCAGGTAGGTAACCTAGATTGATCTGACGGCGATCTTTCTCATGAGTCACCGTTTTACCCATCATGGTAATTTGGCCCGATGTGGGTTTTACTATGCCTAACAGCATTTTTATCAGGCTAGATTTACCTGCACCATTATGCCCCAGCAATGCTAACGTTTCCCCCGCATGTACCTGTAAACTGATATTGCCTACGGCAGTAAATTCACCGTACTGTTTAATGAGGTTCTGAACCTGAATAACTGAATTTCTTGGCATAAAAACCTACTTATTTAACGAATGCTCAGAAGGCTGAGTTGTTGAAACTATGTTTGAATTTACATATGAATAATCTGCTAGTTCAGCGGCATAACCAATATTGGAATTTGCAGTCGGACTCATCATTGGAAAACTATCCATCACACCTGCTTCCGGCATAATTTGAAATTGCTGCTGAGTCCAGCGCAGCAAAGAAGCCACAGGACTTTTCAATAAAAAATGCGCTTCAGGATAAAGCCAATACAAACGATCTAAATGATCGCTTGGCTGATAAGCTTGCTCGCTAAACCCATCACCTGTTCGATCCCAACCGATAAAACCGCTCCAATAATTCCCTTGTTCTTTATGACTCCATTCAACAATCGTATCGCCGACATACTTCACATGAGCTTGATTATTAATAAACTGGTTACGATATATTTGATTGCCTTCGCCGCCCATCGCCATATAAATACCAATTTCGCTATTAGCAAATTCATTGTTATAAACACGGTTATCACGGGCGCCATAAATGAACATGCTTTTACCTTCATCGCCCGTTGGCATTTTAGGGTTTGCATTAACGATATTATTCACATGATTGGCTTGAACGTCTGAGTCATTGGTCATGTTTAGCAACACACCAAATATCGCAGCACCATTAACTTGATTATGATGTAGATTAATCCGCTTAGAGTTCATTAATGCGTAACCACCATCGACTTTTGTGGCTGCATTATTAAAGGCTTCGTCATCTTCGGTATACATGTAATGAATACCGTATTGCTGCTTAGAAAATTGATTATTGGTGACTAAACTGTGTTTACCTGATTCTAGATACACGCCATCTCTTACATCTTTAATTACATTGCCATTGATAACAGCATGATCCACACGTTTTAGATAAATACCATCGCCTCTATCCAATACAAAGCGTTCAGCATCGCCGCTAATCAGGTTGTGAGAAATTTCAATATGATGGCTATTATCGGCGCGAATGCCAAAGCCATCGCCAGTGAGTACATTGTCAGCGATCACAATGTTTGTCATGCCATCATTAATCAATATGCCTGCATTCAGTTCATATTGATCGTCTCCCCAATTGAGAATGTTTAATTGCTTAATATTGACGTCATTACTGGCAATCGTGATGGCGCTACCTTGACCTTGAGCATCAATAATTGACCTGGGATGACCGATTAATGTGAGGGGCTTATTAATAATCGCATTACCAAGATAGGTTTGATTACTCAAAGCAATGCGGTCATGAGCACTCGCGTCGTCAATAATCTCTTGCAATAAAACAGATTTGACTAGTGGATTAACATTTATTTCCATTGAATCAGCAAGCGTAATAGGTGCAGTAAATACACCAATAATCCACCACCAAATCAATACAAATTTACCCATGGAGTTTCTCACTTTCATCTAACCAATTATCTGAATTTGCTTAGCTAATGACTTTTAGTAAATTAAAAACATTAATACTTTACCAAGCTAGCACCTTTGTTTTTATAGGCTTAATGATGGCTCATATTCTCGCCTAATAATTCAATGGTAATGTCGTCAAACTTCAATACAGCCCCACCAAACTCACGGGCAAAATCTTGCGCTGCTTGTTCAGTACTAAATGAGGCTACAGCTGGGCCCATCACCGCTTGTCGACTGGTGCCATAAACATATGTCGCTGTTTTACCGTCAATAAAGAATTCATCTTTGGGATTATCCCAGTCTGTTTTGGCCATATCATGCACCCAAACTTGGTTCACCTGACGGGTATTTTCTGGCTGTAACAAAAAGCTGAACATGTCTCGTGTTGAGCAAAATGATGGGGCATTAGCGACATTATTCAGCTTTAATTGGCCTTTAGGCCCAGGATATTTGGTGATCATCATGCCGCACATATGACAGCGATCATGCTCATGAATTTGGTGAGCATGACGGTCAACTTCAGCCACTATGTTTTCGGGAGTACAAGCAAATAAAAATGGCACCAATAATAAAGATAGTATTTTTTTCATATCAATTTCCAACTGAAACACTGGGTAAATCATTCATATTAAAAAGAATCACCCTCAAAAATAACTAAGGGAAGTCATGTGGCTTGAGGGTGATTCAGGCAAACGTTAAATAGCGTAGGTCTGTCCTGCATATAGGATAAACAAACGTAAGCACATCATGCCGCTAATGGCACAAAATCCTGATAAGTAAAATGCTTTAGCGGAATGGCTAAAAGTTTTACCTGTGGCAAAGTTAAGTAAAATAGGCCCTAAGAACCCAATACCTACAACACCAATCCAGAATAGATTTGCCCATACGCCAGCTGTAAATGCTTCAAAGGCTAATTGTGCACCAGCATTACCTGTCGCTAAAGACATCGCAATCATGCAAATAAACAAAATTTCGGCAATCATGATTGGCCATTCAGCCCCATGAAGGATTTTAAGTTCACTGCTGTGCATGTCTTCTTTGAACAAGTATACCGACAACATTTTTGATGCAGCCGCACCTGCTGAGACACCTGACGCTATAAATAGCGCTGGTAAAACTGCAGTATTAATCAGTGGGAAGCGGATTAACGCTGAAATCAAGAAACCGGTATAAGCACATACAGATGCCGCTAAAATTAATGCTGTCACTTCACAAGGTTTGCGAACTGGTTTAAGCATATTAATAATAGGTAGCAAGAAGCTTAATGCTGGAATCGATTTGATTTCATCTTCAAAGGCATAAAGACACAACACTGCCGTAAGTGGGATGTACACACATAAAGCGATAACCCCTACTGACATCACAGATGTGAAGTTGTAGAACACCAAGATACGCCAGAAGAACAATGGGTTGGTTAAGTCTAAAACCAGACATAACATACCCAGTGCAATCGTCACAAACGAGATTAAGCTGGCAGCTTTATACAGTGGGGTAGTTTCAGTTTGGCCTTTAAAAAAGCGAATTGCTAAAGCAACCACTAAAGAACCGCCTGAAATACCGGCTAAGAAAAGGTAAACAGCAATTGGCCAAGGCCATGCAACCCCTTCAGATAGCCCCATGGTAAACTCCATTGAACCGTCCATCTTATACCCCCAACTTAACAACTGGAATGTAACGAAGGCTTGGTTCAGTACCAAATTGAGGCTTCATACGCACAGAGTCTTTCACCGCTAATAATTTATTAACGTATGAGGTTGGATCGTTAGCATCACCAAAGATCAACGCATCATATTTACACTGTTGTACACAAGCTGGTAACTCACCTTTTGATAATTTGCTGTTTAAACAGAAATCGCAATTATCAGCCACATCAGTTTCTTCATTAATAAAACGTGCATTGTATGGGCAGGCGCCAATACAGTATTTACAACCTGCACATTTACTTGCGTCCATGGTGACGACCCCTGTTTTAGGATCTTTATGTGCCGCACCTGTAGGACATACACTGACACATGGCGCGTTTTTACATTGCTGACAAGAAACACGAACAAACTTACGTTCGCAGTTACACTCTTCTTTGCCACAATGTGGACATGCTTGCCCTTCAACACCGCCAGATTGATGTTCCATCAACATTCTTGATTTGCCGTCAGGTAAGTTATTTGCGACATTACATGCCTCTTTACACTCACCACAACCGACACATTTATTTTGATCAAACACCATAACGTAATGAGGTTTGTTAGCATCTTCGTTGTCATCTTTAACTGAAGTACAGCCCATAGGGCCCAGAATTAAAGAAGCAGCTCCAATACCTTTTAGAAACCTCCGTCTTTCTATATTTTCACTCACAACATCCTCCCTAGTGCAGCTATCGCTGACTGGTATTTATTGGTTCGCTGCAAATTCAAATGACGAATCATCGACTCAATTCATCTAATTTAAATTCGGCTTTCATAATTGCGTTATTAATAGATTGTCTATTAAAAGATTGAGTTTGATTGGTCAGTAAGATGCGCCAGTGATCTATCGCGTCAACATATTCACCCTTAAGGTAAGCATCTGTTGCGAGTAGCAATCTGGTATTAAGCTCATCACGTTGAAAACTCAACGCTGTATCAATGACCATTTTGGTCTCAGGTAAAAACTGACGACTATCTCGGTAATACATTGATGTCGCTTTTATGCCTAATAACTCAGCATCAGCACCCACTAGCTCAATTAACTGATCTAGCGTCGTCACAGAGTCAGCATATAAACCGCCTTCTGCATATGATTGTGCTAACGAAATAAGCGCTAATTCATTTTGTGGTTGTTGCTGAACTTGATCTCGCCCTTTAGTAATACTGGCTGCAATCAAGTAATCCACCGATTCATCTGCCTGACCTTTATCCCAACCTTGGAAATGTCCTCCACTGGCATATATAGATAACGAAAAAATCAATACAGCGACTGACATCCATAATGGACTTTGATAAGAACCAGCAAGCTTAAATTCATCATATTTAAGGCAATGCTCGCCATTGTTACCGTCAGCCACTTTATTGGCTTGTTTCATCACAGTGCTGCTCAAATTACGGTTATATACACTGTGATGAAACCAGAAGAGTCCGATAAATATACTCAGACATACTGCTATACCTAAGGCCAGAATATTCATAAGTGTCTCTTCTTTCTTGAATTTAATTAATGAGTTATCACCAAAATTTCAATGACAACTTGTTGTTAGTAAAAGCTTAGTGAGAGCCCATCATGCCGTTCATGCCCATACCTGTTAGGCCCATACCTTTTGCGTTTTCACTCGGTGCTTCAGACTTAACTAATTCCACTTCAAAAATTAATGCGGTATCACCAGGAATATCACCAGCACCGTCTTTGCCATACGCTAGCTCAGATGGAATGGCAAAACGAAAGGTTGAGCCTTCAGGCATCAAGCGTAAACCTTCTTCCCAACCAGCAATGGCTGTCAGTAATGCAAAACGAACTGGATCTGTCGTTTCATCAAATACAGTCCCATCAACTAATGTGCCTTTGTACTTCACAGTGACCACATCTTCAGGGTTAGGTTTTCTGCCTTCACCCATTTTTATCACTTCATACTGCAAGCCAGAACCCGTCACCTTAACGCCATCTTTCGCTTTGTTTTCAACTAAGAAAGTATCACTGGCTTTTTTACTTTCAAGGGCAATTTGTTGCATTTTTTGGCTACTCAATAAATTAAGTAGTTCACTTCGATCGTTTAAGTAAGTCAGCACATCTTCATCAGACATTTTTTGTTCATTCTTAAGCGCATCAATCACACCATCAATCACCAATTGAACATTAATTTGAGCGCCAAGCTCCGTTTGGTTATAAATTTGGCTTGATAGGTAATTACCAATAGAAGCGCCCATGCTGTAAGACTGTTTTTCAACATCGCTTTCTACGTTTTGAGCAGCAAAACTGCCTGCTGATAAAACCAATGTCATACACGTTGCAATGGCTAAGGTACTTTTCTTTAATAATTTCATTTGGCACTCTCTCTTGGAAAATAGATTGACCCAGCGACAACACATCATCAGGTCTTAAATAGGTAATAAAATGGTTAAGGTAATTCTGTTACTCTTCCTGACAATCGCCAGCCGTAAATTCCATCGGCCATATGTCTAACCCCTGTGTAACCTAGTTTTACTGTTTCTCGTGCAGCCATCGCACTTGAAGTACATAAAGTGTTAGCACAGTAGAACACCATCACGGCATCCTTATTTTTTGGAAGTAACTTTTTCCAGTTCTTAACGTTGAAGTACACCGCACCAGGGATAAACCCTTCAGCCCATAACTCCAATGTGTTTACATCAAAAAAATAAACATCTTCATTGCCCACTAACGACTCAGCTTCACGCATTGAAATCGGATTAAGCTGAATGTCATTAATAGGAATTGGAATGAGATCCCCACCCGCACCAGCAAACACTTGTGCTTGCACTGCGACGAACAACGATACTGAAATCAAAATCTTGCTAAGTAGTTTTTTCATGGTTTTCTCTCAAAATATCTCGGCATCGGCTGACGCCGAGTTATTAAAAAATGGCTACTCACATACGTGAGTAGCCATTAGGGTTTTACATTTTTTTACCATTAATAATGGCTTGAGCTTGAGTCACGTAAGTGAGTGCTGCATCAATACGTTTATGGGTATAACGCGCACCATGGACACCCCAAGAACCATCTTTTTCAAGCAGCGTCACTGCATCTTGTGCTTTATCAGCCAATAGAAGAACTTGTGATTTATCTTCAACAGATAACTTAGTCACTTCTAATAATTGGTCGATAGTGTCAAGAGCGCCGACAACTTGAGCGTAAGTTTCTTTGATAGGCGTTTGGAACTTCATCACTTCGCCGTAGATCTCTTGTTGATCTTTGTAGTGTAGGCTTGGATCAAGTTCTGATTGGAACTGACTGTGACAACCTTTACCATTAACAACATTATCATCAGAGATAGCAGTACGAGCACAAGACCACATTAAATCTAAGTAGTTATTACCATTAGCATTCTTCGCAACAGTCCAACCTTTCACAGTAGATTCACGAGGTTTGCCTTCTGGTGGGTTCAATGTCTTCTGAGTTGGGTCGATTTCAATCTTCCACATGTGCGACTTACGAACCGCGTCGAAACCAGCTTGATCAGGGAACTGCATTGCGGTGAAGTTTTCACAACTGCCCATGTTAGGCATGTGACAACTTGTACAGCTTTGGTCGCTATGAGTCTTAGTGTTTGCTGCGATTTCAGCTTGCGCTGCGTGACAGTCAGAACACTCTTTCTTCATTTTCGGTTTGGTATAACCAGACTTCCAATCGTTGCTTGTAACTTCATGTGGATCATGACAAGTCGCACAACGCATGCCTTTTTCATAATGCATAGAAGCGAACATTTGCGAACCTTCAGTACCACATGATGGACATGCAGACTTCATTTTCACACCAAAAGCATACTCAAGTTTATCTTGGCCTTCTTCAGTATCAGCTAGCTCATCAACGAAGTTAAAACGTTGGTGACAACGTTCACAATTCGAAGGCATTCCGCCGCCATTACCACCATCGAGATGACCACCTGCTCCGTGACATTCTTCACAAGCAATACCTTTAGAAATGGTATGTTCTTGTAGTTTTTTAGGGTCACCTAAAGCAGCTAAGTATTCCTCTTTAGTTTCGAAGTCGAACTTGAAGCTATGACACACTTCACAGTAAGAGCTTGCAGGTTGGAACAACATTTCTTTTTCATACTTCGCACCGTATGAGCTCATGCCCACTTGGTGAGAACCACTTGGACCAAATGCTTTACCATCGTTAGTTTCAGGAAATTCTGGGATAACTGCGTTAATTTTGGCAGCCATTTCAGGCGTTAACCATTCAGCCCAACCACGTGAGAATTGGTTACCACCAGCGACCATTTTACCGCTGCCATCTCTCAATAAGCCGTCACGAATATGGTAAGTACCACGGACTAACCATGCATCAATGAAGCCGTATTTAGTACGTGGTGTACCCACAGTTGCGTAGATCATGTCAGGCGTAATACCATCAGCCAAAATAGAGGTATCTTTGGTGTTGTACATGGTCTTGTTCA
The DNA here is from genome assembly GCF_002874355.2 of Shewanella sp. 10N.286.48.B5. NCBI lineage: Bacteria > Pseudomonadati > Pseudomonadota > Gammaproteobacteria > Alteromonadales > Shewanellaceae > Shewanella > Shewanella sp. 10N.286.48.B5. The sequence continues at coordinate 351,158 of NZ_MCVG02000002.1, forward strand.
AATCGTTATCCACTTCTGGATGTTCACCAGGGAAACGAATTGTTTTAGAGTGACGAGAACGATTCCATGCTTCGTATTGAACAGCATGACATTCACCACATTTTTCAGGTCCAACAAACTTGTTTGGATAATCAAGAATTGATTTAGCACCTAAACGATATTGAACAGCGCTTGGACGACCCACACGTTTGCTATATTTAGGGCTATTACCTGTATCTAAATACTCTTCACCACGATCACTAATGTGGTAATCACCCACTAAGTTACCTTCTTCATGGTATTTAAATACTGGATGGTTCTGGAATAAATAATCAAAAAGTTCTTTTTCTTGAACAATATAATCTTGTAGCGTTTTAACGCCTTTTGATTCTTCATCTCCATTTGGATTTGAAATAACTTTCTGTGCTGTCTTACCCATTTCTGGCAAACTATTATACTTGCCACCAGCAGCTGTTGCATTGCCAACAATGCCAAGACAAACTAGCACACTTAGTGCTGCTATCTTGTATTTAGCCTGTTTCATTGTCCCACTCCTAATCATCATTATTTTATATGTTGCAGTCGAACCTGGCAGTTCAGCTAGCGATATAATTAATTTGAGCAAGACTAAGTTTAAAGATAAAAACCAATGATTTGTTGATCTAGATCACATCATAAAACGCCTCAGACCTAACAAAACCTAAAAACAATATTAACCAATAAAAACAACAATATAATTGTATTTTTATTTTATTTTTATTTTATTTTTTATATAAAAATGCCATTTTTTTTCTATGAAAAATCATAAATATGTTTTTTACAAAATAAAAATATCTCAATATTAAAATTAGCAAAATTATTAAGATCAACCTCACAGAAAAATATCCTCAACATAGATAACCTTCAGTTGCTTCTTATTTAATTGATGATATAAGTCGCTAGAAACAAGTCGTTTAAAGACAACAAAACGTCTAATTAATATTGATATAACTTTCTCATTAACAAAATAGATTTATTTGATATTAATTATCAACCCCTCCACACAATATATAGGTAATAATATGATCCCAGAGATTGGACATTTACTGTTAATAATAGCCGCTGCGTTATCATTATTATTAGCCGTTATTCCTATGGTAGGTTTATATAAGCGTAATGCTTATTTAATTAGCTATTATCGCCCTATCAGTAATATGATGATTAGTGCTTTTTTAGGTGCGATTATTTGTTTAGCTATTAGCTTTATTAGCAATGATTTTTCAGTAGCCTATGTCGCTGATCACTCTAATACTCAGTTAGCGACTTTCTATAAAGTCGCTGCTATCTGGGGCAGCCACGAAGGCTCAATGTTATTTTGGGTGAGTGCTATCGCGTTATGGACGGTTATTATTGCCAATACTCATAACAATGAAGCTGATCATGCTTTCTTTATCCGAACAATTTCAGTGCTAGCAGCTGTGATCTGTGGCTTTAGTTTATTCATCATTTTCACCTCAAACCCATTTGTTAGGTTATTACCCAACTTCCCTATCGAAGGTCGAGACCTCAACCCTATCTTGCAAAACATCGGCTTAATTATTCATCCACCGTTATTATTTCTAGGTTACGTTGGTCTCACGGTGTGCTTCGCTGCGGCAGTTGCTGCACTCATGGGAAAACAGTTCACACAACAGCATGCGCGCTATTTACGTCCTTGGGCTATTTTGGCGTGGGTTTTCTTAACAGGGGGTAATGCGTTTGGTTCTTGGTGGGCATATAACGAACTAGGCTGGGGTGGTTGGTGGTTTTGGGACCCGGTTGAAAATGCCTCTTTCATTCCTTGGCTAGTTGCCACTGCATTAGTCCACTCAGTGGTGATGACTGGACGCTTCGGACAATGTAAAAAGCTCACCTTGTTTCTGGCTATTTTAGCATTCTCATTAAGCTTACTGGGCACTTTTATCGTACGCTCAGGTGTGGTGCAATCTGTTCATGCATTTGCTGCGGATCCAACTCGTGGTATGTCAATACTGCTATTATTGGTACTGTTTTCTGGTAGCGCCTTAGCACTTTTTGCCACTCGGGCTCAATATATACAATCTACCGATAAGTTTGCCTTAATTTCACGCAATAGCTTGATATTAATCGGCAACTTGTTACTGGTGATTGCAGCTTTATCGGTACTACTAGGTAGTTACTATCCGATTATTTACCGAGTTATTACTGGCGTCACCATCTCTGTAGGCGCTCCTTATTTCAACAGTATTTTTGTCCCTATCCTGGTACTACTCAGCTTATTAATGGGGCTAGCCCCTCTACTGCGTTGGCAACAAGATAGCGCTAAGAATCTGAAAGTGCCGACCTTTTTGCTAGGCATCTCAATCGTATTAGCAGCAATCATCAACAACTCGTTTGAACAAGCCAATGCATGGTTTTTCATTGGATTAATGTCGGTAACTTGGTTAGTGCTCACATTGATCATTGCCATGATCCAGCATCAACTTCATACCCGTTCAATAACACAGACTCGTCGATTTTATGCTATGTGTGTCGCTCATCTTGGCGTCGCAGTGGCTATTTTTGCAGGCTCTGTTGTATCAAACCTTGAGCAAGAAGAAGTGTTGAGCATGGGCCCTAATCAAGGGCGAACACTAGCAGGTTATACCTTCGTATTTGAAAACACCCAACAAGTTTCAACCAACAGTTACGATGCGCTACAAGCCAACATTCGTATTATGGATGAGGAAGAAACGACGGTAGGTTATGCCTACCCGCAACGTCAAACCTTTAAAACTAACGGCATGCAGATGTCTGCTGCAGGAGTCTATTCAACCTTAGGTAAAGATTTATATGTCTCAATGGGCAACCAGCTCAACGACACAGAGTATTTAGTGCGTATCAGTTACAAACCTATGGTGAATTGGTTATGGATTGGCGCAATCTTGATGATGTTAGCAGGCGTATGGGTAGTCATAGCTTGCCGTGACAGCACTGCATCAAAACACTCACCATGTCGCACTAATGATCAGAAAACATCTCGACTAGAGGAGGCAACCTCATGACCCCATTCTATCGAATGCTCCACCGCATGTTCAGCCCTATTTCAGTGGCCATATTAACCGTGTTATTGATATTTAGCGTGCAAAATGTCACGGCTTCTGAGGCATTATCCCACCGAAATTATTCTGCTGATGAAAAACGTCAACTTGGTTTTGAAATTGCCCAAGAACTGCGCTGCCCAGCATCTGATAATCGCAGTTTATTTGATTCGGAAACCCAAATAGCAAACGAGCTTAAAGGGCACATATTTCAAAAACTCGATCAGGGTCAATCCAAACAAGAAATCATTGATTTTATGGTAGCCCGTTTCGGCGAACGAATCCGCTATCAACCTAGCCTGCACTCAGGCACGTTAGCTTTATGGCTCATCCCAATTGGGTTGTTTTTTTTCACAATAATCGGTGGTATCGCTTGGATTATTAAACAACCCCAAACGCCAATTAAACTCCATTTAAACGAGAATGAATATGAATAAATTAATGCCAATCACGTTACTGCTTTTAACTGGCTGCGTTACTTTTAATGCTGCTGCAAAGCCTGTGGATGTGAAAGTCTATGAAACGGGTGAACAAATAGAGAAACCTATGGTGATGTCGCGTTTTGTTGAGCTGCGAAATGCGCGCAAAATTCAAGACATTGACTTTAGCGATCAGCAACAAAACAAGGTCAACCTAGCACAACACCACGGCAAGCTAGTCATGGTGAACTTATGGGCAACTTGGTGTGCACCGTGTATCAAAGAAATCCCAGCGATGCAGGCAATTAAAGAGCGAAATCAAGATAAAGACTTTGCACTTGTGCCAATTTCTATTGATGAAAATCCAGATGATATAAAACCCTTTTTCGAACAACATGGTTTTGATAATTACGCGACTTGGATTGATCCTGACAAGAATGTTGATTACATCATGCCTGCAGATTTACTGCCTGCTAGCTTTATTTTAGACGGCAAAGGAAACCTAGTCGGCTTTGTTCGTGGATACATTGATTGGACAGATGAAGGTATCCAACCTTATTTAGATGGTCTGATTGAAAAATACGCCCATCGATAATTAATTTGAAAGTTTCATCATCACAAAAGGTTGTCTATTAACCTCCGCCTAACATCCCTGATTCATCCTAGGCGGTTTTTTTTATTCACAAACGGTGTCCCTGTGCAATTGGGCCGCCGTTTATCTTGAACAAGCCCTGTCAATTCATTACCATATTCACCTATTTACTACTTTCTAGGCTTAATAAATAATGAAGTTATCTGTTTTAGACCAAACCATTTTTGACCACTTGTACCGTGATATCAAAGAATTTCGCAGCACCTTTGATTTACCTATCGAAAATGCATCAAGTCTAGATGACAAAGCCGATACCCTGCACACTTCACTTATCATTGAAGAGCTCACAGAGCTTGCTGAAGCGGATTGCCGCGTTGAACAAGCTGATGCCATCGTTGACTCTGTTTATGTACTAATGGGGCGTTTAGTCCACTTAGGCGCAGCAAAAGTCAGCGACCGTCTAGAAATTAGTTATTTAATTGATTTATTACTGTCTGTTGCTAAAAACCGTGAAGTTAACTTCATTGAATGCTGGGATGAAGTTCACTCTAGCAACATGAGTAAAGTGTGTCGCAATGAGCAAGAGCTGAATGAAACCATTGCTCACTATGCTAAACAAGGTGTTGAAATCGTGGGCAGCACTAAGGGTGAATTCATCATCGCTAAATGCGCTAAAGATGTTGAAATGGCCGGTAAAGTGGTTCGCCAAGGTAAGGTATTAAAATCCGTTTATTACCGCCCAGCTGATCTCGAAAAATTAGTAAAAAACTAAACAACCACTAAATCAGTTGTTAACCAAAAAATGCGTCCACAGTGGACGCATTTTTTTATGGGTTACGTTTAGTGTAAATATGAATTTTTAAGCCGCTTCAGACTGCTCAATATCAGTTAGTGCCGCGACCACCTTTTCTGGTTCAGCCACATTAATATGCACCACAGTCAGCTTTTCAACTAACTGCCCTAATCCACCAAAATACCATTGTGGCGTTTTAAAACGGATAGTGAGATTAGTCTGCTCACCTCGCCCTATTGATAATTCGTCATCGACAACCTTTTTGGTTGCTTGATTCACTGCAACCGTTTCAATCTCGTTAATATCGATCGCCATAAAACCCCAAATGGCATTATTAACCACTAACCTGTTGCGGATTCGATACATGGAATAACGGCGTGATATACGATAATTTGCCACCAGCATCACCAAGGTTAAACTGATGATTGAAGAGACGATAATCGCGGCTAATTCACTCCAGTTAACCAAAATCATATAGCTGGCAACACAGCTAGTTAAACAACCGCTAAGCATTAATGACAAATGCCAAGGCTTGGCACTCAATAGCTTAATGTGGCTAATGCCAGTGGGATGATTGCGTGAAAACCATGGGATAGCGTAATACCAGTTAGTCGGCTCTCCAGCGACGATGAAGGCGATAGACAAAGCCTTTTCATCTTCATCTGCGTACACCTCAACCGCACTCACTCGGGGGTCGCCCTTGACCTTTCTGACCTTCAACAAACCGCGAATGATAGTGAAAACCAGAAATGATTCAATGATCAACAACACCCCAATAATGGGGTACTTTAACCAAGCTACAAACTCAAAATAGTCGGCGATATCTGCCGGAAAGCTCAGCCTCGCCACCAAGCTGCTGGTACTTAAAATAATAATCAGCTTCCACCATTTCTGGCTGCCTTTTTTGATAATGCAGTACCAATATGCCAACGGTATTAAGCCAAAGTAGCCGATAGCGATAAGGCTTAGTCTTAGCTCGTCATTAGCAGTCGCTAGGGATTCTGGGGTTAACTGCACGCCAATAGTAAACAGTACTATCGCAAAGGCTAAAAACAGCAGTCGGTACTTAACTATGGGTCTCATATAACAATCCTTGTTATTGTTCTATAACTTAAAATTATGTTTATGGCTTATGTTTATGGCATAAATGTCTTATTTTTTGATAGAACTATTATTGCGCCTAATCAGTGACCACTAACCCCCGTTTTAGCATCAAACAGCCAGTCTAAGCCATAGATCGCAGACATCGGAAACGCCATACTGTGATTGGCTACAGGCATTAGCATTAACTTGGCATTGATACCTGAACCATTAGCTGCAGTTAAGCGATTTTTTTGTTGTAGCAGCTGATAAAATGACTTGGCATCTGCCACCATATCTTGCCCAAACTCGCTGTTTTCTGCCGTTTCTAACTCTCCGACACCAATAAATACATTGGCATTTATTGATTTAGTGATAAATTCCGGCTCGCGAAATTGCTTTAGTAACTGCTGGTTATCAAACCAAAATGGCGGACTCGCCAGTACATAGTTATTAAATAATGCGGGCTTATTACGTAAGATATAGGCGCCAAACAAGCCCCCTAACGCATGGCCAACATAGGTGTTTTGCCATGGCTGAGTGCGATAATGCTGATTCATATAAGGGATAATTTTATTGGCAAACAACTGCATGTGGCGCTGGGCCTCACCGGTGGCTTGGGTTCTGTTAGTATCAACTGACGGGGTGTAATCACGCATACGACTTGCTGCGGGGCTGCGGCCTTGCTGTCCTGATACTGCCACTAAAATAGCCTGCTGCATATCAGTACGGTCCATAGACAAACGAGTCACACCAGAGACCACTTGCAAGCTGTACACAGCATCAGTCATATAAATAACCGGATAGCTTTTTAGCTTATCAATTTGGTTATAGCTATTGGGCAGTTTGATATAAAGATTATAGGTGCGATCGCTATCCTCTACCTCAACCACTGTGGTATTCGGTATGGTAAAGCTTGCAAACGCGGCGGGCACCGCGCTTAAAAAGAGGCTACAGCATACGATACTGCGAAAAAGTATCATAAAGCGAGAAATGGTCATCAGCTATCCTTGTTGATGTAATTTTTCGCCCTATTCTACGCACTTATTGAAGAAAATAAATAATCTGCGCTCAATGCCATAAATAAAGCAAATCCGGCCCAGTTATTATTTAGAAAAGCCTTAAAACATGGCGCGCGTTCGCGACCATAAATAAGCCATTGCTGATAACTGCTAAAGGCAATAAAGGTGCTAATGCCAATGCCATACAATAACCCACGTTCAGCAGACCAACCGGCCATAATAAAACACCCTAGGGCCGCTAACTGAAACGCGGCAATCCATTGGCGGTCGTATCGGCCAAATAAAATGGCTGTAGATTTAATGCCGACTTTTAAGTCATCATCTCTATCAACCATGGCATACATGGTGTCGTAAGCTACCGTCCAACACCAATTGGCAACAAATAACCACCAAGCTTCCATGGGCACATAACCTAGCTGCGCAGCGTAGGCCATAGGAATTGACCAGCTCCACACTATGCCTAAAAACATTTGCGGCATATTGGTTACCCGTTTCATAAACGGGTACATGATGGTCAAGATAATGCCGACAACCGATAGTTTTACCACTAGCGGATTTAAAAATAATACTAAGCTAAACGCGATTAATGCCATCACCACAAATAATATCAGCGCTTCCTTACTGCTGATTTCACCTGAGGCTAAAGGCCGCATCTTAGTGCGCTCAACATGGGCATCAAGTTTTCGATCTGCAAAGTCGTTAATCACGCAACCACAAGCACGCATAACGACCACCCCTAGCATAAAGATGATCAACACCTTCACATCAGGCATGCCACCCGCTGCAAGCAATAACGCCATTAAACACGGCCACATTAGCAACAAGGTACCAATGGGCCTATCAAGGCGCGTTAAGCGTTTATAAACCGATATTTTTTTTTGTAACGTCCATGAGACTGCTGACATGGTTTACTTCACTCCTGCAATTGAAGTTGTATCACTTCTTATTTGTCATCTCGCATAACCCACGAGTGACTTTATTATTTCGCTTAGAATTATGTCCGCTCTAGTAAAAAATTACCCTAACACGCTTCAAGTTTTGCCAATGAAACCAGTAACCATTTGCTACCAAAGTCTGTAAAACTGACTTGAACACGCGCTTTATCTGCTGTGCCTTCAAAATCTGTCACTATGCCTTGGCCAAATTTAAAGTGTTTTACTTTTTGACCCACTTTAAAGCCACTGTCATTGGCAATAGATTGTCTTGGCACATTAAAACGGCTGCTCATTTTAGGCGCTGACACTGACGCTTTCATGCGAATTTCTTCAACATACTGGCTGGGGATTTCACCAATAAAACGCGATGGACTGGCATAGTCCTCACGGCCATAAATGCGGCGTGACTCAGCATAACTGATATACAATTTTTGCATCGCACGAGTCATGCCTACATAACAAAGACGGCGTTCTTCATCTAAACGATCACCTTCATCTAATGCCATTTTACTTGGAAAAATACCTTCCTCAACCCCAGCCATAAACACCACTGGGAACTCCAAGCCTTTAGCTGAATGCAAGGTCATTAGCTGCACGGCATCGGTAAACTTGTCTGCTTGGCCTTCGCCCGCTTCTAATGCTGCGTGAGATAAAAAGGCATTTAGCTCGCCCATATCTTCAAGTTCTTCTGGCATTTCAAAACTGCGGGCAGCGGTGACCAGCTCATTTAAGTTTTCGACTCGTGATTGGGCTTTTTCGCCTTTTTCGGCTTCGTACATAGCCCGTAGCCCTGAACGGTCAATGACCTTGTCGGCCATACCATATAGACTCATATCGGCAGTATCAGTGCGCATGCCAATCACTAAATCCATAAAGCCATTCACGGCATTGGCAGCGCGGCCAGTAAGGACTTTTTCTTCAATTAAGCGCAAGCTTGCCTGCCACATAGTCATTTCTTGCTGACGTGCGGTTGAGCGAATGATATCAAGGGTACGGTTACCAATACCACGAGTTGGGGTGTTAACCACCCGTTCAAAAGCTGCATCATCATTTTGATTATTGATAAGACGCATATAACCCATGGCATCTTTAATCTCTTGGCGCTCGAAGAAACGCAGGCCACCGTAAATTCGGTAAGCTAGCCCTTTATGGAGTAAGGCTTCTTCTAATACTCGCGACTGGGCATTGGAGCGGTATAAAATGGCACACTCTTCTAACTTGCCGCCGTTATTTTGCCACTCAGCCATTTTGCCAACAATAAAGCGCGCTTCATCCATTTCATTAAAGGCGCAATAAACCGCAATAAGCTCACCCGCATCGTCTTCAGTCCACAGTTTTTTACCTAAACGCTCAGGGTTGTTGGCAATTAGATCATTGGACGCATTAAGGATATTGGCTGTGGAGCGATAGTTTTGCTCCAGCTTAACCGTGGTGGAACCTGGGAAATCGGTTAAGAATTTATGTAGATTCTCAACTTGGGCACCGCGCCAGCCGTAAATAGATTGATCGTCATCGCCAACAATCATCACATTGGCTTCTTTGCCTGCCAGCACTCGGATCCACGCATATTGAATGGCGTTGGTATCTTGGAATTCGTCCACCAAGATATGCTTAAAGCGTTCTTGATAATGGGCTAATACATGGGGTTTATTGAGCCATAATTCATGGGCGCGCAATAAAATTTCAGCAAAATCAACAAGGCCAGCTCGGTCGCAAGATTCTTGATAAATTTTATAGATGTTTAATAAATTTTGCTCAATAGGAAAGCCACCCGCATCGATATGCTTTGGGCGTAAGCCTTGGTCTTTTTTGCCATTAATGTAACCTTGGCACTGACGCGGCGGATATTGCTTGTCATCTAAATTGAGACTTTTAAGAATACGTTTTAATAAACGTAACTGATCGTCAGAATCAATAATTTGGAAGCTTTGGGGTAAATTGGCATCTTTAAAGTGAGTGCGCAGCAAACGATGGGCTAAACCGTGGAAAGTACCAATCCACATACGGCCCATGTTACTGCCAACCACTTTCTCAACCCGCTCACGCATTTCTGCCGCGGCTTTATTGGTAAAGGTTACCGCAAGGATAGAGTATGGACTTTGTTGTTCGACCTGCATAAGCCAAGCAATACGATGGGTTAATACCCGAGTTTTACCACTGCCTGCTCCAGCTAAAACTAACATGCTTGAAAGCGGTGCGCCCACTGCTTCACGCTGCTTTGCGTTTAGGCCGTCTAATAATGATGATACGTCCATTGGTCCTCCCAAAAATCAAGCTGGAAGTATACCAGTTCCTAGGCGGCTGCGACTAGGAACTGTAACGGATTCTTTATGGGGATTTTATTGTGATGACTTGTGAGCTAAGTAGCGGGCTGAACTAAAACCACTGCGTAGCAATTTAAGCAATCTCAGCGGCCACTACCGAGATTTCAACCAATAATGCCTCACGGGCCATTTTAGCGGCAACACAAGCTCGAGCAGGGGCGTAACCTTCAATGACCCAGGCATCCCATACCGCGTTCATTTCAGCAAAGTAAGCCATATCTTTTACGTAAATGGTTGCCGATAACATATGCTTTTTATCACTGCCCGCCTGCAGTAATAAGGCTTCCACTTTGTCCAACATGGTTTGGGTTTGTTCGGTGATGTCTTTAGTGGCATCTTGGCAAACTTGGCCACATAAATAGATGGTGCCGTTATGTTTGACAATCCGGCTCATACGGGTTTTAGTTTCAATTCTTTCAATGCTCATGGTGCGCTCTTTTAATCTGTTAATGTCGCTATTATCAGTTAAGTCAGCTCACAATGACAACTGAGAAAATATCGCTATCCACTAACTCGCGCATTTAAGCAGGCTGTTAATCAAAAATAAAAATGCCTTGTCAGCAGTATCTGGCTAACAAGGCATAAGATTGAAATACGATTGATTATTTGAATATTAGTTAATCACTAAGACTTGTGGGTCATTGGTTAAGCTATGACTCCACTGCTGATAGATAGGCTCACTGCCATCATAAAACCATACCACTGCCATTAATGCTCGTTGATGGTTGGCCACCAATAACTCTTCAGACAATGCGCCTTCATCAAGGGCGCCACGTAATAAGCAAGATTCAAAGTTCACGCTCACTTGGGTGCCATTTTGCTGATAATCGTCACACAATGAAAAGTAACCACGCTTACTTGATGCGAGCTGCACATCAATGCTTAAAGTAAACGCCGCTTGTAGATCAAAATCGGCATCAACCACCAAGTCATCAATTGAGGTTGCTGGCGGCGTTTCTGGCTCTGTAGGTGTTTCAGGTTCCGTTGGCGTCTCAGGTGTCGTTGTCTCTGGTGTTGTATCTGTCGTGGTATCTGGTGTTAATGTCGCAGGTGTTGTCACCGCAGGCGTCGTTGCTGGTGCAGGCGAGCTATCATCGCCACCACCGCCGCCACAGGCTGTTAAAAAGCTTAATGATAGAGCCATGGCTAGGCTAGTGGCTGTTTTCGTACCTATTTTAGTGCCTGTGTTACAAGCCGTGTTAATGCCTGTTTTCATGCCTGTGTTAATGGCATTCTTCGCTGTTAATAACGTATTTGCTGCCACTTGAGTTTGAGTTAATGTATTCATAATATTCACCTTAAAATTCCATTTCTTGCTTAAATTGATTGATTAAATTCACACTAATTACTGTCAGGGTTAATCCTTAAACAGTAGCGAGTCAGTGGCGGTCAAATACCAATAAGGTTTGGTCTCACCGCTGGCATCTGCAGCAAACTCAATAAACTCAACATAAGCGGCATCAACACGTTGTAGCTCTGCAGGGTGCTGCCATGTATCAGGCACCTCAATTGCCCAACTCATACCATTTTGGTCTTGGAAATAGTGCCCTTGTGATGCCGTTGAAGCATCGTCATGCATCCCTAAAAATCGCGTATCAAATTTATCGGTTGGTGCTTTGTTTTTCAGATGGATCTCTAATTTACGTCCTGGGTTTTTACCATCAGTAATATTCTTAGCCGCTAGGCTATGATCCGTACCTGGAGTGGCAAAAATGAATGGGTCATAGGGGAACTCAGGCATATCATCAACATGTACAGAATCAACAAACGGTACTGTCATCTGCCATGTGGCACGGTACTGAGTGCCGCAACCCGGTTCAGTTCTGAAATATTCACAACCATTACCCGCTGTGACGTGTTGCCATAAATCTTCAGTAAATAACAGCACCGCATTGGTTTGCCCGTCTTCAAGTGGTGAGCTGGTCTGCTTAACCCCTTGGGCGCTCCACTCAATGGCTGACTCTTGCACATTGCCGCGGCCAATATCATGTAATTGCACCGCAAAGCCATTGTGATACCAAGCGCCCATTGCCACTAATTGCGCATCAAAGCCCACGCGACGAACCATGTCATTTTTACTGTATTGGCTAATACGTAACTGCATCACCACATCGTTCATATCAAAGTCACCTTGAAAAGGGTATAAATCCTCATAGGCCAATGTGGTGTACTCAGACGAAGACGGGTAATAGCTGATGGTGATACCGGTTTCAGTGACAGTGATAGGATAATCTTCCACTTCACCATCACTGACACCACCTGTTGGTAATAAGCTGGCCTCTGAGCTCAAACGAAAACGTGACCAGGTTGCGCCAGTTTTAGCCCAATTAGGTACGTTAATCGTCACAGTTGATGTGCCGCTACTCACTGAGCGGGCAATAATCACTTGGTCTTCACTATCAAACTGACCATCTTGGCCCCAATCAATCCAGCCGTTAATATAAGCACCATCCCCTTCTACTGTGATTAATAACACCGCCTCTTCACCCACTTCAAAACCGGTTGGCATGCTGATACCATCTTCATCATCAATACCATCACTTTCATCATCTGATAACGGCGCAGGATAACCGTCGGACTCATTATCAATAACACTGCCTAATGACATGCCGGCAACCATATTATGGCGGGCACCATTTGAATCAATTAGGGTACCGTAACTGTCTGGCGCATCACCAAAATCAACATTGTCTCCCACTGGCACTTCTGCTAATGCACAACGAGCACCATCATTTGAAGAAGATGACGGCCCGTATGAAAACAACTCTGCGGTAGGGTTATCACTTTCAACGTTGACCTTATACACATTGCCATCGCCGTTGTTACTTAAATAAAGGTTGCCATCGGGGTCAAAAAACTGCGCCCCAAAGGTAAAGCTACCACTGCTTTTAGTAATAACGGTTGCTAAGGTTTCAGCGGCACCTGTTGTGGGGTCAATCTTGAGTAAGTTACCTGTACTGCCGTTAGTCACTGCGTATAAAAAGCCGTTGCTTGGATGAAAGGCAAAATCTGTTACGTTGTAAGTGGCATTGGTTTTACTGCCTGGGACAATGTTCATTGGGTGATTATTGCCATCTAACGGCACAGTAAATAAGCCTTGGTTTTTACGGTAGCCGTACCAAACGTTTTCATTGATGGCGACATCACCTACGTAGAAGTTACCCGCTGCAGCAGCTGAGCTGTCTTTTACGATCGTTAGTGGCTCAACTTGGTAATCTTCACCCACCTTACCGACAGTGCCATGCTGATAATCCCAGCCATAAAGGTAATTATCTGTGTAGCTGAAACCAACACCATTAAATCCTTTGGTCAGTCCCATATCAGGCGACAATACCGAATAACTACCGGTACCAAGTTCAACTCCAAAGGTTTTTGGAATGCCTGCTGGCGTTTGAATAATAAATGCTTCGGTAGGACAGGCATTGAATGGCTCAGCGGCATTGGTATTAGCACTGAACAAAGCCATGCTAGTACCAATAGCAATACTGCTTAAACCAAGAATATTGATGATTTGAGAGTGAAGTGGTTTCACGTTAACTATTGTTGTGTTTAATGTTTGCATATTGGCATCTCGCTATTCGTTATCTGGATGTACTGGGATATTGCACAGTGGATGCCAACTTTTATTATCCTTTAAATACAATGGCTTACATTAAATGCAAGATTGTATCTCAATGCTAAAATGCATTCTGCAACGCATTCTGAATTTGAAGAAGATGGGTTATTGGAGTGAGAAGGGGTATTAAGTCAGGGTGCTAGAGATGAGTCACTTTTACATAATTAAGTGTTAGCTGGTTTTCTTATGTTCCCAAACTGCATTTGGATTTAAATCATGGGTTTTCGTCAACAGCAGATTCATGTGGCTGATGTACACTATTGTTCCAAACTACGTTTGGATTAACGTCGTGGGTTTTCCACCCACACCCGACCAAAAGGGTATCAACAGCAATACCCTCTTGGCTCACCCTGCCGCCCCTAACGAAAAATGCTGAAAAGCGCATGATTTTCGATGGGGATTGATCCAGCTTTGAACTTCGTTTGTTGCTAACTTCGGACCCTGTTTATTATAAAGAGTGAAAATGCTAACGCTTCCGATGGTGCATCCATGCTCCGCGAAAGCTATGCTCACATCCATGTGAGCATCACGCTATTTTCTTCAACGTCCTCAATTCAAATTGAGTCTTTTAGACTCTTAAATTTTTAAGTTTTCTAACTTTAGCTCTTTTAATTGCTGCCAATGAAGTCAAATCGAAGAGGTGACAATTCGGGTGTAAGCGCGGCTGTGACCGTCCATGACATGGACGTCATGGCCGAGCTTTCAGGGACGAACTTGCAGCGTGTCACAGTCGTGCTTGCACATAAGGTCGCTCTTTCACATCTGACCCATAGGGATTTGGGAAATGTCATGATAATGTCGGGAACATTATTGACCATGTGATCGCGACATTCCGTTCATCCTGAACATCCCAGCGGCAGGCAATGGATTAGATTGAAGTAATGGACTTAGATAAGCTAGCCAACAAAAACTAAGTAAAACATTGAACTAGGCTCATAAGTTATATTAAGGTAGAACCACTTAAGGACAGAGTTAGCTAACCTCGAACGCAATCTTCGAGCACGCCATTTAGGGAAGAAAAAGCCATTAAATAATGATGTGCCTATCAACTCCCTTATAAAGTTTACTCTGACCACACTAGTTAAGGAGTTTTCATGGGTAGCATACATAATTACTATTTAGTTGGGTTCATGCTCTTATCCGCAATTTTAAATGCATTCATAGAAAATGAGAGTATCGGAATAAAGTTACTTTGCTTACTTTTATTATTCACAACTTTCATCTTTGCCTCTCTCTTTCATTCTTTAAAGGTTAAAGTTGCAAAAGAGAAAACGACGAACAAAGCACACATAATAAGCTGATTAATAGGAAAATTTAACTATTCACCCCTCAAAATTTTAGCCAACTATTTTTTGCCAATTAGTAGGGCTTTAGGAGATTTGCGATGATTTCATATCAATCAACAGCCGATCTTTATGCATCGGCAGATATTACATTTAAAAACATGCGCTCATATTATGAACACTATTCTGTAAATTGGGAACAGTCTAAGATACATGAGCAAATTGTTGACCTAGAAAACTGGGACATTCTTTACAACGCTTCGGTCGTGGGTGCAATTCGTTTAGCCTTTGATAATGATGGGTGTTATATCCGAGATTTACAGGTTAGTGAAAAATTTCAAAATAATGGTATTGGTGCAGCAGCCCTAACAGAGTGTGAACGGTTAGCAATTAAAGCTGGTGTAAATAAACTTAGGCTACGAGTTCTCAAAATTAGTCCTGCATATCATCTATACATTAAGAATGGCTTTGAGGTAGATAAAGAAGAAGATAGGTTCTTTTATATGTCGAGAAAAATCTCCTAACAAGAAATTAATCACATTAACCATTTAACACTCAACCACGCTTATCTTCCAATAGCTGCACAAATAAGCTTTTCCATGCTTGTTGAAGCTGCAGCCATTGCTGAGTACGCCAATCCTCGATTTGGGCATGCTGCTGTTTTTGACCATGATTGTCGACTTGCTCATGAACGTAAGCAGGCTCATAGCTTGATAATAGAGCGCTTGATGAGTGCATACTCGATAAGTAACGCTCAATAGCATCGGCCAGTGAGTTAACAAATTGCTTATCATCTTGGCCGCTAACCTTAGCCTCAACGATATTACCCATGTTTTGCAGTTGATGCTGACGAATTTGATCCCCCAAACCATCCACATCGGTTGAGATAATGGCTTTACTCATTGCCATAGACTCAATAAATACTAAACCAAAAGGCTCCCAGCGTGATGGAATAATTACCCCGTCACATTGGTCTAAAAAGCGAGGCACATCGTCAACCTTGCCCACCAGCTTTATATTATCAAGCTGAGAAACTAACTGTTGTAGCAAAGGTAATTGCTCACCTTCACCGGCTAACAATAATCGACACGGTGACTTAACCTGATGCATGGCTTTGAGTAATAAATCAAAGCCTTTTTGTGGATGAAATCGGCCATAGGCGGCTAACACAGGAACCCTATGATTAGCGTTTTTTGGGGAGTGGCTTTTGTTGGCGATAAAACAGCTTAAGTCTCGGCCCTGCCCTAACTGAGCGATTTTGTCTGCAGGTAATAGCTTATGAGCTAGCATCCATCGCTGCTGTGAGGGTGAAATGGACACCACTTTATTCATTAACCGATAGCTTAATTTCAGCATGAAATAGAAACGTTGCGGATGTGCAATTTGCTGATTAACAAACTGTTCGCTGTAGTGATGTTCTTGCAGGATAAATATGATCTTAGGATGACGCAATCTGAGCCATGCAATATTTAGCAGTTTGCGCCAGTTTGAGGCGCCATGAAAACAGACAATATCAGCGTCCAATGTCGTATTCTGCCAACGGCTAAAATCCAGCTGACGAATGTCAAATTCAAATGCCAAAGTGAGGATGTCAGAGCCACACAAACTGTGCAACGCAAAATTAACGCCGCCCATATTAGGGTCATCGACACAATGCAAAATTCTCGCTTTCACTCTGACTCCTTGAGCTATCAATAACCGGCTTATTAAATTAAAGCACTGTTAAAACAATATACTTGTCTCAGTTAAATCGCAAAGTTTACTACGCGTTCAGCTTCAGTCCGTCGTTAAATACTTTTGCTAAATACATAATGTTAAATACATAAAAAAAGAGGCTAAACTTAGCCTCTTTTAATTAAATTTTACCACTAACAATTATTTGGCTTTCTTATTATCTTCCAGACCCATGCTATCCATCCAATAATCAAAATTAATCATATTGCCGGGTAACACCACACGGTTATCTTTATCTTTTAAGCCATCAAGCTGTTTGAGGTATTGTTCACCTAACTGCAGTCTTAAGGCACTCTGACCGCCGGGTTTAGAGATCACTACCGCCAAGCGCTCAATGGATTCTGCAGTGGCTTTAGCAAGCGTTAAAATCTCTTCGCCTTTACCTTCAGCCTCATTGATACGGCGCTGCATTTCACCCTCTGAGCGGTTAATGGTTTCAGCCATCACACCTTCTGAGCGGTTAATTTTACTCTGCTTGTCACCTTCACTTTGGGCTAATAATGCACGGCGCTCACGCTCAGCATTAACCTGCATTTCCATGGCATTTTTAACGGTTTCTGGTGGGGTAATGTTTTTAATTTCATAACGATGCACTCGAATCCCCCAAATCGCGCCAGCTTCGTCCAGCACTTGTACGACCTTGGCCGAGATAATGTCGCGCTCTTCAAACGTGCGGTCTAAATCTAAGGTACCAATGACTGAACGTGTGGTGGTTTGCGCTAATTGGATCGCTGCATAACGATAATCCGTTATGCCGTAACTGGCTTTAACGGGATCGGTAATCGAGATATAAATGACGCCGTCTACTTCAACGTTAACTTCATCGCTAGAAAAACACTCTTGCGGTGGCACATCGATAGTTTCTTCTTTTAGGTCATGGATATAGGCCACTTTATCAACAAAAGGCACTAAAGCATGAAAACCGGCATCTAAGGTGCTGTGATATTTACCTAGTCGCTCAACAATGTAAGCTGACTTAGTGGGTACTAAGCGGATAGATTGGAATAATTTCAGCACAAAAATAACAAAAATCACCCCCCAAATACCCATAACAATTAAATCGGTATCAATTCCATTCAACATTAGCGTGCTCCTTTTACTGGGCTGTTAGTTACGGCATGGGTCACTTGCTCCATCCCTTCAAAGAAGCCTTCTAACTTGGCCATTTCAGCAGGCACCACTGAGACTTGTGTTTCAGTTAAAATGTCACCCACTTGGCTAATAAACTGCTCTTTCAGCATCATATTCATCGCATCGTTACCACCTTGGTTAGCCAGTGCGGTGCAAATCATATCCATGCCTTCAGCTTTCGCTTTGGCAATAATGGTAATTTCTTGGCCAGAGCCAATCGCTTCATTAATGCGTTTTCGCTTTTGCCCTTCTGAGAGGTTAATGGCCTCTTGGCGCTCACCTTGAGAGATATTAATCATGGCGTCTTTTTCAGCATTGGCTAAAGTGATTTCAGCCCGTTTTCTACGCTCAGCTTCCATCTGTTTTTCAAGGGTGTGGATCACGTGTATTGATGGGGAGATATTTTTAATCTCATAGCGAAGCACTTTAATGCCCCAAGGATCTGACGCTTTGTCAATTTCACGAACAATAGACTCGTTCAAACTGTCACGCTCTGAAAAGGTTTGCGATAGGGTCAATTTACCAATTTCTGAACGCATGGTGGTTTGCGCGAGGTTAACCGCAGCTTTACGGTAATTTTCGATACCGTAACTGGCTAACTTGCCATCCATCACTTTAAGGTAGACCAAACCATCAACTTCCAGCTGGGTGTTATCTTTTGAAATACAACTTTGTGGTGGTACATCTAGTACTTCTTCACGAGTATCGTGGCGATAAGCTACCCGATCAACAAATGGCACTAAAAAGTGAAACCCTGGTTGTAATACGGTTCTAAATTTACCTAAGCGCTCAATCACATTGACCTCTCGCATCGGTACAATCAACATCAATTTATATAAGATAAAAAATATAAATAAAATGGCTATGGTTAGTTCAAACATATGTCCCCTTCCTTTTGCAAAACATGTTCAGGTAGCGTAGCCCCCTATACATGACTTAATTCCTTTACTCAGTTGGCACTCTGTGTGGTGACCAAATCAATAAAACCTAATTCTGCTATTTTGTGACTAATCTTGTTTATCAGTGAAGCTTTCGCCCATTAACTCAGTTTCTGCATATGGCTCAACCACTAAGGCAATATT
The DNA here is from genome assembly GCF_002874355.2 of Shewanella sp. 10N.286.48.B5. Lineage (NCBI taxonomy): Bacteria > Pseudomonadati > Pseudomonadota > Gammaproteobacteria > Alteromonadales > Shewanellaceae > Shewanella > Shewanella sp. 10N.286.48.B5. The sequence goes on from NZ_MCVG02000002.1 coordinate 370,225, forward strand.
ATCTCGGCAAATAATTCGCACTTTAGTGCCTGCTTTTATTTCAGTGCCATCCCCTAGTGCTGACCACTCAGTACCAGAAAACAACACCCGACCGGTTTTTTCACCCGGGCCAATATCAGCTTTAACTGTGACAACTTGATTATATAAATCCATTTCCTCATCGGTATTATCCACATGCTTGTCACCACCAATCATTTTTTGGGTGATATGGCGAAAACTAAGCAATAGAACCATTGAGGTGATAAACCATAAAGTGAAGCTTTGCGCGGTGCCATCGACGATACCGGTAAATAAGGCTGCGGCCACAATGACACAGGCTGCACCTAATAAAATGACGATGCCACCGGGAACAATAATTTCCGACAACATCAGCCCTATACCGACGATTAACCAGATACTGGTTGGATTAGAAAATTCCATATACCCCCCTGTAAAAACGTTATCATATGTTCCTTTAAGCTATAAAACCCGAACTTGGATAAGGTTTTATAGACCTGATAACTTTCAATTGATAACTACTACGCTGTGGTAATAGTGGTGCTATCTCAAGCACAGGATGTGGGCACTCTTTAACCCATATATTGGTCGTCAATATCACGACATATTATGTCAACAATACAGGATATTGATGATATTGCAATCATATTTCATTGCTAAAGCTTAGCAGTAACTGTATAAAAATCGGATAAATCAATAAAAAGAAGGCAATAAAAAAGGTGCCTAAGCACCTTTATATTCAATTAGTTAAATATATTAAGCTAATAGTTTTTTCGCAGCTGCAACCACAATTGCAACCGCGCTGCCTTCGGTTTTCTTCATCATGGCTTCATCAGGAATTTCTTGCTGGGTACGATTAACGATAACCCCAGCAACACACGCTGCGCGCCAGCCTTGTGTTGCACACATAGTAAATAGCGTTGCTGACTCCATTTCGTAATTCAGTACGCCCATAGCTTGCCACTCTTGCATTGAGCCCACAAAGCGGCTGGTTACACGTCCTGAGACCGTATCGTAACGTTCTTGGCCTGGGTAGAATGTATCAGATGATGCTGTGATACCCACATGAGGCTCTTTGCCTGCGTCACGACATGCTGCCACCATAGCGGTAGTACAGTCAAAGTTAGCAGCCGCTGGAAACTCAAGTGGGGCAAAGTGTAAACTGGCGCCATCTAAGCGCACTGAAGCTTGCGTGACAATAACATCACCGACATTTACATGTGGTTGAATCGCGCCAGTGGTACCAACGCGTAAGAAAGTCGTCACACCTAGTTGTGCTAACTCTTCTACTGCGATAGATGTTGATGGTCCGCCAATACCTGTTGAACATACGACAACCGCTTTGCCATCAATATAAGCAAGATAGCTGGTGTATTCACGGTGACTTGCTAAAAAAGTCGCATTTTCCATTAATTCGGCGATGCGCTTAACGCGCTCAGGATCCCCTGGAACAATCGCTAAGGTTGCGCCATCAAGCATTTGCTTGGTTAATCCTAGGTGAAATACGTCGGCCATATTGAAAACCCCTTTCATATTTGAAGATATCATTCTAATTGTGACGACTGTAACCCACAAGCCACGCTATGAAGGTTAACTGGGTCACATAAATTCTGTTATTAAACATTCGAGTGATGATTAAAAATTACAAATGTAACTAACATCACTAATTTACAGCACCATAAATCAGCAAAGGCTAAATAGCCAATTTTAGTTGATTAAAAAGTTTTTGGGGCAATCAATTAATTATTGATCCCGGTCACATTACCTACAGCCAAGTAGCGCTAATTTGTAGTTAACATTAGATAAAAGGAGTAAGTCGATGTTTCCAGAGTACCGTGAGCTAATCAGTAAACTTAAAACCTCAAATGCCCATTTCTCAAAGATTTTTGATGAACATAATCAGCTAGATGAGCAGATAAAACATCATGAGCAGCATTACAGTAGCGATAGCACCCCAGAGCTGAAAATACTAAAATCAAAGAAGCTGCATTTAAAAGAAGAAATTTTTACCATGCTGCAAAAGCAGTAATGGCTATTGCGTATTAATCGCCAATATTGGCGATCAAAAAAGGACGCTTGAAGCGTCCTTTTTGTTGGCTCATGTAAACCATCTGTTTAGCGAGAGCAGTTATTTTACGGCGCTAAGTGCTTTGATTAAGGTTTCGTTTGAATCAAAGTTCTCGATGCTAACAACGGTTAACTTATCTAGGGTCACCATAGTGGCCATATCTTCTTCAGTAGGCCAGTTTGCAGTTGCATCGCCTTCACGATCTAACCCCATAGCAAACGGTAAATCCTTCATTTGGGGGATAGCCACAAAGCGAGCAATCAATGATGGCATACCGCTGATATCAGCAATATACACCAAGTTTGCAGGTTGCTGCTCAGTCGTTGTAGCTTCTAATGCCGCTTGAATGAACTCGCCACCTTTCATGCCGCGACTAAACAAAACCACTTGAGTTTGTTCATTAACCACTAGCGGTTGTTCAAATTGATCTTCTAAGGTAATTGGCTCAATTTTATCATTCACGACAAACACATTCGCCTGTGCTGAAGCCATAAAAAGTACACTAACTGCAAATAAAAGCGCTTTCATGTTATTTTCCTGAATTAAGTGATAAGCCCTTATTTGAAATGACAAATTGTTTGGGCATTTTTGCTAATAAGGTCTTAAATTAAAAATAGCCAACTCACTATACTCGAATCTGTGATTCGACTTTATTACATTGGATTAGAATCATGATGCACCTCACGGATTAATACAGACTTAATTATTCGCAATAACAGAGGCTTCAACAATAAAGTAGCGACAGCAATAAGTGTTAATTAATTGCAAAAATGACTTTATTACCATTGGAATATCACGCATTATTTCTCTGTTAATTCGTCAAAAATAAGAACATCATCATGAATGAAACAAGCTTAGATCAAGAACTGCAGCAAATACAGAATGTCTACGACCTTCTTACTGAATTTATTGTGCAATACAGCTTTCAAATTGTTGGCGCTGTCATCATCTTACTTATCGGTATCTGGATAGCGAATAAAGTATCGAACTTCGTTGTTAGCCAATTCGAAAAGCACGATATTGATGTCACCTTGGGCAATTTTGTCTCCAATCTGGTGAGGATTTGCATCATTGCGATGGTGGCGATCATTTCGCTAGGGAAACTCGGTATTAGCGTCACCCCAATGGTGGCCGCAATTGGTGCCGCATCATTAGGTGCAGGTTTAGCACTTCAGGGGATGCTGGCCAACTATGCTGCTGGGGTCACCATTATTGTTACCCGACCTTTTGTTATTGGTAACACCATTGAAATTAAAGGTGTGGCTGGAGTGGTAAAACAAATTCAGCTCGGCTTAACCATATTAACCAATGAAGAAGGCGAGTTAATCAGTATCCCTAATAAACATATTGTCGGTGAAATACTGCATAACTCTCATGAATATAAGCTAGTCGACACTCAATTTAATATTGATTATCAAACCGATCCCCAGCAAGTGATTAAATTGATTTCAGATGCTGTCATGAGCCATGGAGGCGTCAGCCAAACGCGCACTCCACAAGTGGGCATTAATGATTTCAACAGTATCGGGATGGAAATCGGTGTGCGTTATTGGGTGCCAACCAATAGCTATTTTGAAGACAAGTACCAAGCGAATTTAGCCATAATCAAAGCGCTTAAATCAGCTGATATAACCATTCCATGTCCTGTAAGAGAAATACATTTGCAGCAGTAGCTTAGCCCGTAAAATATGTCTTCAGGCGAATGCTAAAAGCTAAGTAAACAATCGTTATTTCAACGTAAAATATCTAAGTATTCTCAGCCAGTTTATATAATAACTGGCTGAATTCAGCTTTATATTGTCACCGTTATAGTCATCAGTAAAAGTCACCATTTGCTTACTAAATGTCATCAAAACTTGACATGAGTAATTTTTAGTTACATAGTTAGGTCAAGTTTACCTTACTTAAAGACAAGCTAACTTGAAAGGAATGATTTATGAATACACCTAACTCAACAGAAAATGATTGGAAAAAGTGCAATAACGTTAACAGCAATCGTTTAGCCAAATGGACCGCTGCATGGGTCATCACACTCGCGATATCGACTTTTGGTCCAATGTTTATTTGGTCGCAACATGACATCATTACCGCCGCTGCGATTGGATTTAATTTTTTGGTCGGTATCGGGATGATTTTCGCTAATAAAAAACACCTAGCTTCCCTTGATGAACTACAACAAAAAATTCAGCTTAACGCCATGGGGCTGAGTTTAGGCGTCGGATTAATTGTGGGCATCAGTTATTCAACGCTCGACACCACAGGGCTGATTAATGCTCATGCAGAGATATCTCACTTAGTCATCATCATGAGTTTGACCTACATGGTGGGGATAATTTTAGGCAATAGGAAGTACCGATGAAAAACAGATTAAAAGTACTTCGCGCAGAACGGGACTTAACCCAAGCACAACTGGCAGAGTTACTGAGCGTTTCCAGACAGACTATTAATGCTATTGAGAAAGGAAAGTTTGATCCAAGTTTGCCATTGGCATTTAAAGCGGCGCGCCTTTTTGGTTTAACCATTGAAGATATCTTTCAAGATGAGGCATAACCTGCCTCTTCGTCAGCTCAATACCACTCAGGCCGTTAAGGTTTTATGCATAAATAGGCTGCTAGGGTCATTATCATAATCAGCAAACTTATCGCCAATGTCAAAACCAAAGCTTTGATACAATTGCCTTGCGGGTTTAAAAAAATCCATTGAGCCGGTTTCTAGGCTTAACTTCTCATAACCCTGACATTTAGCAAACGCTAGCATATGTTGCAGTAAGTGCTTAGCAACACCTTTACCGCGATGTGCATTAGCAACCCGCATCGACTTTATTTCACCGTGGCTGGCAGTTAATTGTTTAATTGCGCCGCAGCCAAGTAGCTGCTGATTTTCCCACACAGTCCAAAAGGTAATATCATCTTGGCGCAGTTTGGTTAAATCTAGCGCATGGACACTTTCTGCTGGCGACGTGGCGTACATGTCCTGCAAGTGTTCATTTAATAGTGCCGCCACCTCAACGCCAGACAAATCATCGACTCGAATATCCATGTTTGAACTCATGCTCATAAACCTTCTATTTTTAGTCTTGTTTAACCAAAAGCCATAATTCAAACACTGACTCTGAGCGCTAAATCTATTATTGACTCTGCAGTGATAGCTGCCATATTTATTAGCACAATATACATTAATGGATTGATTATATGCGCAAGACTTATTTAACTGCTAGCCCCTTAATTTGCTTGATAGCATTCACTCTCATGGGCTGTGCATCGGGGCCTGCCAGCCTGCAACAAGGACCGGACGCTGAAATAACCAAAGAAGGTTTAGTTAAAGTCGATAACTCCAGACTGGCCTTATCGTACGCAAGACCCGATGTAAATTGGCGCCAATATACCAAACTGTACTTTGAACCGACCCAAGTCACCAATGATCATCCTGAAGGTTATCGAGCGCCTCGAATTAATAAACAAACTGAAGGGCCTAATGCCACCTACGACTTACCCCAAGAGTCCCTTGATAAAATGGCGCTGCAATTTAGTAAAACCGTTAGCGATGTGTTCAATAGTGAGCAGCCCTTTGAGTTAGTCACAGAAAAAGGTCCTAACACCTTAGTGATTGAAACCGCTGTAACCGATATCCGCTTAAGCGCGCCAATTGAAAAATCCCGCCGAAGCTATAATTCCATGGGAAAAACTTATACGCAGAACTCAGGCTCAATGGTGTTATTGGCGGTACTTAAAGATGGACAAAGCGGTGAAGTGTTAGCCAAAGCGGCTGATCGCGGTGTGGGCTTTGATCAATGGCGTCAAAACACCCAAGTATTCAATTGGGGTGATGTTAAAACGGTTTATCGTCACTGGGTCAATGATTTCAAAAATGCCTTAATGACGGCGGTAGCCGAAGAATAGAGTCAATAGCAATAAGCCTTAAAAACATACTCGATAAGCTCTGTGCCAATTGTGATACCACAATTGGCACTGTTAATTACAAGCCCCGCTGCCATTCTTGGCGTAACGGAATACTGCCTTTAATCGCTTGTTCTACTTGAGCCAGTAATTGCGGCTTATCTTTGCCTAAAACGCCTTTCAGCACTAAATAGTTTGAGGCATGATCAGAACGAAAAATAGTTTTCTCCAGTGTAAGGCCCGATAACAAAGTTTGCATTTCGGTCAACAGCCCCAGTTGATCGGGCAACACAAAATCACCATCAAATGCCTGATCCATTCTCTCGGTCCCCAATGGCAATGTCACCACCAAGGTAGATAAATACTCAGGCTGAGCTTGATTCATCAACTCTGCAGATGCCTTAGCGTGCTGAATAGAAAGCGCCTTACCCCCTAGCCCCATTAAAATCATCACTGATGACTTGATCCCGGCTTGCTTTATTTTGCTTAAAGCAGCTAAAGAGGATTCAAAGGTTTCGCCTTTTTGGATACGGGTTAACACTTCATCGTCACCACTTTCACAGCCGATATAAAGTAAAGACAAGCCTAAGGCTTTAAGCTCCGCCAACTGTTCAACGGTTTTGTTAGTTAAATTACGCGGTAAGCAATAACTACTAATGCGAGTGACACTGGGTAAATGTTTATTAATCAGCTGGCAGATTTCTTTTAAGCGCTTAAACGGCAACGTCATTGCATCACCATCAGCTAGAAACACTCTAGAGATTGGTACCCCTGAAGCGGCAGCGCTGAGAATATCTTGCTCAATAGCATCGACTTTGTGGGCGCGAAATTTTTTTTGCTCTTGGGTATACATATCGCAAAAGGAACATTGGTTCCAGCTACAACCATTGGTCACCTGCAATATCAGCGACTTCCACTCTGATGGTGGTCGATAAACCGGTTCAATATAGTGAATCATCTAAATAACCTCTAAATCCCTATCAATGACAGTTTTTTGTATTAAAAACACTCGTTAAGATTGTTTTTTATTCTATTTTTTGCAATAAAACGTTTGAATTGATCATTTTGCTTGTTTATAGTCGATTAATAAAAATAATTATTCAGGCCAATTGATTTATGAATCAAGTCGCATATCAGCTCAGTGAAAGACGTGAAAACCCTCGTTCTCATGAAGAGCATTGGGAGTTGCTGACTGCAGATCAAAAAGTTGCCCTATACGATTTAAACCGCTTTGGTTACAGATTGCTTTTTGTGAGAAGCATGCCAGAAGGCCCTCTGGCTGTAATTTCTCAGCAAGATGACATCGCCATTATTGACCATGAAGGTGAGTTAAATTTACACCCTAATTTAACCTTAAGGGAATTACCTAAGCCCCATTAAACTTAGCGATTAACAAAGCTATCATCGTATAATCGAAATAATTTAAAGAGTGCACTCGCACTCTTTTTTTCATTTTGCTAATCAGTTTAATGCTTAAGCAATCACTTCATTGAACACTTCAACCTTATGTGACTCAACAAGCTCAGGCATAACATTATGGAAATAATTTTGAATATAATCAGTCGCATTATGTTTATCAAATACTGCTCTGTCGGCAAATTTTTCCACAAAGGCCACTTTGCTATCATCATCTAAACTGATATTTAACTCGTAGCGAATACAGCCTAATTCTCGGCGAGTCGCTGGGATCAGCTTAGCAAGAGCTTCAACCAGTAAATCACGTTTACCTTCTTTAGCAACAAACTGAGCAACACAGACGATACGGGTATTATTGATGATAAAATCTGACATTATTTTTCCTTAATACTGATAATATAAATACGCTAATACAAACTAAATAAACTGTTCCTATAGCAGTCTTAAATGACTAGTTATTTTGTAAATTAAGTAGCATATCGATATGCGGTATGCCGTCTTCAAGATACATTTCTGAATTTAAGATAAAGCCCTGCTGCTGATAAAAATCGCTGAGATGTTGTTGCGCGCCTATTTGGATGCTGGTTTGCGGCCACTGAGTTTTAACAACATTAATTGAGCGCTGCATTAACGCATGTGCAATACCATGCCCACGGCCCTTTTCTGCCACAATCACTCGGCCAATACTGGCTTCATCATAACTCACACCTGCCGCTAAAATTCGCGTATACGCAATGAGTTCACCTTGCTGATTCATTCCTAACAAATGCTTGGTTTGCGGTAATCGGTCTTTATCATCAAGCTCGGGATAAGGGCAGTTTTGCTCTACCACAAACACATCGACTCTGAGTTTTAATAACTCGTATAACTGATCAAGGCTAAGTTCATTAAAGCTCAGTAGTTTCCAATGCATTAACTCTTTTAACGACATGTATTATTACCATAAAATTAATAGCTATTAGAGCAGTCTAGCATGATTAAATAGGCTGATTAACCAGTGAATTTCAGACAAAAAAATACCGAGCATAAGCTCGGTATTTTTAGGTTAAATTAGCTCAATTTAGAACTTGTATTTAACACCAACTTTTAACTGCCAAGCAGACTTGTTTACGTCATAGCTATTGTAATTGTCAGTCTCTAACCCATCTTGCCCGTAAGGCACTGAGTAAGTGTAAACACCCGTTTCTGGGTTATAATTATGGTCTACCAACTTCTTACTACCATAGCTTTGTGTTTCTACACGGCCCCAATCATCATTCATCAGGTTAAGTACGTTTTTCACGTCAAAGTATAAAATACCTTTATGCCCATCCATAAATCCTGGTAGTTCCTGAGTGAAACGGAAATCTAATTGATGTACCCATGGTTGGTTACTAGTACCCTTACCTGCAATACCACCTGCGTACTTACTCAGACCGATTTCATCAATCGCCTTCTTGAACTCTTCGTACGTTAAACCGTTATATTCTACTAACGGATCATCCGCGTCCGTTGGTATATAAGGTAGATAGTATGAAGAACCATAAAACGCACTTTGATCCCCGAAACCACCGTCTTTATAAGAACCAAGCACCCAAGTTAACGGGTTACCTTCACGGGCTTCGTAGAACATATTGAAGCTAGATGCATAACCAGCAACAAACTCAGTTTCATAACCTAGGCTAACAGTGAAACGGTGTGGCGTTTCATAGTAACCAGGACCCATAGAGGTACCATTGCGATCAGATTGAACAGGTGTGTATTGGTAGTTAGAAGTGGCTGTTGAAGATGAGCCTTGGTTACCTTCATCTACTGAGTTATATGCATAACTAGCACGCATATTCAGGCCCATATCCCAACTCTTAGCTAAGGTAAAAGATAACGTTTTACTGGTGCCATCTTCTTCGGCATTGGTCAGCATCAAGTCATAACGGTCAGTGTTTCCACCAACACCATTGTTAGCTAATGGGTCCCATGTTTCATAAATGACACGACCACTATCATCTGTTTTCAGTTCACGACGAGCAAGGTCAACCCAAGCTACATCATTTTCTTTTTGGATATATAAGAATTCACCACCGAAGAACCAGTCTTGACCTAGAGCACCGAAGTCCCAGGTGCTATCAAAGCCAATGCTTGCACGCCAATCAGAAGGTAAATCGAAATCAGGATCTAATGAGTTAGTGTTACCATCGCCGCCCACTAAACCATCTTGTGCGTCACTTGGTACATCACCAAAGTCCGGCGTGCCCCATGCGTTATCCCAGCCACCATCATATGTTAGTAAGCTATTACCATCATTTGAGAAACTGTTAGACATCCATACCGTTGGTGAACCACCGCTATAACGACCCACCCCACCGCGCAACTTCACGTCATCTGATAGGATATAAGTTAAACCGATACGTGGCAGCCAGATATCCTTGCCATCAAAAGTAGCATTGTTGGCAAAACCATAGCGTTCAACAAAGTTATCATTCAATGCAGGTGAGTCTGACATGCTGATGGTTTCGTAGCGTAAGCCAAAGGTCATTTCTAAGTCGTCATTAATATTCCAAGTATCCTCAGCAAACAACGCTAAAGTACTCATATTAAATTCTGCTCCTACGTCTGTTGGATTGCCTGACTTTGCATTTGAATAAAAGAAGTCATCAACAATGGCCTGCTCAAAGTCTTCAATTGATTTGAAACTCCAATTACCCGATACGTTTTGTGCGAACAAATTGAATACTTCAATTTTATTGTATTGCACACCAAAGCCTATTTCATGATCACCTAAGTAGTAATCACCAACAAAACGCATTTCTAAATTTTGGTTATTTAGCTCATTAGCTTGGCGTGATTTATCAGTACCAAAGGTAACTTTGTCGCCTGAACCAAAGCTTTTCCATGGTTCATCAGCATTTGGGAACCAGTAAGTTTGTACTTCAACTTGGCCAATACCTAGGTCATCAATGGTGTTTGAGTTTGAAGTGGTATCTTTGTATGCCACTTTAATTTCAGTACTGAAATCTTCAGTCCAGTCGCTGTATAAATTAGCAGCGTACGTCTCTAAGATTTCTTCTTTGTTATACCAAGTGCTTGATAACTTAATGCTGCTTGAGTTGCTTGCTAAGTTGTTAGTTAAGTTACCTTTGGTATTTTGATAAGTAAAACTGGCACGGTGATCGTCGTTAATATTCCAGTCAATTTTAGCCAGAATTTTCTTATCTTCTTCTTGAGGGGTTTTATCGTAAGCACCAATATTTTCTAGACCGTAAATGCTTGCTGCAGCATCTCTCACACGCTGCAATTCGGCTTCTGTAATGTCAGAGTTGTTGCCAAAACCAGCTCCTTCAGGTCCCCATTCAGCAGATTTTGGCGCATCAAAGCTTTCATAAGAACCAAAGAAAAACAGTTTATCTTTGATGATTGGGAAGCCAATGGTGCCTCCAAAGGTTTTTTCTTCGAATTTTTGTTCTACCTTTTCACGAACACCATCTTCATCTGCGCGAGTAAGACCTTCACCAGCCATGCTGTCATTGGTCATTTCGTAAAAAACGGTACCAGAAACTTCGTTAGTACCAGACTTAGTTACCGCATTAATCTGCGCGCCAGTAAAGCCACCTAATCGTGCAGTATAAGGAGAAACATTTAACGCAACACTTTCTACTGCATCAATTGAGATGGGTGAGCGTTGAGTCGGATAACCATTTGAGTTAAGGCCGAAATCATCATTTTGAGAAATACCATCGACAACGAAGGTGTTAAAGCGAGGGTTCATACCCGCTACGCTCATGGAAATACCATCGGTACCCACTACAGCCATTGGGTTTTGACGCAATACATCTTTAAGATCACGACTAATTCCTGGTGCGTTAGCAATTTCTTTTGCACCAAACTCGCTGTTAGCCCCAGCACTGCGGTAGTAAGTAGCATTACCGACAACACCGATACGTTCCATATCAGCTGCAGATTGCAGAGTACGGTTAAAACGTAATGTTTCACCTACGTTTAGATATAAATCTTGCTCTATATCATCAGCAAATTTACCTGAATCAACTTTGATCAGATAAGGACCACCAACACGAAGACCACGAGCAAGGAATTGACCATCAGCGCCTACTGACACTTCAGTGACTGTCCCAGTTGGTTCATGGATGATGGTAATTGTTGCATCTGTTACTGCATTACCTTGTGGGCCAACAATCTGACCGCGGATGTTTGATGCTGTATCTGCTGCCATAGCTGGTAGAGCAACGCCCATAGCAAAGCATGTCGCTAGCGCTAAGCGACTGATTTTATTGTTTAACATTTTCAGACCCCTGAAATATTTTTATATTTATTTATGTACTAGTTAATCTAGCTTTATAAAGAAGTTTGTAGAGTAAAAACTTCAGGCGCTAGTTTATAACCAATTTGTTTCAAAATCATGTCATTGTTGAACTATTTAGCAACAAAACTTAAACTGCGACCGTCAACTTCGCGCAACATCCACAACAAAGCATGAATAACAGCCGCAAAGTAGACTCTTTAGTTACAAAAAATTAATCTGAAAAGTGACTTTCATCATTCGCTGTCTAACCTCATTTAAGTGGTTTACTAGGTCCAAGCTACTTAAATGCCAATGGAATAATAATAATGAAACCTGCTATATTGTTAATCAGTGCCACACTAGCTTTATCTGCTTTTGCCAGCCAACAAGCACAGGCATTTGGCCAATTAGGTCACCGTATTATTGGTGAAATTGCCCAAAATAATTTATCCAAAACCGCTCAAGAAAAGATTAATCAACTAACTCAAGGTGAATCTCTTGCGCAGATGTCGACTTGGGCAGATGAGATCCGTTCAGACAAAAATTGGTATCACTCATCGCCTTGGCATTATGTGTCAATTGACGATGGCAAAACCTGGGACACAGTCACCCGAAACCCGAAAGGCGATATTATTGAACGTCTTGAAAAGTATGAACAAGTGCTAAAAAATGCCACGACTTCTGAACAAGAAAAATGGCAAGCATTGGCTTTTTATGTGCACTTTGTCGGCGATATTCATCAGCCATTACACGTAGGTCACAGCCATGATCGCGGCGGTAATTCAGTTAAATTGAAGTGGTTTGGTGACGACACTAACTTGCATTCAGTGTGGGATAGCAAGCTTATTGAGCATCAAAAATTAAGCTATACCGAATACACAAAATTTATTAGTCGTATTTCAGCAAAAGATATCAGCGACTGGCAAGGTCAAAACTATTATGTGTGGGCGGATGAATCCAAAGCTTTGCGTGATGCCGCGTATGAGTTAGAAAAAAATCGTGATGATCAGCCTGATTTGCGCTTCCAATATATTTTTGATCACACCCCAACTGTGGAGCTAAGAATGCAGCAAGCAGGCATTCGCTTAGCCGAAAAGTTGAATATTATTTTTAGTCAATAATATTAAAGCGTCTTTAAAATGACTTATTTGTTGCGCTAAATTGCATTAATTTTGCAACACAAACGTAAAAAAGAGCCACTAGTCATAGTGGCTCTTTTGTTTTTAATCTCTCACGATTAAATCATTGTTATCAACATAACCTTGCAGGGCATTTATGTCGATAATGAATCATTAACGTTCGAAGTTATGGAACTTGTCGATACCGAATGATTTACCTTCAGCATGACACGTTGCACAAGATTCAGCTGTTGGTTGTGTGTACCAGTCTTCAACGACTTCAGCATCAATCGTACCACCATTTTGTTCCATGTGGTTCAGCGCAGAGTCTGTATTGTGTTCGTGACAAGAGAAACAGTTAGCCGTGATTGGGCTGGCCATTTTAGTCGTATCGCCACCATGGAAGGCTTTAGCACGCATGTACCGATTAGGTACCGCTTCTAAATCAATACCTTCAGCATGACAAGACACACAGTTATCAGCGTTCAAGCTAGCAGCAGAGTTTTCAACATTATTACCGTCTTCATCTACTTTACTACCAGATAGCGCATTACCGATACCCCAGTGCATGCTGTGAACCATAGGGCCAAAGCCTGGAGCAGAGTTTTTAGAGCTACGATCTTGACCATTGTTATGACAAGCAACACAATCTAAGCCACCTTCAACATAACTACCATTTTTGTGGTAGTTAGTTTCGTTGTTATGACAAGTTGTACAGCTATCAGTTGTCACAGCATGACGACGGTCATAGTCGGTCACGTTATTAAGGTCTGCAAGCTCAGTAACTGGCGAGTAACTAGTGAAAGATACGCCATCATAGCCAGCATCTTCACCAAGATTGAAAGTAACACGAGAGCTTGCCATGATTTGCGGCGTTTGTAGATCTAAGGTTTCGTGACAGAAGGTTTTGCTGCCGTCGCCTTTATAAGACGTTTCATAACTACGTGATTCACGGCCAACGATAGACTTGTTGTTGTAGCCATGAAGATAAGTACTTGCGTAACTTAAAGTGCCAGTTCCATCTTCAGCATATAATGCTTCGATATCTAGCATTTCTTCGCCTTTGAATAAAGTCAAATCAGTACAGTAATTACCAAGATCATTCATGTAGATAGCTGAAAGTGAAGTGCTATGTTCTGCCCGAATAGTTGCGCGTTCAGTAATACCTGCAGCTTTAGCGTGTAGTTCACGGGCATCAAAATCACTATTAGCTGATAATAAAGCCGCTGACTCTGACATATCAGTCGAGTGACAATCGCTACAACCATTACCAGCAATGCTAGTGTTCATCACTGGCTCAGCGTGACAGGTATAACAATTAGTTACAGCGAAGTCTTTTTCAAAACCTAATACTTCTTCGCCATCTTTAGTTCGAGTCACATGATTGATATGACCAATTTTTTGCAATGTATTGGTTGCATAACCACCGTTTTCTTCAGCGCGAGAAACGTTGTTATGACACACCATACAACCACCGACTAAATCTACTTCGCCATCAGCATTAATTGCTGTGTAGCTAGGGTGTTTAAGGTGTGATGCTGCATAGTCAACGTGACATGACTGACAAGCTTCAGTCGTTGTTGTATGAACCATATCAGCTTTAGCAACAACCATAGGTTGTGAGCGTGCGATTTGAGTAGAACTATCACCGCCAACACGTAGCCAAACAATACCTTCTGAAGCAGTTGTTACTGCAGGCATAGGCGCAATGAACTCATAATGACCATCGCCAAGCGCGTTTAATACTGCACCTTCTTTAGTTGTATCAGTATAACCGCCGATAGCACCGTCACGGTTCATTACTACGCCGTTTTCAGTTTTCTCAGCAAATTTAGCTTCAGCTTTCGCTAAACCATTAACTAATTCACCGTCTTCATTTGTCACTTCAAATTCATAGCGAATTTGACCTTCTTCTAATGAATGACCAATCATAGTAACAGTGGTTACTTCACTGACTTCTGTCACTGGTGGATTAGGACCTGGACCTGGTTCACCTGGTGCGCCATCTTGTCCATCTTTTCCATCGTCAGCACAACCCGCAATCCCCATTGCTGCTGCGATAACGAATGCTAATTTGCGTTTCGTTAAATGTTTCATCATCATCACTCCGATTGTTAGTACCACTTAATGGGTACGGAGCGCATACTAAGTAGGTAGCATGCAGGAATGAGTGATTAAGTTCACGAATAAACAGTAACCTAACAATAACGATGTTATTTAAAGTTAAAGTTTGAACCCGATCTCATTAAGCATTTACTTATATTAACAATTAAAACCTAAGCGCTAACTTAACAAACTAAAAGCAACAAACTAGGTTACAGGGTGTATCAGTAATTTAGACAAGCCTACTATTGATAACTAAATGACACAGAAGCATAAAAAAGGCCCTTCAAGGGCCTTTGTGGTTTATAAGGGACAATCAAAGCTTATGAACAGCAATCTCGTTTTATGTTCATTTTAGGCAGTTTATCCCAAACGACTTTTGCCATTAGTACCGCTAACACAATGCCAGAACTTAGCACTAACCAGTGAGGGAGTAATTCATGGTGTTCACCAATTTGCGGCATCACTACAAAGCCAAACTCAGCCACAAGATAGTTAACCAATATCCCTGCAACCAAAGCCACACCTAATACCCCGCCCAGGTAACCAAACAAGGCGCGTTTACCTAACTCTTTTGCAACCACACCTAATGTGGCGATATTAGTCGCAGGCCCTGCCATCATGAATACCAGAACTGCCCCCGGTGATACCCCTGCTAACAACAAGCCTGCCGCTATCGGTGTTGATGCGGTGGCGCAGATATACATAGGCACTGAAATTAACACCATGACTAGCATAGCGAGAATGCCATCACCCCATTTTGCTAAAAAGTCAGTCGGCACATAGGTTTGTACTAACGCAGCAAAGAATAATCCGACTAATAACCACAACGTCGTATCTCGCACTAAATCGGTTGCGGCATACTTAAGTCCAGTGAAGATACGAGACAGAATAGTTTCTTGTTTAAGCTCGGTCGCCATGTCTTGGGTTGATGCACAGCAGCTTTCTTCAGTAGCAGCAGACGTTGTCTCACTTGAACAACATCCACTTTTCTCTTCTTTAGCGGCCTCTGACTTGCTTGAACAGCAACTTGTAGCCTCAGCCTTAACGGATTCAGACTTGCTCGCACAACAACTCGACGCCTCAGCCTTAACGGATTCAGATTTACTCGCACAACAACTCGCTGCCTCAGCCTTAACCGATTCAGACTTGCTCGCACAACAACTCGACACCTCAGCCTTAACGGATTCAGACTTGCTTGAACAGCAACTTGTAGCCTCAGCCTTAACGGATTCAGACTTGCTCGAGCAACAACTCGCTGCCTCAACCTTAACGGATTCAGATTTACTCGCACAATAACTACTGGCTTTAGCGACTGGCACTGATTTTACAACAGCGGCACTCATTGGCTGCATCACTGATGCATTAGCAGCAGGCTTCATCGTCATCGCTGTTGTAGTTGCGGTATTAGTTGCTGTATTAGTAGCAGCATCGTCTTTAACTTCGCTGACGACCTTACCATCGTCATCATCACGACCGACTAATAAACCCGCCACAATGGCGCTGGTGATCGCCGCTATCGGACGCACAATGGCCATAAATGGCCCTAACAACACATAAGATACCGTAACCGAATCCACCCCAGTTTCAGGCGTTGATACTAAAAATGAGGTTGTAGCCGCTTTTGATGCGCCAGAGCGACGCAAACCCACTGCAGCAGGAATAACCCCGCAAGAACATAAAGGTAACGGCGCGCCAATCACAGCTGCTTTAACTACTGTTTTTAAGCCGTGACCACCAAGTTGTTTTTGCATCCATGCCATGGGCACAAACACTTTCAACAAACCGGCCAACACTAAGCCTAATAATAGCCACGGAGCGGACTCTAAAAATAACTCTAAAAAATTGCTTAATAACATAATGCGCTCCTAACCTTGAGGCTGCTTTGCTGTATGACGTTGCTGTTCAGCTTTTGGATTTAATTCTTTATCTGTTGACTCTAATGCTTCTAAAATTGAGCAATGTTCAGCGCTTTCAGGGCCGCCGCAACAGGCCGCTGATAATTTGCCCAATGAGTTAGCAAAATTGGCGAGCTCGGCCATCTTGTCTTGTACTTGTTTAAGCTTTGAGTCCACCAGCCCTTTTACATCGGCACATGCCCAGTTGGATTTATCTAACTCAATGGATAACAACTCGGCAATGTCATTCAAACTAAAGCCCACCGCTTTGGCGCGAATAATAAAACCTAACTTGGCAGTATCATCCTCATTATAAAGTCGATAGCCCGCATCAGAGCGGCTAGAGGGCGCTAATAAACCGTGTTTTTCATAAAACCGCAGCGTGTCAGCTTTAACATTAAACAGCGCCGCGACTTCACCTATTCGATACATAAATTCACCATGAGTAAGATAAACATTCTGATGCAATACACAGATAATCATTACGAGTATAAGTATTACTATAAACCTTAGAGTTAAATCCAAGGTCAAGGCTTTTATAGAATAAAATTTTGTGAGTAACTTTGTTCTTATTTCAATATTGTGAAATCGCGCAGAAAAAACACCCTATATGGTGCTTTTGCGATAAAATGCGCGCGCCCTGTCTATAGGCAGCAACCCCCTAACAAGTAAAAACATTAAGGGAATTTTGCAAAGCAGAGCCATGTCGATGTCTGCTTTGTTTTGCCAAACTTCCTTAAAATAAATAGTGGACACTGTACCTACATGAATACTGTCAGACCTATTCGTCGCGCACTGCTAAGTGTATCTGATAAAACTGGAATGCTTGAGTTTGCTAAAGCACTTCACGAGCAAGGCGTAGAACTACTTTCTACAGGCGGAACAGCCAAATTACTTGCTGACAATAATATTCCTGTCACTGAAGTATCTGACTATACCGGTCACCCTGAAATCATGGATGGTCGTGTTAAAACATTGCATCCAAAAGTACACGGCGGCATCTTAGCCCGTCGCGGTATTGATGAAATCGTAATGGAACAAAATGCCATTAAACCCATCGATTTAGTTGCGGTTAACCTTTACCCATTTGCTTCTACTGTGGCAAAAGAAGGTTGTACGTTAGCTGACGCCGTTGAGAACATCGATATCGGTGGCCCGACCATGGTACGTTCTACTGCGAAAAACCATAAAGACACCACTATTGTTGTTAACGCCAGTGACTACGATCGCGTGATTACAGAGATGCAAGCAAACAACGGCAGCACCACCTTAGAAACACGTTTTGATTTAGCCATTGCCGCATTCGAACACACTGCCGCTTACGACGGTATGATTGCTAACTACTTCGGCACTATGGTGCCTACACACAGTAAAGATGAGTGCCACGAAGATTCTAGCTTCCCACGCACGTTCAATACTCAGCTGATCAAAAAACAAGATTTACGCTACGGCGAAAACAGCCATCAAAAAGCGGCTTTCTATGTTGATAGCAACATTGATGAAGCATCGGTTGCAAGTGCAACACAATTGCAAGGTAAAGCCCTGTCATACAACAACATTGCAGATACTGATGCTGCGCTAGAGTGTGTGAAAGAATTTGAAGGCCCAGCTTGTGTCATCGTAAAACATGCTAACCCTTGTGGTGTGGCCCTAGGTAACACGATCCTTGAAGCTTACGATCGCGCATTCAAAACTGACCCAACATCAGCTTTTGGTGGCATCATCGCCTTTAACCAAGAATTAGATGCTGACACCGCGAAAGCCATTGTTGATCGTCAATTTGTTGAAGTGATCATTGCCCCTAAAGTTAGTGCGGCAGCACGCGACATCGTTGCCGCTAAAGCCAACGTGCGATTACTCGAATGTGGTCAGTGGAATACTAAAACCACTACTCAAGATTTCAAACGTGTTAACGGCGGCTTATTAGTTCAAGACCGCGACCAAGGCATGGTTGATGTGGCTGACGTTAAAGTGGTATCAAAAGTGCAACCAACCGCCGAGCAGCTAACTGACTTAATGTTCTGCTGGAAAGTGGCTAAGTTCGTTAAATCTAACGCAATTGTTTACGCAAAAGATGGCATGACTATCGGCGTCGGCGCAGGCCAAATGAGCCGCGTTTACTCAGCAAAAGTTGCAGGCATTAAAGCGGCAGACGAAGGTTTAGTGGTTGAAGGGTCAGTGATGGCATCAGATGCCTTCTTCCCATTCCGTGACGGTATCGATGCAGCAGCTGCGGCTGGTATCAGCTGCATCATTCAGCCAGGCGGTTCAATCCGTGATGAAGAAATCATTGCAGCGGCAGATGAGCACGGCATTGCCATGGTATTTACTGGCATGCGTCACTTCCGTCACTAAAACGCCAACACCAATGACTTAACTTAAGTCATTGGTGTTTTATAATTTAGTTTTTATCATATTAGAGCCAGCCATTGTTTCAAGTTCAATGAAAGTAAGCGCAGCTTATAAGCATAAGTGAGCATGCTTGAAGCAGAAATTGAGACCATGGACTTTTTAAGCATATTAGAGCAAGCCATTGTTTCAAGTTCAATGAAAACACGCGGAGCTTATAAGCATAAGTGAGCATGTTTGAAGCAGAAATTGGGGCCATGGACTTTTTAAGCATATTAGAGCAAGCCATTGTTTCAAGTTCAATGAAAACACGCGGAGCTTATAAGCATAAGTGAGCATGTTTGAAGCAGAAATTGAGACAATGGACTTTTTAAGCATATTAGAGCAAGCCATTGTTTCAAGTTCAATGAAAACACGCGGAGCTTATAAGCATAAGTGAGCATGCTTGAAGCAGAAATTGAGACCATGGCGCAGCTATAAGAGGATTAAAAGATGCAAGTATTTGTTATTGGTGGCGGCGGACGCGAACATGCGTTAGCTTGGAAAGCAGCACAATCACCACAAGTTGACACAGTATTTGTTGCACCAGGTAATGCTGGTACAGCCTTAGAGCCAAAACTAGAAAACATCGACATTAAGGTTGAAGCAATTTCAGAGCTGGTTAAATTTGCTCAAGATAATAAAATTGAACTCACCATTGTTGGCCCAGAAGTACCATTAGCACTTGGCGTAGTGGATGCCTTTAACGAAGCAGGTTTGCCTATCTTTGGTCCAACTCAAGGCGCTGCACAGCTTGAGTCTTCAAAAGCCTTCACTAAAGACTTTTTAGCACGTCATAACATCCCAACAGCTGACTACTCAAACTTCACTGAAATTGAAGCAGCAAAAGCTTACTCAGTTGAGTTAACCAACAAAACAGGTTTCCCTGTGGTGATTAAAGCTGACGGCTTAGCAGCGGGTAAAGGCGTGATTATCGCGGCAGACCAAACTGAAGCTGACGCCGCAATCGAAGACATGCTAGCAGGTAACAAGTTTGGTGAAGCAGGTTCACGGGTTGTTATCGAAGAATTTTTAAAAGGTGAAGAAGCCAGCTTTATCGTAATGGTAGATGGTAAAAACATTTTAGCAATGGCCACCAGCCAGGACCATAAAGCCCGTGATAACGGCGATAACGGCCCTAACACTGGCGGCATGGGTGCATATTCACCTGCACCAGTAGTGACCCAAGTTGTTCACGACTGGACCATTGCTAATGTTATCCGCCCAACGGTCGACGGCATGGCAGCAGAAGGCAATGTTTACACCGGCTTCTTATACGCAGGCTTAATGATTTCTCCAGATGGCAGCGCAAAAGTACTTGAGTACAACTGCCGCTTTGGCGACCCAGAAACGCAGCCAATCATGATGCGTCTGCAATCAGACTTAGTTGAGCTTTGTCTAGCCGCTACCCGGGGTGAGTTAGATAAAGTGACAGCTGAATTTGATTCACGCGCAGCAGTCGGTGTTGTACTTGCAGCAGGCGGATACCCAGATGCTTACCGTAAAGCTGACGTGATTGACGGTTTATCATTAGGTGATAACAACGCCAAAGTATTCCACGCTGGCACCGCCATGAAAGACGGCCATGTTGTCACTGCAGGCGGCCGCGTTTTATGTGCCACAGCACTAGGTAACACTGTGACAGAAGCACAAGCTAGCGCATACAAGCTAGTCGATGCTATCCACTGGGATGACGTCTACTTCCGCACTGATATTGCCTACCGCGCTATCGCACGTGAGCAAGATAAAGGTTAATTTTTTTAGCCTAATGCTGAATTAAAAAAATCCCTGTGATGGCAACTAATGCCAAAAGTCACAGGGATTTTTGTTTTAGCGTTCAAAATTCAATTCCATTAAAGTATTAGGAGCTTATTAAACTATTTATCTTCCTTTACTAAAGGCACCGCCGAGTGTTTGCTTAAATTCAAAATCAACACCCCAACCAGTATGGCGATAACAATCGAGATTAAACGGGTAAATTCAGACGACAGTGAATCTGCCGCTTGGTGCTTAATGATTTGATACGTTAATACGATAAAATTAGTAAACAATAACTGGTAAATACTAAAGCGACATTGTCGACGAATGCCAAAGCAAGCTAACTGCAGCCCGCAAAATAACGTCACCCCAATTAACATCCAAGTTGAAACCCCAAAGGCAAACAGTAGCATCACAGGTAAGGTAAATAAGATCCCAGTGGCGGTGGTGACAATTTTATTCTGGCTATAAATACGATGATCATTCGAGATAGGAATTTTAATCAAACTGCCAATGGTGATGGCAATCAGCATGGTTTGCGTACTGCCAATACTGATAAGTACCACCAGCGTAATACACATGGCGGTGGCTTTAAACATGATAAGCCCAATGTTAGTTTGCGCCCCTTCTTTAACGGTTTCATCCATTAAAATATCTTGCTCATCACCTGGGAATAATAAAAAACTGATGTAGGTGATAACGATGGCAATTAAAAAGGCTTCAAACATCAACCAAGGTAACACGTCCACTGGCGCACCCATTTGGAAATTCATCACTGTCATGATAATCACCACCATTAAGGCTAAGGTGGCAAGCATATCTTTAGGATCGTGATGACTGCGGTAAAAGCACCAAAAAAATAATCCCCAGCAAAATAGCGCATAACCTGTGGGAGTGTCTTTTAACACCCCAGCAAGAAACACCAATATAAAGCTAAGAAAGAATAATATGATAAGCAGTTTAAGTAACATACTCATAGGCGGCTTTGATGGCATGATGGTTAAAAATATCACCACAAACATCGGCGCTAAAATAGGCATAGCCGCCCCAGAGTATTGCAAATAAAACAGCAAAAAGACCGGGAAAAATACCAGCCTGATGATCGGATTCACCGCATTACGAAACATAGGTCCACACGCTCACAACTCGGATCCAAATTTTAGCTAACCATTCGCCAAAGCTGCTTTGCTCTGTAAAAAAGGCAACGGTAGCTTGGGAGCCATAACGAATGTTTTGCGGTATATCATCGTTTTCAAAAACAATGTTAACCGGATAACGCTGGGCATTTAACGAAGTGGTATCTGCGGTTAAAAAGCCTGTTGCTTGGTCAATATTATTACTGCCACCAGTCCCCCAACCTATGCTATCGACTTTGCCATTCAACACCCTCCCTGGCAGTGCATCGAGCACAATTTCAACTCGTTGCCCCTCACGAATATGCTCTAGGGAGTTTTCTCTAACCAGTGCTGAAATCCAAATACCGCGGGGATCAATAAAGGTCAGCATCGGCGTGCCAACCGTGGCTCTTTGCCCTAGAGTAAGTTGTAAATTGGTCACGACACCTTGTGAAGGCGCAATCACTTCGGTGCGCTGTAAGTCTAGCTGCGCTTGCTCAAGGTTGGCCATGGCCGCCAATAACTGCGGGTTATTTTCACCCTGTGGGCCTAAATTTTGTTTGGCTTGTACTAATGAGGCTTCTGCGGCGTTATAACTGGCTTGGGTTCGATCTCGAGACTCAATTGCATTGTCTAAATCAGATTGGCTTAATACCCCCTGCGCTGCTAACTCGGTGATCCTTACCGCTTGCTCTTTGGCGTTATTGCGAGCTGCTAACGCATCAATCACATTCGCTTGAGCAACTTCAACTGCTGCAGTATTGGCGCCAATACTTTGCCCTGTGATAGCAAGGTTAGCTTGGGCTGACTGTAAGGCAATTTGATAGTTGCGTGGGTCGATTTTAAACAGCACCTCACCCGCTTCTACCACTTGGTTATTTTTGACATTAACATCAACGATATTACCAGCCACTTGGCTGGCAACTCTCACCAAATAGGAATGGACTCTCGCATCGCCTGTCATAGGGGTGACTCTATCGGCCCATAGGCTATACAACCACACAAACAGGATCACGCCGATAATATAAAAACTTAACTTACGAGATGATTTTTCCGCTGCGGACATGGCATTAACTCTCTTACTGATGATGAAATAGTGCTGAAATAGTGCTGAAACTGAACTCTAAGCTCTCAATAATACAGTCTAGGATATAAGCAAAAATACACATACAAGTATTTGTAAGAATGATAAAAATTTATTCATACAAAGACTATTTATTCAAACAAAGGCTAAGGTTTCGATAATAACTACATTATAAATTTTACATAGTTATTCACTTTTATTAGCCTAAGCGAATAGCTATTTTACTGAGTTAACTTAATAGTCACAATCGCCTCATCAGCTCCAAAGAGCCACATTTTTTATCACTGCTGGTCATTGCCATAAAACATCGACTTACCCCTTAGACCTATGGCAGGATGTCACCCTGTCACAAGTTAATAACAAATAATACTGACAGCGCAACAGCCAGCATAAATATAAAAAATCTCATCACACCCCAAAAAAATAATAATAGAGATCACTCAATGTCTGATAAGCAAAAGCTAAACAAACACAAACAGCCCAGTTTGCTCGATGCCCTTGCACCCGTCTTTGCCCTCATAGCAATGCTTGGCACAGCGGTTTATCTTTTTTCTTCCGATAGCTCATCTGGTGCCAACCAAATCGCGCTGATCCTCGCGGCCTGTATCGCCATTTTAATTGGCTATAAAAATGGCTATAGCTGGAATGAAATGGAACGCGGCATCATTAAAAGTATTGGTGTTGCCACTGGCGCCTTGTTAATTCTATTTACCGTGGGCTCGCTGATTGGCACTTGGATTTTGGCAGGCACGGTGCCGACAATGATTTATTACGGCATGCAGATTTTGCACCCTCAATATTTTTATGCCGCTAGCTGTATTTTATGTGCCGTGGTCGCGATCAGTATTGGTAGCTCTTGGACTGTGGCGGGTACCCTAGGTATTGCCTTAATTGGTATAGCTTCCGCTATGGGATTAGATATTAATATCACCGCTGGCGCGATTATTAGCGGCGCCTATTTTGGCGATAAAATGTCACCATTATCAGACACAACCAACCTAGCGCCAGCGGTTGCAGGCTCTGATATTTTCAGCCACATCAAATACATGACTTGGACTACCGTCCCCAGCATTATCATTGCGCTAATTGTCTTCACTGTTTTAGGGCTATCAGCCGATGTTGCTAGCTTCAATTCAGATCTTGATAGCACCCTGTTGCTCCTCGAAGCAACTTATCAACCTGGCCTGCATCTGCTTATTCCTTTATTAGTGGTGTTATTTTTTGCTAACAAAAAAATGCCAGCCTTTCCTACCGTAATTCTAGGGACAATTGCTGGGGCTATTTGTGCGGCGATTTTCCAATTTGATAATGTGGTCAGCTACGTTAATGAGGACAACTTATTACCGATAGTAGCACTCATTAAAGGTATTTGGATTGCGATGTTTGATGGTTATGTGGCCACCACAGGTGACACGGTTTTAGATAACTTATTAAGCCGCGGCGGCATGAGCAGCATGGTCACCACGGTTTGGTTAATCCTCTGCGCCATGACATTTGGCGGCGTGATGGAAGTGACAGGATCATTATCGCGCTTACTGGAAAGTATCTTAAGTTTAGTGACGGGGACTAGCAGCTTAATTATCACCACTTTGGGAGTTTGTATCGGCGCAAATATTATTACTGCCGATCAATATATTGCCATTGTACTGCCCGGTAGAATGCTAAAAATTGAATATCAAAAACGCAAGTTGGCGCCAGTTAATCTAAGCCGTACTCTAGAAGATTCAGCTACAGTAACTAGCCCACTTATCCCGTGGAATACCTGCGGCGCTTTCATGGCCAGTACCTTAGGCGTAGCAACCATTGCTTATTTGCCTTATGCAATCTTTAACCTAGTTTGCCCATTCATCAGTGCATCCTATGCGTATTTCAATATCAAAATACAACCGCTAGATGAATCACTGCAACTCACAGAAGGTTTATAAATTTCAAAAATACGGACTTAGCCTGCTGCTATATAAGTGACTATATAAATGACTATATAAGCTGTTATCCAAAACGGTCTTTCAACCAGCCATAATGATAGTAACCCCATTGCCCTATTCGCCTTGCTTTAGCAAAGGGCAAACGGGGTAATGGGTTTTGATAAAGTGGTAAATTAGCAATTTCAGTTGGTGTTTCACCGGCAATACTTTGGGCTAATCGAAAAGCCGCTTGTGCACTAAAAGACACCCCAGCGCCGCAATAACCTAAGCTGTAACCCACGCCGTTTTTCTCAACTACATGGGGCATATCATCCATTGATGCCGCTATCCAGCCCGTCCAGTTATAGGCCACTTTTTTAGTCGCTAATGCAGGAAAGCATTTATTCATGGCCAGCTTGAGTCGCTGACCATAAATCGGATCTGCAGCGTCTTTCCCCCACACAGCGCCGCGGCCGCCAAACAGTAATCGATTATCAGGCAGTAACCTGAAGTAATATTTTAAAATGCGGGTGTCCATGGTTACTTGATGGCTAAATAGACCAGCGGCTTGCAGCTCATCAGCACTAAGTGGCTCAGTGACGATAATATTACTGAGTATTGGCAAAAACTTTTCATCAATGCGGTGATTAAACGCTTTGGGCGTATAGCCATTGGCGGCCACTATCACTTTATTTGCGCTTAACTCACCATGCTCAGTGAACAGACGGTGCTTGCCATTTTCCTCGATCCAGTCAAGCACGCATGAGCTTTCAGATAGGGTGACATCTTGATGCTCAACCATTGATTTATAGCCCAGCAATAACTTTAGCGGGTTTACCCCAAAGCCATCACTTAATCGCAGTGCGCCATAGGCTTGGTGATGATTTAAATAATCTCGGCGAAAGTCTGCAGCATTAATAAATTGCGCATGCTGATCCATATTTGCAGAGCCTGCTGACGAGGGTGATTTACTGTCTAATGGTGAAGGTATTAAATGCTGCTGAATAAAGTCAGCGGCTGTTTTAAGCTGCTGCAACGCCTTAGGGTTATGCGCCACCTTTAAGTAGCCTTTCTCCTGCGGATCACACTCTATATTGTATTTATGAATTAGTGATTCAACGCGCTCGACAGCTTGGCTAAACTCGCCATAAATGGCTTTAGTGGTGGCTAAATCCCAACGTTTTGCCATAGCGGCATAGCCCAACCTGCCCGAGCCCTTTAATACAAAACCTGCATTACGGGCGCTGGCACCAAAACCCACTTGGTTTGCCTCTAATACATGGCAATCTATATGGTATTTACTGGCGAGATAATATGCCGTCAGTAATCCTGTATAACCGCCGCCAATTATCGCGACATCCGTTTGCTGATGACCACTTAGGTGAGGTAAGCGTGGCGGCAAAGCTTGGGTACTTGCCCAATAGCTATTGGCCAGTGGTTGTGAAGCAGCATTCGGGGTTATTAAAGGATCATACATAGCAGCGGCTCTTTTTATTTTGGTTATATGAGTGCAAATGCGGGCACTAAAATCTGCAATAAAGCCTTTTGATAACGTCTCTCTATAAATGGTTAGCTAAATTCAATCACCATTTCACAAGCTGTGCAGTGGCAATCATCGCCGCAAAGCACACAAAGATAATCGCTACCGTCTACTTTTTGGTTCCAACGGCTCGGATGTTGTTTAATTAATTGCCCACCAGCATGAGTAAAGTAACCTACCGCCGAGTTATTTGGGCTTTGTTGCCATAAGTGACTCACACCCGCTTTGGCGCCCTGTTGCTTAACAGCCGCAATAGACGCTTGCAGTAATTTAGAACCAATCCCCTGACCGCGATATGCTTCTGCTACTGTATTACATTTGAAATAACACATGTTTTCAGCAGTAACAGGCCACTTTTCAGGAGTACACCATTGATCAACTGGCCACTTCCCAGCGGCATAAGTCAGCCTAAAACCGACAATATTAGCCGTCGAATTATGGGTATTTTTAGTTGGTGATAATTGTTCACTTTCTGCGATGAAGTGAGCATTGATATTATTTTTTATACCCATTCGATAAATTTTTTCAAGCGAAGATAGATTTAAATACCCTTCACCATGAACCAAGTTTCCGAGTTCAATAACTTGTTGAAAATCATCAGGAGTTAAGCTTCTTATCATTATTATATTGACTCCAGGTTGTCTTAATATATCGCCAAGATAGCACAATTATTTAGCAAAAATAACGATGTTAAACTTTTGTGATAATTTGGCGATAACACAGTGAGATCCCTTTGGCAGAATCGATTGCAATTAAACAAAAGGAGCTCCGTTATGAAATCATCTGTATTAAAACCTATCGCACAAAAAGCAAGCTTACTGACTTGTGGACTCATCGCCGCTGGCCTGTTCAGTATGTCAGCTAATGCTGCTGAAGTTGAAATCAGTGTTGTTAACCTAACCCACGGTAATCACTTCACGCCATTGTTTATTGCAGCACACGATGCTGACAGTCACCTATTCCAAGTAGGCGAAATGGCTACACCAGCATTACAAAAAATGGCCGAGGGCGGGGATATTGCTGATTTAGATGCCGCAGTTATGGGCGCAGGTGGCGTGACTGTTACCAACCCAGCCATGGGTTTATTAGCCCCCGGTGCTAATGTCAGTGATGTCATGCTTGATTCAATGGAAATGACGCACCTTTCTATCGTTGCTATGGTACTACCAACCAATGATGCCTTTATGGGGTTAGATGGCTGGGAGATCCCGACTGAGGCGGGTACTTACGCAGTTTATGTAAACGCCTATGATGCGGGTACTGAAGCCAATGATGAAGTGGTTAATGGCGGCGGAATGTCCGGCGTTGCAGGTATTCCAGCAGCGCCAGGTGGTGACGGAGGTATGAATGGTACTGGTGTTATGGATGGTGCTACTAATGGTTATGTCCACACTCACCCAGGTGTGCTTGGTGATACTGATCCAGCCGGCGGCGCCAGTGATTTAGACAGCCGAATTCATCGCTGGTTAAACCCTGTTGCGAAAGTTGTTGTTACCGTTAAATAAGGGGCATGTGATGAAATATCCAATCAAAAATATCAATAAATATAGCCTGAGTGCTGCAGCATTAATTGCTGTGCTGGGCTTAAGTGGCTGTTCAGACAATAACAACTCACCGTCTCCTGAGCCGACTCCAACCCCAACGCCCGATACGGTAATGCAAACCTATAGCGTCACAGTGACAAACTTAACGGCTAATCAACCCATGTCACCGATTGCAATTGCCGTTCATAGCAATGATGTGATGTTATGGCAAGCAGGCGAAAGCGCAAATGTCGCCCTAGAGAAAATTGCTGAAGGCGGCGATTCAAGTGATGTAGCGGCTATTGAGGGTATCGAGGTTACGGCCAGTGGCGCTGGTATATTGATGCCAGGCATGTCAGAAACCATCACAATTACTTTAGATGAAGCCGATGTTGCCAACCTTACCGTAGCAACCATGCTGGTAAACACCAACGATGCCTTTACTGGATTAAACAGTTACGACATTTCGATGTTAGCAGTCGACACTATGGTCGCTATGAAAGGCATGGTTTACGACGCTGGCACTGAAGCTAATACAGAAGAAAAAGGTACCATGCCCGGACCTGCTGATGGCGGAGAGGGGTTTAATGCAACCCGTGATGATGTTGATTTTGTTCATATTCATCCAGGCGTGATCACCATGTATGACGGTTTAATGGACTCAGTCCTAACGCCATCACACCGTTTTGATAATCCGGCAATAGCCATATCAATCAGCCGCACACAATAGCAAGCATCAGCCTTTATGATTAAAAACCAAACAAGCTGAAAGTTTATCCCCCCATCTCAGGTCTGCTGGATAAGGACCTGAAATGGGAAATTCTGGATGAATGATTCTAATAAGCACCATCAGCACCAAATCAAGCCACATATTTTGTTGGTTGAAGATGAGCAAGATTTGGCAAGGCTCATCATGCTAAATCTAACCGCACTAAATTATGAGGTGTTTCATGCCACCACATTAAGCCAAGCGCTTAACATCATTAAATCTAGTGTAATTGATTTGATTTTGATGGACCGTATGCTACCTGATGGCGATGGCATTATGTTGTGCCAGCAACTTCGTGAAGCTGACAACTCGGTTGCTGTGATGATGCTAACTGCCAAAGATTCAGAAGCCGATATTGTATTGGGCCTTGAAGCCGGTGCTGATGATTACTTAGTCAAACCCTTTAGTGTGCTGGAGCTACGAGCGCGAGTAAAAGCCATGCTTAGGCGTAGTAAAACTCAACAAATCAGCTCTGAGCAACTGCAGTTTAATGGCGTTACCATTAACGCAGCAACCCGTGAGGTCATTACCAATGACTGCCCGCTGGAATTAACCGCTAGAGAATTTGATCTGTTGCTGTTTATGGCCAAGCATCCACTACAAGTATTTAGCCGAATGCAATTATTAGAGGCAGTGTGGGGTTACAACTATGACGGTTATGAGCATACGATTAACAGTCACATTAATCGCTTACGCAATAAACTCGCCCACAGCCCTGGGCATCCAGAATTAGTCAAAACCGTTTGGGGTGTAGGCTATAAGTTCTCTCCACCATCAGCAACTTAGCTGATATTCGTTTTAAGCATGTTATTTTTAAAGTGTATATGGGTCTCTAATGAACCGCTTATTTAACCGACTATTCTTATCTGCCACTTTAATGGTGTTGCTACTTTTTGTAGCCCTGTGGCAATGGTTACAACTCAACCATGAATTTAGCCGTAATCAAATTCAGCAATCATTACACTTACAACTTGCTGAACATATGGCGCACATTAATCCGTTATTGTCACAAGGGATTACCTCAGATGCAGCGCTAAAAGAAGCATTTCACGACTTTATGCTGCTGGGCCCAAGTTTTGAAATTTATACCTTAGATCCACAAGGTCGTGTCATTGCTTACGATGCCAAAGAAGAGAAAATCAAAACCACTCGAGTAAATTTAGCCAAGATAAAGCAATTTATTGCAGGTCGAGACCTACCGATTTTAGGCACAGATCCCCGCTCAAAAAAAACAGAAAAAATCTTTTCCGTCAGCCCGCTCATCACTACTGACGGGCTTCACAGTGGATACTTATATGTCATCATCGGCGGCGAAGATTATGATAGCTGGCAAGCACTAATAAACTCAGAAAATCAGCCCAAGCTTTGGGGCGCTACCATTGGCTTTTGGATTATTTTTGCACTGATGTTATTTGTGCTATTGCTGGGCTTTTTTACCCAACCAATTAAAAAATTAGCTAGCGATCTCAACCAATTAAAAGATTCGCCATTAAGCGGCACACTGGCTTTGCCTAACCGTTACAATGGCAGCGAAGAAATCAGAGTCCTCAGTGACAATATTAATCATTTACTGCATAAAATCAGCCAACAACACCAACAAGTCAAACGCCAACAACAAGCCAAACATGACTTCTTACTGCATTTGTCCCATGACTTAAAAACCCCACTCACCTCTTTGCTGGGATATATCGATACCTGGCTACTATTACCGCCAGCAGAGCGCCAACCAGAATTAATTGAGTACGCAGCTAATTCAGGGCAAAACTTACAGCAGTTACTGGCACAATTACTTGAATTAGCAGCACTGGAAAATGGTCAAATCAGTGCCCAAATAAGTCAAATTAATTTGCGAGAGGTATTACTGGATTTAAAACAAACTTTTGCACCCAGAGCGCAAAAACTTGGAATACTCTTAGACTTTAATATTGCCGATGAGCTGCAAGTGTATACCGACCCACAATTAATGCGTCGAATATTAAATAATCTTGTAGATAATGCCCTGAGATACACCCCAAAAGGTGGCACCATCAAGGTATACAGCGAAAGCTTAAATGGTCAAAGCTGGTTAGCCGTTAAAGATACTGGCGCAGGCATGCATAAGCATGAAGTCGAAGCCTTAAAACAATTATCCATGCAGCAGTTATCATTTGAGCCCAATCAAACATTGCCACAGTTGGGTGTTGGTTTAGCCATAGTGCGCCAATTGCTTGGACTCCTAAAGTGCCGTATTAATGTTGACAGTGAACCAGGCACTGGGAGTTGCTTTCATATCGAACTACAAAGCTGTCATCATTAATTCGCTTTAGCATTAGTTGCATTAACACTCTCACTTATGTGCGACTAATTCTTCTCAATAAAATAGCTTCGCCTTCCTACCCATAATTCGTAAATATTGATAACATCGATTAAGTTAATAAAATATTAAATATAAACAAACAATAATAACAATATTGAGTTAAATGGAAGGTATACACCATATGCACCAGAAGTATTCAGATGACTTAAACCTCCCAGAAATCCCTTTCGGTTCTCCAAGGCTTCCCTATGAGAAGCCGGAAGAAAATGTAAACTATTGGATAATTGATGATTTCTTCCCTGAAAAACAGGCAATTGATATAGCAAACCGATGTTTTATTAAAAGTAAGTGGAAGCTTGGCAAACCCTACACCAATGAACTTTGGCCTGGGATGCGTTCGAAAAATGCATTGAAGAAAAAAGAGCTCGAACTGGTAGAGAATTGGATAAAACAAACAATAGGAAAAGATAAGATTTGGGTGGCTGAGTCAAATGATGTTGTCGTTGATACTAATACCGCTATTTTAGTCGGAAGCGAAGAAGGTGCTGCAAGGCCACATGTCGATAATCGTCAGCTTTGTCGCTTTGGTGCTGTACTTTTTTTAAGTCGCGACCCAAAACCACATTCAGGAACTTCTTTTTATCGCCTAAAATATTCAAATGATGCTGCTGGCGGAAACTTAGTCGAAAAGCCTTACCATAATTTAGTTGATGCATTGAATACACAAAGCTTGCCACCAAGTGCTTGGTATGAAGATGAAAGTATAGAAAATAAATTCAACCGTTTAATCCTATTCAAAGGCAATATGGTACATAGTGCAAGTAGCTATTTTGGCAAAGAAAAAAGAGAAAAGCGCCTCGCCGTCACTTTCTTTTATATGGCTGAAGACATATTTTAAAATATAAATTTTGCAGTTGCTTCTATCGTAAAAAAGACAAAAAATTCTCCTACTGGTATTCGCTTTATTGGTCGCTAGCGCTATCACCACATGGAAATCATCTATCAACTTGAAGCCAATATAAAACACTTTATCCTAGCGAATAAAATAAAGCACCGAACGTATCCACGCTCAGTGCTTTATTTGCCCAGCCGCTATCCACTAAACATAGATGTTTAGTGGAATAATTTTAGCTATTAACTCTAGATAGATTGATAAAGTTTTTTAATTTTGTGGAAGAAAAGACTCACAAAACCAGCAAATAGACTTCCCCACATTAATAATACTGCCGCAACAGTCACAAATTGCCCCATATAATAATCGGCATTAGCCACATAAATGTAATGGTTACCTGGTAGTAGCGCAGCAAATACAGCAAAGAACATTAAAGCAACAATAATTTGAATTTTCATAATTAACTCTTTTTGGCAAAGGCTACTAGTTTTTGCCTCTGTTTCATCATGAAACAAAGCTAGTTAGCTAAATAATACTTAATTCTCAGAATGACGATAAAGTATCAAATAAACCCCACTAAGAGTTTTGTTAAGATCACAATTTAGAATATTCAATTGTCACTTTGTGATAGAGAGCACTCATTACCATTAAAACTATGATGAATAAAATATGGTAAAGCTCAGTGGTCGAAAACGAATTAAAAAAAAGACGAGCATTGCTCGTCTTTTTTTGTGCGCATCATTATCAATTACTTATGATATTTCGCTGATAGCTCATGTACTGAGTTAATGAATGAACCAGCATGTTCTGGGTTAACATGTTGATGGATACCATGACCCAAGTTAAATACATGGCCAGTACCTTCACCGTAAGAAGATAGGATTTGATCCACTTCTTGATGAATACGCTCTGGTGAAGCATAAAGTACAGATGGGTCCATGTTGCCTTGCAGCGCAACTTTATGACCAACACGGCGACGTGCATCACCGATATCAACAGTCCAATCTAAACCGAGCGCATCACAACCAGTTTCAGCCATAGACTCTAACCATAATCCGCCACCTTTAGTGAACAAGGTAACAGGAACTTGGCGACCGTCAGCATGGCGAGTTAGGCCATCAACGATTTTTTGCATGTAACGTAATGAGAACTCACGGTAAGCGTGGTGAGATAACGCACCGCCCCATGAATCAAAGATCATTAACGACTGAGCACCGTTAGCAACTTGTGCATTTAGGTACAAGATAACTGAATCAGCTAACTTGTCTAAAAGCATGTGTAATGCTGCTGGCTCTTCGTAAGCCATTTTCTTAATTTTTTCGAATGTTTTGCTTGAACCACCTTCAACCATATAAGTGGCTAGCGTCCAAGGAGAACCAGAGAAACCAATTAACGGTACTTCACCTTTTAGCTCGCGACGAATCGTGCTTACTGCACGCATCACGTAACCAAGTTCATCTTCTGGATCTGGAATGCAAAGCTTTTTAATCGAGTCAACGGTATCAGCTCGACGTTCAAAACGTGGACCCTCACCAGTTTCAAAGTATAAGCCTAAGCCCATTGCATCTGGAATGGTTAGAATGTCTGAAAATAAAATAGCTGCATCTAAATCATAACGACGTAATGGCTGTAAAGTCACTTCACAAGCCAAGTCTTGGTCTTTACAAAGCGACATGAAATCACCGGCTTGAGCACGGGTTGCTTTGTATTCTGGAAGGTAACGACCAGCTTGACGCATCATCCATACTGGCGTTCTGTCAACAGGCTGTTTTAGTAAAGCGCGTAAATAACGATCATTCTTTAATTCTGCCATTGGGCTTGATTCCTAAACATATATTGATATCCGCTGAACCGTAGTTTAGCGACTTAAGGTATTAATGTAACCAGTTCTGCTAAATTTATGTGAGCTGCCCCTCCTACTAGTATCAAAATTGCTAATATAAACGTTAATATGCTCACAAAAAGGGTTGTTTTTGACTAGGTGTGAAGCTAATTCAACAAAAAAGTTGCACCCTCGCTGCACCTTTGATATAAAAAGTTTGCGCTAGCAAGAACAATCAAGAAGCACGATAAATCGAGCCCTTAAAAATCTATTTGCCCAGCGGTAGCATGCTATCGCTGGGCATTTTTCTTTAGATTACAATAACAAAGAATATTTCCCTCGTAACTCAGCCCATTCCTCTGGTCAATCCATTGCTTCTTTTGCAGAAAAGAGTTGATTAATCACTACTTTCTCTCATACATTAAGTGTTATGTATTGGTTACTAAATTGAGAATGATAATGCTGACAAAACTAGAAAAAGCCGAACAAAAATGGGGTGGCTCCAATAAGCTGGTTGATCAATGGCTGCAGCACCGCAGAGCATTACTGATCCAATACTTCAAAATTGCTGGCCTCGCCCCTTACTCAGTCCCAGCAAAAAGCTTACCTGAACTAGATACCGTTAAGCAGTTTTGCGCTCAATTAGTTGATTATGTCTCTGAAGGTCATTTTGAGGTATACGATCAATTGGTTAATGAGTGTGAAAAATCAGGTGAACAAAGTAAAGCCCGAGCACAACTGTTATTACCAAAAATCAGTGAATCAACTGATGCCGCATTAGACTTCAATGACAAATATACTGAAGCAGATAGCGATTCTATGTTGCTAGAATTAGATAGCGATCTCTCTAATTTAGCTCAAGCAATGGAAGCGCGCTTTGCTTTGGAAGATGAGTTACTCGAGCAACTTCATCAGCATCATTCAAAAGTCAGCTAATGTGACTTATTACTTATTACTTACCAAAGTAATTAGCAAAGCTAGCGGCTAACTGATTGATCTTGAGTCACAGACAAAGAAAGACTCGATTTACTGATGCCATTTACTTGCGCCAGTTATCAGGTAGATCGACTTGGGACCATAAATCATGGCAAAGCGCTTGATGTTGATGCCAATTACCTTGTAGTAACCACCCCACCAAGGCATCACCGACTTGCGGATATGCAATAGGCTTGGGCGACGCCGCCTTTAACCATCGGGCTAACATTTTACTATCTAAGCTATCCATACTTTGTCCTGCAGCCAACAGCTCTAATGCTGCTACGTTTGATGATTGCTCAAATTGCCCCTGAAGCGGTTTAACCAGTAGCTTCTTACCTAATGTCATCGCCTCGCTGGCAAGCTCAAAACCTGCATTACCTATTACCCCACCACATTGCGACATGTGTTGTTTAAACCCACAGCGATCAAAGCTGAACCAATTAATATGCTCAGGTAATGACTGCTTTGGCTTATTGCCATGGTAAACAAAAAATTGATAGTCAGAAAAAGGCCTTAAAAAAGCTGCTATCGCATCGGCACTTTCAAAGGGTAAATACACCAAAATTTGATGGCTGTGAGCACCACAACTTGGATCAACTTCTACAAAGGGAGGTAAAATAGCAAAACCGAAATGATGCCAATGACAGCCTAATTTGATATCTGCAGGTGCAAAGTTGTTTAACAGTAATTCATCAAACCAGCTCATTCCCTGTTTAGGTACTGAGTATTGTAAGGACGCTTGATGACTGATCGCAATTGCGGTCACGCCCTGTTTTTTAGCAGCCCAAGCACTCACTGGCTCAAAGTCGTTTAACACTAAATCATAGCCGCTCAAATCAAGTTGTCTCACTTCAGACACAATGGGTGAAGTGATATTTCTTTTAATGGTTTTGCCAATGCTGACTCGCCCGTCTTCGGTAATAAAAGACATGCCCGTTCTAACTTGATAGTCGCCAAAACATTGCATATCAAAGTACTCATCTTTGGCGCGACCACTAAATAAAAAATCAACCTCGATATCAGTTTTACTTAACGCCTTTGCCATGACTCTGGCACGGCTAATATGGCCATTTCCCGTCCCTTGAACACCGTATAATATTTTCATGATTTACCTTGTTTAATGACCAATTTCAGCGCTATGACAAGCTAAATCAACGGCTCGGCTAAGATAACCACACCGACCCCCAACCCAATACCAGCAACAATATCCAATGGATAATGCACCCCAAGCGCTATTCGAGATAATCCAATCGCCACAGCCCAGGTCATTGCGATTGGCCACAATGCAGGAAAAGTCGAAGTGATAGCCATCGCCATAATAAAGGCCGCTGCAGTATGCCCCGATGGCAAACTAAATTTGTCTGATGCCTGAAAGCTGCTATCAAAGCCTGCAAAAGCGGCGCAAGGCCTAGTGCGGCGAATGGCATTTTTAAAGACAAAATATAACGGCAGTTCAATGATAAAACTCACTAACATCAAATTAAAAAACTGACTGCCTTGAGGATGTAAAAACAATAAACCTACCGCCATATACACGTAATAATGGCCATCCCCACTTGCTGAGATTCTTTTCGCTAAAGGGGTTAACTCATGAGTTCGACAAAAAGTAATAATGTGGCAAAACACAAACTTATCCAGTGCGCTAATCGTCATAGCCATACAAAATCCTTATAGTTCAATTGTTCAACCTTAATAAGAACTGTAAATAGGGCTAATGACGCTTAGATGACAAGCTATCGAAACTTTTATGACAATCATAACTTACTCAAAGGAGTCACCACAGACAGGGCAACAATGCAGTTAATCATATAAAAACAAGAACTAAGGCTAATAAAGGGCTTATCACAGCGATAAACAACAGCCGTTTAAGTCATCCCGCCTTAAGACCAAAGACTGAACAACTAACTGATTATCTTTATCAAGTGATGAATATCGCTGTTATTTTCATAAAAAGCTCATATAATTCATATATTATTGCTTTGATAACTGGCGAAAACCTCTGTGAATCGCTAACCCCAAGGAGTGTCACTATGGAATACAACACCTCAGAATTGTGTGATATGTATTTAGATGTCGTTGATGTAGTAGAACCAATGTTCAGTAATTACGGCGGTTGTAGCTCTTTTGGTGGTTCGATTAGTACCATCAAATGTTTTGAAGATAACGGCTTAATTGCTGATGCGCTGCAAGCAGAAGGCGAAGGTAAAGTCTTGTTAGTAGATGGTGGCGGTTCAATGCGCCGTGCATTAATTGATGCCTCGATTGCTGAAATCGCAGTGGCTAACAAGTGGGAAGGCATTATTGTTTACGGCTCAGTACGTGACGTTGACACCCTTGAAGAAATGGATATTGGTATTCAAGCATTAGCTTCAATCCCGATTGGCGCTGACACTAATGGCGTTGGTGAAGTTGAAATCCCAGTTAACTTTGGTGGGGTAACATTCCTGCCATGCGACCATATCTATGCTGACAATACTGGCGTTATCTTATCGCCAGAGCCATTAGATATCGAATAATCGATTGATATTGCTGGTTACATATTACCAGTTTAAATATCGACTAAAGCCAGCTATGCTGGCTTTTTTATGGCCTATTTTTAAGTCATAAGCTCTAAGTATTTGACTCTAGATATGTGGCTCGACATATTAGCCTTAAAGCTAACCTCAATTGAATGAAATAGGTTCTTAATGTTGCAGATAATGACCCGCAGTGAAGTTAATCAATACCTCTCCAGCAGAGATGGCGAAAGCAAACTGGGCCAAACCGTCAAGCTTATCTCCGAATCAGCCCCCTCTTTAGCGGATCTTAAACAGGCACTTTGTGAGGCTAAAACCAATGGGGTGCAATTTGTTATTGTCGGAATTACCGAAGATGCTGGTCCAAGGGCTAACTTAGGCCGCGGCGGCTCATCTGCAGCCTTTAGTGCCACTATGCAACAATGGCTTAATTTGCAGTCCAACCGCTACCTTGATGGTAAACAGTGTCTTATTTTAGGGGAAATATCTCAGGCCCCACTGCCAGAAGCGGCATCCCTAGAAGAGTTAAGGCAAGCGACTAAAGAACTTGATAACCAAGTCATTAGTGTGATCAGCCAAATTATGGCAGCAGAGCTTGAGCCCATAGTGATCGGCGGCGGTCATAACAATGCATATGGCATGCTAATGGCGACTAAGGCTCACTTTAATCAGGCGGCTGCGGCAGTAAACCTTGATCCCCATAGCGATTTTCGCCCACGGGAAGGGCGCCACAGTGGCAACGGATTTAGCTACGCTGCAGCCAATGGCGCACTGGCTTATTACCATGTGCTAGGTTTACATGAGCTAAAAAACACTGAAGCCACCTTAGAGCAATTAAGCTTATTTGGCGGTCATTGGCACAGCTTTCAGCAAATTTGGGTCAGACGAGAAATCGACTTAAGCCAAGCGCTGCAACAAATCGCCAGCAATCTTAATCAAACTCAACTGCCAGTGGCCTTAGAAATTGATGTAGATGCCATCGCCAAAATGCCCAGCAGCGCATCCACTTTTGCCGGTGTGCCCTTGTTAGATGCCTGCCACTATATTCATCACATCGCTAAACACTGCCCTTGTGCTTATCTGCATATTGCTGAAGCCGCGCCTCAATGTCACGATGCGGGTGATATGGCTGGTAAGCGTGATGTAGGCCAAAGTGTCTGTGAATTAATGTACAGTTATATCCAGGCAAGAAAAGTAAGCTAGCTTAAGCAAGGGATATTTGAACTTCTCTCGCTTAAGGATCGTACAAACTTAAGCTGTTAAATTTATTGCACGCTATTACCTAATACTTTCACTATTCAATAACTGTGAATTTTATGCTCTAATGCAGGGCAATTTTGATGAGATAGAATAATACGCTGTCTTAACGCATTCTTAGCTATTTCAAGTAAACTTGATCACATTCTGGCTGATTGAAGTTTCTGCAAAGCAAGCAATGACATACACTCGCTGTTAATTACCGCACATTATAGGAATACACAGATGTCTGAGGGCGACCCAAAGAACACCCATTTTGGTTACAAAACCGTTGATTCAGAGAAAAAAGCGGATTTAGTTGCTGACGTATTTCATTCGGTTGCTGCTAAATACGACATCATGAATGATGTTATGTCATTCGGTGTACACCGTTTTTGGAAACGTCACACGATTGCGACCGCAGGCGCAAGACCGGGCATGAAAGTACTTGACCTTGCTGGCGGCACCGGTGATTTAACCGCTAAATTCTCACACCTTGTGGGTGAGCGCGGCCAGGTTATTCTTGCTGACATTAATGATTCAATGCTTAAAGTTGGCCGTACTAAATTGCGCGACAAAGGCATTGTTAGCAATGTCAGTTACGTACAAGCTAATGCTGAAGCACTGCCGTTTCCTGACAATCATTTTGATATTATTACCATTGCGTTTGGTTTACGTAATGTGACCGATAAAGACGCAGCATTACGCTCGATGCGCCGGGTACTAAAACCTGGCGGAAAGTTATTAGTGCTTGAGTTCTCAAAACCTCAACACGAAGTCATGCGTAAAGTTTATGATCTTTATAGCTTTAAAGTGTTGCCTAAAATGGGCGCACTAATTACCCAAGATGCTGACAGCTATGAATACCTAGCTGAATCAATTCGCATGCATCCAGATCAAGAAACCTTAAAGCAAATGATGCTTGATGCCGGTCTTGAACAAGTTGACTACACCAATATGACTGATGGTGTTGTCGCCTTACATCGCGGTTATAAATTCTAATGCTGCCGAACCACTGTTCATTACTGGCTTGTGCTGCAATGGAAACTGCTCTCGGGCAGTTACAAGCACAAGATCAGGGTGAATATGCGCGACTAAAGCCGTTGCACGGTAAAGTATTCAAAATTCAGTTAACCCAAGTTAGTTGGCCAATATACCTTATTTTTGCACCGCAAATTCAAGTCATGAGCGCTTATGAAGCCACTGTTGACGTCAGTATTACTGCTGATGTCACTACGCTTTATAAGGTGACTGAAGGGGCTAACCTTACCGAGCTCATTAAGCAAGATAAGCTGTTCCTCGATGGCGATATCAACTTATTGCAAAGCTTTAGTCATTACTTAAAGCACATTGAGTTAGATTTTGCCGAGCCATTATCAAAGTATATTGGTGATGCCCCGACTCATATGTTGCTGACTAATACCAAACACTTAGCCAGTTCAATGAAGCAAGTGTTTGAAAAGTCGCTCTCTCATGTGGGTCAATTAACCACTGAAGAATATCGACTCGCCCCTCATCAAATCGACTTCATTCATTTTCGTGATAATCTGGAACAGCTTGTTGATAGAACAACAAGCATTGAGTCCAAGATAGCAAAATTAAGAGAAAAAATTACCCCATGACAATTGCAAGTATCAGGCGTGGTTACCAAGTCATAAAAACTGTACTCCATTACGGCTTAGATGATGTTTTACCCAAAAATAAAACTCCCTGGTACTTTTCACTTCTGCGAAATTGTTTCTTTTGGATCCGCAACCAACACAAAGACAAATCTTCTGCTGAACGTTTAAAGCTGGCGATGCAAGATTTAGGACCGGTTTACATCAAGCTGGGACAAATGCTGTCAACTCGCCGTGACTTACTCAATGATGAGTGGGCCAGTGAGCTGGCGATGTTGCAAGACCGCGTACCACCTTTTGATTCAACCCTTGCCCGCCAAGCTATTGAAGCAGAACTAAAAGCGCCGATAGACTCATTATTTGACAACTTTGAAGACATTCCCTTAGCGTCAGCATCCATATCTCAAGTTCACACTGCTAACTTGAAAGAAAATGGCGCAGAGGTGGTGTTAAAAGTTTTACGTCCCAACGTTGAAGCGCGAGTTAATGCTGATTTACAACTGATGTGCCAAGCGGCCAATTTACTTGAAAAGCTATTAGGTGAAGGCAATCGTCTGCGCCCTGCTGAAGTCATTGATGATTATCGCACCACCATTTTAGGCGAGCTAAACCTTAAACTAGAGGCGCTCAATGCCATCAAGCTACGTAACAATTTTTTAGACTCTGATAGCTTGTATGTGCCTTATGTTTATGAAGATTATTGCTACCCTCGCCTAATGGTAATGGAGCGTGTTTACGGCATTCCTGTTTCAGATATTGAAGCCTTAAAAGCCCAAGGGACTAATTTAAAGCTTTTGGCTGAACGCGGTGTTGAGCTGTTTTTCACCCAAGTATTTCGTGATAATTTTTTCCATGCTGACATGCACCCTGGCAATATTTTTATAAGCCGTGAACACCCTGACAATCCATTTTATATCGGCATGGATTGCGGCATTATGGGCACCCTTAATGATGTCGACAAACGCTATTTAGCAGAAAATTTCTTAGCCTTTTTTAATCGTGATTATCAGCGTATTGCCCAGCTTTATATTGAATCGGGTTGGGTATCAGAAAACACTGACGTACTGGCATTTGAGCAAGCGGTTAAAGTGGTTTGCGAACCCATGTTTAATAAGCCATTAGACGAAATCTCATTTGGCCATGTGTTACTGGAGTTATTTCGCACTGCCCGCCGATTCGATATCGTCGTGCAACCACAACTTGTTTTACTCGAAAAAACATTACTTTACATTGAAGGCTTAGGTCGTCAGCTGTACCCACAGCTAGACTTATGGTCAACAGCTAAACCGTTTTTAGAGCAGTGGATGTCTGAACAAGTCGGCCCGAAAGCCATTTTTGATAAAGTTAAAATGAAGAGCCCTTATTGGGCTGAAAAGCTGCCAGAATTTCCAGAACTTATCTATGACAATTTAAAAATGGGTCGAAAACTACTGGGCACCCAACAACAAATGCTTGATAAGTACCTAAAATTTCAACATAAAGCCCATAAAAGTAATTACTTATTAATAACAGCTGCTGTAATGTTGATCTGTGGCACAATATTATTAAACCAATACGCTACACTATGGCCTGCTTACATTTGTATCACATCAGGTATAGTGCTTTGGTTCACAGGATGGCGATCCAGACCAAAAAACCGTAAATTTTAACTAGCACTTATACATTAGAGGTTCATAATACTCTATGTATAAAGGTTACAATTGTGAATGTAAAAATTCCAACATCATGTTTTTATTCTTATAGAGGAAATGTTCATGGGCGGCATCAGTATTTGGCAGCTTCTAATTATTGCGTTAATTGTTGTGTTGTTATTCGGAACTAAAAAATTACGTTCTTTAGGTGGCGATTTAGGTGGGGCTGTTAAGGGCTTCAAAAATGCAATGAATCCTGAAGATGAAGAAAAGAAGTCTCTAGAAGACAGCACTGCGAAAAAGTCTGAACAGGCAACTGAGCAGAAATCCGAGTCAAAGGATAAAGAACAGGCGTAATTCATTATGTTTGACGGTATTGGCTTTATGGAGCTACTGCTGATTGGAATTTTGGGGCTTGTGGTTCTCGGCCCCGAAAGACTTCCGGTTGCAGTACGTTCAATATCTGAGTGGATCCGCTCATTAAAGCGGATGGCAAACTCAGTCAAAGATGAATTAGAGCAAGAGCTTAAAATTGATCAGCTTCATGCTGACCTTAAAAAAGCAGAAAGCAAAGGTTTGTCGAACCTATCACCTGAACTACAAGAGTCCATTGATCAGCTAAAAGATGCTGCAAAATCGGTTAATCGTCCCTATCAAGTTGACGAAGTAGCCAAAGATACCTCTGCAGCTACACCCGCTGAAAGTTCTACTGCCAAAAGTGAACAAGCAAACGACTCTGACAGTTCAAATACCAAAAGCTAACACGGGTAACCAATGTCACAACAGCTACCTCTTATCAGTCATTTGCTTGAGTTACGAAATAAGTTACTTAGAGCTATCGGCAGCGTATTGCTGGTATTTATCTGCTTAGTTTATTGGGCAAATGACATTTACCATTATATGGCAATCCCATTAATGCAATCACTGCCAGAGACCGGCAGTATGATTGCAACGGATGTAGCCGCGCCCTTTTTTGCGCCATTTAAATTAACCTTAGTGTTATCATTTTTTGTGGCGATCCCCTACGTACTATTTCAAGTATGGTCATTTGTGGCGCCCGGTTTATACAAACACGAAAAGCGCATGATTATGCCGCTGCTATTTAGCAGTACGGTATTATTTTACCTCGGTATTGCTTTCGCCTATTACGTGGTATTTCCGGTGGTATTTGCGTTTTTCACCAGTGTCGCACCAGAAGGAGTGCAAGTAGCAACCGACATTAGTAGCTATTTAAGTTTTATCTTAAAGCTATTTTTTGCTTTTGGTTTAGCCTTTGAAATCCCTGTAGCCGTAGTATTAATGTGCTGGGCTGGCGTGACAACACCAGATGAGCTTAAACAAAAACGCCCTTACATTGTTGTAGGTGCATTTGTGGTTGGCATGATGCTAACGCCACCTGATATTATTTCACAAACAATGTTAGCGATTCCTATGTTAATATTATTTGAAGGTGGTTTATTAGCAGCTAGGCTATATACCCCAAAAGAAGATACAGATAACGAAGAGCCAGAGAACGAGAAAGCTGATAGTTAAATTGCGCATCGCACTCATGGACTAGTTAACCAATAAAAAGAAGGATTCTGTAATGCGTTTAACTTTGATTGCCACTTTTGCTTTGGCTATCTCTTCTCAAGCACAGGCCAGTGTTGAGCAACAACTGGCGAGCTGTGCAGCTCAAACTGACAAACTTGACCGGCTAATGTGTTACGACACATTAGCCGCGTCAGTTAACACCTCCCTCACTTCAGCGACAACAGAGACTGCTACTGCGGTATCGACGCCAGCAGTAGTAACTGCATCTGCCGTAACAACGGCTGCAGTTGCAACGTCTAACACTCCTACTGCAGA
Organism: Shewanella sp. 10N.286.48.B5; assembly: GCF_002874355.2. Taxonomy (NCBI): domain Bacteria; kingdom Pseudomonadati; phylum Pseudomonadota; class Gammaproteobacteria; order Alteromonadales; family Shewanellaceae; genus Shewanella; species Shewanella sp. 10N.286.48.B5. The sequence goes on from NZ_MCVG02000002.1 coordinate 413,913, forward strand.
GCAAGAGTTTGGTCTTAAAAAGAAGGTCGATGAGGATGTCACTCGCCTTTATGCTGACGTTGTATCGGTAAAAAAAGATCCTTACGGCTCATTAATTATTACCCTGTCTAATAATCAAACTTGGAAGCAATCAGGTACTGACCGCTATAAAGTGAAAAAAGATCAAACCGTCTTTGTTGAAAAAGGCGCTCTCGGTTCATTCCTACTGGGCAGCGATGATCGTAACTCCACTATTCGAGTGAAGCGTTTAAAATAAATCATGCCGCAGCATATCGACATAGCCGTTAATTTGCTTAGCAGCAGGTTAATCGCTGATATTGACAATATAGTGACTCAAGCGGCGCAACATCATGTTTCGCCGTTAATTGTTATTGGCAGTGATATTACTGAAAGTAGCGACAGCGCCTCGCTGTGCGCAAAATACCCTCAGCAACTCTATAGCACTGCAGGGGTTCACCCTCACCACGCCAGTAGCTGGAATGCTGCCAGTGCTGATGAGATAAAAACCTTAGCAGCATTAAAGCAAGTGGTTGCTATTGGTGAATGCGGTTTAGATTATAATCGCGACTTTTCTCCCCGTAATGCCCAGCGCCTTGCCTTTCACGCCCAACTTGAATTGGCAGTTGCATTACAAATGCCGGTACTGATGCACTGTCGTGACGCTCACGAGGACTTTATTGCAATAGTAAGTCAATATCGCCACAAGCTCCCTGCAGCGCTGCTGCATTGCTTTACGGGCAGCAAAGATGAGTTACTTGCTTGTCTTGAATTAGATTTACATATCGGCATAACTGGCTGGGTATGCGATGAACGTCGCGGCGCTGAGCTGGCGAGCATAGTGCCATTGATCCCAAACAACCGCTTAATGGTTGAAACTGACAGCCCTTATTTATTACCTCGCAGCATGCGCCCTAAACCCAAATCTAGCAAAAATTTGCCACAATACTTGCCCTATATTGCCGAGTATATTGCTAATCTTCGTCAGCAACCCTATGCAGAGCTGGCAGCCCATTGCTACACCAACAGCCAGCGTTTTTTTAACCTAGGGCAGGATTAATGCAGCAAGTGCATTGGGCGTTTAAAGCATTTACTTTGTTTTTTATTATATTGCTAACTCAATTACAAGCAGCCCACGCGCTTGCCGTTGAGCACGCCAATACCCCGCTAAGATTAACCGCCTCATCCATTACAAAAATCAAATTAACGGATTGGATGTATATCAATCAGTCTCAAGATATTGAAGAGCTTGCCAGCTTAACACTGCTAAAAAATAGCCAACAAGATTGGCGCAAGTTAAGCCGCGGCGATATGCGTAAAATTGGCGCTAAAAATACTTGGTTGAGTTTTAGTATTTTTAGCCCTAATGACCATCTATCACGCATGATAGCGCTGAATAACCCACTGCTAGATAGCATGAAACTATATCATTTAGTCAATAACAAATTAGTAAAAGTGGAGCTAATGGGTGATAGCTATCCGTTTAAACAGCGCCCACTGCAAAGTAATTTATTTCTTTACCCCTTTGAATTACAGCCAAACGAAACACATACCTTTTACTTAAAAATCGATAATCGCGGCAGCTTAAATTTTCCATTGGTACTATGGAGTAAAAATGATTACAGCCATGCCATTGAGTCTCAAAGCCTTGCTAATGGCTTTCAAATTGGGATATTGATTGCCATTGGGCTATTTAGTTTGTTTATTGCCCTCGCATCAGGGTCTTTTAGTTATAGTTACTATAGTGGCTATGTACTCAGTTTAACTCTACTTGTGGCCACTATTCATGGTATTGCCTTTCAATATTTATGGCCCACACTGCCGGTGGTGCAAAACTTAGCCATTCCAATATTAATCCCGATAGCCTTAGCTTTTGCGCTGATGTTTACCGAAAAAGTGATGCTACTTAAATATCATAATAAACCGATGCTATTAGTCGGTCGTTACCTTGCGGTTTACTGCGTTTTACTGAGTCTGGTTATCTCGTTTATTGATTTTAAATTCAGCTTATATTTGCTCACTTTCTCGGTAATCGCCATTAGCTGTGTACTGATTACAGTATCTTTAATACAAGTAATTAAAGGCAGTAAAAATGCACGTTTATATGCTATTGCCCGTATCGGGCTATTTATTGGTGCCATTCTCAGCGGGCTCATTTATCTGGGCTATTTACAGTGGTATATGCCAGCGCATACTCCAATGATGATCGGACTGACCTTTGAAGTCATTGTCATGGCTGCAGTGCTAGCAGTGCGCTATAACGATGAACGAAAAGCCAAACTTCAAATGCAAAAAAAGGCCCTAGAGCAAGCCCAAAAACTACAACAAAACCGTGATGAAGCTTTAAAAGCAGAAGCGAGAACCAATGAACGTCTCGAACAAATGGTCGCTGAGCGGACTCTTGAGCTCGAAGTCACCTTACGTGAGCTAAATGATGCCAATCAAAAGCTGCAGCAACAAAGCACCACTGACAGTTTAACTGGGGTAAAAAATAGAAACGCCTTTGATAAACGCCTAACCGCAGAAGGACGCATTAGTCGTCGTCAGCAAACCTCACTTGCTATCCTAATGGTTGATATTGATAAATTTAAACAGATTAATGATCAATTTGGTCACCTTGCTGGCGACCTTGCAATTAAAGTGATTGCGACAACAATTTCTGAGTTTTTAAAACGACCAACCGATCTGGTGTCACGTTTTGGAGGTGAAGAGTTTGCTATTATATTACCAAATACTGATAGTGTAGGAGCGATGCTATTGGCTGAAAGAATTCGCCAAGCAATCTCCAATTTATCAATCGATTGGGATAATAACCCTATTTCCCTTTTCGTAAGTATCGGTGTGAGCGCTGCCATTATCGAAACCAATGAACAGCCAACTCAGTTACTTGAACAAGCAGATAAAGCGCTTTACCAAGCTAAGCGCAGTGGACGAAATCAGGTTTGTCTGTTTTCGTCTGATTAAGATCAGTCTAATTTCAGGAGTCGAATGTGAATATAATTACTAGTGCTTTTCCACAGCGCAGAATGCGCCGCATGCGTAAACATGATTTCAGCCGCCGTTTAATGTCAGAAAACAAACTGTCGGTGAATGACCTTATCTACCCAATGTTTGTTCTTGAAGGCAACAATCGCACCGAAAAAGTGGCGTCGATGCCGGGTGTTGAACGCTATTCAATCGACTTATTACTCAAAGAAGCCGCTGAATTAGTCGAACTTGGCATTCCTTTGATTGCCCTGTTCCCAGTTACACCTGCGGAAAAGAAAACCCTCATGGCTGAAGAAGCTTACAATTGTGACGGTTTAGTACAGCGCGCCGTACGTGAGTTAAAACAAGCTTTTCCTGAGCTTGGGATTATGACAGATGTGGCACTTGACCCCTTCACCACCCATGGTCAAGACGGCATTATTGATGACACAGGTTACATCCTTAACGACATCACCACTGAGATCTTAGTCAAACAAGCCTTATCACACGCTGAAGCCGGCGCTGACATTGTCGCTCCTTCAGACATGATGGATGGCCGAATTGGCGCTATTCGTGAAGCATTAGAAGCTGCAGGCCACGTTAACACCCAAATTATGGCATATTCAGCCAAATACTCTTCTAGTTACTACGGCCCTTTCCGTGACGCTGTCGGCTCAGCAGGTAACCTTAAAGGTGGCAACAAGCATAGCTACCAAATGGATCCAGCCAATAGCGATGAAGCCTTACATGAAGTCGCATTAGATATTCAAGAAGGTGCAGACATGGTAATGGTAAAGCCTGGCATGCCATACCTTGATATCGTTCGCCGCGTAAAAACCGAACTAGCAGTGCCGACTTTTGCATACCAAGTGAGTGGCGAATATGCCATGCACATGGCAGCAATTCAAAATGGCTGGTTAGCCGAAAAAGCCATTGTAATGGAATCATTACTTTGTTTTAAACGCGCAGGCGCTGATGGCATATTAACTTATTTTGCAAAAAGTGCCGCTCAATGGCTAAAAGAAGATAAGTAAATAAAAGATTTTATTTATACAAGATGAATAACAAACAGGAGACCTATTCGTCTCCTTTTTTATAGCGCATTTTGCAGGCTAAATGATTCAAATTGATTACAAAGGCGACTAAAACACCCCCCAATAGTGACATTCATCGCCGTAGCAATAAACATTAACTCTTGCTAATGCACTATGAGCCAGTGCAAAGTTATCTTTGAATTTTACTTATATTAGTGATCTAGCTAACAGCTAGCTAATATTCAACTTCACTAACCTAAGGTTAAATGATTGAATTGTTTTATTGTTCTTTCTTGAGGCCTTATCATGCATAACACTGTTAAAACATTATTAGCTACAACCGCAATTTTCTTTGGCAGCCATTTGGTTGCAGGCTCAGCCATGGCTGGCAGTGGTTGTTCATTCGATGAAGAGCAAACAGGCTTCATGGCAACATGCAGCGAGGAGAAACAAGAAGTGATTATTACCGGACTTGTTGATATTTCAACACTTGAAAAAGACTTACCAGGTTACGCTGCAGAGTATGAGCAGTATAAAATTGATGCTGCCGCATTAACTGAATTAAAAGCGGTAACTACCCCAACAAATATCGTGGTAATTATTGGTACTTGGTGCCCTGATTGCCATCGTGAAACGCCACGTTTCATGCGCCTTATTGAAGAAGTTGCCAATCCGAATATTACCGTGACTTACATAGGTATTGATCGCAGCAAAGTTGATCCAGAAGGCCTAGCGGCAGCATATGAATTCACCCGAATCCCGACCTTTATCATTCAGCAACAAGATGAAGAAATTGGCCGAATCGTTGAACGTCCAACAGTGTCGCTGGAACAAGATTTAGTCAACATTCTGAAATAGTCTGTTTTGAAAGCCTCTTGAGTTTTTTCAGGCAAATAAAAACGGGATCAAATGATCCCGTTTTTTGTATTCGATTTTTATTACAAGGTCATTAAAGCATTAAGCCATTCTTGCAGCCAACATGCTTAGCACTCCTTCACGCAGCGCACCACCCGATAAATTAAGCGACTCAATATCAAGTAACTCAAATAAGGCGATTAAAATCGCAATCCCTGAGGCAAATGTCGGTGCTTTTTCAGCAGATAAGCCTTGAATATGATGCAGTGACTCATTTTGCTGTGCCAACACTTCGTCTCTAAAACGATGCAGCACTTTCAAAGTGATGATCTCAGACAGCTCGCGATGATGAAGTACTGACACCACAGACTGTACAGCCCCTGATGCGCCCACAACGCCTTGCCAACCCAATTGTGTCAGTTGTTGCAAGCAAGGCTTCAGCGCCATCAGTACCGCAGCTTTAGCTTGCTCAAAATCAGCCATTAGATAAGGCGTTTGCTTAAAAAACTGTTGATTAAAGCGCACACAGCCAAAGTCTAAACTGGTTTTAAACAGCACTTGATTACCATTTCCGATAATAAACTCAGTACTGGCGCCGCCAATATCAATCACCAAGCGTTGGCCGCCACCTTCTGTAGTGGCCGCCATACCTTGGTAAATTAATTCAGCTTCTCGCAAACCACTAATGACTTCAATCGGATGACCTAAAATCGGTAATGCCCGTTGGTGAAACTCATCAGCATTGCCGATCACACGTAAAGTTGCGGTGGCAAATACCGCCACATGCTCAGCTGCGACTTGATGTTTATCAAGCATCTCAGCAAACATTTGCAAACAATCTAGCCCGCGCTGTAATACGGCTTCATCAAGACGGTTATCAGCCCCAATACCTTCAGCCAAACGTACTTTACGTTTGTATTTTGCAATAATAGTGGGTTGGCCGTTCAGGGTGTGAGCGACCAACATATTAAAACTATTTGAGCCGAGTGTTATCGCGGCATATGCAGGCATTGCAGCTGTCACTGTCATTTACGAATGTCTACGTGCCCTTTGAGGTGGACGTCCACCACTGCGATGCGCACCACTTCTCGCACCATCACGCGTACGTGTTGTTGGGTGCTTACGATGGATACGAACCGGTGGCGGTAAATCGTCTAGCAAAGCTTCACGATCATAATTAGTGACTGGTATTGAGTGCTTAATATACGTCTCAATGGCCGGTAAATTCAGTGCGTACTCTTCACAAGCAAAACTCACTGACACACCTTTTTGTCCCGCACGACCTGTACGACCAATACGGTGAACGTAATCTTCACAATCATCTGGTAAATCATAGTTATAAACATGAGATACATCAGAAATATGTAAGCCACGCGCCGCCACATCAGTTGCAACTAACACATCAAGCGCGCCTGAAGTAAATTGCTCTAAAATGCGAATACGTTTTTTCTGCGGTACATCACCGGTTAATAACCCCACTCGATGGCCGTCGCCTTCTAACCATGACCACACCTTTTCACAGCTGTGTTTGGTGTTTGAAAATACGATAGCCTTTTCTGGCCAATCTTCTTCCATTAATGTCAGAAGCAAACGCATTTTATCTTCAGTCGAAGGGTAGAAAATTTCTTCTTTGATGTTCTTTGAGGTTTTTTCGCCAGGTGAGACTTCAACTTTTTCTGGATCATTCATATGATCGTAAGCTAATTCCTGAACCTTCATTGATAACGTCGCTGAAAACAACATATTTAAGCGTGACTTAGCATCAGGCATACGCCTAAACAAGAAACGAATATCTTTAATAAAACCTAAATCGAACATGCGATCAGCTTCATCAAGCACAACGGCTTGAATTGCATTTAAACTGATCACACCTTGGCGTACGTAATCGATAATACGACCCGTAGTACCAATTAAAATATCAACACCAGCATCAAGCACTTGGCGTTGAACATCATAACTCTCACCGCCATAAACAATACCGACTTTTAAACCCGTATGTCGTGCAAGCAATTTAGCATCTTTGGCAATCTGAATCGCAAGTTCGCGAGTCGGTGCCATGATGATAGCTCTAGGCTGATTAATTTGACGACCTTCTGGCTCAGCAACTGAGAGAAGGTGGTGAAAAGTGGCCACTAAAAAGGCCATTGTCTTGCCAGTTCCTGTTTGTGCCTGGCCAGCAATATCTTTTTGTTGTAATAAAATGGGAAGAGATAACGCCTGAATTGGCGTACAAAATTCAAAGCCATTTTCGTTCAAAGCCTGTATAACCTCTGACTTCAGAGGGAAGTCGGCGAATCTTTGTGTTGATAAATGTGTTTCGCTCATAGCGCAAGCATACCCGTTAGTGTTGCAAAAAAAGACTCGATCGTTTCAAATAGCTACATTAATAGAACGGTCACTTGAAAAGCTATTTAACCGTCCCAATATACATGGTAAGCCATTAATAAACTAGCAATGGTGCCAAATCTGGAGATCTACATGAGCGATAAAATTGTATACCTAAGCGATGACAGCTTCGAAAACGACGTCATTAACTCAGAATTACCAGTACTGGTAGACTTCTGGGCAGAGTGGTGTGGTCCTTGTAAAATGATTGCCCCAATCCTAGACGACGTGGCTGAAGAGTACGCGGGTAAGCTAACTGTAGCTAAATTAAACGTTGACCAAAATAATGTTTCACCTGCTAAGTACGGTGTACGTGGCATTCCAACATTATTAATGTTTAAAGGCGGCGAGTTAGTTGCTACTAAAGTGGGTGCTTTATCAAAAACTCAACTTAAAGAGTTTATTGACGCACAAGCTTAATCAAGTCTATTTATAAAATCGCGGCACTATTGATTAATGACATAACCTGCTAACCCCGTTAGCAGGTTATTGCTAAAAAAAACGCTATTTTAGTGTAATGAACAACAATCAATTTTAATAATGTTGCGTGTTTTACGTTTGAAAAGTGACAATCGGCACAATATATGAACAATTTGTGCCGTTTTTTCGCTAAAATTCTGGACGCACTGCCCATATAGTGCTAATTTATTCATCAGATTTTTCAACCAAACCCCTACTCGCTTATCAATCGACTATTTCAATTTCGTAAGACCCAAAGAAAGATTGATTGCAGTAAGCATCGTCGCGTAATACAAGACCCCCAACATGAATTTAACTGAATTAAAAGACACGTCTATATCAGATCTGGTTTCACTAGCAGATAGCATGAAATTAGAGAACATGGCCCGTGCCCGTAAACAGGACATCATCTTCTCTATTCTGAAATCCCACGCCAAAAGCGGTGAAGACATTTTTGGTGGCGGTGTGCTTGAAATCCTCCAAGATGGTTTCGGCTTTTTAAGAAGCTCAGATGGTTCATATTTAGCAGGCCCTGATGACATTTATGTCTCTCCTAGCCAAATCAGACGCTTCAATATGCGTACCGGTGATACCATCTTTGGTAAAATCCGCCCACCGAAAGATGGTGAACGCTATTTTGCACTCTTAAAAGTTAACGAAGTTAACTTCGATAAGCCTGAAAATTCTCGCACAAAAATCCTCTTTGAAAACCTTACCCCACTGCATGCAGAAGAACGTATGCGTATGGAACGTGGTAATGGTTCAACAGAAGACATCACCTCACGTATTTTGGATCTATGTTCTCCAATTGGTAAAGGTCAGCGTGGTTTGATTGTGGCTCCGCCTAAAGCGGGTAAAACCTTATTGCTACAAAACATGGCGCAAAGCATTACCTATAACAACCCAGAAGTGGTGTTAATGGTATTACTTATCGATGAACGTCCTGAAGAAGTAACCGAAATGCAGCGCATGGTAAAAGGTGAAGTTATTGCTTCTACCTTTGATGAGCCAGCAAGTCGTCACGTTCAAGTTGCTGAAATGGTTATTGAAAAAGCCAAGCGCTTAGTTGAACACAAAAAAGACGTGGTTATCTTATTAGATTCAATCACTCGTCTTGCCCGTGCATACAACACAGTAATCCCATCATCAGGTAAAGTGCTTACTGGTGGTGTTGATGCAAACGCATTACATCGTCCAAAACGTTTCTTCGGTGCTGCACGTAACATCGAACATGGCGGCAGCTTAACCATTATCGCAACAGCGCTTGTGGATACTGGCTCTAAAATGGATGAAGTTATTTACGAAGAATTTAAAGGTACTGGTAACCAAGAGTTACACCTTTCTCGTAAAGCAGCTGAAAAACGCGTTTTCCCTGCAATCGACTTTAACCGCTCTGGTACTCGTCGTGAAGAGAAACTAACCACGCCTGATGAGCTACAGAAGATGTGGATTTTACGTAAAATCCTTAATCCTATGGATGAAGTTACCGGCATGGAATTCCTTATCGATAAATTGGCAATGACCAAAACTAACGATGAGTTCTTCACTGCAATGAAACGCGCTAAGAGTTAATTCTCTTTATCGTTTTAATACAGTAACGAAACTGAATACAAAAATGCCGCTAACTGAGTTAGCGGCATTTTTATTGGGTTACTTTGTTTGCTTAACTAAATGTATTGTTAGTTTCTTTAATACCGTCACTAGCTAATATAACTTTGTCCGGCATAAACCACGAAGTGTCTTAGTGCTAATACCCCTAATATGGTGCTACACGACACCGTAATCAAAAAGCCTTTAGTATGCTTCCAGCTTTTGGGTGATAAAGTGCTGGCAAGTACAGGAACCACTAGCCCTAATCCCACAACACCAATCCAGAATACACTCGCCCAAGCACCCGTCGTTATTGCAGAGGTTGCTGCTTGCGCTGCAGGTCCTGAAAAGTTGAGCCCGACAAATAACAATACTAAACAAAGCGCTTCATTAAATGCCACAGGGTATTCAATACGGTGAACTTGCTCGATGCAATCTGATTCTTTCTTACTAAAGAACAAGGTTGCCACCAAAATATTACCCGCTGAGCCCACTGACAATGACGATGCTAAGAATAACGCCGGTAACACCGCAGTATTTAATATCGGATAACTAATTAACGCCGATAATAAAAAACCGGTATACACTCCCACACCCAACGCTAACGCAAATATCAGTTTATTTAAACTACCTTCAACTTTACGGCAGACGTTTATCACTCCCGCTAACCAAGGTGCAAAGCGTATAACTTGCTTATCAAAAACTAATATCGCGAACACAAACACCAATGGAATGTAAACCATTAGCGCTAATACTCCCCATGCCATCACAGAGGTAAAATTATAGTTGAGCAGGATATGATAAAACTCAAACGGCTTAGTTAAATCAAGTACCAACAACGCCATGCCTAAACAAATCGCAGCTGGACCCAGTACCGCAGCAGCTTTGATAACAGGTAAGCCTTCAGTAGGCAGACCTCGGCTTTGCTTGTACCATTTTAGTCCTATAGCCACCAGCATTGAACCTGCTGATAATCCTGCCATAAATAAATACACTGCGATTATCCAATTCCAGACAACCGGATCATATTGCTCCATTGAGCCCCAGATATTATTCATGCTTTAATCCCCCCTCTACGGCTAGGAATACGATAGACCCTTGGCTTAGTGCCAAGATTCGCCTTGTGCTGATAGTGCTGTTTAGTATCAAGTAACTTACTGACTTCAGAAGTCAGATCATTGGCATCACCAAAGGTTAACGCTTGGGTTGGGCATACACTCACACAAGCAGGATCTTCACCTCGCGCTAAACGCGATTCTTTACAGAAATCACACTTATCAGGCGCTTTGGTTTCAGGATTAATGAAGCGTACTTTGTAAGGGCAAGCTGCCACACAATACAAACAACCAACACATTTACCTTCGCTGATAGAGACAATGCCGTCATCATTTACGTAAGCTGCACCTGTCGGGCAAACCTTCACACAAGGTGCATCTTCACATTGCTCACACGAAACACGATTGTACTTAAAATGTAAGTTTGGGAAGTTGCCATAAGGCCCTTCTACTCGAACCTGAATACGAGTAACCGACTCAGGGACATTATTTTCACTGCGGCAAGCTACGTTGCAAGCTTGGCAGCCAATGCACTTGTTTTCATCGTGCACAAGAACATAACGTTTAGTCATAATGAACTCCGCTTAAATCTTAGCTATTTTGACGCCGGTGGTATGTAGATTCATACCTGTAACCGGAGCAGTAATATCGGGAAGAAGGTTGCCACAATGAATACCTTTACCTGTGGCACGAGCAAGCTCTTTGTTTTTAGAACCACAGCCCATATAAGCAAACACGGTGTCAGGTCGAATACCCGGTGTCACCAATGCATGGCCTTCTTCACTGCCGGTGTCGTTATAAATCCGAATAGCATCCCCAGTGGATATATTCAATAACTCAGCAGTCACGGGGTGGATCCACAAGGCATTGTCAGACATGAGATTGGCTAACATCGGCACATTTTGAGTGGCGGCGTTGGTATGAACAGCGACTTTACCTTGGATAAAAAATAGCTCATCCGCTTTTTTCATAGTCACTTCTCGGAACTTAATAATTCCGCGACCCGGTGCCATTTGTTCCACTTTGTCGGAGCTCAGTTCAATCTTGCCAGTAGGTGTTTTAAAGCTCATGTGGCTAGCGTAAGTTTGATCCTCATCAGGGGTTTTAGCATTGGGGTAATCAGCGACAAAATCTTGCACCATACTCGGCTCACGTAACATAAGAGGTTTACCATAGCTCACCCAACCGTCACGTTTGATTTTGTTCAACAGGGCAACATCTTTATCAACTTGGAACAGTTGCAATGTTTCCATTGAATCCCAAGGAAAAAAGTCGCCTTGACCTAACTTGCTGGCTAATTCTTTCCAAATTAACCAGCTTGGTTTGGTATCACCAATGGTATCAACCACTTTTTGACGCACGTAGTAAGCAGGATTTTTACCTGACTTATCGACAATTTCTTCGTCACGCTCGAGGTAAGTTGATTCAGGCAAGAAGATATCGGCGTAGGCAGCACTTTCACTGATGTAGATATCACAAGCCACAATGAAGTCGAGTTTCTGCATCGTCTTAACAATACGCGCTCTGTCTGTCATGGTTTGCATTGGGTTAGTTCGGCTCATAACCCAACCATGAAGCTGGTAAGGTACGGCGTCTAAACTGGCATCCAGAATCGTTTGATATATACCACCAGATGACCACAATAAAGAATACTGTTCATCAACCATATCGATACGCTTAGCATCAATCTTAGGCATATTTTTTACGCCCGGCTTGGCTAACGTAGGTGCAGCCTTTTCACCAGCAAATTTGTTGTATGTCGACGCTTTCTTACCAAAGTACAAACCGCCTTTACGCTCAATATTGCCAACCAAGACGTTGGCTGCATAGATGGCGCGGCGCATTTCAAATTCTTCAGTGGTGAACGAAGAACGATGGCCAAAATCAACAAGTGCATGCGGTGCAGCTGCGGCATATTCGTGAGTAATACGGCGGATATCTTCAGCAGGCACATCAGTAATCGATTCCGCCCATTCCGGCGTATAGGCTTGCACTTCTTTAGCAAAATCTTCAAAGCCAGACACATATTGCGCGACAAAATCTTTATCGTATAAATCGTCCTTTATTAAGGTATGGCAAATTGCCAATGCTATGGCGAGATCGGTACCAGGTTTAATGGCATACCACTCATCCGCTTTGTCAGCCACAATTGAAAAACGAGGTTCGAATACCACTAACTTGGCGCCCTTTTCCATTTGCGCATTCATCATACCTCGTGTTTCAGACATGTTGATGCCTTCATACAAGTTATGACCAAAGTTAATAATGTATTTTGAATTGCTTAAATCACGCTTGGCTTTAGTGCCAAACATCGCTTTAGCTGCGACAACATAACCCGCAGGACAAGTTGATGCATGGGTGAACGTATTAGGGCTGCCAAAAGCTTTAGCAAGATGAAATAGATGACCTGACAAGGAGCCAGATTTAGAAGAGAAAGCGACCGATTCTGCGCCATGTTTAGCTTTAATCTTATTAAGATTTTCAGCGATGATAGAATAGGCTTCATCCCATTCAATTTCAGCCCATTTACCTTCGCCACGCTCACCAACACGCTTTAGCGGTTTAACAATACGCTGCTTATCATAAAGCTGACTATGGCCTGCTCCACCACGGGCACAAACCGCACCGCCATATGACTTGGCATTTTTGTTGCCTAAGATAGAGACGTTTTTACCATTAACAACACGGGCCGAAATAGGACAGCGCGTAGAACACATTTCACAGATACTAGCGACTGATTCTTCACTTCCGTGTAGCTCAGTCTTACCAAGGGCAGCAATAGAACCAGGTAAGGTTGCAAATGCACACCCTGCGGTTCCAGCTCCAACGCCCTTGATAAAGGTTCGTCGATTTAATTTCATGGTTTATCTCCCAACTGACAATGTTGCCCAAGAACGAAATCGACGGTCATCAACCTAAACTAAGGTCTGCTAATGTGATTGTCGTGTTCCAAGGTTTGCACCATTGTTAACTAGGTTTGAGAGATTGAATATTGTGGTAAACCACATATCTACAAGTCTATAGCATGCTTTGTGACGCTATTCACAGTTCAAAAAATCACCATCACAAACAAGTAAGTTTTACTATTGTGGTAAACCACATATTGAACAAACTCAGAGGTTTATGCCTGTATTTTTTGCTTACTACCGCGCTTTTTTAATGCTATCAGCGCACTACAACCATGGGATTCATCTTCGCGATTTTTAAGTTTAAAGATTCCCTCATGCTCTTTAATCACGTCATTACAGATGGCTAACCCAAGACCTAAGCCTTCTTCTTTAGTGGTAAAAAAGGTCGCCATTACCGCGTCAGAATCTTGCGCTAAACCAGGGCCGTTATCGATGATCACGATATTGACTTGCTGATCCTTAAAGTGGATAGATATACTAATTTCCCCAGTAGTTTCATACAGATGTTCATCAATCGCATCAATACTGTTTTTAATCAGATTGATCAGTACTTGTAACAGCCCAACTCTGTCAGCGGTAATAAAAAACGGCTCACCTTTAATATCTTTAGCCACTTTAATATCACGCCGAGCAAGCTCCAGCCGCAGCAAGGAAATACTCTCATCCACTAGCGTTAGAATATTTACATCATCCATTACCGCTTCTCGGCGCTTCAATAAACCTCTAATACGGTGCACAACCTCACCCGCCCTAGTGGATTGTTTGTGGATTTTTTCTAGCAGTTCTATGGCTGTTTGATTATCTGGTAATTGATGACTTTGTAGGCGCATAATACCGCCTTCACTGTAGCTGGTAATAGCCGCTATGGGTTGGTTTATCTCATGTGCGAGTCCTGCACCAATTTCACCAATAATAGCTGCACTTTGCAGCCGTTCTAGCGCGATTTCTTGCTGCTTTAATTGGCGCTCCGATGCAATTAATGACTCACTTTTTTGATGAAAACGGTATTCAATCCACAAGTGATAAACCGTTGCGACCACAAAAAGAAGTACTGCAAAAATGCCCCAGTGGCGATTATCATTCAACCAATTTCGTAAGGTTTCCCAGCGGTTGACGTCAGTCACCTTAACCCTTAAATCACTAAAGAGTTGAATAACAGCAAGCTGACTGATTGGCGATGTCCATCCCATCAATTGCGCTTTAATGGCTGCGGGGTGGTCTGAAGGTAAATCCATTAATGCTTGGGTAATTTCTTTGCTGAGCACATTACTCACACTTTCGTTCGCAGCAAAAGACCAGTTAGGATAGAGTTTGGTACTGCATTGGCAATCAAAGCCTTCGGGCTTACTTGGATTTAAAACTCGGTAATCAGCAGCATTAATTAACCCTCTAGCAATCATGTCTTCAAAGGTACATAACGGCGTAATCGCAGCATCGACATTGCCGTCGCGTACTTGATATAACAATGGATCAAGCGGAAAACCTAAAAACTTGACCTCACTAAAGTAATCTTTGGATTTCATACCTAGCTTGTGCATTAAACCGATTGTGGCTTGATACCCTCCCAAAGCATTTGGGTCACTTGCTGCAATCACTTTGTGTTTTAAATCAAATAGGGTGCGATAATCACTATTGGCCTTCACTATAATGGCTGATCCAATAGCCGATGTTGCCCCATTGTGGCGGCGCGATCGCATCGTCGCTAGCCAAGATAATGGATATTGATTGGAGAGATAAAGATATTGTCCAGGGTTGGTAATAATGAATTGAATGCTACCGAGTTCCATAGCCTCATTAAGCGCCTCAAAATCTCCTGGATAGACATTAAAATTCACATCATCAATATGTTTATTTAAATATGCCATCATCGGAGCCCAGCGCTCAGCTGCTTGTTGGTGCCCCCAATTAGCTAATACACCAACATTGAACTCATGAGGCTTATGCCCGTGAGTACTCAACGCTTGAATGCGCATTTCTTGATTAATAGGCTCAGAAGAGGCTGAAAACGCTGGATACATTGAACATATAACCAGTAAACCCAATATAAAACGCAGCAAGTTAGCATCCTTAATAAATGAACTTTAATAAGCTTACGTTAGAGTCGTCCCTAATCAACGTGATGTGATTCATGCTTTGTGTAAATAAAGTTAGCTAAAGGTTTCAAACTGAGATATTTATCAATTATCGATATGGAGAGTTAAAGGAATTAGCGTGCAAAATATAACTTCTGGCCCGGTATATCTTGTCGATGATGATGAGGCCATTATTGATTCCATCACATACTTGATGGATAGCTACCACTACAAAATCATTAGCTTCAATTCAGGCAGTACATTCCTTGAATCAATCGATCTGACCCTGCCCGGCTGTGTCATTTTAGATGCCAGAATGCCGGGACTCACAGGTCCTGAAATTCAACAATTATTAAGCGAAGCTCACAGTCCATTATCGGTAATATTTCTCACCGGCCACGGCGATGTTCCCATGGCGGTAGATGCCTTTAAAAAAGGCGCTTTCGACTTTTTCCAAAAACCAGTCCAAGGCAATGTGTTATCGAAATCTATTGAGAATGGTTTGAGTTACAGCGCCAATCAGCATTGGAAGCTTTCTAATATTCGCCTTATTGAAGGGTTGTCTGCACGTGAAAAGCAAATTTTCGAGCTCGTTATCGCAGGCAATACTAACAAGCAAATGTCGAATGAATTGTGCGTCGCGGTGAGAACTATCGAAGTGCACCGCTCAAAACTAATGGATAAGCTTGGGGTACAAAATATTGCTGAACTAATGAAACTCGCGCCTTTGGTTCACTAACTAATTTCTCGTAAAACTGTTGATAAACACATATCTCCAGTAATCGATTTTAACTGTTCAAGTACTCGCAGAAAGATAAGCTAACGATGAGTTCTTCACTACAATAAAACGCGCTAAAGCTAACGTTTATTTGGCATTAAAAAACCACCATTAACGGTGGTTTTTTGTGTATTAATATTGATTAACCGCGACATGCTCTACGTCTAAATCCAAATACTATCAGCATGCTAAACATTGCCATATCTAACAGACCAAGTGCGCCACCTTTACCGCTATAACCTTCACTATGCGTTATTTTCACCTGCTCAGGGTTTTCTTTGACGCGCTTTTTAAAGCTATCCAATTGCGTTTTTAAATTCACCACCATATTATCAGCCGACTGCTCAAAACCCTGAATACTGTCAGCCCTTAACTCCTCGCTTAAATTAATCGGAGTTGAACTGCCCGATATCTGGCTGGTTCCGGGCGCCCTAAATAGCATCATTTTACTGTCGATATCGTAAACCACAGTATCCATTAGCGTATTGGTGTCATTTTTCTCACCTGATACCACATAAGCACCGACAATAGTCCAATAGCTCAATGATAGTATGCCTTCATCAGTAAACTGCACTTGGTCATAAGAAACCAAAGCAATCACGTCTATACCATACATAGTTTGTATTTGAGATAAATTAGCAAAACTGCCACCAGCAGTTAAATACGCAGTGGGGATCACTTCGATGCTGCTCACAAAATCCAATGCCCTAAAATTACTAGCAACACTTTCTAAAATTTCGCTTTTCTTCGATTCTGATAACCCTGCAGAATAACTATTTCCGGTCCAAGAGTTTCGAGATGAGCTGTCATGCTGACTTGCTGGTACAAACGCAACTCCAACCCGCAATGGAAGCGTTAACTGGGGGATGGCTGGGGTAATAACTGCGTCACTGGACTTCGGATAAAGGTAATCCATCACACTGCTTTTTGTGTTCACTTGCTGTGAGGCACACCCAGATAACAACAGCATAGCCACTATGCCAACCAACCCAATGTTCTTATTCAACGGCCAATGAATCATAAATCCCTCTACGTTTTTTGGTGTTTTACCTATTGCGAGTCATTGATTAGTAGCAGCCACAAATACTCATAACTAATACTCTTCAAACAACTGAATTAAAATGACTATATCATTACTACACATGATTGCATCGTATAAATTTAAACCCAAATAAACATGTTCTATTAAGATGTAGTCATCTTGAGATGTGAAACTGACAGTAGTAATAATACTGGATAAAGTTACTTTTCGACTGGACTCTATTTCCGCAGCTAATGCTATAAAGCGTGCAACGCTGAAAATATTTTGGCACAAAAAAGCCGCTTACCTAAACTGATAAGCGGCTTTTAATATAAAGCTGACTAAATTAACAGCTCACAATCGTTTGTGCCATTTTACGGCGTAAATAAGCAATTTGTTGCATATGCGGCAGATCTTTAGGACAGGCATCTTGGCAACCCAGTAATGTCATACAGCCAAATACGCCATCTTGATTACCTATCACATGATAGAAATCTTCTGCGCTGCGAATATCACGGCTATCCATTTCAAAGCGGGCGATTTTCATCATCCCCACAGCGCCAACAAAACTGTCTTTCATTTGCTTAGTGGCACATGCAGACACACAAACACCACATTCAACGCAGCGTTCAAGCTCATATAACTTAGCCGCCTCAGCAGGGTCCATTGGCGTTTCTAAGCGATGAATATCAATATCGTTGGCATCAGGTTGCAACCATAACTGCAGTCGCTCAGCTAGCTCGCGCATGAATTTACCCGTGTTCACTGACAAGTCACCAATTAACTCAAAACCCGGTAACGGCATTAGGGTAATGTTACCGTCAGGGAAATTAGCGGTTAAGGTTCTACAAGCCAATGTAGGTTTGCCATTAATCACCATAGCGCAACTGCCACAGATCCCTGCGCGGCAGACAAAATCAAACTGCAGTGAAGGATCTTGTTGCTCACGCAGCATATTAAGCGCAATAAATACTGTCATTCCAGGCGCTTCAGTGAGCTCATATGTGACCATTTTAGGTTTATCGCTTGGATCTTGTGGATCGTAACGAAAGATATTAAAACTGATAGTTCGTGGGCTGGTCATTAGCTCTTTTCTCCTGACGCCAAAAAGGTGTCACTTAATCTTTCATTACGCGGACGCAAGCTTTCTGGTAAATCAAATGGCATAACGGCTGCTTGTTTTTCAACGCGGTCTGCATCGTCACCCAGCTCAGCGAGGATTTTTTCAATTTCAACTTCACGGGCAGCTGTATCAGGATGCGCAATGGCATTGTCGTTACCATAACCACGATAACCTGGCGGCAACTCCATCTTCATCACATCAAGTTGCTCGTAAGTTAGCTTGGGCTCAAGGGCGTTTTCGTCTGGCCAAGTTGATAAAGTGCGGTTGAGCCATTCTTTATCATTACGTTGCGGGTAATCTTCACGAGCATGGGCACCGCGGCTTTCTGTACGGGCATTGGCGCCGCACGCAACCGTTAAGGCAACCCGCAGCATACGCGGCACACGTAACGCTTCCACCAGCTCAGGGTTCCCATGACGTTTTTTACATTTAAGGCCAATACTTTTACTGCGAACCAGTAATTCTTTTAACTCAGCAATGGCTTTTTCAAGCTCAGGACCATTGCGGAAAATACCTACGTAATCCATCATGATGCGCTGCATTTCCAGTTTGATATCAAACACATTTTCAGTGCCCTTACCGACTAACAAGCCGTTGATTTCTTGCTGCATCTTAGCCATGCTGGCTTCAATTTCGGCTGTATTGATTTCAAGGGTGTTCTTTTCACAAAAATCAGCCACGTACTTACCGATGATCATACCGCCAACTACAGTTTCAGCCAGAGAATTTCCACCTAAACGGTTAAAGCCATGCATATCCCAACACGCAGCCTCACCCACGCTAAATAAGCCTGCTAATTGCGGGCTTTCACCGGTCGCATTAGTACGAATACCGCCCATTGAGTAATGCTGAGTCGGACGCACTGGGATCCAGTCTTTGGCAGGATCTATGCCCAAGAAATTTTCACAAATCTCTTTCACTTCTCTAAGGTTGGTTTCAACGTGTTTGCGCCCAAGCAAAGTGATATCAAGCCATAAATGCGGCCCATAAGGGCTATCAACGCCTTTATCTTTACGCATATGTTCAGTCATGCGCCGTGAGACCACATCTCGAGAGGCGAGCTCTTTCTTTTCAGGCTCATAATCTGGCATGAAACGATGACCGTCTTTATCTCGCAGTAAGCCGCCATCACCTCGGCAACCTTCCGTGGTTAAGATCCCCACTGGTACAATCGCTGTTGGGTGAAATTGCACCGCTTCCATATTGCCTAATGTGGCAACGCCAGTATCTAACGCCAATGCTTGGCCAATGCCTTCACAGATAATGGCATTGGTAGAGACTTCATAAATACGGCCATAGCCGCCTGTTGCAATCGTCGTTGATTTACCAATATAGGCACGTAATTCACCCGTAATGAGACAACGGGCAATGACGCCGTGACAACGTTTGCCATCATGAATAAGCGATAATGCTTCAATGCGTTCATGGACAGGAATATCCATTTCAATGGCTTTGTTGTCAACGGCATACAGTAGTGAGTGGCCGGTGCCGTCGGCGGTATAGCAAGTACGCCATTTTTTAGTCCCGCCAAAGTCACGGGCATTAATTAATCCGTGGGCTTGCTCGGCTTCAGTAATGGTGACCTTTTCGGCGTTCACCACCACTTCACGATCGCCAGCACTAATACGTGACCAAGGCACGCCCCAATTAGCAAGTTCTCGCACCGCTTTAGGTGCGCAATGGGCAAACATGCGCGCCACATCTTGATCGCAGCCCCAGTCAGAGCCTTTTACTGTGTCTTGAAAGTGGACGTCTTCATCGTCACCCATGCCTTTAACTGTATTACCAAGGCTGGCTTGCATACCGCCTTGGGCTGCAGCAGAATGGGAACGTTTGGCAGGTATTAATGACAGCACCACGGTATCTAAACCACGCTCTTTGGAGGCGATTGCCACACGTAAACCAGCAAGACCGGCGCCGACAACTAATGAATCTGTATAAATAATTTTCACTGGCATTCCTTTAATACGGTATTAGGCTTTGTATTTCTAAGCGATAAACTCAATGGTGCATGACTGTGCACAGTCACTGTGTCTTTAACTCGGTACAAAAGGCGTTACGGGTAACTCCAACGATTGCCCAATAAAGATGTAGGTCAATAAACTTGCGATACCAATAATCATTAAGTAAACCACCATTATTTTGGCAAGCTTAAGCGCCGCCATACGCTTTGTGGTCACGCCCCACTTTACCGCTAGGCGATAGAGACCAAACATGGCATGCAATACCACAGCAGGTAATAGCAAGACATACAGCATCCACACATCTTGGTGGTAAACACGCTCAGCCGATAAATGCGGGCCGATTTCAGGATTGGTGATCATGTCAAACAAGTGAACGGGGGCGAGAAAGAACAGTAAAAAACCCGTAATTAACTGCCAAAACCAAATTTTAGTATCTTGGTGAGGCATAATGGTCATTTGACTTCTAAGTGCCCGCCATTGCTTTATTTGTGCAGGAAAGCGACGTAAGGCAAATACAGCGTGGATTAATAAGACTATCAGCATAAATGCCGAAATGAATTTAGTCAGAACAGGAAAGCCATGGCCAGTTTCACTGAACATGCCCCCTTCTAAGAAGTGGCCTACATGATAAAAGGCTTCTTTACTGATCAAAATACTCGACTCAAAATGCAGATGCATAATGATGAATATGCCAAGTAACAGGCCAGTTGCACTTTGAAGCATATCGGCCCGAGCGGCCCATACAGGATGAGAGAATCCGCTGGTCTTTTTTGCTGCAGAGGTTAGCGCTTCAAGAGCGGGTTGATCAGCCATAAATTTGCACGTCCTGTAAATTCAATATGACTTATGACCATATCAAGTTCACAAACGGTAGCAATAACCAAAAACCAGCAAGTGACCCAGATCACCCACCGCAAGGCAAGAGTCAGACGCAGATCACACCAACGCAAATCGTGAGATGTTAGCAAGCCACTGCGCTTTGAGATAAAGATTTGAACTTGATATCAAACCCTCTAAACATAAGACTAAATAGCCACAGCTTGTTGTAATTGCAGGCAATGTTGCCGCAGTTTATCACGCATTAACAACATGGCAGGGCTGACATGCTGTCGCCCTGCACAAATGAGATTCAACGGCATCGCCTCACTGGTAAATCCAGGCAATATCTGTTGCAGTCGACCGCTATTTAAATCATCTACAACATCTAAAGCCGATTTAAATACAATGCCTTGGCCTGATACTGCCCACCGACGAGTGACATCAGCATCATTGCTACTTCGATCACCACTCACCCGTATTTTAAAGCTCTGCTGCTCGTTAATTAACGTCCACAAATCATAATTACGTTCATCAACCTTATAAATTAAACAATTGTGCTGCGCTAATTCAGCTGGGCTTTTAGGTTCGCCATGATGCTGAATATAAGCAGAAGAGGCACATAACACCCGTTGAGTATGACAAATATTAAACGCCACTTGGCTTGAATCAGGCGGTATGCCATAACGTAACGCCATATCAATTTTATCGTGCTGAAAATGGCTAAGGCTATCGCCTATATGCAGTTGAATGGTTAAATCTGGATACTGCAGTAGAAAACTATCTAACCAAGGTAAGAATACATTCCGGCCAAAGTCAGAAGAGACTGAGATATTGAGCTGACCTGAGATTTGACCTTTTTCGGTTAACAAGGCTTGCTGGCCTAATTGCAATTGCGCCAGCGCCTCGCGACAATGGATCAGATAATGCTCACCTTCGGCGGTCAGACGCAAGCTACGAGTGGTGCGAATAAACAGTACGCTATTTAACTGTTTCTCTAATCGTTTTAATGCTGCACTTGCCGCAGCAGCTGAAATATCTAGCTCAACTGCAGCAGCGCCAATACTGCCGCAATCAGCCACTCGCACAAACAGGTGTAAATCATTTATCTGCATTGTCTGGACCTTAATCTCACATCTTAATCATTCATTACTAAAATAATTTTGATAACGATACAAATATTACCCTCTAAATCATCATAGTCAATTTGACTCAAATACACTCATCGCGGTGAAATAGTCCCACAACCTGTCCACTTCTGAAGTGTAAAAGCCAATGTTTCACAACAAATATCAGCCGTTAAATAGTTATCATTTGGCGCGTTTTTGCTTTTTGGCCGATAAACCCAAAGGAATATCTGCCACCTCGTTATGGCATCAGCTATAATAGCCGCCAATTCATGTTTAATTTTATTATCAGTTAGGAAAATCCCATGCCTTGGATCCAATTACGAATTCACACTCATCGCGATCATGCAGACATGCTAGGCGACTTATTGATGGATCAAGGTTCTGTGTCTATCACCTACGAAGACGGCCAAGATGAGCCAATTTTCGAGCCTAAACTAGGTGAAACACCTTTATGGCAAGACACCATATTAATGGCCTTATTTGATGCTGGCACTGATTTAGCACCGACCATAGAGTTATTAGAGTCAGTTCCCTGCTTAGGTAAAGGCTTTAACCATAAAATTGAACAAGTAGAAGATAAAGACTGGGTTCGTGAATGGATGGACAGCTTCCACCCCATCAAATTTGGTCAGCGTTTATGGATTTGCCCAAGCTGGCGTGACATCCCTGAACCAGACGCAGTAAATGTTATTCTTGATCCAGGTTTAGCCTTCGGTACTGGTACTCACCCAACCACCGCATTATGTTTAGAGTGGTTAGACAGCTTAGATTTGTCAGATAAAGAAGTTATCGACTTTGGTTGTGGCTCAGGCATCTTAGCCATTGCTGCATTAAAGCTTGGCGCGAAGAAGGTCACCGGGGTTGATATTGACTATCAAGCCATTGATGCATCGACAGCCAATGCCGAGCGCAACGGTGTTGTCGAGCAGTTGTCACTGTATTTACCCGAAAACCAACCAGAAAATTTACAGGCTGATATCTTAGTCGCTAACATCTTAGCCGGCCCACTGCGCGAGCTTGCCCCATTGATTGCAGAGAAAGTCAAAACAGGTGGTAAGTTAGCCCTTTCAGGCTTACTACAAGAGCAAGCAGAAGAAGTATCACAATTCTACAGCCAATGGTTCATCATGGATGAAGCGGCTCACAAAGAAGACTGGAGCCGCTTGACAGGCACCCGCAAATAACGGTAAAGGCAGCACACCCCTTATGACAGCTAGTTTTACGCCAAAAGGGGCGCTGACGACTCCACAACTAAAAGTCAAGCAAAAAAGTTATCTTTAGTTCATTTATTGACCTTTTCAGGACGGTAAAAAAGGGCTAATATAGCGCCCCTTTGACGAGCATGGTGAATAACTCAATGCAAATTGGCCCCTATCAACTGAAAAATCAGCTGATCGTGGCACCAATGGCAGGTGTCACCGATCGCGCTTTTCGAAATCTTTGTTTACGTTATGGCGCAGGCCTAGCGGTTTCAGAGATGCTTTCATCTAATCCCGAAGTTTGGGATACCGATAAAAGCCGCCAGCGCATGATGCATTCTGGTGAAGAAGGTATTCGTTCAGTACAAATTGCAGGTGCAGATCCTGATTTAATGGCTGCGGCCGCCCAGTTCAACGTTGAACAAGGCGCTCACATCATTGACATCAATATGGGCTGCCCTGCCAAAAAAGTGAATAAGAAGCTTGCTGGATCAGCATTAATGCAAGATCCTCAGCTAGTAAAAGCGATTTTACAGGCTGTTGTTAGTGCAGTTGATGTACCGGTAACGCTAAAGATTCGCACAGGCTGGCAACCTGAACACCGTAATGGTGTTGAAATTGCTCATATTGCCGAAGATTGTGGCATTGCCTCCTTAGCCGTTCACGGCCGCACTAGGCAGTGTATGTATAAAGGCTTTGCCGAATACGACACGATTAAAGCAATAAAACAAAATGTCTCAATCCCTGTTGTTGCCAATGGAGATATCGACAGTCCAGAAAAAGCTAAGTTCGTCTTAGACTACACTGGCGCCGATGCTGTAATGGTAGGACGAGGAGCCCAAGGCAGACCGTGGATTTTTAGAGAAATTCACCACTACTTGGAAACAGGTAACAAATTACCGCCAGTTGAGGCAAGCGAGCAACGAGAAATCATGCTCGAACACCTTAACGCTTTGTACGAATTGTACGGCGAGTACAAAGGTGTCCGATTTGCTAGAAAGCACATGGGATGGTACCTAAACCAAGAAGAGCAGCGTCAATTTCGTGCTGACTTCAATAGGCTTGAAACCGCTGAACAGCAATATTCCCTTGTGGAATGTTACTTTGATGAATTAGTTAATTTTTAATATAAAGAGCAGAATAGAATGTTTGATCAGACAACTAACACAGAAGTTCACCAGCTAACCGTAGGTAAGATTGAAACCGCTAACGGTACAATCAAGCCACAATTATTACGTGACGCAGTTAAGCGCGCAGTAACAAACTTCTTCTCTCAGTTAGACGGTCAAGAAGCGTCTGAAGTATATGAAATGGTATTAAGTGAAGTTGAAGCACCTTTACTAGACATCATCATGCAACACACACGTGGCAACCAAACACGTGCAGCGAACATGCTAGGTATTAACCGTGGCACTTTACGCAAAAAATTAAAAAAATACGGCATGAACTAAGAAGCAATTCTTAAGCTGTTGTATTGAAACGGGCTTTCCAGCAATGGAAAGCCCGTTTTTGTTGATATGTCCCCCCATATGTCCCCCCGTTGTTTTGTTGCCCCTTCCTGTATTCGATTCCGCTTTCCTTCAACGTAATTCCCAAGCTAAAACTTTAACTTTTACTCATGGTTAAATATCAGATAATGATACAAAAAATGCTTAGTGCGTCAGATTCTGTCGCAGGGTAGTATTATGCTCATGGCATAGATAATCGGGAGAACATCGATGCAAATCAATATCCAACGCCAAATTGCCATGCTGGAACAAATACCTGCTCATCCAAGGCGCATTACCGCTAATGACATCACTGCAAGACTGCAAAGTCGTGATTTTGATATTGGATTAAGAACCGTGCAGCGGGAATTAAAAGCCATGTACGACATGGGGCTGTTTGGCATAGTGCTCGATGACAGAAGCAAGCCTTTTGGCTGGTCGATTGCCGCCTGTTGGCGTGGTCTTAACTTGACCTTGATGGATAATCACATGGCATTGGCATTTTACACCCTAAAGCACAGTGCTAGCCAACTGCTGCCTCCCCAAAGCCTTAAGCAGTTGACCCCTTATTTTGACCGTGCAGATCAAATATTAGGAAATGATCCTGATAACCCTTGGCTTTACTGGGCCTGCCGCGTGGCGCAGTTACCTAAACCTTTTCCTTTTATAATTGAGCAGCAAGATCCACAAATATTTGAAGCTGTGCAATCGGCACTGCTTAACAAGCGCCAGATTGCCTGCCAAATAAAGCGAGTGATCCAAGGGAAAAGCTATTGGCTTGATTACACGCCCATTAATCCTGAAGGTATACAAATATCAGATGGTGTCGCACTACTGACCTTTACCATTGGCACGGTTGAGCCAAAACTTTTTGCCAAATCCATCGACTTACTACGTAATGTGCGAGTGCTGGACACCCCTTCCATTACTCGAAGTGAAGCTAATATTGCCCGTAGAAAAATGGAAAACCAAGCGGAGTTGATTGATATTGAATTGCTTTTTTCTGCATCAGCAAACTTTATCATGCGCAATGCCAAGCTCAGTGACAATCAAACTGTTAAGCAGTTAGAAGATAAACGCTATCTGGTTGAAGCAACCGTTGAAGACACCTCAGGATTAAGAACATTGTTGTGGAGCATGGCTGACAATGTCGAAGTGCTGGCACCAGCCAAATTAAGAGCCCATTTCACTCGATTAATTAGCAAGGTCAATGCGCGCTATCAAATTGCTGCGTCTTAGGCTGTCGCACCCTTAAGTTACGCTGTTTAGCGTAACTTCAAGGAGATGAATCGATGTTTGACTTACTGACGCAAAACAGCCCATCACCTCGCATTGCCGTTTTCGGTGTGGGAGGCTGCGGCTGCAATACCATAAATCAACTTAGCCAATCGCCATTCAATGACAACGTCCTGCTGATTGCCGTCAATACTGATGCACAATCACTGCAGGCCTCTCAATCTAGCACTCGATTACAAA
Organism: Shewanella sp. 10N.286.48.B5; assembly: GCF_002874355.2. Lineage (NCBI taxonomy): Bacteria > Pseudomonadati > Pseudomonadota > Gammaproteobacteria > Alteromonadales > Shewanellaceae > Shewanella > Shewanella sp. 10N.286.48.B5. Next base: position 440,230 of record NZ_MCVG02000002.1, read on the forward strand.
TTGGCATTGAAGCCACTAAAGGATTAGGTGCGGGCGCTAAGCCCGAAAAAGGTCAAGCTGCTGCGCAGGAGTCTGAAGCACAAATAAAAGAGCTTATTGAACTCGCCGACATCATTTTTATTACTGGCGGTATGGGCGGCGGCACTGGCACTGGCGCCATCCCGTTCATGGCTTCAGTCGCCGCAGCGCTAAATAAACCATTAATTGCCGTGGTTACCACCCCTTTTAGTTTTGAAGGCCAGCAAAGGAATCTTCTGGCCAATAAAGGCGTCGATAAATTAATGCAGCACGCCAATGCTGTAATCGTGTTACCTAATGACAAACTGGCTAAAACTCTGGATAAGAAAGTCAGCCTAGTTAACGCCTTTTTTGAAAGTAACCGTATTTTGCAAGATGTATTGCTGGGGTTAACCACCACCATTAGCCAATCAGGTTTGATTAATATCGATCTCAATGATTTCATTGCGGTGGTAAATCACCATGGACGAGCCGCTATGGGAGTGGCGAAGCAAATGCCAGGTGCAGATATCCAAGTGACGATTAATAGCGCCCTTAAAAATCCATTACTGGAAGACGTTGAGCTGACTCATGCCAAAGGAGCGATTGTCAGTGTGATGGCATCTGAAAATATTGAGCTCAGCCAATATAATATGATTGGCGAAACCCTGCAGCAGCAACTCGACCCTAGTGCATTGGTGATAATTGGATTAACCATAGTGCCTGAGCTGGATTGCGAGCTGGAATTGATGGTGATTGCCACCGGTATTCAAGCCGCAACCGACCAATCAGTAATCATTATGGATGATGTTAAAGTACCGCCTTCAACAGACCGCTTTGCATCAGTAGAGCTGCTTAATCTTCACGATTTTCTAAAAGAAAAGTCTGTAGGCAGTAACGATGATAATCATTGCTTAGCTGAGCTCGATGTCCCGACTTATACCCGTAACTTAAATCAAAAAACAGCAGGGCAATAATATCGGCCCCTAGGGTGAGCCGCTAGCTGCTGCTATATCTTTGATAGCATCAGAGAAGGCTCACTCCTTTCAAGTCGATCGACTTCGGCAGTACTAGCTTGGCTTTATCAACTGCATGGGTGCAACTTTGCCTGCTGTTAGCCTTGCTACTTTGACGATGACTACCACGATAATTTTTACAGCCCCAGAATTCCCCCCGAGCGCTTTTTCTTAGCACCATATCAGCGCCGCAAACGCTGCATAACGGTGTGGTATGGGCGCATTGATCATTAAGACAGACTTTAAAGCCTGCAAAGCGTTTACGGGTCATGGGGCTTGCACAAAGCTCGCAGCCTGCTTCTTTGTGGTCGCACAAAGGAAAGTGGCAACAGGAATAGAATGATTTAAAGTTACCGGTTCTTTGCTTTAATACTCCTGTGGTGCAGCGAACACAGTTAATATCTTCAAACAGCCTTTGCATTATAGAGGTCGTAAATTCTGCTTGCTCAATGGCATAACCATCTTGAATAAGCTCTGTGACAAACGGGCTGACGTCGGTCATATCGGCCAGCACATAGGCGCGATGCTTAGCACGGGTTAACGCCACATAAAATAACCGTCGCTCTTCAGCGTACTTAAAGTCTTCTTCTTTTGCTAAAAAGGCATCTAACAAAGGCGGGATGATTTTATTTGATGGAAAGCCATGCAGGCCGGTTTTCATCCCGATGATCACCACATAGTCAGCCTCTTTACCTTTAGCGCCATGAAAGGACTGACACTCAATGGTTATATTGGAGTATTGCTGATTCAGTAGTCTTAGGGCGTTACTATCTGGCAGCTGAAACCAAAACCGAGCCAGTAAGTACACTGTCGGTTGTTTTGTACCAGCTTTAAGCTTATTGACCCTAGCACTAATCGCCGACAATGCTTGTGCTACCGCATTAGGGCTTGGGTTGTCAGCTGTGGCGGCTTCATTTTCGCCGCGCTTAATCACTGATACCGCCGCTTGGGTCACTGTCACGTTGGAGCGAATCTGTTTTTTAAGCTGCGCCGGATTTTGAGTGACAAACTGGGTAGCAACATCGCCAATGCTGCTATTAAATCTAAATGTTTGGTCAAGATAGCTTGTCGCAGCTGCGCCAAAATAGTCACTAAAATGGGTCGTTAGGCTGACATCTGCGCCACTAAAACGATAAATAGCCTGCCAGTCATCGCCAACACAAAATAATGAGGCTGTGGTTTTACTCTGTGCTGAGTAAGCCTGTGTTAATGCTTTAACTAAACGCGCTCTAGGCTCGGAGATATCTTGAAATTCATCCACCATAATATAACGCCACGGGCTAATGAATTGCCCTGTTTGTATATAGTTAAGCGCCTTGGCAATCATGTCTTCAAAATCGATATCGCCATTTGCAGCTAACTGCTGTTGGTAAGCGGTTAATATGGGCTGGAGCAATTCAAATGCCTTACGGCTTTGCTTGGGATCAGTAGCTTGATTAAATAGCTTGTCTAGGCCTTTATTATCAAGGCAAGCCGCTTTGTATAAACCAATAAGCTGACTAAATAATTTGGCTAATTCAGTCACCCGCCCAAGCTCATTAAGGGTTGCCAGTATCGCGTCATCGGGCAGCGGCGCATATTGCAGTTCAAATGCCGTTAATGCCTGTTGCAATTCTGCCGTTAACTGGCCCTTTTTATGCTGATAGTAAAATAGCTCAATACAGGCAGTATCATGCTGTTGATGTAACTCGCGTTTCCACTGTATCGACTCAAGATAAGCCTGATTATCGATATAACTGGCGGTATTATTAGCCTCATCAATGCCGTAATATTCAATATAAACATCATATTCTGGCAGGTAAAAATCAGGCTGGTACTGGCGAAAATCAACACTACTAACATCATGCTCATACTTGGCTTCATAGCGATATTCAATGCCGTTTTTAAATAGCCAGTTAGCAATATACAGTTCGCCGAAACTCTTAACCCGCTCGCCTTTAAGCGTGCGAATATCATTGTCAGTTAAGTATTGGAAGTACTCGCCTTCGGATTCAAAATCAAATGGGCTTTTTTCCACATAATAATATTGGCTAAAAAACTCACACAGCCGTTTGCGGAAAACCTCATCTTTAAGCAAGTAATCAAGCTGGAGTTGTAACCATTTCTCTTTAGCTTGGTCATCTTCTGCCAATGGTGACAAACTGGGCTGCTTGCCTTCCACTGCTGCAATAATCCTTAAACCAAGGCTGTGAAAGGTGCTGGCTTTTATTGCATCTGTGGCCAGTTTTTGTTTGATGCGGTCATCCATTTCATCAGCGGCTTTGCGGCCGTAAGCTAACAATAAAATATCCGCTGCTTGCGCTTGACCGCTGGCAACTAAATAGCCTGCACGCCCCACCATTACACTGGTTTTACCGGTGCCAGCCCCTGCCAGTAATAAATTGTTATCATCATCTATAACGCAAGCGCGGCGCTGTTTATCGGTTAATGGCTTTGATTCAACATTATCAAAAAAGTCTGCATATTTGACTAATTGCCTGTCAACATAAGCCGAACGAATTTGCGCTATCTTGGCGTTATTCCAATGATAAAAGCCAGATAATTTCACTAACGCAGCGTTAAGCGTTACCGATAACCCCGCCGATTTACACCATGGAAACCAGCGGCGATATTCACGTTTAATGCGAGGCTGCATTTGCCCAAGTAACGACTGACGTAAATACTTATTCGCTAAGGTATGCTCAATGCGGGCAACTAACTCACACAGCTGCTGCTCATGAGCTTGCGCCCAATATTGTTCAATGTCTTGTTTAAATTTGGGGTTAGAAAAATATCCCAGAAATGGCACCTGATAAAACTGGCCTTGGGCTTGAAATCGAAGCAAACTGCCTAAAAAGCTTGGGGTAAACTCGGCTGGCGCAACCAGTTGCTGCCAAGTAAATTGTTGCAGCTGAGGTACAGGTTTTACTGTAAACCAATGCCTAAATAAACGACCTTGCTGAGCACGAAACTCAATGCCATTAGCCGATAATTTAATGGCATCTGCAGCGCCTAAATACAGGCGCCCAAACCAACTATGCTTGATCGTTTTTTCTGATTTTTTAAATTTTTCTGGTAACAATTTACAACCTACGACTTAATGGCTGAACAGCAAACTATTGATATTTAGGCGTCACTATAGCTTAATCTTAAGCACCTAAGCATGATCTTTATCTGCTAATGATTTAGCGATGGGCAATTGAGTTAACCGCAACTGGGGTTAATGAGATAGACAGGCGTTTTATGTAAGCAGGCTTGCGGGCTATCGCTATGAGTAAGCTCAAAAGATAGCGATTAAGATCTCGTCTAATTTAGAGCTATGAATAGGCTTAGTGACAACCTCAGTACACCCCATGCTGATCATATCGATACGGGTTTGCTCAAAAGCATCTGCGGTACAGCCAATAATTAACGGCTCATTAGCCAAGTTTAACGCTTTAATTGCCTTGGTCGCGGCAATGCCGTCCATCACCGGCATATGATTATCCATGATCACCAAGTCAAAGTGTGTTGCTTGCACTTTATCGACACCAATTTGACCGTTTTCAGCGACCTCACAATCAAAGCCGCGTTTGTTGAGGAACATCTTCATCACTTTTACATTGATTTTATTATCTTCAACAATAAGCACTTTTAAACCTGAGCCATCAAACATAGAGCTATGATGACCTGTGACCTGTTGCGGTTTGGCATCTAATTTAATCGGTATACTCACTCTAAACTGGCTACCTACCCCCAGCTCACTATTGAGTTCTATGCTACCTCCCATAACATTCACCAGCTCAGAGATAATCGCCAGCCCCAGCCCAGTGCCGCCAAACCGACGGGTGGTATCCGCTTCAGCTTGAGAGAATGCCTGAAAAACATAATCTTGTTTATCTTTATTAATACCAATACCGCTATCAGACACAATAATTTCTAATAACGGCTCAGCCTCATTATTGATGACGTTAATTGACGCGGCAATATGGCCTTGAGGGGTAAACTTCCACGCATTATTGAGCAAGTTTTGTAGTATTTGTTGAATTCGGATCTTATCAGCGACACAAACTTTATCTTGCTCGCCTGCCGACTCAAAGCTAAATGCCAAGCCTTTTTCATCGCACAAGGCTTTATAAATCGGTTCAACTTCCGACTTGAGTTCGTTGATGGTAAAACGGGTTAAATTTAAGGTTAATTTCCCCGCTTCAATTTTTGAAAAATCCAAAATATCATTGAGCACAGATAGCATGTGCTTTCCTGATCTCAATAAGGTATTGACCATCTCTTCTTGTTCAACATTAAGAGAAGTGTCTTTAATCAGTTCTGTCATACCTAACACGCCATTCATTGGAGTGCGAAGCTCATGACTCATTGATGCTAAAAACTGCGATTTTGAGATATTTGCGGCATCGGCTTTTTTGGCAGTGAGTTTTAACGAGTCTTCCAATTCTTTGCGCTCAGTAATATCACGCTCAACCGCCATAAAACCTTCTAGCTCACCTGAATCATCATACAGCGGCCCAATTTGCACCTCTAACCAATAGGCTTCGTTACTCTTGGTGTAGTTAATTATCTCAAAAGTACCAAAGCCTCTATTTTTTATTAGCTCACCAATTTTACGAGCCGTTACTTTGCTAGTCTTTGGCCCTTGCAGTAAATCTGCGGGTTTCATGCCCAACACTTCATGTTTTTTATAGCCTGTCATCTTCTCAAATGCACCATTGACCCAAATTATTTTGATATCAGGATCGGTAAATACCACCGCATCTCGCATATATTTGACAACCCGCGCAAGTCGAGTTGATTCAGCCTCTTTATTTTTTAAATTTTCCGCCTGTTGCTCAAGTAATTGCTGTGAGCGAGCTAATGACTGAAAGGGGGATACTAAGATTTTTCTACCCAAAAAATACAAGAGTAAAATGGTCATACTGGTAGCAAGCAGCATTCTAAGAAATAAGCTTCGTAAGAAGTCTGACTCTATTTTTTCAACAAATTGTGGCGATGATGCATACAGAAGATAAATATCAAATTGGGGGATCATTTTCGCTTGAGTCTGCCAGCCACCCTGGGGAGACATAGCCCAGTTAAACCTGTCTTGTCTGATCCCAAACCAATGATTTTTATCTGCAATTAATCGACCTATTAATTGCGAGTCATTTAACTGGATAATATAAGCAGTCAAGCCCTCAGCTAATGCGTGATATCGTATCGGCTCAGTGATTAATAAGTAATCTTGGCCACGCTCGTTAAAAAAGATATAGTTGTTATCATTAAGAATTGACTCATCATTAATCCCCTCAACCAGGTAATGTCTTAGTTGCTCCCCAAGCTCAAATTCAAGATAAATGCCCTCGCCAGCAAAGTCATACAGGTTCACAAAAGTATCTACATCATGTGGTTTTATCAGTGATAGTTGGTCATGTAAGGTATGTTTATCATCAACACCTTCTAGCGTCGCGCTGATAACATCAGGGTAAGTGGATATTTTATTAACATCCCTTTCATGGGCGCCGATGAACTCGGCAACGTATTGTTCAATTGCAGAAAATTTACCTTTTAAATTCTCTTCATTGATGAGTTTTGCAGTTTCAGCGGCCTGATTGGACACAAAAATATAACTGGACGCCATAAAGGTAATGGCCCCCAACAAAATAAACAGCGAAAATAAATGCATTCCATTTTTTTTATCAAACCACATAATAAATTCGACGCCTTAGGCTTACTGCTCAATCAATTTAACCGCATTAATATCATCGTATATCGCCATACATAAATCGTTTTCATCTAGCGCCTCATGGGCATCTGGGGCGCTATGGCTAAATACACTAAATGGTGCCTGATATTGTTTTATTAATCCGTCAACCGGCGCTGTCATCGACTCCAGTGCCAGCTTCATTGCGATGCGATTAGTGACTATATTGTCAGTAAAACTGACATTATTGGCGGCTGCGATAAAAATTTTACCGAGATCATAACCATGAACAAAGCCTGCCGGCGATTTGATGTTTTTATCAACAAACTGCTCTGGAAACATAGCTTTAGCATCATTAAAAACCTGCTGATTAAAATCAGTTACCTCTGAGCTATAAAAATTAAAGCATGATTGTATGAAGTGTAAATTTGCTTTATTGCGGATCTCAAATGGCACCACAGTGGCAAAATCCCCACCGGTAATCCCCCAGTGACTGTATATTGAAATATCCAAACCCAGCTCAGCCACAGCGGCTACGATTAACGCCCCTTCTGTGGCCCCTGCGACCATAAATAAGCAGTCAACTTGTTCTTTTTGGGCGGTTGCTAATAATAATCTTGCTTGCGCTGGGTTTATCCCCCAAGCAAACCAAGTTTCCCCCACTTCAGTCATGCCATAAGCCTCAAGGGCAGAAGTCATACTGCGATAATTAGATTTACCCCAAGCGGTATTTTCGAGCATCATGTGTGGTTTTTTACATTGTTTTTGCATCGCAAAATCAACTAAGTGCTTGCCAACTTTTTGATCATCTACCGAAAGCCGAAAAACAAAATTATCTTTTGAGGGGTATCGAGTAATTGGTCCACCAGCAGCCCAAGGGACAAGGGTGAGCAATTGTGACTCATTAATAAAATCTCGATATTTTATTAATGGCGGGGAATGCAGACCGCCTATAAACACTATCCCATTAGGATCTTTCAAAAAACGGTCCATATTCTTTTTGCTTCTGCCGACATTACCTCGATGATCTAAGGTGACAAATTCCACACCAAGGCCACCAAGTTTATTATCTGCCTGTTCAAATGCGACTTTAAAACCCTGTTCAATTGCTAATGACGATTCAATATGACCCGTTCTATCGGCATCAAAGTAAACTTTAAAAAACTTAGGAGAGGCGAGTATCTCGAGGGAATAACTAAATAATAGAAGCAAAAATACAATTTTAAGCATACTGACAATCCTTGGTTGGCATGCGGCAATTTTAGTCAAGCATCTTAGTTATAGCCTACCCTCTGAAAATAACCATATAAATTGTGATGCTATTTGTGCCAGTAACGCAGTCATGCCAAGCTAAGTTAGTTTGATACTCGTTAGGTTTGCCCTACTTTTCAGCCTTACGCAATTTGTATATCTAAGTTTTCAAGCTCATTAACTGAGTCCTTAACTGAGTTAGCTCGCTGCACAATAAACTCGCTAAACACCTTAATCGATTGGCTTTGTTGGTTTTCTGCTAGGCTAACAATACTGAACTTAGCATTCAGTTTCGGCATCAATTGCGGGCTAAGCTGCACCAAGGTGCCCGCTAATAATTCATCACGTACTGCTATTTCTGGAGTTAGCACTACTAAATCTGAATGAAAAATAGCGTCTTTAATTGAGTGAAGCTGATCAAAACGAATTAAACCGGCAAAATCATCTCTTTGTAATTGAAATAAGTCTTCAAATTGATTGGCGATGGTAATGGGCAATTTCAATGGGATCGCCAAAGGATAATCTCTAAATGTCGCTAAATATAATCTCGGCAGCTTAGTAAGCGGGTGATCAGGACGACAACAAAATATCACCGGAAATGGTGGCAGCGCTTGTAAGTGAAGTAATGGGTTATCTTCAAGCTCAGTCACTTTGGCTTCCGCAACAAACAAATCCAACTTTCCTTGAAGTAACAGCTCTGTTAATGATTGCCAATGATCCACTTTAAAATCAATGGTCATTTTGGGACAAGCCTGAATAAACTGCCCCAATATAGGGCCCACTAAACAGTTTGATGGAATAGGGCTGGCGCCAATGCTAATTTCATGCTCATTTTCACCATGAAAGCTGGCGATATCGCGTTTTAGTTTATCGTGCTGCTTTACAATGTTTTGGCAATGAGCTAATACCATTTCCCCCAAAGGGGTTAGCGTCATATTTTTAGAGTCGCGCTGAAATAGCTTACCACCAACTAATAATTCGAGTTTTTGCAAGCTTTTGGATAGTGACGGCTGAGTAATATTTAACTCTGCGGCAGCTTTATGAAAGTGTTTTAATTCAGCCAATACAACAAAGTATTTAATGTGACGTAATTCCATATCAATCCTACTTATATTTAAACTGAATTATTTAAATTAATATTTCCGTGCTAAAATTTATAAAATAATGTTCACCAACTAATCTTTATCAAATAACATAAAACACTAACTATTAAGCCAACTATTAAATAAATTATTATCTCTAGCTATAAAGATACTTAACGCTATTTAGCAGTAAAAATGTACCATTGTTATTATTTTATTAGTAAAGCTAATGGCGATAGTTCAATTAGCCTAATAATCACAACAATCACCCTGTAGTGACTGTTTCACTTTGTATCACCATAGGCGCCAAGTAAACTCAATTCACTCCATTTAATCTCTTATATAGCTGATATTTTTATCTAAAAAAAGTCAAACCGTTGGTTTTTAAGCTTATTTATTTTATGATTTGATCGCTAGCCTTTATTGTTTTTCACAAAAACTATCAGTTGATTCATAAAATGCATTGGCCGCTAACGCAAATACACGTTAAATATTCATGTGACAAATTTGTTAAAAATTTGCATTCACAAATAATAACGGAAGAAACGACAATGAAACTGAACAAAGTTCATATAATGACCCTAGCGGCCATTTATGCGGGAGCTGCCGGAGCGAGTGCTGATAGCGCTAATGCTGATGGTGCATACTCGGCCAATATTAAGCCTATAGTTATTACCGATGCAATTAAGCAATATAACGACAATAAAAATAAAGATCGTTTATCTGGAGAGGTAGTGACACAAACTCGAAATAGTAATGGACGTAATGTTCATCGTGCTATTTCAAGTGTTGATCAAAAAGTTCCCTTTGTTTATGAAGATGATGTTGAAGGTGAGCAAACTTATATTATTCAGTTATCTGACAAGCCAGTTTCATTATATCAAGGCGGTGTTGCTGGATTAAATGCTACGACTCCTCGAACCAGTAAAATCCCGGCGGCATTAAGCCCACAGCTGCATGATAAAGTTGATATCAATAGTACCGATGTACAATCATATCGTAGTTACCTTAGTGAAAAACAAGCTAGCGTAAGCTCGCAAATTACCAGCTTGGTAGGTAACACTAAAACTATCGCTAACTATCAGCTTGCCTTTAACGGTATGTCGATGCGTATGACTCAAGATCAAGCAGCAAGCGTTGCCGGCTTATCTGGTGTTGTCAGTGTGACCCGTGAAATCATCTACCAATTACAAACTGATGTGGGTCCACAGCATATCGGCGCTGACAAGTTTTGGACCGGTGAAGTTACTGGTGAAGCGTTCACCGGTAAAGGTATTGTTGTAGGTGTGCTCGATACCGGGATTAACACCGACCATGAATCGTTTGCAGCACAAGGTGATGATGGCTATGTACATCAATTACCGTCACGTTATGCTGGCTACATTGGTGATTGTGAGCTAGAAGAGTTTGCCAGCATGTGTAATGACAAGCTTATTGGTGTGCGCTCTTACCCTGTGATTACCGACACTTATAGCGATGAAAGTTTTCAACCTGATAAAGGCTGGTGGGAAATCGAAGGTCCATTAAGACCTGCAAATGGCGAAGATTACAACGGCCATGGTTCACACACCGCCTCTACCGCTGCCGGTAATATCATATTAGATAGTACCTATATGGTGCCTGATGTTGGCGTAACCAGTGACGGCAAACCAACGGACTTAATGTTACCGCGTATTTCAGGTGTCGCGCCGCACGCTAACGTCATTATGTACCAAGTGTGTCACCCAGGTGACGGCAGCTTTAATAATTATACCGGCTGCCCTGGTTCTGCATTACTTGCGGGTATTGAAGATGCAGTCGCCGATGGCGTAGATGTGATTAACTACTCAATTGGTACTGCTTATGGCGCATTCCCATGGGAAGACCCAATGGAGATGGCCTTTTTAGCAGCACGAGAAGCCGGTATTTCGGTATCAGCCTCAGCGGGTAACTCTTTTGACCCTTCTGAAGCAAATGTACGCCGCGGCGCAATTGATCACTTATCCCCTTGGGTGACCTCTGTTGCAGCAACCACTCATACACGTGAGTTTAGTGTTGAAGGTAAAATGCTTACTGGCGCAACTGGCGGCGAGCAAGAGCTACCAGAACTTGTTGGCGGCGGGATTACCGAAGGTTATACAGGCCCTGTGGTTGAAGCAAAAGCCTACGGCTGGGAATATGAAAAATGTAATGAAGCCTTCCCAGCAGGCTTTTTTGATAACTCTCCTGAAGGCATTCCATATGACACTGCGCCAATTGTAGTTTGTAAGCGTGGTGATATCGCTCGTGTACAAAAAGCCATTAACGTAGCCGAAGGCGGTGCAGGTGGTTTTATTTTACGTAATGCCAGCTCTACAGAGTCGGTTAATAACGACCCTTATGTGATCCCCGGTATTCACTTGCCTTATAGTGGTTATTATGGTGATGCTTCAACTAACTGGTTTGGTTTATCAAGCTGGTTATCTAAAGGCAGTGATCATCAGTTAACCATCACGGCTTCAAATGTGGTGACGACTGAACGTGTGCCTAATGCGTTAGCTGACTTCTCATCTCGTGGACATAACTTTGATAACCCTGAAGTCATGTCACCAAACCTTGCCGCTCCTGGTGTTGATATTTATGCGGCATGGGCTGATGAAATGCCGTTTTCTGGTGTAGGTGTACCTGGTGACTACAACACCATTAGTGGTACTTCAATGGCAGCGCCCCATGTTGCAGGTGCAATGGCATTATTAAAGCAAGCACAACCAAGTTGGACACCAGCACAAATTCAGTCAGCATTAATGATGACTGCGAATTTAGCTGAAGTGACTCGCACGGTTGAAACTTACCCCTTTGTTGATTTAGAGCCAGCAGGCTTTAGTGATGCAGGTAGTGGCGTGATTAACGTTGCTCACGCATTTAAAGCGGGTTTAATCATGGATGAAACCGGTGATAACTACCGCGCGGCTAACCCTAAAAATGGCGGCACAGTTAACACCCTAAACGTGCCATATTTTTACAATGAAAGCTGCAGTGGCACTTGTACCATGATGCGGACATTTACCGCGACAGCTGATGGCAGTTGGACTGTGGATGCTGAGTCGCTGGCAATGGATGGCGCAGATATGCTGTCGCTTGAAGTGTCGCCTAAGACATTTAGCCTTAGCAAAGGCGAAACTCAAGCCATCATGCTCACAGCAACAGTGTTAGAAGTTCAAGCACCGGGTGCAGATTCATCATCTCTACGCTTACTAGGTGATGTGACTATTACCCCTGCAAGCACGGATATGCCAATGCAACATTTACCGGTTAGCATTCGCTACAGTGGTACCAGTATGCCTGAAAATGTGGTCGGTAATATCCACCGCCAACAAGGGCATATTTTAACCCCTGAAATCACCACTGAAGAAATTCAAACCTTTAATAGCCGCGTTAATGGCTTAGTTAAAGCGGAACTTTTTGATGTGCAAATGCAGCGCAGTGATGTGCGCGACTTAGACAATACCGCGCAATCACGTATTGATGATGGTCAAGTGGTTAACTTCTTTGACGTACCAGAAGGCACTAAGCGTATCGTGTGGGAAGTGGTTAAAGCTGACTATAATGCTTATGCATCAATCGATATTGGTATGGATGTCAATAACGACGGTGAGATCCAGTGGAATGAAGAAGCCATTTGTTACTCTCGTATTGATAACAACGATTACTGCGCGATCAATAATCCAACTCCAGGAACTTACTGGGCTTATGGCTCTAACTATAAGTATGATTATGAAGATGCAGCTAACCTTGCTGATAATATGACCTTCGCTTTAGCTATCATCGGTGATCAAGATGACGCTAATCTGACTGCCGTTGGCCCAGATTCATCAAATGGCATGGACCCTTACCGCGTACAGTTAAACTATGATTTAGCTGATGCTGTAGAGGGCGATGTTTATTATGGTTTTGTGGGAATTGGTAGCGACAGCTATAACGATGATAACTTAGGTTATATCCCAGTACAGCTTATTCATGACGGTAGCGACACCGAAATTGAAGCAAGCCATACTAGTGCCAAGGCCGGTGATATTGTTGAGTTTGAAGTCAGCCTAGCGCCTAACTTGTTAGGTGGTGAGCGTCAGTTAACCTTAAGTACTGAACTCGCTTCAGGCTTCCAGTTAATTGAAGACAGCGTTCAGGTTTCTGGCTTACCACAATACACTGAAGACATGACAATTGATGGTAATACCATTGCCTTTAATACTGTGCAACCTTCGTCATTAGATACCCCACGTCACTATGTGTTTACCACGAGTCTAGAGGATGCGACGTGTCGTATTCCTGCGCAAATGCAGGGCGCTAGTGACACCTTTGTGGATGTACCAAGTGAGTTTGGTTTCTCTGATTTAGGCATTACTGGCTACTCTAACCAATATTTGAGTATTCCAATGTCAGCGAATGATTTACCTCACGTACCTTTATACGGTGCAGAGCAAGACATGCTGCATGACTTACTTGAAATCTCACCATTTGGTTATGTGAAATTTGACGAAATGCCAGATTTCTATAATTACCATTATGAGTTTAATGATGTGTTCCAAAGCTTCCCTGACACTATGGTTGCCCCATTGTGGCGTGGTGATGTGATGATGCCAGAAGTGGCATTCCGTGAAGATATCGGCGCAGTCACTAACCTAGTATATGGTGCTGTGGTTGATGATTATTATGTGTTCCAGTGGAAAGGTGGTGCAGAAATTGATAACCGCTTTACCGGTAACCGTAACCCAGATGCATCAGCTTACTTTGATGTTGAAACCATTATCTCAACTAAGTTAGATTTTGCCCCTGGTGCCCATGAAATCATGTTTGGTTATCAAGCGCTGCAAACGGCTAACGATCATTTTGGTTCAATTGGTCTACATGGTTATTACGGTGAGCGTGGCACCTACCAGCCTGTCGGTGGTTGGTACAATGACGGTTTTGCCTACAATAACGTTGATGAAAAAGTGGCTGAAGGCATGCTAGTTTGTGCTGATTATCAAGGCCCTGAAAGCTCAGCATTAACGGTTAGCTTCTCTGCCCGTGTATCAGCTGCAGCTGTTGGAATGGATAATGCAGTAAAGGTTAGCAGTCAATACGCTGATTCAGAGTTAGTGACGGTATCCCATACGGTTTCATCAGCAAGTAATATTCAAGTTGCAGGTTTTACAGACCAAGTAATTGAAGAGAATAGCTCTCTTACAATGAATGTTGTCTATGCTGACCTTAAAGGCACAGTCAATGGCATTATGGTGGCAGGTGATAACATCACTGCTAAAGTTGAAGGTGATAGCATCACGATTACCCCTGATGCTGACTGGTTTGGTGAAACCATGGTATCTGTAACTGTGCATGATATGGCTTACCCGTCTGATCAAGCAACCACCAGCTTTAAGCTAACGGTTAACTCTGATGGCGTAGAGCCTGTAGCGCCAGCACCTGAAGTTCCTGTTGTTGAAGAGAAAAAATCAAGCGGTGGTAGCTTAGGCTTCTTAGCATTAGGTGTACTAGGTTTATTCGCTGGTCGTCGCCGTAAGCTTCACTAAATATTAAGCTTCACGATTATATAGGCATGTTAAGCAAACAATACCTATGAGAAAGGCCCTCTGATGAGGGCCTTCTTTTTAGTTTGATTTTATTAAACCATGAAAATAACTACACTTAAACTCAGCTTTTAACCTTTAAGAACCGCGTTAATTTATAACGCTTATTCACTAAGTTCTCTCCCACCCAATACAAACCTGACAGTGATAAAAACAAGCCCATTAAGCCAAAAAACCAACTGAAAGGATTATTGAAACTGCCTTGATGTAAGTAATCCATAAAATGTAATTTGAACATCAAATCTGCCAGTTCAGTGTCGCTATTTTTGTGGCCAATTAACTGGCCATTAATGGCATTGATGTATATTCGTGTCTCAAGATCATCATCCATGTTGATTTGCCATAAGGGATTGCATTCTTTAGGCCACTCGCTAATCGGCGGCTTAAGTTTATTAGCACTGATAACGCTGCCAGGCCCCCTATAACTGTCGATGGCCAGCGTGGTTGCTAACGATAGGTCAATATGAATCACTTCACCGCTATAGGCATTCACTAAGGTTTGCTGCTGACACTCATGTTTATAACGCATTGCGGTTTCAGTCAGTAAATACACGGGATTGCTGTCCAATGATATGAGTGCTAATTGCTGTTGATTCGGATGGTTTGTCAGTACTTGCTTTGCCGTTATTAGTTCTGCAGCATTGAAATTATAGTCTTCATGGGCAGCATGATGACTATATGCCATGCCTTTTAGCGCCTCGTGTGGGGTGATATTAAAGTAAATACCAGTCCCTAGCCAAATCAAAAATTGTAGGCTAACTAACGCGCCTACCCAGTAATGCCAGACTCGGATCAAATGCTGTAACCGCTTGGCTTTCTTGCCTGGTATTTTACTTGTTCTCACGCTCGATTTAGCACTCATTTCACATACCTCTTTCGGCGTTGCCACACTAACACCAGGCCAGAAAAAACAGCGATAAATGCGCTTATTGAAGTATAAAAGAGTAACTGATTATCAATGGCTTCACCGTCGTTATAATCCATGATGTGCCACTTCCAAAACAAGTCAAACAAGCGCCAGTATTCATGTCGGCGGGTTACCACATCGCCACTTTTAGCGGATATATAGAGGGTTGTCATGCCAATATCATCAAACTCAGCTCGCCACACAGGTAGATGCCTTGCAGATAACTCAGCTGGTGCATTGTGTTCGATAAGGCTAATGGAGCTTAATTGGGTCGCTGAAACCGATGGTAAATATAAAGCTGCGATTTGACGTGCCTGTTGCTCATTAAAGCGTTCAAGTACCTGACCCGTTTGCGCATCGATGAGCAGCTTATCATCTGTTAAATTGACTTGATAAACCGCTTTACTAAGCACGCTTTTAAGGGATATTTGCTGGGCTTTAGGGTAATTTTGATAGACGTTACCTACCGAGTATTGCACTTGAGAAGGGTCAATAACTTCTACTTTGCTAACCACATGATCACTGCGAATAAAGCCAATATCCATCAACACAAAGTAGCTACCGGTCACGCTCCATATGATGATGGGAATCGCCAGCACCAGCATTAGCCACCGATGGAGAAAGTGGGCTGAGAATATTTTTCTATATGATTTATGGATAATCAAAATTTGTCGTTACCCTTGTTATTATTTTAATTTATGGTGCGAATACAGTTAATTTTCACTAAATAATAAGCGTCTAAATTACCTGAAACACCTTAATTTTCATAGAAATTTAATTGTGATAGTTTCTTATCAAGGCTTCGCTCGATACTTTATTTTGTGTAAAGTATGCTTGCATATACCGAAAAAAATACTGCTTACCATACGAATAATTACACTGCTCGCTACACTAATAAATACAGTGCTAACCCACAAAAGGATTTACATGAAACTGCCTTTAAAACTCAACTCGGCTATCTTATTAATCATTTCTGCACCGATTGCTTTTGCAACCTATGCGCCCTTGCCTGAGTCAGTTTCAAATAATGCCATCGCCAAAGTCACTACAGATAATGCCCAGTATTTACTGAGTTTTACCGGGCTTGCTGAAGCAAAAGATTATCTCGCGGTGCATAATAAAGCGTGGGCGCTTGATTTATCGAGTCCCAATAACCAATGGCAGCCCATTAAAGATGTTCCTTTTGTCGCGCCTTTGGCTGGCAGATTAGCCTCAATCGCTGTGGGTGTTGATGATCAAGCTTATGTTTTTGGTGGCTACACTGTGGCTAAAAATCATGAAGAAATTAGCACTGTCGATAATTACCGTTTCGACATCAGCGCTAATGAGTACCAACGTATTGCCGACATGCCCGTCGCTGTTGATGACACGGCTGCCAGTGTTTACCAACAACGCTATGTATATTTATTTGGTGGTTGGCACAACGACGGCAATGTTAATTTAGTGCAAGTGTATGACACTCAAACCGATACTTGGTCTCAGGCAAGTCCGATACCTGCCCCGGCGGTGTTTGGTCAAGCGGTGGCCATGGTTAACAATAAAATTGTCTTGTGCGATGGTGTGAAAGTTCAGGCTAATATAGGTAAACGTCGCAGCTATGCATCATCACCCGTGTGTTTATATGGTGAAGTGAACCCAGAGAATCATTTAAGAATTAGTTGGCAATTACTGCCACATTATTCTGTTGCTAATACGGCAAAAAGTGACATGAACAAGCCTGCTATTGCGCATTATAGAATGGCGGCAACAGGTGTAGGCTCTAATAAAAATAGCAATAAAGACAGTGATAGAGACAATAACAAAGCAGGCTACGCCATCTTTATTGGTGGCAGTGACAACCCATACAATTATAGTGGTATCGGTTATAACGGCGCTCCCAGTACCCCACAGCAATATCAATATAGCTTCGACTTTGCTAGCAACAGCTGGCTTACCCCAATAAGGCTTGCAACACCCTCAATGGATCATCGCGGCCTCATTTGTCATCAAGATAAGCTGCTAAGAATTGGCGGCATGGTGAGCGAGCAAAAAGTCAGTAATCTTGTGTTGAGCTCACCGCTAAAAACTGATCAAGGTTGCACTCAATAGCAGTACTCATAAAGAGACATATTGCGCCATAAAACGTGATCCAGATAACACTTTTATAGTGCTTGTATTGAGCAACTTAAAGATGCATATAATATGCATGTAAATTATATGCATCTTTGGAATATTCATGACCACAGCTTCAAGCTTTGAGCAATTACAGGCACTGCCCCTCGCATCACTCATTGATTATATTGAAGTGACTCATCATCAATATGTACGTGAAACGGCGCCTTTACTGGTGGAATACACCCAAAGAATGGTGCAAGCACATGCTAGCGACCATGCAGAAATTCAGCCTTTAGCTAACCTTGTACAGGCCTTGGTTTCAGACTTAATGCCACATCTTATGAAGGAAGAACAAATTTTGTTTCCTGCCATGAGACGTTTAGGTGATGGCTTGGAAGTAAATGGTTGTTTTGGTCATATCGGTAACCCAATCAATGCCATGGAACACGAGCATGACCATGCTGGCACCATCTTGCAACAATTACGAGAATTAACCCAAAACTATCAAGCTCCTGAAGGCGCTTGTAGTACTTGGCAGAAGTGTTACAAGACACTTGCTGAGTTTGATGCAGACTTACAGACCCATATTAATATTGAAAATAACCTGTTATTTCCAGCGGCATTAGCACTGTAAATAGAGCCAGATTTGTTTTATCCCAGTTTCATCATTGTTTTCGCTCCAATTTAACATTCATCATGTTTAATGGTTCTTGCTCCCCAGCAGAACCATTTTTTTTTGGCTATTTTTCGCCAAAAGCAGCCAAAAAATGCCCGTTAAGGCACTTATAATTTGAAAAACACAGTTCAAAGTAAGGGAGTTAAAATAAACTCTTTTACAAATAGATATTGCTAAAAATATTAGCCAAACAAGCTTGTAAGATCATCTAATTGATGGATTTCAATATGGGGTAAAATATATTTAGCTTGCCTGTTGTCACTCGCTTGATGATTTAACCACACACTTTGACAACCCGCTTTTCTGGCACCTAACACATCACTGATTGTATGATCGCCAATATGCAGTAACTCACTGGGCTTGATGGCTAAATGGCGGCAACTGAGATCAAATAAGTCACTGTAGGGCTTCATCCTAACCCCGTGTCCAGGATGCAGCACAAATTGCAATACGTCATCAAGACCAATGCGCGTTGCATCCACATTACCATTAGTAATACCCACTAACGGAAAGTGCTTTCCTAAGTTGGCAAGGCAACTCAATACCTCCTCCGTTACCTTAAAATCGCTACGATGAAAGCTAAAACATTGCATCCCTTGTTGGGCACCTTGGCTAGCTTGTGCTTCACTATAACCCCATTGCAGTAAGCCTTGGCGTAACACTTCATAACGGGCGGCGGTGGTGTCATGGGCCAACTCTTGGTGCTCTGCAATCACCTGAGATTTCAACAAGCGCCACTGGGAGATCCCCCAATTTAACGGCGCTTTAAAGTTATCTTGCATAAAATGCGATATTTCAGCTTCCGCTTTAATAATGTGCGACACGTTGTCGTACAAGGTGTCATCCAAATCAAAACTAATGGCTTTAAACGGTTTCAGTCTTAGGTATTGTTTCATTATTTCCCCTTGGCTTTTTTCGCTCTAGGGTGAGCGCCATCATACACTTTCGCTAAGTGCTGAAAATCAAGGCTGGTGTAGATTTGGGTCGTTGACAGATTGGCATGACCCAGCAATTCTTGCACCGCTCTTAAATCAGCACTTGATTCAAGCATATGCGTTGCAAAGGAATGGCGCAATTTATGCGGGTGAACTTTTGCAGATAATGCTTGCTCCTGACCCCATTTATTCATCCGCAGTTGAATACTACGGTGTGATAAACGTTTTCCCTGTTGGCTGATAAATAGCGCATCACCCGCGTCAGCTGATGGCATTTCAGCCCGCGAATCAAGCCAAGTTTGTAATGCGCTAAGAGCGATTTTACCCACAGGCACAATCCGCTGTTTACTGCCTTTACCCATGACTTTGACTTCCTGTTGCTGAAAATCAATATCGTGAATATTTAAACTCGCAAGCTCTGCTAAACGTAAGCCGCTGGAATAAAACAGCTCCATAATGGCTTTATCTCGTTTACTTAAGGGGTCGCTAGCATCAATATCCAATAAATGCGTAACCGCATCTAGGTCCATATTTTTTGGTAAAGGCTTAGCTTGCTTGGGGGCATTGAGGTTTTTAGCTGGATTGGCATCAATCACTTGCTCACGCACTAAAAATTCAAAAAATTGCTTAAGGGAAGATAAACACAGTGATAAAGAACGCGGGCTTAAGCCTTGACGGTGAAGTTTGGCGAGAACGGCTTGTAATTGCTCACGGCTTACCGCTAACCATGAATCATCATTCTCGGTTAACTCATTGTGAGTAAATATTATTTTGCTGGCACGATTAATTTCATACAAATAGTTGCGCACACTATAGGGGGATAATTGTCGCTCTGAAATAAGGTAGCGTTCAAATGAGGCTAACCAACTTAGCTGACTCATAACACTACCTCCAAGCAGATCATGATAAAGCTAAAACAGTAATGTTAAAGCTTAAAAAAGTTGTGACATTTAAAATTTCGGCAGCATATGGTCGAGTAAATCGCGTATTTGTTCAAAAAATAAATTATCCATATCCGGATGAAAATGCGCCGCATCAGCTGATGCAACCCCAAAAATCACCTGACCATTTTCATCTGACAGCTTGGTCAATGCTACTGAGCCGACTTCGCCACCAAATAAACGCTTAGACTCTGATTGGGTTAAGCGGCCAAAATAATAACCTTGCTGAATACGCTGACGCCAAATCTTAGCCAATTCGCTGTCAATATCATGCACGGTTATCAGCCTTACATGGGTAAAGCCGAACTCTTGCTTAAGGCTTTGTGACACCAACTGTCTTAATTGGCCTAAATCTTCACACTTTAGAATGTCTAAGGATAACTGCCGATTAAAGCGAAAAATTTTCTCGTTCTCGGTGGCTATCTTCATTAATGAGGTAATTTCTTCTTCAAGCTGGGTAACTCGGGTGCGCAGCATTTCTTGCCTGCGCTCGACCAATGACACTGCGCCGCGTTCGTGATGAGATAAACGCATCGCCAGCAATAATTCAGGGTAACGATTAAAGAACTCTGGATTTTGCAGCAAATACTCGCGGATCAGGTGCTCATCGATGGCTAAATCCTCCATCGATAATGTCGGCATGCTTAAGTCAGCGCCCAAATCAGCTGCTGCTTTGGCATTTTGGGCGAGCATTTTTTTGGTATTAATTACATCGGTCATAACTGGATTTGTCCATCAAATACATGTTCAGCAGGTCCAGTCATCCATAACGGCTTGCCCTCACCTTCCCAGTTAATGTTTAAACTACCACCGGGTAAGTCAACTTTAACTTGGTTATCTAACTTATTTTGCAAAATCCCAATGGCCACTGCAGCACAAGCGCCGGTACCACAAGCCAATGTTTCACCTGCGCCGCGCTCATAGACTCTAAGCTTAATATGGCCACGATTAACCACTTGCATAAAGCCAACGTTAACCCCTTTAGGGAAACGCTCATGACGGGTCAGCATAGCGCCAATTTCTTCCACCTCTGCAGTGGCAACATCATCCACATCTAATACACAATGGGGGTTGCCCATAGAAATGGCACCACAAAGAAACGTTTGCTTGGGGCTTGTTAATAAATAGGTTTTTTCGCTGCGTTTGGCCCGAAATGGGATTTTACTGGGCTCTGTGATAGGCACGCCCATATTCACGGTAACGCTGCCATCACGCTCTAAGCGCAGGGTCATTTTACCTGAGCTGGTGCTAACGCGGATTTTGTATTTATTGACTAACCCTTTGTTACGCACAAAACGCGCAAAGCAGCGGGCGCCATTGCCACACTGCTCAACTTCACTACCATCTGCATTAAATATGCGGTAATGAAAATCTAAATCTGGGTCGTAAGGCGGCTCGACTAATAGCAGCTGATCAAAACCGATCCCGAAGTTACGATCGGCTAATCGGCGAATTTGATCTGGCGAAAAAAACACATTCTGTGTTACGCCATCAACCACCATAAAATCATTACCTAGACCATGCATCTTGGTGAATTGGATCAAAAGTGTCTTCCTTTATCGAACTATTATGAACGTATTGATAAACCATTACGGCAGTATATGTTCACCTTGCCACAATTGTTCGATCTTTTCACGCTCGCGGATCACTTGATTTTGCTCTTTATCGACCATGACCTCTGCCACACGTGGACGAGAGTTATAGTTAGATGCCATCACAAAGCCATATGCCCCACTTGAACGTACAGCTAAAAAGTCACCTGCTGTCACATTTAACTGACGGTCTTTACCTAAAAAGTCACCGGTTTCACATACTGGGCCGACCACATCATAAGCAAAGGTCTGCGCCGCAGTTTGGTTAACAGGAATAATGTTTTGCCAAGCAGAATATAAAGACGGACGAATGAGATCGTTCATGGCGCCATCCACAATAGCAAAGCGCTTATCGCTGTTTTCTTTTAATGACAACACTTGAGTGACAAAAATGCCGGCGTTAGCTGCAATGGCGCGCCCGGGTTCAAATATCAATTTTAGTGGTCGATCGCCCAAGCGCTCAAGTAAGGCGGCGGCGTACACATCAGGATGCGGCGGAGTTTCACCATCATAAGTCACCCCTAAGCCACCACCGACATCGAAATGCTTAATTTCAATGCCCTGCACTGCTAAGCGGTCAATTAGCGCTAGCATTCGGTCCATGGCATCTAAAAACGGGCGCATTTCAGTTAACTGTGAGCCAATATGACAATCAACCCCTTTAACATCTAGATTAGGCAAACTATGGGCGCGAGCGAACACTTGCTCAGCTTCATCCATGGCGATACCAAATTTGTTTTCTTTAAGCCCGGTAGAAATATACGGGTGAGTGCCGGCATCCACATCTGGGTTAACTCGCAATGATATTGGGGCCACTTTACCTAAACGGCCAGCTACCTCATTAAGTTGCTCAAGCTCAGCGCTTGATTCAACATTAAAGCAATAAATACCAATATTCAGTGCTTGTTCCATTTCCGCCGTTGTTTTACCAACCCCAGAAAAAACCACTTTTTTAGGGTCGCCGCCAGCGGTAATAACCCGGGCTAATTCACCGCCAGAAACAATATCAAAGCCACTGCCTAAACGTGCTAATACGTTCAGCACCGCAAGGTTAGAGTTAGCTTTAACGGCATAACAAATTAAATGAGGGTGCGTTGCCACGGCATTATCAAAGGCATGCCAATGGCGCTCTAAGGTTGCGCGCGAATAAATATATAGCGGCGTACCATGCTCACGAGCCAATTGCTCTACTGAGCAGCCTTCAGCAAATAAGCTGTCTTGTTGATAAATAAAATGATCCACTATGCGATTCCTTGTTTATTATTCTGTAATACTTTTATGCGATAAAGGCGGCTTTAACCTAGCTTTTGAGGCAATTGTTGAGACTGAGTCTGAGGTTTAACTTGGTTTTCCTCAAGGGTAGACTCTGGCGGTTTTCGCTGTTCCTGATTGGTTTCTGCGTCAGGAGTTTTATATAAAGGGCCTTTTTGTCCGCAGCCTATAATGGATAGGCTAGCAAGCATTACGAATAAAAACAGTCTCATTTTTCTCAACATTCTATGCATCTGGGGAGTTATAGCCTTATAATCGCATTCATAACCTAGAAAGCACAAGGATTGAAATGCATGGCTATGACAGATACAGAGTTTCATCAATTGGCAGATGAGATGTTCAGCAAGATAGAAAATGCCATTGAAGCTGCTATTGACGAGCAAGATGCCGATGTAGACATCAATGCCAGTGGTAATGTTTTACAGCTTGAGTTTGAAGATGGTTCGCAAATCGTCATCAATAAACAAGAGCCGTTACATGAGCTCTGGATTGCGACTCGCTTTGGTGGTTATCACTTTGCGTTAGTTGATGGAAAGTGGTTTGATGAGCGTAATGACAATATATTCATGCCGTTTGTGATTGAGTCGATTAAAAAGCAAAGCGGTATTTCGCTGGCGATTTAATCCCTCAGGTGTACTAGCTCAAATTGTCGATATCTAAAGTGATAATGTCAGCAAAACTGAATTGGGTTTAGAAGTCTGAACTCAATTCATTTATCATCACCCCAAATGGCACCACGTTTAACTCACCGTTTATTCTTTCTAATTTAAAAAATTGCGGCATATTAAAATAATGCTGTGATGATACCCCCTGCTCAAATGCAAAACTGTGGCTTTCTTTTTCCACCAACTCCTGCATCGACATATTTTCATATAATTGATGTTTAAGCTCGTTTGCTTCATCAATAATAAACACATCTAAAACATCAGGTCGCTGGCGTAAAAAGTATTGCTTTGCCCCTTTGGAAATATACAACTTAATCACATTGGGGATACCGCCGTAGGGATCAGCTTTGATGATGGCAGCTGGCGCATTCAGCTGCGGCTTTTTAAAACGCTGCACTTTTATCGGCCCAGCTTTAACCGCGTCATCACCCAAGAGGTTATACACCAAACCCATGGGATTAAAATATAAACCATAACGATGGCCGCCAAGCTGTAACGGATGCATTAACCCTGAGAAAGTGCGCGCCTCATAACAGTATTTGACGCATTGAGAAAAAATCCCCTGCAGCGCATCATGTAATTGTTTTTTCAGCCGCTGGGCACAGGCGACAATATTAATTTCTACTTGCTCAGGTTTACATTTTAAGCCTATAGCAACAAAAGACAGCGCCTCTAATAATCCCAATGGACCTTTAAAGCGATGACACTGCCACTCGCCCCAACTATTGAGACAAATGATATCAATGGTAGACAACATATTTTGCTGTTTTTTGCCTAAGGAAAAAACATTGGAGTTCATGTAATCAATCATGATCTCTTGCCCTTGCCACTTGATGGTTGGGTCTTTATCAAGATTGGCCACAACAATAATTTTTTTATAAAAAAATGGCTGACACAATTCAGCTTTGGAGACTTTGCTTGTCGCCGTCATCAACGGATTAAGGCTTAATGCCAATTGAGTCAAGCGGGCTTTACGGTGTTTACTGCGTCCATACTCTTGCCACTGAGTGTCCGCAGTAGAAATATCATTCATCACCGCCCACGCAATCAATGCTGTGGGTGTGTCGGCTTTAATAATGGCTGACTCACCCAATAGCTGCCCAGAATTATGCGGCTGGCGATACAAGTAAAATCGTGACTCTTTAAGGCTATGGATAATGGTTAAATTTGGCTCGATTATTGAGCCGCTCCACAGCTTGTTTAAAGGTAATAATTGATGCTCATCGTCACTGAAATAAGTATGAAGTTTACGGGCAAGGATCCCTAATTCTTCCACTCTAAAGCGATCGCTTAATGCTTGTTTTGAGGCAAAGTCCAATAAGGTGCGATAACTGATTAGTAGCAATTCATTAAGCTGCTTGTTAAACCATTTAAGTTGCCCTGAATGCCAGTGCTGGCTGTTATCCAGTGTTTCTAACAAACTATGGGGCCAACCCCAGTCCTCAACCAATTGCTGCATTTTATCTCTGCGCCAATCTCTGGCCACGCAGCGATTTGTTAAGTTAACACCGCACTTAAGATAAAAACAGCGGCGGACAATTTCGAGGCGGCGCGTGTCCCGTCGCCCGAGTAGATATGCTTCAATACGCTGATATAACATTAAATAGGCATCATTGGATTCAGCAAAATCCCCTTGCAGGCACTGTTGCCAAATCTGCTGGGTAATAAAATTTGCTTGCGGGTACTCTGCGGCATAGGTTTCCAGCAGCAATACCTTAAGCAAGGCTTTATGGGGTTTATTGAGCCCCTTATAGAGTTGCCATAATGAGGCGCCAAAATATTCAGTTGCCGGCATGGATTGCACATCGCCTAAAAACAACACTTCGTTATCAGCGTCAGCACCCGGCCACCACCCCGCCGCTTTACCAGACAAACGAATATGGGAGCGATAAAATTCTTCTAATAATAACCAATGCTGGGTGCTGCCACTGTGCTCTTCGCCAAGGGAGCTGTAACAATTATCAAATGCGCTGCATTCTCTAAACTGTAATGGGTGTACCAGATAAAAATTCACTTCAAAATCAAAACTTGCAAACCACTGAGTCAATTGGTCTGTTTTTTCAGTAACTAATGCTAAATCAGCATGACTTAAGCTTGATTTGTAAACCAACCACACATCAACATCACTTTTAGGGTTTTGGCCAAAACTTGCGGTGCTGCCCATGGAATACACTCCTTCGAACGCACTGGGCTGGGCTGCTTGCAGATCTAAACTGGGTAAATGCAGACTGTGACGCGCCTGTTCCATAGCAGGTGTCATGTCAAATTGGCTGATCCCAAAAGGCGTTAAAGCGGAGTTACTGCCGGGCAGTTGCACATTATGATGATGGATCAAATAAGGAATGATATCGAAAAGCTGTTGCTGAATTGGCGACAATAAGGATTTAACCCGTTCATATCGAACAAGATTGAGTTGATTAGCTATCTCGATTGAGCGATGAACGTTTTGATTCAAAGTGTCATCCTGTTACTAGCACTAAGTTACTAATTATCAACATACTGCAGCGCAGTTAAAAACCATGTTGATTAGCGTTAAATAAATTAGTAGAAACGTGATCATGTTAGCACTTTTATTTAAATACACCAGCAAATGAGATCTGCATCACAAAAAACTACGTGCATAGTTCAAACAATCGCTATCGATTTGTTACATCTGCTTTCTGGCAATGTTAGCATTATTGCAATTAAGTCTATTGATGGAACTCTTTGGCATGTCTCAAAATGTTATTCGTATCGCTACACGTAAAAGCCCACTTGCAATGTGGCAAGCAGAATTCGTAAAAGCAGAACTTGAACGTATTCATTCAGATTTAACCGTAGAGCTATTACCAATGAGCACAAAAGGAGACGTTATTTTAGATACGCCTCTGGCTAAAGTTGGCGGTAAAGGTCTTTTTGTTAAAGAACTTGAAGTTGCCATGCTTGAAAATCGCGCTGATATCGCGGTGCATTCAATGAAAGATGTACCGGTAGACTTCCCTGAAGGTCTAGGTTTACAAGTGATTTGTGAGCGTGAAGATCCACGTGATGCATTCGTATCAAACACTTACAAAACCATTGAAGAATTACCACAAGGCGCTGTTGTGGGTACTTCAAGTCTTCGTCGTCAATGTCAAATCCGTGCGGCTCGCCCAGATCTCGTCATTAAAGACTTACGTGGCAATGTCGGTACTCGCTTAGCTAAATTAGATAGCGGCGATTACGATGCGATTATCCTTGCTGCTGCAGGTCTTATCCGCCTAAAACTTGATGAGCGTATTGCCAGCTTTATTTCAGCTGAAGACTCACTACCTGCAAATGGCCAAGGCGCTGTCGGCATTGAGTGCCGCATGAATGACGAACGCGTTAAAGCATTGCTTGCGCCACTTGAGCATTTAGAAACTCGTTACCGTGTTTTTGCCGAAAGAGCGATGAATATGCGCTTAGAAGGTGGCTGTCAGGTACCAATCGGTGCTTATGCTGAAATTGATGGCGATAGCTTACATCTTCGTGGCCTAGTGGGTAACCCTGATGGCAGCCAAATCATCGAAGGTAATGTGACTGGTTTAAAAACTGATGCGGTTGCATTAGGTGAGCAACTGGCTGAAGATTTACTTAGCCGCGGTGCTAAAACCATTCTAGACGCTGTTTACAACCAGTAATCGAGATGAAAGTCTTACTGTCGCGCCCTGAGGGGCGCAATCAAGCTATGGCAGATAAGCTTAAAGCGAAAGGAGTCGACTTCATGGTCACTCCTTTATTAGCTGTGGTACCTACTCACAACCGGATTAACCCCAACACCCTCACCCAAGCTGACAGCTTAATTTTTATTAGCACTAATGCGGTAAAGTTTGCAGCCATTAGCCTTAATGATAAATTTCCAGATTGTCGCTATTACGCCGTTGGCCAAGCCACCGCTGATGCCCTGTCGCAATATAACATCACTCCTGAAATTGCCCCTGAAGACAGCCAGGACAGTGAAGGCTTATTATCACTGACATCATTAAGCGATATTAAAAATCAACACATTGTTATCGTAAGAGGTATTGGCGGCCGCGAAACTATCGCTGAGCAACTGACTCTCAGACAGGCCAATGTTTGCTACTGGGAAGTCTACCAACGCAGTCTGCCAAAGCTAGATTCAGCCTTGGTTTGCAGTCAGTGGCAGCAATTCGGCATTGATACCATAATCGTCACCAGTGGCGATGTGCTAGAGAATCTAATTAAACTTGTTCCAAAAGAGTTATTTGCATGGTTGCAATCATGTCATATCATAGTCCCCAGTAATCGAGTGGAGCAAAGAGCAAAAATAGTCGGGTTAACTCACGTCACCAATGCAAGTGGCGCGAATACTCAAGCTGTTTTAGCTGCATTATCTGTTTAATCATTAGCTAGTCATTTGTATTTGCGATAATGTTTAATCCTGCCAAACTGTAACTTTGCCTTATCGTGTTTTTGCTCGCATTAATGATTTGGTCGCACTGTGGATGATCAAACTAGGTACTCAAGGACAGCTCATGGAACACAACAAACAAGATCCTAATCAACAAGCTCATTCAGACAATGATGTGATTGAATCAACTCCTGTTATCGAAGCAGATAAAGTGAGCGAACCTGAGTCAGAAAATCCCTCATCAACCACACAAAAGCAAGCCACAAACTCTGAGGCTAGCCCAGAAAAAAAACACCGTAGTAAAAGTTCATGGTGGGTGCGTTTCAGTATTCTTATTTGCCTGATCATTGCCATTGGCGGAATAGGCCTAAGCTATCTGCTATGGATGGAACTGCAAGAGCAAAAACAGCAGCTGCAAACTCAAAACCAACAAACCAGCGTAATAGGTAGTCAAGTCACGCAAGCGCTGGTAGAACCCAATAAACGCATTGCAGTATTAGAAGCCCAGCAACAGCAAAATTCACAGGCTTATCAGCAACAAGCGCAGTTAGCTAAATCACAACAGCAATTACAGCAACGGGTCGCTACACTAGCTCAGCGTAATCCAAATAACTGGATGGCATCTGAAGCTGAATACTTAGTCCGTATGGCAGCTAGAAAACTGGCTCTTGAAAACGACCCTAAAACAGCAGCAAGTTTATTAACATCTGCTGATGAGCGTATTGAAGCAATGAAAGATCCCACCTTATTGCCGATACGCCGCGCACTTGCCAATGATCTCGCCCGAACTAATTCCATCAAAACCACTGATGTGGCAGGCACCATTTACGCTATTGATGGCATACTTAATCAGTTAGATACCTTGCCATTGAATCGCGCTAAAGCCCAAGCAGCAGAAGACTTGGCGGAGCAAAATGCCATCTCAGATTCAGTAGATGACTGGCAAAGTAATTTAGCCAAGACTTGGCATTCAGTAACGGATGGTTTTATCACTATTCGTAAGCGCACTACAGATCTTGAGCCGCTACTAGCCCCAGATCAGCAATGGTATCTGGTTGAAAATATCCGCAATAAATTACTCCAAGCTCAGTTAGCCCTGTATCAACATGATCAAGTTAATTATCGCCAATCGGTTGGCTTTGCGCGAACGTGGATCCAGCAATACTTTGATTTAGACGAAGATAAAACCCAAGAAGCGCTGCGGGCTTTAGATGCACTAATGACGGTCACCATTGAAGAAATAAACCAGCAAAAATTTGAGTCTACCCGATTACTTCAGCAGCTCATTACTTACGGTGAGTTGGTTCCAGCAGAGGAACCACAGTCATGATTAAAACTCTTGCATATGTGATTATCATTTTAATCGGTTTTTGTATCAGCCCATTTATCATCGGCAACACAGGCTATATTTATATTGCGGCGGGCGATTATCAAATAGAAACCAGTTTAGTCTTTGGTTTACTGGGGTTAATTTTATTTTATGCAGCGCTACAGATAGTTGAATGGCTGATTATTTTCCTACTGAATATCATTATTCATAGCCGCTATTTACCTGATCGCTGGCGCAAACAAGCCGCTAAAAAACATACCTTACAAGGGGCCTTAGCACTGGCAGAAGAAGACTGGCCTAGTGCTGAAAAAGCCATGTCTAAAGGCGCAGCAAAAGGCGAACTGCCGGCTTTGAATTTATTTGCCGCCGCCCGCGCTGCTCATCATCAACACAATAGCCAAGCCCGTGATCAATATTTAGCTCAAGCGGCAGAAGATCCGCTAGCACAAACCGCAGCCAGAACCTCAAAAACTCGCTACCTTATCCAACAGGGTCAATTAGCTGAGGCGAGAATAGAGCTACAATTACTCAATCCAACCAGTAAAAGTAAAACCCCAGTGCTAAAATTAGCCTTGGATTTATATCAGTTACAGGGTGACTGGCAAGCATTAAAGTTACTTTTACCTGCTATTAAAAAACGTCAAATCGTTACTGATGAGATATTTAATAATATAGAGCAACAAACTAATATTGCCCTATTGACTGCTGCAACTGAATCTAACGAACAAGATCTTGAGAAGTGTTGGCACTGGCTTAGTAAAACAGAGCGCAGTCAACCGACTCTCATCGCCATTTATGCTCGCGGCTTATGCCAGTATGAACGTAAAAAAGATGCCTTAAAGCTGCTTTCTAAGAGTTTGAAAGTCGAACCCAGTAACAGCATTTTATCGGCCTTGCCCCACATACTAGATGCTGACGATGATGAAATAAGAAAACTACTGCAACGTTACCAGCAAACCCATGAGCATGATGCTGGATATCAAGTGTGTTTAGCCAAGTTAGCCATGCAAAAACGTGATACTAAAGTCGCAAAAGAGCACTGGACAAAAGTATGTGACGTATCACCATTACGACAGCATTGGTTGGCATTAGCACAAGTGCAAGAGCAACTCGGTGAAAATACCGCTGCACTACAAAGTTATCGAAAAGCGGCTAATGCTAGCGAGTAAAACTTGTGCAAATGTTAAGCAATAATTTCATAATGAATTAATCGCTTTCTATAATCAGTTAGACACTAAAGCCTGCCATTTGGCAGGTTTTTTTATCGCTTTTTTCTACGTGAAACAAGCTAATCTAGCAACAAATATCTCATGAATAGCCTACCAACATCACCTAATGCTAATGTATTAAAAATTTAACATTTGCCTGTAATCACTTAGTTGTACTGATTTACAAGACTTTTCTATTTCCCTCTTAAATTCATTAATTTATTACGAAGAACTAGATGGTCAAAAAATTGACCTATAGTAAGGCTACTGCTAAGATTGTTAACTTGCGGTTAATTTAATTTTCAAACTTATAACAGCAAATACCTCGATATGCATAGTTATGCTAACACTATGAATATCAGGTTAAATGCGGGTTATTGGAGCTAAGGTCATGAGTTCTGTTGTAACGACAAAAAATGGTGTTTTAAATTCAACTAATGGAGAGATTACTCTCACGTTGAACAATGAAACAAAAAACATTCTTCCAGGAGATACTATTCCTGCAGGGGCAGAACTCCAAGTAGCCGATGGCATTGCGTTTGTGGTGACCTTTGACGATGGCACTATTCTCAATGGTGACAACATAGCTGAAAACTTATCGGCCGAAACTATCATAGATATGACCACAGATGAGCTCACTGAGATTGAAGCCCTACAGGCATTAATTGAATCCGGTGAAGATCCAACCGCTGAACTACCTGAAACCGCAGCAGGTGAGACAGCAACAAATCAAGGTGGTAGTGATTTCGCTTCATTAGCTCGTGAAGGCTCGGAAACTATTGCTACAGCAGGCTTTGATACCTCTTTTGATGCACCAGATATTTTAACCGCGAGTCTTTCATTAGGTGATGATGGCGTTGATGCGCTAAATAACAACTTTAATGTAGCTCAGTTTACCGATAATTTTGTCAATGGCGTATCCTTTACCACCTCTTCTGGATTATCAGGTTTTACCGGTGATTTGGGTTCACCGGGATCATTTGCTTACCTTCCTGGCGACACTATTACTTTCATGGTCGGTGGCGTCACTATTGCTACTTTTAGCGCCGATGTTATTCAAGGGGATATTTTATTCCTACAGGATATTGCTGGTACTTTGCTGTCAGATACCAACATGGATTATGTTGAGAACATGGCTATTTTCCTTCAAGCCTTGGATAACGATTTATCCGACGGTATTGATGACGGTATTTTAAATACCAATAGTCTGGTTAATATTGATGACAGCTACAGCACTAATATCAATATCTTATTATCCGTTCACGAAGCATTAGCCAATTATATTGATCCCACCACGGGCCAACCATTAAATATAGCAACAGCAGGTAAAGAGATGATCTCTCAAGTACTTGCTGAATTAGGTATTATTTTTACCCGTGATACCGAAAGACAAGAAGATGGCCAAAATGTATTTGAAACCATTGCGATGGAGCATGTTGCAGATACCATTGATGACATTGCAGGCGATAGAACCCCTGATGAACATGACGAACGTACCGTAGATATCCTTGACGTACCCGGTGGGTTAATTACCTACAACTATAATGAATTAGATGGTCAAATTACTTTCTCAGCCAACGATTTACTAGAAGGTGCTGTAGGCCAACAGGTTATCGACCAAAACTTATTGGTTAGCAATGTTAGACTCAGCGCAGCTTTTGAGGACATTGGGACTTTACAAGATTTAGGTGATGGCAATTTTGTCATTATCTTAAATGAAGGTATTACCCAATACGATCTTGAAGGCCTAAGTATTGATTACCGTGTAGAAGATTGGACCGTCTTCAGAGACGTCACTTCAGCGACCCAAGATCAATATAAATCACATCTATCTGCTAATATTCCAGATGTTTTTGAAGATGTTGGTTTTAATCAATTCACTTTAAATAGTGAACTCACATTTGAAACCGATCAAGAACTGTTCATCACTTTCACCAGCGAATTACTCAGTGAGCAACTCGGTTACCCAATTGCCGAATATGCTGATGATTATTTAGTTCCTCTTGAATACTCGAATGATGATGGCCTAACGTGGCAGACCATGACTGTAGGAGGGATTGATTCAAGTGCTGATCTTGCTAGACCTATATTTAGCTTCAACCTTGAAGCAGGTAACAATAGCATCCTAATTCGCGTGCCTATTTTTGATGATGCCATTATTGAACCAACTGAATATTTCAATGCCATTGTTACTGGTGAAAATGTTTATGATGAAGAACTAGAATTTGCCATTTTTGATAACGACGGTAACGGTTCAGACTTACCTGTTGTCGATATTGACTACGCCGTTGTTGTAGAAGGAATGGAGTTTGCATTATTCACGCTGACGTTAAGTGAACCAAGCACAGAAACCATTGCCCTTGATTATAGCTCAGAAGAGCTAACCGCTTTATTCGGTGAAGATTTCACTAATGTAAGTGGCACTGTGACTTTCCTCCCTGGTGAAACTACAGCTTATATTAGCGTCCCTATTACAGATGATTTAATCGTAGAAGGTAGCCCTGAATTTGCGCTAATAAACTTATCTAATCCAACCAATGCTGTACTAGGTGATACTCAGGCTACGTTACGTATTTATGATAATGATCTTCCTGATAATACAAACATTACTTTAGATATTGATCCCGTCACTGGCGATAACATACTGACGCCAGATGAAGCGACTGGCACGATTACAATTACAGGTACCGTGACCGCTGATGCTTCTATCACTGCCGGTATCATTATGTTGACCATTAATGGTCAAGAATACCAAGCGATTATGCAATCTGATGGTACATTCTCAGTAGATGTCGATGCGACTGACTTATTAAACGATCCCGACACTGTAATTGATGGCATTGTATATGGATACGGCGCTGATGGTGCTAAGGGCACAGCAACTTCTACAGAAGACTACGATATTCCTACTGTGGCAGAAAATGACAGCATTATTGTTGCAGAAGACACTATCGCTGCAGGTAATGTTCTAGATAATGATACCGATACCGATGACGTTCTCACTGTAGTTAGCTTTGAAATTAATGGCGTGACATACACAGCTGGAACAACTGTGACACTTGATGAAGGTGAACTGTTATTAAATACTGATGGATCATATTCTTTCACCCCCAATACTAATTGGAACGGTATTCTTCCCGTTATTTCATACACCACTAGTACCAACAATACAGCTACATTGACGATTGAAGTGACTCCTGTTACTGATGGTGCTCCTGGCGTAATCATCAACACCGACGCTAATAATGATGGCATCATCAGTGAAGAGGAATTAGCTAATAATACTGAAGTATCTGTCACCATCGACCTAACTGATACCGGGGCTCAACCCGGTGACACATTAGTCGTTAATGGTCAAGAAATCATTCTTACACAAGTAGATATTGATAATGGATCTGTTGATATAACACTACCTGCTCCAGAAGAAGGTGACTCTATTGAAGTAGTCGCCACCATCGTTGATAGTGCTGGTAATATTAGCCCTGAAGGCTCTGATAGCGCAGTTATAGATACAACACTACCTGTAATTTCAGTCATTGCCCCAGACAGCAGCAACGATGACACCCCCACAATTACTGGTACTACTGATGCAGAGCCTGGCTCAGTGATCACCATTATTGTTACCGACAGTGCTGGCAATGAACAAACACTGGAAACAACGGTAAATCCTGATGGTAGTTACGAAGTCGATGTTATCGATCCTCTAGCAGAAGGCGATTATACCGCTGTCGCAGAAGTGACTGATCCGTCTGGTAATACTGCCACTGCTGAAGATAATGGTGATATTGATACTATTGCCCCAGAAATTACCGTAAATGCCCCTGACAACAGCAGCGATGATACCCCAACAATTACTGGTACCACTGATGCAGAGCCTGGCAATGTAATCACCATTATTATTACCGACAGTACTGGCAATGAGCAAACACTAGAAACCACGGTAAGTCCTGATGGTAGCTACGAAGTCGATGTTATTGACCCGTTAGCTGAAGGCGATTATACCGCTGTTGCAGAAGTGACTGATCCGTCTGGTAATACGGCCACTGCTGAAGATAATGGTGATATTGATACTATTGCCCCAGAAATTACCGTAAATGCCCCTGACAACAGCAGCGATGATACCCCAACAATTACTGGTACCACTGATGCAGAGCCTGGCAGTGTAATCACCATTGTTGTTACCGACAGTACTGGCAATGAGCAAACACTAGAAACCACAGTAAATCCTGATGGTAGCTACGAAGTTGATGTTATCGAGCCCTTAGCTGAAGGCGATTATACCGCTGTCGCAGAAGTGACTGATCCGTCTGGTAATACTGCCACTGCTGAAGATAATGGTGATATTGATACTATTGCCCCAGAAATTACCGTAAATGCCCCTGACAACAGCAGCGATGATACCCCAACAATTACTGGTACCACTGATGCAGTGCCTGGCAGTGTAATCAGTATTATTGTTACCGACAGTACTGGCAATGAACAAACACTAGAAACCACAGTAAATCCTGATGGTAGCTACGAAGTCGATGTTATCGACCCGTTAGCTGAAGGCGATTATACCGCTGTCGCAGAAGTGACTGATCCGTCTGGTAATACGGCCACTGCTGAAGATAATGGTGATATTGATACTATTGCGCCAGAAATTACCGTAAATGCCCCTGACAACAGCAGCGATGACACCCCGACAATTACTGGTACTACTGATGCAGAGCCTGGCAGTGTAATCACCATTGTTGTTACCGACAGTACTGGCAATGAACAAACACTAGAAACCACAGTAAATCCTGATGGTAGCTACGAAGTCGATGTTATTGACCCGTTAGCTGAAGGCGATTATACCGCTGTCGCAGAAGTGACTGATCCGTCTGGTAATACGGCCACTGCTGAAGATAATGGTGATATTGATACTATTGCGCCAGAAATTACCGTAAATGCCCCTGACAACAGCAGCGATGATACCCCAACAATTACTGGTACCACTGATGCAGAGCCTGGCTCAGTGATCACCATTATTGTTACCGACAGTGCTGGCAATGAACAAACACTGGAAACAACGGTAAATCCTGATGGTAGTTACGAAGTCGATGTTATCGATCCTCTAGCAGAAGGCGATTATACCGCTGTCGCAGAAGTGACTGATCCGTCTGGTAATACTGCCACTGCTGAAGATAATGGTGATATTGATACTATTGCACCGAC
>NZ_MCVG02000003.1:0-446023 GCF_002874355.2 Shewanella sp. 10N.286.48.B5
AAGTGGCGGTTATTGATGGCCAAACTCAGGTGGATGTCACCGCTCAGGTGATTGATGCGGCCGGTAATGCTTCGGGCATTGCCACTGATAATCAAGGCGTGGATAACACGGATGCGCCGACCCCTGCCGTTGAATTTGCAGGCATGGGCAGCGATGGCATTTACAGCAGTGATGAAATTGGTGCTGATGGCACTGTCACCGCAACTGTCACGTTAAACCCAGGCACCGCAATCGGTGACACGCTGATCATCACTGATGGCAACGGCAATGAACTGTTTAATGGTTTAGTCACCCAAGCGATGCTTGATAATGGTCAAGCCATTGAAGTGGCGGTTATTGATGGCCAAACTCAGGTGGATGTCACCGCTCAGGTGATTGATGCGGCCGGTAATGCTTCGGGCATTGCCACTGATAATCAAGGCGTGGATAACACGGATGCGCCGACCCCTGCCGTTGAATTTGCAGGCATGGGCAGCGATGGCATTTACAGCAGTGATGAAATTGGTGCTGATGGCACTGTCACCGCAACTGTCACGTTAAACCCAGGCACCGCAATCGGTGACACGCTGATCATCACTGATGGCAACGGCAATGAACTGTTTAATGGTTTAGTTACCCAAGCGATGCTTGATAATGGTCAAGCCATTGAAGTGGCGGTCGTTGATGGCCAAACTCAGGTGGATGTCACCGCTCAGGTGATTGATGCGGCCGGTAATGCTTCGGGCATTGCCACTGATAATCAAGGCGTGGATAACACGGATGCGCCGACCCCTGCCGTTGAATTTGCAGGCATGGGCAGCGATGGCATTTACAGCAGTGATGAAATTGGTGCTGATGGCACTGTCACCGCAACTGTCACGTTAAACCCAGGCACTGAAGTCGGTGACACGCTGATCATCACCGATGGCAACGGCAATGAACTGTTTAATGGTTTAGTCACCCAAGACATGCTCACCAATGGTCAAGCCATTGAAGTGGCGGTCGTTGATGGCCAAACTCAGGTGGATGTCACCGCTCAGGTGATTGATGCCGCCGGTAATGCTTCGGGCATTGCCACTGATAATCAAGGCGTGGATAACACGGATGCGCCGACCCCTGCCGTTGAATTTGCAGGCATGGGCAGCGATGGCATTTACAGCAGTGATGAAATTGGTGCTGATGGCACTGTCACCGCAACTGTCACGTTAAACCCAGGCACTGAAGTCGGTGACACGCTGATCATCACCGATGGCAACGGCAATGAACTGTTTAATGGTTTAGTCACCCAAGCGATGCTTGATAATGGTCAAGCCATTGAAGTGGCGGTTATTGATGGCCAAACTCAGGTGGATGTCACCGCTCAGGTGATTGATGCCGCCGGTAATGCTTCGGGCATTGCCACTGATAATCAAGGCGTGGATAACACGGATGCGCCGACCCCTGCCGTTGAATTTGCAGGCATGGGCAGCGATGGCATTTACAGCAGTGATGAAATTGGTGCTGATGGCACTGTCACCGCAACTGTCACGTTAAACCCAGGCACTGAAGTCGGTGACACGCTGATCATCACCGATGGCAACGGCAATGAACTGTTTAATGGTTTAGTCACCCAAGACATGCTCACCAATGGTCAAGCCATTGAAGTGGCGGTTATTGATGGCCAAACTCAGGTGGATGTCACCGCTCAGGTGATTGATGCGGCCGGTAATGCTTCGGGCATTGCCACTGATAATCAAGGCGTGGATAACACGGATGCGCCGACCCCTGCCGTTGAATTTGCAGGCATGGGCAGCGATGGCATTTACAGCAGTGATGAAATTGGTGCTGATGGCACTGTCACCGCAACTGTCACGTTAAACCCAGGCACTGAAGTCGGTGACACGCTGATCATCACCGATGGCAACGGCAATGAACTGTTTAATGGTTTAGTCACCCAAGCGATGCTCACCAATGGTCAAGCCATTGAAGTGGCGGTTATTGATGGCCAAACTCAGGTGGATGTCACCGCTCAGGTGATTGATGCGGCCGGTAATGCTTCGGGCATTGCCACCGATAATCAAGGCGTGGATAACACGGATGCGCCGACCCCTGCCGTTGAATTTGAAGGCATGGGCAGCGATGGCATTTACAGCAGTGATGAAATTGGTGCTGATGGCACTGTCACCGCAACTGTCACGTTAAACCCAGGCACTGAAGTCGGTGACACGCTGATCATCACCGATGGCAACGGCAATGAACTGTTTAATGGTTTAGTCACCCAAGCGATGCTTGATAATGGTCAAGCCATTGAAGTGGCGGTTATTGATGGCCAAACCCAAGTGGATGTCACCGCTCAGGTGATTGATGCGGCCGGTAATGCTTCGGGCATTGCCACCGATAATCAAGGCGTGGATAACACGGATGCGCCGACCCCTGCCGTTGAATTTGCAGGCATGGGCAGCGATGGCATTTACAGCAGTGATGAAATTGGTGCTGATGGCACTGTCACCGCCACCGTGACCTTAGCTGCTGGCACCGCAATCGGTGACACGCTGATCATCACCGATGGCAACGGCAATGAACTGTTTAATGGTTTAGTCACCCAAGACATGCTCACCAATGGTCAAGCCATTGAAGTGGCGGTCGTTGATGGCCAAACCCAGGTGGACGTCACCGCACAGGTGATTGATGCGGCCGGTAATGCTTCGGGCATTGCCACCGATAATCAAGGCGTGGATAACACCGATGCGCCGACCCCTGCCGTTGAATTTGCAGGCATGGGCAGCGATGGCATTTACAGCAGTGATGAAATTGGTGCTGATGGCACTGTCACCGCAACTGTCACGTTAAACCCAGGCACTGAAGTCGGTGACACGCTGATCATCACCGATGGCAACGGCAATGAACTGTTTAATGGTTTAGTCACCCAAGCGATGCTTGATAATGGTCAAGCCATTGAAGTGGCGGTCGTTGATGGCCAAACTCAGGTGGATGTCACCGCTCAGGTGATTGATGCGGCCGGTAATGCTTCGGGCATTGCCACTGATAATCAAGGCGTGGATAACACGGATGCGCCGACCCCTGCCGTTGAATTTGAAGGCATGGGCAGCGATGGCATTTACAGCAGTGATGAAATTGGTGCTGATGGCACTGTCACTGCCACTGTCACGTTAAACCCAGGCACCGCAATCGGTGACACGCTGATCATCACTGATGGCAACGGCAATGAACTGTTTAATGGTTTAGTCACCCAAGCGATGCTCACCAATGGTCAAGCCATTGAAGTGGCGGTTATTGATGGCCAAACTCAGGTGGATGTCACCGCTCAGGTGATTGATGCGGCCGGTAATGCTTCGGGCATTGCCACTGATAATCAAGGCGTGGATAACACGGATGCGCCGACCCCTGCCGTTGAATTTGCAGGCATGGGCAGCGATGGCATTTACAGCAGTGATGAAATTGGTGCTGATGGCACTGTCACCGCAACTGTCACGTTAAACCCAGGCACCGCAATCGGTGACACGCTGATCATCACTGATGGCAACGGCAATGAACTGTTTAATGGTTTAGTTACCCAAGCGATGCTTGATAATGGTCAAGCCATTGAAGTGGCGGTCGTTGATGGCCAAACTCAGGTGGATGTCACCGCTCAGGTGATTGATGCCGCCGGTAATGCTTCGGGCATTGCCACTGATAATCAAGGCGTGGATAACACGGATGCGCCGACCCCTGCCGTTGAATTTGAAGGCATGGGCAGCGATGGCATTTACAGCAGTGATGAAATTGGTGCTGATGGCACTGTCACTGCCACTGTCACGTTAAACCCAGGCACCGCAATCGGTGACACGCTGATCATCACTGATGGCAACGGCAATGAACTGTTTAATGGTTTAGTTACCCAAGCGATGCTTGATAATGGTCAAGCCATTGAAGTGGCGGTTATTGATGGCCAAACTCAGGTGGATGTCACCGCTCAGGTGATTGATGCGGCCGGTAATGCTTCGGGCATTGCCACTGATAATCAAGGCGTGGATAACACGGATGCGCCGACCCCTGCCGTTGAATTTGCAGGCATGGGCAGCGATGGCATTTACAGCAGTGATGAAATTGGTGCTGATGGCACTGTCACCGCAACTGTCACGTTAAACCCAGGCACCGCAATCGGTGACACGCTGATCATCACTGATGGCAACGGCAATGAACTGTTTAATGGTTTAGTTACCCAAGCGATGCTTGATAATGGTCAAGCCATTGAAGTGGCGGTCGTTGATGGCCAAACTCAGGTGGATGTCACCGCTCAGGTGATTGATGCCGCCGGTAATGCTTCGGGCATTGCCACTGATAATCAAGGCGTGGATAACACGGATGCGCCGACCCCTGCCGTTGAATTTGAAGGCATGGGCAGCGATGGCATTTACAGCAGTGATGAAATTGGTGCTGATGGCACTGTCACTGCCACTGTCACGTTAAACCCAGGCACCGCAATCGGTGACACGCTGATCATCACTGATGGCAACGGCAATGAACTGTTTAATGGTTTAGTCACCCAAGCGATGCTTGATAATGGTCAAGCCATTGAAGTGGCGGTCGTTGATGGCCAAACGCAGGTGGATGTCACCGCTCAGGTGATTGATGCCGCCGGTAATGCTTCGGGCATTGCCACTGATAATCAAGGCGTGGATAACACGGATGCGCCGACCCCTGCCGTTGAATTTGCAGGCATGGGCAGCGATGGCATTTACAGCAGTGATGAAATTGGTGCTGATGGCACTGTCACCGCAACTGTCACGTTAAACCCAGGCACTGAAGTCGGTGACACGCTGATCATCACCGATGGCAACGGCAATGAACTGTTTAATGGTTTAGTCACCCAAGCGATGCTCACCAATGGTCAAGCCATTGAAGTGGCGGTTATTGATGGCCAAACTCAGGTGGATGTCACCGCTCAGGTGATTGATGCCGCCGGTAATGCTTCGGGCATTGCCACTGATAATCAAGGCGTGGATAACACGGATGCGCCGACCCCTGCCGTTGAATTTGCAGGCATGGGCAGCGATGGCATTTACAGCAGTGATGAAATTGGTGCTGATGGCACTGTCACCGCAACTGTCACGTTAAACCCAGGCACTGAAGTCGGTGACACGCTGATCATCACCGATGGCAACGGCAATGAACTGTTTAATGGTTTAGTCACCCAAGCGATGCTCACCAATGGTCAAGCCATTGAAGTGGCGGTTATTGATGGCCAAACTCAGGTGGATGTCACCGCTCAGGTGATTGATGCGGCCGGTAATGCTTCGGGCATTGCCACCGATAATCAAGGCGTGGATAACACGGATGCGCCGACCCCTGCCGTTGAATTTGAAGGCATGGGCAGCGATGGCATTTACAGCAGTGATGAAATTGGTGCTGATGGCACTGTCACCGCCACTGTCACGTTAAACCCAGGCAGTGAAGGCGGTGACACGCTGATCATCACTGATGGCAACGGCAATGAACTGTTTAATGGTTTAGTCACCCAAGCGATGCTTGATAATGGTCAAGCCATTGAAGTGGCGGTCGTTGATGGCCAAACCCAAGTGGATGTCACCGCTCAGGTCATTGATGCCGCCGGTAATGCTTCGGGCATTGCCACTGATAATCAAGGCGTGGATAACACGGATGCGCCGACCCCTGCCGTTGAATTTGCAGGCATGGGCAGCGATGGCATTTACAGCAGTGATGAAATTGGTGCTGATGGCACTGTCACTGCCACTGTCACGTTAAACCCAGGCACCGCAATCGGTGACACGCTGATCATCACTGATGGCAACGGCAATGAACTGTTTAATG
This sequence comes from Shewanella sp. 10N.286.48.B5, assembly GCF_002874355.2. Lineage (NCBI taxonomy): Bacteria > Pseudomonadati > Pseudomonadota > Gammaproteobacteria > Alteromonadales > Shewanellaceae > Shewanella > Shewanella sp. 10N.286.48.B5. Next base: position 5,791 of record NZ_MCVG02000003.1, read on the forward strand.
GTTTAGTCACCCAAGCGATGCTTGATAATGGTCAAGCCATTGAAGTGGCGGTTATTGATGGCCAAACTCAGGTGGATGTCACCGCTCAGGTGATTGATGCCGCCGGTAATGCTTCGGGCATTGCCACTGATAATCAAGGCGTGGATAACACGGATGCGCCGACCCCTGCCGTTGAATTTGCAGGCATGGGCAGCGATGGCATTTACAGCAGTGATGAAATTGGTGCTGATGGCACTGTCACCGCAACTGTCACGTTAAACCCAGGCACTGAAGTCGGTGACACGCTGATCATCACCGATGGCAACGGCAATGAACTGTTTAATGGTTTAGTCACCCAAGACATGCTCACCAATGGTCAAGCCATTGAAGTGGCGGTTATTGATGGCCAAACTCAGGTGGATGTCACCGCTCAGGTGATTGATGCCGCCGGTAATGCTTCGGGCATTGCCACTGATAATCAAGGCGTGGATAACACGGATGCGCCGACCCCTGCCGTTGAATTTGAAGGCATGGGCAGCGATGGCATTTACAGCAGCGATGAAATTGGTGCTGATGGCACTGTCACCGCAACTGTCACGTTAAACCCAGGCACTGAAGTCGGTGACACGCTGATCATCACCGATGGCAACGGCAATGAACTGTTTAATGGTTTAGTCACCCAAGACATGCTCACCAATGGTCAAGCCATTGAAGTGGCGGTTATTGATGGCCAAACCCAGGTGGATGTCACCGCTCAGGTCATTGATGCCGCCGGTAATGCTTCGGGCATTGCCACCGATAATCAAGGCGTGGATAACACGGATGCGCCGACCCCTGCCGTTGAATTTGAAGGCATGGGCAGCGATGGCATTTACAGCAGCGATGAAATTGGTGCTGATGGCACTGTCACCGCAACTGTCACGTTAAACCCAGGCACTGAAGTCGGTGACACGCTGATCATCACCGATGGCAACGGCAATGAACTGTTTAATGGTTTAGTCACCCAAGACATGCTCACCAATGGTCAAGCCATTGAAGTGGCGGTTATTGATGGCCAAACTCAGGTGGATGTCACCGCTCAGGTGATTGATGCCGCCGGTAATGCTTCGGGCATTGCCACTGATAATCAAGGCGTGGATAACACGGATGCGCCGACCCCTGCCGTTGAATTTGCAGGCATGGGCAGCGATGGCATTTACAGCAGTGATGAAATTGGTGCTGATGGCACTGTCACCGCAACTGTCACGTTAAACCCAGGCACTGAAGTCGGTGACACGCTGATCATCACCGATGGCAACGGCAATGAACTGTTTAATGGTTTAGTCACCCAAGCGATGCTTGATAATGGTCAAGCCATTGAAGTGGCGGTTATTGATGGCCAAACTCAGGTGGATGTCACCGCTCAGGTGATTGATGCGGCCGGTAATGCTTCGGGCATTGCCACTGATAATCAAGGCGTGGATAACACGGATGCGCCGACCCCTGCCGTTGAATTTGCAGGCATGGGCAGCGATGGCATTTACAGCAGTGATGAAATTGGTGCTGATGGCACTGTCACCGCAACTGTCACGTTAAACCCAGGCACTGAAGTCGGTGACACGCTGATCATCACCGATGGCAACGGCAATGAACTGTTTAATGGTTTAGTCACCCAAGCGATGCTTGATAATGGTCAAGCCATTGAAGTGGCGGTCGTTGATGGCCAAACTCAGGTGGATGTCACCGCTCAGGTGATTGATGCCGCCGGTAATGCTTCGGGCATTGCCACTGATAATCAAGGCGTGGATAACACGGATGCGCCGACCCCTGCCGTTGAATTTGAAGGCATGGGCAGCGATGGCATTTACAGCAGTGATGAAATTGGTGCTGATGGCACTGTTACCGCCACCGTGACCTTAGCTGCTGGCACCGAAATCGGTGACACGCTGATCATCACCGATGGCAACGGCAATGAACTGTTTAATGGTTTAGTCACCCAAGCGATGCTTGATAATGGTCAAGCCATTGAAGTGGCGGTCGTTGATGGCCAAACTCAAGTGGATGTCACCGCTCAGGTGATTGATGCCGCCGGTAATGCTTCGGGCATTGCCACTGATAATCAAGGCGTGGATAACACGGATGCGCCGACCCCTGCCGTTGAATTTGAAGGCATGGGCAGCGATGGCATTTACAGCAGTGATGAAATTGGTGCTGATGGCACTGTCACTGCCACTGTCACGTTAAACCCAGGCACCGCAATCGGTGACACGCTGATCATCACCGATGGCAACGGCAATGAACTGTTTAATGGTTTAGTCACCCAAGCGATGCTTGATAATGGTCAAGCCATTGAAGTGGCGGTTATTGATGGCCAAACTCAGGTGGATGTCACCGCTCAGGTGATTGATGCCGCCGGTAATGCTTCGGGCATTGCCACTGATAATCAAGGCGTGGATAACACGGATGCGCCGACCCCTGCCGTTGAATTTGCAGGCATGGGCAGCGATGGCATTTACAGCAGTGATGAAATTGGTGCTGATGGCACTGTCACCGCCACCGTCACGTTAAACCCAGGCACCGCAATCGGTGACACGCTGATCATCACTGATGGCAACGGCAATGAACTGTTTAATGGTTTAGTTACCCAAGCGATGCTTGATAATGGTCAAGCCATTGAAGTGGCGGTCGTTGATGGCCAAACGCAGGTGGATGTCACCGCTCAGGTGATTGATGCCGCCGGTAATGCTTCGGGCATTGCCACTGATAATCAAGGCGTGGATAACACGGGTGCGCCGACCCCTGCCGTTGAATTTGAAGGCATGGGCAGCGATGGCATTTACAGCAGTGATGAAATTGGTGCTGATGGCACTGTCACTGCCACTGTCACGTTAAACCCAGGCACCGCAATCGGTGACACGCTGATCATCACTGATGGCAACGGCAATGAACTGTTTAATGGTTTAGTTACCCAAGCGATGCTTGATAATGGTCAAGCCATTGAAGTGGCGGTCGTTGATGGCCAAACTCAGGTGGATGTCACCGCTCAGGTGATTGATGCCGCCGGTAATGCTTCGGGCATTGCCACTGATAATCAAGGCGTGGATAACACGGATGCGCCGACCCCTGCCGTTGAATTTGCAGGCATGGGCAGCGATGGCATTTACAGCAGTGAGGAAATTGGTGCTGATGGCACTGTCACCGCAACTGTCACGTTAAACCCAGGCACTGAAGGCGGTGACACGCTGATCATCACCGATGGCAACGGCAATGAACTGTTTAATGGTCTAGTGACCCAAGCGATGCTTGATAATGGTCAAGCCATTGAAGTGGCGGTTATTGATGGCCAAACCCAAGTGGATGTCACCGCTCAGGTGATTGATGCGGCCGGTAATGCTTCGGGCATTGCCACCGATAATCAAGGCGTGGATAACACGGATGCGCCGACCCCTGCCGTTGAATTTGCAGGCATGGGCAGCGATGGCATTTACAGCAGTGATGAAATTGGTGCTGATGGCACTGTCACCGCCACCGTGACCTTAGCTGCTGGCACCGCAATCGGTGACACGCTGATCATCACCGATGGCAACGGCAATGAACTGTTTAATGGTTTAGTCACCCAAGACATGCTCACCAATGGTCAAGCCATTGAAGTGGCGGTCGTTGATGGCCAAACCCAGGTGGACGTCACCGCACAGGTGATTGATGCGGCCGGTAATGCTTCGGGCATTGCCACCGATAATCAAGGCGTGGATAACACCGATGCGCCGACCCCTGCCGTTGAATTTGCAGGCATGGGCAGCGATGGCATTTACAGCAGTGATGAAATTGGTGCTGATGGCACTGTCACCGCAACTGTCACGTTAAACCCAGGCACTGAAGTCGGTGACACGCTGATCATCACCGATGGCAACGGCAATGAACTGTTTAATGGTTTAGTCACCCAAGCGATGCTTGATAATGGTCAAGCCATTGAAGTGGCGGTCGTTGATGGCCAAACTCAGGTGGATGTCACCGCTCAGGTGATTGATGCCGCCGGTAATGCTTCGGGCATTGCCACTGATAATCAAGGCGTGGATAACACGGATGCGCCGACCCCTGCCGTTGAATTTGCAGGCATGGGCAGCGATGGCATTTACAGCAGTGATGAAATTGGTGCTGATGGCACTGTCACCGCAACTGTCACGTTAAACCCAGGCACTGAAGTCGGTGACACGCTGATCATCACCGATGGCAACGGCAATGAACTGTTTAATGGTTTAGTCACCCAAGACATGCTCACCAATGGTCAAGCCATTGAAGTGGCGGTTATTGATGGCCAAACTCAGGTGGATGTCACCGCTCAGGTGATTGATGCCGCCGGTAATGCTTCGGGCATTGCCACCGATAATCAAGGCGTTGATAATGTAGCTCCAAGTAGACCTAGCATTATTATTACCGATGACGGGACTCCTGGTGATACATGGCTTAATCATAATGAAATAAACGCAAATGGATCAGGCATTCAAATTCAAGCAAATGTTGATGATGCTGATTTAGTTGCTGGCGGGTATGTCAGTATCACAACCTTGGTTAACGGATCTTCAATTACGTTCGAGCTTCAGCTTGAAAGTGGTCAATTAGTTAACCTTGACAGCACACCTCCTGGAATCGATTTTACATATAATAATGGCGTAATAACGTGGAGTGAAGATGTACCTGCTGAAGGTCAAACTATCACCGTTAGTATTTCTCAAACTGATGCAGCAGGTAATGAATCAACACTTGATTCTGATACTGCGACCATAAACACTGTCGACGCTGTCGATGATGCTGTTGGAAGTACTTTCTCAACCACTGCAGACTCATCCAACGGTTGGGTAAGTCCTACAAATGCTGATGGCGAAGCAGACTTTGTGATTAGCGCCAGAAATGCTGACGGCAGCACCGGAACACTGACTTATAATGATGGCACTAATCAATTAGGTGTGGATGGGTCTCCAAGATCCACAGACCAAATTACAAGTCAGATTGAGTATGATTCTGCATCAGGAACATCAGAAGCGATTGTCATTGATTTCAATGGCCTAGTTAATGAAGCAACCTTTAGTGTTTCTAGAATGTTTGCTGATGAAAATAGCGGTGAGCAAGGTACTTGGTACGCTTATTACAATGGTCAATTGGTCGCAACCGAAACCTTTTCAACAACTAGTGGCACAACCGGCACATTTACAATTAATACTGGCAACCTTGTATTTGACCAGCTGGTATTTGAAGCTGCACCAACTATTAGTGAAGTAAATGGAGGGCCAGATCTCACTGACTCCTCAGACTACTACTTAGACTCTGTCACTGTCACAGGACCTGCACTGGTTGATGCTTATGTTGTTCAAGAGGATCAGATATTAACCATTAGTGATATCACAGAAGGTTTATTTGCTAATGATACTGATGCCCAAGGTCATAGCTTCAGTATTAGTCATGTCAATGGTTCGAGCTACACATATGGACAAGCAATCACGTTAACCAGTGGTGCTATCGTCACTATCAATGCTGATGGTACTTACAGCTATGATGTCAACGGTGCTTTTGATTCGTTAACTGCGGGAGAATTGGATACCGATACTTTCACATACACGATTACCGATCAATATGGTGCCGTAGATACTGCAACCGTTACCATTAATATCGTGGGGATTAATAATAACCCTGTATCAGGTAGCGATTCATTCTCAACGTCAGAAAGTGAGTTACTCACATTTACAACCAATGATTTAGTGAACAATGATACCGATGCTGAAAATGAGACTTTAACCATCAGTGGTTTTGCGCCTTATGCATCTGATACAAGTAAGATTGACGCGACCGAAGCGGGCGCCTCATTCACAACCACATTAGGTGGAACGATTACCATCAATGCTGATGGCACCTACAGTTATCAAGCGCCGAGCTTAGTGCACAATGCAGGCGATGTGATAGTGGATACTTTCTACTATCAGGTCACTGATGGCACAGGAAATTCAAGCTGGACAGCTATCACTATCGATGTGGTAGATACTGCGCCAACCGCTTTAGATGACTTAGATAGTATTGGTTTTGGTGGCACAGCCTATGGCAATGTCATCACTGGTGCTGGTACTGATGGCAGTGGAATAGATCAACTTGGTGCTGATGCTGCCTCAATTATAAGTTTCAATTTCCAAGGCACGACCTACTCCAATTTTGATCCTGATGGCAATATTACTATCGTAACCGACAAGGGTATTTTGATTGCCAATCAGGGCGGAAGTTATACCTATGAATCGACTCAAACAGATACTATTGCAGAAAGTTTTGATTACAACGACCTACTCAATAGTAACGGTATTTCATTAAGTGGCATCAATAATGTTAACAATCTAGATTTAACCAATTTAGGCGCTCCTGGTAATAATATTGGAAACAATGGAAGCCGTGTTGGTGTTGGAGGCAATGTAATCAATGGCAACGAAGCCATGATTATTGATTTAGGCACCAACGACAGCTTTACTCAGGCGACTATTGGATTAAATGGTGGTACTTTCGAGGCCACTTGGACTGCTTATGCTGCCGATGGAACTACCATTGTCGCCACCGGAAGTACCACCAATAATAGTATCAACATTATTAGCAATACCGCATTCCAATACATTGTCTTAACATCTGCGAGTGGCAATTATGGCTTAAACAGCTTAACTGCGACATCTGTCGGTGACGGCATCCTCGTCTCTGAAGAATTCAGTTACATTCTCGAAGATATTGACGGAGATACTTCTGAAGCGACATTAACGGTAAACCAAGACTCTACTCCAATTGCAACAGCTGACAGTCAAACCGTTTCTGAAGCAGGGCTGGTTCAAGGTACAGAGGAAGGCAGTAATTCTCATATTGCTACGGGTAATTTATTCGACAATGACTCTGGCGTTAGTGCTTCGACTATCATTGCCAGCATTGAAGGCCAGAGCCCATCCGATGGCATCATTACAATCAATACCACTAATGGCACATTAACTGTCTATACCGAAGATGCAGTGGGTATACGTGCAGGTGATTATCAATATGAACTTAATAATACCAACAACACAGGCACTGATTTACTCGAAAACTTTAATTATATTATCGAAAATAGCAGTGGTGTTACCAGTGACGCTAATCTTGAAATAACCATTGTTGATGATATTCCTATTGCTAATGATATAACCCAAAATCTACAAACAAGTGCAGAACCTACCACTACTAACTTAACCTTTGTACTCGATGTTTCTGGCAGTATGGGCAATTCGGCGGGCAATGGTAAAAGCTATCTTGAAACTGCAGTTGAGTCACTCACCGCACTGATTAAAGAAGTTGATCAAACAGGTAATGTTAATTTACAAATCATTACTTATTCAAGCGGGACCGCAAACTCTGGTTGGTTACTGGATGATATTGATGGCGCGATTAATTACTTAAACAGCTTAGTCGCAAATGGCGGTACTAACTACGCAGCAGCCATTAATACTGTTATGGATAGTGGAGATTTACCCACTGGCGCCGATCAAAACTTTGTTTACTTTATCTCTGACGGTGTACCATCATCTGGGCAAGAAGTAGATACGGACCAACAAACTGAATGGCAAACTTACGTTCAAGATAATTATGATATTTCTTTCGGAATCGGTATTGGCAATGCCAGCTTAGATGAGCTGCTGCCTATTGCTTACCCTGAAATAAATGGTAATGAAGAATATGCCATTGTCGTAGACGACGCAGACGACCTTACTACTACCATTCTTAACTATTTCGATAACAGTACGATTGTTGGAGACTTAGGCATCATAACGGGAGATAGCACCACTGGCGTATTAATCGGCGCCGATGGCGGCCGTGTTGATAGCATCACCTTAGGGGGTGCCACCTACAATTATGACCCTGCTAATCCTGAGCAAGTACTCACCACAAGTTTTGGTGGCACATTTACCATAGATTTTGAAACAGGCGTATATAACTACTTCATTGATGTTGATGAAAATATTCTCAATCAACAAGAAAACATAGACATTGAAATTCTGGATAATGACGGAGATAGCAATTCACTCTCTTTGGTTATTGAACTTGATTACTATGCCGGACTTGATGCAAACGTAAATAATATCATTACTAATCAGGCTGATGGTTCAACACTCAATATTGATACAGCCTATCTAACTCATGGAGACGCAACGCCAAGTTCTGCGGCTATAACCTCCGTTGACGGTGGCGCGAGCTTATCCAATGGCGTCGTTACTGTAAATGCTGCCAATGATGGCGATAACTTTAATTACACCCTTGAAGGCAATGGTGCATCTGACAGTGCTGAAGTTACCGTTGATTATCAAAATTCAACCACACTTACAGGCACCCATGAAAACGATATCATCATTGCAAATTCAACCAATAGCGGCGGTACGCAAGCCATTGTTAATGCCACTGTAAGAGCGGGTGACACTTATAATGCGACTAACCAATTCGGATTCCAAGTCGCTGCACTTGCCGCAGGTTTATCAATTACTCAGATTCAAATTGATTTAAGAGCAGGCACAGATACAAATGCAGAATTTGATATCAGTGACACGACAATAGCTGTTGGTAGTGACTCGGTTGGTATTACTGATTCAGCTAATGATATTTTTGCTGCCATGACTAATGATAATTCGGTATTAACCATGAACTTTAGTAATGGAGACTTCACTGAAGGAGATTCATTCTGGTTTGCATTCGATACTGATAGCCTTGGTTCTGATAATGGTAGTGATCTAGCAGCGCAAGCCGCCACATTCACAATTACCCTCAGTGATGGTTCAACTCAAACAGCAACCTATATTAGCGATGGACAAAGTGGTTCAACTGGTCAGATATATGTCTCTGATAGTGTCTTAGATGGCGGCGCTGGCGACGATGTACTAATCGGTGGCAGTGGTAACGACTTGCTCATTGGCGGTGAAGGCGATGACCTGTTAATCGGTGGTTTAGGTGATGATTTACTCATTGGCGGCGAAGGTGATGATACTTACACCTGGTCAGCTAATGATATTGGCACCGACACCATTAGTGGTTTTGACATCAACGCTGACAAATTAGATTTGAGTGACTTATTGCAAGGGGAAGATACTGACACCCTAACAGACTTCTTAAGCATCTCTTTTGCTGATGGTAATACCACGATCACCATAGATGCCGATGACAACAATAGTGTTGATCAAGTCATTGTACTCGATGGGGTAGATTTATCTGATAATAGCAATTATGGCACCACTGATGAGGGTGTTGTTATTAGTGGTCTGTTAGCAGATGGGGCGTTAATTATTGACTCTGCTGCAGATGAAAGTGCTGCCGTAGCTAGTAATCAAGCTACAGGCATATTCCAGATACAAAGTGATGAAAATATTATTCCATAAATACAACACTTTGTTGGCGTCACGTTGTATCATAACGGCGCTAACAAGGTAGTTACTTTTATAACAATAATTCTAAAGGATAAGCATTAGGTGCCAGCAACTGCATCAAACAATCAAGAACAGTGGACTATTTCAGCGTCCCAACGGACCACTGTTGATCCATTACTTGATTGCTTAGTCTTAATGACTGAACATTTTGGTTCGCCATGCTCAAGTGACTCACTTGCGGCAGGCTTACCATTAACTGGCGCTAACATCACTCCAGATTTACTACCGCAAGCTGCCTCGCGTGGTGGTTTGTCAGCTAAATTAACCCGTAAAGATCTTAATCAAATATCAGCTATTTTACTGCCTTGTATTTTACTGCTTAAAGATAAAAAAGCCTGCATATTACATAGCCTTGATATCGATGCTGACAAAGCAACCATTCAATTACCCGAAACCGGTGGAGAAGAAGTTCTCACCATTGAAGAACTAGAAACCCTTTATGTGGGTTATCTATTTTTAGTTAAACAAGAGTTTCGTGGCGATAACAGCTTTGATGTTCACATTCACGATAATAGTACTCACTGGTTACTACAAAGCATTAAAGACTCAGCACCCATCTATCGAGATGCCCTGATTGCATCTGTGCTAGTTAACTTATTCGCATTGGTATCACCATTATTCATCATGAATGTATACGATAAAGTGGTACCGAATTTAGCCTTTGAGTCATTATGGGTACTCGCCATTGGCGCAGGGATTGCCTATTTATTTGATCTTATTTTACGTCAGTTACGCAGCTACTTAATTGATGTTGCAGGTAAAAAAGTCGATATCATTGTTTCTTCAAAATTATTTGCCAAAGCAATTGGGATTCCACTATCAAAACGCTCCCCTAGCGTGGGCGGCATGGCAAGGCAATTAAGTGAATTTGACAGTATTCGAGAAATTTTAACCTCTGCAACCATCACCACCTTAGTGGACCTTCCGTTCGCCATACTGTTTGTCACCATTATTTATATTGTTGCCGGCGACCTAGCGGTTATCCCAGTTCTTGGGGGGGTTATCATTATCGGCTTTACGTTCTACATCCAACCAAAACTTAAGGCCGCAATTGAAGAAAGTAACCGCTTTTCAAGCCTCAAGCACGGCCATTTGATTGAAAGCTTAACGGCATTAGAGTCCATTAAAGCTAATGGCGCAGAAGGCCTAGTACAAAAAAGTTGGCAGCAGATGATAGGCCACACCGCTAACTGGCAGCTTAAATCTAAAAAACTCACTAATGCCGTCAGTAATGTGGCTAACTTTATTGTGCAGCTTACCGTCGTCTGCGTGGTGATCCTTGGGGTGTATCGGGTGGCTGATAATGCTATCTCAATGGGCGGCATTATCGCAGCGGTGATGCTTTCAAGCCGCGCAATCTCACCGATGGCGCAACTTGCAGGGCTAATTACTCGAGGCAACCAAACAGCAAGCTCGCTACGCCAACTTGACGAGGTAATGAACCAAGAAGAAGAGTTTGAAAACAAAGGCCATTTGGTTAGCAAACAGCGCTTACAAGGTAAAATTGATGCTGACAACATCGCTTTCAGCTTTCCTGAAGCCGAAAGACCTGTGCTACATCCGCTTTCCGTCCACATAAAACCCGGTGAGCGTATTGCTATTATCGGCCGTAATGGCTCAGGCAAAAGTACCTTAGCAAAACTGTTAGTTGGCTTGTATAAACCCACTCAAGGCAGCCTGCGTTACGATGGCTTAGATGCGGGTCAAATTCACCCCAGTGATTTACGTAAAAATTTCGGCTATTTGCCCCAAGATGTGACCCTTTTTCATGGTTCTATTAAAGATAATATTCTTTTTGGCACCCGTCAGGTGACAGAGCATCAACTTATTCGTGCAGTGCAGCTTTCTGGGGTCAGTATGTTTACTAACCTTGAGTCTGAAGGTTTAGATCAGCAAGTAGGTGAAGGCGGCTTGTCATTAAGCCGAGGGCAACGTCAAACCGTTGCATTAGCAAGAGCAACCTTAAATGATCCGCCCATCTTATTAATGGATGAACCAACAGCCAGTTTAGATGCTCGCGCTGAAAAACAGTTTATTCGCTCAATGGAGCATGTCAGTAAAGACCGCACTTTATTACTGATCACCCATAAGATGCACTTATTACGTTTAGTTGATCGCATTATCGTACTTGATAAGGGCCATATTGTTGCCGATGGCCCCAAAGATCGCGTGCTTGAAAAACTCAATAATGGCTTACTTGCAGGAGGGCGCAGTTAATGACTAACAAGCTCTCTAACCATGATTTAGACATGGTCGATGATGTTTATGGTGCCATGATGACCGAGTCACCACGTGGTCATCACCTAATCATTTGGTCAATTGCGGCCATGTTTATCTGCTTCTTTATTTGGGCCTATTTTTCTGAATTAGATCAGGTAACTTCAGGAATGGGCAAAGTTATCCCCTCTTCCCAAGTGCAACTCATTGATAGTTTGGATGGTGGCGTACTACAAGAAATCTATGTCCAAGAAGGCATGATAGTCACCAAAGGTCAGCCATTAGTCAAAATTGATGACATTCGCTTCCGCTCAGATTTCGCTCAACAAGAACAAGAGGTTTATAGCTTACAAACTAATGTGATCCGCCTGCGAACCGAGCTAGATAGTATTGTTATTTCTGACATGTCTTCAAACTGGCGCGAGCAAGTTAAAATCACGAAGCAGCCATTAGTTTTTCCTGATGAGATTATCAATGATGAGCCTAACTTAGTTAAAAACCAACAAGCTGAATACAGCGGCCGTTTAGATAATCTCAGCAATCAGTTAGAAATTTTGGTGCGCCAAATTCAGCAGCGCCAACAAGAAACTGAAGAGTTAAGCTCTAAAATTATCACCCTAACCAAAAGCTATCAGCTGATTTCACGGGAATTAGAACTCACTAAACCCCTAGCACAAAAAGGTATCGTTCCAGAAGTTGAGCTATTAAAACTTGAACGTACTGTTAATGACATTCAAGGCGAGCTTAAAACCTTACGTCTACTGCGGCCTAAATTAAAAGCCACTATGGATGAAGCTATCCTTAAACGCCGTGAGGCGGTATTTGTTTACGCTGCTGATTTACGCGCCCAATTAAATGAAATGCAAACTAAGCTATCTAGGATGAACCAAGCGCAAATAGGCGCGTTCGATAAGATCAGCAAAGCCATTATTACCTCACCCGTTAACGGCACCATTAAAACCTTACACATGAATACCTTAGGGGGTGTGGTACAACCAGGTGAAGAGATTATTGAAATTGTGCCATCAGAAGATCAGCTACTGATTGAGACTAAGATAACCCCACAAGATATTGCATTTTTACACCCAGGATTACCCGCAATCGTCAAAGTGACCGCTTATGACTTTACCCGCTACGGCGGCCTCAAAGGCACCGTAGAGCACATTAGTGCCGATACCAGTTTAGATGAAGAAGGCAACAGCTTTTATACCATCCGAGTACGAACCAAAGAATCAAATTTGATAAAAAAAGATGGCACACAGATGCCAATTATTCCGGGAATGCTTACCTCAGTAGACGTAATAACCGGACAAAGAACAATCCTTGAGTATATTTTAAACCCTATTTTAAGGGCTAAAGAAACTGCACTTCGAGAGAATTAAACAAAAAACCTGGAGGGTTTTTTACATGAAATTGAATATAACCCAGTGTCGTAAGTTGAGTATTTTGGCATTGGCAATGTCTGCATTTTTTGCAGTACCTACTCTAAACGCGCAATCGTTAGAACAAGCTGTCGCCCATACTTTGGATACTAATCCAGAGTTGCGTATTGCCTTTAATCGCTTTAAAGCCCGTGAGGAGCAAGTTAATCAAGCTGTGGCAGGTTATATGCCAACAGTTGATTTAACCGGCGCCTATGGTTGGGAGCAAACGGACAGCCCCTCAACCCGACGTAAAAGCCAGCCTGGTAACGATAATTTAGATGATGGCGTTATGGAGCTCGAACGTGGTGAAGCAGGTTTTAGCATCAAACAGATGTTATTTGACGGCTTCTATACCAGCAGTGAAGTTGATCGCTACTCATTTGAAGCCAGTGCTGAACAGTGGGCATTATTTGCCGCTGCTGAAGATATCGCTTTAGAAGTAAGTAAGGTTTACACCAATTACATTAAAGCTGAGCAGCTATTAGTGTTATCGGAAAAAAACCTCCGAAGTCATGAAGAAATATACGACCAAATTAAGCAGCGCACCGAATCAGGCTTAGGCTCCATTGCTGATTTATCGCAAATATCAGGTCGATTAGCTCGTGCTAACGCTAATGTTATGGCAGCTAAAAATAACCTATTAGATGCGAAAGCACAGTATATTCGTATTGTCGAAAAAGAACCTGATAACTTAGTTGCACCAGTGCCAGATATGGATTTGATGCCTGATAATATCGCTGAAAGCGTGCTGATGGCCCAAGAAAATCATCCGATCCTTAAATCTGCCAATAGCGATATTAACGCCGCAGATAAAGAACGAAAATCAGCGCAGTCAAATTACTATCCAAAGTTCTCATTAGAATTAAATGGTAATTGGAATAATGATGTAGATGGTGAAGATGGTTACGGCACTGGCAGTGCTCTCAACCCTAATGTCGGCGGCCATAATAACGATTTAGTCGGCATGGTACGAGTTAAATACAACCTTTTCTCAGGTGGTAAAGATCTCGCACGGGAAAAGGAAGCTGCTTACAAAATCAATGAGGCCAAAGAAATTCGTCAACGGGCACATCGCCAAGTTATTGAAGGGGTGCATTTATCTTGGAATGCTTATGAGATGCTAGCACCGCAAAAACGCTATATTCGCGACCATGTGATTGCCTCTAAAGATACCCAAGTAGCTTATTCTCAACAGTTTAATTTAGGCCAACGTAGCTTGCTGGATTTACTCGATACTGAAAATGAGCTGTTTCAAGCCCGTAAAGATTACCTGCAAACTGAGTTTGACGAAACGGCGGCAAAATATCGGCTGCTAAATGCAACGGGTAGATTGCTTGACTCGTTGCGGGTCACACGTCCAGATATTTGGCAAGGTGAACGTGATTATGAAGGTGGAGTAAGATGATGAAATATTTGTTTTTGCTACTTGTAATAAGCTTAGCGACTGGCTGTTCGATGCGAGACATTGTCACTATGGATACGGCCACGCAACAAGAGTTTGATCTTAATGATAATGATAATGACGGTGTGATTATGGCCCGTGAGCGCTGCTTAGAAACGGTCATTGGTGCTGATATCGACAATTATGGCTGCGCCACCGTAAGCAAAATTAATGAGCGCCAGGAGTTACACATTCTGTTTGAAAATGACTCAGCAGACATTAACCCACGCTTTTATCAGCAAATTGAACAAATTGCGCAATTAATGAAGCTGTACCCTAGCACCAATGTCACCATTGAAGGCCATTGCAGTAAAACCGGTAGCTATGAGCATAATCTACACTTATCTCAAGCCAGAGCACAAAACGTTACCCAAATATTAGCTGACACTTTTGCTATTAATCCGTCAAGGCTCAATGCCATTGGCTATAGCTACGATAGACCTATTGATGAATCTGACTCAGCCGAGGCTAATGAGGCTAACCGCCGGGTTATTGCTGAAGTGACTGGCGATGATTCAAAAACAGATATGAAGTGGCACATTTATACTGTTGATCAGTAAAAATTGTCATTGAGGTGCTAACAGTTGCCTGATAATGGCCGTTCGAGGTTAGAACGTATAAAACAATGTTGTCATTATTCACTGCTAGCATCTGCTTTGATGGTATCGGGGCTTTTTGCCGCGCCACCAGCGCAAATTGATGCAAAAAAAACCATTAATGCTTTAACTGAGCATTACGGTGAAAGAGCTGGAAAACGCGCCACAGCTTGGTTCAAAATCATCAATGAAGCACCGCAACTTGATGAGCTTGCCAGGCTAGAAAAGGTTAACCGTTTCTTTAACTTATTTAAGTTTGTTGACGATAAAGCCTTATGGGGCGAGTCTAATTATTGGGCTTCTCCGATGGAGTTTATTGGGGTCAATGCTGGTGATTGCGAAGATTTTTCTATCGCTAAATACTTTACCTTACTCCAAGTTGGTATACCTGAAGATAAACTCAGAATTACCATGGTAAAAGCCAAAACAGTAAACCAGTACCACATGGTACTAGCTTACTATGAAACACCAGGCGCGGTACCACTGGTTTTAGACAATCTAGACCCGATAATAAAACCCGCGTCAATGAGAAATGATTTAATACCTGTTTATAGTTTTAATGGTAAACAGTTATGGCTCAACAAAGAAAAAGGCCGAGGTGTGCTTGCTGGCTCCTCGTCACGTCTTGAAAAATGGAATGATTTAAAACTTAGATTGGGTATCGACCGCTTGCGTCAACCCAAACAAAAAATGGAGCAGTGACCAAGATGACCCTCTTTCGTCAAATCTATGCGTTACTTTTTGGTTTATTTTTACTGGTGGTGATCAGCTTAGGTTACGTGCAGTTTACTGAGACCCAAAGTTTCTTGAGTAAGCAGATGGAATCAGATTTAAATAATGCCAGTCATTCCCTTGGTATTATGCTCGTCCCTGCCCTTGAAAATGGTGATGATGTTGGCGCAGAAACCCTAGTCAATGTGATATTTGAAGGCGGTTATTACCAGCAAATTAAACTCACTTGGCTGGTTGATGGTAAGCAACAAGTGTGGAATAACGCCATCAGAATCGACGGTGTACCGCAGTGGTTTATTGACCTTGAGCTATTTAAAAGCATCACCAAAGAGACTGTCTTAACCTCAGGCTGGCTGCAATTAGCTAAAATAGAAATTACCGCTCACCCTGGGTTTGGCTACCATGAACTGTGGCGGATTATTTCTAATACCATTATCATTTTTTCCATTCTATTTTTATTGGCTATCGTCTGCGCTCGCTTTGGCTTAGGCTTTATTTTAAAACCGTTACACGACCTTTCAATTCATGCAAAAAAAGTGGCTAATCAGCAGTTTGGACCTGATATGCCAATGCCTAAAACTAAAGAGCTGCAAGAGTTAGTAAGTGCATTTAATAGCATGTCGGCACAACTTAAACAGGTATTTAACTCACTGGATGAAGAAGTCTCAGCCCTACGTAAGAAAAACCTCGTCGACCAGGTTTCAGGGCTGCCAAATCGACAATATATGGTCAGTCGAATTAATGGCTGGTTAGCAGAGCCTAGCAGTGGAGCAATATTCTTAGCCAAATTTGACTGGTTAGAAACAGTGCACAGTAAATATGGTTATCAAGTACGTGATGAAACCATTAAATTGCTGTCACAAAAGCTGCAGCACCATTTAGATGAGGTAGCACCTTCTGTTATTGGCCGTATTGCCGCCTATGAATTTGCTTTTTTGATCGCCGATGTTGAACATGAACAGCTAACTAAATACTTACAAACCTTACTCAGAACCCTTAATAAGGAAATATCAAAAGCAGGTTGTAAGCCCAACGAAGGCTTTGCGATTGGTGTTGCAGAGCGCATTGGTCAAATGACCGTCAGTGATATTTTAGCCCAAGCTGACAATGCACTGCAGCAGTCACTAAAAGACAATAAAGTGTTTCATTGGTTTGAAACCGACGAACAACAATTATTTAGCCGTGAGCAATGGCGCACTAATCTCACCGATGCGATTCGAAATAAAAAATTCCAGTTCAGATGGCAGCCTATTTTGCTCAATCGCAAAAAAGAGGTATGCCAGCGGGAAGTTTACTGCCAACTTACCGTCGACGACAAATTGCAACACGCAGGTCAATTTATGCCTTATGTTGAGTTATTGTCATTAGGCACCTTGCTGGATCAATGTTTAATTGAAACTGTGGTAGAAAACCGACTTTTAGAGCGAAATTATGAGCCACTCGCTATTAACCTCACCTTTCAAAGTATTAGTGATATTCATTTTCACACTTGGTTGCAGCAGTTTTTACGTCATTGCAATTTCCCTGAAAGGATCTGTTTTGATATACCTGAAGCCAGTGTTTATAGTGATTTAGAAAACTGTGAAAAGTTATGCCATATTATTCGTGATAACGGGGCAACATTTGGTATTGATCATTTCGGCCGTCAATTTGGTTCAATGGCCTATTTACAAAGCCTGCGCCCAAGTTATGTCAAACTGGATCAATCCTTTGCCTATATGGAAGATGACCAACACAATATTGAGCTATGTAGAGCCTTATCGAATGTGGCCAAAGGCTTAGATATTCAAGTCATAGTCACCGGAATACAGCAGCAAACACAGTTAGAACGTTTTGCCTCCATGCGACTTGATGCTTACCAAGGCTTTATTTCACCACCGGTTTCCATCAACATTTAATTTATCCACCAATAAGGTAATTCATACCCAAAAAACCACATGCAAATGTGGTTTTTTATTATCTGTAACCTGCATTAATGTATAACAAACCCAGCGATACTAACTAAACGTACCAACCATTGAGGTAACAAGGGAGTAGCTAAAAGGGATGATGCTGCACAAGGTGTTTATTTGAAATACAAAAAAGCCACTCATTGAGTGGCTTTTTTGTTAAATGTGGTCGGTGATAGAGGATTCGAACCTCTGACCCTCTCGTCCCAAACGAGATGCGCTACCGGGCTGCGCTAATCACCGAAATTTTTACTGATATTCTAAGTCTTATAAGGTCAACCCTTTGCTTCACTCTAAAAGAGTGAGTGACGCGTTATCAACAACGCTATTCACTGAATGTAACTTTTTATACGGTAGGCCAATCTGATAGGATCAAAATAAATCACTAATTGGAATACTAAAATTTGGTCGGTGATAGAGGATTCGAACCTCTGACCCTCTCGTCCCAAACGAGATGCGCTACCGGGCTGCGCTAATCACCGAAGATGTTGCAATTACGACACTTCTAAAAGAAGTTAAATTGAATGGGGTGACTGATGGGGCTCGAACCCACGACAACCGGAATCACAATCCGGGGCTCTACCAACTGAGCTACAATCACCACTGATCTTTCAATTTTGCTAACAAGCTACTGTACCGAATGGTGCGCCCAGAAGGATTCGAACCTTCGGCCTTACCCTCCGGAGGGGTACGCTCTATCCAGCTGAGCTATGGGCGCTCGCCTTGGTTAGCGACGCACATAATAGGGATAAATCAGCTTCACGTCTACCTTTGTTTTTAATTTTTTTTCTGTTTGCTCATGTTTTGACTGAATTGGGATATTTTTGAGCATTTTTAATTATAAACTCATGTTGGTTCACATTATTGGTTAAGTTTCATATACTGAAACGTCAGTAAAAAGTCTTAAAGGAATTAAGGGCGTGCTATGGAAAAGGGAACCTTCCCCATATTTAGTTCAGATAATGTTGAGCACCTCAAAAGAAGAGTGTCACGACTAAGGCGTTTGCTAAGCAAATACAAACGTGCTGAAGTAATCCAAAATGCATTACTGGAAATTTCCAACATTGCCACTAACGCCATCTCCCTTGATGCTTTTTATCATGGCGTTCACTCTCACCTGCAAAAACTTATCCACGCTGATAACTTCTTTATTGCTGAACTCGATACCGACAGCAGTATTATTAGCTTGCCTTTTTTTGCCGATGAAAAAGATCCCCATCCAAGTGAGCTTTATCCCGATGAAGAAATATCAGCGCTGCTCAAACGGGGGATTACTGGCTACGTACTGAGAACTGGCGAGCCATTATTGTGTGATGATCAAGGTTTTGAGTCACTGGTAAAAGCAGGCGAAATAGATGACTTAGGTTCAGCCTGCCTGCAATGGTTAGGGGTACCAATTAAGCATAATGATAAGGTCACTGGCGTATTAGTTGTTCAAAGCTACAGTGATGACATCATATATGGTGAATTAGAATTAGAATTAATGGGCTTTATTTGCCACCATATCTCTGGGGTAATGGAACGTTTGCGTCATAATGAAGAGCTCGAAATTGCCATTGTGCAGCGAACTAAAGAGCTCAGTGATGCCTACGAAAAAGTAAAACAAGAGGTACAAGAGCGCGTAAAAGCTGAAAAGTTGCAATCAGCACTGTTTCAAATTGCAGATCTGTCGACCTCTGATGTTAGCCAATCTGTATTCTATCCACAGATCCACAAAATCATCAGCCAACTTATTCCTGCAGAAAATTGTTTTATCTCTTTAGTTAATAAAGCAAGCAATACGCTTTCTTTCCCCTTTTATGTCTCTAAGATGGCTTCAGAGCCGCCTAAGCCTCGTCCAATGCAAGATGGGCTAACAGAATATATTCTTAAGCATAAAAAGCCGCTACTGCTGCGCCAGCAAGATATTCAAGCATTAATTAAAGCCGGTGACATCTACGGCCATAATCCAGACTTAAACCACACTCACGCAATGGTGCAATGGATTGGTATTCCATTATTCATCCACGGTGAAGTCACCGGTGGGTTAACGATATACAGCTTAAGCGATAACGACTCTTTTGCGGTTAAAGATCTTGAGTTACTGACCTTTGTGTCACAACACATTGCCAATGCCATAGAAAAGAAATTAGCCGCAGAGCAGCTAAAAAGAAGTCATGAATTATTAGAAGACAAAGTCCAAAAGCGCACCCATGCTATCGCTGAAATGAATGACAATTTGCAGCGACAAATTATGCAGCGTAAAAAGATCGAAGCCCAATTAGTCTTTGATGCCAAACATGATAATTTAACCGGCTTACCCAATCGTAGCTTCTTTATGGAGCGCTTATCCCAAACCATTAAACATCTTAGGCGTAATAAAAATGAACAATGTGCATTATTGTTTATCGACTTAGATGGCTTTAAACAAATTAACGATACTTTAGGTCATTTAGAAGGGGATCGATTTTTAATTGAAACCTCAAAAAGATTAAAAGCGTGTATCCGTGATAACGATACCCTTGCACGTTTAGGCGGTGATGAATTTGTGATACTGCTAGACTCAATTCATCGTAAACAAGATGCTGAAGATGTCAGTGAACGCATACTTAAAGCCATCGCTCAGCCGTTTACATTAACCAGCCAACAGGTAATCTCCGGCGCTAGTATTGGCGTGGCTTATAGCGCAAAGAACACCTCCTATGACAGCGAGTCTATTTTACGTCATGCTGACACTGCTATGTATCAGGCAAAAGCCAAAGGTAAAGGTTGTTATGTGGTGTTTGATCAGCACATTGAGCAACACTTTAATCAAAGAGTGGAATTAGAGCAGGACTTCCAGCAGGCATTAGAAAATCACCATATAAATGTTAATTTAATCCCCGTGGTCGATTTTGATGGTCTGAGCATTTTGGCTTATGAGCCCATAGCCTCTTGGCAACACGCTACACATGGTAGTATCAGTCACCAACAACTGCAGTCATTGGCGAGTAAAACCCAAACTATCACCATTTTTGATGACTATATATTTAAATATATCGATAGTGGCTATAAGGCGTTAACTGACACCCTGGGCCACGCGCCACAAATTCACATGTCACTATCAAGCAAGCATATTAAGTTGAAATACGACTTACGAAGCTTAAAAAACACCATCAAAAATAGCCAAATCAGTCCAAGCCATTTATGGGTGTTTTTCCATGAAAAAGCCTTCGTTAAAGACCGAAAAAACCATATCACGGCCTTTGATACTTTAACTGAGCTTGAGGTTAATATCGGCATTAATGGTTATGGCACAGGTTATAGCTCGTTAAGCAGCCTCAGCTTTTTGCCAATAAAAGCCCTTAAACTGGATGCTGATGCAAGCCAACATTTACTGAATAGCAAACAATTGCAATTGGCTAAAGCATATTGCCTCATTGCATCGACCTTAGGGTTTGAAATGTTTGCTGATGGAGTTAATACTGACGAACAACTCACAGCGTTACGACAGCTGGGGTACTACCAAGGTCAAGGGCGCTTATTCTCTGCTAACGACATCTGTATAAAAACGCAGTTAGAGAAAATAGCTGACACCCAACAAGGAGCGGAGTGTCAGTTAGCTAAGCTTACTTCTTAAACATATCTCGCAAGTTAGCGATATTGCTTTTACCGGTTTGCAGCCTTTCTTGCTCAGTTTGCTTTGGTTTACGGTTTTCCCAAATCAAGTCATCTTGAGGCAGTTCCATCAAAAAACGGCTTGGCTCACAGCGCATGGTTTCACCAAACTGGCGCCGTTCACGACACATAGTAAACCATAATTCTTTCTGTGCTCGGGTGATCCCCACATAAGCGAGTCGGCGCTCTTCATCGACATTGTCTTCATCAATACTCGACTGATGCGGCAAGATGCGCTCTTCGGTGCCCACCATAAACACATAAGGGTATTCGAGGCCTTTCGATGCATGTAGGGTCATCAGCTGTACTTGATCGCCGCCTTCATCCTCTTGGTTACGTTCCATCATGTCACGCAAGGTCAAACGGGTAACGACTTCAGGTAAGGTCATTGGTTCGTCCAAATCATCACCTTCAAGCATTTGAGTCACCCATTTATACAGCTCTGAAATATTCTTCATCCGCATTTCAGCTGCTTTAGCGCTGGTGCTGGTTTCATACAAATAATCTTCGTAGTTAATTTTACGAATAAGCTGCTTAATGGCGTCTACCGGTTCACCGCGGCTAGCCACTTCGCCGGTATCGACTATGAATTTACCAAACTGATATAACGACCCCATTGCCGCTGGCGACAGATGATGGTTTAGCTCAGCTTGAAAAATCGCTTCAAATAACGAGATGTGCTTTTCATTGGCATAACTGCCTAAACGCTCCAGTGTTGCAGGGCCAATACCACGTTTAGGAAGGTTAACAACCCTTAGGAAGGCATTATCATCATCTGGATTCACCACCAAGCGCAGGTAAGCCATAATGTCTTTAATTTCTGCGCGTGCAAAAAACGAAGTGCCACCTGAAAGCTTATAAGGAATGCGGTTAGTCATTAATGCACGTTCTAATAACCGCGATTGATGGTTACCCCGATACAAGATGGCATAATCACCAAACTGAGTACGGCCAACGAATTTGTGACGAATAATCTCCGCTACCACCCGCTCTGCTTCTTGCTCTTCATTGGCAGCAAATAGCACCCTAAGCGGCTCACCATAGGCTAGCTCACTGAATAAGGTTTTTTCATACACATGGGGGTTATTAGCAATTAAGATATTGGCCGCACGTAAAATACGTTGGCTAGAGCGATAATTTTGCTCTAGCTTAATCAAGCGCAGTTGCGGAAAATCTTTCCCTAGTAACACCAAATTTTGCGGTTTAGCACCACGCCATGAATAAATCGATTGATCGTCATCACCTACCACGGTAAATCGCGCACGCTCGCCAACTAACAGCTTCACCAGCTCATATTGGCTAGTATTAGTATCTTGATACTCATCCACCAGCAAGTATTGAATACGGGTCTGCCAGCGGGTTCTTACTTCTTCATTATGACGCAACAATAACGTCGGCAATAAAATCAGATCGTCAAAATCCAGCGCATTGTAGGCTTTCATTTGCTGGGCATAGCGCTGATAAAGCTTGGCAAATAATTGAGTTTGTTCGTCACCGCCACGTTTGAGCGCTTGATCAGGTACGACTAAATCACCTTTCCAGTTTGAAATGGCGCTAGCAAGCGCTTTGATGAGGTCTTTATCTTCTTCAAGCTCATCTTCTGTGAGCTCTTTTAATAATGCAAAGGTGTCTTGGTCATCAAACAGTGAGAAGCCAGCTTTTAAGCCCACCACTTTATATTCACGTTTAAGAATTTCTAAGCCTAAGGTATGGAAGGTTGAAATCCACAAACCGCGAGCTTCTTTACGCCCCATTGACTGCGAGACACGCTCTTTCATCTCACGGGCGGCTTTATTGGTAAAGGTCACGGCAGCAATATTGCGCGCCTTGTAGCCACACTTTTCAACTAAGTATGCAATTTTGTTAATAATTACCCGAGTTTTACCACTACCCGCCCCCGCTAAAACCAAGCAAGGTCCAGAAACATAGTGAACGGCATCATTTTGCCCAGGATTTAACTTCATGCTAACTAGATCACCAATAACGAAAATAAAAGGATCGTGATCATACCAGAAACCGCCAAGCTGCAATTAAAAATATCGATCGTTATGGTATTTTCGATCGTAATACTAAAAGTGACAAATGAAGCAGCAAACAATGGTGATTGCTTTGGAAAACGCCTCCGCCTCAGGTACAATCGAGCTAACAAACAGCTAATTTTAATATGGAATTGATAATGATTAATCCTAAAAAACTTGAAGAAGTTGCCAAGCAACTGAGTGATAATCTTCCTAGTGGCGTAAAGCAATTTGCCGGTGAATTTGAAGAACGTTCAAAGCAAATTCTACAAAACCAATTAATGAAATTAGATGTGGTCTCTCGCGAAGAGTTTGAAGTTCAGCAACACGTGTTATTAAAAACCCGTGAAAAGCTTGAAGCACTGCAAGCCCAAGTGGATGAATTAGAGAAAAAGTTCTCAGCTGAGTAGAAAATCGCTGGTATTTTCAGCCATCACCATGGCTAAAAAGCAATAAAAATGGCATCCAATTGGATGCCATTTTTGTATAACATTTACATCAACCTGCTTAGTTCAGCGCTTCTTCTAAAGCACGTAAACACAAGGCAACATTTTCGCGTCTTGCGCCGTAGCCCATCAAACCAATGCGCCATGCTTTACCCGCTAATGCCCCAAGGCCCGCACCGATTTCTAAATTATAGTTTTCCAGCAACTGTTTACGCACTGCAGCGTCATCAACACCTTCAGGGATAAACACCGCATTGAGTTGTGGTAAACGGCACGCTTCATCAACAACAAAAGTAAGCCCTAGTTTTTCAAGGCCGGCACGCAGTAACTGATGCATATCAGCATGACGTTGCCATGCGTTTTCTAAGCCTTCATTGGCCAAAATACGTAATGACTCATGCAGTGCATAAAGGGCATTTACAGGCGCGGTATGATGATAGCTGCGTTTTGCGCCACTATCTTTACTACCCCAATAACCCATTACCAAGGTTTGATCGAGGAACCAACTTTGAACAGGTGTTTTACGTTGCTTTAATTTCTCAACCGCTTTGGCTGAAAAAGACACTGGCGAAATCCCAGGCACGCATGATAAACACTTTTGGCTACCTGAATAGATGGCATCAATGCCCCAATCATCCACTCGTAACTCAACGCCGCCCAGTGATGTCACCGCATCGACAATGCTTAAGCAATCATGTTGCTGCGCTAATGCGCATAAGCTTTTAGCATCAGATACTGCGCCAGTAGAGGTTTCAGCATGGACAAAGGCTAAGAATTTGGCATCAGGGTTGGCTTGCAGCGCTGCTTCTACCGCTGATACTGAAACAGGTTCGCCCCATTCGTTATCAACCACAATCGCAGTCGCGCCAACGCGTTCGACATTCTGGCGCATACGTTCGCCAAACACCCCGTTACGACAGACGATGACTTTTTCACCTGGCTCAACCAGGTTGACAAAACAGGTTTCCATACCAGCGCTACCGGGCGCAGACACAGCTAGGGTCATTTCATTTTCAGTTTGAAATGCATATTGAATCAGCGCTTTTAGCTCATCCATCATGGCGACGAATAAAGGGTCTAAATGACCAATGGTGGGTTTTGCTTGCGCAGCAAGCACTTCAGGATAGACATCTGAAGGCCCTGGCCCCATAAGGGTGCGGCGAGGTGGATTAAAGGCACTAATTTTTGAAACAACATTAGATGGTACAGATAACATCAAAGTCTCCTTGGCTAGGTCTCACTATTTTATTTTAAAATATTATTGGTCAAATAATTACCCTACATAGAAGTATTAATTACAACCCACAAGTATTTTCTCGTTTAGGCTGTCACTGATGAGAACTGAGTCGGTTATTGAGCCTCACGAGTAAAAGCACCATAACATACCGACATAGCAAAAGGTGATGCCATAGATAACTTTTATTCATTTACATTAACGTTCACTACTTTAACTAATCAGAAATAGAGACTGATAAATTTAAAAAATACATATAACGATGCCTAAAAAATTTCAACTATAATCACTATAAGTGAAGCCTTAATATTAATTTAATTCATTTATATATTATCTGCTTAAGTTCAGCCAACTGAGGATGATTTTCATTTTAAATTAATAAACCACCTATCCATAATAATTAAATCACTAATTAGATAAAGTGCAATTACTATATTGAATTCGATAAAACTCCTGCAATTCTAAAATAAGTTGTTTAAGGTTTGCACGCATAAATTCTCGTGTTCTATAAACTAAATATAAATCTTGATGTTGATAAAATTGATAGTCAAACAGCTCGACTAACGAGCCAGATTTAAAATAATGATTTAGCTGGCTACCAGGAAGAGAAGCAACGCCCATTCCTTTAATTGCTAGCGTTGCAGCAACATCTATTGAGTCGGTAGAAATAGCGGGAGTGATCTTAGACCCCCCTTGCTCCCCAGTTTTCGAATGCCAGAGCCAACTTTTTTCATTCTTATTTACTGCAGAATTAACAATACATTGATGTTTAACTAAGTCATCAGGATGTTTAGGTAGCCCATTAATACGAACGTAGTCAGGAGATGCACAAAAGTAACGCTTAAACTTGTGAACCTTTTTCGCTATTAAAGCTATATCATCAGGCAATACAGGTGAAACCATTAAGTCGCAGCCTTCCATCGTCACCATCTCCTTCGGGCTTTTTGTTACTAAACTTAGGTAGGTATTTGGATGGCGCTTACTATAATCTTCGATAAAACTCTCACTAAGCCAACGCGCCATAGGATGGACTAATCCCAATACAATATGGCCTTTAGTGTCATTTATGTCACTTGATATTTCATCTCTCACTGAATCATGTTCAGCTAAAATGCAATCTGCTGATTGTAAGAATCTTACCCCTTGCGGTGTCAGTTCAACTTTGCCACCACTGCGATGTAATAGTTTTACTGAAAGCTCGTCTTCTAATTGCTTAATCCGTCGGCTTAATGCTGGCTGACTAATATCCAATATAAGTGCTGCTTGAGTAATGCTCATATAATGCGTCACTGATTTAAACATTCTCAAACTCTCTATATCCATAAAAACCCTCACAAAGTTAAAAAATTATAAAAAGCACTCCCCAGTTAACATAAACACACCAAAACGAGATATATCTCAAAATTTTTAATTCAACATTTGCATAGCGGCAATGCAATTAACAATAAGCGGATACTTTTTATTATTCATACCATATCACTCAAGCATAATAATTAACAAAAATAGTGATTTAAAATATGAATAATAAGAGATTGATCATGCTTGGTATGGCTACCTTAAGCATTACACCACAGGTCACAGTCGCAGCTGAAAATGCACACTGGTTACCAACACTTTATGGTAGCACCCAAGCTCAGGTACGATACCAAAGCAATGAAAGCTTAAATGCGCAAATAGCCGAAGCCAACCTTGGCCTTAAAGGTTTATATAAAAATGATGGCTTGAAAGTGTTTTATAACACTCGGTTGCAATACTCAGATAACTTTACCGATACCAGCACCTTTAATGATATTGAGTTGATTGATGCCAATATGTTTATCGCCTATAAAAACTATGGTGGTGTTTTTGTCGGTGAAGGCACTACTGGAACCTGGAAAGATCTTTATTCAAAAGTGGACATCCATGCCAGTAACAATATGGAAATCTCAAGTGGTGGCAATTTATTTGAAGCGGCTAAATATGGTCATAATCAATTGGCCTATGCGACACCTAAAATCTCAGGCGACTTAGGCACTCTTTGGTTCAAGGCCGCCGTTATCACTCCCAATCAACACAATGATACTGATATCGATATTTTCGGCCTCCGCGCCTTATATCACGGTGAAAATTACAACCTGATCATCAACCGTGCACAAATCGATAAAAAAGTATTCGGCAGTGTTGATGAAAACTGTGTTCGCTGGACTATAGCTGCAGATTACCAGTGGGATAATGTCACCCTTGCCGCCCTTGCTGAACTGACTGAAAGCTCGCCAAGTCAAGCAAAAAGCGTTTACTCAGCTGCACTAACATATAACTACAATAACATTGATTTCGGTATCAGCTTTCAAACTAAAAGCTGGGAAGATGAAGCGCAAAACCCGGATCAAAACTTAACTATTGCCAGCATTAAATATCACTTCAGTGACAATATCACCTTGTATACCGAAGCGGCACTCTACAAAGAGCAACCTGTCGATATCAATCCAAATGATGCCCATGATGACAACGTCAACATTGGTTTCATCTTCCATTTCTGAGGTAAATAATGAAAAAACTAATGATTTTAGGATCCTTGCTTGTTACAAGTATGAGTCATGCTAGCGTCAATATTGAAAACTGTGTCATTCGGGAGAGTATTCCTGGAGCCACATCAACTGCAGCTTATGCCGATATTAACTATGACACAAATGCCGATGCTAAAACTTACCGCTTACCAGGTGCAGAAATGCTACAACGCGTTGAGATTAAAGGCTTATCAAAACAGGTTGAATTACACGATGTTAAAATGAAAAATGGCACTATGAGCATGTTTCAAATTCCTCGTGTCATCTTGAATAAGCCACTTACCCAACTCAAACCAGGGGCAGCACACATCATGCTAATGGATCTAAATCAGCCTGCAGTAGTAGGCGAAACTTATCAGATGAATTTTATTTTTGCCTACGGTCCAGAGATAAGCTGCGAAGCCGTAGTCAAATCAGTGGCTGACATTAATCAAGCTTCTGCTCACCATAAAGGACATTAATTATGAAATTCAACCATCTGATTTCGTTATCAGCTTTAGCTGTCAGTCTGTCCATTTGCGGTAGTGTTTCTGCAGAGATGGCTCATGGGGACTATAAAGTCACTCGCACCTATAGCGACTTAACCCCAGAACAAATAGCCCGCGCCGAAAAAATGGGCGCGACTTGCTACATGGGGTGTCATCGCCCTGCCCGCGAAAACGTTGTTGAAACCTTAAGCCCTAAATTAGAAGGCTTGCCAGCACAATACTTTTTGGATCAATGGATCGACTATGATGCTGAAAGGTTTGGCGGCATTGCCTCACAAATGAAATTGACCGTGTATAAGTATCCAGTTGATGTAATGGAAGAAATCGCCATTATATATGCTAATAAAGAAATGAGTTTTTATCCCAACCCAGAAGTTGTAGCTAGCGAGGCTTATAAACGCGGCAAAGTTAAATACGATAAAAGCTGCAAAATGTGTCATGGCGAGCAAGGGCTAAGCACTAAAAAGGCAAATCCGACTATTCGTGGCCAGATGCCGACCTATGTATTTGAAACTATGCAAGCCTATCGTGATGGCATTCGTACCAACCGCAAAGCCGGTATGATGAAGCGCATTGCGAAATTGCATACTGAAGATGATTGGCGCGACATGATCGCTTATACCAGTGGCGAGTTTGTAAAACACATCGACAGAATCGAGTTCCCTACAGGTAAAGGGATGCCTGCAACCCCTGGATTCAAGTTGCCTGATAGCGGCCAAGCTCAAGACTTCACCGACACTAAAGGTGAAGATAACGATACGATTAAAAACCCGCTAAGTTACACCATCAGTGATTCTGGCTTAACGACTCTAGACAATAATACTAAGTTAACTTGGGAACGTAAAACTTCCCGTTTATGGATGAACGCCGCTGAAGCGGTAAATTATTGTGATTCATTAGAGCTCGAAGGACAAAGCGATTGGCGCTTGCCATTTATGAAAGAGCTCGTTTCCATTGCTGACTACGGTGAATTCCGCCCAGCCATTGATATGAATGCCTTTTTAAACATGCCTCGGATGAGTTCTGGTATTTGGGCACTGCCTATTAGCGACCACAAGGATCACGTCTGGCATGTGGGCTTCCCTGATGCACATATCATGGGTCAGCATACCGCCTCAACCAAATTGGTTCGTTGTGTCAGAGCAGAGCAAGATAGTGGTTTCCATACTAATGACTTTATCGACAATAACGATAAAACCGTTACTGACAAACTAACTAATCTACAGTGGCAGCAAGAGGTTGGACCTAGCCGTAGAGACTGGGAAAACTCTATCCAATATTGTGAAAACCTTGAATTAGCAGGTAAAAAAGATTGGCGCTTGCCACAGGTGAAAGAGCTGGTGTCTATCGTCAATTACAACAAGTTTAATCCGTCTATTGATGAAGAATTTTTCCCTAATACGCCGTATAAGTATTACTTCTGGTCCAGTACATCCCACATTGGTGGACCAATGATGCTCTATAGGCCATTAACGGCAAGAAAATTAGAGCAGACAACTGAAGAACAAAAAATCCGTGGTCAACATGGGACACTTGCATGGGGTGTCGGTTACCAAATTGGTGATGGTCAAGGCCAAGATAAAGGTTCTTTGTTCTGGAACCGCTGTGTACGCGACTTGTAATAGTACTCAAGCCTTCTGCATCCTCGCAGAAGGCTTTCTTCCTAAGAGATAACGACTATGCTCAGACAGCTAAAAGTGGCTTTAAGCCTTTTAACTATGCTCTTTTGTGCTTCGGTACAAGCCCAACAGACCTACGACGACGGAGCCCGCTGGGCCTTTGTCACAGATGCTAAATCAGCGCAATTAGCAATCATTGATACCTTTAATTTTACCTTAGTGGAACACAAGAAACTCGCGGGGATCCCCGTTGATATGGTTGTCAGTGATGTACAAAGTCTATTGGTATACGCCATTAAAAATGACCCAAGCCTGTATATTTGGGACTTAAGCAATAATAAAACATGGTCAATGGCATTAGGCTTTCAAGCCCAGTCGTTAAAGTTTCACTCAAATGGTGCAATGTTGGCTGTCGCAGGTAAAGATCAAGTTACTGTGGTAGAACCATTAACTCAAAAAGTGGTTAAACATATTAATAATCTTGCTAGTCCAATCTCACTTAATTTCTCGTCAGATGGATACCGGCTGATGATCACTCAAGAAACAAATGGCGCAACACATATTTGGAATGTTTATCACGATAGTTTGAAAACTATTACCATGGGTAATGGTAATCCCGTCAGCGAAATAACCCTAACCCCAGACTCACGCTTAGGTATGGTATCGATTCCTAAGGATCATAAAGTCCATATTTGGGACTTTATCAGTAATAAAGATTGGAAATGGCTTGATTTTGATGCCGAAGTCGCACGGCCATATGTAACCTCTGATAGCCAACATATCGTACTAGCCGCCAATAATGGCAACATAAAAATCATTGATGCCTATTCAAAAAATACTATCAAAGAGCTCAATATTGGCGCTAAAGCAAACAAAATTCGCACTGGCTGGTTAGAGCGAGTCGCTGCTGTTGAATCTCGTAAGGGCTTACATATTTTTAATCTAAAAGGAGATAATAAAATTACCCTACTACCTACTGAGGGACACACTCGCGACATGGTGGTGGTATCAGACAGTAAATCGATGTTTTCCTCCCATGACAACTCAAGCGACATTAAGGTCGTTGATTTACGTAAACTCAGCGGTAAAACCGACATCAAGACACAGCTCATCCAGCCCAATCATATTGTTATGGGCCTAACGAACACCATCTGCCATTAGTTAATTATAAGAGGCCAATATGCGTATAATTTTTTGCTTGTTAAGTTTTGTTTTTTACAGTGCAACTGTTGCTGCAGAGACGCTTGAGTTTAATATGCTCAATAAACATGGCGATCCTGTCACAGCACAGTCTTATCCGGATAAATATTTACTTCTGACTGTAGGTTACACAACTTGTCCGGACATATGTCCAACCACTTTACTTACCCTCAAGAGTATCTTGCAAAAACTCGGTGACAACGCCAAGCAAGTGACCCCAGTCTTTATCTCTATCGACCCCAACAGAGACACCCATCAAAAACTAAATCAATATGTGGGCTTTTTTGATGACGCCATAGAAGCGTTAGTGGGTAATAGCCAGCAAACCGCTGCGATCGCCAGCAATATTGGTGCTAGCTACGGCTATCAGATTGATGGACTTCCCGCCAGTGAGCCATTACCTAAGCGCTATGAAGTTTTTCACTCTTCTTATTTCTATTTATATGGTCCAGACCAACAACTTATTGATGTTTTTGGCTATGGCATGAATGGCAGTCGTATGGCTGAAGAAATTATTCAATACTTACCGAGCGTGGAGGCAAACCATGGTTAATCGTTTACTCGCTGGCGTAGTATTTAGCGTTATGAGTCTCGCGAGCCAAGCTACTGATGCAGATAGCATCAGCGGAGAGAAATTATTTCATGATTATGGCCGCGGTGGCTGCGTCAATTGCCATGGCGCAAATGGACAAATACCGAAAATGCCACTGATCCCAAAAGTTGCCGGCCAATCTGCAGCTTATTTGGATTCACAATTGCGTGACTATAAATACCAAAGACGGATTAATGGTTTATATATTCCAATGCAAAATGTGATGGAAACTTATAGCGACACTGAAATTATGGCGATGGCAACATATTTACAGGACATTAAGATCTGCGCCAGTGAATAACGGCTAAGTAGATAGTTAGAATCTATGCTGGCCTTTAAGGTTAAACAGGCACCATCAAGGTGCCTGTTTAATATCCTATTAACGGTTAGAATCTAAAAACAGCTGATAGGCTGGACTTTGGGTTTCTTCTTGATAAACAAAACCAAGCTCAGTTAAAAATTGCTGAAACGCTTCGCCGTCACTGGCGGGCACTTCAAAACCTGCTAACACACGACCGTAAGCGGCGCCGTGGTTACGATAATGGAATAGACTGATATTCCATTGGCTTTGCAGGGTAGTTAAAAACTTAAATAACGCCCCTGGATGCTCAGGAAACTCAAAGCTGAATAAGCGTTCATCCAATGGCTCAGGCGGGTGACCGCCGACCATATAACGCACATGTAGCTTGGCGGTTTCATCATGGGACAAATCTTGTACTTCAAAGCCATCGCTTTCTAGATTTGCGATAATATCATCAAGCTCAGCTTGGCCATTTGACAGGCGAATACCTGCAAACACCACCGCTTTATCACGGCTGGAGAAACGATAATTAAACTCAGTCATGGCGCGTTTATCTAACAGCTCACAAAAGCGTAAAAATATTCCCGGACGCTCAGGGACTTTAACCGCTAAAATAGCTTCTTTTTGCTCGCCTAGCTCGCAGCGCTCAGAGACATAACGCAAGCTATGAAAATTGACATTAGCACCTGACAAAATCGAAGCCACTTTTAACGGCTTATCGGCGTCATTGGCCACATGCTGTAGATACTTTTTCATCCCCGCGGTTGATAACGCCCCAGCAGGTTCAGCAATGGCGCGGGTGTCTTCAAAAATGTCTTTTACTGCGGCGCAGATTTCGTCTGAGGTAACGGTAATGACATCGTCAACATAGTCTTTGGCGACTCTAAATGGCTCTTCACCGATACGCTTAACCGCGACGCCATCAGCAAATAAACCCACTTGACTTAGTGTTACTGGCTCGCCCGCAGCTAATGCCGCTTTTAAACAAGCAGCATCTTCAGGCTCTACGCCAATAATTTTAACCTGTGGCATAACCGCTTTATAATAAGCCGCAATGCCTGCAATTAAACCACCGCCGCCTACAGGCACAAACACCACATCAATATCACGCTGCTGTTGCAGCATTTCTTGAGCTATGGTGCCTTGACCTGCGATCACCGCTTCATCATCAAAAGGGGCAATATACACTCGGCCTTCGGTTTCAGATAAGGCTTTGGCGTAATCATTGGCTTGATCAAATGCCTGACCGTGGAGCAGCACATTGCCACCTAAGCGCTTTACCGCATCGATTTTAATTTCGGGGGTTGTCGTCGGCATCACAATCACCGCACTAATGCCAACGCTTGCCGCCGACATTGCCACCCCTTGGGCGTGATTACCTGCAGAGGCGCATACCACACCTGCTGCAGCTTGCTCAGGGGTTAGCTGCGCAATACGATTATAGGCACCACGCAACTTAAAAGAATGCACTGGCTGCATGTCTTCACGTTTTAAATACACGTCACAGCCAAAGCGTGCCGATAGCTTTTTCATGCTCGATAGCGGCGTTACTTTGGCGACGTCATACACAGACGACAATAGGATCTTCTGTAAATATTGCTGAGCTAAGGGCATGGGCGTTAACTCCAGTTGCGTTGCTGATGCCAAGGATTGCATAGATTAACCTTCTAATTTACTGCGATCGCGCACAGCACCTTTATCGGCACTGGTGGCTAATAATGCATAAGCTTTAAGTGCCAAAGATACGTAACGCTCACGAGATACTGGCTTCCATGCAAGTGGCCCCTTTGCTTCCATAGCAGCGCGGCGACGCTCAAGTTCACTATCTGCAACGGCTAATTTGATTGAACGTGAAGGAATATCGATTTCAATGGTATCGCCATTTTCAACCAGTGCAATGGTGCCACCAGCAGCAGCTTCTGGTGAAATATGACCGATTGATAATCCTGAGGTACCACCAGAGAAACGACCATCAGTAATCAATGCACATGCCTTACCTAAACCGCGAGATTTAAGGTACGTCGTTGGATAAAGCATTTCTTGCATACCAGGGCCGCCTTTAGGGCCTTCGTAGCGAATAACCACCACTTCACCAGCAACCACTTCACCACCTAAAATACCTGCTACGGCATCATCTTGGCTTTCATAAATGCGCGCTGTACCCACAAAGGTCAGGTTTTCCTCATCAACACCGGCCGTTTTGACAATACAGCCATTTTCAGCCACATTGCCTGAAAGTACCGCTAGGCCGCCTTCTTGGCTAAAGGCATTTTCACGGGTACGAATACAGCCTTGTTGGCGATCATCATCGACACTGTCCCAATAGCAATCTTGGCTAAAGGCAGTTTGTGTTGGAATGCCTGCAGGTCCTGCACTATAAAAGCGTCGTACAGCTGCATCTTGTGTTTGGGCAATATCATATTTAGCCAATACTGATTTTAAATTGCCGCCATTATCCGCTGCCACATGGGGAACGTCACTATGCAGTAAGCCAGCTCTATCTAGCTCACCTAGAATACCCATCACCCCACCAGCACGATGAACATCTTCCATATGGTACTTTGGCGTTGAAGGCGCGACTTTACAAAGGTGCGGCACCATACGCGACATTCTATCGATATCAGCCATAGTGAAGTCCACTTCACCTTCTTGTGCTGCAGCAATAAGATGCAATACGGTATTTGATGAACCACCCATGGCAATATCTAGCGCCATGGCATTTTCAAAGGCTTTAAAAGAGGCAATATTGCGCGGCAAAACACTGGCATCGTCATCACGATAATAGCGGGTGGCGAGATCCATGATGCGCGTACCTGCTTCTAAAAATAAGTTACGACGCGCAGCATGAGTCGCTAATAACGAGCCATTACCAGGTAGTGATAAACCTAAAGCTTCTGTTAAGCAGTTCATAGAGTTGGCGGTAAACATTCCTGAACAAGAACCACATGTTGGGCATGCACTACGTTCAATCTGCTTACTGTCTTCATCACTGACATTGGTATCAGCGCCAGCTACCATGGCATCGACTAAGTCAAGTTTGATAATTTTATCTGAAAGCTTGGTTTTGCCCGCTTCCATTGGCCCGCCAGAGACAAATATCACTGGGATATTGAGCCTTAGCGCTGCCATCAACATGCCAGGAGTAATTTTATCGCAGTTAGAAATACACACTAGCGCGTCTGCACAATGGGCATTAACCATGTATTCAACGCTGTCAGCAATCAGCTCACGTGATGGCAAGCTATAAAGCATGCCGCCATGACCCATGGCGATACCATCATCGACGGCGATGGTGTTAAATTCTTTGGCAATACCACCTGCTTCTTCAATTGCGCCAGCAACCAATTGGCCCATATCTTTTAAATGCACATGGCCTGGTACGAACTGAGTAAACGAGTTCGAGATGGCAATAATTGGCTTACCAAAGTCAGTTTCTTTTACACCTGTTGCACGCCAAAGGGCGCGTGCGCCAGCCATGTTACGACCTTCGGTACTAGTTGCTGAGCGTAGTTTAGGCATTGTCTTATCCTTTCCTTGTAATACTGCTTTAACCATTTTATTTGAGTCATTTACATGATGCGGTAACCATTGAAAGTAAACTGATTCAAATTGTAATAGTCGTTTAATTTATAATTATTTTAAATGGATTGAAGCTGTTTATTTAGCTCATAACTCTCGATTTAGCTCAAGGCTGCTTATTAAGCTCAAGGCTATTGAGTTAGCGGCTCTAGCCAGCCCCACTTATCTTCTGTCTCTCCGTTAAATAAACCAAAGAAACTTTGTTGTATTTGTTGTGTCACTGGGCCACGTTTGCCTGCGCCAACCTCAATACGGTCAACGCTTCTTACTGGCACTATTTCTGCGGCGGTGCCGGTCATGAAGATCTCATCAGCAACATATAGAAATTCCCGCGCCATCGCTTCTTCAATCACTTCGTATCCAAGCTCTTTGGCTAACACCATAATAGTGTCACGGGTAATGCCTTTTAAGATGGCTGCGGTTGCAGGCGGGGTATATATTTTGCCATTTTTGACAATAAACAAATTGGCCCCTGCGCCTTCACTAACTAAACCGTTAGTATCTAATGCAATACCTTCATCAAAACCGTTACGCTTTGCTTCTGTAGAAATTAGCTGTGATGATAAATAATTACCGCCGGCCTTTGCCCCTGTCGGTATGGTATTAGGTGCTAGGCGTTGCCATGATGTCACTGCGACATCAACGCCGGCATCCATGCTCTCTTCGCCAAGGTAGGCGCCCCACGAAAAAGCCGCTACGACCATATCACATTGCGCGTCAATTGGCGGGGTGATCCCCATCCCTACATCACCCATAAATATTAATGGACGAATATAAGCGCTGGGTAAGTTATTTTTTAGCACAGAATCACTGCAAGCTTGCATGACTTGCTCAAAGCTAAAAGGCACATTCATTCGATAAATTTTGGCGGAATCAAATAAACGCTGCACGTGGTCGGTTAGCCTAAACCCTGCTGGGCCTAGATGAGTATCATAAATGCGAATACCTTCAAATACTGAAGAGCCATAATGCATTGCATGTGTCATCACGTGTACCTTAGCATCTTGCCAAGGCATAATTTCACCGTTAAACCATATAAGTTCTGATTGTGTCGCTGCCATAGTCTGTCCCTTAATCTATATCGATGAAATTGTTTATGCTTGCGCGGTCGTCTTTTGACTAGCTGCTGCGAATATTGGTGTATTAACATCGATAGCGGCAGGCACAGTCACTGCTTGGCAATCGATGACATCAATGAGTTTATTTAATTGATGGGTAAGCAATTCAATCACTCGCTCACTTTTGACATCAAAATGCAGCGTGACGGTACCTGCTTCGTTGAGCTGCATATTCATATTGATAATGCTAAAACCACGATGACGGGTCACTCTTAGCACTCGCTCCAGCACTTCTGGTTGGTTGTGTAAGGTTAATTCAACTGAATGCATCATGTTTGTTTCTCCATTTGATCCATCATGTCGCTATTACATGCCCCTGGCGGAACCAATGGCCACACGTTAAACGCATCATCAATGGACACATGCAGCATAAAAGGTCCTGGGGTACTTAGCATTTCATCTAACGCTGCTTCGACTTGGTCAGCGCGACGAATTGTTTTCCCTGGAATATCAAATGCTGATGCCATTAAGACAAAGTCTGGGTTATCTGATAAATCGGTTTCGCTATAACGTTGTTCAAAAAACAGTTGTTGCCACTGCTTAACCATGCCCAATTTTTGATTATCAATCAGTAAAATTTTTACCGGCAATTTGCGGCGCTTAATTGTGGTGAGCTCTTGAACGTTCATCATAAATGAACCATCACCAGATACCGTCACCACTGTGGCATTTGGACGCGCCACTTGTGCGCCAATAGCCGCGGGTAAACCAAAGCCCATAGTGCCAAGACCTGCACTGGATAAATGATCTTCAGGACGGCGAAACCACATATGCTGTGCCACCCACATTTGGTGTTGGCCCACATCGCAGCTGACAACACTGTCTTCTGGTAATTTGTTTGCTAGTCGACGTAACATTGCTGGAGCATAAATCAATTCACCCGGATGTTGATAATCCCATTGGTGTTGCTGAAATAAATCTTCAATTTCTTGCTGCCATGGCGCTAATGAAAGCGACATCGATAACGCGGGTAATACCTGTCTTAAATCTGCTGAAATAGATACATCAGCTTGGCGGAGCTTATTGATTTCTGCGATATCGATATCAAGGTGCAGCACTTTGGCATCTTGAGCGAAGGTGGCTAATCGCCCGGTGACCCGATCATCAAATCTTGCGCCAACGACAATCAATAAATCACAGGCTTGCACGGCTAAGTTTGCCGCTTTACCACCATGCATACCGAGCATACCTAAGTAACCTTTGCAGCCATGTTCAATACTACCAAGACCTTTTAAGGTCGCCACTGAAGGCATACCCGTTTCATTGATAAATTGACGTAAATGATCAACTGCGCCCGCCATACCTACCCCGCCGCCAACATACAAAATAGGCTTTTTAGCTTGTTGTATTAAAGCTTTAGCAGCATCTATCGCGCTTAGCTCAGCTGCGGGTTCTTCAGTAAAGCTGAGTATTGGAGTTTTGTATTCAAGCTCAGCTATTTGGATATCTTTGGGAATATCAACTAACACAGGGCCGGGTCTGCCAGATGCGGCAATTTCAAAGGCTTTATAAAGCGTCGGGATAAGCTCATTGATATCCGTCACCATAAAGCTGTGTTTGGTGCACGATAATGACATACCAAGAACATCAATTTCTTGAAAAGCATCGGTGCCAATCACTGCCGTTGACACTTGGCCTGTAATCGCCACCAAAGGCACAGAATCCAGTAATGCATCAGCAAGCGAGGTGATTAAATTAGTCGCACCTGGGCCTGATGTGGCAAAACAGACTCCCGTTTTACCGCTGGCTCTAGCATAACCCACAGCGGCAAATGCAGCGCCTTGCTCATGGCGACTCAGCAGGTGGGTAACAGGGCTACCATACAGAGCATCATAAATTGGCATAATAGCGCCACCTGGGTAACCAAATACTGTGGTTGCACCATGTGCGGCCAATACTTTAATGACTGCGTCCGCGCCTCTCATTTTTTGCCCTGATTCCATATGCATCTCTCACGCTCTGTATTGTTAATGTGCCCAGTATTTGCAGCCCTAAAACTAAAAAACCCCCGTTCCTTTCGGAGCGGGGGTTTTTGCAAATGTTGACTTTCTAACTCAGTCTTTTTGCCAAACTCCACCCCCGCGGTGATTTAATAATCACGACGGTAATAATCACAATAATGAGCTGGGCAGCTTGGTTAAACATAAATGACTGAATCCTAAAAATGTCTTAAAAAATATTTGTTAATGTTGCTATAAGGTCTCGCACTTTGCCAGACTGTTTATAATTCATCCTTTATAGGAGTACCATAAAGCGATTTATAAACACAACATAAAATTGTGTTGTCAAAAAAAATTCAGCTTCCCTGCCGAGACAATGCAAACAACAACAAAATCTAAAGCTATGATGGTCAACACAAATCCGTGATAACCAGCCTAAGCTTTTGATTGATTGTTTCTACTTTATGCAAGTTTTAACTTTACAAAAGTTTGATGCCTGCCCGAAAACGTAGCTGAACAGGTACTTCACAACACAATCAACAAAAATTAGTTAGCTTCAACAATACCTTTCATATCAGTCATGTAACCGCGTAATTCTGCACCGACAAACTCAACATCGGTATGACGAATCGCTTCATTCACTTCAATTAAGCGCTTGTTATCAACGCTATTTGAACCCGCAGCTAAACCAGCACCTAATAACTCTGGTGACATTGCTTTTACGTAGTCACGTAATAGCGGCACCGCTGCATAGTTAAACAAGTAACAACCGTATTCAGCAGTATCTGAAATAACTACGTTCATTTCATATAAACGTTTGCGTGCAATGGTGTTAGCAATCAATGGCGTTTCATGTAGTGATTCGTAATAAGCTGACTCTTCAATAATACCTGCTGCAACCATGGTATCGAACGCTAGCTCTACACCGGCTTTGATCATGGCAACTAAGAAGATACCTTGGTCAAAATACGTTTGCTCATCGATGTGTTCATCTGATACTGGTGAATTTTCGAATGCTGTTTCGTTGGTTTCTGCTCTCCAACGAAGTAAGTTTGCATCGTCATTGGCCCAATCTGCCATCATAGTGCGAGAGAACTCACCACTAATAATGTCATCCATGTGCTTTTCAAATAATGGTTGAAGAATTTCTTTCAACTCTTCAGCAACTTCAAACGCCTTCACTTTGGCAGGGTTTGATAAACGATCCATCATGTTAGTGATGCCGCCATGCTTAAGTGCTTCAGTGACAGTTTCCCATCCTTGCTGAATTAACTTACTTGCATAACCTGGCTCAACACCGTCAGCGACCATTTTTTCATAACCAAGAATGGCGCCGGTTTGCAACATGCCACAAAGAATTGTTTGCTCGCCCATTAAGTCAGACTTAACTTCTGCAATGAATGATGACAATAAAACACCCGCTCGGTCGCCACCAGTTGCACTTGCATAAGCTTTAGCAATGGCAAGGCCATCACCTTTCGGGTCATTTTCAGGGTGAACCGCTATCAGTGTTGGGACACCAAAACCGCGTTTGTATTCTTCACGTACTTCAGTACCTGGACACTTAGGCGCAACCATAACAACAGTGATATCAGAACGAATCTGCATACCTTCTTCAACGATATTAAAACCGTGAGAGTAAGATAATGTGGCACCTTCTTTCATCAATGGCATTACTGCATTAACAACATTTGAATGCTGTTTATCAGGTGTTAGGTTAAGCACTAAATCAGCAGCAGGAACAAGCTCTTCGAAAGTGCCTACTTTAAAACCGTTATCAGTTGCTTGCTTCCATGATGCACGTTTCTCAGCAATCGCTTGCGGACGTAATGCAAAAGAGATATTCAAGCCTGAGTCACGCATATTCAGACCTTGGTTTAGGCCTTGTGCCCCACAACCTAAGATCACGATATTCCAATCTTTAATAAAACTACAACCGTCGCTAAACTCAGTACGATCCATAAAGCGGCATTGTGCTAATTGAGCTAATTGTTGACGTAAATTCAGAGAGTTAAAATAGTTAGCCATCTGAGATACCACCTTTAATTCAGAAATTTGAGACACTCCATTCTGGCAGCCAAACTATCCAGAAGTTGTGATTGAGATCACTATAGCGTAAGCTCATGATTGCTCAAAATGATATATTCGGCACACTACGTTTCACTTTTTGCAACGTTATTGATATATCCCGCATATCTGAACAAATTGATTTCAAGACACTGATTTTATTAAGGCTACAACATGGATATTCGTGCATTAAAACTGTATTTACACTTATGCGACAGCCTGCATTTTGGCAAAACAGCCCAGCAAACCCATGTGAGCCCGTCAACATTAAGCCGCGCATTGCAGCGCCTTGAAGAAGAAGTGGGTTGTAAATTGTTTGAGCGGGACAATCGCAGTGTCAGCATTACCCATGCGGGCAATGAATTTAAGCAATTTGCCGAACACACCTTAGCTGAGTGGTTAAGTTTGAAAAGCCGCATTGACCCCGAGCAGCCCTTACTTCACGGTCGTATCAACTTATATTGCTCAGTCACTGCCGCATACAGTCACCTACCTGCATTGCTTGACCGCTTTAGACGTGAGCACCCTCATGTGGAAATTACCTTGAACACGGGGGATGCGGCCAATGCAGTAGCAGAGATCCAACATAATCGCGCCGATGTTGCCATTATCGCCTTGCCAGACTCATTGCCTGCAAGCCTACATTTTGAAGAAATCGGCCAAGTGCCGCTGCATCTATATGCGCCCACCATAAAATGCCAAGCCCAAAGCATGATTAAGCAACAACCCATAGACTGGGCGCAGCTGCCTTTTATTGTCCCCGACCATGGGCCTGGCAGACGCCGCGCTGATAATTGGTTTAAAGCCATGGGCTTCAAGCCCAATATTTATGCGCAAGTCTCGGGGCAAGAGGCAATAACCTCGATGGTGGCCTTGGGCTGTGGCGTCAGTATTAGTCCTGATGTGGTAGTCGAAAATAGCCCAGTGCGAGAACGCTTACAGCGGCTTGAATCACCACAAGATATCGCCCCCTTTCAATTAGGT
This sequence comes from Shewanella sp. 10N.286.48.B5, assembly GCF_002874355.2. Classification (NCBI taxonomy): domain Bacteria; kingdom Pseudomonadati; phylum Pseudomonadota; class Gammaproteobacteria; order Alteromonadales; family Shewanellaceae; genus Shewanella; species Shewanella sp. 10N.286.48.B5. The sequence goes on from NZ_MCVG02000003.1 coordinate 47,334, forward strand.
TGTTGCTGCAAAGAAAAACGCACTCAAGAACCTATTTTAAAAGCCTTTCTTGAAGTTATTTAAGCCTCTCAAATATCAACAGCAGCTAAAATCGCACTGTTGATTTTAGCTGCTACACTTAGAAAGCTTAAAAACTAACTAAATAGTTACTAAATTCCAGCACACAAAACAAAAGGATTTGTTAATGGCTATTGCCTGTGTAAACACCCGCGCTTGTTGCGGCGTAGAAGCGCCTAAAGTCACTGTCGAAGTACATCTTAGTAATGGTTTGCCTGCGTTTAATTTAGTGGGGTTACCTGAAACCTCAGTAAAAGAAGCCAGAGAGCGAGTCCGTAGTGCCTTAATAAACGCTGGTTTTGAATTCCCCATGCAGCGAATAACGGTCAATTTGGCTCCAGCTGATTTACCCAAGCAAGGTGGCCGTTATGATTTGCCTATCGCCATTGGTATTTTGGCCGCCTCGGGGCAAATTCCTAATACCCAGTTAGCCCAATGTGAGTTTATTGGTGAGCTAGCCTTGTCAGGACAAGTAAGGCCCTGCATTGGTATTCTGCCCGCTATTATTGCCGCTAAAAATCAACAGCATGAATTATTCATCCCTTTAGATAACCGCCATGAAGCAGAGTTAGTGGGTTACCCGCAAACCCACTTAGTCGCTCACTTGCAAAACCTCGCAGCCTTTATGCACGGCCAAGCAAAATTACCACTGGTTGATCAGCAATTGGAATGGTTTGAAGAACCTTTAGCAGAAAACGCACTCTGCCTCAGCGAAGTGATTGGTCAATACCAAGCTAAGCAAGGGCTGGAAATCGCAGCGGCAGGTGGTCACAACACCCTATTTATTGGTCCGCCCGGTACAGGTAAAAGTATGCTGGCCAATCGGATAATCCCGCTACTGCCCAAGCTTACCTATGAAGAGGCCATTGATGTTGCTGCGATTCATTCGGTTGCAGGACTTAATATTAAACCCCAAGCCTTTTTAGAGCGGCCTTTTCGAGCGCCACATCATACGTGTTCATCAATATCCTTAGTGGGCGGAGGCAGCGTGCCAAAACCTGGGGAAATATCCTTAGCCCATAGAGGCATTTTATTTCTTGATGAAATTGCGGAATTCCCTCGCAAAGTATTAGATTGCCTGCGTGAGCCAATGGAGTCTGGTGAAGTGGTTATCTCTCGGGCTGCCGCCAAAGTAACCTTTTCTAGTCGCTTTCAACTCATCGCGGCGATGAACCCTAGCCCTTGCGGTGATGTTGAAAACTCTCGCGCAACGCCTGACCAAATTCAACGTTACTTATCCCGTTTATCAGGGCCATTTTTAGATAGATTCGATCTCACGATAGAAGTCCCTAAACTGCCTGCAGGCACCTTAACGCAAACCCAAGAAATAGGCGAAAGTAGCCAATCCATTGCTAAGCGAGTGCAGCTAGCGCGGGAAAAACAACTCAGCCGTGCAGGCGTGATTAATTGCCAGTTAAGCCCAACCCAATTGAAACAACACTTAGCCATGAGCCAAAGCGATTTAGAGTTTCTCGAACAGAGTATTCAACAATTGGGCTTATCCGTCAGAAGTTTCCATCGAATTCAGCGGGTGTCACGCACCATTGCAGACTTGCAACAGTCTGAAACCACCGAAAGAAGGCATATAGCACAAGCACTTGGCTACAGGGCAATGGACAGGTTAATGAACCGTTTGAGCCAACAATAAATAGCTAACGCATTAAAATATCGAGTGATTACCTGAAAAATCACAAAAAGTTTCGATATTATTGTTCAGTGGATTGAGCCGAAGGCTATCACGGAGTAACATAAGCTTCCATTTACAGGAGAGCTAGATGCCGCTGTTAGCAAAAATTAAAGGATCTATAGCATTTATTTGCTATGTCATAAATACGATCGTCTGGGTTACACCCATTCTAATTTTTAGTATTTTCAAACTATTACCCATTAATGTTATTCGTAAAATATGCAGTTATATTTTAGATAACTGTGCCAGTGCGTGGATCAGTGTTAATGGTGTTATCGAAGCCATTTTTCATCCCGTTACCATAAAACTAAGCGGTGATGATCAGTTTTCTGAAAAAGAATGGTACATGGTTATAGCTAACCACCAGTCATGGGTCGATATTTTAGTACTTCAGCGTGTTTTTAATCGTAAGATCCCATTTTTAAAGTTTTTTTTAAAACAAGAGCTCATATTTGTTCCCATATTAGGGCTTGCTTGGTGGGCGTTAGACTTTCCCTTTATGCGTCGTTATTCGACAGCACAATTGAAAAAGAACCCAAAACTTAAAGGTAAAGACATTGAGATTACCCGTAAGTCGTGCAACAAATTTAAGCATAAGCCTGTCAGCGTGATGAATTTCGTTGAAGGCACCCGTTTTCATCCGCAAAAACACCAAAAGCAAGCTTCGCCTTTTCAGCACTTGCTGAAGCCCAAAGCCGGTGGAATGGCCTTTGCTTTAGATGCTATGGGTGAACACATCAACAAGTTAGTTAATGTCACCATTTACTACCCTAATAAAGTGCCAAGCTACTGGGAGTATATTTGCGGCGAGTTAACTGAGGTTTATGTCGATATTCACATCTCTGATATCCCAGCGACCTTAAAAGGTGACTATAGTAATGATAGGCAGTTTAAAATTGATTTTCAGTCTCAGTTAAATCAACTTTGGCAAGAAAAAGATAAAAAAATCAGCATTATGGCTGAAGAAAACAAATAAGAGGTATTTAGCTACATGCTAGGTTTTTTACCAGGTCCAGTCATCTTTTTTATTAGTAGCAGTTTATTGATCATCAATACCACACTATGGGCAGGTCTCATTAGTATTGGTGGCGTCATTAAGCTGGTCGTTCCTGTAGTTGCAGCAAGAAACGCACTTACTCGCTTAATGAACCGCTTTATGTGGGCATGGGCAAGCTGTAATGGCGGTATTTTATTTCTCATTGCTAAAATAGAGTGGGATATTGAGGGGCTTGAAGGCCTGGATGAACGCGGCTGGTATTTGTTGATCAGTAACCATGTCAGTGGCTTTGATATTGCAGCGCAAACCTATATCTTGCGTAACCATATTCCTATGTTGAAGTTTTTCCTTAAAAAAGAGCTAATCTTTGTGCCCTTTCTGGGTTTAGGCTGCTGGGCATTAGATATGCCGTTCATGAACCGAACTAGCCCTGCTAAGCTCAAGAAGAATCCAAAACTTAAGGGTAAAGATTTACAAACCACCCGCAAGGCATGTGAAAAATTTAAGCATTTCCCAACATCAATTATTAATTATGTGGAAGGCAGCCGTTTTACTGCAGATAAACACAAGCGCCAACAGTCGCCTTATAAACATTTGTTAAGGCCAAAGGCTGGCGGCATTGCCTTTACCCTTTCGGCAATGGGCGAGCAATTTACTGGGTTACTTAACATGACCTTAGCTTATCCTGATGCTGACACAGAGAAAGGCGCTTTGTATGAGGTCATGTCTGGGCGTGTTAAAAAAATTGTGGTCAGAATTGAGCAAATGCCAGTACCTAAAGTGGATGCTGAAGATTATTTCTCTAATCCTGAAACCCGAGTTGAATTTCAGCGCTGGTTAAACCAAGTTTGGTTCGAGAAGGATCAGCAGTTAGATGGTATTTATAAAAAATACCTTAATGACACATCTACGCCCAAATAGTACTGTTTAAAATCAGCCTAAAAACACGCTTAATTGCGTGTTTTTTGTTTTTAAACCAACAAGCTTCATCAAAACAGTTAAGCCAACAACAGTTTCTCAACAAGCATAAAATCAGCAAACTTAAATGTAATTTGAAAAAAACTATATTACTCGCGTAATATGGTTATAATTCAACAATAAAAACTTTAAATCGCTGGCAACATATACAAATAAACTAGCGGTACGCCCTGTTGTAAGCATGTTTATAAATTAGATATTAATTAACAATGTGCAATTTGGCATCATTCTTTACCCATTATAATTATTACAGGTGCAGATTGAATTTACGTTTTTCCTTAGCCTTGAAAACATGCTTATGCATTTTGGTGCTCTTCACCTCAATGTCAGCTTCCGTCTATGCAATTAGCCCACTTAATGACAATCACCTGTTAGCGTTTGAACAATTTGAAGCCTCTAACGACTTAAATCAAAACTCTGTCACTAAACTGTTCAAAGATAGCTCAGGCATGTTATGGGTTGGCACTCAAGATGGCTTACACAGTTATAACGGCATTCAATTTGATGTGTTTGTTAACGACGGTAATAATCCCACCAGTATTGCCGGCAATTACATTACCGATATATTGCAATCATCTGATAGTGACTTATGGGTGGCAACCTTTTCCCAAGGACTCAGCCGTTTAAACCTCAGTAATGGTGAGTTTACTCATTTTGGGAGTGCCCAAGGGTTAACAGACTTAAAGCTAACTAAACTCACGTTAATTGATAATAGTTTGTGGATAGGGACTCAATCAGGTTTATTCACCCTATCACTGCATACCAATAAAATAGCAAAAATAAGCTTAAATAATGCTATCGATCCTCATATCACCAGTATCGCCAATATCGATGACAAATATATTTTTGTTGGCACCCAAGCCAGTGGCACTTACGCCATTGATAGCAACAACATTATCCGCTTAGATATCCCACCCAACCTGCGGGTCAATAGTATAAAAACCAGTCACGATAAAAGCGCAGTGTGGTTAGCGATTAGCAATCGACTGATCAGCTACGATCTGATTAGCGGCGAACAAACCACAATTTGGATCAATAACCAAACTAAAAAATACAATCAAATAAAAGACTTTGTCATCAATGGTGATAAACAAATATGGGCCATTGGCGCAAACGCTGGGTTAATTCAATTGGATTTAATTGGTGATACATGGCGCAGCCGCATCCATAAATACGATCCCAATAGTCGCCAATCTATTAGCGAAGACAATCTACAAAGCATCATGCTCGCAGAAGACGGTAACCTATGGTTAGGCACTCGCTACTCAGGAATTAATAAGCTTAACCTCAATCAAGTGTATTTTAACCATATTTACGAACTCCATCCTAGCAAGCCTAAAATGGCCAATATGATCCGGGCGATTTTTCGTGATGATCAGCAGCGTTTATGGATTGGCACTGAAAGCGCAGGCTTAAAACTATTTGATGAGCAGCAAGGTAGTTTTTATTACTACAACGACCTATTTGCTCAGGCCCTTAATGTACATGAAGCAGAGTACCCGTTAACTGTACATGCCATCACCCAAACCCAAGACGGTAATCTGTGGTTTGGTACTAATCACGGGCTGGCACAATTAACGCCAGATCAGCAGCTGTCATTTGTGCCTTTAGCTGATAATAGCGCTTCAGACTCGCTGCTGATCCGTAAATTTGCTCAAGATGATAGCGGCCGACTTTGGATTGCTAGTAACTACGGCTTATATTTTGTATTGCCAGGTGAAGAGGTTATTCATCAATACAATTTTGATTTTCAGACTGAATTTGTCCCCAGTAAGCGCCCAATATTGTCCCTTACTTACCATAACAACAGCCTGTGGCTCGGCACAATGGCAGGCTTAGTCAGACTAAAACCTGACACACAAGAACTCATTCTCAAAAGTCGCCAAGCAGCCGACACTAGCACACTCAGTGATAATCGTATTAGAGATTTTATCGTCACTGATGCTGGGGATTTTTTCATGGCAACCCATAGTGGTGTCGATAAAATTATCGAAACCAGCAATAACCAACTGCAATTTGAGCCCTTAAGTGAACCGTTAAAGCAGCACACGGTTTATGCCATGTTAGAAGACGATGCTCAAAACCTGTGGCTTAGTACCAATTCTGGTATCGCCAGAGTATCGACTAGTTTAGAGTATATGTTCTTCAACCCCTTTGATGGAGTGCAAGCTGCGGAGTTTAACGGCGGGGTTAAATTTAACGATACTGATGGCCAGCTGTGGTTTGGCGGCGTTAATGGCATAAATCAATTTAATCCACTATTGGTTCCAGCTAAAAGACCTAACACTAGAATAGCCCTAACCAGTTATCATTTGGGTGAGCAGCATTTTCCATTATTAAATTTGCAACAGCCACCAGCATTACAAATGCCCTACTCTGATAAAACCATTGGTTTTACTGTCAGTACACTGAATTTTAATTACCCTGGGTTACAGCAACTGAGTTACAAATTAGTCGGTCACAATGATGATTGGGTTGAGTTAAATCAATCAAATGACATCAGTTTTAGCAATTTGCCGCCGAAAAAGTTTGAGCTGTTAGTGCGCTCGACCCTCACTGATAACCCCTACACAGAGCCGCCTTTTAGTATCAAATTTACTGTGGTGCCGCCATTTTACCTAAGTAAAGGCGCTTACGTAGTTTATGGCATTGCGATGATGTTGCTAATGACGTTTTTCATATACCTAAAGCAATTAAAGCGTGAAAAACAACGTGAGTTTGAAATCAGTATCCGCGCTTCAGAAGAACGTTTAAAGCTAGCATTATGGGCTTCTGGCGACGGTATGTGGGACTGGAATATCCGCGACAATAAAGTTTACCGCACCAATACCGTGCCCTCACAACGGGTAGTAGCAGATGACGATCAAGCACTGATCACTCATATCCACCCAGAAGATAAAGCCCGCGTGACTCAACAGCTAAATGACCATTTAGCCGGGAAAGCAGAATTTTTTGAGGCAGAATACCGAGTAGAGAAGCAGCCAGGTAAATGGATATGGTTAATTGATCGCGGTAAGGTCGTTGAGTGGGATCAACAAGATAAACCGGTTCGCATGGCGGGAACTCATAAAGATATCACCGTCAGAAAAGAAACTGAAAATGAGTTAAAACTCTCAAGCCAAGTGTTACACAGCATGAATGAAGCCGTAGTGGTTGGCGAACTGGATTACCGTATTCGCACGGTAAACCCTGCGTTTAGTCGTATTACCGGCTTTGACCATAAAGCCATTGTAGGTAAACACTTCCTGTATTTAGCTTATGGTAAACAGTCTCGATCCTTTTATCATAACGTTGAATTACAGCTGTTACGAAAAAAACATTGGGCGGGTGAGATTAATATCCGCACTAAAAATAAAAAAAGCATTCTGGCATGGCTGGAGATCAATCAGGTCATCGATACTAAAGGTGAAACGAGCCACTTTGTTGCGGTATTTACTGATATCACTTCCCGTAAAAAGGCCGAAGAAGATTTACGCATATTAGCCAATTTCGATCCACTAACAGGGTTACCAAACCGCACCCTATTTCAAGATAGGCTTAATCAAGCCATAACCAAAGCCCATCGTTCAAAAGACATTGTGGCATTATTCTTTTTGGATTTAGACCGCTTTAAGCACATTAATGACTCCATGGGTCATCATGTGGGGGATTTATTATTAAAAGCGGTGGCGATTCGATTGCAAAACTCGGTGCGCGATGGCGATACTGTTGCTCGTCTCGGTGGCGATGAATTTACCATTATTCTTGAAGGGCTCAGCAAAATAAAATCTGCTGCTGTTGTGGCAGAAAAAGTATTAAACGCCTTTAAGAGTCCGTTCTTATTGGATGATAAAAATATTACCGTATCACCTTCTATCGGCATTAGTTTGTACCCTAATGATGCCAGCGACAGTACCTCATTAATTAAATATGCAGATACTGCCATGTACCATGCTAAATCTTTAGGGCGTAATAACTTCCAGTTTTACACTGAAGATTTAAACCAATATGCCACCCGTCATGTAGAGCTTGAGGCAGGCCTTAAACAGGCGATTCAAAATAATGAAATGTATCTGGTATATCAGCCCAAGTTTGACATTAAAACCAAGCGGATTATTGGCGTTGAAGCCCTACTGCGCTGGGAAAGTAAAACCCTTGGATTTATCTCACCAGTGGAATTTATTCCGTTAGCGGAAGAAACCGGGATGATTAACGGCATTGGCCATTGGGCCATTGATCAGGCCTGCAATCAATTAGCTGAATGGCATCAACAAGGCTTTGAGCATATTTCTGTGGCTGTTAACTTATCAGCAAGACAACTTAAAGCCGATATTATTTCCACTATTGAAGTGGCCCTTGCGGTATCAGGGTTACCCGCCAGCGCTCTGGAGTTAGAGCTGACAGAGTCGATGATCATGGGTAACCCGCAAGACTCAGTCACAGTATTAGCCCAGCTAAAAGCCCTAGGCCTTACCATTGCCATTGATGACTTTGGTACTGGTTACTCAAGTTTAAGTTACTTAAAGCGCTTCCCTATCGATACCTTGAAAGTTGATAGAGAATTTGTCCGCGATATTATTGATGATCCTGATGATGCCGCTATTACCAGCGCCATTATTACTCTGGCCCACAGCCTTGAACTCAATGTCGTGGCAGAAGGCGTTGAAACTGAGGCGCAATTTGACTTCTTAAAGCATGAAGGCTGCGATCAAGTGCAGGGCTTTTTACTCAGTAAACCACTGACTGCTGAGGACTGTTTAGCAAGGCTAAGATTAGATAACCAGCAGGAAAAACTAGCATAGCATTAAAGCGATTCAATAAAAATCGACACAGCTAAACCCTATACTCCAAGCAATAAAAAAGGCTCAAATGAGCCTTTTTTATTGTCTGAATTTATTCAGTTTAGCTATGGCGCGACACGCTCAACACGCTTAACCCAGCCTTCAGGTCCTTCAAGCTCACCTTTTTGCAGTTGGGTAAATATTTGATAAATACGCTTGATGCAAGGGCCAACTTCACCATCACCAACTGTAACAATACGGCCATCTTCAAAGATGTACGAGCCCACTGGCGATACCACGGCTGCAGTACCAAATCCGCCCGCTTCAACAATTTCACCGGCTTCGATATCTGCGATAAATTTGTCCAGCATAATGGTTTCTTGGCGCACTTCACATCCCAATAAATGGCCAATTTCTAGCATAGATTGCGAGGTAATGGACTTTAAGATAGTGTCAGTAAACGTCGGGATAATTACAGTGCCATCTTTGAGGATATGGAAGTGGTTCATTGCGCCCACTTCCTCAATCTGCTTGTTGTTCGCATCAAGATATAACACTTGGGCAGCGCCATATTCAGCAGCGGCTTGCCCCGCTCTTAACGATGCTGCGTAATTACCGGCCGCTTTTGATGCCCCCGTGCCGCCTGATACCGCGCGGTGGAATTTTTTACTGATCAGTAATCGAATCGCTTTATTCACCCCATCAGCGTAATAAGCACCACTTGGGCTTAAGATCACGCAGAAAGTAAAGTTCAAGCTTGGGCTCACTGATAAACGATCTTCGGTAGCAAAAATAAAAGGCCGAATATATAAACATGCGCCATCTTGCATTGGAAACCACAGCCTATCGACATCAATAAGCGCATTAATGGCTTGCAGTTGAATGTCTTCAGCAAGGTTAGGAATACATAAGATATCTGCAGAGGTATTTAAACGTTGGGCATTCTTATCCAGTCTAAAGGTGTAGATTTCACCATCGTCATGCTTAAACGCTTTAGCACCTTCAAAGATGGACTGACCATAATGAAGCGCAATGGCGCCCGGGGCCATTTCAAACGGCGCATAAGGCTCAATGCGAGGGTCACACCACTGGCCATCTCGATAATCCATTAAAAACATATGATCGGTTCTGAGATTACCAAAGCCTACATTGCCTTCTGGTTTAAACTGCTCAGTACGACGCGACGATGCCGCTTTTAAATTATATTTGATGTCCATTTGCTACCACCTTAAAAACAATGCTAGCAGACTATGAATCATCAGATGTAATGTCAAGCAAATGGATAAAGTGGAGCACAATTAAGCGTCAATCGAAGTTCACAATAATTAAAACCATAAAATTAGCCGTTAAAGCATGGTAAACCGCAACAAATAAAGTTTTATCATTTCACTGAAAAAGCACAGGATGTGGCGGTTTTTAGCTTAAAACAAGCCACTCACACTGACAGATGGATAAAGCTTACAAAATAGTAGCCAAAGTCGTTCTTTTTTTAACCACTTAACGAATTTGGCTATTCCTTAAACCCCAGTCACTGCTAGAATCAGCATTCCATCCAGAAACTATTAGGACTCCCGATATGAGCCTTGAATTACTGTCCCAACTGGAAGCCAAAATCCAGGCAACTCTTGAAAATGCAGAGCTACTAAAAATGGAGCTTGAAGAAGAGAAGCAAAAGAATGCTCAATTGACTGAGACTAATCAGCAATTGCAACAAGACCTAAACTCTTGGAACGATAAAGTGAATGGCCTTGTCGGCTTACTCAATAGCGAAAGCTAAACTGTGTTAGTTTCAACATGCTGAGCTACTAGCATTTGGTTAAGCTCAGAAACAGCCTGCTTTACTTTTGGCAGGCTTTTTTTCGGCATTAAAAAACGCCCCTTTCTAAACTCTAAACACCCTAAGTCTTTTACCCAAATCACCCCAGTTAAAAAAATTCGCGCATGTTTAACGATGAGTTTAGGTGCATATACCGGAAACCTTCTCATGGAGACTCCTTTGGCTATATTTCATTTTACAACTCAAAGTTGGACAAAAAAACCGCAAAAGAGTTTCATTAAAATCGATCTTTTTCCGCTTCAAAATAACTCAATGTAAACAAAATGTAACGAGCCAGTAAAATGACGCTTGCCATTTTTTTGACACCTTGGTAAAGTGACTTCGTTACTCAGGGTAAATAACGAGCCAATTGGCTCAACACCGCACTGTTTTAAAATGCAAATTTTAAAACATGCGGTTTTTTTTTGCTCTTTTTCAGCCACTAATAAATTAAAGATACAAAAAAAGGAGCCATTGGCTCCTTTTGTCACGTGGGAGGTTAAACCCTCATGTTACTTGTCAGCTGTCGCTAAGTAATAAGCGATGTCTAATAGCTCATCGTAAGACTTAATCGCACCTGTCTCAACACGGTATTTACCGTTAACCACTAACGAAGGCACACCAGAAATTTTTGCATTCTGAGTATCACGCTTCATTTTAGACATTTGCGCATTCACCATGAAAGACTTAGCTGCTGCATCAAAATCTTTACCGTCAACACCGTTAGCAATAAACACCATACGGATATCATTTAAGTTGGTGAAGCGTTGCTTTTTGTCATGGATTGCAGCAAAAATAGCTGGTTCAACTTTCTTTTCAACATTGAGCTGATGAGCAATAGCGAAAGCACGTGACATTTCTACGCCCATATCTGCGCCAATAAACTCAACGTGTGCCTGATTAAAAGCCACACCTTCTGGAAGGGTCGCTTCAATTTTTGGTACTACAGTTTTTGAGAAGTTGTAACAATGCCCGCAAAAGAATGAGAAAAACTCAGTAATTTCAGGCTTTGATGTGGCTGGGCCTTCGTTAATCACAGTGTAGTGCACACCTTCTTTATAGTCTGCTGCGGTTGCCGCCATTGGGGCTAATAGTAACGCTGCAGCCATTAATAATGCTTTTTTCATCTTGTTTCCTTTAGTATGCAATCTCAATTATGCCGTAGCATAGTTAACGCTAATTTATCTAAATCTATAATAATGTAGATTATCTCTTATGCTCAAGACCTTATCAGGATCATTTGTAACAATCTACGTTATGGTTTGCCAATTACTCAATTAAAAACTCATCAAGCTTAATGGCTCTTCATCCAGCGCTGAAAGTTGCTCTTTAAACGCTAATGTTTGCTGTTCCCAGTATTTGATATCACCAAACCATGGAAAGTTCCTTGGAAAAGCAGGATCTTGCCAGCGTTTTGTTAGCCAGGCATTGTAATGGATCATTCTCAATGCCCGCAGCGGCTCAATCAGCTTAAGTTGCTTGTGGTCAAAATCACAAAACTCCTCATAGCCTTCAAGTAATACATCTAGCTGTAATAACCGTTGGGCTCTATCACCAGTGAGCATCATCCAAATATCTTGCACCGCAGGGCCTTGGCGAGCATCATCTAAGTCAACAAAACCAGGGCCATCTGGGGTCCATAAAATATTGCCTGGATGCAAATCACCATGAAGCCGTAATGTCGGAAATTGATGCTGCGCCAATACAGACTTGGCCTTGGCCAACACTTGCTGCGTGACAGTGAAAAACTGCTGACTAATGGCCTCAGGCACTTGCCCTGACTGCTGTAAATATTGCAGCGCATCATCCCCTAAAATTTGGCAGCTTAAGGGCTCACGATATTGAAAGCTCTCTTTACTAGCATATTGATGTATCCGGCCAATAAAGCGACCAACTGCTTCAAGTTGATCAAGGTTATCCACCTCAAATGCGCGGCCACCAATAGAGGGAAATAAAGTAAAACGATAACCTTTAAATTCATGCAGGGTTTTACCCTCAACAATCACAGGTACTGCAATGGGGATATCTTCAGCAGCTAACGCGAGTGCGTAATCATGCTCCTCTTGAATTTGATTATCACTCCAGCGATGAGGGCGATAAAACTTCACCACATAACGATTACCGCGATCGCAGCGAAATTGATACACCCGATTTTCGTAACTATTTAACGCCAGCAACCCCGTTTCAGGATAGATGTTAACACTCTCAATGGCATCGAGAATTAAATCAGGCGTTAAGGCTTGATAATGAAAGCAAGCCTCGTCAGCACTAGCCTTTGGCGCGATATCGTTAAGATGTGATTCCGGTTCTATTACATTACCCGACTTTTCCTGACTATCGATATCTTCGTCATTATCTAGATAGTCGTTGTCAGCATTGTCATTATTCATGTGTATCCTTTACCGCATTGGCAGTGATCAGCGGTTGTAGCAAGGTGATTAAATATTCTAGCACTTCAAGATCGGCTTCTACTTCCGTTGATATCCAACAAATATCGCCGTAAAACTCATAGTTAAGCCACAGCTGACTGCCTTCAAAATTAAGCTGCCATTGGTGCCTATCTGCGCCCCATAAGCGATCGCGAATATCACAATCCATTGCCAAGGCTAAGGGCTCAGCAAACGCTTCAAACTGCTCAAAATCTATTTCTGCTGAAATTAAAATGCTCAGCGAGGCTTTATCTAATTGCACCGAACGCAATAACATGATGTTCCTTTAAATAAGTTGCTTAAATACCTTGTTACTATGACTGACTAGCTACTACAAGACATGATTAAGCCTTGTCCCCATTGGGGTGGTCTATTGGCATAATGGTCTAATTCTGGTTGCTCAGCATAGGGCTGAGTTAACAGAGTATGCAGCTCTAACAATTTACTATTGTCGCCTTCTTCCACCGCCACTATGGCTTCTTGGGCTAAGTAGTTGCGTAAAATATACTTGGGATTCACACTATTACGCTGTGCTTGCCATTGGTCAATATCATCAACCTTTCCAACCCGCTGCTGATAACTTTTATACCAGTCGTCAAATTTGGGTCTATCGATTATCTCATCACTAATATTGGCGTGGACACTGGTTATGTCTAACTGACCAAACGCCCTGAAAGTATTGGTATAGTCCAATAAATTATGCTGTAACACATGGCAAAATCGGCCAATGAGATCTAAGTCGGTTTTATCTTGCTCTTGGGCTTGCGCCGTGGTTTGCTCACTGACACTCAAGCCCATTTTAGCGCGCATGAGCAGTAAATATTGCTGCACTAACTCAGCTTGATAAGTATTCAGCACAGCCACTAAATCATCTGACTCAATGACGGGCGTTAATGCTTGGGCTAAACGTTGCAGGTTCCACAGGCCAATGCCAGGTTGCTGACCAAAGGCATAACGGCCCTGGGGATCGGAGTGATTACAAATAAAGTCTTCTTTAAAAGTATCTAAAAAGGCAAATGGGCCAAAATCAAAGCTGTCACCAAGAATCGACATGTTATCAGTATTAAGTACCCCATGAGCAAAGCCTACCGCTTGCCAGTGGCCGATTAAAATAGCAGTATCTTTTACTACTTGGGTAAACCAGGCTTTATAGCCTTGATAATCTTGAGTTAAATGCGGGTAATGCTGCTTAATGGTGAAGTTTAGTAACTGAATTAGTTTATCTTTACCACCTTGGTCGCTATGGCAAAAATACTCAAAGTGACCAAAACGAATATGGCTTTTGGCTAAACGCACTGTAATCGCCGCAGTTTCTTGTGATTCACGCCATACCGGTAAGTCAGAGCCAATCACCGCTAATGCTCGGGTGGTCGGAATCGATAATGCCGCCAAGGCCTCGGATGCTAAAAACTCCCTTACCGCGGAACGCATAACCGCTCGACCATCACCACTGCGAGAATAAGGTGTTGGCCCAGCCCCTTTTAAGGCCACATCCCAAGCTGACGCGTTATTAGCTGTTTTACTTGTAGCATTAGGGTTTGCCTGCGCTTCGCCGAGAATAATTGAGCGCCCGTCCCCTAATCGTGGGCTATAACCACCAAATTGATGGCCACTGTAAACTTGCGCATAGTAACTTGCCCCAGGCATAGCGTGATTACCTGACAGTTGCAGCAGTAATTCATCATCACCTTGGGCGTTAAGTTGGCCTCTTTGCGCGCCAATTAATTTGGCGGCGTCATCACTCCAAGCCAGCCAATGGGGTTGACTGATAGGCAATGGATAGACCTGCGAATAAAAGCCTTCCAGTTGTTCAAAATAATCCTGTTTAAACTGCATTTAACCTGTTCCTTGGGTCTACAATAGCCTGATGGCGAAGGCTAATAACTCACTACTGGCAAGGTTTTATTGACAGATAATGACATTGTCATCATTGACTTGGCATAACTGTTTGCATTGATAGCCTTTATCAATGGCAACCGGTATTGCGGTGGCATTCTCTAGCTGGTTAGCATCCAGTTGATGGCTGTTTTTGCCGCTTAATCTCAGCATGCCCTTGGCTTTAGCTTGGCATTGTTCAAGCGTATCGTAATAACCTGCTATAAATTTGGCGTTGATGGGTTGCTGCGGCGCTTTGGCTTCATCCGCATAATAAAACAGTGTCCATTCTGGGGTACGAATACAGCCGGTTAGCCCCATGATAGCCATGAATAAAAACAGCGTATTACGCATTTTACGATTCATCATTTAAACCTCTTTAAGCATGCTTATTTTCACCCTAAGTTGCACTTTTAATCTCAATATTTAGCTACAGGATTCCAGTAGCTACATTCAGTTTCAACACTTTTAGGGCAATAAAAAAGCGAACCTAAGTCCGCTTTTCCATACGATAGTGCCATTGTACTAGATCATGGTAAAACCTAATAACCTAAATCATGGTTAAAGCCAATTACCTAGTCTTATTCAATTCACTTAATTACTCGCTTTAGATTTTGCTTTCTCGATACGCTTAATTCGACCTTCAAAACCGGTAACAGTTCCATCTGTTAATTGATAATCAATGGCCTGCTGACAGACTTCAATGGCTTTATCAAATTGCTTAGTATCATTGAGCATGGTTGATAATTGCATAAAGCCTATGCCTTTATCATCTGCAGCAGTGGCGTTTTGCTGGCGATACTGTTTATAAGCTAACTGATAACGCTGGGTCAAACCTGCGCCGTATTGGCAGTAATCAGCTTGTTTACGTAACTTGTAACTGTGACTAATAATACTGAGTAAACTCAGATGCTGGGCCTGTAGTTCAGCACTTGCATCATATTGGCTAACTAAAGCCGTAAATGCATCACTTGCCCATGCACCTGTTGCAGGTAAAGCTGCTGTAATAGGTTTATTCTCTGACTCTGGCTCTGGCTCTGGCTCTGGCTCTGGCTCTGGCTCTGGCTCTGGCTCTGGCTCTGGCTCTGGCTCTGGCTCTGGCTCTGGCTCTGGCTCTGGCTCTGGCTCTGGCTCTGGCTCTGGCTCTGGCTCTGGCTCTGGCAGCTCATAAGACTCAGTCTCGACTATTTGTTCAACTGTTGCTTCAACTTCATCTACGGCAGTGACTACAGTATCTTCATCTTGCACAGGGCTTGGTTCTAATTCTTGAGCTATTGATTCAGTCTCAAGTTCAGTATTATCTTGCGGTGCTGACTCAATCTCAGATGGGGCTGAGGCTATATCTGTTATCTCAGCTTCTGGCTGCGGATCTGCCTGAGTTGGTTCTTTCTGCTCTAGCTCTTGCTTAGCAACGGTTTGGGTTCGACGATAAAGATAAATACCCAGCCAAACCAATAAAACAACGACAATAATTTTAATAATCATTTATAACACCATATTTGTGTCATGCTGTGTGCATTTGAATAGTTTTGGAGTTTACCATTCCTAGCCTATCCGAAGAAGGAAGCTTCATTTTTCTGCTTGAAAATTAAACAAGCTGAACTAATATTAATAAGCTATTCTTAGGACAAAAATCAAGTGTTTATGTCGCTTTTATGCTCGTTAACACAATAAGCTGACATTATTTTTAGCTTTTGTTTTTATGTGCTCTAGTTCAAGCTTATTAAGCATTGAATTGAATAAACAGACTGTGATTAGGTAAACTAGCCATACCCGAGTGATTTACTATGGTATTAACACATGACAATAAGCGCGATCCTATCAGGCAAGCTGTTATATGAATTCAACACAATGAATGCTATGGCAAAAATTTATTGCCGGGCTCATCATCAAATTGCGTTACAAACGGAAAATAGCCAAGGCTTGTGCCCAGATTGCATTGAATTGCTTGAATACGCAGAAACACGCTTAGATCGCTGTCCTTATGGTCAACAAAAGCCGACATGCAACAAATGTCCTGTGCATTGCTACAAACCGCACATGAAACAAAAAGTGCGTGAAATCATGATTTACTCTGGCCCAAGAATGCTGCTTCCCCATCCTATTATGGCGATAACGCATTTGCTCGCAGAAAGAAAGCCCGCACCTGGCAAACCGCCCGAAGCGGCGTCAAACCGTCATATGAGAAAACAGAAAAAACATAATAATGCTGCTTGATAAAGCGTGATTTAAGATATGACTTAACGATAAACAAAGGGATTGGCCATCGTAATTAATCAGTTTTTTTCACAGGCGTATATTTGGCTATCATTACTCGCTGGCATACATTGCTTGGGAGTAGGTTTTTACGTCCGCTATATTTTTGCTAATAACGACAGCAGCACCAGCCATAGTAATCGCTTACTGGGCGCCTTATTTATTCTGATCTCGCTATTCTTTTTTTCAGCCAGTATCACCCGCGAAAATGCCCCAATTCAAATTCATTTTATGATGACGTTAATGGTGCCATTTTACTTCTTACTGATGCCCTTACTGTACAGCTATTGCAAAGCGTGTTTACAAATTAAAAACTCTGACCTCAATTTCGTCAAACATATACTTACTACGCTAATTTCCATGGCGGTTATTGTTGTCACTGTATCGTTCAATATTGGTATGGTTCCCGATGCATCCCATATTCAAGTCAACAACATCAGTGAATTAGTCACCATTAATAAAATAGCCCTAGTCATGCCTGCCATTATTTTAATTCAAAGCGGGATCTATTTTTTCCTTATCATTAGCGCGTTAAGTCGTCATAGAGTCGACAAACATCAAAGCTTAAAAAATGTTAGATTTAGGTGGTTATTACTGCTTACTGGCGGCATTTTACTTAATTGGGTTTTACGATTGGTATTGGTGTTATTACCCTTCTATTTTGGTGACACTATTTCTAGCTATGCTGTTGGCATCGTCAGATTATGTCTATTAGCGACCATTTATGGGTTTGCCATATACGGACTACACCAAGTGACCCGACTGGTATTTTTACGTATCAAGGTCAATAAAACACCCCAGCATCATAGTGCCAAGCTGCTACTGGATAATGAAGAACTTGATTATTTAAGAAGTGTTATCAGTGATGACAAAGCCTCAGAACAGGGCTTAGAGAACAAGTCAGTCCCAAAAACTAAGTGAAATTAACTTCGCCAGATAAAGGCCACAGCCTGAGCCAACACCTGTACAAACAAGCTCAATTAAAGAGGATATTAAGTGAGTTATTTACTCACTGCTAGATTTAAATAACAACACCACTCATTTAAATACTCAGCACCAACTGAACTCATGTTAGTTTTAAGCACCTAGTAGCAATATTAGGCGTTTTTATTACAGCTTTGTTCAGCTTGGGTTTGCTATGCTAAAGCTATCATCACTAAAGTTTGCTTATCACAGGAGTTTTTATGAAAAATATATTGTCATTGCTAGCGGTCACATTCGTGCTTATCGGACTGACATTTTCCAGCTCAGCTCACGCTGACAAATACGCCGAAGCCATTGCCGATTTTAAAAAGGCCCCCGAAGTACAAGGTTTTTTTGATAGTGCCTACGGCTATGCGATTTACCCAACCGTGGGTAAAGGCGGCTTTGGTATCGGTGCGGCCTACGGCTCAGGCAAGGTATATAAAGGTGGTGTTTATAGTGGTGATTCAAGCGTGTCACAACTTTCTATTGGCTTCCAATTAGGTGGACAAGCTTATAGCGAAATTATTTTCTTTAAAGATGCTGAAGCCTATAACGACTTTACCAGTGGTACCTTTGAGTTTAGCGCCCAGGCATCTGCAGTGGCCATTACTGTTGGCGCCAATGCACAAGTGGGCTCAACAGGTAACTCAGCAGGGGCTGGCAATGCAGGCAACCGTACAGCAGCTAATGCTGCTTATATGAATGGCATGGCGGTTTTCACTGCCGCGAAAGGCGGATTGATGTATGAGGCGGCTATCGCAGGCCAATCATTTAGTTTTGATGCTAAATAGCCATGACTATCAAAAAACTAAATTTACATAGACTTTAAATCACTGCCCTTTCAATTAATCATGATCAATAAATCAGGCTACCTTGGCAGCCTGATTTATTGCACTTCAAGTACTTGCCACTGTAAGCAATGTATGGCTTCAGCGATACTTACTCATGACCCCAAGGCGTTGGCGGCAGCGCCACTGGCTTGGTTAAATCAAAATCCACTCTAAAATCACGATTTTCGCGGGTTAAACGATAAGTGAAGACTGTTGGCTCAATGTACATATGCCACACGTTAGTCACTGACGCTGTTAAGCCATTTTCATTAAAGTTAGCAATTGATTCAGCATCGACAGGAAATGATTGCTCAGTTGCAGTGCCCATGTCAGCAGTGTCGCCACCGTACATGGTGACTTTGTCTTCAGTGCCATCTTCATGACGGTGATCATGCTTTAAGCGCAAGCCTGAAGTGGTTTTGGTGATAACCCAAGTACGAGAGTGATCGTCACCCACATGAAAAGGAATTTTAAGCTCAGTATCGCTGCATTCACGTACGTGCATGATTAATGCTTTATTGCTAAAAGCTGAATCAGCTTCGTTGCCCGCAGTCACCTCACCCGCATACGCTTTACCACAATGCACAGCAAGCGCATCAAAGTAACTGTCTTGTACACTAGCGTAAGTGGTAGATTCATCATGATCATGACTGCCATGTGCCATAGCAGTAGCGGGGATCAGACAACTCAATACAGCAGTGGCCAATATTTTTTTCATTATTATTCCTTGGGGTATTTATTTTAGTTTTTAATCATTCATTTAAACCATGGGCGATACCCTAAAGCAAATGAACTAGGCTTGCAGACTAACAGTGATTGTTTAATTTAACCTGAAATAAAAAAACCGCCTATTGGCGGTTTTCTAGTTAACAATTTCAAATTAGCTCAGCGGCTTATCTAGCGCCCTTACTATTTGAAGATTTATTTTTTGCATTCGCCTTATTGCTAAATGGCTGCTTCTTCTGTGACCAGCCTGTTTTAGCTTTGCCTTTGTTAGCGCTATTGGCATTAGCTGGTTTTTTAGCTGAAGATGACTTGCCGCCTTCTTGCTTTTCGCCAGCCGCTTTGGCTTTGTTGGCTTTGGTCGGTTTTTTACCGCTGTCTCTATCCGCAAACTGATTACCAGAAAAACGGGTGAAAGCCGTCTTACTACCATCATTTTTGCCACCACGGTTTTTAGCCCCAAAACCTTGGCGCTCATTACGTGATTCTGGTGGCACAATATGTTGCACCCCATTACCAATTAAATGCTCTTTACCCATGGCAGCTAAGGCTTCACGAATAAGTGGCCAGCCTGCAGGATCATGATAGCGCAGCAGCGCTTTGTGTAAGCGGCGCTGACGGCCTTTCTTAGGCACGGTCACTTGTTCACTGGTGTGCTTCACATTCTTCAATGAGTTAAGCTCAGTGTGGTAAATGGTGGTGGCATTGGCCATTGGCGATGGATAAAAATTTTGCACTTGATCAAGCTTAAACTTCTCTGATTTAAGCCACAGGGCTAGATTCAGCATATCTTCATCGGTGGTCCCCGGATGTGCTGAGATGAAGTAAGGAATAAGATACTGCTTCTTACCCGCTTCTTTAGAGTAATGATCAAATAGCTCTTTAAACTTATGATAACTGCCCATTCCCGGCTTCATCATTTTGCTTAGTGGACCATCTTCAGTGTGCTCTGGGGCGATTTTTAAATAGCCGCCCACATGATGCTTAGCCAGCTCTTTAATGTAGCGAGGATCTTCTGTGGCTAAGTCATAACGCACACCTGATGCAATCAGAACCTTTTTAATCCCCGGCACGTCACGGGCGGCGCGATATAAATCAATGGTGTGTTTATGATCGGTACCTAAATGGCCACAAATTGAGGGATATACGCAGGATAAACGTCGACAAGTGGTTTCTGCTTTGACGCTAGTACAGCCGAGGCGATACATGTTAGCGGTTGGGCCACCTAAATCTGAAATAACCCCAGTAAAGCCCGGCACTTTGTCTTGAATATCTTTAATTTCTTTGATGATAGATTCTTGCGAGCGACTTTGAATAATGCGCCCTTCATGCTCGGTAATCGAGCAGAACGAACAGCCACCAAAACAACCTCGCATGATATTAATCGAGGTTTTAATCATGTCGTAAGCAGGGATCACCGCTTTACCATAACTTGGGTGCGGTACGCGCTGATACGGCAAATCAAACACCGCATCCATTTCATCAGTATTTAATGGCCACGCTGGCGGGTTAACCCACACAGAGCGATTTCCTTGAGCTTGAAATAACGCGCGGGCACAACCCGGATTTTGCTCTTGATGCAAAATACGTGAAGCATGGGCATACAAGAATTTATCGTCAGCCACTTTTTCATAAGCTGGCAGTAGCACATAGGTTTTTTCCCACGGCTTAGGTCTTGGCGGCTGCACGCTGATGGCTTTAGGGGCATCATTATCAAAAATCTTTTTATCGGTTGGGCCGGATAATTTTTCACAGCCGACATCATCAGCACCATAAGGATTGGGGATAGGATCAATCTTGTGTAGTTGATCTAATTTGCGCGAATCCATGCCTTTCCAGCCGGGCAAAGGTTCATGACGAATAACTGCGGTGCCACGAATATCGTGCAAATCAGCCATTTTTTCGCCATTAGCGATGCGATGTGCCACTTCCACCAGCGGGCGCTCGGCATTACCGTAAATTAAGATATCGGCTTTAGCATCAAATATCACACTGCGGCGCACTTTATCAGACCAGTAATCATAATGAGCGATACGGCGTAAACTGGCCTCGATACCACCGATCACCACGGGCACTTCTTTGAAGGCTTCTTTACAACGCTGGGTATAAACGGTTACCGCGCGATCTGGGCGTTTACCGCCTTCATCGTTTGGGGTGTAGGCATCATCACTGCGAATGCGACGATCTGCGGTATAGCGGTTGATCATCGAGTCCATGTTGCCGGCGGTTACACCGAAAAACAGGTTCGGACGACCTAGCTTCATAAAGTCATTTTTATTTGACCAGTCTGGCTGACAAATAATACCGACTCGAAACCCTTGTGCTTCAAGCATACGGCCAATAACCGCCATGCCGAAACTTGGGTGGTCCACATAAGCATCGCCACTGACGATAATAATATCGCAGCTATCCCATCCAAGTTGATCCATCTCTTTGCGAGACATCGGAAGAAAGGGAGCTGTGCCGTAACACTCTGCCCAGAACTTTGGATAATTAAATAACGTGGATTCAACTTGCATGTGTGTAACCTAAAATTGATGGATACGTCGATAAACGGTCGCGGAGTATACCAGTTGGCGATGAGTAAGTGTGACTAAAAAAGCAGCAGATGTGAAATTTTTTTATTGATGACTAAAAATAAAAAACCTTATAAATACAGTGGGAATAGTAAAACTCCCACCTTATCAAGTACTCAGTCATAAGCCTAAAAATAAACCGATATTAACCACGGCTAAGCTGACAATAATTATCCAGGTGATTAATACTCCCCAAAAGCGGCCAAAATGATAACCGCCTTTGCCCTGCGTTAAGCCAATGGCATGTAACAAGCGCGCGAATAACCACAAACTGCCAAACAAATGTAAAAACGGTGCTGAAAGCCCATTCACTTCAGCCACCAAGATTAATAGCAGCGCAAATGGCGCGTTCTCCACAAGGTTAGCGTGCACGCGATCTGCAATAATTAACTCTTGATTACCCTCGTTGCCAATACCAATCTTCAGCCCTTTTCTAAGCTTTACCACTCGTAAACTAAAATAAATGGCCATTATGGCCGTTAAAGCGATATATAACCCCGATACACTGGCGATCATTTGAACTCCTTTTAAATGCTGTTAAGGCTTCACTATATTCTAAATATCGGCTTTGTTTAATGAAAAAAGCGATTTTTATCATCACAGCGGCAAGGCTTACAAAAGCCTAATTTTGAATTTATTTAACAAATGTCACCTATATTGCAGTCATCATAATTCACATGTTCTAACCTAAAAATCGATTGATAACACCAAATATGACTCGAAGGAACAGAGCAGATGAAACATAGTGACATCACTTTAGAAGATAAATATAACAATACATCTGGTCGTATCTTTATAAACGGCAACCAAGCTTTAGTTCGATTACCGCTAATTCAAGCGCAATTAGACAAAAACCAAGGCTTGAATACCGCGGGTTATATTTCAGGTTATCGAGGCTCGCCACTAGGGGCATTAGATAGTTATATCTGGAAAGCCAAAAAGCGTTTAGATCAACATAACATCACCTTCCAACCTGGGGTCAATGAAGACCTAGCTGCAACGGCGATTTGGGGTACCCAGTTACTCGACACCATACCCGAGCCTAATGTCGATGGCGTATTTGCCATGTGGTATGGCAAAGGGCCCGGTGTTGATAGAAGTGGCGATCCATTTAAACATGCAAACTATGCTGGCACCCATGAACATGGCGGCGTGTTGGTGGTTTACGGTGATGACCATCCTGGTAAATCATCGACTATTTCACATCAAAGTGAACAAGCGTTAGCGGCAAATCTTATTCCCTCACTTTACCCTGCCGATGTCAGCGAATTTATCGATTATGGTATTTTAGGTTGGGCGCTGTCTCGTTATAGCGGCTTATGGGTAGGCTTTAAATGTGTGAATGAATCAGTGGAACAAACCGCTACCATTGATATTAATCTCGACAATATAGATATCAAACGTCCTAGTCGAGATGACACCCCCACAGACAGCATCAATCTCAAAACCAGTGGCTTTATCCCGCCGCAAACCAATGAAACCAATGTCATTACTCACCGCTTGCCCTTGGTGCATCGCTTTATTAAAGCCAATAATCTTGATCAGGTTCGCGTAGCCAAAAATGACAACGCCTCACAAAGAAGTCTGGGTATTGTCACTGCCGGTAAAGCCTATAACGATGTAATGTCGGCCCTGGCATTATTAGAGATCGACAATGATCTTGCGCAAACACTGGGGTTATCGGTATTCAAATTAGGTTGTATCTGGCCCATCGAGCCCAGCAAATTAACCGACTTTGCCCAGCAGCAACCTGAATTACTGGTTATTGAAGAAAAGCGCGCCTTTATTGAAGAGCAAATAAAATCAATCCTGTTTGGCAAACAAGGTGCCACACGGGTTATTGGTAAACAGGATGAAAATGGCCTCGCGCTCGTCAGTGCCGATGTGCAGTTAGAGCCACTCACACTGGCCTTTATCATCGCTGAGCGCCTGCGCATTAATGGTCAAACTCACCCCAAGGTTGACGCCGCAATTGTGCGTTTACGCTCAAAGCTTGACCCTAAAAGTTGCGCCACCAGCTTACCTAGAACCCCTTACTTTTGCTCTGGTTGCCCCCATAACACCTCCACAAAAGTACCTGAAAACAGTATCGCTATGGCTGGTATTGGCTGTCACGCCATGGCAGCATTTTATCGCAAAGACACCATGATCCCTTGCCATATGGGCGGTGAAGGCATGCAGTGGGTGGGCTTAGCCAAATACACTAACACCAACCACGTGTTTCAAAACCTAGGCGATGGCACCTATTATCACTCTGGCTTAATGGCAATCCGCGGAGCCATCGCGGCCAAGGTCAATATCACCTATAAAATTTTATATAACGATGCGGTTGCCATGACTGGCGGCCAGCCAGTGGATGGGCCAATCTCCGTCGCTGAAATTAGCCAACAAGTGACCTATGAAGGCATTAGTAAATGCGTGATTGTCACTGACTCGCCACAGGCATACGCCAATAACCCAGACATCGCCAAAAACGTTGAGATTTATCATCGTGACCGCTTAGACATGGTGCAAACCATGCTCAGCAAGATAGCAGGTTGCACCGTATTAATTTACGAGCAAACTTGTGCAGCAGAAAAGCGTCGCCGCCGTAAACGTGGCTTAATTGCTGATCCAACTAAACGCTTATACATTAATGCTGACGTGTGTGAAGGCTGCGGCGATTGCTCAGTTCAGTCAACCTGCGTGAGCTTGCAACCTAAAGTGACCTCGAAAGGCATCAAGCGTCAAATAGATCAATCCAGTTGTAATAAAGATTACAGCTGTAATAAAGGCTTTTGTCCTTCGTTTGTTACCGTCATTGGTGGCACCCCGAAAAAGGCCGCTGCCACCGCGATTTCAGCAGATGTGTTTGCCACGATTCCCGCGCCTACCGCGTGTAACATTGATGATAACTACAATGTCATGATTGCAGGGATTGGCGGTTCAGGGGTGATCACTGTCGGGGCGATATTAGGCATGGCAGCTCATATTGATAATAAAGCCTGCTCAATTTACGACATGACCGGCTTGTCGCAAAAAAATGGCGCGGTTTACAGCCATCTTAAATTTGCCAACTCACCTGAGCGATTATTTAGCCCTAAAATTGATACTGGCAGCGCCGATTTAATTTTAGCATTCGATTTACTGGCGACCCTAGATCCGCACATCATTAAAATCATTAATGATCAACATACTCGCCTAATTGGTAATGCTGCCATTGCGCCACCAGCAATATTTCAATTAAACCCACAAGCGATCCCCACTGAGTTTAAAGAGCAGCAATCGTTAGCCCAATTATTAGGCCGCGATAATGTCGATTTTATCGATGCTTCTAACATCGCCAAAAAACTCATGGGAGATACCATAGGCGCTAATTTATTTGTGGTGGGCTTTGCCCTGCAAAAAGGGGCGTTACCGCTTTCAGTTGCCTCAGTTGAACACGCTTTACGCCTTAATGGTGTGAGTATTGACTTTAATCTCAACGCGTTAAATTTAGGCCGATTATTGTGTTTTAATCCTGAATTGTTCTCGCAATTACTGACCACTGACAGCCAGCAAAATATTGCGACCACCGCCTTTAGCGCCATTGAAGATGGGGCTGAGCATCTCAGTCATTATCAAAGTAATGCCTATGCCAAGCAATACCGTGAGTTTATTGAACAAGTCAGCCAAGCAGAAAAAGCTGTGGCTGAAAATTCTGACCGCTTAACCTTAGCGGTAGCCACTAATCTGAGTAAATTAATGAGCTACAAAGACGAATATGAAGTGGCGCGTCTGCACAGCTCAGCGACGCTAATGCAAAATTTACATAACGATTTTGACGGCGACTTTAAGGTTAAATTCTCTCTCGCACCGCCTTTGTTTAGCAAAAAACATCCAGATACTGGTTTACCGATTAAGCGTGAATTTGGCCCATGGATCTTAACGGCGTTTAAAGTGTTGGCTAAATTTAAGTTTTTGCGCGGCTCTAAACTAGATATGTTTAGCTATACCAATGAAAGAAAGATGGAAAGGCAGTTAATTAAAGATTATCAAGCAGATATAAAGCATATCATCGAAAACCTGAATCATGATAATTTACCACTCGCCATTGAAATCGCTCAGCTACCGCAAATGATTAAAGGCTTTGGCCATATTAAAGAAAACAATATTAGCGCCACACTCATGGCCAAAGGAAAGCTATTACATCAATTTACCCATGGCCCAGATAAATCAGCCATTAAATTTAAAGAAGTTAGCTAATACATAGCTACAGAGAGTGAATATGATAGATATTATAAAAAAGATAACCGCTATCGTAGGTGATAAAGGCATTATCCTTGGGGATGACGTTGCCAACAGGCCTGCTTACTCTTATGGCAAAGGACAATGCCAAGCACTGGCCATAGTGCGCCCTGCTTCAACCGAAGAGCTATCTAAGGTGATGAGCCTTTGCCACCAGCAGGATCAAACCACCATCCCTTGGGGCGGGTTAACCGGATTGGTCAATGGTACCTATGCAACAGCTGACGATATTGCGATTTCGTTAGAGCGCATGACTCAGATTGAGTCCATCGATAATCAAGCGGGCACTATGACAGTGCAAGCGGGCGTGCCGCTACAAATGGTGCAAGAAAAAG
Organism: Shewanella sp. 10N.286.48.B5; assembly: GCF_002874355.2. Classification (NCBI taxonomy): domain Bacteria; kingdom Pseudomonadati; phylum Pseudomonadota; class Gammaproteobacteria; order Alteromonadales; family Shewanellaceae; genus Shewanella; species Shewanella sp. 10N.286.48.B5. Next base: position 73,885 of record NZ_MCVG02000003.1, read on the forward strand.
CCGCCGCACAAGATTGGTTATTTGCTCTGGATTTAGGCGCCAGAGGCAGCGCCACTATTGGCGGAAATATAGCCACCAATGCTGGCGGTAATAGCGTGCTTAAATATGGCATGATGCGTGAACAAGTCTTGGGCTTAGAAGCGGTTTTAGTGGATGGCACGGTTATTTCGTCATTAAACAGTATGCTAAAAAATAACGCCGGTTATGATCTTAAACAGCTATTTATCGGCACCGAAGGCACCTTAGGTATCGTCACTAAAGCCGTGTTACGCCTGCACCCTTTGCCCAGCAGTCGCAATACTGCCATTGTCGCCGCAACCCAGTTTGATGCTGTCGCCAAGCTACTGAAATTACTCAACAGTCACTTAAATGGTCAGCTATCGGCATTTGAAGTGATGTGGGGCAATTTTTATCAATTAATGACCGACTCAGACAAGCACAATACGGTTATCGACAGTGGCTATCCATATTACGTGTTAATTGAAGCCACGGGCCATAACGCCGAGCGCGACGCCGTGCAATTTGAAGAAGCGCTAATGGCCGCGTTAGAGCAAGATATTTTGGTGGACGCCGCAATTGCTAAGTCAGAAAGTCAGCGTGAACAGTTATGGGCCATGAGGGATGATATTGACACTGTCATCAGCGAGTTAAACCCACTGTTTGCCTTTGATATTAGCCTGCCTATTGCCAACATGGAGCAATATATTCAGCAAGTTGAAAGCCAAATTATGACGCAGTGGCCCCATGCAAAATTCATTGTATTTGGTCACTTAGGTGATGGTAATTTACATTTAGGCATTTGTGTTGGTAGCTATGATGAGCAGACTAAGCATCAAGTGCAAAGCATTGTTTATCAGCAGCTAAAACCTTACGCTGGCTCGATTTCTGCTGAGCATGGCATTGGTTTAGATAAGCTTAAATACTTACATTGCTCCCGCACTGACAACGAAATAGCCTTAATGAAACGCTTGAAGCTCGCTTTTGACCCTAAAAATCTTCTCAACCGCGGCAAGGTTTTCCCTTAGAGGTGGTAATAAATGTCAGCGTAGCAAGCCATTCAGGTTTGCTACCCTGTCCAATTAACTCAGCAATTAACTCAGCAATTAACTGCGTAATCAGCGAGAGATATTTCAGGGCGCTCGCCACTAATAAGGTCTGCAAGCGCCTTGCCAGAGCCTGCCGCCATCGTCCAGCCTAAATGCCCATGGCCAGTATTAATATATAAATTATCAATTTTTGAGCGGCCAATTAGCGGTACACCCGATGCTGACACCGGTCGTAAACCCGTCCAACTTTTGGTGGTTTCAGGGTTCACAAAAGCGCTAGATTCAGGATAAATCGCCTGCAATAAATCATAAAGATTCTGCAACCGCCCAGGATTTAACTGGGTATCATAACCGTTAAACTCTGCCGTACCCGCCACCCGAATTCGATTCCCTAGCGGCACCACCCCAGCGTGCAGCGAATGATCTATCACAGGCATGCTAGGCCCGCCCTGCCAGCCATCAAGCGCTAGGGTTAATGAATAACCTTTACAGGGGCGAACCGGAATATTAACGCCCACTTGTTTAGCTAATAACGGCGTGTAACTGCCTGCAGCCAATACAAATGCATCGGCATCTAACTGGCCTTGGCTAGTGTTAATGTGGGTGATTTTGCCCTGGTGCTTAATAATATCGTTCACTGTGGTGTTATATAAAAACTGCACCCCTGCTTTTTCAAGGTAAGTTGTTAGCTCAACACAGTATTGATGGGCATCGCCAAAGCGATCTTCAGGAAAATAAATACTCCCCGCAACCTTACCTTTTAGCGGGGCTAATGCAGGCTCAAGTTTAAAGGTGTCATCACGGCTGAGCATAGTGAACTTAACCGCTTCAGGCTGAAGAAACTCGGCCATGGCCAGCACTTCATCCAGCTCCTGTTGCTGACGACAGACCTTAATGGTGCCACTGCCACCACCCAGATCAGACAAACCGATTGCTTGGGTCATATCATCAAGCACATCTAGGGTGTATTTCGCCATGCGGGTGTTACGAAAAATACTTTGCTCGTAGGTTTTACGGCGAGAGTTTTTTAGAAAGGAGAGCCCCCACAATGCCAGCGAGGGTAATGCTTTAGGTCTGAGTAGTAATGGCGAGTCTTCTTTGCCAATCATTTTTAGCATATTAAAGAACACACCTGGTGCATTCCAAGGATCTGACAAACTAGGGGTCAGTAAGCCGCCATTGGCAAAACTGGTTTCAAGGCCTGCACTTTCACGTCGATCGATCACAGTGACTTGATGACCTTGGGTATGTAGCTGATAAGCCGTGCTCAAGCCCAACAGTCCACTACCAATAATAATGATATTCATGTTTTCCCCTCAAGCATTACAGCGCTAATTGGTGGCTAATCTTTTATCGCTAACGCTTCAATTTCAATGCGCGCACCCGGGATCAATAAATCAGATCTCACAGTCGCTCTAGCAGGAGGATTATTAGGAAAAAATTCAGCATAGGCCTGATTAAAGGCGGCAAAATCTTCAACGTGGGTTAACCAAATGGTATTTTTTACAACGGCGTCCAGCGTTAAACCTTGCTCTGCCAATAAGTTTTTGATGTTGGTTAGCACTTGCTTGGTCTGCACGGTGATATCACCATCCACTAGTTGATTGTTCTGATCAAACGCCATCTGCCCAGATAAAAAAATAAACCCACCAGCAGCAACTGCTGGAGAGAAAGGTAAGCCTAAGGCATTGTTACCTAATACTTGTTTAGCCATTTAAATTCAACCTTATATCAATGATGTCATGATGATTAAAAATCATTATAGGAGTAATTATTTGGCCAACACTGCAATCAAGATGACACTTGGGTAACTCTTGTTAATAAAAAAACACTAACTGCACCCGCATGTAACAAATTAGCACCATTTATTACTATGCTGTCGACCTCAGTCATGGTAGATATAATTAGCAGCCTTTTAGGGTGATGGCTAAATTTTTTACAAGAAAAAAGCCAATATAACAATAAAATATGGCCGTCAATTTCAGCATAAATACTAAAAATAATAACCAAAGTGAGCTCTAGTATGTCGAATACAGCTAATTGGATTGCGTTATTGCCGCAACACATTCAAGACGAAGTAACCGCTACATTTAAAATAAAACACTTTAGTGATGGAGAGCACATTTACAGAAAAGGTGAATCAGGTGCTGGCGCGGGTCAATATCAAATACTCAGTGGTACGGTCCGTCTAAGAGTTATTGCAGACAATGGTAAAGAAGCCACTTATGTGATTTATGGCGAAGGTGATTGCATCGGTTTTTTATCCGCTATTGATAATGATGTACGTCCGCAAGATGTTATCGCCATTGGTGAGGTCAAAGTCGGTAAAATTTTATCGAAGGACTTCGAGCAATTAACTGAAAAATATCCCATTATTTATAAAACACTGTGTGAGCATGTGGCCTATCGTATTCGAGAGGTGTTTAACATGTATGAGTATGGGTTATTTTTTAATTTAGAGCGCCGCTTAGCCAATCAAATATTATTTTTACTGGCCTTTTCAGCCACTAATGTTCCTAACTCTGCTTGCCAAGAGCTTGAATTTACCCAAGAGATGTTAGCCTCTTCAGTAGGTGCGACCCGTCAGGCCATTAACAAGTTACTGAAAGATTGGTCAGATGCCGGGTTTATTGAATATCACTATGGAAAAATCCGTATTTTAGATTCTAAGCCGTTAGTCAAAATATCTGGGGTGGATAAAATGATCACCTCTCAAGTGGCTGTTAAAGCCATCGCGTCATAGGCGTAAATAGGCTTAATTGCCCGCAAGTTATGGGATGAGTTAATGACTGCAGTGACGAGTTGAAGTTAATGGCTCACTTTAAACATTAAGTTAAATAGCATCAAAAAAGCGCAGATTATAAAATAATCTGCGCTTTTTATTTATCGTCAAAACCAAGGTTAAGCGTTAGCTAGACCAAGGTTACACCTGCAAGGCTAAAACTTATATTGTCCTTTAACGCCATAGGTTCTTGGCTGGCTGTACTGAGCACGTCCTATGCCCAAAAATGAGGTCGAGTTATGAATTTGCGACACATCATCTGCCAGATTTTTACCCCATAAGAACACATTCCATGCGCCTGACTCAGCTTCAAAGCCAATTCTTGCAGCGCTTTCACCGCGCTCTTGGTTTAAGTTACTGACGGCATTATCTGGGTTTGAGTAAAACTTATCCCGTTTGAAGTAATCAGCCTGAACCACAAAATCGCCATAGTTCAGTGAATAACGATACTCAGCGCCAATGCCATAGGTATATTTAGGCGCTTCAGCTAATTGATTACCTGAGAAGTCAGTACCAGGGCCTGCTGGCTCTGGAAAAGCTTTAAATTCAGCATCAGTGTAACCATAGTTTGCCCACAACTGTAGACTGTCGATAGGTTGCCATTGCAGCTCAAGCTCAAAGCCTTTACTTTCAACTTCAGCGGCGTTGGTTATGGTGATAGCCGTGCCACCTGATGGCAGTTGGGTAAAGCTTTGCACCTGATAATCATCATGTTGTGAGATAAACACATTGGCATTTAGATTTAAGGTGTTATCTAAAAATGGCGACTTAAAGCCAATTTCATAAGAATCAACTGACTCATCTTCAAAGGGTAACGCTTCGGCATCATTGATTAAGTCGGCATTATAACCACCGCTTTTAAAGCCGCGAGAATAGCGGGCAAATAGCAGTAAATCTTCAACAGGGATCCAATTTAAGCTCACCGTAGGTGATACATCTGATGCGTCACGTGACTCTTTGGCTGATAAATTAGTAAACAAGCCTGAAGTATCAACAATGGTGTAATCAATGGCTTTTTCTTCATAGGTGTAACGAAGACCTGCGGTAATACTCCACTGATCAGTAACTCGATAATTACCGTGGGCAAATAGCGCATATGAATCGGCATCAACATCAGCTACACGGCTAGCACCAACATACACTGGTGGCGCAGCTGGGTTAAGTGCAGGTGCAAAGGCTTGGACATCTGAGTCACCCTCAATACTTTGGGTTAGGTAGTAAGCGCCAACAATGTAATCAAAGCTTTCATAGGCAGGAGAAGCGAGTCTTAACTCTTGAGAGAAGTGAGTTGAGTCTTCTGTTTGAAATTCAGTAAAGGCATAGGGCAGTGGCGAATAGTCTTCATCCACATCACTTAAGTTCCATTCTGAGCTACGTAGACCTGTAACCGATGTTAATTGGAAATCATTGGCAAAGGTATGATCAATGGTCAGCCCGCTGCCTTTAATGGTGCTATCTAACCTTTGGCTTGAATCTAATGACACCACATTGACATCCGGTGCGAGTGGATCATCGACTTTTTCACCCAGTAATACGTTGGCTTTATTTTCAACATAATCAAAGCTTAACGACACGTTGGTATTCTCACCCGCATGCCAATAAAATTGCGCTCGGGTTGCCAGCTCATCTTTATTATTGAATTCATCAACAAATTTATCTGCTGGGAGGATCACCCCCAGCGGATCGCTGTTTTCAACAAAACCATCACGATCGGTTTTCGTCACTGACAAGCGCCCTGAAAAATCTTCAGAAAATGGAACATTAATACTGCCGTTATAGCTTTGCAGGCCAAAATTGCCAATATCCACACCTAAACGCCCGCTCAGCTCATCTGAATGTGGTCGCTTAGTAATAATATTAATCGCACCAGCAACGGTATTTTTACCAAATAGGGTTCCCTGAGGGCCGCGCAATACTTCAACACGTTCAACATCTAACGCGGATTGGTTAGCAGCTGATGAGCGCCCAACCCAAACGCCATCAATATATACCCCAACGCGGTTATCGTAACCTGGATTACGTGAGCGATCACTAATACCGCGAATACCAAAAGATGGTGACGACTCTATGTAGCCAGTGACAATCATGTTCGGCACACTAAATTGCATGTCTCGCACATCTTGCGCGCCTAGCCTTTCAATATCGGTCTCGTTCATGGCACTGATGGCAATAGGGACTTCATTAATTGATTGGGCGCGTTTTTGTGATGTCACCTGAATGACTTCAATACCTGTGGCGTTGTCTTGTTGCGTAGGGTCATTTTCTTGTGCATAGCTTGGAGCACAAAGCCCCAGCAAAACCACACTAATTGCGATACCTAATTGTGTTCTCTTCATCGTCGCACCTGTTTATTTATTTTTGTTTATTGGATTATTTTTATAAGCAAAAAACAGCACGCTCCCAAACTGCGCAACTCAACAACTTTGCCTTTATCTAGGGGTAACAAACTGATTAGAGGCAATCTGTCACCTAGATTACAAAGTGGCAACTTTCACGCAACGAACAAAAAGATTTCATCTTAACATTTGCCAGCAGCGTCTTTGTCACTGGACTGACAACTGCTGTTTCGGCGCATAATGTTCAGCAAATGTAATCAATGTGACAGTGTGGTGATTGCTTAAGCCCCTATCTTAACGTTAACGTTTTGATTACAAGTTGGTGGTGGCATGAAAGATTCAAATAAAATTCGCGTGGGGATCGGTGGGCTATTTCATGAAACAAACACCTATGCCACAGAGTTAACTGGGCCGACAACCCTTAAAGATTTAGTGGTGTATGAAGGTGAAGCGCTATTAAAGCTTGCGGGTACTGCCATGGGCGGCGCTATTGATGCCTGTCTCGAAAATGACTGGGAAATCGTCCCAACAGTATTCATGCACGTTAACACCACATTCGGCACAGTTACCGACGATGCTTATGCCGCCGTCAAGCAGCAGCTGTTATCAACATTAGCCAATGAGCCAGTCGATGTATTTTATTTGATGGTTCATGGCGCAGGTATCGTCCAAAGCACCTCAGATTTAGAAGGCGATCTGGCTAAGTCCATCCGCGAGGTCGTTGGGGTTGACACCAAAATCGTTGCCTCAACTGATTTACATGGCAAAGTGACAGATCTTATTGCTCGTGAATATGACTATTACACCACCTGTAAAGAATATGCCCACGTAGATTTTAATCCTTGCGCCAAAGAAGCACTACTCACTGGGGTTAGCGCCTTTTTAAATCAACTGACGCCCACCATGAATTACCAGAAAATTCCGATTTTATTGCCGCCTTCAACCACCATGGAGGCAGGTACCTTTGGCACCTTAATCCGCGATAAGTGCCTTGCCTATGAAGAAAATCCTCAAATACTCAATTGCTCGCTAATGCACGGTTTTCCCTATCAAGACACTGAATATTGCGGCATGTATGTATTAGTGACCACTGACAACGATATTGTGTTAGCTGAGCAAATTGCCACTGAATTTGCCCAATGGATTTGGGACAACAGACAACTCAGCCTTAATCTGCCACCTAATGTCGATCAAACCATTGCCATCGCAACCGATATTCTTGCCACTAAAGGCCGCTATCAAGCCCCCGCCGCTTTTTGGGAAAATGATAATAAACCGATTGTGATTGCAGATATCGGTGACAATCCCGGTGGCGGCTGTACCGGTGACACAACCCATTTGCTGAGTAAAATTCTCACCACCGACTTGGGTAAAGTGGCCTTTTTTAACATTCGCGACCCCCAAGTGGTAAAGCAAGCGATTGAGGCGGGTGTTGGCGCAACGATTAGTGTCAATTTAGGTGGTAAGTTAGATCCACTTCGCAGTGGCGCCCCAATTGAATGCACGGCTTACGTTAAATCAATTTCTGATGGCATAGAAACCATTCGTGGGCCGATGTTAAACGGTGTCAGCTTCGATTTAGGTCCTTCGGTAAGACTCAGCATTGGCCAAGTGGATGTGATTGTGCAAACAGGCTTAGGCCAAGCTTTTGACGATGTATCGGGGCGTGCCCACGGAATTGATATTTATGAATACGATGTGGTTTGCGTTAAATCATCAGCACATTGGCGCGCCTTCTACCAAAAAGTAAGTGATCACTTACTGATGGCTGACTCACCCGGGCTTACCACCGCCAGAGTGGGCGAATTTGCGCATACCAAGCTCACGCACCCTATATATCCCATTGATAATGATGCCAGCTTTCCCATTAGCGCGTAAACGCTTCGCCGATAACAATAATAACAAGGATCATTTATGAAAAGTTCCAGCAATGTCATCAGCGACGATGGCGCATTAAACGCCGAAAACCGGCCCACAACTGCCGAAGATAGCAAGGCGACCAATCGCTATTATGTGCTGTTTATGCTGGCGCTAGTGTGCGCCTTGGCTTATATGGACCGCTTCGTATTGTCGGTGTTAATCGAACCAATAAAGCACGACTTAAGCCTTTCTGATACGCAACTAGGTTTGTTAACCGGCTTTGCGTTCGCCTTTTTCTATGCTGTGTTTGGTATTCCCATTGCCAGACTGGCAGATAAATATAATCGTCCATTGATCATCTCTGTTAGTGTGGCGCTGTGGAGTGCCATGACTGCAGCTTGCGGTATGTCAGTTAACTTCATTCAACTACTATTAGCCAGAATTGGCGTCGGAGTGGGTGAGGCAGGCTGTATTCCTGCCAGTCACGCCATGCTGGGGGACTTATTTCCCGGTAAACAAAAAGCCTTTGCGATTGGTATTTTCCAAGCTGGCGGCACCGTTGGTATTTTAGCGGGATTAATTTTAGGCGGCTTACTGGCCAACAGTGTGGGTTGGCAAATGACCTTTATTTTTATGGGCCTGCCCGGTTTAATCGTGGGCTTGGTGGTTTGGCTGACAGTAAAAGATAACAGAGGCCTAGATAGTGTCAGCAATCCGCTCATCAATGCTGATAATGATAAGCTCAACCTTATTGCGACCATCAAACATCTGCTAACACAAAGAACCTATCGAAACCTGATGTTAGGGCTATCTATGGGCGCGTTTGGTAATTATGGCATTGTGCAGTGGCTACCGTCATTTTTAATCCGAACCCATCACATGAGCCTTGAAGAAGTCGGTGTTCTTTATGGTTCGGTAATGGGCTTTGGTACCTTATTTGGTACCTTGGCAGGGGCGTTTTTAGCCCCTAAGATTATTGCTAAAGATCAGCGCTGGGAAGTCAAATGGGCCGCATGTTGCTTTGTGATTGTCATTCCAATCTTTATCGGCAGCTTTTTAGTTGCTAACTCAACGCTGGCACTGGGGCTATTATTTTTAGGGGTATTTACCTTATCAACTGGGACTGGGCCATCATTTGCCGCAGTGCAAACCGTTGCAGGGCCTAAAATGAAAGCCATGGCCGTGGCACTAACCATGCTGTGTATGGCAATTTTAGGTCAAGGCTTTGGACCATTAGTGGTTGGCATGGTCAGTGACGCTTTAGTACCACAGTTTGGCGAGCAATCACTGCGCTATTCCCTCAGTATCTCAATGATTATTTTGGCATGGGGTGCGATTCATTTATTTAAAGCATCTAGCACTATCGTTAAAGACAGTCAGTCGCTTTAATTAACCTGTCATCAACGGCTTAGGTAATACCTAGGCCGTTAGCTATAACATTGCCATCATAGATACCTGTCTGCTTGCTGGTTTTACAGCCAAAAAATCAACATGGCTCGTCGCTAACCTCTGCCTTTAATCCCCCCTTTGACCTGCGCTTTGAGCGTTAATACCTCAGCTTAAACATTTCTGGTCTACAGTATGTATAAACTAAATTATGCCAATGCTTTTTAACCGACTGATAAAATCGTAAAAATAGCCAAATGTAGGTATTCAGTAAAGCACATTTCGGTTACTATGCGCGCCAAATAACGACTCCCTTTTACCCTAGAGTGACCATGCAAAATGAACGATGACAACTTCATTGAAAAACGCCGATTTATCATAAGATTAGGTAAGGCGTTGCACAAATTTGGCACCCCGGCATATCGCCTTGAGTCCCATTTACAAACGGTCTCTACTACCTTGGGGATTGAAGGCTATTTTTTGATCTCGCCCACTTCAATGACCTTCGTGTTACAGCATGATACTGAGCAAGAATATAATCATGTGGCGCGGGTCAAACCAGGGGAGTTAGATTTAGGCTCCCTTGCCCGCACGTTTGATTTAGTTGAAGAGCTAACCACAGGTCAGCGCACCTTAACCGAAGCCCTTAATCGCCTAGAAGAAATTGCCAACAAGCCTAACCCTTACGGCCATAAATTAACCTTGCTGTCTTTTGGCGTCAGCGCCGGCGCTTTTGCGATGCTGATGGACACCAGTTGGAATGATGTGTTCTGGTCAGCCATGCTAGGGCTACTGGTTTATGGCATGGTTTTTTGGGCTGAGCGCTCGTCACGAATGGCAGAAATGCTTGAGCCCCTTGCGGCGGTGATATGTGCGATTCTTGCCTGCGGTATTGCCATATTAGACCCCAGTATTAATATTCCTGTGGTGATCCTCTCTGGGATTATTATTTTTATTCCCGGTTTAGCATTAACACTGGGGCTTGCGGAGTTAGCCGCGCGGGATCTCATCTCAGGCACAGCCAGAATTATGGATGCGATGATGCTGCTGTTTAAGCTGTATTTTGGCGCCGTATTAGGCATGACACTGGGTAAAGTCATGTTTGGCGAATCAGTGCATATTGAGCCTTACGCGCTACCAATTTATGCCTCGTGGGCGGCGGTGCCATTACTCTCAATGGCGTTAGTGATTATCTTTAAAGCCCGCCTTAAGGATTCACCTTGGGGCATTTTTGCCGGTATCGTGGCGTATTTTTCAGCCATGATTGGCGGCTTATATTTAGGCGAGTCTATTGGTATTTTTGTCGGCGCACTGGCGGTGGGCATTTACTCCAACTTATTTGCCCGTTGGATGAAAGCACCGGTATCCATTGCCCTACTTCAAGGCATTGTTATTTTGGTGCCTGGCAGTAAAACCTATATCGGCTTAAACGCAATGATTTCAGGTGAAACCATGCTCAATCAGGCCCATATTGGCTCACAAGTGTTCTTGATTTTTATGTCACTGATTGCTGGGCTTATATTCGCTAACGTCATCGTACCGCCAAAGCGAAGTTTATAGCTTCTTAAATAATAGCTTCTTATATAATAGCCTCTTATATAACCGCCCTTTTAAAATGGCCCTCTAAAAAAGGCCCTCGGCAACACCAACAAGGGAGCACATCGCTCCCTTGTTGATTTTTACGCAAAAAAGCAGCGAAATTCAAAATACCCGCCATACTAAGATAAGGCATTTAATTTCAGCTGTTGAAATTTTAAATGCTATTTACTCAATAGCTTAATTAGCTATCCCTTCTATAAATAATTGAGTAGGTACCATAATAAAAACTAATAATATTGTGATAATTCGCGCTAATTGCGCTTTAGCCATTATCCTTGTTATTACCTTGATTATCTCTATCGCCGCGGCACATGCTGAGCAAATTAACAACCTGCAGCATTCAGCCTCGGCATTGGTAATGACAAACAGCAAAAACCAGTCAACCCCCTTTACTGTCGATAACATTATCGTGCAGAGCAATGCTATTTTTGATGAATCAGACCCTGATGCCTTCTTTATTCACCACTGGGCCAACTGGCTACATATCAACACCACTGAAGCAACGATCCTCGATAAGCTTACGTTCACTGAAGGCGATGAGGTAAATCAAAAAACCTTTGCAGAATCCCAGCGCTTACTGCGAGCCGAGCCTTACCTGCGAGAAGCCAAAATTTATCTCGCAGAAAAAGATCCTAGCGCAGAGAATGAGCAAGATACTGTGGTGGTGGAAACCTGGGATAATTGGTCACTCTTGCCCACCTTCAGCTTAAGCTCTAGCGGTGGTGAAACTAAGTTTTCTGTCGGGATAAAAGAAGATAACTTGATGGGACGCGGCATTAAAACCCGCTTTAAATATCAATCAAATGCTGATCGAACCGGTTATAAGTTTGGCATTTCAGCACCACTAAAATTCATCAAACACGCCACAATTGCTGCCAATTGGTATGATAATAGTGATGGTCAAGCAACCCAACTGTATTTTAATAAGCCGTTTTACTCACTAGATACCCCCGATAGGTATTTCGCAGAATACTTAACCGATCAACGTATTGATACCTTAAGACAAAATGGCCAAGACGTTAATGAGTTTGAGCATAATGTCGATTATGCCGCTATCGGCTATGGCTGGCTTATTGATAAAACAGAGGCGGATTTATCGCGAATTAGCTTAGGTTTTACCCAAGATAAACACCAATTTGAGCCCAGTGAGACCTTCCCAAATCAAGCCTTGCCTGAAGACAGAGACTTTTTATACCCTTGGGCAAGTTATGAATACTTACAAGATGATTATAAGGTGTTTACTAATATCCATCTAATTAATAATCATGAGGACTTTAACTTAGGCTGGCGTCACTTTGTGCAATTAGGCATTGAGACTCGCGATGTCGCCGAAGAGTCTTCTGTAGGCTATCACCTAACGGTCAGTAGCAGTCGAGGCTATCAACAACAAGATAATTTATTCTTATTTAATCTTACTGGTGAAGCCAGCTTTAACACCAGCCAAGCCGATTACTATAATATCAGCATCCAAGGTGAATACTTCCACCACATTAACCCTAAATGGACCGCCTACGCTAAAACCCGCTTAGCCAGCTCGCAAAATAATTACCTCGATGACCCCTTTGCCCTAGGCGATGATACAGGGGTAAGAGGTTATCCTAACGACTATCAATATGGTGATAATCAATGGTTGCTCACAGGAGAAGTCCGCTATTATCCCAACATCAATTTATATCAACTTGCTGAACTTGGCTGGGCCACCTTTGTGGATATTGGACAGGCGTTTGGCGGGCCTGATGACAATAATGAAGTCAACGCCCCCATTGGCAGCATTGGCATTGGTGCCAGAGTGTATTCATCAAAATCCAGCTACGGTAGTGTCGGCCATATTGATTTCGCGGTGCCCTTTACCAGCGGCGAATATGTCGATGATTGGGAGTGGCGCTTTCAAGTGAAAAATCGTTTTTAAACTGACACTTGTCGTTACTGCTGCAAGCTTAATTTTATCCGCTAACCACTAAGGCTTTTTAACCGCTGAAAAGCCTGCTATTTTTTGTTTCACTTGCTGTTCTTGCTGTTTATCATCAATGCGATAGATGCTTTTTATTCGGGTGGTGAATTGCGGCTCTGCCGCGGTCGATACCGTATCAAAACCCGCTTCAACTGTCCCCAGTTTCGATGAGACCAATAAGGCTTGTGCAAACTGCAAATTATTATCAATGCCATCAAGCACCAGTAAATAACTTTGCCTTGGGCGCACGTCAATAAATAAACTACGGCTATCGATACTGCGCCAACTATCAAGTCGAAAATGACTAATCGAGTTAACCTGCTGTAACTCATCAAACTGATACATGGCCGCTTTTTGCTTACTGGCTTGCGTTGCGGCGCAGCCAGTAAGTAATAGCATGAATCCTAAGCTCATCAACTTGTTTACAGACATGGTATACCCTCCTTTTAATTCATTACGACCGAAAACAAACACCTTCAAAAACAGCCACTTACACCACATTTTTCACTTACAGTGAATAACCATCACTAAAATTAGTTTCAGTTTATTTATATAAGTTTTTATAATTCGGTACGTGTTCAACCCACTTAGGTGGCGTGCCAATATATTGCTGCACCGCTTTAATAAACTCACTCACTAGCAGGGTTTGCTTACGATGCGGATAGACAGCATATATGCCAGTATCCATAGTGGAAAGTGAATAGCGGGTTAATAATGGCACTAATTTAAGCTCAGTAATCGACTGATTTAAATTAAATAAATCAATATGAGTGTAACCTAAGCCATCCTTCACCGCTTCAATAATGGTTCTGACATCGCTGACTTTATAATTCCCCTGCATTTTATAGTTTTTAAACTGTTCGCCATGGGGCTGCTGGGATAAGCGCATCTGATCTAAGATGACATTACCATTGCTATAAATAACCGCAGGCAATTGAATTAACTCTTCTGGGGTTTGCGGGTGACCATGCTCCGCCAAAAATGCCTCTGAAGCCAAGATGGCAAAGTGAGTATTAGCAATTTTTTTAGCAATCAAATTCGACTCTGTGAGCTTGCCAATCCTAAAAGCCACATCAAAGTGATCAGAAATAATATCGGCGCGTTTATCATCCAATGACAGGGTAACTTTTACATTGGGGTATTGCTTCATAAATTGGCTGATGACAGGTTGCAGATACTCCTGACCAAAGAAGATAGACGAGGTAATTCTAATAATCCCTTTTGGCTCAGACTGGTATGAATCGGCAATATTTTGGATTTGATTTAGGGTATCTAATAAAGTCTGGGTTTGTTCGAGGATCTCTTCCCCTGCTGAGGTTAATGAAAACGAGCGCGTTGAGCGATTCAGTAATTGCACCCCTAACTCGGCTTCTAACTTTTTGATTTGCTTTGACAGTAACGAGTTATCCATATCGTGCAATGCCGCCGCTTTAGTAAACGAACCCTGCTGCACCACATCAAGAAAAAGACTCAGCTGTTTAGTAATCGATTGCATTTATCATGTCCTTGGAAGCTTCAAGCAACTTCAAATAAGCTTGAATAAGCTTGAATAAGCTTGAATAAGCTCGAATAAGCGTACTCAGCTAACGTTGATTAAACTAATCATAGCTTGCTGCCAAACTGAATCCAATCAAAGTCGCCGCCTAATAGTTGATATAAGCTTCAAGTTTACGATTGCTCAGTATCAATAACTTCCCTCAAGCCCTTATGCTTATCTTTGCCCTGAGAAAAAATGGCTATCACTCAACAATTACGTCGAGAAATTAAACTTAAATCTACGCTTGTTCAATGCATTAATCGCAAAACACTTTTTATTTTGAACAATCGTTCAAAATAAATCTTGAACGATCGTTCAATTAAGTCTATATTTATTTCACACAATGAAGTTACCCCCTATTTTTTACTAGCGCTAACTGACTTGAACTAAATTATTTATAAGAAGATTCAAATTCGGAGCATCATCATGAGCAAATTTACTATTCACACTATCGAGTCTGCACCACAAGCAAGTAAAACGATGTTAGAACAGTCTTTAAAAAGCTTTGGCATGGTGCCCAATCTTCATGGAGTGCTTGCTGAATCGCCGAATACCTTTGAGGCCTATCAAACACTGCATAACCTATTTGAAAGCTCATCTTTCAATGCCGAAGAATTAACGGTAGTGTGGCAAACCATTAATGTTGAACATGGTTGTACATACTGTGTACCAGCCCATACTGGCATCGCCCATATGATGAAAGTGGATGGCGCGTTAACTGAAGCACTGAGAAATCGCACCGCAATGCCAACCGCTAAATTACAAGCACTACATGACACCACATTGTTGATGGTGCGTAACCGTGGCTTGTTATCTGATGCTGAAATGGAAGCCTTCTTTACAGCAGGTTATGGTCAGCAACAGTTACTGGAAATCGTTTTAGGTCTGTCACAAAAAGTCATTAGCAACTACGTAAACCATGTTGCTCATACTCCGGTGGATAAGCCTTTTCAACAATTTGCTTGGGAAAAGTAGTCGCTAATTCAGCGCTCACCAATAAGTAAGACGTTTACGGTTAACATTAAAGCTGATAATTATCAGCTTTAATCATTTTCAAAGCTAAATCCAAGTACAATTCTAAATTCGAACCTAAGTTCAAACCTAAGTACAAACCTAAGTACAAACCTAAGTACAAACCTAAGTACAAGCCCAAGAAAAGCATAAGTCCAAAATCACATAGCAAGGCAAGTGTAATATGTCAGATAAAATTAAGCTCGATATCGTTTCAGATGTAGTTTGTCCATGGTGTGTGGTCGGTTACAAGAGTTTGCAGCAAGCCATTAAAGAGCTGGGGATAGAAGACAAAGTTGAACTTGAGTGGCAACCTTTTGAGCTCAATCCTGATATGCCTACAGAAGGTGAAGAATTACGTGCACATGTGGCGCGTAAATATGGTTCAAGTGCTGAAGATAGCGCCAAAGCCAGAGAAAATATTGCCCAGCGCGGCGCCGAATTCGATTTTGAGTTTAACTTTGGCGACGACATGCATATCGTTAATACCTTTGATGCTCATATATTGCTGGATTACGCCAAAGGTTTTGATAAACAAACTGAATTGAAATTACGTTTGTTTAGCGCTTACTTTACTGAGCATAAAGATGTCTCAGATAGAGCAGTATTGGCCAATGAACTAGCTGCTATTGGGCTTAACGTCGATGAGGCTATGGCATTATTAGACAACCCCGACATCAGAGAGCATATCAGCGCTGAGAAAAACCAATGGACCGCTGCAGGAATATCTTCGGTACCGACGGTTATATTTAACCGCACTAGTGCCTTAAACGGCGCTCATCCGGTTGAGTCATATAAACAGGTACTGACGCAACTATTGGCAGAGTTAGAAAGTAACTAATGGTGAGACTTTTTTAAAGCCGATGACATAAAAAACGGATGATAAATATCATCCGTTTTTTAGTTTATGAACCCGCTGTTGATGGGATTTATCCCGTTCTGCTTTAAGCTTTTAGAGCACGGCTCATTAACTTCACTGCTAAATAAGCTTTGGTAAATGTTATCACTGCGGCGTTAAGTCTCTTTAATCGCAAATTGGCTCATCATATTATCTAATGCTAGTAAATCAGTGGCGATCACATTGGGCTGAATCTCCCAAGGGTCAAATATCGCCGTTGGTGATCGCTTAACCCAAGCTGCTTTTAGCCCTGCAGATATTGCCCCCGTCACATCAAAGGGGTTACTTGATATTAGCCAAGTGTCACTGGCTAATGAATCTGAAACATGCAAAAAATGCTGATAAATAGCCGGATTAGGCTTAAAGGTATTGATCTCATCGGCGCTCACTATCGCTTCAAATAACTCAATAAGGCCTGCTGTTTGCAATAATTGCTCAACCGCTTTGGCAGTACCATTTGAAAAGGCAAATAACCGATAACCTTGGGCTTTAAATGCCAGCAAGCCTTGCTTTACTTCTGCAAATGCTGGCAAGGTTTTATAGCGTTCTAGTAAGGCTTGTTTTTGGCTTGAAGATAAAGATATTTGATAATACAGGCAGGTATAATCTAGCGCTTGGCGGGTACACTCACTAAAAGGAACATAATTGTTCATCAAGCCTCTGCGAAACGAATACTCTAATTGTTTCTCGCGCCAAGTAGTTGAGAACCCAAAGGCTTTATCACCCACCAGCGTTTGCAATTGTGCCAACAGCCCATGGGTGTTAATTAGCGTGCCATAAACATCAAAAGCCAGTGTAATAGCCATATTCATCCCTTAAAAATAAAATCATTTATTTAGAGGTTTTACTTTAGTGCTCTTTGTCCCTAGCCGCTGCATTGCCATTGCAACAATCAAACGCTTTTTAATGGCCAGGCATTAATTGCGAACTTTCAAATACACCATCAATGAGAGTTTGAATGGTATCGTCATCTTGATTGGCATGGGCATAAGTACGAATACCAATTATCTGCACTTGAATAAAACGTGCTAACGCCTGTGGATCTTGAGTCGTATCTAACTCACCTAACTGCTGCGCTTCAGTGAGTAGTGCGGCAAATTCAGCCTCAACCATCCCTAAGGCACTTTTAGCTTCAGCTAATAAATCGGCATTGTCTGTGGTTAATTCTGCCACAGTTTTAACCAGCATACACATACCACTTGGCACGGTTGATTTGTTGGCTAACACTGAGCGCTCAATAAACAGTTTTAACGCCCTAAGGGGCGAGCCAGCATCAATACGGCACTGGGCTAACATCTCAACACCCGTTTGCGCATAGTATTGTAAGGCCTCTTTAAACAAGCCTTCTTTGCTGCCAAAGCTGGCATAAATACTACCAGGGCGTAAATCGATTACTTCTTGCAGGTTACGCATTGAAGTCGCGTGAAAACCTTTTTGCCAATATAGGTTGGCCGCTTTTTGAATCGTTTCCTCACGATTAAATTTGGCTGCTTTAGTCATAATCTTAGTCTCAGATCTATATTGAACGATTGCTCAATTTTACAATGAACGACTGTTCAAGTCTAGTTTGCCTTACTGGCGATGACCAATAATTGCAGCTCTAGTAGTTTTAAGGTTTATCTGATTTAATCACCTTAATAAATGACGCTACTTGGTGCCAAGGCTTAAACAACTGAACTTCAATAACGATCAGGCCAAACTGCAATCTTCATCTAGGCCATTATCCCCTATGACACTATCAATAGTGTTAGTGGTATTGCTGTGTCAGTTATTTACTATTAGTACGGCATTCTCAGTGCAATACCCTCACGGAGAACATCCATCAGGTATCGTGCTTGCCCATCACCATGCAGATTTATCACAGCACTCTCATCCTTACCAAGAGGCTGAAAATACACTTAAAAAACCTTTAATGCCACTGAATCACAGGCAGAAATATTAGCAGCGAATAACCCTGATAAGTCCGCTGCTGATCATGAACATGCTAATCAGTCACTCTCTGCGGCTCATCCACCATTCGAATCCATATTTGTCGCTGAATTTGCCCATACCAATACCCTTTCAGATAATCCAATAGATTATCAAAGTTACCAATTTGCTCCCCCTATACCTCCACCACATCAATAAGTCAGCGACTTTATAATCATATTCGTAATAAGAGTGATTTAACTGACTGCGCATTCATCAAGGCCAAACTGAGTTATTTCAGCAGAGCTTCAATGATTGAGCTCAGTCGTAAAGCGATATTTATAACGCGCATTTGTGCGTGACTTATTGGAGTTACAACAATGAGCCAACAACTGGCCACTGCCATAAAAATGGTGGTGATATTCATGGGGCTTTTCGCTTCATTTTCTTTATTTGCCCATGGTGTTGATGAAGACACTCGGCAATTTCTTACCTTAAATCAGGGCGTTTCCATCTTCCCTTTCATTTACATTGGCGCTAAACACATGGTCACTGGATACGACCATTTACTGTTTCTCGTCGGGGTGATTTTCTTTCTATTTCGCACTAAAGATGTGCTGATTTACGTCAGTTTATTCACCATCGGCCACAGTGTAACCCTGCTATTTGGGGTGCTAAATGATGTGCAGATTAATGCTTATCTGATCGATGCCATTATTGGATTTTCAATTGTGTACAAAGGCTTTGATAATCTCGGCGGCTTTAAACGCCTATTCGGTTTTCAACCTAATACCAAGGTTGCAGTGATGATCTTTGGACTGTTTCACGGCTTTGGTTTAACCACCAAGATTCAAGAGTTTCAGCTGCCCAGCGATGGACTTGTTGCCAACATCATCGCCTTTAATGTCGGTGTTGAAATCGGCCAATTTTTAGCATTGGGATTGATACTGATCGTGATGAGCTTATGGCGACGTCATAAAAGCTACCTGCAGTTTTCTACCGCCGCCAATACCTTGCTAATGAGCACCGGCTTAATGTTAGTGGGCTTTCAATTAACTGGCTATTTTATCAATTAATCAGCCGGAATATGCATCATCATTTACCGCATTTTTTAAGGAACAAACATGAACAAGAATGAACAACAGTTGCAGCCAATAGTTATTCCGGTGCACTCCATAACTATTCCTGTACACTCCACAGCAACGCTTATTAAAGCCAGTATCGCCGCAGGTGTTATTGCCGCGATTGTACTGGTCACAGCCATATTACCTGCTGAATACAATATCGACCCGACGGGTATTGGCAAAGCCTTAGGGTTAACCAAAATAGCTCAAGCAGCTGAAATAGGGACTGTTGAAAATACAGAAAGTGTAGAGGGTATAGATGATATAGAGAGTGCAGCGTTAGTCATTGTCACCGCGCCCTTAGTTGCAGACATTAAACAAGCCCGAAAAACGGCAGCGGTAAGATCGGATAGCGTCAATGTGGTTATTCCTGCAGGCAAAGGGTTGGAATATAAATTACTGCTCAATCAATTTACTCATTTAACCTATCAATGGCACACCCTTGATGAAGCGCCGTTGTTTTTTGACTTTCACGGTGAGCCCCAAGGCGATACCACTGGCTACTATGAAAGCTACAACATCAGTACTGCAAATAAAGTGACAGGCTCATTAACCACCCCTTTTGCAGGTGCCCATGGTTGGTATTGGAAAAACACCAGCGATGCTGCCATTACCGTGGTACTCAACACGACTGGGGCCTATAACATTAAAGGCTGATTGGCTTAATGGTTAGTGGTTAATGGTTAGTGGTGATGAGTCATCAAACTAAATCAAAAAACTAAATCAGAAAAAATCTACTGTCGATTATCTTAACGATACTCTGATAGTGGATTTTATTTATTAGAATGCCCCACTTTCAAAGCCAAACTACCAGCAGCTTCAGTTAAAAAAGCTAAAAATATCTAAAATCAGGCCAAACCCTCTAAAAAACTCTATTTTTAAAACAGTTCACTCATCAAATCTGCGCATCTTTAGCTAATGTCCTCGGCGGAAGCAATACTAATAATCCTAAAATTAAGATGATCATGATGAACAATAAAAAGCACATATGGGCATATAGCATGTCACTAGCCGCTCTTGTTATGGCAGGGTGTGGTAACGATGGCCGTGATGGTGAAGACGGTATTTCACCACCACCTAGCAGCCCTTCAGCGAAGGTTTTATCCCTCGATATTGAAGATATTTCTGTCTCTGAAGGTAATATTACCCTTAAATTCTCTGCTGAAAATGAACAAGGGACGCCTGTCACAAAAATTAACAGCATTAGAGTTGAAGCCGCTCAGTTACTCGCACCAATTAATGGTGATAGCTCTGCTTGGCAATACCTGCTCAACGAAACCTGCAATGAAGAGTGCCCAGGAGAGCTAACCGACTTTGCTAACGGCCAATACCAATACACAATGGGTACCAACCTAGCCGATAGCAGTTACTTTCCAAATGGCTATGATGCAAGTTTACCCCAACGCGTTATCCTCCGCGTAAATGGCACTGAGTTAGTGCCGACCACATATCAAAACACTGATTACATGGTCGATGGTTCTGAGCTATCGTTCACCCGTAATATTGTCGATAGTCAAACATGTTTAAGCTGTCATGAAGACATTGCCAGCATTAAACATGGCGGTGATAGCCTAGAAAACTGTGCCACTTGCCACTCAGCAGGCAGAGTCGATGATGATAAAACATGGCCTATCATTGCTCATCAAGCTCATATTGGTGTTAGCTCTGAGACCGTTGGTAACTGTTTAGCTTGTCACAACGATGAAGAAACAACCGAACACACTGAAGCGTTAAACTGGCAAACAATGCCAACTCGTGAAAATTGCTCTAGTTGTCATAACTTAGAAGAAGCCAACATAGATCATAGCGGTATGAGTGATAACAGCCAATGCTCAAGCTGCCATAGTGCCGAGCATGTCTATGATAAACACCGAGGCAAAGCCGATGCCGGTATCGCGGGCCGCAGCCTAATGAATGTCAACATTAGCGATGCGAAGATTGTTGATGTTGAAGGTGAATCATTTGCAGAAATCGTGGTTGGACTTGAAGATCAACAAGGCCAAGCGCTGCCTTTTACTAGCACAGAAGCGAAAGATTGGGATTATTTATCCGGGCTTGAGTTGTACGTAAACTGGGGCATTGATGTTAATTTCACCCAAGGGCAACAAGACGGTATAGGGCTTGCTGGTCACATGGGACAAGGCCGCGGCTATACTGTTTACGGTAAAACCACCAAACGAATGACGTCAGAGCAAAGCGGATTACGTCCCTTAACGCCTGTGCATGCATTAGTTGATGGCAACCTTGTTTACCGGGTCGGGCCAATTGAGATGAATGATACCTTTGCAGGTGACACCTCAGACAATTATGGCTTTATCTCGAATCGAGTCTTTTTCTGTACGGATGATTTAGGTCAAGCAGCGACCTGTGGTGCAGAAGGCGTTAAGAGCAATGCTACTTATAACAAACGTTGGTTCTTTGATGCCAATGGCCTGCGTGATGAAATTAAACGTCGCCCAATTGTGTCAAACAAAAATTGCGGTTCTTGTCATGGTTACAATGAAGAAACGGATACTACCGAGCTAAATTGCCGTGGTTGTCACTCTCGTAAGACCGAATCAAATCTTGAGCTGGCGAATACGACCTGTTTCTCCGGTAATGATGGTGAAGAAGCTATTGCATTTAAGCCTATGATACCTCGCGGTAAAGGCTACGGCACCTCAACTGCTGATATCGTTGATGCGTGTGTCGCATGTCATAATCCCAATACTCCGCCGACCCAAGCCATTCGCGAACGTCATACTGTGCAAGGTGACAAAGACTTTGTTGAGCAACTCGTTGTGAGTCACCCAGATCATAAAATCTGGATGCATTCATTACATAACAACCAGCGGGCAACTCAGAAACAACCGGATTGGATCCGCTCAGTAAATTACCCCGCTAACCAAGCCAACTGTTACCGTTGTCATGAAGGTGACACTTTTGGTGCAGAGCGTTTAACTGAAGAAGGCAAACCCTTAGCATTGGATCTGACTTATGATCCTGATAGCAGAGCGTATCCGGCCACTGATGTTAACGTCGATGCTTATGTGAGCCCAGTGTCTGCAACTTGTTATTCATGCCATGCCAAGCGGTATGACGAAGACAGCAATACCATGGTAATTAAGCCCCATGTACGTGCGCATATGGAGCAAAATGGCGGTCGTTTTGGTGTACCTAAGGATGAGCTGGAAACAGAATCCTGTATCACTTGCCATAAATTAGACAAACTCAAACAACAGCATAAATTGAATTAATCCCCAAATTCATCATCACTCTCTCAAAGGGGCATTTATGCCCCTTTTTATTTGAGGAAGGTCAAATTATTTGACCACTTTCACATCAACATCAACCACATTTCGCTATATTATATCTCTTCTTAACCACTCAGGAATTTTCATGTTGTTGCTGGCCAACTTGCTATTCGATTCTGACAAACAAACCCTGACGGATGCTAGAACAGGTGAGCAGCACTCATTATCGTTTTCAGAAAATGCAGTATTAAAACATTTAATACTGGCTGAAGGTGTCGCCACTAAAACCGATTTACAATCAGCTGGTTGGCCTAACCGCAATGCGACTGATGCATCTCTCAATCAATGCATCAGTACCTTAAGACGAAAGCTTGCCAGCGATGAGTCAATAGAGCTTAAAACCATTCCGCGTCATGGTTACGCATTAAACGCGCCACAGGCCACAAAGCAAAACAAAAATCCCCGTACAACCCTAACCATCAAAGCTATGGTTATATTGATATTTTTGAGTATCATTATCGCCGTTATAGGGTATAGACAATGGCAACCGTCTTCAGTAAACCTGCCTTTTACGTTATGTCAACAACATCCATTAACAGCAGTCATTGAGGCGACCTCAGAAGATCACTGTGATTCATTGCCGCTGCCCATAATTAATCCATCCCAGCCCCAATGGCTAGGACAACACAATCATTACTACAGTTTAGCAATGTGCCCAGAAGGTGATTGCGCTCAAACGGGCTTGCTCAATACCGTTAGCCATAACGCCTTAATATCTGCAGTACAACTACAGCAGCTGACGCAAAAGATACAGCTCACCACCACGCCGTCCAGAAATCAATTAACCTTACCCAAAGCGGCTGTACAAACAACTGAATTAACCGAGCAACATTATAATAATTATATTTATTATCCGACTGAATCTGGTGACATCGTAAGAGTCGATTTTAGGATGGCCTTGCTCTACAACGAAGACAAAGCAGGTATTATGACGGTTGATGCCTGTATTAGCCTGTTAAATTGCGATGGGGCATCGATACAGTTTCAAGCTCGTTATCAATTTAATGAGCAACAAATAGAGCAAGAAGGTCACAACATAAGTGTATTTTTCATGACCGTTGACCATCAACACCTCACTCCAGATCAACATTTAGGAAAACAAGGCGAACTGTTCACTTTCTACAGCTCGTTGCGCCGCAGCCTATTGTTCGATAATGATATTCGCTACTACCGCCTACAAGATGATGAGCATTATGGTGTATGGCAGTTACCACTGTTAGGCAATCCGGTAGCATGGCTGCATCGGCAACAATTAGCGCTATAGCACCTATTGATGAGCCCATTTCACATTGTTGAGTGTTGATGATTGCAGATTGCAGATTGCAGATTGCAGAGTACTCAGTACGGCTAAGCACAACGCGACATAGGAACTTGGTCATCTTGTCTTGCCCGTTTCTATTAGAAACAAAACTGCGATGCCGTTGTTGCCGGGGTAATTAACATTACTCGGAGTATAAAATGAGACACTTGATAGGGCTTAATCGTCAACACCAAGATAATTAACGATAAAAAATCCACTGTCGATTATCTTAACGATACTCTGATAGTGGATTTTTTAAATCATAATCTTGCGCTGTGCAGCAACAGGTTTACTTTTGTGTTTTACGGTAATGATCAAAGTTTTTAATGTAATCGTCCATATTACCTTCTAACAACTTACGGTACTCTTCAGTGTAATAGGCCACCATGTCAGCTTTTTTCTGCTGCATCTCTTCGGCATTATCAAAACCAGTAGAAGCAAACCAAGCATTGTAGCGGGTTAAGGAATACATGAATGAAGCGCTTACCTCACCCGTTTTTACCTTGGGATTTTGATTGAACTCATTAGCAACATTAATAAACTGACTAGCGCGATCGAAAAAAGCTTTATCTGGTTTTGAATCAAACATGATAGATCCTTGTACTGAAAGTTGCCTGTAGCGGCAAAGTAAAATAGCAATGGTAATAACCTACGTGCTTTTACGCTGGTAAACCTTAAGGTGGTTCACACTCTGCAATAATGATGCTCCGTAACTGTGAGCAGCATCAATATGTCGAGAACTCACTGAATTTAACACATAAAAAAACCCTACTAATGCTTAAGTAGGGTTTTATACTTGCTAGACTTTAACGCTAAACTTTAACGCTAAATCAGCATTACTGACCTTTAGCTTTACAGTTAAATTCACCACTGTAATCAAAGTTAAAGTTGTAAATAGTGAAACCTTCAGTACCTTCTTTAGTCCCATCTTCCTGCTCAGTTGAAAGACCAGTAATTTCATTGGTCGCACAACGGAAGGCTTCATCAAGCTTTGCAGAAGCAAATGACACACTAGTAGTATTTGGCGCGATAAGCTCAAACACTTCAGCATTTGGGAACGCTAATTTACTATCACCTTCTTGCTCAGCTAAACGATCAGCCAAGTAGAATTGCACTAATTCACGGTTATTAAATGCCGCCTCTTCTTTAACAAGCTCAGCGTTATCAACACCAGGCATACGAGAGTTAGAAGCACGGTAGTTGTTGGTAATCACGTAGATTTCTGCGTCATCAGCCATTTCAGTACCGTTATAGGTAAGCTCAACTAACTGCTTGCTGTCTGTTGTATCAAATTCCCAACCATTAATGTTGGTGTACTTTGATTCGTTTTCAACGTTGATTGTGTACTTAAGCATGCCTTCGCCAGATTCATTAAAGCCAGCATAAAACGCATCGAAGTTATAACCAGGGAAGCCTTCAACTAAGAAAGTCTCACCTTCAGCTAATGGTAAGCTGTTATAAGCATTTGAGTTAACCCACTCAATCCAGTTTTTCATATCCGCACCGGTCATTTTTAAAACGGCAGGGGTATTGTTATCAAATACATAGATATCAGCAACTGAAGCGTTAGTTAGCTCACCAGTTTGAATGTTGGTGTAATCGGCGCCGCCATTACGACCAGATTTAAATGGCGCAGATACAGACATGAAAATAGCGTCTGCAGATGCATCAGCAAACTCGCCTTCTGCTTTCCATTTATTCAGTTGATGAAGCTGTGCTTGGTTAACCACTTGCATGGATAAATCTGGTACCACTTGTGGGAAGAAGCTGTTCATGTTGACATCGATTTCAGCAATCATTGCTGACATGTAATCAACGGTACCTTCATGCTCTTCAACTACTAGATCTTCAATAAGAACATCAGACTCATTTGGAATTAGTGAGCGCAGCTCGGTTGTAGAGTGAGAATGGTCAACAGTCCATGTCTCGCCGTCATCGCTAGATTTAAGTTTTAGGTCAATAACACCCAACTTAGCACCCCAGAAACCTGGCATGATGGCAGGAATACCATTAATTAAACCCAGTTCAGGATTAACCCCTGGGATATCGCCGTATTCATCAGTTTGATTCGGGAACTCGCGATGGTCGTGACCAAACATGAT
The DNA here is from genome assembly GCF_002874355.2 of Shewanella sp. 10N.286.48.B5. NCBI lineage: Bacteria > Pseudomonadati > Pseudomonadota > Gammaproteobacteria > Alteromonadales > Shewanellaceae > Shewanella > Shewanella sp. 10N.286.48.B5. Next base: position 100,018 of record NZ_MCVG02000003.1, read on the forward strand.
GGCATCAACACCGTCAACATAAGCTAGATGCAATGTTGCGTTTTCAGCAAATTCATCTTCATTATCGTTCAAGCCTGAATGCGGGATAGCAACAATAACGTCTGCGCCTTCAGCCTTCATCATAGGCACAAAATGTTCAGCGGTTTTCTTGATATCTGAAACCATCACATTACACACTAGATGCGAAGCATCCCAGCCCATAATATCTGGTGGTGTAAAGCCAATGACACCGACTTTAACATTGTATGATTCACCATTTTCGGCAATAAACTCACGGTCTAAAATGACATATGGGTTATACATATGCTCAGCGGTGTCATAAAAATCTTCAGTAATGCGTACTTCACATTCATCTGCTGCATTGCTGACTTTTTCAAGCGAGCTATCAGCCTTCCACACATTTGAACTCACGTAAGGGAAATCTGAACCTTTAAGTGCTTCATCTAAGTATTCAAGGCCATAGTTGAATTCGTGGTTACCTAAGTTAGCCGCATCATATTTTAAATGGTTCATCGCTTTGTAAACCGGATGCTTGTCATCTTTAAGATGCTCTGCACCTAGCGCTGCCATGTAGTCACCCATTGGGCTACCTTGGATTAAATCGCCATTATCAAATAACATGCTATTGGCGACTTCTTCACGCGTTTCAGCAATGACTAAGGAAGTACGTGCTAAGCCCCATTCTGGCAGGTTGTTTTCGTTGTGTTCTGCACTCGCGAAGTAATTGTATGGCATAACGTTAGTATGGATATCTGTGGTTTCCATCAAACGGACTTCCATGCTAATTGATTTATCGTCTGATGAGCTATTACAACCTGTAAGTACTGCTGCAACACTGGTCGCAAGCAGAAGCTTCTTAGCATTCAATTTCATATTTATTCCAAATAATTATTTTATTTATGTCTGTATGCCGAATTATTGCCACAGATTAAGATTGGTCAATTAATCTCAAGCAATATTTCAGCATCAGTAAAGGCGGGAGTAAATTAAATAAAACATACAAATAAGTAAAGTGAAGATTTTATTTCAAACAACAATAAAAACAAAAAACAGCTTTGAATTTAAAGTCAAAAAAAATAACAACGCAGAAAACAAGCAACAAACGTAAAAATAAAAATTACAGATATAGTTTGAAAAACAAGCTTAAGACTCACGGCTAAAAACCTTAAGTCTTAACTTACCCCTCATAAATATTTCAGTTAATATAAAAACAGCACATATATTCAACAAGTATCTCTTAGGATAAAAAATATCCCTCAAGATATGAATAAAAAACAACACTCTGAATTGTTTCGACAGCAAGACACTGCCACAATCAAAAACATAAAATAATTAAAGTACAGACAGATAAGATAAAACCAAAATTTCAGACCTCTATTTTACTCTAGCCTTTGGCACCATGTTTAATTACAAAACCTTAGCTTTTATGATTGTGATGATTGGTAGAGCTTATGTCCCAGTCAATTGAAATGACACTTGTTCTTGAAATGATCAATAAATTTCAAATCTGACCAAAATAGAAAACAATTCAGTACTACTCGCCTACTGCTACTGATAACATTATAAATATAAAATTAGTTTTGAAAATTTAAATTAAAAACCTGGCTGCAACAAGTGTTTCTCACAAAATAAACACAAATCAAGCCACAAACAAACACCTGAGCAACAACAAATAAACATCTTAAGCCTCGCCGCGACACTTTAAATTACCAACAAATTAAATGGCAATTAATAAAAATAGTTTCTTAAATTATTCAAACCCTAATTATTAATAACCTACAGCAGTTACAAAATGATTAGATTGTTAATAAAGACATAAGCAAAGATAAAATAGCAACACTATTTGTAAAATACAGACATAGAGACAACCCAATATAAACAGTGTAATCAATTATCAGTTAAATATAATTTTATTATCGAAAAGTGCTTAATTAAAAGTGTAAGAATTATAACTAAGTCCCTGGTAGATGATATTGACTACTACTGAATTCAATAGTACTTATAAAGGTAAGAGCACATATAAACTGATTGCCAATTAATATGTGCTTAAGTGTCTGATTGACGATTAAAAGCCCGAGCCTAGGTTAAAATACAATGCCCGCTCCTCTTCACTGGCGGCGACATCCACTCCCATATGAATGCCGTAACGTCTGGCAATTTGATAGCGAAAGCCAACACCATAAGCATTAACGGAGTCGCTGCTGTCTTGTATTGATTCCGTCTCTGTCTCTGTTTGGCCGTAACCGTAAAAGGTCGATACCGTCCAGCGGTGATCTATGTGATACATCAACTGCGCTTGTAAGGTGCCGACTTGATCACCTTGATATCGAAATGCTGATACACCACGAAGATCAACATAAGGCTTAGTGGTAGGTGAAAGGCTGGTGTCTTTCTCATACAATTCCTGATAACTAGCAGCGACCGCAAAGGTCCACTTTTTAGCAATAGGGAAATAAAACTCGCCACTGGTATCTAAGGTACCGTAATGACTGTCAGAACCTAACGCCTCATCATATAACATGTATTCAGCCGATAAAATGTAACCCTTTTTCGGGAAAAACATATTATCTCTAGTGTCATACTCGGCCACCAAACCAAGACCTGAGGTGGTATGTTTATCACCCAGTGCGGTTTGCAAAAACCAATCAACTACAGCGTTTGATGATGAGACACTGGACACTGACCATAGCTGTTTTAAGCCCAACAATAATGGCGTATCAGCCACTCTAAACTGCAGTTTTTGCATCGCAAAGTAAGCTTCGGTAGTGGTATCAAATTTGAGGTTTTTCCCTTCAGGTAGTAAGCCACCTAAATTAGTATAAATATCTAAATTCGCCTTAGCAGCACCTGCGCCGCCGGTATAACGAATACTATCGTTTAACCAAGAATGACGGTGCCCCGCAAAAGCAAACCAAGTACCATTGGCTGTCGCGCCGCCGCCCACCAAGGTCATTGCTGCAGGAATTAACTGGGCGCCGCCATCAATAGACTCAAGGGCTTTTTGTTTACGTAGTTCTTTTTCTTCATCGGTTTCGTGCAAAAACAAGCCCATCAAACCACCACCAGCACCAACTGCAGGCTCAGTAATTAAAATAGGAACCGGTAAAAAACCATAGGCATTTTCAGCGAGGTGATAGCCAAGATCAAATTGGCCATCTTGCTGGTCAAAAAAATAAGACTGTTCAGCAGATGCTTGCCAAGAAGCCATCGCTAAAATGCACAATGAGATTTTTTTAAACATGAAGTACCTAACCAAGTAAAAAGAGTACCAGTACTGAATCGGCCGTCCCCAAAAATACCAATATGGGTTAGCACAATAAAACTCAGCAGCATTAACGATAAAAATTATGACTTAATTAAAGCAGTTTTTCGACTCACTGTTGAAGGATCGAACCATTCAATCCCATCACAACTAAGGTTCAGTGCAGTGTGAATACAAAAAAGCCTATCTATCACAGGATAAATAGGCCAATTCTAATTCTAATTTAAGCAAATGATTTAACTCATTTTTCTGATAACACTCACAGGTGCAATCCGTAATGCCCAATGCAATATTGCCCATGGCCAACCTGGCACAAAAGCGTTGGCTTTTTCTTTATTAATCGCTTTTACTAACGCCTTACAACCGGTTTCGGTATCGACAATAAAGGGGATTTTTTCAACCCCTTCATTGATCTCACTTTGAATAAAACCAGGGTGAATACAGCTTACTTTTATCGGCGTATTCATTACATCAATACGTATGCCTTCACTAAGAGATGTTAGCGCTGCTTTAGTGGCTGCGTAAACTGTCATCGCCCGTCTAAAACCACGTACTGCACTGACAGATGATATGGTGACTAAATGCCCTGAATTTTGAGCCCTAAAGATAGCCATTGCCGCCTCAGCCTGTGCAAGCGCGGCAATAAAATTGGTTTCTGCGGTTTGTTTATTGGCATGAAAATACCCAGTACCAATGGAAGCACCTTTGCCCATGCCCGCATTAATAATAATGCGGTCTAACGGCCCCATTTCAGCGTTAAATTGATCAAAAACGCTAAAAACAGCCTCATGATCATTCACGTCTAAGGCTTTTATCAGCACGTTAATTTGCGGGTTAATTTGTTCTAGCTCAGCCTTGAGCTCAACTAACCTATCCATTCGGCGCGCACACAGTGCTAAGTTAGATCCCTGTTTTGCAAATTCAATGGCCATTCCTCGACCTAAACCCGAACTTGCCCCGGTGATCAAAATATTTTTTCGCATCTTATTATCCATTTTATGATGAGTTATTTTTATTATTTACATGGGCTATTTAAGCCCATTTTAGGCGCTGTTACAGCAAAAATAAGCACTTAGGTGTAAGTAATTATCCTTTTATCCCCTTGTTGCTCGAATATATCGTGCTCATTTAATGACGACAATGACCACTGCTTGTCCTGACCTCTGGCCACCACTTTGGTCACGCCGCCATTGACTAATGACCAATTAATATCGACAAACTGTGTTAGCGGCAATCCCAATAATAAACTGGCAATCACGCTAATTGGTCCGCCCGATGAATAGACCAAAATGGTTTTACCGTGATGCTCGCTGGTTAAGCGCTCAAAAACACCTATGACCCGTTGCTGAAAATCACTCCAAGATTCTGTATATAGGTTGTTTTCATTTAACTTAGCCGTTGCAGATGCCTGTGTCCACTGCTCCATAGCGCCGAAAAAGTGCTGCTGAAAAGCCGCGAGAGGATCGGGCTCTTGAGCTAAAAATGCGCGCATTTTACTGGGGCTGGTAAACTCAGGATGATACGCACCGAGAATATTTTGATGGTCATATTCATTCCAGCCAGCATCTTGCTCACTTAAACTTATCAGTGCATCATCGGCCAAACCAAAGGTATCTAGGCTATGCTGCGCGGTTTGCTGATGGCGTAACATTGAGCCTGTTATCACGAGATCTGGCGTAATGGTTTTATTGGCTAAATATCGCCCCACCAGCTTAGCCTGCTCAATGCCTAAATCAGATAACTGATCATAATCATCGGCATGAAAACTGGCTTGGCCGTGACGAATTAGAAAAATTTTACTCATGGTAAGTCCCATCACTAAATGCTGAATTTGCTGCGTTAAGCGCCTTATATAATGCCCATAAACCGTTTTTACATCCAAATGCTAAATCATGCTCAACAGCATTTAAAGCCCGTAAGAGCGACCTGTTTATTTCATTAACATAGCCTATTTTTAAAGGGGATTCGACAGTCTTTAATCATGATACAAAAGAAGCCTTTTTAGTTACTTGATTAGGAAGCAAAGAATTGAGTTATGAGGGTAAGTGATAGTGAATTAGAGCGCTTTTATTCGCATTAAGAATTACGCAGTCCAAGTTGGATTGCAGTGCCAAGCTTGCACCCACTTAGGCACCTGTGCTGCTGGCATAGGTCTAGAAATACCATAACCTTGAGCTATAGTGCAGTGAAGTGATAACAGCTTGTCAGCTTGTGCCTTGTTTTCTACCCCTTCAGCTATGACCCCAAGGTCAAAGATATCTGCTAGGCCTATGATAGCCTTCACAATAGCAAGATCAGACGTATCTGTTAACATATCCCGAATAAAGCTCTGATCTATTTTTAATTTCGTAGCAGGCAAGCTTTTAAGGTAGGTAAGTGATGAGTAACCGGTACCAAAATCATCTAAGGCAAACTTAACGCCCATTTGTAAACAGGCGTTCATTCGCTGACTAATTTTAACCATATCTTCTAAGGCACTGGTTTCTAATATCTCCATTTCCAATAGCTCGGGAGAAATATTAGGGTAAGCGGTTAAAGCTGCAGCTAAGTTGGCGACAAAGTCACTACTTTGCAATTGGCTGGCGCCAATGTTGACACTAACGGGAATCGTTAAGCCTTTTTCTTGCCACTCATCTAGTTGTTTAAGTACAGTATCAATTACCCACTCGCCTATTTTAATGCTAATTAAGTGGTCTTCAATCATGGGTAAAAAGACTTCTGGCAGCAATAATCCTTGTTGCGGATGCTGCCAGCGCAGCAATGCTTCAACCCCCACTACTTTCCCTGTGTTCATATTTACTTTAGGCTGAAAATAAAGAACAAACTCTTGGTTTTCGTAAGCCTGAATAATACACTCAAGGCTCTTTCGTTTCGTTTTCGAGGCTTCAGCAGAGTCCTTATCAAAAAATAAATAACAGCTTTTGCCTGCGTCTTTCGCTTGATACAGCGCATGATCAGCTTGTCTTAGCAATAAGTCTGGATCGGTGCCATTTTGCGGGTACAGTGTTACCCCAATACTGGTTGAAGCTTGCAGTATTTCTTCATTGCAAATAATACTTTGCGATGCAGCCACCAGCATCCGCTGTAATACTGGCTCACAATCGCTGGCCTGTTCAAGGTCGCTCAGCACTGCAACAAACTCATCACCGCCAATACGCGCTAAAAAGTCTCCTGCACGCAGCGCACTTTTCAACGCCAGTGAAATTAAAACTAAGAATTGATCGCCAGTGCTATGGCCGTGGGTATCGTTAATGGCTTTAAAGCCGTCTAAATCAAGATAAGCCAGTGCCAGCTTTTTACCGCGTCGCTGGCTCTGTTTTAGTGCCTGCGCTAACTTATTGGCCAGTAATGCTCTATTGGGTAAACCAGTTAACATATCGTGATGGGCGGTATGCTCTAGTTGCTGCTGGTGCGCTTTTTTATCGGTTATGTCAGTAAACATTGAGACATAGTGCATGACCTTGCCATACACATCACGCACCGCACTGATTGATTGCATTTGCGGATAAATTTCGCCGTTTTTGCGTTTATTCCATATTTCATCACACCAATAGTTATGCTGTTTCAGCGTGCTCCACATACCGTCGTAAAAGTCTGCAGACTGTCGACCCGATCTGAAAATTCGTGGGTTTTTACCAATGGCCTCTTGACGGCTAAAGCCTGTTATCTGAGTGAAAGTGTCATTAACTTCAAGGATATTGCCCTTTAAATCGGTGATCATGATGCCTTCATGAGCATGACTAAAAACACTGGCGGCAAGTTTTAATTTTATTTCAGATTTTTTAGTGGCGGTAATATCTGTCAGTGCGCTAAGGCATTCAAGGCCATCTTCGTTAATAGTAAGCTTTAACTGTACCGTGCTTAGCTTATTATCGATGTTAAGTTTTATCTCACTGTCTGGAGAGTCAACGCCTTGAAAAGTATTGGCAAGGTGGGCGTTATATTGCAGTAGGGAGTCTTCAGTTAAGTATGCTCCAAGGCGTTTACCCAGTATATTTTTACGGGGCATACCTAACATACTTGCAGCGGTAAAATTAGCCTGAGTGATATACCCAGTGCGATTTAGCGAAACATAACCTACTGGGGCTAAATCATATAATGCTTGATAGTTTGCAGCGGCTGATTCGGCGATATCTCTGGCCACTATTAGCTCGTTTTGCTGCATCTCTAATTCGATTTGATGCACCTGTAACTCATGTAATAATCGTTCAGCTGCAACCTCATCCGCTAGTGAGCAGCGCTCATTGCACTCATTGCAATCATGTTTATGCTGACACTGCATAGAATCCTTCCGCAATGAATTCAGGCTTTGAATAGTTGGCTTTATACCCTTGTTCATTGCGTGCACTTGGTCATGGCTATCTTCCTTTGCCTTTGGATATCACTTTGCTATTCCATCTTGCAAAGTTTCTCCAGATTATTTTGTACATCCACCAATAAATTCCTAAGCTCTGCTTCAGAGGAGTTATTCCCCCGCTTAAGTATTTCCCTTACATTATTTAAGGTTTTTAAGTTGTGCTTTTTATCGGTAATGTTTTTAGTCACACAAACAAACAGACCTTGTTGTTGTGAGTACATTGAACATTCAAACCATTGCTTAGTTTCTTTTACGTAATACTCAATTTTTTCTGGCTTGCCAGACATAGCGACGCGACCACAAGCAGCCATAAAGTCACTATTCGATTGGAGGATATTTGGAATGACTTCACTGCCATTTTTTCCAATTACGTCATGTAGTTCGGTTATGCCAACATAAGCGTTGTTTACTTCAAGATAGTTGAAGTCTACCGCTTTGTCATTGTTCAAAATGATTCTTTTATAGGCAACTGCATGGGAGGAATTTTCAAATAATAATCGGAATCGCGATTCCGATTGCGTCATGGCAATACTCGCCATTCTGTTTTCAGTATTGTCACTAAAGGTGATCACTACGCCATCGATGAGGTTTTCTTGGGTGCGATAAGGCATGATGCGCACGATATACCAGCGACCATCATGGGTTTGCACCTCTGTTTGCTGAAATATCAGGCTCCGCAGCACTTCGCAGGCATCATCAGCCAAGGCGGGATAAATTAACGAGCTAACTAAATCAGTGATCGGACGACCAACATCACTGGCAATGAGTTTGAAAATACTGCGTGTTTCAGTGGTATAACGGCGCACCTTAAGATCGCTATCTAAAAACAAGGTGGCAATATTGGTGCTATTAAGCAGGTTTTTCATGTCATCACTGGCTTCTGACAACTCATTAACTTTAGTGTTTAGCTCATGATTGACGGTTTGTAATTCCTCATTCATCGACTGCATTTCTTCTTTAGAGGTGGTCAGCTCCTCGTTAGTACTTTGCAGCTCTTCATTGGTGCTTTGTAATTCTTCATTAGTCGACTTGAGGTTTTCTTGTGCAAACTGCATCTCATTGGTGGTGATCCTTAAATCATCCCGAGCCTGTTGCAGGACTTGGTTTAAGGCAACTATTTCATCAGTATCAGTAGCGCTATCAACGCCATCAGCGCTACTGTGCGTGCTTAAAGCCGAAGTCTGCATTGATGATTCACTAAACAGCACCAATACCATGCCACACAGACTTGCAGGTTGCAGCAATGGTTGCACACTCACATCCACTTGCACTGCATTGCCATTAGTCCCCACACTAATATTTCTTAGTTCAGCCTTCTTCTTTTGGCGCACAGCCCGATTAAACACTTCACTTATGGGCGCAGTTAAACCTTCACGAGCCATTGCAAATAGATTGTGATTCACTTTACCGGCTGCGGGCTCTAAATAATTGCCAGTTTTACCATTGATATAGACGATATCCGCTTGCTCTGTGGTCAGCAACGCCGCTGGCACAAAGTGCTCTTGCAACAGCGATTGGGTCAAGTCTTCTAAGTTCAAATCATCAACTCCTTGGGTTTTAGCGGGCACCAGTTTTTCAAACATTTGCTCAGGTGAATAGCCACCTGAGGTTCTGCTTGGAAAGCTCATTAAATTAATCGGTTCAATTGTCTCGCATCGCTGATAAATACGCAGTTTTTCATGCACAGCACTAAACAGGACGTCGTCTTTACCTATGGTTTCAGAGGTGCCTAACACCAGCACCCCACCAGGATTTAAGCTGTAATGAAATAAGGGGATCAGCTTTTGCTGTAAATCCGCTTCTAAATAGATAAACAAGTTTCGACAACTGATTAAATCAAGCTTAGTAAATGGTGGATCGGTGACCAGATTTTGCTGGGCAAAAATAACCATTTCCCGTATTTCTTTACCGATGCGGTAACCTGCCTTATTGGCCACAAAATAATGATCTAATAGCGTTTGAGCAATATCATCTGCAATACTCGCCGGGTAGATCCCAGCTCGGGCTTTTTTAACCGCGTCATTATCAAGATCGGTGGCAAATATCTGCAACTCAAAATGCTGGGGATAACTCCCTTGCTTTAAGGCTTCTTGAAACACGATTGCCAATGTATAAGCCTCTTCACCGCTAGAGCAAGCAGGTACCCAAGCTCGCAAGGTGCCGCCTTCTGGGTGTTTAGCCAGCAATGCTGGAATAACCTCATCCTGAAGCTGCAGCCAAACCTGACTGTCACGGAAAAAGTGTGTCACACCAATGAGTAACTCGTTAAACAGCAGTTCATTTTCTTGGGCATTACTGCGTAAATACTGAGCATAGTCAGCAATGGTGGTGAGCTTATGCAAAGCCATGCGCCGCTCAATACGTCTATAAATGGTGCTTTTTTTGTAACGGGAAAAATCATGCCCTGTATGGGATCGCAGCAAGGCGATGACTTTTTTAATGTCGTGGTGATCTTGTTCAGTATTTTCAACCTGAATAGGCATGTGGTTGAGGTAATTAACCACATTATCCATTAACACATCTGCGGGTGCTACAGCATCAACTAGTCCGGTATCAATGGCACTTTTAGGCATACTGGCAAATTTGGCCGTATCAGGGCGCTGTACAAACACTGCACCAAATTTTTCTTTGATAGCCCGTAACCCAAGCGTGCCGTCTGAGCCCATTCCCGACAGAATCACCGCAATGCTTTGAGCCTGTTTATCAGCCGCTAAAGACTTAAGAAAATAATCTATCGGTAAATGTAACCCATGGGGCTCAACACGAGGAAATAGCAGTAATGTCCCATTTAAAAGAGTTAGGTCATAAGCGGGCGGGATAACATATACATGATTGGGCTTAACCATCATGCGATCGCTAATTTGTAGCACCTTAAGCGGGGTTACACGCTGCAACAGCTCACACATAATGCCTTTATGGTGAGGGTCTAGATGCTGCACCACCACAAAAGCCATACCGCAATCAGCTTTAGCCTGGCTTAAAAACTGCTCAATGGCCTCAAGGCCGCCAGCAGAAGCACCAATACCAATAATAGGAAAGTCAGCCTTTGTCGCCGACGTTTTTACATCAGTTGTCAGCGGAGTCGGCGCGGTAGCAGCATTGGGCTTTTTCATTATTTGAAGTGATTTTATGTTAAAGAAGTCGAGTTTAGATAATGCGCCCCATGAGCAAGAAACTCAATAAACTTAGCCTCATTACTGATTAATAAGGACTTTAATACATATATTGGTCGTAATTACAGACGATTCAATCATAGAGGTTAGCACTAAGCACCTCTATAACGGATGATTTAGCTATTGTATAGTGGCCATTAATATTCACCTTATCGCATTAGTTATTATTAAATAAAGTGCCACCCATTGTTAATGTTTGAAAGTCATGATAACAATAGCCTTCATCATTAACGATTAGCAGGTTGCTGCACCTGTGTTTTTCGGCCGCGAAAGTGCTTAACCCAATACACTAATAAACTAGGGCCAATGTACATAGTTAAACCATATACCCCTGCGGCAATAGCATACTCAGGTTCATGCAAAAAACTGATCGCAATTAATATTGCCAAAGCCGCATTTTGCATACCAACTTCAATGCCTAACGTTAGTCCATCAATAATGGATAATGAGCACAACCTAGCCAGTAATAGCCCCATCATTACCGATAATATATTCAGTGAAATACTCGCCAGAAAGACTTGTTCAAATGATTCGAGTAACAACTCACGCTCTTTGATTATCAGGGCAATAATCATAGTGAGCATAAAAAACAGTGAAAACCGCCTAAAATACACTGCCACTTTTTGTGCCCAAGATGCGTAATGGTGCCGAATCACTATGCCTATCAATACAGGCAGTAAAGTAATCAGCACCAGCCCTAAGGCCGCTGCCAAAATTGAAAACTCTGTCGCTTGATCACCTACAAATAACAGCACCGAGTAACCAATAATAAACGGCGTGGTAAACACACAAATTAATGTGGATAACGCCGTTAAACTGACTGATAGTGCTAGATTTGCTTTAGCTAAATGACTAAAGACATTAGACATAGTGCCGCCGGGACAAGCTGCAAGGATCATCAAACCTACCGCCAATGCAGCATTAAGGTCTAACGCGATACAAATACCTAGCGCCAACAAAGGCAGCAGAATCACTTGCCCAAGCAAACCCACTATAATGGGTTTAGGTGTGCGCCATAAGCGCGTAAAATCTTGCTGAGTTAAACTCAACCCCATACCAAGCATAATAAAGGCCAATGCCAGCGGTAATAACACCTCAGTAAAAATTGACGCTTCCATACATCCCCCCCTGATGTCCATTGATGTCCATTGATGTTATTTATCCCTGCAGGTACTTTCTACTGGCACTTTTTGCTGACGCCTATAATCACTGTTTGCTCTCGCTTTAATCAAGAAAACGACTATCTTGAGCAAGCACTTGTTGGAACAAGGGCTGAAAGTTACCCCATGTCACCAAGTCAGAACCATTAAACTGACGGGTTTTAGTGGCAATTTCATCGCTAATAAGCTGCATATTGCCCGCTGCTTGTGCCAATAATTGACTATGGCAACAACTGTCCATCATCACAAAGTTAGCCACCGCAGCATCTACTGATTTAGCCACGGTTAACAGCCCATGGTTTTGTAAAATAACTGCGGTATTATCAGCTAATGATTCAGCAATCATATCGCCTTCACTTAATTCAGCGACAACTCCTGTGAACGCATTAAACACACTGTGATTTTGATAAAACATACAAGCATCTTGGGAAATTGGCGCTAATAACTCACCCGAGGCAGAAAAAGCGCGACCATAAGTGGTATGCGCATGAGCAATGGCATTCACATCCGGTCTGGCATGATGGATCCTAGAATGAATGGCAAAAGCGGCATTATTAATGGCAGAGTTCCCCTCAATAATATTACCCTGGTGATCAACCCTAACTAAGTCAGAGACTGTAATGTGGCCGAAGTACATCCCAACAGGATTGACCCAAAAAGTCTCTGGTTCAATGCAGTCACGCAAGGTAATATGCCCTGCTAATCCTTCATCAAATCCTTTAAGGGCAAACGCCCTAAAACCTGCCGCTAAGCGCTGCTTTTCATATTCACGTTGCTCTAGCGGATCGCTAAATGTCGCTGGCATTGGTAGCTTATATTTCTCACTACCTATGGTCATGCGCTTCGCTTGTTCCATCATATGACTATTCATTAACTGTTCCTTTTTTAACTCATGTTAATCTAATGTAAATAGTCGTAAGATAAATAAAAGTGATATAAATTTATGGCGAAACATTAATATGATGCATAGTAAGATTGATTTAAATTTGTTCTTAGTGCTCAAAGCTGTCTATCAAGAAGGCAGTATTACCGCCGCTGCGACTAAACTGCATCTTACCCAGCCAGCGGTTAGCCACGCACTAGCACGATTACGAGACAAATTTAACGACCCACTGTTTATCCGCCACGGCAGAAAAATGGTGCCTTCATCCGTTTGCCAGAACATTATTCCCCAAGTGATTGACGGATTAGCAGTGTTAGAGCAAACACTGTCAGACAATACAGCCTTTGATGTCAGTCAACATCAGCGGGAGATTAAGTTTGGTTTTCGCGATATTTTAGAATCGATATTTTTCCCAGTATTGGTCACTGACTTACTGACAAATACCCCTAATATCACAGTAAATAGCCGTCAAGTTACACAGGTTGAAATGGAGCCCGCGTTAATGCATCAAGACTTAGATATTGTCATTGATGTATTAATGCCAACCCATGACGATATTCGCCACACACTAGTGTGTAATGAGCGGTTTTCGTTAATATGCCGCCAAGGTCATCCGATATTGCAAGACTTAACCTTAGCCAACTATGTTAATTTCCCCCACGCCTTGGTCACCTTAAAAGATTCCAAAGTTGACCTCGTGGATATGGCGTTAGCGATGCACGGGCTTGCGAGAAAAATAGCCTTGCGATGTGAGCATTATTTTGCCGCCACCAGCGTGATCAGTCGCAGCGATATGTTACTGACTATGCCAAATGCTTACGCCAGTCTACTCAAAGATAAAATGCCCGTGAGTGTGGTAGAGCTGCCCTTTGAAGTACCCGATTTACCTGTCTATATGTATTGGCATAAACAAGCGGAGCAAGACCCATTAAATGGTTGGATGCGAGATAAACTGTTAAAAATCGCAAAGGAAGAGTTAGACTTAAGAGTTGAGCACAAGCAGCCATAAAAGAACCCGTAACTCACGCACTCCTTATTCTCCAAAAGGGGGCTTTGTGATGTAATAACACGCTGACTTACAATCACTATAGCGCCTATTTTATTATCGTCTAGACACTCAATACTCTATTACAGCCAATGACTAACGCCTCAAATATTGAGTCATAACCAATAACAAGCCAATGAAAAGCCAACCAACATAACGGCCATGTTATTTTGATCCATATGCTAATAAATGAATCGATAATTGAGCTCTTTCATGGTTTAGACATTAAATAATTATCATCATAATTCACTTTATTGCATGAGTTATGACAAAGCAGTCTATTTAAAACAACGGTTGACGATAGACAGCAACAAGCGGGTTCACCATAATCGCCCTAAAATAGCAGATGCACTTAAACACTTGAAAATAATGTCATTTGTTTAATTTCTGTTTTGAATTTGTTATCAAATGTAGTGGGTTGGTCTAGTGGAAATAAATAAAAATCAAGCGGTGATGGCCGTTGCCATTTTGCTATTAACCTTAGTGGTTGGTGCGACTCAATTAGCCAATGACGGGCTGTTTTTACGCTTGTTATTAGGCCTTAGTTTAGGCTTTGCGTTAGCCAAAGGCGCCATCGGTTTTGCAGGCAGTATTAACCGCGCTTACCGCCGCGGCTCTACTCAATTATTGCAAACCCTGATGTTCATGTTTGTGATCACTGCCATCATCAATGCCGGTTTATTGCTTAACGCTGATAGCCAGCACTATGATTTATGGATTAACCCCATTAATGCAGGGCTATTGATTGGCGGCATCATGTTTGGTGCAGGCATGAGCTTATCCAGCTGCTGCGCAACGGGGATGATGGTGGAGTTTGTCAGTGATGTGCCAAGAGCGGCAATTACCTTAGTGTTTTTTGGCGCGGGAGTCTTTTTTGGCTTTCCATTACAAAGCAGCCAAAGCTGGATAACGGATAGCTGGTTTTCATCAGCAAGCTATCAAGGTAAAGGGGTATTTTTACCCGACTTGTTTGCTGGCACGCCGCTAAATGGTTACTTCATGTCAATTTTAGTGACCATAGTTTTAGCGTTAACCGTGGTGATTATTGCCAAAAAATATGAAAACTATCGCCGCCGTAAAGGCTCATACTTAGGTGTCGCCGGTGAAATTGAGCGTCAACAGCTTCAATCCCAAAGCGTTAACCGTGATGCAGACACACAGTTCACGTTATTTAGCCGTAAAACATATCAAAACTGGCTTGCCAGCCTGTGGCAAATGCGCACCACAGCATTAGTTATTGCCGTTATTTTTGGCATCATGATGGCAAGTACTGGCTCAGGCTGGGGCGCATCGACCCCCTTTGGTATTTGGTTTGCTAAAGGTTTGATGTTGTTTGGGGTTGAAATGAACACCATTACCGAAATAAGCCAGCGCCCTGAAGCTATGTTCAGCACGCCTTTTTTTGAACACGGGGTATCAGTACAAAACTTGGCGATTTTCTTAGGCACGCTCATCGCGGTGTTATTTATGGGTAAATTTAAATTCTCATTTGCCATAAACCACTCCACAAAACAGCTGGCATTGTTTGCTTTAGGTGGACTGTTAATGGGCTTTGGTACACGCTTTGCTAACGGCTGTAATGTCGGCGCCTTGTTCACCCCAATTGCTAATTTCTCATTATCTGGTTGGGTATATTTACTGGTACTTGTCATCGGCGCCATTGCAGGTAACCGTTTCCAACAAGCGGTAATGAAATAAGTTACTGATAGACTAGACAGCAAAAAGCCCGCTTATCTTTCGATAAGCGGGCTTCGTACTATTAGGTGAGCTGGCCGATAAGCCGGGTCCTGTCTTGGACAGTTATTCATCTAGGCCTGCAATCGCTCACAGGCTCAAGCGACCTACCCGGTCCCAACGCGAGCAGCGCCATACGGGACCCTATTTGGTCTTGCTTCGGATAGAGTTTACCTTGCTACGAACTATTACTAGCCGCACGGTGCGCTCTTACCGCACCCTTTCACCCTTACCAACCGAAGTTGGCGGTCTCCTCTCTGCTGCACTTGTCGTCGGTTTACACCGCCCAGGCGTTACCTGGTATCCTGCTCTTTGAAGCCCGGACTTTCCTCCCCGTTCTTGCGAACGCAGCAACTGTCTGGCCAACTCGGCGCGGATTATAGCCTAAGCCACTGCAACACACCAACTAAAATATGGCTTTATGGCAAACCATATGAAGCTGAGGTAAACAGGTTGAGCTAACTACTCAACTCAACCTATTCTCTATAGACCGATTTCTAAACCGTATTTGTAAAGGGCATTCTTTTTAAGGCCGTAGATTTCGCCAGCCAATGCCGAGGCTTTTTTAAGTGGCAGTTCTTTACATAGCAATTTTAAAGTATTGATCACCACTGTGGGTATTTCTGAATCACTGTCACTGCGGTGACCATGGATCATTAATACGATTTCGCCTTTTTGCTGATTTAAGTCATCTTTAACTTGTTGCAGTACAGCGCCTGCTGCGCCAGATAAAAAGGTCTCAAAGGTTTTAGTCACTTCACGGGCCATGACAATTTCACGGTCTTCGCCTAATGCCGCCACAATTGACTCTAAACTGTGCACTATGCGATGTGGTGATTCATAGAAGATTAAGGTTCTTGAGTCTTCTTTAAGTGCTGATAATTTGTCTAAACGGCCTTTTTCTTTTGAAGGTAAAAAGCCTTCAAATGAAAAACGATCTGAAGGTAATCCTGATGCACTTAAGGCGGTAATTGCTGCGCAAGGGCCCGGCAACGGAATAACATTGTAACCTGCTTCACGCACCTGTTTGACCAAGTGGTAGCCAGGATCTGAAATGAGCGGCGTGCCCGCATCAGAAATAAGTGCCACAGCTTCACCATTACTCAGCTTTTGAATAATCCACTGGGCTCTGTCACGTTCATTATGATCATGCAACGCCGTCTTACGGGTTTCAATGCCAAAATGACTGAGCAATTTACCACTATGACGCGTGTCTTCACAGGCAATAAGTTTAACGTTATTAAGCACCTCGATTGCACGGCTGCTGATGTCTCCTAAATTGCCTATAGGAGTGGGAACGATATAAAGTGCGACCGATAGGTCCATAACTACCTCTGTATTGACTATCATCAAGACTTTCGCCAAGTGAAAGAGCAGGTTAAACTAGAGTCAGCATCTTACCAGAGTGAAGCCCTGTGTTAAAAAGACTGAATACAACTAAATTTGTTTTCGCCGCCATTTTATCAGCCGTGTTATTTGGTTGTGCGACTCAACCTACTGAAAATAAACAGGCTATTGATAGCTCAATGGCATCCGTTGAACAAACGGCTAATGTTTATTTATCTGCAGCAAGCAATGCTAAACAGCCGCAAATTCGCGACCGCTATTTGCTACTTGCCGCACATGCTTATATCAATGATGGCAATTTTGTTGCCGCAAACAAGCTTTTGACCTCGATGAAAGCTGATTTGCAAAGTGATTTAAGCATTCAGGCTGAGTATATTTACCTTTCTGCGCGGGTGGCTGAAAACACCAGCTCAGATGCCGATGCATTAGCAATTTTACGCTATCCTAGCCAATGGAAATTACCCCAGTGGCAAAGAGTCACTTATCATCAATATAAAGCCCGCTTATTTAATCAAACTAAGCAGCCTATTGATGAGCTTAGACAATTAAGTTTACTCAGTTTATATCTTCCGCA
This sequence comes from Shewanella sp. 10N.286.48.B5, assembly GCF_002874355.2. Classification (NCBI taxonomy): domain Bacteria; kingdom Pseudomonadati; phylum Pseudomonadota; class Gammaproteobacteria; order Alteromonadales; family Shewanellaceae; genus Shewanella; species Shewanella sp. 10N.286.48.B5. The sequence goes on from NZ_MCVG02000003.1 coordinate 117,553, forward strand.
GCAGCAAGCCTTTGAAGTGAATGACACTATTTGGCGTACGCTACAGCCACTGCATGAAGAAACCATTAAAAGCTTTATGAGTGACAACAGCAATCCCACTTTTTCAGGCTGGTTACAGTTAGCCTATATTGCCAAACATTATGCGGTTGACCCATCACAGCTAGTTCGTTACTTAGGTGAGTGGCAACAAGCCAACCCTAATCACCCAGGCGCTGCGAAACTGCCATCAGATTTAGAACAAGCCTTAAATGCCAAACCTTTTAAACCACAAAATATTGCAGTGTTATTGCCGTTAACAGGCCGACGAGCCAGTGTTGCAGAGCCAATTAGACAAGGTTTAATTGCCAGCTATATGGCGGCATTTGAAGACAATGTTGAGCTTAATTTCTTTGACACTAACCTTGGGGTTGAGCAAGCTTATCAAGCTGCTATTGCTGCTGGTGCTGAATTTGTGATTGGGCCGCTATTGCCTTCCGCGGTTGAAGAGCTACAAGCACTTAATGAGCAAGATTTGCTCACTGTGCCGCAGCTGTATTTAAATCAAACCGACAGCTTTACCCCAGAAAATGATCAGTTTTACTTTTCATTATCGCCAGCACAAGAAGCTAGCGATGCTGCGCAAAAACTCTATGAAGATGGCATCACGCTACCGTTATTGTTAGTCAGTAATGACTCAACGGGTAAACGTATGGCAGAAAGCTTTAATAAAAAGTGGCTTGAGCTCACTGAAGACAATGCTGAAGTCCACTTTTATGATCGCGGCGATCAGATGAAGCTAACAGTACAAGAAGCCTTAGGTGTTAAAGACAGCCAAGCGCGAATTGCTAGAATAAAAGAGCTGATTGGCAACAATATTGAAGCTGATTTTCGCTCACGTCGTGATATTGATGCTATTTACATGATCTCAGCCGCAAAAGATTTAGTGCTATTAAAGCCCTTTTTAGACGTCAATTTTAGTGTGTTTGCCGATCCGGTTGCCCTGTATACCACCAGCCGCAGCCGTTTAAGTGGCAGCTCGACTCAATCGGCTCAAGAGCTTAACAACCTGATGATCAGTGATATCCCTTGGTTAATGGGCACGAATACTGAAACCACCATGGTCAAAAAACTCTGGAGCAATTGGAATAACAGCCAGAAGCGTTTATACATCATGGGTTATGACGCCCTTGATTTAGTCAATCGTTTAGCGCAAATGCGCGCCTTTCCTGGCTACCAGTTTAATGGTCGTAGTGGCGCATTATCGGTGGATGAAAATGGCGTAATTGAACGTAAACTCAGTTGGGGTAAATACCAACGAGGCCAGCTGCGCCCATTATGATGTCGTCAACTGTGGGTCAAGGCCAACAGGCTGAATTAACCGCACGTACTTACCTTGAACAGCAAGGCCTTAAGTTTGTGGCTCAAAATCAGCGTTACCGCTTTGGTGAAATTGATTTAATCATGCGCGACCAACAAACTTGGGTCTTTGTTGAAGTAAAATTTCGCTCATCAACCCAATTTGGCGGCGCACTCACCGCCCTGTCTGCAGCACAGATTTCTCGCATCAGAAAAGCAGCCCAACAGTATATACAAACCCATAAAATCAATGCCCCATGCCGTTTTGATATGGTTGCCATTAACACAACCGACATTCAATGGCTTCAGGGGTGTTTTTAAACAGCCATTTTTAGCTATAATGCTGCTCAATTGAAGAAATAAAGCATGCTAGCAACACTTTACCTTGTAAGGATTTAACCCATGTTAGAACGTATTAAAGATAGCTTTACAGAGTCAATTCAAACCAAGATTGATGCTGCTGAAGCATTACCAGAGTCGATTGAGAAAGCGGCTGAAATGATGGTGCAATGTCTTTTAAGTGGTAACAAGATCCTAGCCTGTGGTAATGGTGGCAGTGCAGGTGACGCGCAGCATTTCTCAGCTGAGTTATTAAACCGCTATGAAATTGAGCGTCCACCGCTACCTGCTATCGCGTTAAGTTGTGACACTTCAACCATTACAGCTATTGCTAACGATTACAGCTATGACGAAATTTACTCAAAGCAAATCATGGCACTGGGTCAACCAGGTGATATTTTATTAGCAATTTCGACCAGCGGTAACTCAGGTAACATCATTAAAGCCATGGAAGCTGCATTAAGCCGTGACATGACTATTGTGGCATTAACCGGTAAAGACGGCGGCGCTATGGCGGGCTTGATGAGCGCTGGCGATGTTGAAGTACGAGTTCCATCCAATGTCACTGCGCGTATTCAAGAAGTTCACTTATTAGCAATTCACTGCTTATGTGACAATATTGACCGCACTCTGTTCCCACAGGACGAGCAAGCATGATAAAAACGGCTCTTGTCATAGCAATACTTTTCCTTCTTCAAGGCTGCGCTGGCGTGGTGATGGTTGGTGCTGTTGGCGGGGCCAAAATGGTCAATGATGAGCGTAGTATGTCGACACAAATCAGTGATACCAATGCCGACTTTGAAATTACCAGCGCACTGTCTAAGCATGAAGATATTCATAACCAGACCAATATTACCGGTGTGGTGTTAAACAGTAATGTATTGATGATTGGTCAATCTCCTAACTCAATGTTGCGTGATAAAGCCATTAAAACGGTACAAGAGCTGGAAATTGGCGGCAAATTACATAATCAAATTCGCATTGGTAACCCTACCTCATTTACCACTCGCAGCAACGACACTTGGGTAACAACCAAGGTTAAAACGCGGATGCTAAATGAGAAGTCTTTGGATGTGACCCGAGTTAAAGTGATCACGGAAAACGGCGAGGTATTTTTACTGGGGTTAATCGATCGCGAACAAGCGGATATTGCGGTTGATATCGCCCGCAATACTTCTGGTGTACGTAAGGTAATCAAAGTATTTGAGTACGTCGATAAAGATGACTAGCTCAATAACTCATCATTAGACTGCCAATAAAAAGAGTTTGTATAGACTATTTTTATTGGCTGTTGCTAATGAGTAACCTTCTATTATTGCGTTTCGACCAACCTATTAGCCAATACTTTACGCTTGGCTATCAAGACTTTTCCACATATTGAAACGAGTGTTGTCGGCAGCACAATCAACCCAGCTCCCAGCCAACCGAGCCCATCTAACCATTCCCCAAACCATACCCATCCAAACATGACACAAAATAGTAATCCTGAGTATTCAGCCACGGCGATTTCAAACCATTAGCCTTTATTGGCAGCTCACAAAAAGCCAGCTTGATGCTGGCTTTTTTTGTCTTAAAAAAACAGATACTACACAATCATACCGATTTTCTCGTAGACCTTTTTGATCGTCTCTTCTGCACGAGCTTGTGCCTTTTCAGCACCGGCTTTAAATACTGCATTAAGATAATCTTCATCGGCTCTAATCTCACGGTAGCGCTCTTGCAGCGGCTCAAGCATAGCGACAACTGCTTCACCGGTAGCGACTTTTAAGTGACCGTACATTTTGCCTTCAAAGTCTTTTTCAATTGACTCGATTGACTGACCATTACAACCTGACATCAGGCTTAACAAGTTTGAAACGCCTGGTTTTTCTTCAACGTCAAAACGCACCACTGGTGGCTCTTGGCTATCGGTCATGGCTTTTTTCACTTTCTTCATAATCGCTTTAGGATCATCAAGTAAACCAATAACGTTGTTACGGTTTTCATCCGACTTAGACATTTTCTTAGTCGGCTCTTGCAGTGACATGACTTTTGCGCCCGTTGGCGGAATAAACGGCTCTGGCACGACAAACGTATCACCATAGGCATTATTAAAGCGCGTCGCGATATCACGGGTTAGCTCTAAGTGCTGCTTTTGATCTTGACCAACAGGTACTTCGTTAGCTTGATATAGCAAGATATCTGCAGCCATTAATACAGGGTAATCAAACAAGCCAACATTGATGTTGTTTGCATGCTTTTGCGACTTATCTTTAAACTGGGTCATACGGCTTAGCTCACCCATTTGGGTGTAACAGTTTAACGCCCAGCTCAGCTGTGTATGCTGCGGAACTTGAGATTGTAAAAATACCGTGCTTTTTTCAGGGTCGATACCGCATGCAAGGTAAATAGCTAAGGTATCTAAACAGGCTTCACGTAGTTTCGCAGGGTCTTGTCTTACAGTAATTGCATGTAAATCAACTACGCAATAAATACAGTCGTGGCTATCTTGCATGTTAACCCATTGACGAAGTGCGCCCATGTAGTTACCAATACTCAGCTCACCTGATGGTTGAGCACCACTAAACACGATAGGTTTTGCAGTCATTCGTTTATTGCTCCATTGATGTTGCATTCATTTCAGCGGATAAATTCAGTAGCGCTAAAATTTCATTAAATTGTTCACATACTGCCGTTGGGCTGCTCAGGGCGATATCTTCACCGTAGTTGTAGCCATAGGTCAAGCCAATTGAGCTTAGACCGGCAGATTTCGCAGCGAGTATGTCATTCTTTGAGTCACCTACCATAAGCAGTTGTGCTGGCTCAAGTTGCCATTGCTGCAAAATATGCGTTAATGGCAATGGGTCGGGTTTCATTTTTTCTAACGAGTCGCCACCAAGTACAAGATCAAAAAACGCACTTATACCAAAAGACTCAAGTAACGGTGTGGTAAATTTGTACGGTTTGTTAGTCACAATTGCCATGTTATAGCCAGCAGCTTTTATCTGCTTCAAGGTGCTTAACACGTTAGGGTACAAGCTACTGTGTTTTTCTAAATGAAGCCCATAGTGGTGCATAAACCTTGGCATAACTTGCTCTAATTGAGCGTCAATAGCCTGCGTATCAGTCACTTGTGGTTGAGCAAACATTAAAGCGCGGCGCATTAACATATTGGCACCATTGCCAACCCAGCTTCTAACTTGCGCTTCTTGTGCGTTAGGTAATGATAACTCTGTTAGTGTTGCATTAGTTGCCGCAGCTAAATCAGGAACGCTATCAATAAGTGTTCCATCTAAATCAAAAGCGATGGCTTTAATATTAGAAAATACTGTCATAATTAGCCTTCAACTTTTGCTAGTTCATCACGCATTTGATCAACAACTACTTTGTAATCAGGTTGATTGAAAATAGCAGAGCCTGCGACAAACATATCGGCGCCTGCAGCAGCGATTTCAGCAATATTATCTACTTTTACCCCACCGTCGACTTCTAAACGGATGTCATAACCGCTGGCATCAATAATGTCACGCACTTGCTTAAGCTTAGCCAGTGTCGATGGGATAAATGACTGGCCACCAAAACCTGGGTTTACTGACATTAATAAAATCACATCCAATTTGTCCATCACATGGTCAAGGTAATGTAATGGTGTACCAGGATTAAACACTAAGCCTGCCTTACAGCCTGATTCTTTAATCAGCTGTAGGCTGCGATCAAGATGTTCTGTGGCTTCTGGGTGGAAAGTTATAATTGATGCGCCTGCTTTAGCAAAATCAGGAATTAGACTATCAACAGGCTTAACCATTAAATGTACATCAATATCAGCAGTAATGCCGTAGTCCCGCAACGCTTTGCATACCATAGGGCCAATGGTTAAATTAGGCACATAATGATTATCCATAACATCGAAATGAACAACGTCAGCACCGGCATCTAAAACGGCTTTAACGTCATCACCTAAACGGGCGAAATCGGCAGATAAAATAGATGGGGCAATCAAAAATGGACGCATAGTCTTCTCGAGGCGGTTATAAGTGACAGTATTTTACCCTTTGCAGAGAAATCGCTCTAGTCTCAATCGCTAATAAAACTTTTTCAACAGCAAGAAATGTAAATTTTAGTGCTATGTCGATATTAAGTTGATCTAGATCACACATGATGACTGTTCAATATCTAAACAAACTTGCTATAATGCGACACATGTCACTGTGTATTGTGAACAATCTTCTGCTAGGCAGCGTATATGCCAATGTAGATAGATGATTAATCCCTTTTGAATAATTTCTGAAAGTATAAGACAAGGATAGCCCTTATGATGTGCCGTCAGCTAAAAATGAGTACTAAGCAAACAGGTAAAGTAACATTAAAACCTGCTGTTAGCTTATTTTCGACTAGCGCATTAATGCTTGTTGCCTACTTTTTCATGTCAGAAAGCGAGCCCGCCTTGCAAGCTCAGCAATGTGATTGCTCTGACAATGTTGCCTATAACGCGAGTTTACCCAGTAGCCATCCGACTAACCGCTGTGCAGTTGATTCAGATAATGTCAGTTGGGGAAGTTGGGTAACAGGCAATAGTCGCTCAAGTCAGTTTCACTTTTTAGATTTATTGGAGTTACTGCATAGTAATGACCACAATAGACCAATAAGTGATATGCCAACGAATAACCCTAACGCACTTTAATGTCTATTTGGCAGGTATTTACCAGTACTATCGCCGCATTTTTTGGGGTGCAAACGGAAGATAATCGCCAACGTGATTTTAAGCAAAGTCGATCACCCTTACCCTTCATCTTTATGGGCATTGCACTGGCAGTGCTGATGGTTTTATCGCTAATATTGATTGTTAAGCAGGTACTGAGCTAAGCCACTATTTATCAGCTAAGCCTTTGCTTAACTCAAGATTTAATCAATAACTTCTTGATAATGATGATCATATAACGCCATCACTTCAGCTACTTTCTTACGTGAAATACCCTTTTGACTAATATTGCGCTGTACGTCTATCGAGGCCATTTTTGCGCCGCGATATAGCTCTCGAGTCAGTGGAATATCATGATTACTGATCAGTACCGGGATATCACGCTCAAGTGCAGTGTGGCGAGACTTTCTCGCTAATAGCGCTTGGTCGTCAAGACTAAAACCTGGGCCGGCATAGGTCGTAAAACTTGCTGTAGTTGATAGCGGAGCATAAGGAGGATCACAATAAATGACATCACCTGCTTTTGACATATCAAATGCTTGCTCGTAACCCACACACTCAAAAATCGCTTTTTGAGCTTTTTCAGAAAAATAACGCAGTTCTTTTTCAGGAAAATAAGGTTTTTTGTAAGAACCAAACGGGACATTAAAGCCGCCTTTACGGTTATAACGGCATAAACCATTAAAACCATGACGATTCATATATAAGAAATAAACGGAGCGTAAAAACGGATCTTGAGTTTGGTTAAACTCTTCACGCACTCGGTAATACTGCTCTTTTACGTTCATCTCTGGAACAAACATGGCCTTTGCTGCTGCAATGTATTTCTCAGGCTGACTTTTAACAATATTATAGAGGTTAATTAGATCATGATTAATATCGCATAGCAGATATGAGTCGTAGTCAGTATTGAGAAACACTGATCCTGCACCGACAAAAGGCTCAACTAGCCTTTCACCTTGAGGTAAATGTTTTGCTAGCTCATCAACGAGTTTAAATTTTCCACCCGCCCATTTAAGAAAGGCTCTATGCTTTTTAGTCATGAATACCATTTACTAGCAAAATTAAAGCAGATGATTGTACTCTTTTTATTGAGAATAATCATTGCTGATTTAAGGGCTTTAACTAATTAATTTGAACTAAGTTGATAACCTTGAAGATCGCTGAATTTTCGAACCCAAGGGGCACTTAAACCGAGTTCGGTTTGTAATTTAAGCGCTTTATCTTGTGCTTGGCTGGCGTTATTAAACTGCCCAAATAAGACAACATGACGTTTATTATAATTAGCACGAATTACAGCGGTTTCATTATCTAATTTTAACAAGATACTGTTAAGTGATTTGGGTTCGATAACGCTCGCCAGTTGTAATGTGTAACCCGCTCGATATTTCAGCTCGGCTAACGCTTCATTGGCTGTGGCAATATCGTCAGTATTGCTCAGCGCTGCACTGTTGTCAGTAAGCTGTAGCTTATCTGTTTCAATAATGACCAATGTCTCATCAACTTCAGCGGTATCAATATCTTCATTTACCACTAACTCAGCTGCTATTAATTCACCAGCCACTAATTCAACAGCCACAGTATGAACGCTCTGGTAATCCTGTTGAGTGTTTGCTGCTTCGATTTCAACTGCGCCACTTTTTGTAGTGCTGGTTAATATTTGCTGCTCAGTAAGCAGCTGTAAAACAAGATCGCTTGGCTCATTAGCCGCTATTAAAGATTGCTGAGATGGCAAATGTAATTGAAGCCAAGGCAATAATAAGCTTTGGCCATAATGATGGTTTGCCCATTGCGCTGGAGATTCTGGCGCTTGGTAAGCCCTAAAGTTAACTTGGTTTGCTTCAATAGATTCTGCTGCGGGTTCATTATAAAAAAAAACGACAATCGCTAAGGTTAAGCACAGCAGCAAGCTGATCACCCCTAAGGGAAAATATTTTGGCCAGCGTTTTGGCTCTTCAACCTTATCCTCAAGCGCAAGCTTAAGTAACTCAATCACTTCGGTAGGAGTACCCATTTGTTTTTCAATTTGTGATTGAATGATTTCGCGAGGTATAAATGGCGTTTTATTGCTTCTAACTAATAAAGTGCGATATAGGCCTTCACGTTCAGCTAAGGATAATGGCTCTACCTCGACATGAAGCAATAAATCCTTCATGGTTTTAGTTAATTCATTAAACTCTGCAAATGATTCAGTGGTGACCGTAAAAGTCAGTGATACCGGTTTATCCGCACAACGGATTTGAGTCAGCACTATACATTCTGCCCATAATTCTTTAGGCAGCAAATGTGCATCATCAATAATGATATGCAGCGGTTTTGTTAAGCTAGATTGGATGCGAATTAAGGTATCTGATAGCGGTAAGGTATCATCAAAAATTGGTGATGAAATCAGTTGGATCAGTATTTTACGCCGAATTTCAGCGCTATCAGCGTGCATTGGGCAGATAACCAACGCAGAGTTATAGTTATCAAGCTCGCTCGCCAATGCTGTAACTAAGGTGGTTTTACCTGAACCTTTAGCGCCGCAGACTAATACTAGCTGCTCACTATAGCTGGCAATATGTTGTAGCCGCTGAACTAAAGCTTCTTGGGAAGGTAATAAAAGCGTTTGTTGAATGTCCACAGCTCCACCATTAGACAAAAAAGCTTAAACTTGGCTAATGACGTCAGCTAATAAAGACTCTTCAACATCAGAGAATACATCAGCAGAGCCTATTGAGGTGGGTAAAACCAATCGAATTTGACCCGCGAGAACTTTTTTATCTCGCTGCATATGCTTAATAAAGTCAGCAAAGTTCATTGAATCAGGAGAGCTTATCGGTAAATCAAACGCCAACATCAAACGAATAATTCTATCGACATCTTTTTGCTCGATTAGACCTAACTTTTGCGATGTTACCGCCGCCATAATGGTTCCGGTAGCAACAGCTTCACCATGTAACCATACACCGTAGCCCATTTCAGCTTCGATAGCATGACCAAATGTATGGCCTAAATTTAGCAGTGCCCGTACACCACGCTCTGTTTCATCTTGGGTAACGACATCAGCTTTTATCTGGCAGCATTTAGCAATCGCGTAGCTTAATGCTTCGGTATTTAATGCTTTTAATGGAGCAACATTTTGCTCTAACCAGCTAAAAAAATCGCTATCCCAGATAACGCCATATTTAATGACTTCTGCCATTCCTGCAGCAAACTCTTTTGCAGGTAATGTCGATAAACAATCGGTGTCAATTAATACCAGTTGTGGCTGATAAAAAGCCCCAATCATATTTTTACCAAGCGGATGATTTACTGCGGTTTTACCACCAACAGAAGAGTCCACTTGAGATAATAAGGTGGTTGGAATTTGAATAAACTCAACTCCCCGCTGATAGCAAGATGCAGCAAAGCCGGCCATGTCACCAACGACACCGCCACCTAGTGCTACGATTACACAATCACGGGCATAATTATTTTCTAACAGTGCAGAAAAAATTAAATTTAAGTGAGTTAAATCTTTATATTGTTCACCATCCGGCAATACAACCACACCTATATCACTACAAGATGCCATAGCTTGCTGCGCTTGTTTCAAGTACAGCGGAGCAATGGTGTCGTTAGTGACAATAAGTGCTTTTTTACCGGAAAGGTAATCGGTGAGATAAGCGTTTTGTTGCAATAAATTCTGGCCAATATAAATGGGATAACTTCTTACACCTAATTCAACCTGCACTTGTTGCATAAACCTACCTAAAAACCGAGTTGCTCAATAATTTGATTTGCGACAATCTTCGCGCTTTGTTCATCAGTCTTAACTATTACGTCTGCAATCTCTTCATACAAAGGATTACGAACGTCAGCAAGATCTTCAAGCACTTCACGTGGATCATCCACCTGAAGTAAAGGTCGACGTTTATCACGTTGAGTACGAGCCACTTGCTTATCAATTGTTGTCTCAAGGTATACAACGATACCGCGAGCCGACAGATGATTACGAATGTCTTTGCTTTGTACAGATCCGCCGCCAGTAGCTAGGACAATGCCCTGCTTTTCCGAAAGGTCGGCGATGACTTGAGCTTCACGTCGACGAAAACCTTCTTCGCCTTCAACGTCAAACACCCATGCAATATCTGCACCTGTGCGTTGCTCAATCTCGTGATCTGAGTCGTGGAAATCTAAATGCAGCAGTTGGGCTAAGTGACGACCAATTGTGCTTTTACCTGCGCCCATAGGGCCTACCAGAAAAATATTGCGTTTTTCAGCCATTGTATATACGTCTGAATCTTATATGAAAAGTATGCCTTATCGACTTAAACTCAAGCCGACCTATTATTTAACCTTGCTCTAATGAGACTTGACGAAGGATTATCTCAGTTATGCACCAGTTGTTGCAAGTGATGTGAGCGATTTATAGTGAGTTTATTAAAAATAAATAATTTAACCCTAGATTCATCGAGTTTAAAAAATGATGGTATGTTTAATGACCTTAATATAATCAAGCAATTAATTATTTTAAGGCAAAAAAATGCCAGCAATTAAGCTGGCATTAATATTTTTTATCTTTACAGTTTTTCAGTCACGATTTTCGGTGTCACGAATATCAATAACTCTTGACGTTCATTTGTATCTGATGTGTTTCTGAATAAGAAACCAACCAGAGGAATGTCACCTAATACTGGCACCTTACTAACTCGACTGATTAAGTTCTGCTGGTAAATACCGCCTAATACAATGGTTTCACCATTATCAACAAGCACCTGAGTACCAATTCGCTGAGTATCAATAGAAACCGCTTCACCCGTACCAGTTGAAACAACTTCACCACGGGTATCTTGAGTAATTTCTAAATCAAGAATGACACGGTCATCTGGGGTAATTTGCGGGGTTACTCGTAATGACAACACTGCTTTTTTAAATGACACAGTTGTGGCACCACTTGAGGCAGACTCCACATAAGGGATCTCTACACCTTGTTCGATATAGGCCGCTTTTTGGTTTGAAGTGGTAATACGTGGACTCGCAATAATTTCGCCTTTATTTTCTTGCTCTAACGCGCTTAGCTCTAAATCAAGTACGGTTCCATCAGCCATTTTCGCCACACTAAATGCAATACTGGCAGCATTAGAGGCCGAAGAGGGCAAGTTCACATTTAAGCGGTCACTTAGTGCAGGAATAACCCCAGCAACAATATCATTAGCGCCTTCTAGTGACCCAGAGGTACCTCTTTCACCTTGTTGATCAGTAATTCCCCAACGAATGCCTAAATCTTCAGAGACGTTATCCTTAACCGTCACCATTCTGGCTTCAATTAATACCTGCTTAATCGGGATATCCAGTACTTCAACTAAACGATGAATAGTTTCTAAAGTATCTGCGGTATCTTTGACTAATAAAGTATTGGTACGTTCATCAACCGCAACGCTACCGCGATTTGACAATAAGCTTGAATCAGCACTTTTCATCAACTCGGCAATATCGACCGCTTTTGCATAGTTTACCTGAATATATTCAGAATAAAGCGGCGCTAACTCTTTGACTTCTTGCTTGTTAGCCAAATCTTGCCTTTCTCGAATAGCCAGCTCTTCACTTGGGGCAACCATTAAGATATTGCCTTCAATACGCTTATCCAACCCTTTGGTTTGGAGAATCAAATCTAGCGCTTGATCCCAAGGCACATCATCTAAACGTAGAGTGATATTGCCTTCTACGGTATCACTGGTGACCAAATTGAAATCATTATAATCAGCAATAATTTGCAGTACTGTTCTTACAGAAATATTCTGGAAGTTAAGCGACAAAGAACGGCCATTATATTTTTTGTCATCCTTAGCAACGATGGCACGTTCTACTTTATTAATACTCACTTTGAACACATTACCGTCTTGCTTGTATGTGTAATCATAGTTGCCATCAACATCGACCATCAAACGGGCAGTTAAGTCTTCTTTAAAGGTCTCAAAGCTCGTAACTGGTGTATTAAAGTCTTGTACATCCATCACATATAAAAGCTCGCTTTTAATATCTGTGTTATACAATTTCACTTCTAATTTAGAGCCAACCTGAGCTACGTTGGCAGCAACAGAGCGATTATCTAAATGAATTAATAAATCGCCACCACCATTTTTATTGCGGCGAAAATCAATAGTATCAATGCCATTTACAAATGGGTTATCAGCGCTATCAGGCCCAGATACAGTATCGTTAACCGTTAAACGGTAAGTATTACCTACCACTTTGCCTTGATAAGGTTTTACCTCAGCTAAATCTACAACGATGTTCAGTGCGCCATTTTGTTGAGAGGTTTTTAAACTCTCAACCCCAACTCTATCGATAGTAATATCGTCTTTATCGAGGCTTGAAATACTATCGTCAAAACTTAATAGAATTTGAGCAGGTGACGCCTTCAAATCAACTTCAGGCTGAACAATGTCAGATTCGAACACCAATTCTAATTCTAATTGGTGATCAACAATAGAATGATACTTTACATCCACTAATTTATTCGCAGCTAACGCGCTTGGTAATGCACCAAGCAACAACACAGCACCGAGTACGGTTCTGAACAGTGATATTTTTGTGGTCGATTTTTGCATCGAGGCAGAAGATTTCATTATTCCCTCATCCTTCGCATTATTTGCCAGAAAGTTCTAAGTTGCTTGCTCTTTCAGCCCAGCAACCTGAACCATCAGGAATTAATTCTATAATTTCAATGTATTGCGGTGTGACTTCAGCTATTTTGCCATGGTAAAGTCCAAGATACTCACCGACACCTAAGCGATAAACATTGGTATCTGATGATTCAACTAAGGCCCAAACTGTGCCATCTTCACTTAACGTACCGCGCATTTTTAAATTATCTATAGCATACGTTTCTAAGCGCCCTTTACGACGTTTCAAATCTGGCTGTAAACAATCTCTACTTGTGTCAATCACTTCCTCTGTGAGCTCTCGAGAAGGTGGAACAAAAGGACTTCGCATAAGCTCTGCTTGATAGGCAAAATGCTCAAACTTAGGTGTTTCTTTTAACGGAGGAATGCGAGCAACATGCTGTGATTTAGTCGTTGTTACAAACAACTCCAAATCACTTCTGTCACCAATACAACCTGTTAGCAATAGCATGATGAGTAATAAGGGTAAGAGTTTCATTATTTCTTCCCCTTCTTATTCGCAGGTACTTTCGCACCTTCTTTAAATCGATAGGTTTTAGCTAAAATATCCATCGATAGACTACCTGAATCATCACGCTTAATGACAAAGTCATGCAAGCTGACAATCCGCGGCAATTTTGCGACACCGCTTACCATGCTGCCTAATTTATGATAATCACCTACAACTGACATTTTTATCGGGAATTCTAAGTAGAAATCACGCTCAATTTCAGTATCCCAATCTAAGCTATTAATTCGCAGTCCAGCATCTGTTGCTACGAATGTGGTGTCATCCAGTAAACCTGGCATTTCATTTTCAGATGGTAACATTTTTAAAAGTTCTGCAAACTGAGCTTCCATTACCACAAGTTGCTCACGATACAGTTTTAAGTTTGCCGCCAAACGATATTTAGTTTGAAAGTCTTCTTTTAGGGTTATTTCTTTTCTTTCTTCAGCATTAAGGACATCTATCGCATCGGAAATAAATAAATAATAACTGGCGCCAAGTACACAGATAGATAAAAAAGCAGCAAATACAATTTTAACTAATGCAGGCCAAGCGCCAATATTTTCAAAATCAATATCATTAAACTGCTCTAAGTCAAGATTCATTGCTGACCTCCTTGGCTTGAGCCAGTACTGATTTGGTCATCAAAAATAGTCACTCTTAATCTAAACTTTTGCAATTGTCGTAAGTTTTCATTATGACTAACAATTGACTGCATGCTTGGATCATTGAGGTATTGAGATGTTTTAACTTTTCTCATCATATTCGCGACGTTATTATTAGATTCACTGCGACCTTCAATCCACAACAAGCTACCTTTCTTTTCAATACTGGAAAGATAAATTCCTGGCGGCACAATTCTAACTAGTTCATCTAATACATGTGTTGGCAAATTACGAGATTGCTGCAGGTCTAGAATAATTTTAGTGCGACGTTCAATATCATCTTTACGCGCTTTAATTTTTCTAATTTCGGCAATTTGCGAGTCTAATAATGATATTTCAGACTGTAAGTATGAATTTCTAGCACGTTGATCGTCGATAACGACTTCAATAAAACTCAATGCCAGAAATACAATTAAACAGGTCATTAAAAACACTAACGCTAATATGCCAATAAAGTCTCGTTTGTGTTTTTCTCTGGCCTCTTCACGCCAAGGTAGTAAGTTTATGTTCGCCATTGAGCGTAACTCCTAAGCGCTAAACCACATGCAACCATATATTTACTGATACTAGGTTCTATTTGGTTTTTAATATCATCATCAGCATGTAAACAACCTTGAAAAGGGTTAGCAACAATTGAATGCACCCCTAAGTCATTAGCCAATAACGTTGTCATACCTTCAAGTTTTGCAGTGCCACCACTTAAGACAATATAGTCAACTTTATCTTTGCCGTTGGCAGTGCAGTAAATTTGTAAGGTACGTTTTATTTGTTGTAATAATTGGGTTTGAAATGGAGATAACACCTCAAACATATAATTGCGTGGTAAATCACCTGTGACTTTAGCATTTTCAGCTTCATCGTAAGACATACCGTAAAACGATAGAATTGATTGGGTAAATAACTCACCGCCAAATGCTTGCTCACGAATAAATGTCGTTTCGCCATTTTCTACAACCGCAAATGTCGTCATATTGGCGCCAACATCCACTAGCACAACGGATTTTTCATTGGCCCCTTCAGGAAGTTGAGCCAGAATAAGTTCTGCTGAACGCCCTAAAGCATAAGCTTCAACGTCAACCACTTTGGTATCAAGCTCAATTGCATCAAGTGAATCCATTCTTGAATCAATGTTGTCAGTACGGCAAGCACTTAATAACACATCTACCTTTGTTGGGTCGGTAGTGTTGGGATTAAGAGTTTCAAAGTCGATACTCACTTCATCAAGTGAATAAGGGATAAGATTATCTGCTTCAATTTCAATTTGCGCTTCCATTTCTTCTTCATTTAATGAAGCGTCCATGTAAATCACTTTTGTCATCACAGCAGAACCAGAAACAGACACTGCGGCAGATTTAATACCTTTCGGTAGTCCACGCTTTATGTGCCTTAATGATTCAATAACAGCTTCAGAATCACGAATTTCATGATCAACTACAGCTCCTTTTCGTAAAGGAGCTGATATATAATTTTGAATTTTATATCCATCAGCAGTCTTACCCAGCAATATGGCCTTTATTTCATGGGATCCAATATCGATCCCCACCATTTGCGGAGCTTGACGCTTCCAAAATTTAGAAAGCATATTCCATCATCGCATTTATTATTTTATATTTTAAAATAGATTAGCACAAAATCAACTCGTTATAAGTATTTGTATAAAATGTTTCTACATTTTACAACTAGTTTTTTTTTGTTTTCATGTTTTTACTTCACCAAAAACCCTCCCGCTTATATACTAGAAGCCATATTGTCGAACTTTGGATTATTTTGGTGAAGTGGTTTAAACGAATACTTATTGCTATTTTTAGCTTAACTTTATTGGGCGTCGGCACCATTGTCGCTGCTTATTTCTACGTTTTACCAGAATTACCGGATGTAAACTCGCTTAAAACGGTCAAACTACAGACACCTTTAAGAATTTATAGTCAAGATGGTTTATTAATTTCTCAATTTGGTGAAAAACGACGAATACCGGTTGAATATGAAGATGTGCCTCAGCAATTAATTAATGCGGTATTAGATACCGAGGATGCACGTTTCTTTGAACACCAGGGTATCGATCCTATTGGTATTATTCGCGCAGCCGTTATTTTGGTTACTACAGGCAAAAAAAGCCAAGGCGCCAGCACCATTACTCAGCAAGTGGCTCGAGGCTTTTTCTTATCCCGTGAAAAAACCTATATTCGTAAAACGAAAGAAATTTTTCTTGCGCTAAAAATTGAAAAAGCATTATCTAAAGAAGAAATCCTCACATTATATTTAAACCGCTCATTTTTAGGTAACCGTGCCTATGGTGTCGGCGCTGCAGCTCAAGTGTATTATGGCAAAGATTTAGCCCAACTTTCTCTGCCAGAAATGGCCATGATTGCCGGCTTACCCCAAGCGCCTTCTGCAGCTAATCCAATTCGTAATTCGAATCGTGCCATGACACGCCGTAACTGGGTTTTAGGCCGCATGTTGGAAAAACGCAATATCACCGAGACACAATACCAAGAAGCCATAAATGCCCCTATAACCGCGAAATATCATGGCGCAGAAATAGATCTATATGCACCTTACGTTTCTGAAATGGCACGTGATTATATGGTAAATAAGTATGGTGAAGAAGACGCCTATACTAATGGTTATAACGTTTACACTACCATTTCTTCAGATCTGCAATTAAAAGCTCAAAGCGCCCTACGCGATAATGTGTTTGCTTATGATCAGCGTCATGGCTACCGTGGAGCAATTAGCACCTTGTGGACAGATACACCTCTGGCCACCAGCGACATTATAGAAAACCTTAAAACGACCTCTGCAGTACAAGGTATTATGCCAGCAGCTGTCATGTCGGTTAGTGAGCAACAAGCAACTTTACTGAATACTAAAGGTGAAGAAGTTGTCATCCAGTGGAATGGCCTGAAATGGGCTCGCAAATTTATTAACGATCGCCGTCAAGGTAAGCCACCTAAAACAGCAGCGGATATTTTAACTGTCGGTGAAAAGGTATGGATTAGAGATAATGGCGAGTTTTGGCAATTATCTCAAATTCCACAGGTTTCAAGTGCAACGGTTTCATTAGAACCAAGCGATGGCGCTATTCGCACTTTGGTGGGCGGTTTTAGCTTTAGTCAAAGCCAGTATAACCGTGTTACCCAGGCCAAGCGTCAATTAGGCTCTAATATCAAACCGTTTATTTATGCTGCCGCGCTTGAAAAAGACTACACCCTTGCAACATTAATCAATAATGCGCCGATTAATAAGCCCGATACTCGTCAAGGTACGGCATGGCGACCAAAAAATTCACCTGACATTTATGGCGGTCCAACACGTTTACGCATTGGCTTAGCTCAGTCTATCAACGTAATGTCCGTTCGTACCATGCGTCATATTGGCTTAGATAACACCATAGATACCTTAGTTGACTTTGGATTTGACCCTGCTGATTTACCACGAAATGAATCTGTCGCTTTAGGGTCCCCTTCAGTAACACCACTGCAAGTCGCCACCGCCTTTAATGTCTTTACTAATGGCGGCTATTTAGTTGAACCTTATTATATTAGTAAGGTTACTGACTCATATGACAATGTCATTGAAAAAGCGTCACCTGCACTGGCCTGCACCTCAGATGTCAATGAGGTTGATGATGCGACTAATAAGACAACCAACAGCATTGATGACCCTTTTGCAGCAATGGCTAATGAGTTTGTTAGCTCACAGCAAGCGCCAGTTGAAACTGAAAACAGCTTAGACAATACACTTGCTAGTGCTGAGACTAGTTCTAATAATAGTGATACTGGTATTGCTGCTTGTGGAGATGAAAACGCGCGCTACGCTCCTAGGATCATTTCTGAGCAAACCGCCTTCTTAATTACTGAAGCCCTCAAAAGTGTAATCTGGGGTGGCGGCAATTGGAGTAAAGGCACAGGCTGGAATGGTACCGCTTGGCGAGCATCACGCTTGATAAAGCGTCGTGACATTGCAGGTAAAACCGGTACCACCAATGAATCCCGCGATACTTGGTTTAGTGGCTTTAACCCCACTCTCACCTCGACATTCTGGGTTGGTTTTGACGATCACAGCCGTAAACTAGGCAGAACCAGCTGGGTTGCCGATGGTCCTGAAAATCAAATATCAGGGGCTGAAGCTGGGGCAAAAACAGCAGGGCCTGGTTGGAATGATTTTATGAACCAAGCGCTCACTGGTACCGAAGAAGTTGCGAGCATTCCACCTAAAGGGATTATTTCGGCGCGTATTGACTTAGCTAGTGGCAAATTAACCCGTAAAACAGATTACACCACTTCATTTGAATATTTTATCGAAGGCACTGAGCCGACTGAATATGCCACAGAAGAAGTTATCGAAGATGATCTGTTTATAGAGAATCCGGCAGATGATTTATTTCAGTAAATAAATCCACCAGCAGTTATTTTTAAAAATTAGTCTGGTGTTAATGCATTAAAAAGTCCGCAATGATTAATCACTGCGGACTTTTCATTTAAGCCTAAAAGAAACAAATATAAACTAATAAGGCTTACATATTGTTTAGCTATTAGCTTGTTTCTGCGCTAATGCATATTTTACTTGCGCTAACGAGGTACCGCCTAAAGCTTCACGTTTTGCTAAGCATGACTCAATCGTTAAGCACTCATAAACATCATCACTGATAATTGGACTAAATTGCTGTAGCTCTGAAATAACAAAATCTTCTAATGGAGTTTGTTTGGCAATGGCAGCCACGACCACCTCACCAACAACATGGTGCGCTTCTCTAAATGGCATACCTTTAGCGACCAGATAATCTGCAAGCTCGGTAGAATTAGCATAACCTTGCTGAGCTGCTACTAAAGTTCTTTCACGGTTAACTTGCAAGCCACTTAATACTAATGCTGCCATTTCAAGACAAATAGACCAGCTATCCATGACATCAAATAAGCCTTCTTTGTCTTCTTGCATATCTTTGTTATAAGCCAGTGGCAATGCTTTCATGGTAGTAAGAATACCCATTAAGCTGCCATAGACACGGCCCGTTTTGCCTCGAATTAACTCTAAGGCGTCAGGGTTTTTCTTTTGTGGCATTAAAGATGAACCAGATGTCACTTCGTCATCAAGCTCAATAAAACCTGCTTCACCACTGTTAAAGAAAATTAAATCTTCAGCCATACGGCTTAAATGCATCATGCTTATTGAAGCGTCGCTACATAACTCAACAACATGATCACGATCTGACACTGAATCTAAGCTATTTAAGGTTGGCGCAGCAAAGCCTAATGATTGTGCAATTTGATGCCTGTCCATTGGATAAGCTGTTCCCGCAAGGGCGCCAGTGCCTAATGGACAAGTATCAGCACGCTTTAGTGCATCTTCTAAACGGCTAATGTCACGTTCAAACATTTCTACGTAAGCTAAACACCAATGGCCAAATAAGACTGGCTGAGCTCTTTGCAGATGGGTATAGCCAGGCATCACAGCATCAATTTCACGCTCAGCAAGCTTAACAAGTTCAGCAGAGAGCTTTTTCAGTAATGTAAGTGAGTGCTGACCTTCTTTTTTACACCATAGTTTTAAATCTGTGGCTACTTGGTCATTACGCGAACGCCCTGTATGCAGCTTTTTACCTAGGTCGCCTACTTTGGCAATTAAAGACTGCTCCACAAAACTGTGAATATCTTCTGCGCCAGAAGCAATAATCAATTCTGGTTTGTCAGCAACTTCGCTAAGTAGCTCATTTAGCGCACCATGCAATTGCTCACATTCTGCTTGGGTTAAAATGCCCACTGAAGTGATTGCTGAAGCCCATGCAATTGAGCCAATAATATCTTCTTCAATTAAACGATAATCTACTGGTAATGAGTCATTAAATAATTTAAATAATGCACTGCTTTCTTGACTGAATCTTCCGCCCCATAACGCCATGTCGATACCCTCTTTTAACTTATTCTATAAAAACGGGGCTATATGAGCCCCGTATCAATCTTAAATAACAGGAAATTACTTGGTATTTAATGCTCTAATACGGCTTGATAAAGAGTAAAGGCGGATAAAGCCTGCTGCATCTTTTTGGTCATAAACATTGTCGTCACCAAAGGTCGCGAACTCTTCTGAATATAAGCTGTTTGGAGAGCGCTTTTTCACCACACTTGCTTGGCCTTTATAAAGTTTGACGACCACTTCGCCGTTAACTAATTCAGCTAAAGATTCTGACGCGGCAATCAATGAATTACACAATGGCGTAAACCAACGTCCATCATATACAAGATGAGCCATTTGTGCGCCGACTTGCTCACGCCACTCACGGCTTGTTTTATCGAGCACTAGCTCTTCGATTGCGCGTAGGCCTGCAAACATCACTGTTCCACCAGGGGTTTCATAACAGCCACGAGACTTCATGCCCACTAAACGGTTTTCGGTAATGTCGATACGACCAACACCGTGTGCTGCAGCTAATTCATTTAGCTTCATTAGTGCGTCATATGGAGATAGCGCAACATCATCAACATGAGTAACACGACCATTGGCGATGGTTAGCCCAACATACTCAGGGGTATTTGGGGCATCTTCTGGTGCCACTGTCATGGTCCATACTTCTTTGCTTGGCTCATTCCACGGATCTTCTAACTCACCGCCTTCGTGAGAGATATGCCATGCGTTGGCATCACGGCTATAAATCTTAGTCGCTGATGCTGTAGTTTCGATATTTCTTTCAGCAAGGTAATCAAGCAAATCTTCACGGCTGACCATTGACCATTCACGCCAAGGCGCAATAACGGTTAACTCTGGTGCAAGTGCGGCAAAACAACCCTCGAAACGTACTTGGTCATTACCTTTACCGGTACAACCATGACATACCGCATCAGCGCCAACTTTACGGGCGACTTCTACTTGCGCCTTAGCAATAATTGGACGCGCCATTGAGGTACCCAGTAAGTACGTACCTTCATAGATAGCACCTGTGGCAATAGTCGGATAAATATAATCAGCCACCAGCTCTTCTTTTAAATCGACGATATAACACTCTGAAGCACCTGATGCGATGGCTTTTTCATATAAACCTTCAAGTTCTTCTGCACCTTGACCAACATCAGCACAAAAGGCGACAATTTCACAATTATCATAGGTTTCTTTTAGCCATGGGATAATCGCTGAGGTGTCTAATCCACCCGAGTAAGCTAATACGACTTTTTTAATATTTGGTTGTGCTGCAATTGACATGGTAATTCCTAACGTAAATTTGTTTTATAAAAGCTCGCTAACGCCAGCTGATGAAAATATGATTTATTAACCTAACAAAGTAACCAATACGGCGTTTTGTGCATGCATTCTGTTTTCTGCTTGCTGGAGGATAAGTGAACCTTCACCATCCACTACTTCTGCTGTTGCTTCCACTTCACGGTAAGCTGGCAAACAATGCATAAAGTAATTGGCACCTACCTTATTCATTAATTCACTATTAACTTGATAAGGCTTAAATTTCGCTTCAATTTCTGCCATTGAAGTATTGTCGCCCATTGAGATCCACGTATCTGTGTATATGGCATCTTGCGGGCCCATTTCACTCACATCCGAGGTCAAGATAAGCTTGCCACCATGCTTGGCAGCCAAAGCTTGTACTTCACAGACAATATTGCCGTCAGGGAAGTGGCCTGGCGGGCAAACTACAGTCATGGTCGCACCTAAGATAGCAGCGCCATACATCAAAGAGTGTGTCACATTGTTACCATCACCTAGGTAAGCTAATTTCACTTTACTTACATCATCAAACTTCTCTGATAAGGTCAAAAAGTCTGCTAAGCCTTGGCAAGGGTGGTACAAATTACATAGCGCATTAATCACCGGAACTGACGCATGTTCAGCAAGACCTGCAATAGTTGTATGCGAAAAAGTTCTTGCTACAATCGCATCTGCCCAGCACGAAATGTTAGTCGCAAAATCAGATACTGGCTCACGTTTGCCTAATGCACCATTTTGTTGATCAAGATAAACTGAATGACCACCTAGCTTGTTAATACCAATATCAAAACTTACTCGAGTACGCAGTGATGGCTTTTCAAATAACATCACCACACTTTTGCCTGCCAGCGCTTGATTATAATCAGCTGGGTTTGCTTTAATTTTTTTCGCCAAAGCCAGTAAGTCTAATAGCTGGGTTTGCGACAAGTCTTTAAGTGATAATAAGTGTTCCATTAGCTTTGCTCCTAAGGCTGAATTTGAGTGCCAACGGATTGTCCGTTAGTTAATGCTATTAATTGTTGGGGTTGTTTCCATGAGGCGACCTGTACGGCTTTGCCCATCCATTGAGCGACCTCTAATGCCGCTTCAACTTTTACTTTCATGCCTTTTTCAATCACACCTTGCTCCACAAGCGAGCTAATTTGTTGTTGATCTAATTGGGCAATTAACTCACCTTTAGCATCAAGTACACCGGGTACGTCTGACAATAACACCAGCTGACCGGCAACGAGTTTAGCTAATGCGGTAGCGGCTTGATCGGCATTGACATTCAGCATATCGCCCGCTGGTGAAATCGCGATTGAACTGCAAATAGGTAACCAGTTTTGCGACAATAAATAAGTTAAATAACTCGGATCATTCGGTGATACTTCCCCCACCAAACCTAACTTTTCATGTTTAATTTTGGCATTGACGATATTGCCATCAGCCAAGCTCATGCCCACACTGACGATGCCAGCTTTAATTGCCGCGGCCTGTAAAATTTTATTCGATGTGCCTGCCAAAGCGCCAACAACAATCGGGATCTGATCAGCAGGGGTAACACGCAGGCCCTCAAGCTTAATCGTTTGCTTGCCATTAGCTTCAAGCTGTTCATCGACCAAGCAACCACCGCCGTGAACAAAAATCACTTTCTGCCCTTGCTGCATCATTTCAGCAACTACTGACATCAACTCTGCCATGCCAGGCTCTGATTGCAACAGCGCGCCACCCACTTTAAGTACGATAACAGGGTTGGTATTAGACATAATCAAGGCTCCTGTTATAGACCGAAGTGAATATTAATGCACTGCAGACCTTGGCTTGCAGCGCCTTTCATTAAATTATCAATGGCGCTAGCGACCACTAGGTAATTGCTTTGCGGGTCAAACTTCCAGCCCACGATACAATTGGGTGTTAGCACCACATCATCGACTTTAGGAAATTGGTTATGCTTTACGCTCACCAGTGGCGAGTCATCATATACGCCATAAGCTTTAGCAATGTCAGCTTCTGTAGTACCCGCTTTAAGTTGCACAGTAATGGTGGCTAAAATTCCACGCTTAAAATTACCTAAATGCGGGGTAAAGATAACTTCTTGACCCAGCTGGGTGGCGATTTCTGGTTGATGTCTATGCCCTAATACACCATAGGGCGTTAAGCTGACTTCACAAAAACTGGTATGCAATTGGGCTTTTCTGCCTGCACCGGTCACACCACTGACTGCGTTAATTACAGGGTAAGCATTAGTTAACAATGGTTTTAATGGTTTTAGCGCTGTGAGTGATGCAGTTGGATAACAACCTGGCACAGCAATCATTTTGCTATTAGCAATGGCTTGCGCGTTCCATTCTGCTAGGCCGTAAACCGCATCAGCAAGCACTGCTGCTTGAGTATGTTCAAAACCATACCATTTAGGATATTGAGCGGTATCAGCAAACCGATATGCGCCACTTAAATCAAATACAGCTAAACCTTGGTTATAAAAGAATGCGGCCAATTCCAAACTAACTGAATGCTCTGTTGCTAATACAACAGCGTCAGCTTGATCAACGATGGCTTGTTTAGCATCAGCCGATAACGGTGACAGAGGAATTTGAATGTGTTGATAACTCGGGTATAGATCTGCTAATAACCGGCCTTTATCTAGGCTGTTTTCAGAAACATATAAGCCTTGGATCGATAGTGACGCTTGCGCATCAATAAGAGCGGTGATTTGTGCTCCGGTATAACCACTAGCACCAATTATTGCGATTTTTTTCATTATGTTGTCATCTTTAAGTCAGTAAACTATTAATTTTTATTTGAAATATGAGCAGGGTGCTCGAGATTAAAACTATCGTCGAGAATAGTTTACTTTGGGATCTGTTACAGTGAATTGAATCGCAATTACATACATATCTATAGTTCTTAAATATTTATCAAGTTATGGTGAATTCCTTAGCTGTTTGCTAGACTAACACAAAACATTACTTATGCAATAATTATGAATGATTATTTAATTAAATATTTATAAAAGGCCCTTATGAACTCACTACCAGAATTAAAAGATGCTTTTAAACAGTTGATTGCACTACCTTCAATCAGTGCCTTAGAAGTAGAACAAGATATGAGTAACCATGCAGTTATTGCACTGCTACAGTCTTGGTTTAGCGACATGGGGTTTGACTGCACAATTAGTACTGTCGCTGATAGCAGAGGTAAACAAAACCTTGTCGCCACCATTGGTTCTGGCAAAGGCGGCTTGTTATTAGCTGGCCACACCGATACCGTTCCCTTTGATGAAGGTCGTTGGAGCCAAAGTCCATTTGAATTAACTGAGAAAGACAATCGCTGGTATGGCCTAGGTACCTGCGATATGAAAGGCTTTTTTGCCCTAATCATGGAAGCGTTAAAAGACATCCCATTAACTGAGTTAAAGCGTCCATTACATATTTTTGCCAGTGCCGATGAAGAAACCACCATGAATGGCGCTAAAGCCTTTGCTGAATCAACATCTATAGCACCAGATTATGCCATTATCGGCGAGCCAACCAGCTTAAAGCCGGTTTATATGCATAAAGGCCATTTAGCCCAAGGTATTCGCGTTATTGGTCGCAGTGGTCATTCATCAGATCCTGCACGTGGGCTTAATGCCATCGAGATAATGCATCAAGTCACAGGTCAGTTAATAAAGCTCAAGCAACACTTAAGTGAAAACTACCGAGAAGATGCCTTTAGCGTGCCCTACCCAACCATGAACTTTGGCCATATTCACGGCGGCGATGCAGCCAACCGTATTTGTGGCTGCTGCGACTTACACCTTGATATTCGCCCACTGCCCGGTATTGAATTAGCTGATTTAGAGTTAATGGTCATTAACTACCTTGCTGAAATTAATAAGCAATATCCAGGCAGTATTGAAGTACGCACCTTATACCCAGGCTCTGAGTCATTTGCAGGAAAAGCTGATAGTTATTGGACCAAGCTGGTTACTGAGCTTGCTAATAGCCAAGCTGAAGTGGTCAATTACGCCACTGAAGCGCCTTATATAAATCAATTAGGCTGTCAAACATTAGTACTTGGCCCCGGGAGTATCAATCAGGCCCATCAGCCCGATGAATATATTGGCCTTGAATATTTAACCCCAACGGTTGAGCTCATTAAAAAACTGATTTATCAAGCTTGTATTAAATAACAACAAGCAGATTAATGGCTTTTGAATTTATCTCATCAGCCATTGACCAAGCAGTTGTCGCTCGCTATTGTGCTAAAGCTTATGGAAAAATTGTCACCGCTTATTAAGTAACTTATGGAGTAATTATGGCAGATCAAACCGCCGATATGTATGCATCCTTGCGTTCTAATGTCAGCAACTTAGGACAAATTTTAGGTGATACTATGCGCGATCATCTTGGTGAAGGTTTTCTCGAAAAGGTCGAGCAAATCCGCATTTTGGCTAAAGAATCCCGCCAAGGAAATGCAGAATCACGCCAACAGATGCTCACTTTACTCAACTCGCTTCCTGATGAAGAATTAGTTCCTTTTGCCAAAGCCTTCAATCAATTCCTTAATTTGGCGAATATCGCGGAGCAATTCCATACCATTAGCCGTAATTGTGATGAGCTTGTATGTACACCGGATCCAGTAGAGCAGCTACTTGGACGAATGCTTAACAGCAGCTCCAATGAGCAAGAGGTTATCCAGTGTCTTGAAAACCTCGATATCGATTTAGTACTCACAGCACATCCCACCGAGATTTCACGTCGCACCCTCATTCAAAAATACTCCGCGGTGGTCGATTGTCTGACAGAGCAAGAAAATCAGCAACTAACTGAGCGAGAAATAGGCCAATCTCATTTACGCTTACGCCAGCTCATCGCACAAATATGGCATACCAATGAAATTCGTCATGACAGGCCAACCCCTGTTGATGAAGCTCGCTGGGGACTTAGCACAATTGAAACATCACTATGGCAAGCTGTACCCGACTTCTTACGCCAGCTCAATGATCATGTACAAGCTAAAACGGGCAAACAAATTTCCACAGACATATGCCCAGTACGTTTTTCTAGCTGGATGGGCGGAGATAGAGACGGTAATCCATTTGTTACCTCAGTCGTCACACAAGAAGTATTACTACGAAACCGCCATGCTGCCGCACGCTTATACCTCAAAGATATCGTTAAGCTGATTAATGAATTATCCATGGAAGATGCCAGTGAAGAACTGATGGCATTAACCAATAACAGTAAAGAGCCCTACCGTGATGTGCTGCGTGATCTACGTAACAAATTACGTAATACCATCGACTACTTAAATATCCGCCTTGAAGGTCATCAAGTCGATATGAAACCTGATGAAACTATTTGGGAACTTGAAGACTTAAAGCTACCACTAGAGCTGCTATACCGTAGTTTAACCTCATCAGGTATGCGGCTTATTGCCAACGGATTATTGTTAGATATTCTTCGCCGTATGGCCTGTTTCGGTATCCATATGCTCAGGTTGGATATCCGCCAAGATGCTGAACGTCACAGCGACGTCATTGCCGAGCTAACACGCTACTTAGGCCTAGGTGACTATGATCACTGGGATGAAAACGAAAAGCAGGCGTTTTTATTACGTGAGCTAACAGGTCGCAGACCGCTTATTCCAAGCACGTGGCAACCAACGGCTGACGTACAAGAAGTGCTTAACACCTGTAAACTGGTTGCAAGCCAGCCTGCGACAGCACTGGGTTCATATGTTATTTCAATGGCAAGTAAGCCATCAGATGTATTAGCGGTGCTGTTATTACTTAAAGAAAGTGGCTGCCAGCATCCAATGCGCGTAGTGCCATTGTTTGAAACATTAAGTGATTTAACCACAGCAGCTGATTGCATGACTCAACTGCTTAATATTGACTGGTATCGCGGTTACACCAAAGGCATGCAAGAGGTGATGATCGGCTATTCTGATTCAGCCAAAGATGCCGGCGTGATTGCTGCTGCATGGGCGCAATATCATGCCCAAGAGCAATTAGTAGCAGTATGTAAGAAAGCAGATGTAAAACTGATGCTGTTCCATGGTCGTGGTGGCTCCATTGGCCGAGGCGGCGGACCAGCTCATAAAGCAATTTTATCGCAACCACCGGGTTCTGTTGATGGTCGAATTCGTGTCACCGAACAAGGGGAGATGATCCGCTTTAAATTTGGCCTACCTAAAGTGGCCGTTCAAAGCTTGGCTTTATATACTTCAGCAGTTATGGAGGCAACCTTACTGCCGCCACCTGAGCCTAAACAGCAATGGCGTGACTGTATGCAGCGCTTAGCAGATGATTCAGTTAAAGCCTATCGCGGCATCGTCCGTGAAGAGCCTGATTTTGTGGCTTACTTTCGCGCAGCGACACCTGAAGTTGAACTAGGTAAACTGCCATTAGGGAGTCGCCCAGCAAAACGTCGTGTCGATGGCGGCATTGAGAGTTTACGCGCAATCCCATGGATATTTGCATGGTCTCAAAACCGCCTAATGCTACCAGCATGGTTAGGTGCAGGCGAAGCACTACAAGCCGCGTCACAACGAGGTGAAGCTGATTTACTCATAGAAATGGAGCAACAATGGCCATTCTTTGAGACCCGTGTTTCAATGCTTGAAATGGTATACATGAAAGCGGAGCCAAACCTTGCTAGTTATTACGATAGCAGCCTTGTTCCTGATGAATTAAAACATTTGGGCATAAAGCTGCGCGCCAGCCTACAATTAGGTATTGATGAGGTATTGTCATTAACCCAATCAGAAGAGTTAATGGCGCATACACCTTGGAACCGCGAGTCTGTTAAGTTACGTAACCCGTATATTGACCCACTCAACTTTTTACAAGCTGAATTGCTCGCTCGTACCCGTAATGAAGATCAAGCATCTAAACAAGTAGAACTTGCACTGATGTTAACCATTGCTGGCGTCGCAGCAGGAATGAGAAACACTGGCTAATGCGCATACTTAAATGTGGTTTAGGTTTACTAATGCTATTACTGACTGGTTGCGCCACTCAGTACAGCATTAGTGAGTCTGAAGTTGAAGATTACCTAAATAACGAGATGCATTATGAAGTCTCCCAAGGTAACCAAGTTTTTGGGCTTCAACTTAAACTCAATGATATGGAAGTAGAATTGGGCCACAAGCCCAATACTATTGCGGTCACAGCCCAAACAAGAATGGCCGTTAAAAACCCTTTTAAATCTATAGAAGCGGATCTTGTGACAACATTTGAGGCTGAGCCTTGGTATGACGTTGAAACCAAAAGCATCTATTTAAAGAAGTTAGATTTGGTTGAGGTTAAATCAACCCCCGCAGATATTGAAAAAATGCTTTCATCAATCACACCACAGCTAATGATGTTTCTTAGTACTTTTCTAGCATCGCAACCTGTCTACGTGCTGGATGAAAATGATGCTAATCAAGCACTAATGGCCTCAATCACCAAAGAGATTGAAGTGCAAAAAGGCAAGATTGTCATTAAGTTTTAAACCTTAATTATGCAACTGAAACAAAAAAAGTAGCAATAAATATTGCTACTTTTTTTATATAAAGACAATAAGCTTAATTACTTATCAAAACGTTTTATTGATGGGTAATCAACAATAATCGCTTCATCTAATAATGCTCTGCGTAACATGTCATAGGCAACTGCAGCGCTTAAACTGCGCACCAAACTTCGTGAGCGGCTGGAAACTTTAATCATCTGACTATATACCGCATTTTTAGTCGCCAGCGCAATGGCCACTGTCCCAACAGGTTTTTCCTCTGAACCTCCATCAGGTCCAGCTATGCCACTAGTAGATAAGGCGTAGTCACTATCTAAAATCTCTCTAGCGCCTTTAGCCATAGCCTCAACAGTTTGAATAGAAACCGCGCCGTGATCATCCAAAACCTGTGGATTAACCCCTAGTACTTTGACTTTCGATTCATTGCTATAGGTCACTAAGCCATGATGTAAATAAGATGAGCTGCCTGCAAAATCAATTAACTGGCTCGTTACTAAACCGCCAGTACAAGACTCTGCAACACTTAAACTAAAACCAGATTGATATAAACGTTGATGAATTTCTGCAGCAAGTGTGGGCTTATCATCAGCGACCACTGCAGTACCGAGAATCGCTTTGACTTCTTGGGTCACGCTTGAGAGTTGTCTAATTGCTTCATCGCCACGAGCAAATATTTTAATCTCAATATGTGGCATAGAAGAGCGGTAACCTAAGGTGACACCATCAGGCAAAGTTAAATCCGCTAGGCTATCAGCTAAAGAAGACTCCCCATGACCTATGGTAAGCAGTTTTTTTAGCGCAGTGTTTTCACTAGCTTTAAATTCAGCCTTAATAAAAGGAATAAACTGCTCGGTGATCATGTGCTTTAATTCAAAAGGAACACCGGGAGTAAAAAATAACCATGCTTTATTTAACTTAACTCTAAAACCACATGCTGTTCCAACAGGATTATCAATCATTACTGCAGACTCAGGTAACCAAGCCTGTTTAAGGTTACTCTTGGCCATCACACGGTTGTTACGCGAAAACCATTCAATTAATTTCTCTCGCCATTCAACATTCTCAACTAAAGGCTCCCCCTTAGCTAACGCCATCGCTTCTGCTGACATATCATCACTGGTTGGCCCTAAACCGCCGTTAATAATAATCACATCGGCATGATGGCTTCTATCAATAAATGCTTGAACAAGATCATCTAAGCGATCACCAACTGTAATACGGTGCTGCATTTCAATACCTAACTCCATCATGGTATTAGCAACCCAGGCAGCATTAGTATCTATAATCTGGCCAGATAGTACTTCTTCGCCAGTACAAATCATCTCTAGTTTCATCATTATCCCTAAAAAGCCTGTCTTGAAAAGAAACAACAAGCAAGATTAAATCCGCAAAATAACCTACAAGATAGCTTACCATCATGATAGCTGCATTACGTTACTGCTATTTAATACTGCAATAGGTTGTTTTAAGTTCAACTTGTGCACTCAACAGGTTCTTAAGTGAATTATTAATTGTAAGCAGCGCTATAATCACAAACACAATAAAGCCTGACTCTTAAGTAATAGGCTAATTATTCTATCTAGAAAAATTAGGCCATTGACTTAAACTTGGTTCTACATTGGCTTATTGCCCACATTTATATTCAGAAAAATATGGTTAAATACTTCAATTATCAGAACTTGTTGATATTTATATCCTAAAAACGAAAAAACCTGACACGGTGACTCAGGCTTTATCGACTCTCTGATGAGAGATTTTAGGCGCTTGGCGATGTTCAGATGCGGAGAAATCCTCCGCGCTCCATATCTGTATAAAGCTATGCTTTATAACCACAGACATTACACCCTAGTTTCACATGGGTATTCGCACACACGCACTGCTCACGCTGATATGTTGCAGCTAATGACTCAAGTTATCAGCGTTAGGATTTATTCTTTTTGCCCCCCAAACGAAAAAAGCCCTGACTGTTAAGTCAGGGCTTTATCGACTCTCTTACGAGAGATATTAGGCGCTTGGCGATGACCTACTTTCACATGGGGAGACCCCACACTATCATCGGCGCGATTGCGTTTCACTACTGAGTTCGGGATGGGATCAGGTGGTACCACAATGCTATTGTCACCAAGCAAATTCTTGCTTTATCTACCGCAAATGCAGTAAATAATAATTCGGAAAGCTGTTTGAGTTTCTTACTTTATCAAGTGCTTAAATTCTATCACTAAGTCTTTTGTAATAAATCTAGTTACCATCAACTCAGATAAAACTCATCTGGGTTGTATGGTTAAGCCTCACGAGTCATTAGTACAGGTTAGCTCAACGCCTCACAACGCTTACACACCCTGCCTATCAACGTCCTAGTCTCGAACGGCTCTTTAGAGAGATTAAATCTCTAGGGATGACTCATCTTAGGACTCGCTTCCCGCTTAGATGCTTTCAGCGGTTATCGATTCCGAACGTAGCTACCGGGCAATGCTATTGGCATAACAACCCGAACACCAGCGGTTCGTCCACTCCGGTCCTCTCGTACTAGGAGCAGCTTCCTTCAATCATCCAACGCCCACGGCAGATAGGGACCGAACTGTCTCACGACGTTCTGAACCCAGCTCGCGTACCACTTTAAATGGCGAACAGCCATACCCTTGGGACCGACTTCAGCCCCAGGATGTGATGAGCCGACATCGAGGTGCCAAACACCGCCGTCGATATGAACTCTTGGGCGGTATCAGCCTGTTATCCCCGGAGTACCTTTTATCCGTTGAGCGATGGCCCTTCCATACAGAACCACCGGATCACTATGACCTACTTTCGTACCTGCTCGACGTGTATGTCTCGCAGTTAAGCTGGCTTATGCCATTGCACTAACCGTACGATGTCCGACCGTACTTAGCCAACCTTCGTGCTCCTCCGTTACTCTTTGGGAGGAGACCGCCCCAGTCAAACTACCCACCAGGCACTGTCCCGAACCCCGATAAGGGGCCACGGTTAGAACATCAAAACTACAAGGGTGGTATTTCAAGATTGACTCCACTCCATCTAGCGACGAAGCTTCAAAGTCTCCCACCTATCCTACACATGTAGGTTCAATGTTCAGTGCCAAGCTATAGTAAAGGTTCACGGGGTCTTTCCGTCTAGCCGCGGGTATACGGCATCTTCACCGCAATTTCAACTTCACTGAGTCTCGGCTGGAGACAGCGTGGCCATCATTACGCCATTCGTGCAGGTCGGAACTTACCCGACAAGGAATTTCGCTACCTTAGGACCGTTATAGTTACGGCCGCCGTTTACTTGGGCTTCGATCATGAGCTTCTCCGAAGATAACCCAATCAATTAACCTTCAAGCACCGGGCAGGCGTCATACCGTATACGTCATCTTGCGATTTTGCACAGTACTGTGTTTTTGATAAACAGTTGCAGCCACCTGGTATCTGCGACTGCCGTCAGCTTAGGGAGCAAGTCCCATCACCAACAGCAGCGTACCTTCTCCCGAAGTTACGGTACCATTTTGCCTAGTTCCTTCAGCCGAGTTCTCTCAAGCGCCTTGGTATTCTCTACCCGACCACCTGTGTCGGTTTGGGGTACGATTCCTACTAACCTGAAGCTTAGAAGATTTTCCTGGAAGCATGGCATCAACTACTTCATCACCTTAGTGACTCGTCATCAGCTCTCAGCCTAATGTAAACCCGGATTTGCCTAAGTTTACAGCCTACAACCTTAAACGCGGACTACCAACGCCGCGCTAGCCTAGCCTTCTCCGTCTCTCCATCGCAGTTAGCAGAAGTACGGGAATATTGACCCGTTTCCCATCGACTACGCCTTTCGGCCTCGCCTTAGGGGTCGACTCACCCTGCCCCGATTAACGTTGGACAGGAACCCTTGGTCTTTCGGCGAGGGAGTTTTTCACTCCCTTTATCGTTACTCATGTCAGCATTCGCACTTCTGATACGTCCAGTGTGGGTTACCCCTTCACCTTCAACCGCTTACAGAACGCTCCTCTACCGCTTGCTCATAAGAGCAAACCCATAGCTTCGGTGTATTGCTTAGCCCCGTTAAATCTTCCGCGCAGGCCGACTCGACTAGTGAGCTATTACGCTTTCTTTAAATGATGGCTGCTTCTAAGCCAACATCCTAGCTGTCTAAGCCTTCCCACATCGTTTCCCACTTAGCAATAACTTTGGGACCTTAGCTGATGGTCTGGGTTGTTTCCCTTTTGACGACGGACGTTAGCACCCGCCGTCTGTCTCCCGAGTAGTACTCACTGGTATTCGGAGTTTGCAAAGGGTTGGTAAGTCGGGATGACCCCCTAGCCTTAACAGTGCTCTACCCCCAGTGGTATTCGCTCGAGGCGCTACCTAAATAGCTTTCGAGGAGAACCAGATATCTCCGAGTTTGATTGGCCTTTCACCCCCAGCCACAAGTCATCCGCTAATTTTTCAACATTAGTCGGTTCGGTCCTCCAGTTGATGTTACTCAACCTTCAACCTGCCCATGGCTAGATCACTCGGTTTCGGGTCTACGCCTTGCAACTAAACGCGCAGTTAACACTCGGTTTCCCTACGGCTCCGCTATTCGCTTAACCTCGCTACAAAACGTAAGTCGCTGACCCATTATACAAAAGGTACGCAGTCACGGTCTCAAGAACCGCTCCCACTGCTTGTACGTACACGGTTTCAGGTTCTATTTCACTCCCCTCACAGGGGTTCTTTTCGCCTTTCCCTCACGGTACTGGTTCACTATCGGTCAGTCAGGAGTATTTAGCCTTGGAGGATGGTCCCCCCATATTCAAACAGGATGTCACGTGTCCCGCCTTACTCGTTTTCATCTATGGTTAGTTTTCATGTACGGGACTATCACCCTGTACCGTTGAGCTTTCCAACTCATTCCACTAACACCCCATAGACTTAAGGGCTAATCCCCGTTCGCTCGCCGCTACTAGGGGAATCTCGGTTGATTTCTTTTCCTCTGGGTACTTAGATGTTTCAGTTCCCCAGGTTCGCCTCATAACGCTATGTATTCACGTTATGATGACCACTTATGTGGCCGGGTTTCCCCATTCGGACATCGTTAGCTCAAATGCTTGTTACTAGCTCGCCAACGCTTTTCGCAAGTTACTACGTCCTTCATCGCCTCTGACTGCCAAGGCATCCACCGTATACGCTTAGTCACTTAACCATACAACCCAAATGAGTTTCACAAGGAAACTTAATCGTTGTCAGAGCGGGTAGCCCTAACAGCTGTATCGTAACTAGCTGGTTTATTACATAATTTGCATCTCTTACGAGTACACAAATTCGCCTTAGTTTTTAGAATATTCAAGACACTTAATAAAGTGTTTTGAGAACTCAATGTATTATCAGAAAAGGATTAATTTCCCAATAATACGATTTGTAATTAATACAACGACAGACATCATCGTATTAAATACTATCAGCTTTCCAAATTGTTAAAGAACAATGCTAACCGGCCAGCGGCGCATTTCGCTCAACTTCCGAAGAAGTTAACAAGCAATCTGTGTGAACACTCAACAAACATTAAGTTAGTCGTATAGGTAAGGAGGTGATCCAGCCCCAGGTTCCCCTAGGGCTACCTTGTTACGACTTCACCCCAGTCATGAACCACACCGTGGTAAACGTCCTCCCGAAGGTTAGACTATCTACTTCTGGTGCAGCCCACTCCCATGGTGTGACGGGCGGTGTGTACAAGGCCCGGGAACGTATTCACCGTAGCATTCTGATCTACGATTACTAGCGATTCCGACTTCATGGAGTCGAGTTGCAGACTCCAATCCGGACTACGACGTACTTTGTGAGATTAGCTAGACCTTGCGGCTTTGCAACCCTCTGTATACGCCATTGTAGCACGTGTGTAGCCCTACTCGTAAGGGCCATGATGACTTGACGTCGTCCCCACCTTCCTCCGGTTTATCACCGGCAGTCTCCCTAGAGTTCCCGCCATTACGCGCTGGCAAATAAGGATAGGGGTTGCGCTCGTTGCGGGACTTAACCCAACATTTCACAACACGAGCTGACGACAGCCATGCAGCACCTGTCTCAGAGTTCCCGAAGGCACTAAGCTATCTCTAGCGAATTCTCTGGATGTCAAGAGTAGGTAAGGTTCTTCGCGTTGCATCGAATTAAACCACATGCTCCACCGCTTGTGCGGGCCCCCGTCAATTCATTTGAGTTTTAACCTTGCGGCCGTACTCCCCAGGCGGTCTACTTAATGCGTTAGCTTGGGAGCCCAGTGCTCAAGGCACCAAACTCCGAGTAGACATCGTTTACGGCGTGGACTACCAGGGTATCTAATCCTGTTTGCTCCCCACGCTTTCGTACATGAGCGTCAGTCTTTGTCCAGGGGGCCGCCTTCGCCACCGGTATTCCTTCAGATCTCTACGCATTTCACCGCTACACCTGAAATTCTACCCCCTCTACAAGACTCTAGTTCACCAGTTCCAAATGCAATTCCCAGGTTGAGCCCGGGGATTTCACATCTGGCTTAATGAACCGCCTGCGTACGCTTTACGCCCAGTAATTCCGATTAACGCTTGGACCCCTCGTATTACCGCGGCTGCTGGCACGAAGTTAGCCGGTCCTTCTTCTGTAGGTAACGTCACAGCTAACGGTTATTAACCGTTAACCTTTCCTCCCTACTGAAAGTGCTTTACAACCCGAAGGCCTTCTTCACACACGCGGCATGGCTGCATCAGGCTTTCGCCCATTGTGCAATATTCCCCACTGCTGCCTCCCGTAGGAGTCTGGGCCGTGTCTCAGTCCCAGTGTGGCTGATCATCCTCTCAGAACAGCTAGGGATCGTCGCCTTGGTGAGCCATTACCTCACCAACTAGCTAATCCCACCTAGGTTCATCCAATCGCGAAAGGCCCGAAGGTCCCCTCCTTTCCCCCGTAGGGCGTATGCGGTATTAGCAGTCGTTTCCAACTGTTATCCCCCTCGACTGGGCAGATCCCTAGGCATTACTCACCCGTCCGCCGCTCGTCAGCGAATTAGCAAGCTAATTCCTGTTACCGCTCGACTTGCATGTGTTAGGCCTGCCGCCAGCGTTCAATCTGAGCCATGATCAAACTCTTCAATTAAAGTTTTGTTGAAACAACCACTCTTATAAATAAAAGCTTCGTTTCGGCTCAATGAATTCTGATTTCATTTTAAAGACTCGGAAGAATCTCTAAAACGTTTGTTACATATTGCTATGAACACTCATCGTTACATTGATAATAATTTTGATTGCTTCACTCTTTACGAGAAAGAATGAGCAATTTCGATTAACTCAACACCTGTGAGTGTCCACACAGATTTCTTGTTTGATTTGTTAAAGAGCGTTGCTAATTATGCAAGAAATAATCTTTCATATCAGCAGCCATTTGACACTAGGTCGTTGGCTTAGGGATGCGTATTCTACACTTCCCGTTGTTGGCGTCAAGTCATTTTTAACGTTAATTTAAAATGCTTTTCAACCGGTTAATTATGACGCTTTAAAAGCGTCTTAATTAACGCTAACACCTTGAGGCTATTGGCCTGTCGCCGTGTCAGTGGATGCGCATTATAGGCAAGTTAAGATTTAGCGCAAGGGCTTTTAGTGATAAAAAAGCAAAAAAAAGATCGCATGATGATCTTTTCATCAAATACGATCTTTTTTAATCAATTCAGGTGTGATTAGTCTATTAAGCAAGCAACCTTATATCACTATCGTTAGACTTTAATTGCAATTTATTGAAACTGTCGTAAAAACTCAACAGCGTTTTCATCATCCCAATCGACATAAGTACGCACATAAGCAACCAATTCACCTTCTTTATTTAGAATAAAGGTCGCTGGTATGGTGTCTAGTGGAAATACTTCTCGTAAATTCTGTCTTGGGTCGTAATAAGAAGTAAAAGCACCTAGACCAATAGAATCAAGGAAAGGGCTAACTTGCTTCTTGCCTTCTGCATCAATAGAGATTGGCATCAACACATATTCGTCTTTACTCAGTGTTTTCTCTAATCGATTTAATGCAGGTAGCTCTCTTACACACGGAGGACACCAGGTCGCCCACATATTAATGATAACAACTTTGCCTTTATGGGCTTCGAAATCAACTTCATTGCCTTCGGCATCATTAAAACCAATGTGTGCAATAGGAAACGGCTGCGCTAATACATTTATCTTATCAAGTGTTGATTGACTAACATGCTGTTGCTGTTTTTCCATTCCAGGATATGCA
Source organism: Shewanella sp. 10N.286.48.B5 (assembly GCF_002874355.2). Taxonomy (NCBI): domain Bacteria; kingdom Pseudomonadati; phylum Pseudomonadota; class Gammaproteobacteria; order Alteromonadales; family Shewanellaceae; genus Shewanella; species Shewanella sp. 10N.286.48.B5. Next base: position 154,618 of record NZ_MCVG02000003.1, read on the forward strand.
TTAGCGGTAAAACTTACCGCTAATGCACCAAGCATGATCAATTTGATCATCTTGTTCATTTTTCATCTCGCTGTTGCTTGCTTGCTAATAAAGCGGCTAACTCGTCACGATCTGTGTCAGTTAACTCTTGCTCCACATTTGCTGCTTTACCACGTTGTTTACGAACAACAACCAATGCAATGTAAAGTGCAATAAGCATTAGTACAAATGGGCCAATCCATAGAATGTAGGTCTTAGGATCTAATCTTGGCTTATATAGTACAAAGTCACCGTAACGACTTGTCATAAAATCTACTATTTGATCATCACTCTTTCCTTCGTCAACCATGGTGTAGACTTCAAGACGGAGGTCTTGGGCTACTGGCGAATTAGAATCGATCAAGTTCTGATTTTGACACTGTGGGCAACGTAAAGAGTGCGCTAAGTTCAACGCACGCTTTTGGTTATCGGTAGATTTAAATTCATAAGTATCTACTGGCGTTGCCATCACATTAAAAGCTAAAACTAAACTTGTCATCAAGCCAACAAGTATTTTCAATGTTTTCATTATTAAACTCCGTCTTGTTTAGCTTCAGCTTGTAACTGTTGGATCATTGGGTAGAGTGTTTCACTCCAGACATTACTATCAACTGGCCCCGCGTAGCGGAAACGGATTATACCGTTATGGTCAACAATGAAACTTTCTGGTGCTCCATATACCCCAAGGTCTAAACCTAAACGTCCATCTTTATCAAAAATGTTAAGCGTGTAGGGATCGCCTTCACGACTTAACTCACGTATTGCTGGCGCACGCTCATCTCGATAATTAACACCATAAATAGGTAAAATATTTTTACGCGCAAGCATCATTAAAAAAGGATGTTCGTATTTACATGCCGGGCACCATGTAGCCCAAACATTGATCATCGACACTTCACCCTTTAAATCAGCTTGCGTTAACATTTCACCCGGCGTTTCAAGGCGTTCAAGTTGGAAAGCCGGTACCGGCTTTCCTTCTAGTGCTGAATCCAGCTTTTGTGGATTTAAGAATAACCCCTGATAAAGAAAAACTCCCATCCCCAAAAACAATACCAATGGTATAAACAGCACCAACTTTTTCATACTTTCTCCGATATATTAAGCAGTGGCTAATTTTGCTTGTTCTGCTTCTTCTTTAGCAGTTTTAGCTTCTTTAACGCGGTAACGCTTGTCTGATGCAGCTAAGAAACCGCCGACCATCATAAAGATTGAACCAAACCAAATCCAACGAACAAACGGTTTATAGTTAAGACGTACAGCAAATTGAGTCATGCTCAATGGATCACCCATAGTCACATATAGATCACGGAACAAGCCCCAATCAATACCTGCTTCAGTCATATCCATCGTACGTACATTGTATTGACGACGATCAGGTCTTAACAATGTAACAAATTCGTCATCGTAATAAACTTCAATCTGACCTTGTTGCGCGGTGTAGTTAGGACCAACCACGTTTTTGGTTTCAATATAGTTGAAGGTATAACCCGCTAACTCTTCACTGAGACCAGGGCCCATACGAACACTTTTCTCAATCGAGTAGTTAGACACCATAGTGGCACCAACAATTGATACGGCAATACCTAAATGGGCAATAATCATCCCCATTTCACTACGGCCAATCTTGTTAAGGGTGAACTTACCTTCTTTGTCAGTTACTAGGTTATATGCCGCTCTGAAGGTTGCTAGTGCTACCCATGTCGCAGCAGCAATACCGAATGCAACCCAAAGGTTCATTTCGTTACCAGCGATAAATGGTGTTGCCAAACCAACAATTGCAGCCACAATCGCAGGGATCATAAGTTGGCGTTTAATCTCACCCGCTTTAGATTTTTTCCAGCGAATGATTGGGCCAATTCCCATGAAGCCAAACAGTACAAGTACAATTGGTACAAATACAGCGTTGAAATATGGAGGTCCTACAGAGATTTTGCCCATACCTAATGCATCAATTAGCAATGGATATAGCGTACCAAGTAGTACAGTACCTGCTGCAACAGTTAATAACACATTACATACAAGTAAGAAGGTCTCTTTAGATTTGAGTTCAAACCTTGCAGGACTGCTCATTTGACTTGCTCTTAACGCAAACAAGGTCAAGGAGCCACCAACTGCGAGGCCAAGCAAGAGCAGAATAAACATACCACGGCTAGGATCGGCTGCAAATGAATGCACTGATGTTAAAACACCTGAACGAACAATAAAGGTACCTAGCAAGCTTAATGAGAAAGCGAATATTGACAGTAATACGGTCCAGTTACGGAATGCGCCACGTTTTTCAGTCACAATAAGTGAATGCACTAACGCTGTACCGATTAACCAAGGCATGAACGATGCGTTTTCAACTGGATCCCAGAACCACCATCCGCCCCAGCCAAGTTCGTAGTATGCCCACCAAGAGCCTAACGAGATACCGCCTGTTAGGAATACCCAAGCTGCTAGTGTCCAAGGACGTGACCAACGAGCCCAAGCAGAATCTAGACGACCACTCATAAGCGCAGCAATAGCAAATGCAAAGCTAACTGAGAAACCAACATACCCCAAGTACAACATTGGTGGATGGAAGATTAAGCCCACATCTTGCAACATTGGGTTTAAATCTCGACCTTCCATCGGTATTGGGAAAATACGCTCAAATGGGCTTGAAGTGATTAGCATGAATAAAGAGAAGCCAACAATGATCATTGCTAATACCGCAAGAACACGTGCGATAAAGACTTCTTCCATACCTTTACTGAACAATGCAACTGATGCAGCCCAGACAGATATAGAGAATACCCAGAATAGAAGTGACCCTTCATGGCCACCCCACACTGCTGCAATCTTAAAGAAGATTGGCAATTGTGAGTTTGAATGATGTGCGACATAAGCCACAGAGAAGTCATCAACGGCAAAACTATAGCCTAGGCTGATAACTGAAAGAGCGATGAAAAAGAACATACCGTAACAAATCGGCCAAGCATATCTTACGAGATACTGGTCCTTACGGGCTGCACCAATTAACGGCACGGTCATTAATAGCATGGCAAATGCCACACCTATAATGAGCGAGAAGTGTCCAAGTTCTGGGATCATGGGTATTCCTCAGTGTGATAAAAGTTGGTCCGAACCTAATCAAACCAACGCATAACTAACATAATGCTATATATCAGCTACATTAACATTAGCTAATACGAATTTTGTTATATTTTAGTATTTGCTGTTGTTTATGTCTGCCTATTTCATGCAAAACTGGGTCACTAGTCTCATTCTCAAAAAAATAGAGATTAAAAACACACAGTTATAACAGCTAAGCCTATGACTAAAAAAGTTCATTTAAGTTTCGTTTGATTTCAAAGGTGGTTATTTATTTGTGAACCAGTGCCCAACTATAAGGATTCTGACTAAGTAAAATCGTATATTACTGTTCAATGAATCATCTTTACGTATAATCTAGCACTCAAGTTAGGCGGCAGTTCCGCTTTATTTTTTCAGCAACCTAAAAGTGAATATTGAAACAATGACCACATTTTGGATATTTATTGCGCTTGTCGTACTCATCAGCTTTATGCTGATTTGGATCCCTCATTTTCGTCAGCAAAAAATGCTATCTGCTGAAGAATCAGGCGTACGTAAGCAAACTAACCTTGAACTCTTCAACGAGCGCGCAGGCATTTTAGCTAAAGAACTTGAAGAAGGCTTGCTTGATCAAACAGAGTTTGACGCGCTTAAAAAAGAACTAGAAATTGGCCTTCTGCAAGATATGAAGATTGCTGGTGACGATTCTTTAGATACGAAATTAAAAGCAAAAGGGATCTTATGGCCATCAATTATGACCGTTGGTGTCTTGGCTGTTTCAGGTTACTTTTACTCAACCCTTGGTGCATACCAGGAGTTAGCTACCCCGCCACAAGCTGAAGCTTCGCCACATCAAGGTATGAGCAATGAGCAGATTATGGCTCAACGTGTACAAATGATGGAGCAGCAAGTTCAAGCTGAGCCAGAAAACAGCCAAGCTTGGTTTAGCTTAGGTCATGCTTATATTTCAGCAAACCAGTTTGATCATGCTGTTGCCTCTTTTGATAAAGTGATGGAATTAGTTGGCACAGCTTCTGAATTATTAGGCCCTAAAGCGACGGCACTGTATTACAAAAATGGTCAGCAAATGAATCCTCAGATTCAAGCGCTTGTAGATCAATCTTTAGCTTTAGATCCAAACGACCCTTCTACATTGTTGCTTGTCGGTATGGATGCGTTTTTCACTGCTGACTATCAAAGCGCAATCACAGCGTGGCAATCTATTTTAGATAGCGATCGTAAAGATGTGGATCGCACTGCACTTATGAATGCTATTGAATCTGCCCAAATGCGTATTCAAGCTGAAACGGGAGTGATGCCAAACGATAGTACTCATAACCCAATGGCAGCAGCTACAGCCGAAGCAGGTGTTAAAACTGTAGATGTCGCGATATCAATTGCTCCAGAGTTAGCCGATCAAGTTAGCTCTTCAGATATGGTATTTATCTTCGCCCGTTCAACTCAAGGCCCTAAGGTACCTTTAGCTGCGACCAAAATAAGTGCCAACAGTTTACCTGTAACGGTGACACTTGATGACACTACTTCAATGGGTGGCGATGTAAAACTAAGCAGTGCTGCAAATGTAGAAATTATCGCAGTGCTATCAAAACATGGCAGTGTGAAGGCGCAACCTGGTGATTTAAAAGGTATCGTTGCATCTGTTGCTGTGGGTAAAGAAGCTAAACTATTACTTGATACAGTGGTTCAATAATCCACTATCAATAAATAGACATAAAAAAACCGGCTCTTAAGCCGGTTTTTTTATTGAGCAACCTAAAATTACTTAGACATAAACTCAATAGCGTTTTTGTAATCTTCATCAGTACAATCAGTACACATTCCACCTGGTGGCATTGCATTTAAACCTGTTTTGACTGTTGCAACTAATGCATCAAGACCTTTAGCTAAACGTGGTTCCCAAGCTGCAGCGTCGTGAGTCTTTGGTGCACCAGCAACTCCCATGCTGTGACATACTGTACACGCTTTGTTATAAACCGCTTCGCCATCTTGGGCAAAAACGTTTGAAGACAAAGTCAACGCGGCAACTGCAGTCATTGCTAATAATTTTTTCATGTTCATCGTTCCTAAATGCAAATAAATTAACAGCTCAACGCCACCTCTTAATGAAGGCAGACTTATAAATCGCCATCAGATTACTACAAACTTCAATAAAACTCACCTTTTTGTGACAAGAATCTCACCTTGGCATCCGAAATAATACATTAAGCTAAGATAAAGTAATATATTAGAGAATCATGAAAAAGTTCACATAAGATGTGTTTTATTGGAACCAGTTCAAATACCTAGCACATAGATAGCCTGAATGCTAAATCCTTAATAGTGTTTATGTTAATATAAATTTGTATTCATCTTTGACAGTGATAAAGAGGGCTAAGTGACAGAAAACATTCAACGGCCAACCTTAATAAAAGCGAATGAGTTAACTTGTATTCGTGAAGATCGTATTCTGTTTGACGAATTAAGTTTTGAAATTAACGCTGGTGATATTGTTCAAATTGAAGGACCTAACGGTGCTGGAAAAACAAGCCTTTTGCGCATAATAGCTGGTCTTTCAAGGCCTTATGCTGGAGAGGTTGAATATATCGATACCGATATCACACAATGCCGCGATGAATTTAATGAAGATCTACTTTACCTAGGTCATTTAGCCGGTGTTAAAAGTGAGTTAACAGCCCTCGAAAATCTTAACTTCAATTTAAGGTTAAGTGGTTATGATGGCTTTGATAGTTACGATATATTAGCCAAAGTTAACTTAGGCGGATTTGAAGAAGCCCTAGCAGGACACTTATCTGCAGGTCAGCATCGCCGTACAGCATTAGCAAGATTGTGGCATACCAATTGTCGTATTTGGATTTTAGATGAGCCATTTACCGCCATTGATAAAAAAGGTGTTGAAGAATTAGAGCAATTATTCATTCAGCACACTAAAAATGGTGGTTGTGTGATTATGACAACTCACCAAGATATGGGCATCATAACTGATGATGTGCTTCGTAAAATCAAACTAGACTATCGCTTCGTATAAGGTACAACAATGAAAAGAGGCATAAGTTACACCCAAGCATTTATGACATTGTTGCAACGGGATCTAAAAATTGCCATTAGACATCGTGGTGATATTTTTAACCCATTATTATTCTTTGTACTGGTAGTGACATTGTTTCCGCTAGGTATTGGCCCTGAACCACAAGTATTATCACGTGTGGCTCCAGGCATTATTTGGGTAGCCGCCCTACTAGCATCGATGCTGTCATTAGAGCGTCTATTTAAAGCCGATTTTAGTGACGGCAGCCTAGAGCAAATGTTGCTCAGCCCACAGCCATTATCGATTTTGGTATTATCAAAAGTATTGGCGCACTGGATTTTAACCGGTGTACCATTAATTTTAGTCGCACCTTTACTTGCTGTACTGCTGCATTTAGATAGTAATAGCTATGGCGCACTGATTTCGACACTAGCAGTCGGAACACCAGTATTGTCCCTTCTTGGCGCTATTGGTGTTGCATTAACGGTTGGATTACGCAAAGGCGGTGTACTACTAAGCTTGCTAATTTTACCGCTATATATACCTGTTCTCATCTTCGCTACAAGTGCGATTGATGCGGCTGGAATGAATTTACCCTACACAGGTCAACTTGCTATTATTGGTGCAATGTTGGTCGGTTCATTAGTTATGGCACCATTTGCAATTGGTGCTTCATTAAGAGTGAGTACAAACTAAATGTGGAAATGGCTACATTCATACGCTGATCCAGAGCGTGCATACAAACTAGCATCAACCCTTTTACCTTGGTTTGCATTTTCTGCCATCTTATTTATAAGTGTCGGAACCATCTGGGGAATGCTATTTGCCCCAATGGATTACCAACAAGGCGAAAGTTTCAGAATTATTTATATCCATGTACCAGCTGCCTCAATGTCTATGGCCGCGTATATGGCTATGGCATCCGCTTCATTTGTCGGGATTGTATGGCAGATTAAAGCAGCCGATTGGGTTGCAGCCTCAATTGCACCAATAGGCGCTGTAATCACCTTTATCGCCTTGTTAACTGGTGCTGCATGGGGCAAACCTATGTGGGGCACTTGGTGGGTATGGGATGCACGATTAACATCAGAACTGGTGCTATTATTCTTATACCTAGGTGTAATCTCTCTTTACGCTTCATTTGAAGATAAAGTACTTGCAGCTCGTGCAGCAGGCATTTTAGCAATCGTTGGTGTAATTAATATTCCAATTATTAAATACTCAGTTGATTGGTGGAGCAGCTTACATCAACCTGCGACAATTAAAATCACTGAAAAATCATCAATGCCAATGGAAATGTTAGCACCGTTACTTATCAATATCGTCGGTTTTGGTTTAATGATTGGTGCAATCACTTTGCTACGCTACAAAGCTGAGATTTTAGCTAGAAATGGAATGCGTCCTTGGGTTAGAGAATTAGCAAAAACGGAGGCATCGAAATGATACAGTTCGAATCATTTTCTGAATTTTTAAATATGGGCGGTTATGCATTCTATGTATGGTTGTCATACGGTGTTACCTTCGGAAGCTTAGGGACGTTACTATTCTTGAGCCTTCGTCAAAAAAGATCCGTCTTACTCGAAATATCTAAAAAGATGGAACGAGAAGACCGCCTTAAAGAAACTAGGAGTAGCAGATAGTGAATTCAAGACGCAAAAAGAGATTAACACTGGCAGTCGCATTAATTGCAGGTGTTGCCGGTATCGCATCATTACTAATATATGCGCTAAATTCAAACTTAAACTTATTCTATACTCCGTATGAAATTGTAAACGGTAAACCAGATACAGGTGACAAGCCTGAAGTTGGTCAACGTATACGTGTAGGTGGTATGGTGACCTTAGGCTCAATGGTACGTGATCCTGATAGTTTACATGTTGAATTTGCCATTCATGATATTCTTGGTGGCGAAATCATCGTAACATTTGATGACTTGTTGCCTGATCTATTCCGTGAAGGACAAGGTATTGTTGCACAAGGTGTATTAACAGAGCCTGGCGTATTACAAGCAACTGAAGTACTTGCAAAGCATGATGAAAATTACATGCCTCCAGAAGTTGCTGAAGCCATGGGCCAAAGCCATGAAAAATTAGATTACTCTGAGCAAACTCAATCCGAAGGTTATAAATACAACTAATCCAAGATTAAGTAGCGACCATACGAAATTTAAGCTTCATCCGTAAGCTAATCACCATGTAAAGCACTGACCATAATTGGTCGGTGCTTTTTTATTTGGCTTGCGTAATTAAAGTATAGGAAGTCAACTATGAGTTTAAGTTTACTGTTGCCCTCAAACAACCAAGAGTTAATGTTTAACCAAAAAGTTGTGATAATCAATCCCTCTGCATTAGCCGCAATTCCCCCCCAAAAAACTATAAAGTGCTAATTACCCGGAAAATGATAACCCTAGCCTCTGCGCACATTTAAACGGACTTATATTAACAAAGTACACTAAACCCTATATTAATCGTAATAAGCTGACTGGAAGCTTTTAAATAGCTCTCAAGCGATTATATTTCTAATACCTACAGCGCATGAATAGCTAACTTACCTATTAGCACCGCACAAAACCCTTCTTTAAAAAAATCCCTTAAACAAAACTATATTCTGCATTGGAGCAAACACCAATGCCAAACCAGGCTGCAATTGATATAGTTGACTTGAATACCTTTTTTAGCAGCTAATAAAAAGAAGTGTTATTTCACTGCTTAATAAAATCTAGAATGAATCAAAATAAATCTTAAAATTAGCAACTAGGGTTTAAATAACAGGTAAATCACTTTCGTTGTCCACTAGATTCTGAGCCTAACAAGCCGGGACACTTGGTGATAAAGACTTAGGTGGACTCGTTTAACATGTGCTACTTGAAAAAGATAACTGGTTTTAAGCACACGTTTAGTGGCTTTATAAACAAAGACGCAGAACCCTTTAACGCTGCCAACTAACTTAAACAGTTAACCTTTCATGGCTAGTAAACCAACTTATGTCACCAAAAAATGACACAACTAAATGGCTACAGTCAAAACTGATTACAGCAATGCAAATGACAATTTAGCTATTACAGAAAGCTTCGTAAACAACTTTCAAAGCAGTTTAACTGACTTGGGTTCAGATGATTAACAATTACAACTGGGTAGTTTGCGAGTAAATCTAAGCTAATTACGAGAAGCTAATTATTCATTTTCTTGTGGATTAACGAGTCTTCAGTCAGCAGCGAACTATTTTAAATTAATGGAAGCTCTATGCAGCTAGCCAGGTAAGCCAGGTAAGCCAGGTAAGCCAGGTAAGCCAGGTAAGCCAGGTAAGCCAGGTAAGCCAGGTAAGCCAGGTAAGCCAGGTAAGCCAGGTAAGCCAGGTAAGCCAGGTAAGCCAGGTAAGCCAGGTAAGCCAGGTAAGCCAGGTAAGCCAGGTAAGCCAGGTAAGCCAGGTAAGCCAGGTAAGCCAGGTAAGCCAGGTAAGCCAGGTAAGCCAGGTAAGCCAGGTAAGCCAGGTAAGCCAGGTAAGCCAGGTAAGCCAGGTAAGCCAGGTAAGCCAGGTAAGCCAGGTAAGCCAGGTAAGCCAGGTAAGCCAGGTAAGCCAGGTAAGCCAGAGTAAAATACTAAGAGAAATTAATTAGTAAAGATGATTTAAGTTAAAATTTCACGAAAAATAGACATAAAAAAACCGAGCTAGGCTCGGTTTTTTTAAATGAGTAATAAATTACTCTGCAGCTTCTACTTCAACAGCTTCAGCAGCTTCAGGGCGACCTACTAACTCGATGTAAGCCATTGGGGCTTTATCACCGGTACGTAGACCACACTTAAGAATACGAGTGTAACCACCAGGACGTTCCTGGAAGCGTGGACCCAATTCAGTAAATAACTTACCTACAACTTCAGCGTCGCGGGTACGAGCAAAAGCTAAACGGCGATTTGCAACGCTGTCAACTTTAGCAAGTGTTATTAGAGGCTCAACTACGCGGCGCAGTTCTTTCGCTTTAGCTACTGTAGTCTTGATTAACTCATGACTAACTAGTGAGCATGCCATGTTACGGAACATAGCTTGACGATGACTGCTGTTGCGGTTTAGTTGACGACCACTCTTACGATGGCGCATGACCTAATCCTTATAATCTTTAATCTGTACTAACTAAACTGGGACTTATAGGTCGTCTGCTAAACTAGCTGGAGGCCAGTTTTCTAGACGCATACCTAAAGACAATCCGCGAGACGCTAATACATCCTTAATTTCAGTAAGAGACTTCTTACCTAAATTAGGAGTCTTGAGCAACTCAACTTCAGTGCGTTGTACTAGATCTCCGATGTAATGAATCGCTTCAGCCTTCAAACAGTTGGCTGAACGTACAGTTAGCTCTAAATCGTCGACAGGACGCAACAGAATCGGATCAAACTCCGGTTTCTCTTCTACAACAGTCTGTTCAGTCACATCACGAAGGTCTACGAACGCATCTAGCTGTTCAGCTAAAATTGTTGCAGAACGACGAATTGCTTCCTCAGGATCAATAGTACCATTAGTGGTCATATCGATAACGAGTTTATCTAAATCAGTACGTTGCTCTACACGTGCTGCTTCAACATTATATGCAATGCGAGCAACAGGTGAGAATGAAGCATCAACCAACAAGCGACCAATTGGGCGATCATCGTCTTCGGTTTGTGCACGAGCCGAAGCTGGAACATAACCACGACCACGCTCAACACGGATACGCATGCTGATATCATTGTTACCAGTCAAATGACAGATAACATGATCAGGATTCATAATGGTAACATCACCATCATGTGTGATATCTGCTGCTGTAACAGGGCCTGTGCCTGACTTACTTAAAGTAAGTAAAGCTTCATCCTTACCCTCAATGTTTACCGCTAAACCTTTAAGGTTAAGCAATATCTCAAGGATATCTTCTTGTACGCCTTCTTTGCTACTGTACTCATGTAACACGCCGTCGATTTCGACTTCAGTTACGGCACAGCCAGGCATAGACGACAATAAGATACGACGCAAAGCGTTGCCTAATGTGTGACCAAAACCACGTTCTAGTGGTTCTAGCGTAACCTTGGCACGAGTTGGGTTAACCTGCTCTATGTCAACGAGACGCGGTTTTAGAAATTCTGTAACAGAACCCTGCATTGTGTCCTCTCTTGTTTGTTAGCTTTACTTAGAGTAAAGCTCGACGATCAGCTGTTCGTTAATTTCCGCAGACAAATCGCTACGTTCTGGTAGACGCTTGAAAGCACCTTCCATTTTCGCGCTGTCGACTTCAACCCATGTAGGCTTCTCACGTTGACCAGCCACTTCTAAAGCCGCTTTAATACGAGCTTGAGTACGTGACTTTTCACGGATGCTTACAACATCATTCGCAGACACTTTGAATGACGGAATGTTAACAACACGACCGTTAACCACGATTGATTTGTGGCTTACTAATTGACGTGATTCAGCACGAGTCGCACCAAAACCCATACGATAAACAACGTTATCTAAACGGGTTTCTAAAAGAGCAAGTAGGTTTTCACCAGTGTTGCCTTTTAGACGTGCAGCTTCTTTGTAGTAGTTACGGAATTGCTTTTCTAGCACACCGTACATACGACGAACTTTTTGTTTCTCGCGTAGCTGTAAACCGTACTCTGATAAACGTGGCTTACGTGCGCCATGTTGACCAGGTGCAGCTTCAAGCTTACACTTCGAATCGATTGCTCTCACACCGCTTTTTAGGAAAAGGTCTGTACCTTCTCTGCGGCTGAGCTTGAGCTTAGGACCCAAGTATCTTGCCATGATCTTTCTCCAACTATCCTATATACGACGTGTTATACACGACGCTTTTTAGGTGGGCGACAGCCATTATGAGGGATAGGTGTCACATCGGTAATGTTGGTGATTTTATAACCAACAGCGTTCAGCGCACGAATGGCTGACTCACGACCTGGACCTGGACCCTTTACGAAAACTTCAAGGTTTTTAACACCGTAATCTTGTGCAGCAATACCTGCACGCTCAGCAGCAACCTGCGCAGCGAACGGTGTAGATTTACGTGAACCACGAAAACCTGAACCGCCAGAGGTAGCCCAAGACAACGCATTACCTTGACGATCTGTAATGGTGACAATTGTGTTGTTGAAAGATGCATGGATATGAGCCATACCATCTGCAACCTGTTTACGTACGCGCTTACGCGGAGAACGTGACGGAACTTTAGCCATTTTGGTTTACCTTCCCGTTACTTTCTAATTGGTTTACGTGGACCTTTACGCGTACGCGCATTGGTCTTAGTACGTTGCCCACGAAGAGGCAGGCTACGGCGATGGCGGAGACCACGATAACAACCAAGATCCATAAGACGCTTGATGTTCATTGAAATCTCACGACGTAAGTCACCCTCTACTGAGTATTTGGCAACTTCTTCGCGTAGAATATCTATTTGAGCTTCGCTCAATTCCTTGATCTTAGCATCTTCAGCAATTGAAGTAGCTGCGCAGATTTCTCTAGCGCGCGTACGTCCAATACCAAAAATTGCAGTCAATGCGATGACTGTGTGCTTTTGATCAGGAATGTTAATGCCAGCGATACGGGCCACTATGCACTCCTTAATATGTTAAAGGTCGACTGCGAAAAGCCCGAAAGGATACTCGACAGCCAACAAATTTGCAAACATTATTTGCTCAGTTCTATTTAGAACTGAGCAAATATCTTTTTTTAGCCTTGACGCTGTTTGTGTTTTGGTTCAACACAAATCACACGTACAACGCCACTACGCTTGACGATCTTGCAATTACGGCAGATCTTCTTCACGGAAGCTCGAACTTTCATTTCATCACTCCGTTAAAAGCTATTAGCGACCAAAGCGATCTAAATTCGCTTTGTTTACTAGGTTAGCTTTCTTCATCACAGACTCATACTGATGAGACATCATATGGGTCTGAACCTGAGCCATGAAGTCCATGATTACGACTACAATAATTAGTAGTGAAGTACCGCCAAAATAGAACTGTACTTTCCACGCAATTAACATGAACTCCGGAATTAAACAGATAAAGGTAATATAAATCGCACCCGCAAGGGTCAAACGAGTCATTACTTTATCAATGTAACGCGAAGTCTGTTCTCCAGGACGAATCCCAGGAATGAACGCACCACTTTTCTTCAAGTTATCAGCTGTCTCACGTGGGTTAAACACCAACGCAGTATAGAAGAAACAGAAGAAAACGATAGCTGTTGCATACAATAATGAATACAGCGGTTGTCCAGGTGACACAGCTAAAGCGAAATCGCTTAACCATGACATGGACTCATTTGCACCAAACCACTGAGCCAGTGTGCCTGGGAACAAAATAATGCTGGATGCAAAAATTGGCGGAATCACACCTGCCATGTTCACTTTAAGAGGTAAATGTGTGCTTTGCGCTGCGAAAACCTTACGGCCTTGTTGACGCTTAGCGTAGTTAACGACGATACGACGTTGACCACGTTCTACAAATACAACTAAATAAGTAACTGCAAATACGATTACTGCTAATAGCAACAGAACCAGTACATTCAAATCACCTTGACGAGCCTGTTCAGCCGTTTGGCCGATAGCAGACGGTAAACCAGCAACAATACCTGCGAAAATTAATATCGAGATACCATTACCAATACCACGTTCAGTAATTTGCTCACCTAGCCACATTAGGAACATTGTTCCTGTCACTAGACTCACAACTGCAACAAAGTAAAAACCAAAACCTACATTGACCACAAGGCCAGGTACTAGGCTTGGCAAACCTGTTGCAATACCAATCGATTGAAGCGTACCCAACACTAACGTTCCGTATCTAGTGTACTGACTGATTTTCTTTCTTCCTGACTCGCCTTCTTTTTTCAATTCAGCAAGAGCAGGATGAACAACAGTCAATAATTGCATGATAATCGATGCCGAAATATACGGCATGATACCTAATGCAAAGATAGAGGCACGCTCTAAAGCACCACCCGAGAACATGTTAAACATGCCAAGGATGGTATCTTTTTGTTGAGCAAACAGATCTGCTAACACAGCTGCGTCAATACCAGGAATTGGTACAAACGAACCGGCTCTAAAGACGATAATCGCACCAATCACGAACAGGAGACGGGTTTTCAATTCAGATAAACCGCCTTTCGCGCTTTTTAAATCAAGTCCTGGTTTTGCCATCGACGTATTATTCCTCGATCTTGCCGCCGGCAGCTTCAATAGCTGCACGTGCACCTTTGGTTACCTTCAGACCTTTAACGGTCACTGGGCGTTCAATGGTACCTGAAAGAACGATTTTCGCAAACTGTATGTTGCGAGTAATTACGTTCGCATCTTTCAGTGCGTTAAGGTCGATAACATCACCGTTAACTTTTGCTAGTTCGAGTAAACGAACTTCAGCTGAGACCAAAGCTTTGCGCGAGGTAAAACCGAATTTAGGTAAACGAATTTTAAGAGGCATTTGACCACCCTCAAAACCGATACGCACACCGCCGCCAGAACGAGACTTTTGTCCCTTATGACCACGACCTGCGGTTTTACCTAAACCAGAACCAATACCACGACCTACACGCTTAGGAGCAGACTTAGATCCTGCTGCTGGAGATAGAGTATTTAAACGCATTATTAATCCTCCACCTTAACCATGTAGTAAACTTTATTAACCATACCGCGAACTGAAGGAGTATCTTCAACTTCAACGGTGTGGCCAATACGTCTTAGGCCTAAACCTAATAAACAGGCACGGTGCTTTGGCAAACGACCAATCGCACTCTTTGTCTGTGTTACTTTAAACGTTTTAGTAGCCATGGTGCATTAACCTCGAATTTCATCAACATTCAAGCCGCGCTTAGCTGCAACTTGTGCTGGTGACTTCATGTGCACCAACGCATCGACAGTAGCTCGAACGATGTTGATCGGGTTAGTAGAACCGTATGCTTTTGACAGAACGTTATGAACGCCTGCTACTTCCAATACGGCACGCATTGCGCCACCGGCAATAATACCGGTACCTTCCGATGCTGGTTGCATGTAAACACGCGAACCAGTATGGCGACCTTTAACTGGGTGATGCAGTGTACCTGCGTTCAACTCCACGGTTACCATGTTACGACGGGCTTTTTCCATTGCTTTTTGAATAGCTGCTGGAACTTCGCGCGCTTTACCATAGCCATAGCCAATCTTACCGTTGCCATCACCTACCACTGTTAGTGCGGTGAAGCTAAAGATACGACCACCTTTAACTACTTTAGAAACACGATTAACTGCAATCAATTTCTCTTGCAAATCGTCTTTCTGCTGAGCTTCTAATTTAGCCATTTTTATAACCCCTTAGAATTTCAGGCCAGCTTCACGAGCTGCGTCAGCTAATGCTGCTACGCGACCGTGATACTTGAAACCAGAACGGTCGAATGCAACCGAAGTTACACCTTTTTCGATCGCACGCTCTGCAACAGTTTTACCCACTGCTTTAGCTGCGTCTACGTTACCGGTACTCTTTAGTAGTTCTTTAACCGCTTTTTCAACGGTTGAAGCAACTGCCAACACCTGAGCTTCAGGATTAATCACCTGAGCATAAATGTGACGCGGTGTACGATGTACAACCAGACGGTTCACGCCCAGCTCTTGGATCTTCTTACGAGCACGCAGAGCGCGACGTAAGCGAGATGTTTTCTTATCCATATCGCGTTACCTACTTCTTCTTAGCCTCTTTACGGCGTACTTGCTCGTCTGCATAACGAACACCTTTGCCTTTATAAGGCTCTGGTGGACGATAGCCACGAATCTCAGCAGCAACCTGACCAACTAACTGTTTATCAACGCCCGAAAGGACGATGTCAGTTTGGCTAGGACACTCTGCAGTAACACCTGCGGGAAGTTTGTGAACCAATGGATGTGAGAAACCTAAAGTTAGATCTAGGTTTGAACCAGCTGCTTTCGCACGGTAACCAACACCAATTAACTTTAATTTTTTAACAAATCCTTCAGAAACACCAACAACCATGTTGTTTACTAGTGCACGAGCTGTACCAGCTTGAGCCCAAGCGTTAGCAACGCCTTCAACTGGACCAAAACTTAGTACGCCGTTGTCTAGAACAACACTTACCGCTTTGTTGATTTCTCGAGTCAAACTACCTTTAGTACCTTTTACGGTGATAGTTTGTTCGTTTAAGGTCACCTCTACGCCGGCAGGAATAGACACTGGTGCTTTTGCTACACGTGACATACCTAGCTCCTTACGCTACGTAGCAGATAACCTCGCCACCCATGCCTGTTAGGCGGGCAGCACGATCGGTCATCAAGCCTTTAGAAGTGGACACAATTGCGACACCCAGACCGCCCATCACCTTTGGAAGTTCGTTTTTACCTTTGTAAATACGAAGACCAGGACGACTTACGCGCTGGATAGTCTCAACGACTGGTTTGCCTTGGAAATACTTTAAAGTGATTTCTAATTCAGGCTTGGCTTCTTCTGCTACGGCGTAGTCAGTAATGTAACCTTCATCTTTAAGTAATTTCGCAATTGCTACTTTTAACTTAGCTGAAGGCATCTTTACTGATACTTTGTTAGCAGCTTGGCCGTTACGAATACGTGTTAACATATCCGCAATAGGATCTTGCATGCTCATATTAGCTTACTCCGTGACAAGTGCTTACCAGCTGGCCTTACGTAGACCAGGAACTTCACCACGCATAGTAGCTTCACGTAATTTAATACGGCTAAGGCCGAATTTACGTAAGAAACCATGTGGGCGACCAGTTTGATTACAACGGTTGCGTTGACGCGCAGCGCTAGAATCACGAGGTAGAGCTTGTAACTTAAGAACAGCTTCCCAACGGTCTTCGTCAGAAGTCGCAGGTGCGCTGATAATAGCCTTAAGTGCTAAACGCTTTTCAGCATATTTAGCTACGAGCTGTGCACGCTTTGCTTCACGTGCTTTCATAGATGATTTTGCCATTATGCTACCCTTATTTCTTGAATGGGAAGTTAAATGCGTCTAACAAAGCACGACCTTCTTCATCATTCTTCGCAGTAGTAGTGATAACAATATCCATACCACGAATCTTATCGATTTTATCGTAATCGATTTCTGGGAAGATGATTTGCTCACGCACACCCATTGCGTAGTTACCACGACCGTCAAACGCTTTTGCGCTTAGGCCACGGAAGTCACGAATACGTGGGATTGCAATGTCAACTAAACGCTCTAAAAATTCCCACATACGCTCACCGCGTAGGGTAACTTTACAGCCAATAGGGTAGCCTTCACGGATTTTAAAACCAGCAACTGATTTACGTGCAACAGTTACAACTGGTTTTTGGCCAGCGATTGCAGTCATATCACGGAGCGCATGCTCCATAACTTTTTTGTCTGCAACGGCTTCGCCTACACCCATGTTAAGGGTGATTTTTTCAATCCGAGGGACTTGCATGACACTGGTATATTCGAACTTTTTAGAAAGTTCTGCAATAACAGTCTCTTGATATTTATCATGCAGTTTCGCCATCGTTTACTCCGTTTACTTAATGAGTTCACTATTCGATTTAAAGAAACGGACTTTTTTGCCGTCTTCGAATCGGAAACCAACACGATCTGCCTTGCCTGTGGCTTGGTTAAAGATCGCTACGTTTGATGCTTGTATCGCTGCTTCTTTCTCGATTACACCACCAGTTACGCCCAATTGTGGGTTTGGCTTTTGGTGTTTTTTAACAAGATTGATGCCTTCAACAATCAACTTACCAGTAGGTAGGACTTGAGAAACTTTTGCTCGTTTACCCTTGTCTTTACCTGCTAATACAATTACTTCGTCTTCACGACGGATTTTAGCTGCCATTTTGAAGCTCCTTACAGTACTTCTGGTGCCAGAGAGACGATTTTCATAAACTGCTCGTTGCGCAATTCACGTGTCACTGGTCCAAAAATACGAGTACCAATCGGTGCAAGGTTTGCGTTAAGCAAAACTGCTGCATTCCGATCGAAGCGAATGACAGAACCATCTGGACGACGTACGCCTTTCTTAGTACGGACTACCACCGCGTTATATACATCACCTTTCTTCGCTTTAGCGCGAGGAATAGCTTCTTTAACAGAAACCTTGATGACGTCGCCGATACCGGCATAACGACGATGAGAGCCACCCAAGACCTTAATACACTGAACTCTACGAGCGCCACTGTTACACGCGACGTCTAGAGTCGATTGCATTTGGATCATTTTAAGTGCTCCGCTATCGTTACTACAAAACCCCGAAATTGGGATCATATTTGTCCACTTCTTGAACAATTCATACCTTGCTAATTACTCATTAGCATTGAATGCAATTTGTTCAAAAATGGGGCGCAAGTATAACACCAAAATATTGGGTTGCATAGTATAAAAAAACAAACGGCCCCAAGCATTGGAGCCGTTTACTATAACCTAATGATTACTAGGCTTTTGTTACTACTTCAACAAGTGTCCAAGACTTAGTCTTAGAAAGAGGACGACACTGACTAATAGTCACTACGTCACCTTCATTACACTGATTGGTTTCGTCATGTGCATGGATCTTAGTTGTACGCTTAATGTACTTCCCATAAATAGGATGTTTCACTTGGCGTGCAATAGCAACAGTAATAGACTTGTCCATTTTGTTGCTAAGAACTCGACCTTGCAAAGTACGGATTTTATCAGACATTACGCACCTGCCTTAGAAGTAATAATGGTCTTAACACGTGCAATGTTACGACGCACTAATTTCAATTGATTCGTTTGAGTCAACTGACCAGTAGCGTGTTGCATACGCAGGTTAAACTGCTCACGCAGCAGACCAAGTAATTCAGCGTTAAGTTCTTCAACGCTCTTTTCTCTTAGTTCGCTCGCTTTCATTACATCACCGTCTTAGTTACGAAGGTAGTCTTAATAGGAAGCTTGGCAGAAGCTAAAGCAAACGCTTCACGCGCTAACTCTTCAGATACACCATTCATCTCATAAAGAACCTTACCAGGTTGAATCTGACATACCCAGTATTCAACGTTACCCTTACCTTTACCCATACGCACTTCAAGAGGCTTAGAGGTAATTGGCTTGTCAGGGAAAACTCGAATCCAAATTTGTCCTTGACGTTTAATGTGACGTGTCATGGCACGACGTGCAGATTCGATTTGACGAGCTGTTAAACGACCACGGCCGACAGCTTTCAAACCGAAAGTACCAAAGCTAACTTCAGTACCGTTCGCTAGACCGCGGTTACGGCCTTTGAACATCTTGCGAAACTTCATACGTTTAGGTTGCAGCATTAAAGTTTCTCCTATTTAGCACGAGGCTTGCGCTTAGACTGCTGCTTCGGCTCTTCTAACGCGACAACGTTACCGTCTAGAACTTCGCCTTTGAAGATCCAAACTTTAACGCCAATCACACCGTATTGGGTGTGACTTTCAGCTGTAGAATAGTCGATATCAGCACGTAGAGTATGCAAAGGTACACGACCTTCACGATACCACTCAGAACGTGCGATTTCAGCTCCGCCTAGACGGCCGCTCACTTCAACTTTGATACCTTGAGCACCAATGCGCATTGCGTTTTGAACTGCACGCTTCATAGCGCGACGGAACATAACACGACGTTCTAGTTGCTGCGCAATACTGTCAGCAACTAACTTTGCGTCTAACTCAGGCTTACGGATCTCAGCGATGTTGATTTGAGCAGTAGTGCCTGTAATTTTAGATACATGTGCACGTAATACTTCAACGTCTTCACCTTTCTTACCAATCACAACGCCTGGACGGGCAGTGTGAATAGTAACGCGGATGCTCTTCGCAGGACGCTCGATAACGATTTTAGATACTGATGCAGCCTTCAATTTCTCTGTAAGATATTGACGAACTTCCCAGTCGCTGTTCAGATTATTCGCATAATCTGACTTATCGGCGTACCAAGTAGAGATCCAAGGCTTCGTGATACCCAGACGGATACCATTAGGATGTACTTTCTGTCCCATTGCTCTCTTCTCCTAGCGATCTGATACAACCACAGTAATGTGGCTGGTACGCTTCATGATACGATCAGCGCGGCCTTTGGCACGAGGCATGATGCGCTTCATAGTTGGTGCTTCGTCAACAAAGACTTGGCCAACTTTAAGCTCATCGATATCTGCACCTTCGTTGTGTTCGGCGTTTGCGATAGCTGAGTCTAGTACTTTCTTAACCAGTACGGCGGCTTTCTTAGGGCTGAAGGTCAAAATCTCAAGCGCCTTAGATACAGGCAACCCGCGAATTTGATCAGCAACTAGACGGGCCTTCTGCGCAGACGTACGGGCGTAACGATGTTTAGCTAAAACTTCCATCTTATGTCTCCCGTATTAACGCTTCTTCGCTTTCTTATCTGCAGCATGGCCGCGATAAGTGCGAGTTGGTGAAAATTCACCAAGCTTATGACCGATCATTTCGTCAGTTACGAACACAGGTACGTGCTGACGACCATTATGGACAGCGATGGTCAACCCAATCATATTTGGGATGATCATTGAGCGGCGAGACCAAGTCTTAATTGGTTTTTTATCTCCCGCTTCCATCGCTTTCTCTACCTTCTTCAGCAAGTGCAGGTCAATGAAAGGACCTTTCTTGAGAGAACGTGGCATGGGCGAATCCTCTTACTATTTGTTACGACGACGTACAATGTACTTGTCGGTGAGCTTATTACTACGAGTTTTATAACCCTTAGTTGGCACACCCCATGGACTTACTGGATGACGACCACCAGAAGTACGGCCTTCACCACCACCGTGTGGATGGTCTACCGGGTTCATTGCAACACCACGCACTGTAGGGCGTACGCCTCTCCAGCGTTTAGCACCTGCTTTACCTAACTGGCGTAACATGTGCTCGGCATTTCCAACTTCACCGAATGTTGCACGACAATCAACAGGCACTTTGCGCATTTCGCCAGAGCGAAGACGTAAAGTTGCATATTGGTTATCACGAGCAACAACTTGAACATAAGCACCAGCTGAACGCGCGATTTGAGCACCTTTACCAGGTTTCATTTCTACTGCGTGCACAACACTACCCACTGGGATGTTGCGAAGCGGCATTGCGTTACCGGTTTTGATGTCTGCATCCACACCAGATTGGATTGCATCACCAGCTTTCATGCCTTTAGCGGCAAGAATGTAGCGACGCTCACCATCTGCGTACAATACTAACGCAATGTTAGCTGTACGGTTTGGATCATATTCCAGACGTTCAATTTTCGCAGGGATACCGTCTTTATTGCGTTTGAAATCAATAATACGATAATGCTGCTTGTGTCCACCACCAACGTGACGAACAGTGATGCGACCCGTATTGTTACGGCCACCACTTTTAGATTTCTTAGCCAACAGGCCTGCAAAAGGTTTCCCTTTATGCAAGTCGCTGTTCACCACTTTAACAACGTGGCGACGACCTGGAGAGGTTGGCTTACACTTAATAACTGCCATGATAATTCTCCTTTGCTTACTCAGCGCCACCGACGAAATCGATGTCAGCACCAGCAGCTAAAGTTACATAGGCTTTTTTCCAATCGCTACGACGACCTACACGGCCACCGGTACGTTTAGTTTTGCCTTTGTTTACCAAAGTGCGAACACTATCAACTTCAACTTCGAAAAGTTTCGCTACAGCAGCTTTAATCTCTGCTTTAGTCGCATCGATTGCTACGCGGAAAACTACAGTGTTGTTTTTCTCAGCTAATACAGTGCTCTTTTCAGATACATGTGGCGCTAAGATAACTTTTAGCAAACGTTCTTCGGTGATCATGCTAGCATCTCCTCGATTTGCTTCACTGCATCAGCAGTAACAAGAACAGTGTTGAACGCGATTAGACTAACTGGGTCTAGACCCGCTACGTCACGTACGTCAACCTTGTATAAGTTGCGTGCTGCTAAGAATAAATTCTCATCAACATCTGCAGTAACAATTAGAACGTCTTCTAGTTGCATTTCTTTTAACTTAGCTTTCAGCTCTTTAGTTTTAGGAGCTTCAACACTAAAAGATTCAACAACGACTAAACGCTCTTGACGTACCAATTCAGAAAGAATGCTTTTTAGAGCACCACGGTACATCTTTTTGTTAACTTTTTGGCTGTGATCTTGTGTTTTAGCAGCGAATGTTACGCCACCGCCACGCCAGATCGGGCCTTTAACACTACCGGCACGAGCTCGGCCTGTGCCTTTCTGACGCCAAGGCTTTTTGCCTGAGCCAGTTACTTCCGCACGAGTCTGTTGAGCACGAGTGCCCTGACGCGCGTTTGCAGCGTAAGCTACAACTACCTGATGGACCAATGCCTCGTTAAAGTCACGGCCGAAGGTAGTTTCGGAAACTTCAAGAGCGCTTTGCGCGTCTTTCAATACCAATTCCATTACTATCTCCTCAGACCTATGCTTTAACGGCTGGCTTGATAATCAAGTCACCATTGGTAGCGCCAGGAACAGCACCTTTTACCAATAACAAGTTACGCTCTGCATCTACACGTACAACGTCTAGATTTTGAGTAGTTACTTGCTCGGCACCCATGTGGCCAGACATTTTCTTACCTTTGAAAACGCGACCAGGTGTCTGGTTTTGACCAATAGAACCATTAGATCTATGAGCCAAAGAGTTACCATGTGTCATATCTTGAGCGTGGAAGTTCCAGCGTTTAATACCGCCTTGGAAGCCCTTACCTTTAGATTGACCAGTAACATCAACTTTCGCTGTATCTGCAAAGATATCAACGTTAAGTTCAGCACCAACTTCAATGCCTTCACCTTCACCATCTGCCAAACGCAATTCCCATAAACCTCGACCGGCTTCTACGCCGCTCTTAGCAAAATGGCCTGCTTCTGGCTTAGTGATGCGGTTGGCTTTTTTGGTACCAGTAGTTACTTGAAGAGCACGGTATCCGTCGTTTTCTAAAGTTTTCACTTGAGTTACGCGGTTACCAGCAATTTCAATTACTGTTACAGGGATTGAAGCACCATCTTCTGTGAAGATGCGAGTCATACCCACTTTACGACCAATAAGACCGATAGCCATCTTTCAAACCTCTTCTAAGGATCTCAATTAACCTAAGCTAATCTGAACGTCGACACCAGCGGCAAGATCTAAACGCATTAATGCGTCTACAGTCTTTTCAGTTGGCTCTACGATGTCAACTAAGCGCTTGTGAGTACGAATTTCGTACTGATCACGTGCGTCTTTGTTGACGTGCGGAGAAGTCAAAATGGTATAACGTTCTTTACGCGTAGGAAGTGGAATTGGACCACGAACCTGTGCGCCTGTACGCTTAGCAGTTTCAACGATTTCCGCTGTTGATTGATCGATCAAACGATGATCAAATCCTTTCAAGCGGATACGGATTCTTTGGTTCTGCATTGACCAGAGCTCCTAAAATGCACACATAAAAAATCACCCTCTAGCTTCTTCCCAATGGAAAAGCAGAGCGAGATGATTTAACCGTAGACTCCCAATCGGAGTCAATTATGAAAATGAATAATCCAAATGATTAAACATTATATTACGCTGTCTAGGACAGCGAAGGGCAATTATACAGATCTAATTTCATAGATCAACCCCTGCGAACAAAAACTCTTCAATTTAGTGGTTCTGTTCAAGGCGGTGGATTTTACATGGTTAGAATCAAAATGCAATAAAAACAAAAAAGGAAGCCGAAGCTTCCTTTTTTTATGTGTTAACTAAAGACGCTATTAAGCGATAACTTTAGCTACAACACCAGCACCAACAGTACGGCCACCTTCACGGATAGCGAAACGTAAACCGTCATCCATTGCGATTGGGTAGATTAGTGTAACAACCATTTTGATGTTATCACCAGGCATTACCATTTCTACGCCTTCTGGAAGCTCGATAGTACCAGTTACGTCAGTTGTACGGAAGTAGAACTGTGGACGGTAACCTTTGAAGAATGGAGTGTGACGTCCACCTTCTTCTTTCGAAAGTACGTATACTTCTGATTCGAAAGTTGTATGTGGAGTGATTGAACCAGGCTTAGCTAATACTTGACCACGTTCAACGTCATCACGCTTAGTACCACGTAAAAGTACACCACAGTTCTCGCCAGCACGACCTTCGTCAAGCAGCTTACGGAACATTTCAACACCAGTACAAGTCGTTTTAGTTGTGTCTTTAACACCAACGATTTCTACTTCGTCACCTACTGTGATGATACCACGCTCAACACGACCAGTAACAACAGTACCACGACCTGAAATTGAGAATACATCTTCAATTGGAAGTAGGAATGGCTTATCGATGTCACGCTCTGGCTCTGGGATATAAGTATCTAGAGCTTCAGCTAGTTCAACAACTTTAGCTTCCCAATCTGCTTCGCCTTCAAGTGCTTTAAGTGCAGAACCTTGAATAACTGGTAAGTCATCACCTGGGAAGTCATATTCAGAAAGAAGTTCACGAACTTCCATTTCTACTAATTCAAGTAGTTCTTCATCGTCAACCATGTCACATTTGTTCATGAATACGATGATGAAAGGTACGCCAACCTGACGTGAAAGCAAGATGTGCTCACGTGTTTGTGGCATTGGACCATCTGTAGCAGCAACTACTAAGATAGCGCCGTCCATTTGTGCAGCACCAGTAATCATGTTTTTAACATAATCGGCGTGACCAGGACAATCTACGTGTGCGTAGTGACGAGATGGTGTGTCATATTCGATGTGAGAAGTATTAATTGTAATACCGCGCTCACGCTCTTCTGGAGCGTTATCGATTTGTGCGAAATCTTTAACTTCACCACCATATACTTTTGACAATACAGCTGAGATAGCTGCTGTAAGAGTAGTTTTACCATGGTCGACGTGACCAATTGTACCCACGTTTACGTGTGGTTTACTACGTTCAAATTTTTCTTTAGCCACGATATATTCCTTTCTTTTCAGAAGTGCTCGACAACGAGCTATATAACAGTTAATTAAGTACTTAAAAATTTAAGTACGTGATTCAATAATTGCCTTTGCAATATTTGATGGTGCATCGTCGTACTTTAAGAACTCCATAGAGTATGAAGCACGACCCTGAGTTGCACTTCGCAAGTCAGTAGCATAACCAAACATTTCAGAAAGCGGTACAACAGCGTGGATAATTTTAACACCACCCAGACCATCATCCATACCTTCAATAATACCGCGACGTCGGTTCAAATCACCCACTACATCGCCCATGTTATTTTCAGGTGTGGTTATTTCCACTTTCATTGTGGGTTCTAGTAACACAGGGGTTGCTTCAAGCGCACCCTTTTTGAAGCCCATTGAACCAGCAATTTTGAAAGCCATCTCATTTGAGTCGACATCATGATATGAGCCGTCAAATAAAGTCACTTTCACATCAAGCATTGGATAACCAGCTAATACGCCGTTATTCATTTGCTCTTGAATACCTTTGTCAACGGATGGGATGAATTCACGAGGAACTGCACCACCAACGATTTCGTTAACAAATTCGTAGCCTTGACCTTCTTCAGAAGGTTCAACTTTCAACCACACATGGCCAAACTGACCACGTCCGCCTGATTGACGTACGAACTTACCTTCCACTTCAACTGCTGAGCGAATTGTTTCACGATAAGCAACCTGAGGTTTACCTACGTTACAATCTACATTAAATTCGCGACGCATTCTGTCTACGATAATGTCTAAATGTAATTCACCCATGCCAGAAATCAATGTTTGAGCTGATTCTGCATCAGTTTCCACTCTAAAAGACGGGTCTTCAGCTGCTAATTTTTGCAGCGCAATCGCCATTTTATCTTGGTCTGCTTGCGAACGTGGCTCAACGGCAATAGTAATTACAGGTTCTGGAAACTCCATGCGTTCTAAAATCACTTTGTGATCATTTGCGCAAAGAGTATCTCCTGTTGTCACATCTTTTAAGCCAATTGCCGCGGCAATATCACCAGCACGAACTTCTTTCAGCTCGGTTCGGTCATTTGCATGCATTTGTACGATTCGGCCGACGCGTTCACGTTTCTCTTTGACAGAGTTGTAAACCGCTGCACCCGACTCTAATACGCCTGAATATACACGGATAAAGGTTAAAGTTCCAACAAATGGATCAGTCGCAATTTTAAACGCTAATGCCGCAAAAGGGGCATTATCGTCTGATGGACGTTCGACTTCATTATCGTTCTCGTCAATCCCTTTAATTGCAGGGACTTCAGTAGGAGCCGGTAAGTAATCGACCACACCATCTAAAACAGCTTGAACACCTTTGTTCTTAAATGCAGAACCACAAGTTGCTAATACTATTTCATTGTTAATTGTGCGCTGACGTAATGCTTGCTTGATCTCTAATTCTGATAGCTCACCTTCTTCAAGGTATTTTTCCATCAATTCATCAGAGGCCTCTGCAGCACTTTCCACGAGATACTCATGCATTTCTTCTGCCTTAGCGAGAAGATCTGCAGGAATTTCTTCATAAGAGAAAGTCGTTCCTTGGTCTTTTTCAGACCAATTAATTGCTTTCATCTTAATTAAATCAATAACCCCTTTAAAGTTCTCCTCAGCGCCAATATTCAATTGAATAGGGACACAAGTCGCACCTAGGCGGTTACGGATTTGGTCGATGACACTATCAAAGTCAGCACCTGCACGATCCATTTTATTAACGAATACCATGCGCGGTACCTGATACTTATCAGCTTGACGCCAAACAGTTTCAGATTGTGGCTCGACACCTGATGATCCGCAGAAGACAACAACTGCACCATCAAGTACTCGAAGCGAACGTTCTACTTCAATAGTAAAGTCAACATGACCAGGGGTATCGATGATATTAATACGATGTTCGGTGAATTGAGCATCCATACCACGCCAGAATGTGGTTACAGCAGCAGATGTGATAGTAATACCACGCTCTTGCTCTTGAACCATCCAGTCAGTGGTAGCGGCGCCGTCATGCACCTCACCGATTTTATGAGACAAACCGGTATAGAACAGAACACGTTCTGTTGTGGTAGTTTTACCTGCATCCACATGAGCAACGATACCGATATTACGATAACGCTCAATTGGGGTTGTACGAGCCACTATTTATACCCTCTCAACTAAAGCTAAAGTGCTTTAGAAAATATCAACAATATGGAGTGGGCTAACGCCCACTCCATCAAATTACCAACGGTAATGAGCAAAGGCTTTGTTAGCTTCAGCCATGCGATGCACGTCTTCACGCTTCTTAACAGCAGTACCTTTGTTTTCAGATGCGTCTAGCATTTCACCAGCTAGACGTAGAGCCATAGATTTTTCACCACGCTTGCGAGCAGCTTCAACTAACCAGCGCATCGCTAGTGCGTTACGACGCACTGGACGAACTTCACATGGTACTTGATAAGTTGAACCACCAACGCGACGAGATTTAACTTCGACTGATGGACGAACATTATCAAGAGCAGCTTCAAGGATGCTTAAATGCTCTTCGCTTTTCTTTTCAGCGACAACATCTAATGCTTGGTAGATAATTTTTTCAGCAGTTGACTTTTTACCGTCAACCATAATGACGTTGATGAACTTAGCCAACAACTCACTTTTGAACTTTGGATCTGGTAGGATTTTACGTTGTCCTACAACGCGACGTCTTGGCATAACAATTCTCCGTATGCTTCAGGTACTTCCAAAACTGGAATTTTTTTAACTAGCTTGGCCTTACTTAAACGGACAAGTTACGACTTAGGACGCTTAGCACCGTACTTAGAACGGCCGTTGCGACGAGCACTTACGCCAGCACAATCTAATGCACCGCGAATAGTGTGGTAACGCACACCAGGTAGATCTTTAACACGACCACCACGGATTAGAATTACACTATGTTCCTGCAAGTTGTGACCTTCACCACCGATGTACGAAGTAACTTCGAAACCGTTAGTTAAGCGAACACGTGCTACTTTACGTAGTGCAGAGTTAGGTTTTTTAGGAGTAGTTGTGTACACACGAGTACAAACTCCACGTTTTTGTGGACACGCATTCAACGCTGGCACGTTAGTCTTTTCGACTTTTGGCGAGCGAGGCTTACGTACCAACTGGTTTACAGTTGCCATGAATAGCTCCGTTCAGTTGAAATATCTCAACAATTTTGTGTGAAAAATCTATATCCCACTATGATGGGACGCGAAAGTTTAGAAAGGTAATGGCCAACTGTCAAGAAATAGACAACTTTTCATGCAATTTCCAATAAAAAAGGCGCCAAAGGCGCCTTTTTTAACATACCATTTACTTTAATCAGCACTTCCGGCTAAGTTAAGTAAGTCAGCTAAGTTCTTCTCTGCTTCACTTGCAGTGATCACTGGCGCTTCTGCATTGTCCGATTTGACATTCGCACGAGCTTCATTACGAGCTGTGTGATATGCATAACCGGTACCAGCTGGGATTAGACGACCAACAATTACGTTTTCTTTCAGACCACGTAATGGATCGCTCTTACCGCCAACAGCAGCTTCGGTTAGTACGCGAGTTGTTTCCTGGAACGATGCAGCTGAGATGAATGATTCAGTAGCCAAAGATGCTTTGGTAATACCTAATAATTCACGCTCAAACTTCGCAGGTGTTTTGCCTTGTGCTTCAAGTTCGCGGTTAGCGATCTTAACGCGGGCAACTTCAGCTTGTTCACCGACTAAGAATTCGGTATCACCAGCGTCAGTAATTAAGCACTTACGTAGCATTTGGCGAATAATCACCTCAATGTGCTTATCATTGATTTTAACGCCCTGTAGGCGGTAAACGTCTTGAACTTCATCAACAATATAGTTAGCAACATGATGGATGCCACGTAAACGTAGGATGTCATGCGCAGCTTCTGGGCCATCAGCAATAACTTCACCACGTTCAACTTTTTCACCTTCGAACACGTTCAGGTTACGCCATTTAGGGATCATTTCTTCATAATGATCACTACCATCAGCAGGGCTGATGACTAGACGTACTTTACCTTTGGTTTCTTTACCGAATGAGATAGTACCCGAGATTTCAGCAAGGATAGCAGGCTCTTTTGGTTTACGAGCTTCGAACAAGTCAGCAACACGTGGTAGACCACCGGTAATATCGCGAGTTTTAGACGATTCCTGAGGAATACGTGCTAAAGCATCACCAACGTTAATTTGTGCATTATCGTCTTTCGCTACAATCGCGTTACCAGGTAAGAAATACTGCGCAGGTACATCGGTACCCGGGATCATAAGATCGTTGCCATCAGCGTCGATTAGACGGATAGCAGGACGCATTTCTTTACCAGCTGTGCTACGAGCACTTGGGTCAAGTACCACAATCGAAGACAGACCAGTTAGGTCATCTGTTTGACGCGTCATAGTAACGCCTTCAATCATGTCTACGAATTTAACTGAACCGGCTACTTCAGAAATAATTGGGTGAGTATGTGGATCCCAGTTCGCAATAATTGCGCCTGCTGCCACTTCACTGTCTTCCAACACTTCTAAAACAGTACCGTAAGGTACTCTGTAACGCTCTTTTTCACGACCAAGTTCGTCAATGATTGCAAGTTCAGATGAACGAGAAACAATAACTAACTTGTTGTCGATGCTCTTAACGTATTTCGCATTATGAAGCTTCAGTGTACCTGAGTTCTTAATTTGAACATTGTTTTCAGCAGAGTCACGAGATGCTGCACCACCAATGTGGAAGGTACGCATCGTAAGCTGTGTACCTGGCTCACCGATTGATTGAGCAGCAACAACACCGATAGCTTCACCGTGGTTAATGATATGACCACGAGCTAAGTCACGACCGTAACATGCGGCACAAACACCAAAGTCTGTTTCACATGAAATTACAGAACGTACGATAACTTCATCAACGCTGTGCTCTTCAAGAAGATCACACCATGCTTCGTCAAGTAGCGTATTGCGTGGAGCAAGTACTTTTTCAGTACCAGGCTCAAGTACGTCAATAGCAACAACACGACCAAGAACACGTTCACGAAGAGGCTCTTTAACATCACCACCTTCAATCAACGGCTTCATGGTTAAGCCAGCTTCAGTGCCACAATCATCTTCAATAACAACTAGATCTTGTGCAACGTCAACAAGACGACGAGTTAGGTAACCCGAGTTAGCTGTTTTCAATGCGGTATCGGCAAGACCTTTACGCGCACCGTGAGTAGAGATGAAGTACTGAAGTACGTTTAGACCTTCACGGAAGTTCGCAGTAATTGGGGTTTCGATGATTGAGCCATCTGGCTTAGCCATCAGACCACGCATACCCGCTAACTGACGGATCTGAGCAGCACTACCACGAGCGCCCGAGTCAGCCATCATATAGATGCTGTTAAACGAATCTTGCTCTTCTTCTTCGCCATCACGATTGATAACAACTTCTTTCTTCAAATTGTCCATCATCGCTTTAGAGATTTTATCGTTGGTACTTGCCCAAATATCGATAACTTTGTTGTAACGCTCACCAGCGGTAACCAGACCTGATTGGAACTGCTCTTGAATTTCAAGCACTTCACGTTCAGCTTCTTCAACTAAAGTGTACTTCTCATCTGGGATAACCATATCGTTGATACCAACAGAGGCACCAGAGATAGTTGCATAACGGAAACCGGTATACATTAATTGGTCAGCAAAGATAACAGTATCTTTTAGGCCTAGCGCACGGTAACAAGTGTTCAATAGTTTCGAGATTTGCTTTTTACCCATGTTCTGGTTAACCAGTTCATACGGTAAGCCTTTAGGCAAGATCTGCGATAACAATGCACGGCCCACTGTAGTATCTACAATACGACGGCTTTGAGTCTTTTCACCATTGTCGTCAGTTGAAGTCTCTGTAATACGTACTTTAACGCGTGCATGCAATTCTGCAGCACCTGTTGCGTACGCTTTTTCAACTTCATCAACAGACATAAATGTCATACCTTCACCACGGCCGTTAACACATTCACGGCTGGTATAGTAAAGACCAAGTACCACGTCTTGAGAAGGCGTGATTACTGGCTCACCATTTGCTGGAGAAAGGATGTTGTTTGTCGACATCATTAACGAGCGAGCTTCTAATTGAGCTTCAAGCGTTAACGGTACGTGCACAGCCATTTGGTCACCATCGAAGTCGGCGTTATATGCCGCACATACTAATGGGTGCAATTGAATAGCTTTACCTTCAATTAGTACCGGCTCAAATGCCTGGATACCAAGTCTATGAAGTGTTGGTGCACGGTTAAGCATAACTGGATGTTCACGAATTACTTCGTCTAAAACATCCCATACTTCTGGCTGTTCGCGTTCAACCATTTTCTTAGCAGCTTTAATCGTAGTAGCTAAACCACGACCTTCTAGCTTGCCATAAATGAATGGTTTGAATAGCTCAAGTGCCATCTTCTTAGGAAGACCACACTGGTGCAGACGTAAAGTAGGACCTACGGTAATTACCGAACGGCCTGAGTAGTCAACACGCTTACCAAGTAAGTTCTGACGGAAACGACCTTGCTTACCTTTGATCATATCGGCCAAAGATTTTAGCGGACGCTTGTTAGAACCTGTAATAGCACGACCACGACGACCATTATCTAATAGCGCATCAACAGACTCTTGTAACATACGCTTTTCGTTACGTACGATAATGTCTGGCGCAGCTAAGTCTAATAGACGTTTTAGACGGTTGTTACGGTTGATTACACGACGGTAAAGGTCGTTCAAATCAGACGTAGCAAAACGTCCGCCATCTAGTGGTACTAGAGGACGTAAATCAGGTGGTAGAACCGGTAGAACTTTTAAGATCATCCACTCAGGCTTGTTACCTGAAGTGAAGAATGCTTCCATCAGTTTAAGGCGTTTAGTGACCTTTTTACGACGGGTTTCAGAGTTGATTGAAGGCAACTCTTCACGCATTTGTTCGATCTGTTCTTCTAAATCAATTGCACGTAGCAAGTCTAAGACTGCTTCAGCACCCATTTTAGCTTCGAACTCGTCACCGTATTCTTCAAGTGCATCAAGATACGTTTCTTCAGTAAGCATTTGGCCACGTTCAAGACTGGTCATGCCAGGCTCGATCACAACAAATGATTCGAAGTAAAGTACACGTTCGATGTCACGAAGTGTCATATCAAGCATTAAGCCGATACGAGACGGAAGTGATTTCAAGAACCAAATGTGGGCAACTGGGCTTGCAAGATCAATATGACCCATGCGCTCACGACGCACTTTAGTCTGTGTAACTTCAACGCCACACTTCTCACAAATAACACCACGGTGCTTCAAACGCTTGTATTTACCACACAAACATTCGTAATCTTTCACAGGACCGAAAATACGCGCACAGAATAAACCTTCACGTTCAGGTTTAAAGGTACGGTAGTTAATGGTTTCTGGTTTTTTAACTTCACCAAAAGACCAAGAACGGATTAGATCTGGCGAAGCCAAACCAATTTTGATTCCGTTAAATTCTTCAGTCTTGCTTTGCTGTTTAAGAAACTTTAATAAGTCTTTCACGTTTCTCTCCTGAAGGAGTTAAACCAGATGCCTTGCTATTGCAAAGCATCCTTGGTTACCAAACATTGCTTAAGAGCGATGCTTACTCTTGATCCAACTCGATATTAATACCAAGTGAACGAATTTCCTTCAACAATACGTTGAAAGACTCAGGCATGCCTGGGTGCATCTGATGGTTACCGTCGACGATGTTTTTATACATCTGAGTACGACCGTTAACGTCATCTGATTTAACCGTTAGCATTTCCTGAAGAGTATATGCAGCACCGTATGCTTCTAGTGCCCATACTTCCATCTCACCGAAACGCTGACCACCGAATTGAGCTTTACCGCCCAATGGTTGTTGTGTAACTAAGCTGTACGAACCGGTTGAACGGGCGTGCATCTTGTCATCAACTAAATGGTTCAATTTAAGCATGTACATGTAACCAACAGTTACTTTACGCTCAAATTCGTTACCGGTACGGCCGTCACATAATGTTAACTGGCCAGATGAAGGTAAGCCTGCAAGTTCAAGCATTTGCTTGATCTCTTTCTCTTTAGCACCATCGAAAGCTGGCGTAGCAATTGGTATGCCGCCTCTCAGGTTCTTAGCTAAGCGCACTACTTCATGGTCGCTAAATGTACTGATGTCGACTTTCTGAAGAACGTCATCACCTAAGTCATAAACCTGCTGAATGTAGCTACGTAGCTCTGCCAGTTCGCGTTGCTCTTCAAGCATAGCAGTAATACGATTACCGATACCTTTAGCTGCAGCACCTAAGTGGACTTCTAGTACCTGACCAATGTTCATACGCGATGGTACGCCCAATGGGTTAAGTACGATATCAACTGGATCACCAGTTTCATCGTAAGGCATGTCTTCGATAGGACAAATCTTAGAGATTACACCCTTGTTACCGTGACGACCCGCCATCTTATCACCAGGTTGGATAGTACGTTTAACTGCTAGGTAAACCTTAACAATTTTCAGTACACCAGGTGCTAAGTCATCACCTTGGGTGATCTTACGACGCTTAACTTCAAACTTCTTATCGAAGTCTGCTTTTAGCTCTTCATGTTGCTCAGCTAATTGCTCAAGTTCAGTTTGTTTAGCTTCGTCATCGATAACTTGAATTAATACATCTTTACGCGGTAGCTCTGCTAATTTAGCTTCTGAGAAACCGGTAGATAGTAATAAGTTACGCGCACGGCTCAACACACCTTCTTCAAGGATCTGGAACTCTTCGCCTAAATCTTTGCGAGCTTGGCTAACATGCATCTCTTCAATTTCAAGCGCACGTTTATCTTTCTCGATACCGTCACGAGTGAATACTTGAACGTCGATGATGGTGCCTTTAACAGAGTTAGGTACACGTAAAGAGCTGTCCTTAACATCTGAAGCTTTCTCACCGAAAATTGCACGCAATAGCTTCTCTTCTGGCGTCAGCTGAGTTTCACCTTTAGGTGTCACTTTACCAACTAGAATGTCGCCGCCTTTCACTTCAGCACCAATGTAAACGATACCTGATTCATCTAGTTTAGATAAAGCAGACTCACCTACGTTTGGAATATCAGCTGTGATTTCTTCGCTACCTAGTTTCGTATCACGAGCAATACATGAAAGCTCTTGGATATGAATAGTAGTAAAACGATCTTCTTGCGCTACGCGCTCAGAAATTAAGATAGAATCTTCGAAGTTATAACCATTCCACGGCATGAACGCGATACGCATGTTTTGACCAAGAGCCAAATCACCTAAATCGGTTGATGGACCGTCAGCTAATACATCACCACGTACAATTGGATCACCAACAGAACAACAAGGACGTTGGTTAATACAGGTGTTTTGGTTTGAACGGGTATACTTAGTTAAGTTGTAGATATCAATACCAGCTTCACCCGGTGTTAACTCTGCTTCATTAACTTTGATAACGATACGGCTAGCATCAACGTAATCAACAACACCGCCACGTTTCGCAGCAACAACAACACCAGAATCGACCGCTAAAGTGCGCTCAATACCTGTACCGACTAACGGCTTATCAGCACGTAAAGTAGGAACCGCTTGACGTTGCATGTTCGCACCCATCAATGCACGGTTAGCATCATCGTGTTCTAGGAACGGAATTAGTGATGCCGCAACAGAAATAATCTGTTGTGGTGATACATCCATATATTGAATGTCAGCAGCACGCATAAAGGTAGATTCACCTTTATGACGACAAGCAACTTGCTCTTCAATGATTCGGCTAGAACCATCTACTTCAATGTTTGCCTGTGCAATAACATAACGACCTTCTTCAATTGCTGACAAGTATTCAACTTCATCAGTAATTACACTATCAACAACCTTACGATAAGGAGTTTCTAGGAAGCCGTATGAGTTAGTACGTGCGAAACTTGCTAAAGAGTTAATTAGACCAATGTTTGGTCCCTCTGGCGTTTCAATCGGACATAGACGACCATAGTGAGTCGGATGTACGTCACGTACTTCGAAGCCTGCACGTTCACGAGTCAAACCACCTGGGCCTAAAGCAGAAATACGACGCTTATGCGTTACTTCTGAAAGCGGGTTGTTTTGATCCATGAATTGAGACAGCTGTGAAGAACCAAAGAATTCTTTCACTGCTGCCGAAATAGGCTTCGCATTGATAAGATCTTGTGGCATCAACTCGTTCAAGTCGCCTAATGATAGACGTTCACGAACAGCACGCTCAACACGAACTAGACCAACACGGAATTGGTTTTCAGCCATTTCGCCAACGCTACGAATACGACGGTTACCAAGATGGTCGATATCATCGACTTCATCGTCACCATTACGGATTTCGATGATTTTCTTCATAACGTGTACGATGTCTTCTTTAGACAATACGCCAGCGCCTTCGTCTTCAGCAATCTCAAGACGACGGTTGAACTTCATACGACCTACTTTAGATAAGTCATAACGTTCTTCACTGAAGAACAAGTTCTGGAATAAGCTTTCAGCAGCATCTTTGGTTGGTGGCTCACCTGGACGCATCATGCGGTAGATTTCAACTAATGCTTCTAAGCGGTTAGTTGTAGAATCGATACGTAATGTGTCAGAAATATAAGCACCATGATCAAGATCGTTGATAAACAAAGTATCAACTTCTTTAATGCCTGCTAAAGAAAGTTTAGCAAGGTCTTCAAGGGTGATTTCAGCATTTGCGCTAACAAGTACTTCACCAGTATCTTGATCGATATAATCTTGAGCAGCAAACTTACCAACAATGTAATCTACAGGTACTTCAAGTTCTGTAGTGGCAGTTTTTTCAAGTTGTTTAATGTGACGAGCAGTAATACGACGACCAGTTTCAACAAGAACATTGCCTTCTGAATCTTTAATATCGTAACTTGCAGTTTCACCACGTAAACGGTCTGGTACAAGTGCCATAACAAGAGAATCTTTCTTAATTTTGAACTGAGTACGTTCAAAGAATAAGTCTAAGATTTCTTGAGTAGAAAACTCAAGTGCACGTAGCATGATAGTCGCAGGTAATTTACGACGACGGTCAATACGTACAAATAAGGCATCTTTTGGATCAAATTCAAAGTCAAGCCATGAACCACGGTAAGGAATAATACGTGCGTTATATAACACTTTACCTGAAGAGTGGGTTTTACCACGGTCATGATCAAAGAATACACCTGGTGAGCGGTGTAACTGAGACACGATAACACGCTCAGTACCATTGATAACAAAAGTACCGTTATCAGTCATTAATGGGATATCACCCATGTAGACTTCTTGTTCTTTAATGTCTTTAACTGTGCCTGGTGCAGCTTCACGGTCATATAACACCATACGCAATTTAACGCGTAATGGAGCTGAATATGTAACACCGCGGATCTGACACTCTTTCACATCAAAAACTGGCTCGCCTAACTTATAACTGACGTATTGCAGTTCAGAGTTGCCAGAAAAGCTCTTGATGGGAAAAACGCTACGGAATGCGGCTTCGAAGCCACGTTCACCCGTAGGATCTTGATCGGTGAACTTCTTAAAAGAGTCTAATTGAATAGACAATAGGTACGGAATATCCAAAACTTTTGGGCGTTTGCCAAAGTCTTTACGAATACGCTTCTTTTCAGAATAGGAGTAAACCATGGGTTTCCTCTACTTACGAGATGTGACCAAGACTGAAATAATACAAAAGATTAAATCAGCACGTTTGCCCATCACCGTTAATGGCAAGAACCTAACCAGTAATCTCTGCTAGGAACTGCTAAAACTGGCGACAAACGGTGAATAAAAAATCGCCTGCGCATATAGCGCAAAAAAGGCCGACGGTTAAAAAACCGCCAGCCTCCGCCCGATTACTCGGGAGGTGGTAAGTTAAAGTATAACTTACTTAACTTCTACTTCAGCGCCAGCAGCAACTAGGTCTGCTTGAAGTGCTTCAGCTTCTTCTTTAGAGATAGCTTCTTTAACTGCAACTGGTGCAGATTCAGCCATCGCTTTAGCTTCTTTCAGGCCAAGACCTGTAGCGCCACGAAGTGCTTTAATAACAGCAACTTTGTTAGCACCGAAAGATGTCATAACAACGTCAAATTCTGTTTGCTCAACAGCAGCGGCAGCATCACCACCACCAGAAACTACTGCAGCTGCAGCAGAAACGCCGAATTTTTCTTCCATTGCTTCGATAAGTTCAACAACTTCCATTACAGACATTTCTGCGAAAGCTTCTAAGATTTGGTCTTTTGTGATAGACATAACAAAAAATTC
Source organism: Shewanella sp. 10N.286.48.B5 (assembly GCF_002874355.2). Lineage (NCBI taxonomy): Bacteria > Pseudomonadati > Pseudomonadota > Gammaproteobacteria > Alteromonadales > Shewanellaceae > Shewanella > Shewanella sp. 10N.286.48.B5. The sequence goes on from NZ_MCVG02000003.1 coordinate 191,919, forward strand.
CTATTGTACTGAATTCAATTTAATTAAGCGGCTAATAAAATATTAAGCTGCTTCTTTTTGATCGCGAAGAGCGGCCAAGGTACGAACAAACTTGCCAGCAGATGCTTCTTTTAGAGTCATCATTAACTGAGCTAGTGCTTCGTCGTAAGTTGGTAATTTCGCTAAACGATCAATATCTGCTGCAGGGATTACTTCCCCTTCAAAGGCTGCTGCTTTAATTTCAAACTTTTCTTGCGTAGCAGCGAAGTCTTTTAATAGACGTGCTGCAGCACCTGGGTGCTCGTTAGAAAAGGCAATTAAAGTAGGACCTGTAAACGTGTCGCTAAGGCACTCAAAATCAGTACCAGCTACAGCGCGTTTAACTAATGTATTACGTACTACACGTATAAATACACCAGCTTCACGAGCTGCTTTACGCAAACCGGTCATATCACCTACAGTTACACCGCGTGAATCGGCAACAACTGCAGATAAAGCACCTTTGGCTGCTTCGTTGACTTCAGCAACAATCGCTTTTTTGTCTTCGAGTCTTAATGCCATTGGCTTTACTCCTGGATTCTACCTAGGGAATTCCCTAGAATTAACCATGTTAAACACAAAGTGTTTAACGACTTACGGTGCAGATTTTCCAGCAGAACAAAATCTATCTGGGGGGTCTGACACCGTCTACGTAGGAAATTAAGTAATGGTTAGATTACACCTACGGTCTTGGACGGAAATCTATTCAATAAGCGGACTAATAAATTAGTAACACACGTAGAAAATAGACCTCAACCCACAAAGTGCGCGCATTATAGACTAATACGCACGCTTTGTATATTACTTAACTTCGTCTAAGCTACCTTGATCGATAGTTACGCCTGCACCCATAGTGGTAGAGATAGTAACTTTCTTCAAGTAAACGCCTTTAGCAACTGCAGGCTTAGCCTTTTTCAGTGCTGCTACAAGCGATTCTAAGTTTTCTTTAAGCTGAACTGGTGTGAAATCCACTTTACCGATAGTAGTGTGGATAATACCGTTCTTGTCGTTACGGTAACGAACTTGACCAGCTTTGGCATTTTTAACTGCATCAGCAACGTTAGGCGTTACTGTACCAGTTTTAGGGTTAGGCATTAAACCACGTGGGCCTAAGATTTGACCTAACATACCAACAACGCGCATTGCATCTGGAGATGCGATAACAACGTCAAAGTTCATTTCGCCAGCTTTAACTTGTGCAGCAAGATCTTCCATACCAACAAGTTCTGCACCAGCTTCTTTAGCTGCTTCAGCGTTTGCGCCCTGTGTAAACACAGCAACACGAACTTCACGGCCAGTACCATGTGGTAATACTGTAGCGCCACGAACGTTTTGATCTGATTTACGAGGATCGATACCTAGGTTAACAGCAACGTCAACACTTTCTACGAACTTAGCAGTTGCTAATTCTTTTAATAAAGCAGTAGCTTCATTGATGTCGTAGTTCTTAGTTCCGTCTAATTTTTCACGGATAACGCGCATGCGCTTAGTTAGCTTTGCCATTATATTAGTCCTCTACTACCAAACCCATTGAACGTGCAGTACCTTCAATTGAGCGAGTCATCGCTTCAATATCAGCGCCAGTCATATCAGTAGCTTTTGATTCAGCAATTTCTTGAACTGCGCTACGCTTGATAGTACCAACTTTCTCAGTGTTCGGACGGCCAGAACCAGACTTAAGACCTGCAGCTTTCAATAATAAGAAAGATGCTGGAGGAGTCTTAGTTTCGAACGTGAAAGAACGGTCGTTGTATACAGTGATAACAACAGGAATTGGCATGCCTTTTTCGAACTTTTCAGTACGAGCGTTGAATGCTTTACAGAATTCCATGATGTTCACACCTTTTTGACCTAAAGCAGGTCCAACTGGTGGAGACGGGTTTGCAGCACCGGCTGCTACTTGTAGCTTAATATAAGCTTCAATTTTCTTTGCCATGTCGACATATCCTCAGTTTGGGTTCAAACGCGTATCGGCTACATGCCAATATGCTCCCCTTGAAAATTACGGGTGCGAATTATACAAAAATTCGCACCCGCAAACAAATACTATTTGTAGTTAATTTAATCAGCTCTTTTCAACTTGATCGAAATCAAGTTCAACAGGAGTAGAGCGACCGAAGATCATTACTGAAACCTTAACGCGGTTCTTGTCGTAATCAACTTCTTCGATAGTGCCATTAAAATCAGCAAATGGACCATCGTTAACACGAACAACTTCACCAGGTTCATACATAACGCGATGAGTCGGTGACTCAACTGTGTCTTGTAAACGCTGAAGAATGGCATCCGCTTCTTTGTCTGAAATAGGCGCTGGACGGTCAGATGTACCACCGATAAAGCCCATAACACGTGGAATACTTTTAACTAAATGCCAGCTTTCGTCATTCATTTCCATCTGTACTAATACATAGCCAGGGAAGAATTTACGTTCGCTTTTGCGACGCTGACCTGCACGCATTTCAACCACTTCTTCTGTCGGTACTAATACCTCAGCGAAGTAATCTTCCATGTTGTGCATTTTTATGTGTTCAAGCAATGTTTTACATACACGGCCTTCATAGCCCGAGAATGCTTGGATCACATACCATCTTTTTTTAGCTTCTGTTGCTTCAGTCATGTAAATGCCTATACGCCAGTAATTAGGTTAACAACGCGCAAAAGTACCCAGTCGAAACCCCAAAGGATAACGGCTACGACAGCTGTTGCAGCAAGAACAATGAATGTAGTGTTTAGCGCTTCTTGACGCGTAGGCCAAACCACTTTACGAACTTCAATGTGAGCTTCACGAGCAAAAGATAAAGCTTCTTTACCTTTCACAGTTTGCAGAGCAATAAAACCTGCAAGAACAAAGGCAACAATTACGCCTAAAGCGCGTACCACAACACTGGCTTCGCCAAATGCTTGGTTGCCAATAACAGCGGCGGCAATCAATATAACTGCTATGCCCCACTTAACAATATCCAGAGAATTAGTCTGGTTTTCAGTATTTGTTGTCATCGGTTGGTTCCGTTACTCACTAAGAGACCTGAGCTTAAAATTGATAAAGTGTACCATTATCAATCAGTACTTCCGAATTAAGCCACGAAAAGCATCAGCTCAGGGTCAAAAATCGGCCATAGATTGTATTCTTATTCTAGTCAGTTCGCAAGGATGACACTAGAGATCATCAGCAAATCTTACAAAAAATAATAAAAACAAAAAAGGAAGCCGAAGCTTCCTTTTTTTATGTGTTAACTAAAATCGCTATTAAGCGATAACTTTAGCTACAACACCAGCACCAACAGTACGGCCACCTTCACGGATAGCGAAACGTAAACCGTCATCCATTGCGATTGGGTAGATTAGTGTAACAACCATTTTGATGTTATCACCAGGCATTACCATTTCTACGCCTTCTGGAAGCTCGATAGTACCAGTTACGTCAGTTGTACGGAAGTAGAACTGTGGACGGTAACCTTTGAAGAATGGAGTGTGACGACCACCTTCTTCTTTCGAAAGTACGTATACTTCTGATTCGAAAGTTGTATGTGGAGTGATTGAACCAGGCTTAGCTAATACTTGACCACGTTCAACGTCATCACGCTTAGTACCACGTAAAAGTACACCACAGTTCTCGCCAGCACGACCTTCGTCAAGCAGCTTACGGAACATTTCAACACCAGTACAAGTCGTTTTAGTTGTGTCTTTAACACCAACGATTTCTACTTCGTCACCTACTGTGATGATACCGCGCTCAACACGACCAGTAACAACAGTACCACGACCTGAAATTGAGAATACATCTTCAATTGGAAGTAGGAATGGCTTATCGATGTCACGCTCTGGCTCTGGGATATAAGTATCTAGAGCTTCAGCTAGTTCAACAACTTTAGCTTCCCAATCTGCTTCGCCTTCAAGTGCTTTAAGTGCAGAACCTTGAATAACTGGTAAGTCATCACCTGGGAAGTCATATTCAGAAAGAAGTTCACGAACTTCCATTTCTACTAATTCAAGTAGTTCTTCATCGTCAACCATGTCACATTTGTTCATGAATACGATGATGAAAGGTACGCCAACCTGACGTGAAAGCAAGATGTGCTCACGTGTTTGTGGCATTGGACCATCTGTAGCAGCAACTACTAAGATAGCGCCGTCCATTTGTGCAGCACCAGTAATCATGTTTTTAACATAATCGGCGTGACCAGGACAATCTACGTGTGCGTAATGACGAGATGGAGTGTCATATTCGATGTGAGAAGTATTAATTGTAATACCGCGCTCACGCTCTTCTGGAGCGTTATCGATTTGTGCGAAATCTTTAACTTCACCACCATATACTTTTGACAATACAGCTGAAATAGCTGCTGTAAGAGTTGTTTTACCATGGTCAACGTGACCAATTGTACCCACGTTTACGTGTGGTTTACTACGTTCAAATTTTTCTTTAGCCATGATATTGCCTCAACCCAGAGTCTTGGTAATGAAAACACATATAGAAAAAATCCGATGCATTGAATGACATCGAATCGATTAGTTTAGGAGATTAGTTTAGCATAAGACAGGACGTGCTGATTTAAAGGATTTGATTGACTTAATAACTCTGACAGAGATATTAAGCAATCAAGTCGTTCAGCAATTTGGAGCGGATGGCGGGAATCGAACCCGCGTTATCAGCTTGGAAGGCTGGAGTAATACCATTATACGACATCCGCGCAACCTGTTTAAGGCTACCTAACTACCTTTAAAAATGGTGGAGGGAGAAGGATTCGAACCTTCGAAGGCTGAGCCGTCAGATTTACAGTCTGATCCCTTTGGCCACTCGGGAACCCCTCCAGAAAAATGGTGCCGGCACCAAGAGTCGAACTCGGGACCTACTGATTACAAGTCAGTTGCTCTACCAACTGAGCTATGCCGGCTAATCATTTCGGAAACGGATATTAGGTAAATGTCGGCACAAGTGCAATAGCAAAAGCATAAAAAAGATAAAAAAAGTCTTAAATGTCGCTTTTTTAGGCTCAATTTAACAACTGCGTTCAAAAATACCTCGATTTAAACTATTGCTAAAACTATCAATGCATTTTCTATTGTTCAATATATATTGTTGGTGTACTGTGCCTGATCTAAGGAAAGGACGTTATGACATCAAATAAATTATCTCAGCAAGCACTTTATTTTTCTTTTCAGCGCCAACAATGGTCTGAATTACGTAATTCGGTGCCTTTAACACTAAGCCAAGAAGAATTAGAAAACCTTCGAGGCATGAATGAGCAACTGTCACTCGATGAAGTGACGGATATTTATTTGCCCTTAAGTCGCCTACTCAACCTGATTATCAGTGCCAAACATCAACGCAGTGAAGTGCTTGATCAGTTCTTAAGTCATAAACCGACAAAAACACCTTACATCATTAGTATCTCAGGCAGTGTTGCAGTCGGTAAGAGTACCACTGCACGTATTTTGCAAACATTATTACAACGCTGGTCAGAGCACCCAAAAGTCGAATTAGTCACCACCGATGGCTTCTTATACCCGTTAGCAGAACTTAAACAACGTAATTTGCTTAAGCGCAAAGGTTTTCCTGAAAGTTACGACATGAAAATGTTGATTGATTTTATTTCCAGCATTAAAGCTGGCGATGAATCCGTATCGGCACCGTTATATTCTCATGTCAGCTACGATAGGTTAACGGATAGTGTCCAAGAAATTAATCAGCCCGATATTTTGATTATCGAAGGCCTTAATGTATTACAGACATCATTAGATCCATCACCTGATCATAAAAGTACCTTTTTGTCAGATTATGTCGACTTCTCTATCTATGTCGATGCTGAAGAGTCACTGTTAAAACACTGGTACCAGCAACGCTTTTTGAAATTCCGACAAGGGGCTTTCAGTGATCCTGAGTCTTTTTTCCATCACTATTCGACACTGTCTGATGAAGAAGCGAATGCTACGGCAGCGAATATTTGGGACACAATTAACGGCCCCAATTTACAGTCAAACATCAAACCCAGTCGTGCCCGCGCTAACCTCATTTTAAAAAAAGCCCAGAACCACCTTGTAGACCAAGTGCTTTTACGTAAATAAATACGGTTATTTGGCAGATGCCCTCAAGCTAATTTCGCCACCAATGTGTGATGTAATGTTGCCATTAATCTCCAATAAAATAGCGCCTTGTTGATCAATTCCTCGACAGATCCCCGATAGAGAATGAGGTGCCATGATCAAATCCACTTCTTTATGAATGAATAAATCATGTTTTTCCCATTGCGGTATAAAAGGCGTTAAGCCTTGTAATTCAAATAGGCGTAAATCTGATTTAAGTTGTTGATGTAAATCAATCATTAAATCAGTTTTATTTGGCATCTCCGCTAAAGCACTCAAGTCACTCCATGGTTGATCAATAGCTTCAGCATGCTTATTAGACATACTCATGTTAATGCCAAAACCGATCACTAAATTACATTCATCCAAGGAATGGCCAGACAATTCAATTAAAATGCCTGCTAATTTTTTATTATCTTTATAAATATCATTGGGCCATTTTAAGCCTAAATTTTCTACACCATATTTCTCTAAGGTTTTTACAATAGAGCAGCCAACAATTAAGCTTAAGCCCATTGCTGCATTCATACCTTGATTTAAGCGCCAAAAAATTGAAGCATAAACATGGTGCCCATAGGGAGATACCCAATTACGTCCTCGCCTCCCCCTACCTGCAGATTGATATTCAGCGATACAAATATCACCTGTTTTCAATTCATCAGCGTGTTGCAACATAAAGGCATTGGTGCTGTTAATGTCATCAAAATAAAAGCAACGATTATCTATTGCAGCCAATAGTTTTGCCTCATCAAATAATGGTAATGGGTTAGATAACTTATAGCCTTTGCCTTTAACACTGTATATATCTACGCCATAATCAAGTAACTGGCTGATGTGGTTGTTTACCGCGGTGCGTGATAAACCCACTTTTTGAGCAATTTGCTCACCAGAGACATAATCACTATGATCAAGCAAAGCTAGGATCTGTTTCTTTTTAACCCAATGACCATTCATATCAGATATCTACCTCGCCTTTTGGGCCAATAATTCTTGGTTCCGGTTCTAAATTTATATTAAATTTATCGTAAACTTTATTCATCACCGCATGAGCTAATTGACAAATATCATTACCCGTTGCCCCACCGAGGTTAACGAGCACTAGTGCTTGCTTGGTATGCACGGCAGCACGGCCTACTGTAAAGCCTTTTAAATTAGCTTCATCAATTAACCAACCTGCGGCAATTTTAATCGTGCCGTCAGTTTGCGCGTAGCCGACAAGATCACTAAATTCGGTTAATAACTCAAGATACTGCTTAGCTGAAATAATCGGGTTTTTGAAGAAACTACCAACATTACCAAGTACCTTAGGATCCGGTAATTTACTTTGCCTCACATCACATACTGTTTCAAATATTATTTGTGCGCTAACACTGTCATCCTGTAAGTGTTTTAGTGGTCCATATTCAAGATTAGGCGCCCACAACTTAGGTAATCTAAATTCAACCTCGGTGATGACAGCCTTATCCTTAAGCTGGTGTTTAAAAATTGAATCTCGGTAACCAAACTGGCACTGATCTGCATCAAGGGTTATCAACTGAGATGTCGTATAGTCATAGTATTCTACTTGAGAGCAGAAATTATCGATTTCTACACCGTAAGCACCAATATTTTGAATAGGCGCGGCGCCAACTGTGCCTGGAATTAACGCTAGATTCTCTAAGCCGTTAATGCCATTTTCTAAACAGTATTCAACAAAATCATGCCAATTTTCACCTGCTTGAACTGATAAGATGAAATTAAACTCATCTTCAACGACCTTAATTCCTTTTGTAAGCACTTTTATAATGGTGCCATTGAAATCATCGGTAAATACCACATTACTGCCACCGCCTAAGATCAACATAGGCTTAGATTCACTGACAAGCTTAGAAACGACTGAAATCAGTTGTTTTTTTGAGTCAACTTCAACAATAGCGTCGCAACATTGTGTTAAGGCCAAGGTATTATGGGGAGCTAAACTTACAGGCATAAAGGCATAGTTCTAACGAAAAATAATGAACACTATTGTACTTAAGATATATACAAATGGCGAAATAAGTCTCTTTTGATTAATAAATTACTACATCCCGTAGGTTTTTATATCAAAACGTCTTAGCACTACTCGTGTCATATCAATATCTCTAAAAAACCTATAAAACTTTGCCTATTGAGCACCGGGAGCTTAATTTGTCTTCTATTAAAATAATATCCATAGACATATATATTGAAAGCCAGAAATGAAAAAGCCCGCTACATAATATCGGGCTTGATACTGATTAGACGCTTGTTGATGTTGATCAACAAATAAACCCTTCGTACTTTATATCTGTGTAGAGTCGCTATAAAGCCTTGCTGAATTTAGATCAGCATTAAGGTCTGCTTTGTCATGAACATTTTCCCACTCTCACCGAACAATATTATCTAGCAGGTGATGATTCAAGCTCTCATGGTTAGTACATATTTCACTTTCCCCGAAAACGGATAGAGCCCTGACTATTAAGTCAGGGCTCTATCGACTCTTTAATGAGTGATATTAGGCGCTTGGCGGTAATCTACTTTCACATAGGCATTCGCCCAGACTCGCAGCTCACACCGATATGTAGCAGTAAATGACTCAAGTAATCTGCGTTAGGATTTATTCTTCTTCCCCAAATACAAAAAAGCCCTAACTGTTAAATCAGGACTTTATCGACTCTCTTACGAGAGAAATTAGGCGCTTGCGATGTTCAGCTGCGGATAAATATTTCGCGTTCCATATCTGTATAAAGCGTTGCTTTATAACCACAGACATTCCCCCTAGTTTCACATAGGCAATCGCTCACACTCACCGCTCACGATATTATCTAGCAGCTGATGACTCAAGTTATCAGCATTAGGGTTTATTCTTTTTGCCTGAAACGAAAAAAGCCTGACTGTTAAGTCAGGGCTTTATCGATTCTCTATCGAGAAATATTAGGCACTTGGCGTTGTTCAGCTGCGGCTAAATCCTCCGCCTTTCATGTCTGTATAAAGCGTTGCTTTATAAACACAGACATTGCACCCTACTTCACCCTATATTGATCGAAAGTCGTAAACGAAAAAATCCCTGACTCGTAGAGTCAGGGATTATTCGTAACTTTTGTTCTTACTTTTAAAAAGTAAGATAAATTATGCGCTTGGCAATGACCTACTTTCACATTGGCATTCGTCCACACTCACCGCTCACGCTGATATGTTGCAGCTAATAACTCAAATTATCAGCATTAGGTATTGTTGTTTTCCCCCCAATACGAAAAAAGCCCTGACTGTTAAGTCAGGGCTTTATCGACTCTCTTATGAGAGATATTAGGCGCTTGGCGATGACCTACTTTCACATGGGCATTCGTCCACACTCACCGCTCACGCTGATATGTTGCAGCTAATAACTCAAATTATCAGCATTAGGTATTGTTGTTTTTCCCCCAATACGAAAAAAGCCCTGACTGTTAAGTCAGGGCTTTATCGACTCTCTTACGAGAGATATTAGGCGCTTGGCGATGACCTACTTTCACATGGGGAGACCCCACACTATCATCGGCGCGATTGCGTTTCACTACTGAGTTCGGGATGGGATCAGGTGGTACCACAATGCTATTGTCACCAAGCAAATTTGGTTGTTAACCGCATAAGCGGTTAACTAAATTCGGAAAGCTGTTTGAGTTTCTTACTTTATTAAGTGCTTAAATTCTATCACTAAGTCTTTTGTAATAAATCTAGTTACCATCAACTCAGATAAAACTCATCTGGGTTGTATGGTTAAGCCTCACGAGTCATTAGTACAGGTTAGCTCAACGCCTCACAACGCTTACACACCCTGCCTATCAACGTCCTAGTCTCGAACGGCTCTTTAGAGGAATTAAATTCCTAGGGATGACTCATCTTAGGACTCGCTTCCCGCTTAGATGCTTTCAGCGGTTATCGATTCCGAACGTAGCTACCGGGCAATGCTATTGGCATAACAACCCGAACACCAGCGGTTCGTCCACTCCGGTCCTCTCGTACTAGGAGCAGCTTCCTTCAATCATCCAACGCCCCACGGCAGATAGGGACCGAACTGTCTCACGACGTTCTGAACCCAGCTCGCGTACCACTTTAAATGGCGAACAGCCATACCCTTGGGACCGACTTCAGCCCCAGGATGTGATGAGCCGACATCGAGGTGCCAAACACCGCCGTCGATATGAACTCTTGGGCGGTATCAGCCTGTTATCCCCGGAGTACCTTTTATCCGTTGAGCGATGGCCCTTCCATACAGAACCACCGGATCACTATGACCTACTTTCGTACCTGCTCGACGTGTATGTCTCGCAGTTAAGCTGGCTTATGCCATTGCACTAACCGTACGATGTCCGACCGTACTTAGCCAACCTTCGTGCTCCTCCGTTACTCTTTGGGAGGAGACCGCCCCAGTCAAACTACCCACCAGGCACTGTCCCGAACCCCGATAAGGGGCCACGGTTAGAACATCAAAACTACAAGGGTGGTATTTCAAGATTGACTCCACTCCATCTAGCGACGAAGCTTCAAAGTCTCCCACCTATCCTACACATGTAGGTTCAATGTTCAGTGCCAAGCTATAGTAAAGGTTCACGGGGTCTTTCCGTCTAGCCGCGGGTATACGGCATCTTCACCGCAATTTCAACTTCACTGAGTCTCGGCTGGAGACAGCGTGGCCATCATTACGCCATTCGTGCAGGTCGGAACTTACCCGACAAGGAATTTCGCTACCTTAGGACCGTTATAGTTACGGCCGCCGTTTACTTGGGCTTCGATCATGAGCTTCTCCGAAGATAACCCAATCAATTAACCTTCAAGCACCGGGCAGGCGTCATACCGTATACGTCATCTTGCGATTTTGCACAGTACTGTGTTTTTGATAAACAGTTGCAGCCACCTGGTATCTGCGACTGCCGTCAGCTTAGGGAGCAAGTCCCATCACCAACAGCAGCGTACCTTCTCCCGAAGTTACGGTACCATTTTGCCTAGTTCCTTCAGCCGAGTTCTCTCAAGCGCCTTGGTATTCTCTACCCGACCACCTGTGTCGGTTTGGGGTACGATTCCTACTAACCTGAAGCTTAGAAGATTTTCCTGGAAGCATGGCATCAACTACTTCATCACCTTAGTGACTCGTCATCAGCTCTCAGCCTAATGTTCACCCGGATTTGCCTAAGTGAACAGCCTACAACCTTAAACGCGGACTACCAACGCCGCGCTAGCCTAGCCTTCTCCGTCTCTCCATCGCAGTTAGCAGAAGTACGGGAATATTGACCCGTTTCCCATCGACTACGCCTTTCGGCCTCGCCTTAGGGGTCGACTCACCCTGCCCCGATTAACGTTGGACAGGAACCCTTGGTCTTTCGGCGAGGGAGTTTTTCACTCCCTTTATCGTTACTCATGTCAGCATTCGCACTTCTGATACGTCCAGTGTGGGTTACCCCTTCACCTTCAACCGCTTACAGAACGCTCCTCTACCGCTTGCTCATAAGAGCAAACCCATAGCTTCGGTGTATTGCTTAGCCCCGTTAAATCTTCCGCGCAGGCCGACTCGACTAGTGAGCTATTACGCTTTCTTTAAATGATGGCTGCTTCTAAGCCAACATCCTAGCTGTCTAAGCCTTCCCACATCGTTTCCCACTTAGCAATAACTTTGGGACCTTAGCTGATGGTCTGGGTTGTTTCCCTTTTGACGACGGACGTTAGCACCCGCCGTCTGTCTCCCGAGTAGTACTCACTGGTATTCGGAGTTTGCAAAGGGTTGGTAAGTCGGGATGACCCCCTAGCCTTAACAGTGCTCTACCCCCAGTGGTATTCGCTCGAGGCGCTACCTAAATAGCTTTCGAGGAGAACCAGATATCTCCGAGTTTGATTGGCCTTTCACCCCCAGCCACAAGTCATCCGCTAATTTTTCAACATTAGTCGGTTCGGTCCTCCAGTTGATGTTACTCAACCTTCAACCTGCCCATGGCTAGATCACTCGGTTTCGGGTCTACGCCTTGCAACTAAACGCGCAGTTAACACTCGGTTTCCCTACGGCTCCGCTATTCGCTTAACCTCGCTACAAAACGTAAGTCGCTGACCCATTATACAAAAGGTACGCAGTCACGGTCTCAAGAACCGCTCCCACTGCTTGTACGTACACGGTTTCAGGTTCTATTTCACTCCCCTCACAGGGGTTCTTTTCGCCTTTCCCTCACGGTACTGGTTCACTATCGGTCAGTCAGGAGTATTTAGCCTTGGAGGATGGTCCCCCCATATTCAAACAGGATGTCACGTGTCCCGCCTTACTCGTTTTCATCTATGGTTAGTTTTCATGTACGGGACTATCACCCTGTACCGTTGAGCTTTCCAACTCATTCCACTAACACCCCATAGACTTAAGGGCTAATCCCCGTTCGCTCGCCGCTACTAGGGGAATCTCGGTTGATTTCTTTTCCTCTGGGTACTTAGATGTTTCAGTTCCCCAGGTTCGCCTCATAACGCTATGTATTCACGTTATGATGACCACTTATGTGGCCGGGTTTCCCCATTCGGACATCGTTAGCTCAAATGCTTGTTACTAGCTCGCCAACGCTTTTCGCAAGTTACTACGTCCTTCATCGCCTCTGACTGCCAAGGCATCCACCGTATACGCTTAGTCACTTAACCATACAACCCAAATGAGTTTCACAAGGAAACTTAATCGTTGTTAGAGCGGGTAGCCCTAACAGCTGTATCGTAACTAGCTGGTTTATTACATGATTTGCATCTCTTGCGAGTACACAAATTCGCCTTAGTTTTTAGAATATTCAAGACACTTAATAAAGTGTTTTGAGAACTCAATGTATTATCAGAAAAGGATTAATTTCCCAATAATACGATTTGTAATTAATACAACGACAGACATCATCGTATTAAATACTATCAGCTTTCCAAATTGTTAAAGAACGGGTAAAAAAAAGCCAAAGATAATGGTTAGATTATCTTTGGCATCTCTTAATTGCATATGTCGACTCAACTTATTGAGAAGATGTAAATGGTGGAGCTATGCGGGATCGAACCGCAGACCTCCTGCGTGCAAGGCAGGCGCTCTCCCAGCTGAGCTATAGCCCCATTTACATGCAGTAAAACAAAATACTTTAATACAAAATCTTCGCTTAGGAGAAATGAAGATTTTGGTGGGTCAGAGTGGACTTGAACCACTGACCTCACCCTTATCAGGGGTGGGCTCTAACCAGCGGAGCTAAACAACCAAAATATATTGCTTTCTTTCTATCAAGTAATCTGTGTGAACACTCAACAAACATTAAGTTAGTCGTTAGTCGTATAGGTAAGGAGGTGATCCAGCCCCAGGTTCCCCTAGGGCTACCTTGTTACGACTTCACCCCAGTCATGAACCACACCGTGGTAAACGTCCTCCCGAAGGTTAGACTATCTACTTCTGGTGCAGCCCACTCCCATGGTGTGACGGGCGGTGTGTACAAGGCCCGGGAACGTATTCACCGTAGCATTCTGATCTACGATTACTAGCGATTCCGACTTCATGGAGTCGAGTTGCAGACTCCAATCCGGACTACGACGTACTTTGTGAGATTAGCTAGACCTTGCGGCTTTGCAACCCTCTGTATACGCCATTGTAGCACGTGTGTAGCCCTACTCGTAAGGGCCATGATGACTTGACGTCGTCCCCACCTTCCTCCGGTTTATCACCGGCAGTCTCCCTAGAGTTCCCGCCATTACGCGCTGGCAAATAAGGATAGGGGTTGCGCTCGTTGCGGGACTTAACCCAACATTTCACAACACGAGCTGACGACAGCCATGCAGCACCTGTCTCAGAGTTCCCGAAGGCACTAAGCTATCTCTAGCGAATTCTCTGGATGTCAAGAGTAGGTAAGGTTCTTCGCGTTGCATCGAATTAAACCACATGCTCCACCGCTTGTGCGGGCCCCCGTCAATTCATTTGAGTTTTAACCTTGCGGCCGTACTCCCCAGGCGGTCTACTTAATGCGTTAGCTTGGGAGCCCAGTGCTCAAGGCACCAAACTCCGAGTAGACATCGTTTACGGCGTGGACTACCAGGGTATCTAATCCTGTTTGCTCCCCACGCTTTCGTACATGAGCGTCAGTCTTTGTCCAGGGGGCCGCCTTCGCCACCGGTATTCCTTCAGATCTCTACGCATTTCACCGCTACACCTGAAATTCTACCCCCCTCTACAAGACTCTAGTTCACCAGTTCCAAATGCAATTCCCAGGTTGAGCCCGGGGATTTCACATCTGGCTTAATGAACCGCCTGCGTACGCTTTACGCCCAGTAATTCCGATTAACGCTTGGACCCCTCGTATTACCGCGGCTGCTGGCACGAAGTTAGCCGGTCCTTCTTCTGTAGGTAACGTCACAGCTAACGGTTATTAACCGTTAACCTTTCCTCCCTACTGAAAGTGCTTTACAACCCGAAGGCCTTCTTCACACACGCGGCATGGCTGCATCAGGCTTTCGCCCATTGTGCAATATTCCCCACTGCTGCCTCCCGTAGGAGTCTGGGCCGTGTCTCAGTCCCAGTGTGGCTGATCATCCTCTCAGAACAGCTAGGGATCGTCGCCTTGGTGAGCCATTACCTCACCAACTAGCTAATCCCACCTAGGTTCATCCAATCGCGAAAGGCCCGAAGGTCCCCTCCTTTCCCCCGTAGGGCGTATGCGGTATTAGCAGTCGTTTCCAACTGTTATCCCCCTCGACTGGGCAGATCCCTAGGCATTACTCACCCGTCCGCCGCTCGTCAGCGAATTAGCAAGCTAATTCCTGTTACCGCTCGACTTGCATGTGTTAGGCCTGCCGCCAGCGTTCAATCTGAGCCATGATCAAACTCTTCAATTAAAGTTTTGTTGAAACATTCGAAAATGTTTCGGCTCAATGAATTCTGATTTCGATTTAAAGACTCGGAAGAATCTCTAAAACGTTTGTTACATATTGCTATGAACACTCATCGTTACATTGAGTAATAATTTTGATTGCTTCACTCTTTACGAGAAAGAATAAGCAATTTCGATTAACTCAACACCTGTGAGTGTCCACACAGATTACTTGATAAATTGTTAAAGAGCGTGGAATCAATTTTTCAGACTCCGCCGTTAGACGCTAGGTCGTTGGCTTGGGATGCGTATTCTACGCAATTCCTTTTTCGCGTCAAGTCATTTTTAAACTTATTTAAAAACAATTTTCAGCGTCACTTTACAGTGAACTGATTTGGCGTGTAACCCATGCTAGTGCGTGGTTTGCCGTGTCAGTGGATGCGCATTATAGGCAGATTCTGAATTGGTGCAAGGGCTTTTTATATAAAAACCGTTTAAGCGAATAGCTTTTGAACAGATCGTTTTATTTTTAACTATTATGGGTATTTAAAGAACACTTTTGTCCTACAGTAACTATCAGTAATATGGTTTTTATCGTGTTTTGAGGTCATATTTTCATCAGAGTATGGTGAAAGCTTCAATAATTCATTACCATAGCAATGTTTTTAACAGTTATTTATCATTTTTCATTTTTATTAGAGACAATCATATGCAAAAGTCATTTGTTATTACCCTAATTATTGCCCTTATAGGTGCAATCGTTATTTATGCTCTTTCTACCAATGTTCAATTAGTCGTGTCTTTCATCGCTGGTGTTATGTTAGCGAGTCTTATATTCACTTTTGTTCCGTCTTCAACTGCAACTGATTCAAATAAGCCTTATGTTGGCCCAACAATGACACTTTATGTTGGTAACTTGCCTTACCGTGTTCATGAAGGTGAAGTGAAAGCTTTATTCGGCGAATATGGACCAGTTAATTCAGTACGTTTAGTTAGAGATAGAAAAACAGGTCGCCGTAAGGGATTTGGTTTTGTTGAAATGTCTGAAACTGGCGCCAAGAAAGCAATGAACAAGTTAAACGATTACAGTTTCCAAGAACGCACACTAAAGGTGCGTGAAGCTAAATCACAAGAGTCAGATCCATCTGAGTCAAATAAAGAAGACTAAACCCCTTCTATTAGCTGCCTACGGAAATGCACTCTAGTTGCTTAAAACCGTAGTCAGCTAATGTTAATGCTAAGCCTTTATCTATCTTCTTTGTAAATCCCGCTGTTAACCTGCCTACTTTGTTCGTTTTACCTTTAGCTGACCTGTTTATTGTTTCTAATAATGACGCCACTCTTATTGCAATGGCTTCGCCGGAATCTAATAGCGTTACTGGATGGCTAATGCACTCAGCTATTTCTTGGCGTAATAACGGAAAGTGAGTGCAGCCTAAAACCAAGGTATCTATATCAGTGCCATTTATCGAAGCCAAGATTGGTTTTATCGCATTTAAGTTTATTGGGTTTCTTTTAGCTTTCTCTTCGGCAATAAGCACTAATTCAGATGAACCAATCAAAGTCACTTCACAGCAACCAGCAAACTCACGGATCAACTCTTTAGTATAAGCTCTTTCAACTGTCCCTGGCGTGGCAAGTAATGCTATGTGTTTGGATTGAGTCAATTGCGCTGCAGGTTTAATTGCTGGCACTACGCCCACCACGGGTATGGTTAGTCGTCTTCGTAAATGCGGTAACACTAAGGTGCTGGCAGTATTGCAGGCAACGACCACAATGGAAGCATTAATGCATGCCACTTGCTTGATAATCAGTGCCACACAACCTTCAATTAATGCTTGTTCTGCTAGATCCCCATAAGGTAGCCGGGCATTATCAAATAAATAGAAGATATCTTTAGCAGGCATTTTTGTTTGAATGTGTTCTAAAACGGATAAACCGCCGATACCAGAATCAAAAATAAGTATTGGACCTGACAATCTCTTCTCCATAATGCGGGTGATAAAAGCTGTATAGATAAAATTAACCACTTAATCCATTAAGATTAAGTCAATCCGCTGGACATCAGCGTTGTGTAGTATAATATTTGCGCCCTTAATTTACAGCCTATGGTGGAACAAAATGAATTTAGCTGCAATGGATCCTAAAAACTATGATGCGCAACTAGCAGAGAAGCGTATCAAGCTTGAACAGGACTTTGCCGATTTTACGCCGCCTAGTTTAGAAGTTTTTGCCTCAGAACCAGCCCATTACCGTATGCGCGCCGAGTTTCGAGTATGGCACGATGGCGATGACTTATTCTATTACATGTTTGATAAAGTCTTAGATGAGAAAGTGCGCTGTGAGCAATATTTGCCAGCAGGGACTTTAATCAATGAAATGATGACTGCATTAATGGAAGAGCTACGTCCTAATCATGATTTACGCTTTAAGTTATTTCAGGTGGACTTTTTAACCACGCTTAGCGGTGAGATCTTAGTGTCGTTACTTTATCACCGCCAATTAGGTGACACTTGGATAGAGCAAGCGACCCAAATGAAGGCGCGTTTAGCTGAAAAGTTTAACGTCAATATCATTGGCCGAGCACGTAAACTTAAAATCGATTTAGATAAAGACTTTGTGGTTGAGACCCTTAATGTAGCCGGTCAAGAATTACATTATAAACAAATTGAAAATAGCTTTACCCAGCCAAATGCGAAAGTGTCAGTCAAAATGCTTGAATGGGCTATTTCAGCAACCAAAGACAGCACTGGCGATTTATTAGAGCTTTATTGCGGTAATGGCAATTTCACTATCGCTTTAGCGCAAAACTTTGACCGCGTACTAGCAACAGAATTAGCTAAGCCATCTGTTGATGCTGCGCAGTATAATATTGCCATCAACAAAGTCGATAATGTGCAAATCATTCGTATGTCTGCTGAAGACTTTAGTGATGCGATGGCGAAAAAACGCACCTTTAGACGTTTAGAAGGTATTGACTTAGATAGCTACGATTGCAATACCATTTTCGTTGACCCACCACGAGCGGGTATTGACGATGACACCTTGGCATTAATGCAAAACTACGACCGCATTTTATATATTTCATGTAACCCAGAAACCCTAAAAGCAAACCTTGAGGTACTGGGAAGCACCCATAAGATCACCCGTTTCGCTTTATTTGATCAATTCCCATATACCCACCATATGGAATCAGGTGTACTACTAGAACGTAAGTAGGTTCAACACATATTAAAAAGCCGTTATAGGATGAATTATCCATAACGGCTTTTTTATTGCGCAAGTTTTACTATTAATTCACTGATGCTATTTAGTATCAACTTTATGTTGCAGCGCTTCTGCGCCTTTTGCCACCATGCGCAATTGCAGCACTAAGTGATCGGCTAATACTTTTCTGTCAGCTCGTTTCATATCTAAAGCTGATGCCCCAGCGTTAAACACTAGGGTAACTAAAGCTTCTGCTTGTACTCTGGCTAGCATCGGCGTTCTTCCAGCAGTCGCCTCTGTGTAATGAGACAACTCTGAAATAAAGTGTTCTATTTCTCTTGCTACAGCGGCACGAAAAGCCGCTGACGTTCCTGAGCGCTCATGTAATAGAATTCGAAAAACATTGGGATTTGATTCTAATACTTCCACAAACGTGTCAACCGAGATGCGAATGACACTGCCACCCGCTTCTGCGCGCTGGCGACCTTTACGCATCATTTGTCGAAGTGTAAGTCCACCTTCATCAACCATGGTTAAACCAAGTTCATTCATGTCTTTGAAATGACGATAAAAAGAGGTTGGTGCTATGCCCGCTTCCCTTGCCACTTCTCGCAAGCTTAAACTGGAGAAACTACGTTCAGCGCTTAATTGATTAAAAGCGGCATCTACCAATGCACGACGGGTTTTTTCTTTCTGTAATGCTCTTACACCCATGTAAAGATCCATTTAGTAAATGTTATTGCACAGATAATACCGCTTTTAAGCTAAAAACACAGCCCCGAGATACTTGACCGAATAAAGTTGGTGAGCTAAATTAGCTTACAACTGTACGCTCAATAAGAATCATGGATTATCTTAATGAAAAAACCACCGATTATTTGGTTAAATACTGCTTTATTTGCGCTAACACTACTTGGCGCGCTGACTTTAGTGCCGTGGCGTGGCTTTACACATGGCTTTGAAGCTATTGAGTGGATTGCTTTTGTGGTACTTGCCTTTGCTAGCGGCCTTTCAATTACCGCCGGTTACCATAGATTATGGTCTCACAAAGCTTATAAAGCGCATCCTGCAATGCGATTCTTATTTGCCCTTGGCGGTGCATTAGCATTACAAAATAGTGCACTGCATTGGTCATCAGATCATCGCATCCATCATAAGCACGTTGATAATAACGACAAAGATCCTTATTCAGCCAAAATGGGCTTTTGGTATAGTCATATTGGTTGGATGCTACGTGAATACCAAGCCAGTCGTTATCATGATTATAATAACGTCCGTGACTTACAAAAAGATGCCATCGTTATGTGGCAGCATAAACATTATCTTACCCTAGTGGTATTGATGAATATCGCACTACCGGCATTTTTAGGCTGGCTCAATGGCGATATTATTTCAATGGTGCTGATGGCAGGACTATTACGTTTAGTGGTCGTACATCACTGTACTTTCTTTATTAATTCATTAGCCCATGTCTGGGGCAGTCAGCCATATACCAATAAAAATACGGCTAAAGATAATGGCATGATTGCCTTACTGACCTATGGTGAGGGTTATCATAACTTTCATCACATTTTTGAAAATGACTACCGTAATGGTATTAAGTGGTGGCATTACGACCCAACAAAATGGCTAATTAAGTCAATGCAATGGTGTGGTTTAGCCACTGATTTACGAGTAGTACCGCAAGAGCGAATCGAAAGTGCCAAACTTCAAATGCAATTATTAAGAGCGCAAAATAAGGTCGCACATTTACCAAATTGTGATGAAATAATCGCTAATTTCCAAGCCGAATATGATCTTATGAAGCAACATCTAGTGGATTATTATCAAGCGAAAAAGGTACTGCTAGATGCCAAACGTAAACAACTGAGCAACCAGCAATTAAAATTGCAGGTCGAAGAATTAAAAGCACGTTTGTTAGCCCAAAAGAAAAACTGGAATAACCTCACTGCTGCTTATTAAAGTCTGCTTTAACCCATTAAAAGTAAACGGCTACCTTGCAAGGTAGCCGTATGTGTTTATGATGGATAATCTTCCTTTTTAAGGGTTACCCATTAATGTCTGAATCGTCAGTTAAACTTACTGAATATAGCCACGGCGCCGGCTGTGGCTGTAAAATTTCCCCGCAGGTACTTAGCACCATACTTGCCTCATCTTTACCCTCTTTTACCGATCCTAAATTATTAGTCGGCAATCAAACCCGTGACGATGCAGCAGTTTACCAACTCAATGATGAAACAGGCATTATCAGTACTACTGACTTTTTCATGCCGATTGTGGATGACCCCTTCACCTTTGGGCGTATCGCGGCCACTAATGCCATCAGCGATATTTATGCCATGGGTGGCACGCCTATCATGGCTATTGCCATACTTGGCTGGCCAGTGAATATCTTAGCTGCAGAAGTGGCTCAAAAGGTTATTGAAGGCGGGCGCCAAGCCTGTGCAGATGCGGGAATAATGTTAGCTGGCGGTCACAGCATTGATGCACCTGAACCGATTTTTGGATTGGCGGTAACCGGACAAATCCCTCTTGAGCAATTAAAGCGCAATAATACGGCAAAAGCTGGCGATAAACTGTATCTCACTAAACCGATAGGGATCGGTATCCTCACTACCGCGCAAAAACAAAAAAAACTCACAGAGCAAGACAGTATGATTGCCATTGATGCCATGTGTCAGCTAAACAAGGTCGGCCAAGATATTGCGGCAATCGCTGGAGTAAATGCACTGACAGACGTCACGGGTTTTGGCTTGGCAGGTCACCTGATTGAAGTCTGCCAAGGCGGCGATGTCACTGCGAATTTAGTATTTAATAACATCCCATTATTAGACCGAGCGCTGCACTACTTAAACTTAGGTTGCACCCCAGGCGGAACCCAACGCAACTTCGACAGCTATCAGCAATACTTACCAGCACTAACTCAGCAACAACAAGCAATTTTGTGCGATCCGCAAACCAGTGGCGGCTTGTTGATTGCGGTAAGCGCTGACGCAGAACAACAACTGGTTGCTTTACTTGAGGCGCAAAATATTGCCCCTATTTGCATTGGTGAATTGAGCGCTTCAAATACCAATAGCGCATTAATTACACTGAGATAGAGAGTAACAAATGCTTGCTAACATCATTGCTAAAACCGAGTATCAACGTCTTTTCCTTCAGCAGCGCGCGCTCATTGATGTGCGCGCCCCCATCGAATTTAGTAAAGGCGCCTTCGAGCATTCGGCCAATTTCCCGCTGATGAATGACAGTGAACGTACCAAGGTTGGTACTTGCTATAAAGAGCAAGGACAACAGGCGGCTATCGAATTAGGTCATCAATTGGTTAATGGCAAAACCAAGCAGCAGCGCATTGAAAGCTGGCAGCAGTTTATCGCTAAGCACCCCAACAGCTACCTATATTGTTTTCGTGGTGGCTTACGTTCAAAGTTGTCACAGCAATGGCTGAAAGAGGCCGGCATCGATATCCCTTATATTGAAGGTGGCTATAAAGCCATGCGCCAATATTTAATTGATACCATTGATACCGCGGCGACTTTGCAGCCCTTAGTCATTTTAAGCGGCAGCACCGGCAGCGGTAAGACCGAGCTCTTACAACTGCGACCAGAGTCCATTGACTTAGAAGCCATTGCCAATCATCGCGGCTCAAGCTTTGGTAAGAACCTTGAGCCCCAACCAACTCAAATTAATTTCGAAAATCAGCTGGCGACACAGCTACTACAACATCAGCAATTGCCACAACATAAAATCTTGTTAGAAGACGAAAGCTTCTTAATCGGGCGCTCAGCCATACCCAAAGCTTTTTACCAAGCGATGCAAGCCAGTGAGATGATTGTATTAGAAGAAAGCTTAGCGAATCGTATAAACAGAATACATAAAGACTATGTTATTGATAAGTCAGCCGCCTTTATCAATAAATATGGCGCAGAACATGGAAAAGAACAGTTTAGCCAATACCTGCTTAGCAGCATTAATAGCATCAAAAAACGCTTAGGTGGCAAGCAACACCAACAGCTCAGTGCCATTATTGAAAGCGCCATAAATCGACAGTTTTCAATAAACGATGCTAATGAACATTTTGATTGGATTTCAATACTATTAGAGCGCTATTACGACCCTATGTATCAATACCAAATGAGCAAACGTCAGCAAAGGGTAATATTTAGTGGTGATAAAATTGCGCTCCAGCAATATTTAGATCAGCTAGCAGGATAATTCACACACTCTGCACTCATAACAACGAACGGTTGCTGTTATGAGTGTCACATAGCAAAGATAGAGCAATCACTTATACTCGTGTTTTAGCTCCATCACTTAACGACCATTAGCGCTCTCATTTAACGAGTAGTTGTGCTATCAAATAACTCAGTGACCTTAGCTTGTAGCCCATGGCGACCCAGTGAGACCCCATCGACCGCTGCATCAATATTCACAGTCACCCTAGACCAAAAACGCTTCGGCAGTGTTGTCAGTGCATGGCCGCCTTTATGGCTAAAGTATGAGCCCCATAAGCCTTGTAATGACATCGGGATTACTGTGACGGAATCTCTCGCTAAAATCGCTTCGATACCGGGTCTAAACTCAGCAATTTCACCATCAACAGATAAACGTCCTTCAGGGAAAATACACACTAGCTCCTCATTACCAAGGGCTTCATGGATTAGCTCAAATGCTTGCTTGTAGGTGGTTTCACACTTTTTAGGTGAGCAAATAGGAATAACTCCAGCATGGCGAAAGAGATATTTTAATAGCGGAATTTCACTGATGGATTTATCCATCACAAAACGAATAGGACGGGTGGATGCACCCATAATAATTAAGGCATCAACATAGCTAACATGATTACAGACAATCACCCCAGCTCCCTGCGCCGGAATATTGAGACGCCCATTAACACTGACGCGGTACATCAAGTGGCTCAACAAGTAACTGATAAAGCGCTGAGCAAACTCAGGTACCTGAGCATACACATATAACGCCACCGCAGTGTTCAACCCACCAAGGAGTAAAAATAATTGCGGAATACTCCACTCTAAAACGCCAAGTAACAACATAGATAGTATTGCCGCCATCACCATGAATAAGGCATTATTAATATTGTTTGCCGCAATAGCTTGGGCACACTCCCCTGGTGCAGCCCTAGATTGAATAAAGGCATACAAGGGCACAATGAATAATCCACCACTTAAGCCAATAAACAGCAAATCAACCATCAGCCGATAATGCTGCGGATCTGCGATAAAGCTACTAAAGCTGTAAACAAAACTGCTATCTAATGGCGCTGGCGGAATAGCAAAAATTAAATCAACCCCAAATACCGTTAAACCTAAAACCCCAAACGGCAGCACGCCTAACTCCACATGACCATAGGAAATCCGCTCACATACCCACGAGCCAATGCCGATACCAATGGAAAATAATGCCAACAATAACGACACCACGGTGGCATCGGCATACAGGTGTAATTTGGCAAAGTTAGGAAACTGGGTTAAATAAGTGGCGCCCAAAAACCAAAACCAGCTAATGGCGAGAATAGCCATCCAGATACTTGGGGTTTGCCTTACTTTGGCAATACTGCGCCATGTTCCCGTAAAAGGGGTAAAACGAATTTTACTGATTGTGCCTTGTGGCGGTAATGCAGGAATAGCCCGGCTTGATAAGTAACCAGCAATAGATAACGTCACCACAGTCACCGCAGCGCCAAGTAAACTATGCTCACTTGCCACTAACAAACCTGCAGACAAGGTGCCAGCAAGGATCGAGATAAAGGTGCCCATTTCAACCCAAGCATTACCAGTAACTAACTCATCTTCTTTAAGCGTTTGTGGCAATAAGGAATACTTAACTGGGCCAAAGTAAGCCGATTGACTGCCAGTAAGAAATAGCAGCACCAACATCAGCAAATAGCTTTGCGACAATATGGCAAAAGCCGCGCAAGACATGATGATAAGCTCCAGTAATTTAAGTCGTCTTATCAGTCGCGCTTTGTCCATATTGTCAGCCACGACACCTGCATGGGCTGAAAATAAGAAAAACGGTAAAATAAACACTCCGGCAGCTAAATTAACAAACATATTGACGCTAATCGGTAGTGCATCTACCTGGCTGTAAGTCACCAGTAATAGCAGCACATTTTTATAGATATTATCGTTTAATGCCCCAAGGCACTGAGTGATGAAGTAAGGGAGAAAACGTTTGGTTAATACCATGAAACATCCTTATTTTGCCATTCCTGAGGTATAGCCTTGAATATAAATAGATAACAATTTTGGTAAGTAATTTAAGCCATGAATGAAGCTCTGAGTGAACACCCCCTCTCCTTCACGCATTGCATTTGCCCTTAAGCCGCTATTATCAATAATGCTTTGAACAACAAACTAACAGCAAACAAAATTAAAACAATGCTCATAACCCATTAATTTATAGACAGCATGAGTATTTTATAAATGGCGGCCACAAAAAAGCCCTCTACTAGAGGGCTTAAATAAGTCATGTCGAGCTGACTAATTAGTGAGGATATCGTCCCAAGGTAAATTCGGGCTACCTACAACAATAAAGTTTGGATTTTCAAGGGTTTCACGTTCATTATAAGTTAACGGTTGCAGGTTAATATCCATTAACGCGCCGCCTGCTTCTTCTAGAATAATTTGCGCAGCGCCTGTATCCCACTCACCGGTTGGCCCTAAACGCACGTAACAGTCAGCTCGGCCTTCGGCCACTAAACAACTCTTTAATGCTGCGCCGCCTAACACCACTAATTCGCAACTGCTAGGATGACTGAGTAACTTTAATACTGATTGTGGGTCTTGACGACGACTTACCGCAAGACGTAAACCTGATTCATTAATATCAGTAAGTGGTTTACTGCTAATACGCACTTCATTGTTAGCATCACGTTTGTAGGCTCCTAAACCTGCAATCGCGTAGTAACACACGTTTGTCATCGGCACATACACTATCCCCATCACAGGGCGATTATGCTCAACGAGTGCAATAATCACTGAAAAGTCACCACTACCAGCAATAAATTCACCAGTGCCATCTAATGGATCCACTAACCAATAACGTGGCCACTCGCTACGCTCATTAAAAGGTATATCGGCAGCTTCTTCACTTAAGATTGGAATATCAGGCGTTAATTTAGCAAGTTCAGTACAAATAATTTCATTTGCAGCCAGATCCGCTGAGGTGACAGGAGTATTATCAGATTTTATTTCGCGATCAAAATCACCTTTCAAATAAATATCGCGGATTTTTTGACCCGCCTCGGTGGCAATACTGATGACTTGTTCAATTACTTCTTCTGGCTTCATAACGACTCCAATCGCCAAATAATACTCTGAATAGTGTCAAGTTAGACTAATTTACGATTTATTTGTAGTTAAATTAGATGAGTAAGCTGAAATATTTTAATCATCAGTCAGTAATAACGCTTACAACATCTCAATTGGCTAAATTTAGCCGCTAACACAGTAGCAAGATTAACCTTGTAAATGTTGTTGGGCTAAAAATAATGCACTCACACTTCTCGATTCTGAAAAATCAGTGTTATCCAGTAACGCTTGCCATTCACCAAGCGCCCACGGAATAACTTCAATAGGTTCAGGCTCATCACCTTCTAGGCTGCTTTCATATAAATCTTCAGCAATGAAAATTTGCATCTTACTGGCAAAATAACCTGGCGCTAAGCTTAATTCTTTCAATAAGGTCAGCTTACGACTGGCAAAACCGATTTCTTCTTGTAACTCACGATTCGCGGCTTCAACAGCCTCTTCGCCGGGATCAATCAAGCCTTTAGGAAAACCCAACTCATAATTATCAGTGCCTGCGGCATATTCTTTAGCCAACAAAAATTGACCTTGATGCACAGGCACAATCATGACCGCACCGCGGCTGCCACCACTCATTCGTTCATATTGACGCTCAATGCCATTAGAAAATTTTAGGTGCAGCTGTTCTATCTGAAACAGTCGACTTTTGGCGACAATTTCGCGATGAAGAATTTCGGGCTTTTTATGCCGTGATGTCATTAAAACCTCGTATATGACGAATTTAGTAAGACCAGTTACAATCTTACTACCCTAGCTATATTCTACAACCGGAATTTACATGTTTCCTTGGCATAAGATAGACACAGTTTTGCTCGATATGGACGGCACCTTGCTGGATTTGCATTTTGATAACCATTTTTGGTTAACTTTGGTACCTCAACAGCTTAGTACACAAAAGCAAATTTCCTTAGCCCAAGCGCAGGCGCTAGTCGAGCAGTCTTACCATAAGGTTGTTGGCACCCTAGACTGGTATTGCATTGATTTTTGGCAGCAACAATTAGACATAGATATTCTCACCCTGCATTATTCACTGGTTGAGCGAATTCAAATGCGCCAAGACAGCATGCCCTTTTTAGAGGCGCTCGCTACGGCAGGTAAACAAAGAATCCTGTTAACCAATGCCCATCCTAAAAGCCTAGAACTTAAATTAGAACATACTGAACTGGCAAGAGGCCTAGATGGAATGATGTCGAGCCATGAAACGGGTTATCCTAAAGAGCACCCTGAATTTTGGAAGCAAGCATTCGCGAAGTATGATTTAGATCCAAGCCGCTGTTTGTTTGTTGATGACAATGAAAATATTCTTGAAGCATCACGTTTGGCGGGTGTTGGCTTTCAATTAGGTATTAGCAATCCTGACAGTCAAAAGCCCAATAAGGATTTTATCGATTTTCCTGCCATTGATGATTACCAACTCTTACATCAAGACTTATTAGCTGCAGTTAAAGGCTAAGTGCCTATGGTAGCTAATAATTTATAGCCAATAAAAAAGGCAGCTGATGTGATTCAGCTGCCTTTCAAATTTCTGATGAAGCAGTCGTTACTACAACCCTGGAATCGTGCCCTGATAATTAACAGGGTAATAGCCTTGGCTATCTTGTTTACCCAAAAAGCTTAAAGCTTGGGTTAAATCTTGTGGCTGCTCATGGGTCGGTTTGATCTTAGCACTAACCACAATACGATTATTTTCACCTAAAGTTGCGCTACCTTGAATCCCCATTTTGTTCATTGAGTCATCAGTCATCAATTGCACTTGGCCATCAATACAACTCAACCCTAGGGCGATATCCCCTAAAGGATATTCACCAAACTGATTTTTAACATCAATAGCATTCAAAAATAGCTTACCGGTTAACTGCTCACACCAAGGCGTACCTTGCTTAAGGCTTTCAACAATTAAACTGACATCACCATCTACCATGGTTCTAAAGGGTAATTTTGCGTTGCCTAATAAAAATTTATTCGGCGCTTCAAAGCGCAAGTTTTCAGCTGAGACACCTGCTAAAGACCAACTAATATCACCCTGCCCACTAACTGGCGTTGCCCGGCTACCAATCTGCAGATCGACATAGAGCTGACCAATAAATAATGTCCAAGGATTTAAATCCCATGACACCTGTTCAATCAAACGGCGATCAATCGACACCAAATCAGCAGAGCCTTGCCACAATGTACCACTAACACCGCTTACCTTGATATTATTGGGTAATGGCGCAATCCCCACTAGCCAATTTGCTGGGATAAATACCACCAAAAAGATCAGGTAAACAAAAACACCTAAAATAATTTTCTTAATCAAACTCACTACTATACCTACTTACTTAGATAACTGAATACGGCGCACTTTGACATAACCTGCCAAGTCAGACTCTGATACATCAACACTTTCTAGGGTTAAGCCTTTTTCTTCAACCAGTTCATGCAAGTAATCAAGTAAGCTGTCAAATGGCACATCGTCCATCCATAATTGGATTTTATTGCCCTGTGGCTGCATACGGGTAATGTCTAAATCATATTGGCCAGCTAATTGGTTCACAATCGAACTTAAGCTGCCTGATGCTCTTGGCCCAGAACCTTGTTGTTTTAAACCGGCAATTTTATTCGCCGATTGTTTAACATAATTTAAGGTTTGCTTGGCTGCTTGATGATCTTTTTCAGCATTGTCTGCCGCAGTTGCAATCGGGCTCCAAATGCCCCAATACAAAATTCCAATAACCACAAACACTGCGCAACTGCCGACTAATTGCTGTTCACGTTGCGCGAGTCCACGCCACCAAATTTGCAAATTTTCCATCTTATTTGCCCTTCAAGGTAATTGTGGTATTCACTTCATTGTCACCGCTATTGATGGCACCCATATCAAACTCATAACGCGCTTCAACCAGTTGCTTGAATTTATCCACGTGATCATAACTTTTTGCCGTCACTTGCATGCGCAGTTCATTACGACTTGCATCAAAACGAATTGAGTTCGGTTTTAAATCGGGCACTTTTTGAAATGACTCTTTCAGACCATCAAGCATGTCAAAGAAAGCAGCACCGCCACCTTGACCTTTAAGACTGCGCAATTGTGAGTCCAGCTGCGAGCGAATATTAACAATCCGGTTTACCCCTGGACTAACACGCTTAAATATCGCTTCACTTTGCTGTTTTATTTCAGCGGTTTGTTGATTCAACTGATGAATGGTTAAGCCTTTATTCACTAGCCCAAGTACGATAGCAATAACCGCTACAATAGCCGCATTTTTCCATAGCATCAGATGCTTGCTGTATTCACGCTTTGGCTGATACACACCGCTTAATAAATTAATCGGTGCCTGTAAAATACCCTTTGCCAATACCATCATCGGAATATCTAATGGTTTCGCTTCCACCTCAGCATTGGTAAACACTAAGTCTTCGCTATAGGCGGCAATTTTTAGCGCAGAATCGGCATCACTTCGACGCGATAGCAGCTCAGGTAAGGCGAAATCTAACCATGTTTTTGGCAAGCTCACACCACTACCTTCACCGGTACGCAGTAACAATTCATCACCCATATCCAGCGCAGCCCAGCTACATTGATCCAACGGTAAGGCTAAACAATCAGGGACAATACTCTTTACTTTAATGCCAGCATCAAGCAGCCAAGATAACCAGTTTTGCATTTGCTCATGGGCCACTGCGGCGACATTTAGCTGCTCACCATCACGGGGGCCAACCACAAAGTGCATGGTTTCAACATCAGAGGCGATGGTTTCTTCTAGCATGAAAGGGAGTGCCTTTAACGCTTGGCGCTGATTTTTTTCAGGCAATGCAATTTGAGTCAATGTCATACTGGCCGCTGGCACCAACACATCCACCGGACGATTGCCCGCGCGCTCAGTCAAACTGGTTAAGCTCGCTGCATCACTTAACTCACCTGAAGCAATAATTTCTTGCTCTTGTTCTGACCATACCAGCCACGAACAAGGACTTGTTGATGTTTTCCCTAATCGGATAAAAAGCCGTTCAGACACTGTCATTCTCCACAAGCTTCAAACTGCCACAGGCCAAACTAGCCAAGGTTAATTGAAGCGGATTGTTACCCATATTCATTATTGCTGATCACCGTATTGACGACTGATCACATCAAACTTGTTATTACTGCGACGCAAAACGCTATCCATTCTAAACATCGCATTATCCACTTTAGCGCCCGCTTTTAATAAGAAGTAATTACTATCGACCACTATGCTCGATTTCATATTACTTTCAGTGGCTAAACTCGCTAAGGAATTATTTTCCCAAAACTCTGCTGCGGTTTCGAAGCCATCTGCAGGTCGTTGGTTAATTAAACTTTCCGCATCGCTTTGGCTAATCTTGTTTTCTAGCATACCCACTAACAATGCTGCTTGTTCAACCTCTAGGGTATTCACATTAAGCAATTGTTGGTTATTACCTGGTATCGCGCAAATATAAGGCAACAAGGTTAAATACACTTGCTGGTTATATCCTAATACCGCCCGCAGCTCACTGCGATGATTCATCAAGGTATTCGCTGCTCGATATGGCGTATTACGAGACTCATAATCGGCATCTTCAGCGCCATAGGGCATTGCTACCGTATCTTCGTCAATATAATCAATCAAAGTATGGGTCAGCCGCTCGGCGCCAAATTCATCCATACCTAGGGCAACCAACAGTGACATATACTGAGTCGCGGCTAATGATAATTTAGGTTGGCCATTTTCAACTTCTGTTGACTTAACTGATAAAGCGTTAAGATTAAAACAAGAACGCATATCTTTAATCTCACCGCCAATTTCGCCGTATTCAGCCGGAAAAATCACATCAGCTAAAGCCCAATATTGCTGTAAATGTACGGTGCCGTCAGCATCTTCCATATCTTGCTTTAAAATCTTTTTACCTAATTCTTCTGCCGAAATAGCATACCAATAGGCTTGATCATACTGGGCTAAATTCAAGGTACGGCGCATGGATAACTGATTACGGCTGGTAATATTGGTCGCAATAATCACCACTAAAGCGACCACCAGTAACACCACTAATAACGCGACTCCGCGCTGTTTACGCAACCCCGGCGACTGATATTTCATCATCCGTCTTCACCCGTGCTAGAGCCATCAGTATCATTGTCGTTATCAGTATTATCGTTACTGCCATTATCATCGTTATTGTCGCCGTTACTGGCTGCGGCATCACCGCCACCTTTAGGCAGTAGAAAACGACGCTCAATGATACCTAAGCCTTCAATTTCTAATTTCATCGCGATGCCAAGTGGCAGTTGTGAAGCATCAACTTTACGCTCCCATTTATCACCGACAAAAAACGAATACTCGATGGAGATAACATCTTTAATGATCAAACTTTTTAATGGCTCTGCACCAATTTCTGGCTCAGGGTAAGGATAGTACCAACGCTCTAAGCGGCCTTCTTGCACCACATATGACACCGATTGCAAACTACCCCTTGGCAACATGCCATCAGGGTTGAGCCAACCTAAACGGAAAAACACCAGCGCTTCGGTTTCTGAGTCCAGCATGTTATCGCCCGTTTGAAACACAGTGGTGGTACGCTCGCCGTCTAGGCCACGTTGTGTTCGGGCTACCATCTGGCCTAAATCACGTTCGATAATGCCAAAACCTTGCTGTAAGGCTTTCAAACGGATTGAAAATTCTTTGGTGGCTTCATCGTTTTTCATCACGGTTGACAGTACCGAGTTCGATGCCAGCCCGATCATGGCAAAAATACCAATAGCAATCATCATTTCCAGCAAAGTAAAGCCTGCTTGGCGATGATTGTCGCTGTGTCTTGAGCGCTTAGCCTTCATTGTGAACATAGCTACTCACTTGTGCGACGGTGCGATTAAATCTGTCATCATCACTGACTAATACTCTGATCATTCTGAAATTGTCGTCGGTGGTTTTAATCACTTCCTGACGCCAATACCAATCTTTATCGGCTAACTCTACCTGACCATTTTTAGTGCCCAGCTCAGGAAAAGGCTGCGTTAATCTAACCTCAACCATTTGATTGCTAGCAACCCATTGGGCTAAGGTTCGCTCTTCTAAAATCGGCAGGTTGGCCATTTGATCACCAATGCTTTTGGTGACAGCAACCGCAGCAATAGAAAACACCGCCAAGGCCACTATGACTTCAAGTAAGGTCATACCTTTACTGTATTTCATCAAAGCTTCCTATGGCTAAACGCCCTAATGCATCACCCACCACTAGCACTTCAATCTCTTTACCTTGGTCGTCATCGGTCAAAAAACTCAACTCAAACGTCGACATTTCACCACTGGGAAACAGTAAAATTTGCGGCTCGGGATTTTTCTTTTTATCTTCTTTTGAGGCTTCAATTAATGGCTCATCAAACCAAGATTCATCATCTTCATCTTCTTGAACTAATGGCAAGCCATCAAGCAGTAGACTCAAACTCACACCCGGGTCCATTTGCCTTGGGGCCAGTTGACGATCTTGGGTTATAGGGTGCCATTTTTTTTCATCGTAATAGACAAATTGATATTCATCTTCTTCGACGACGACACCTAAGAATTGACCGCTTAAAATGGTTTCTTCAATCACTAATTCAGTGGTCGCAATAAACTGACGGGCCGTTTTTTTTAACGCTTGCTCAGGCCCTGAAGTACTGGTTGTCATCGTGACGGCAGCCGCAGCTAACCCCATCAATAAGGCAACCAGCAATACTTCTAAGAGGGTGAACCCCGATTGGCGTTTAGATATCATCATCTGCTATTAGACTTCGTGCTTACTGGAAGTTTTGCAGATTCCAGTTGCCGATATCATCTTCAGTTCCCACTTGGCCATCAGGACCGGCACTGAAAATATCAATACGGCCATTTTCGCCAGGACTTAATAGGTAGTAATCGTTACGCCAAGGATCCTGTGGTAAACGCTTAATGTAACCGTCTGGGCGGTAATTACGTGGCTCAGGTGACGAGGTTGGCTTTTGCACTAACGCATCTAAGCCTTGCTCCGTTGTTGGATAAACACTGTTATCTAGGCGGTACATATCGAGGGTGTTTTCTAACGCTACAATGTCAGAAACGGCTTTTTGGATATCAGCTTTATCTTTGTTACCCATTAAGTTAGGTACCACCATAGAGGCCAAAATACCTAAAATAACAATCACGACCATGACTTCAAGTAAGGTAAAACCAGCTTGTTTACCACGGGTTTGATTTCGATTAGTTTGCATTAACAACTTCCTCCGACGCGCACACTCGGTGCGCTAACAATAAATAGTAAATAACTTGGATACTTAAGCGCTGATCAAGTTATTCAATTCTAAAATAGGCTGTAAAATTGCCATCACGATAAATAACACCACCGAGGCCATACTGACCACGAGCATGGGTTCAAATACCCCTAAGGCAATATTCACATTAGATTCAAATTCTCTGTCTTGGTTATCTGCAGCACGTTCTAGCATTTGCTCCAGCTGACCACTTTTTTCGCCTGATGCAATCATATAGAGCATCATAGCCGGAAAAAGTTTGGTATTAGTTAGCGCCGCGCCCAGGCTGGTACCTTCACGCACTCTTGCTGTAGCATCATCCACTGCTGCGCGCACTTTGACGTTTTGCAGCACTTCACTGGCAATACGCATGCCCTCAAGCAAAGGTACAGAACTTGCTGACAAGATACTTAAGGTTCTCGCAAAACGGGCGGTATTCAGGCCTTTACTGACTTTGCCAATAACCGGTGCTTTGAGTAACCAGGTGTCATATTGCATTCTAAAGTTTGGTTTTTTTAGCAGCTGCTTTAGTAGTGCAAACAAACCAATCAGTGCCACAAGCACAAATACCCCATAATTTTGCACAAAATCAGAGGCGAGGATCAAAAACTGAGTTGAACCGGGTAGCTCTTGACCCATGTGTTCAAACTGACCAACCACCTTAGGTACCACTGCTGCCAGTAATACGGCAATTACCCCAATGGCAACAATGGTTAATACCATAGGGTAAATCATTGCCTGAGTTAGCTTAGATTTCAGTTGCTGGCGACGTTCGGTGTAATCGGCTAAGCGGTTTAGTACCACTTCTAAATGACCAGACTTTTCACCTGATGCCACCATAGCGCGGTACAAATCATCAAATACGTGGGGGAATTCGGCTAAAGAATCAGCCAAGCTGTACCCTTCAACAACCCGCGAGCGCACCGCCATTACCAAACTGGCAAGACGATCTTTTTCACATTGCTGGCCTACCGCTTTGAGTGATTCCTCAATGGGTAAACCTGCAGCAACTAAAGTGGCGATTTGACGGGTAATTAAAGCAAGCTCTGCAACCGAGATACCACGTTTGAAAAACTTAAGCCCACCGCTTTTGGCCTTGGCTTCTTTTTCAGCAACCGGTTCTAGCTCTAAGGGCATTAAGCGCTGTTCACGTAGCTGACTACGTGCATGACGAGCCGTATCAGCCTCTATCACCCCTTTTTGCTGTTTACCATTGCTATCAAGGGCTTTATATTCAAACGCTGCCATTGATTACTCCTCGCGGGTCACGCGCAATACTTCTTCAAGGGTGGTAACCCCTTTCAGTACTTTGCTCATGCCATCATGACGGATACTTGGAATCGTTTGACGGACATACTTTTCAATGGCTAACTCACCGCGGCCACCGTGAATTAATTCACGAACGTTGTCATCAACAGTGAGTAATTCATGGATACCGGTACGACCTCGATAACCATTATGACCACAGGCTTTACAGCCTTTAGCGCGATAAATCACTCGGGTATCATTGACCGTTATGCCTAATAATTCGCGCTCACGCTCATCTGGCTCATGCTCGACCTTACATTCGTTACACAAGGTACGAATAAGTCGCTGGGCTAATACACCCAGTAAGCTTGAAGACACCAAGAAAGGCTCAACACCCATATCTTGCAGACGAGTAATCGCGCCCGATGCCGTGTTGGTATGCAAGGTCGAAATAACCATGTGACCGGTTAGTGAAGCTTGCACTGCAATTTGTGCGGTTTCTAAATCTCGGATTTCACCAATCATGACCACATCAGGATCTTGACGTAATATCGCCCGCAAACCACGGGCGAAGGTCATATCCGCTTTCATATTCACTTGAGTTTGGCCAATGCCTTCCAGTTCATATTCAATCGGATCTTCAACGGTTAAAATGTTGGTGTCTTTGGAGTTAATCTCAGTTAACCCCGCATACAGGGTGGTACTTTTACCTGAACCTGTTGGGCCGGTAACCAAAATAATACCGTGCGGTTTACGAATTAACGCTTCAAATTCATCTTGGATAGACAGGGTCATACCCAATAATTTTAAATCTAGGTTGCCGGTATTTTTATCCAGTAGTCGTAATACCACTCGCTCGCCATGGCTTGATGGCATGGTAGAGACACGCACATCAACTGCGCGGCCGGCAATACGTAATGAAATACGACCATCTTGCGGCACACGTTTTTCTGCGATATCTAAACGCGCCATCACCTTAATACGTGAAACCAACAATGAAGACAGTTTACGGTTAGGTTTTAAAACTTCTTTCAAAACCCCATCAATACGGAAACGGACGATTAATTGCTTTTCGTAGGTTTCGATATGGATATCAGAGGCTTCTTCTTTAATGGCTTCTGATAACAAGGCGTTGATCAATTTAATGATTGGCGCGTCATCATCACCTTCGAGCAAATCTTCGGTTTGTGGCAGTTCTTCGGCGAGGGTAAATAAATCCATTTCATTACCAATGTCTTCCATCAGCTGCTGGGCTTCTGATGAATTAGCCTGGAATGTGTGGGTTAATTTCGCTTCAAAGTCTTCTACCGGCAGCTTGACTAACACCAGATCTTCACCGGCATAACGGCGCACTTCAAGCATGGCATCAAGTGGGGTATTACTGGTGTAGTAAAGCTTTAGGGCATCGGCTTCTTTGGCCAATGCCAAATTAAAGCGATGAGAAAAAGCAAATGGCAGGCGTTCACGACTGTTGGAGTGAAACACCTCATCATTAAGCTCTTCGGCTTCTAAGCCTAAATCGGTAGACACCTGTGCCAATTGTTCAGTCATTGCTGCTTCACTCATTGGCATCATCTTCTTGTTCGGTTTCAGCAGCTTCAGTGACGGCATTGTCTAGATCTTTTCTTTCGCTAATATGCTTAAGCGCAGGGTCTGTTTCGCGCATCTTAGTTTCTAACTCTTTACCTTCTTTGTAACGATTAAGCACTTCGTTCACTTCATCAGGTAAATAAGCTTCTTGATCCCACTCAGTTAACACTGGCACATTGGTCTTAGGCATTAAGTTTACGCCGCGCTCTTGTTGCTCAAGTTGCAGGGCGCGGAAGTAGTTATATTTACGACCAGCGATGCCTTCCATGGTGATACCGTCACGAATAATGGTTGGCTTGATAAATACCATCAAGTTCTTCTTTTTCTTACCGCTTGATGAAGACTTAAATAAGTGACCGATAATCGGTAAGTCACCTAAAAATGGCACTTTTTGTACTGACTCTTGTACTTCTTCATTAATCAAACCGCCCAGTACTACAATCTGACCAGAATCTGCCATAACCGTGGTAGTTAAGCGACGAGTTGCAAAGGTCACATCGACACCAGTTTTACCGTTAATACCTGACACTTCTTGCTCAATGGTCAGCTTAACCGCATTACCTTCATTGACTTGTGGTACCACTTTTAATTTAACGCCCACTTCTTTACGTTCAACGGTTTGGAATGGGTTGCTGTTACCGTTACTTGAGTTTTGGCTACCGGTAAGAATAGGTACTTCGTCACCAACGATGAATGATGCTTCTTGGTTATCAAGGGTGGTAATCGACGGTGTTGCAAGTACGTTTGATTTGGTATCACTTGAAACCGCTTGGATTAAGGCGCCGAAGTCACCCATTGCCACGCCCCAAGCCATGCCGTTCACTTTACCTAATGCTTGCGCCAGTAAGGTAATATCACCACGTGAATCTGGGTTTTCAGTACAAGTACCATTTTCGGTACACACTGTAGTGCCTTCTTCACCTTGTGCTTGCCATACACCTGCGCCAATCTCACCTATGGTTGGGCCTAAGTTATTAAACTGAGTACCACCACCAGCAGCTGATGCCCATTGAATACCAAAGCCAACATCATCGCCTTCTGATACTTCAACAATAATCGCTTCTACCAATACTTGTGCACGGCGAATATCTAACTGGTTAATCACGCTTTCAATGGTGCGCATTTGATCCGGTTCAGCGCTGATCACCAAAGCATTGGTATCAACGTGAGCCATAATATTAATTTCTTTACGCTTGCTACCCGAGGTTTTACCCGCATCTTGATCGCTCACGAGTTGGTCAGCAAAACCGGTTAGCACTTCGACTAAATCTTCTGCTTTAGCGTAGCGTAAGTAGCGTACTTTAGTGTTACCAGTGTTAGCTTGCTCAGCATCTAGACGACGAATTAGATCGACCACGCGTTGACGGCTCTTTTCATCACCACTCACAATAACGGCGTTCATACGCTCATCAGCCACCACTTTTGGCGCTTGACCGGGCATTTGTGCTTGATTAGCGCTGGCGCGATAAAGGGTATCAACAATACGGACAATCTCACCGGCTGAGGCATATTCAAGGGATACCACTTCAACAGCTGTATCACCTTGCTTATCGACACGGCGAACAATTTCGACTAATTTATTTACGACAGCTGCGCGGCCTGAAATCATCAATACGTTAGATGGGTCGTAGTTCACTACGTTACCGCCACCAGCATTATCATTAAGCTGGCGCAGTAATGGCGCTAGTTGTTTAGCTTCGGTGTTGTATAACGCCACAATGCGGGTGACCATTTCATCGCCCAAGCCTGGGGTGTTATCATCAGCGACGCGAATAGCTGCAGTTTTGGCATCTTTATCTTTAATGACTTTAATAACGCGGTTTTCCATTTCAACCACGGCATAGCCATACACCTGCAAAACATTGAGGAAGAACTGGTAGTACTGCTCGTCATCTAATAAGTCGTAACTGCGGACGTTAATTTTGCCGCGAACAGTAGGATCAACGATGATGGTCTTATTGAGGTTTTTACCCACAATATTAATGAATTCCTGAATGTCTGTGCCTTTGAAATTGGCAGCATACTGTTCCGACCAAGCAGCTTGAGAAGCCAGCATGGCAATACCGGCAACCATTCCAGCAAATAACTTGCGTCGAATTCCGTAACTCTTCATTATTTTCAATCCTCTACTGCCCATACTATTCTGGCAAACTAAAAATTATTTCAACTAACTGCCCATCACGTTCGACCATGACGCCAATTTCGGTTAATTCTGCTAATTGCCCCATCACTTCTAACGACTGCCCCATATCAGTTAAGTCGTAGCCGTTGATGGATTTGGCTAAATCATTTGCTTTAAAACCTGCTGAGGCAAATAAAGACTTATTTTTGCCCGGGTTTAATCGATAACCGCTGATGCCATCTGCACCGCTGACTGGTGAGATAGCCAGATAGTCGGTTAATTTACCCGGATCGGCTAGTAATTCATCACGTGAATCGGCTAACTCTTGAGAGAGCACACTGCGCTGAACCGTTTGCACGGTGCGATTTTGTTTTGCTTTTTGAAGTGATTCATTGGCTTGGCTTTGAGTGGTGTAATTTAAGCCATCAAGCATTAAGGTTTCATAGCGGCCCGCATTGGTAATAATAATGCGGTCGGCATAAACTTCTTTTAATGACGCTGAAGTGCCTTTGATTTTGTCACCTAGGCTGTAGGTTTCTTGGCTGCCTTTTGACTCGATAACCGCAAGGCCATGTGAATCAGAAGTTGATGCCACCACACCTGTCAGCAAAATAGACAAGTTAGTTTTAGGGGCATCGGTAATTTGTTCCACTGGAGCGGGCTTTTTCGCTTGGGTATCACTGGCACCTTTTTTACCAAACAGTGATAACTGTTGCACACCACTGAGCTCAATACGTTTCGCGCTAGCAGAAGAAGTTGGCGATGGTTGCCATGCTACAGCTTGAGAATTAACAGGCATTAACTTCCAAGTGATCTGAGCAGCAATTGATAGCACGATCACTAACCCTAACCAAAAGAAGGCCGCGCTCAGCTGCTTTTGAGGAAGAGCCGCAACCTTGGTAATAACTTTATCTAATACATCCATATTTGCTTTGACCCTCAGCACAGGTCGCTGTTCTTATTCTGTTAATTTAGGAAATACTGCATCATGCTAACCTACACGGCTTGTCGCAACAAGCCCATAGCATCTGGATTGGCGAAATACAGCTGATTATGCTACATTTGCGCGCTTAAAAAGGCTGTGAGAAATGCCACTATTTAGGCTCTTGCCTCCATTTTACATGTGAAAAATGTCAACCTTGTGAACTCATACCACTTTTGAGGGGGCTTAATGAGCATAGCTCAAGTTAATACTATGTCAGTAAGGTTAGATAAATGGTTATGGGCGGCACGTTTTTATAAAACTCGCTCGCTAGCAAAAGACATGATCAATGGTGGCAAAGTTCACTATAACGGCCAAAGAGCCAAATCGAGCAAACTAGCAGAAGTCGGTGCAACAGTGCGACTTCGCCAAGGGCACGATGATAGGGAAATAATTATTGCTCAATTGTCTGAACATCGACAAGGGGCTGCTATAGCGCAAACGCTATATCAAGAAACGGCTGAAAGCATCAAAAAACGCGAGTTTAATGCTGAAGCCAGGAGATTAAATATCTTAAATAATCCGGCGCCTGAAACTAAGCCGGATAAAAAGCAACGTCGACAACTTAAACGCTTTAAAGAGTTATAAACTTTTTAAGGGCACAACAAATTGAGAGACCACATGAGCAAAGATCTATTACATCGCTACTTATTCGATAATGCCGAAGTCCGTGGTGAAATGGTACAACTGGAAAACAGCTACCAAGAAATTTTAGCCGCCCATGATTACCCTGTTGCATTACAGCACATCATCGGCCAATTAATGGCGGCAACGTCATTGTTGACAGCCACCATTAAATTTACTGGCGACATCAGTGTGCAATTGCAAGGTGATGGCCCAGTATCTTTAGCAGTTATCAATGGCAGCAACTTACAGGCCTTACGCGGCATAGCCCGCTGGAAAGGTGAGTTAGCAGATGACGCTTCACTGGCGGAGCTGTTTGGCCAAGGTATTATGGTGATTACCCTAACCCCTGATGAAGGTGAACGCTACCAAGGTATTGTGTCTCTTGAGCATGCTGATTTAGCCGCCTGTTTAGAAGAATACTTCAATCAATCTGAGCAGCTACCCACAGTGATCCGTTTATTTGCTGACGGTAAACAAGCTGCCGGTATGTTGTTACAGGTATTACCGACTGAAAACAAAGAAAACGAAGAGTTCGAACACTTATCTGCGCTGACTCATACTATCAAGTCAGAAGAGCTATTTGGCTTAACCGCAGAAGAAGTGTTACATCGTTTATACCATCAAGAAGAAGTGCGCTTATTTGATCCTATCGATGTCACCTTTAAGTGCAGTTGCTCTAAAGAGCGTAGCGCTAAAGCGCTGGCTACCTTAGAGCAAGCAGAAGTTGAAGCCATACTCGCTGAAGAGGGTAAAATTGAAATGGACTGTGAATATTGTCCTGCAGTTTACAACTTTGACAGTATCGATATTGCGGCAATCTTTGCTGGTAACATGAGTGCAGACAAGCAGCAATAACTGTTACCTCCTCAAGTAAACTTTCAAAAAAAGCGCCTAAGGCGCTTTTTTTATCGCTAAAAATCCCCCTTTCAACTTAAAAAATGCCACTAATTACAAAAAAGTTACCAAACTGTTACTCCCCCGTGCCGTTATTGCGTTATTATTAAATTGCATAGGGATCGCTAATTTAGTGTTCAACCGAACCTTAATTCAGCCGCACCTAAGCCAAACTTAAGCAAGCTAACGTAAGTCATCCTAAACAAAAAAATCGGCGCCATAGACCGATAAACGACCTACTTATGACGGAGAACCACTCGATGACAGATGAAACCAACAGCGTACACCTTAACCTTACTAGCGCTGAGTTAATTGAACTTGCTTTACAACGTAATGAAGGGACATTAACCGCCAATGGCGCACTGGTAGCAAAAACCGGCGCAAGAACAGGTCGCTCTCCCAACGACCGCTTTATTGTTCAAGAAGCCAACACCCAAGATGAAATCGACTGGGGCTCAGTCAACAAAGGTATCGCTGCCGATACCTTTGATGCACTTTGGGGCCGTGTTGAAGCCTACCTTGCTGATAAAGAGCTTTTTGTTTCTGAACTTGAAGTTGGTGCCTCTGATGAGCACTACCTTCCGGTTCGTGTTACTACAGAATATGCTTGGCATCAGGTATTCGCCCGTAATCTATTTATCACCCCAGAAAGCTTTAACCGTGGCGATAAAGCAGTATGGCAAATTATCAATGCACCTGATTTTGTTTGCGATCCTGCCCGTGACGGCACCCACTCCGATGCCGTAGTGATGATTAACTTTGCCGCCAAAAAGGTACTGCTAGCAGGCCTTAAATACGCCGGCGAAATGAAAAAGTCGATGTTCTCGGTGCAAAACTTCTTATTGCCAGCAAAAGGGGTATTGCCAATGCATTGCTCCGCTAACGTGGGCGCTAAAGGTGACACTACTTTATTTTTTGGCTTATCAGGCACAGGGAAAACCACCCTTTCAGCCGATCCTAAGCGCTTTTTAATTGGCGATGATGAACATGGCTGGGCACCGGGCGGGGTATTTAATATTGAAGGCGGCTGCTACGCTAAATGTATCGACTTAAGTCAAAAAAATGAGCCGGTTATTTGGGATGCGATTCGCTTTGGCACCGTACTTGAAAACGTGGTGTTAGATGACTCTCGCACTCCTGATTACACAGAT
Source organism: Shewanella sp. 10N.286.48.B5 (assembly GCF_002874355.2). Classification (NCBI taxonomy): domain Bacteria; kingdom Pseudomonadati; phylum Pseudomonadota; class Gammaproteobacteria; order Alteromonadales; family Shewanellaceae; genus Shewanella; species Shewanella sp. 10N.286.48.B5. The sequence continues at coordinate 233,238 of NZ_MCVG02000003.1, forward strand.
ACTAGCTTGACTGAAAACAGCCGTGCTGCTTATCCGTTAGAGCATATTGGCCAGCGTGTTGAAGAAAATCGTGGCGCTGAGCCTAACTCGGTGGTGTTTTTAACCTGTGACGTATCTGGGGTATTACCGCCAGTGTCTGTGTTAAGCAAAGAGCAAGCGGCTTATCACTTCTTGTCAGGTTATACCGCCAAAGTCGGCTCAACTGAAATGGGCTCGACCGCAGCCATTCAATCGACCTTCTCAACATGCTTTGGCGCACCATTCTTCCCACGTCCAGCAGGGGTTTATGCTGAACTATTGATGAAGCGCATTGAATCATTTGGCAGCCAAGTTTACTTGGTTAATACTGGCTGGACTGGTGGACCTCACGGTGTTGGTAAGCGTTTTGACATCCCTACGACCCGCGCGATTGTCGATGCCATTGTCAGCGGCGAGCTTAAAGACGTTGAAACCGTGCATATTGATAAACTTAACCTTAAGGTGCCTGTCGCGGTATCAGGGGTTGAAACTGCATTATTGAACCCAGTAAACACTTGGGCAGATAAAGCTGAATATGCCAAATTTGCTCAGCAACTCGCCGAAGAGTTCACCGCAAACTTTGCTAAGTATGACGTGTCTGATGAGATTAAAAATGCTGGCCCTAATAGCTAGTGTTGAGCCGATGACATATTAACTTGTCATCACGGCGCTACCAAGTTGAAGCCTAATCAAAAAGCCGCAAATCCCCAGTTGCGGCTTTTTTAATGGCGTAATTTACTTTCCTTTAATCAGTATCAATCTGCTATTGCCTCCATAGAGAATTAATTTAAGATGACACAATAAACTTTGGATATATCATAGGGATATCTATGCGCCGCGCCATCATTGCCACTCTAGTGATTAATTCATTCTTGCTGCTCAATAGCAATGCATTCGCCACTGAAAACCTTAGTAAGCATTCAGAAAAAATAATAACTGCCAGCCCTAGCGTTAATAACACCTTTGTAAACGACCCGATTTTACCGCCAATTGCCAGCTGGCAAGGCGCCAGTAAAGCATTAATTCAATCAAAAAATGCACCATGGGCGACCCCTTTTGAGCAAAACGGTTTAATTAGCAGCCCTAATTACAATGATACCCAGCAATGGCTCACCAAGCTGGTCGACAGCAGTGATTTACTGCAACAAGTCTCCATCGGTAAAAGCCCCCAAGGCCGTGATATTTGGATGCTGGTCGCATCGGAAGAAGGGGCTGCCACGGCTAAAGAGCTTAGCGGCAATAATAAGCCCACAGTCCTGGTACAGGCGGGAATCCATTCTGGCGAGATTGATGGCAAAGATGCCGGCATGATGTTGCTACGTGACATTAGCCATGGCGACAAAAAAGCCTTACTGGATAAGGTAAATCTGTTGTTTGTGCCCATTTTAAGTGTCGATGGTCATGAGCGCAGTGATGAGTTTAATCGGGTTAATCAGCGAGGGCCAGTTAATATGGGCTGGCGCACCAACGCCAGAAACCTTAATTTAAACCGTGATTACGCCAAGTTAGATACCCTTGAATTACAGCATATGATCCGTGCCATCAATTTGTGGCAACCCGACTTGTACATTGATGTCCATGTGACTGACGGCATCGACTACCAATACGATGTCACCTTTGGTTACAACGTCAAACAAGGCTATAGCCCAGCAAGTTTTGATTGGCTAGAAAACTATTATCGCCCTGAAGTTGAAGCGGCGCTGACCAAGCAAGGTCATGTCCCTGGCGGGTTAGTGTTTGCCATTGATAATACCGATATGTCTAAAGGGCTGTCTTACTGGAATCCAAGCCCACGCTTTTCAAATGGTTACGGTGATGCGCGCCATTTACCGACCATTTTAATTGAAAACCACAGCTTAAAACCCTTTAAACAACGGGTGCTTGGTACCTACGTGATGCTTGAGCAAACCCTTAAAACGGTTGCCGAGCATGGCACTAAATTAACAGCGGCAATTTATGAAGATAAGTACCGCACCCCGCAGCAGCTTGCGTTAACTTGGCAAAGCGTCAAACAACCCCAAGGTTGGGATTTTAAAGGCATTGACTACAGCGTTGAGCAAAGTGACATTAGTGGCACAAATGTGGTCAGATGGAATGGCCAGCCAAAGCTATACCCTAACTTACCGCTAATGGGTAACACTGAAGCCGATATCATCACTCAACGGCCTAAATTCTATTATGTTCCCGCCCAGTGGCAGCAAGTGATTGAGCGCTTAGCCATACATGGCGTAAGAATGACTCGCTTAGAAAAGCCTAAAACCATCAAGGCGGCGCAATACCAATTTAGTCAGCCTGAATTTAACGCAGTAGATTATGAGGGGCGTCAACGGGTTAAAGCTAGCAGCACTAAAGTTAAAATAACAACCACTTTACCAGCTGGTACTATTCAAATTGCCACTAACCAACCTCTGGGTGATTTAGCCATTTTGCTGCTGGAACCTCAATCTGCAGATTCGTTTTTTCAATGGGGATTTTTCAATAGCATCTTTACCCGTACTGAATACATTGAAGACTATGCCGTCGAGCCATTAGCGGCCAAAATGCTGGCTGAAGACGATAATTTGAAACTAGAATTTGAAAAAGCCTTAGAGGATGAAGCCTTTGCTGCAGATCCGAAAGCCAGACTGCGCTGGTTTTATCAACGTAGCCCCTATTACGATGAGCAATACTTGAAGTATCCAGTACTGAGATCTCACTAACTCAAATTCTAAAACTAACGATAACCAGCTGCAGCAGCAAACATTGCCACTTAATACGCCATAAGCGCCTGTTAAGTGGCTTTAGCTTGCGCGTTTTCATAACTCGCAATCATGGCTAACTTTTGCTTACGCGTTAACTTCTTTACCGCTATTTCCCGCTTCAATGCACGACTTCTATCAGGCTGTGACTCTTGATATACCAGTGTGAGTGGCCCTTTTCCTTTTAAGAATTTAGCCGCTTTAACGCCACCAGCTTGATGCTCAGCAAAACGGCGACTAACATCTGTGGTAACCCCAGTGTACAAGTGACCGTTATGGCATTTGACCATATATAAAAACCAAGCAGATGCCACGATTGCTGGCTTTTTCGATGTGGTCATTAAACTATTATTGCAGTCACTGGCAGTTTGTTGGTTTTGGGTCGGCATCGATATAAAAAACCTTCGGTCTGATCATAGTTATCTGCTGCCAGCATGGCATAATGCAGAATCAAACATAAATCTTATCATCTTAGCACTCGCTAAGTGCAATCAGTATATGGCAATAGCCATGTGAGGAAGCAACGATGTCAAAGCAACCAGATGCCTGCGCACAACCCGATTTAATGCCGCCACAGGAGGCTATCGAAGCGTTATTAGCGCAAGTTAATGCCACCCAAGACAATGAAATGGTCAGCTTAAATGATGCAGTTGGGCGAGTATTATCTGAGAATTTAGCTTCTTGTATTGATTTGCCTCCCTTTGATAATTCATCAATGGATGGCTTTGCTTTTCGTTTTGAAGATTTAAACCTCAGCGCAGCATCGACTGAACTGACCCTTATCGGCACCTCATTTGCGGGTCACCCTTTTAAAGGGACGCCCCAAGCCAATACTTGTATCAGGATAATGACCGGCGCGCCGGTACCCGCTGGTTATGACACAGTGCAGATGCAAGAAAAAACTACCACCAATGCTGACATCATTAGTATTGAAGCGCCCAAAGCGAAAGGCGCTAACGTGCGCTACCGCGGCGAAGAGTTGCTTGCTGGCACCAATGTGCTAAAAAGCGGTATTCAAATTCGCGCCGCAGAGATGGGCGTACTGGCCACTATCGGTATTAGCCAAATCAGAGTAAAACGTAAGCTTAAAGTCGCCTTTTTCTCAACGGGTGACGAATTAAGACCTGTTGGTAGCGATCTCGCCCCTGGGCAAATTTATGACTCTAATCGCTACTCAATTAAAGGCTTATTAACCCAAGCAAACGTGGAATGGATTGACCTAGGTGTCATCGAAGATGACAAAGAAGCTATTCGAGGTGCATTCAGAGAAGCAGCAGAGCAAGCTGATATCGTGCTCACCTCTGGCGGGGTTTCAGTGGGTGATGCGGATTACACCAAACAAATTTTGTCTGAAGAAGGTGAAATCACCTTTTGGCGCTTGGCCATTAAACCGGGTAAACCGTTTGCCTTTGGTAAATTAGGTAAAGCGGTATTCTGCGGTTTACCGGGTAACCCTGTGTCATCAATGGTGACGTTCTACAAGCTTGTTTGGCCTATTATCAACAAAATGCAGGGCTTAACCCCTAAAGCACCTGTCATCGTAACAGCGACACTTTCAAGCCCTATCCGTAAACAGCCGGGCCGCGCCGAATACCAGCGTGGGGTGCTTAGCCGTGATGACAATGGCGAGTTAGTTGTTTCCACCACTGGCGGTCAAGGCTCTGGCATGTTGACCTCAATGAGCCTAGCGAATTGCTTTATTAACTTAGCGCAATTTCAAGGCGATGTTGCAGCGGGTAGCACAGTCGAAGTTGAACCCTTTAACAGCGTACTTTGCTAAGGATTAATAATGACCGACAGCAAGGGGCTAGCAGCTTAATGAGCAATGACATGTTAACTGACGATATTCTTACCGATAATGAAATGCTGCGTTATAGCCGCCAAATATCCATTAAAGCCATGGATATCGAAGGCCAAGAGAAACTTAAACAAGCCAAAGTCTTAGTCATAGGCGCTGGCGGTTTAGGCTGCACTGTAACCCAATATCTGGCAGTGGCAGGTGTGGGTGAAATGACCATAGTGGATTTTGATACCGTGGAGTTATCAAATTTGCAGCGCCAAGTACTGCATCATGATGAAAATATCGGCCAAGCAAAAGTTGATTCTGCGAAGCAAACATTACAGCAACTCAATCCACTTATTTGCATCAATACCATTAATCAGTTTCTGGATGAAGCTGCCATTGAGCAGTTAGTATCAACACATATGCTGGTGCTGGATTGCACTGATAATGTATTAGTTCGCGAGCAACTTAACCGCAGCTGCTTTAAGCATAAAGTCAGCTTTATTTCAGCGGCAGCTATTCGTATGGAAGGCACGGTGACGGTATTTGATTATCAGTCGCAGTCGCCTTGCTATCAATGCTACAGCAGTCTGTTTGGTGAGCAGCAGCTAACCTGTGTTGAATCAGGAATATTAGCTCCTGTCGTGGGTTTAGTGGGTTGTATTCAAGCCACTGAAGCCATTAAGGCCATTAGCGGTATGGGCCAAGGGCTTAATGGCCGCATTCTAATGATTGATGCCATGACGATGGAGTTTCGAGAAATGAAACTACCGAAGCAAATTCACTGCCCCGTTTGTGGGCAATAGAAGTAATTCACCTAACAAGGCAAACTTGTCTATAGTTGAAGAAGAGATAAAACGGCTTTATAAACAGGAACTCTGTTATGTCAGCTCTTCTTCAACAACTGCATCTAAGCATTCAACAACTGCGCCAGATAACTGGATTTACACCAAGCTCGTCTCAAGAATTTTACTGCCACTTAAGGCCAATGCAAACACTGTGCTTAGGCTGTAGCGTTACGCTTCTCTCGGCCTGCTCAGGTGACGATATAACCCCGTTACACCAAACTAATCCTGCTGCCGATTACTGCCTTAAGCTAGACGGCAGTTTAGCGACCATAGCTCACATCAATGGCGATATCTTACTGTGCACTTTACCCGACGGTGAAGTAGTGGAGTCTTGGGAATTATTTAGACGCGACCATCAAAAATCGTAGTGGCACTGAACGCTAAGCACAATTGAATTGGCTAGCGCCTAAAATTATAAGTATCAGCGTGATAAAACGGATTAGCTTGTAGTGGTAGCCGTTACCAAGTCACTTTGTAAAACTGCACTATCAGGTTTCACCGCTGCAACTTCAGTGACTGCAACCTCAGTGACTGCAGCTTCATCAAGTTTAATTCTATCGGCTTTAGCAATGTAGGCCGGTTTGTTACTGCCAGCTTTTTTAGCATTGGCTTTTTTGGCTTTCGCTTTCAGGGTTGAGTTGATTTTTTTACGACGATTCATTGCATACTCTCGTTACTGTTACGCCGAAAAAATTCAATATTTTTACTGCAGATATTCAAATGGAGGGCGATTTTACAATTGAACGGTTAAAAATACCAATTTTGAATCATCAAAATTGGTATTTAGATTTTAAGATTAATTAATCTTGTATCACCACCCAAATCGCATGTAGTACACCTGGAAGGAAGAATAATAAGCATAAAATGATGTTGATCAGTAAGTCTTTACCGACCCCTTTTTTCAAGAAAACCGCCACCGGTGGTAATAAAATTGCCAGTATAATCAGAAGAATTTTGTTTGCGTCCATAAGTTTCAGTGTCCTTTTTATCAACAGTAAAAGCTAACTAGTGTAAAATAATAACCAATTGTGAAAGTCGCTAAATATCATTATGATTATTTTACCTACAATTTCATATTGAAATATTTATAAATTTTTGAAGGCTTAATGATAGAAAATAGTAGTAGCTTAGTGTTAATTCAAGTTATTTGCGTGCTTTGTATTGCAGCAACTGTCGCTTGGATCATCATGGTCGTACCAATGAAGGTCGCGCCCAGTGCCAGCTCACGCTTTGCATTGGCTAATTTTTCTATCCTTGTCGGCATGCAGCTTTACATTCAGCGCACAGATGAACCCAGCTACTTACATTGGCTAGTCGCTGATATGTTCATCCTGATTGGCTTTTGTTTATTACGCTGGGGCGCACAACGGCTGTATCACCTGACCTCTAGCCATCGCAATGATTTAATGCTGCTGTTTATCACTGGCGGGTTAATGCTATTGGCTAAACCACAAGCCTCTAGCTCTGCGTACTTGATGATTATTTTATCCTTTAGTGCCGCCACACTATTTTTTATGCTCGCCAAAGATCACTATGTCGCGTTGAAAGCTAACTTTACTGCTTTTGCAACTTATTGGTTAGTCATCCCCATTGTTGCTATTGGATTCATGTTTTTTATCAGAGCGTTCATTTTGATGCTCTATCCAGAAAAAGTAGCCAATTACGCCGCCTTTAATGCCAAAGAATCTATCCCTATTTTATGGACCTATATCGCACTTATTTTGATCGTGAATATTCTTATTATTGGTAACACTATCAATCGCCTAGTCGTAAAGATTAGAACTCTCGCCAACAAGGATGCCCTCACCGGATTATGGAACCGTAATGCCCTGCAACATAAACTCAATACTGAACATCAACGCTGGTTAAGGGATAAGGTTAGCTTCAGTGTGATGGTGATTGATTTAGATCGCTTTAAAGATATAAACGATAATTATGGTCATGTGGCTGGTGATGAAGTGCTTAAAGCGGTGGCGCAACAATTGAGCTCAGCGACCCGAAAATTAGACTATTTATGCCGCTTTGGCGGCGAAGAGTTTGTGCTGATCTTACCCTTAACCGATGAAGATAACGTGCTACAAGTGGCAAGCAAACTGCAGCATAAATTAGCTCAAATTCAACTGGACTGGCACGGTAACACCATATCCATTGAAGCCAGTATCGGCTGTGTCACCATGAAAGAAGGCGTCGATGCCGAAGCGTTATTAGGACTGGCCGACAAAGCCATGTATCAAGCAAAAAACAGTGGTCGTAATTGTGTTAAATCAGCCAACCTAATGCGCTTACAAAGCGATTCAATTTAACCGCTAACAAATCCATTTTACTGCAAGCGTGATGACTCTGAGCACGTTTACTTTACTGGCGCAGGCCATGGTAAATCATTGGGACTTTGCCATTCATTTGCTAGCTGCTGAGTGACTGCTGCCAGTTTGAATTGCTCACCTAAATGGGGCCATTGAATAAATTGGTACTGCGTAGCTTTATATTCAAACTGCAGCGCCATTGCATGCAGGTAGCATCTATCTGATGCCTCTCCGCCATAAAGGCTATCCCCTAAAATCGGTACCGCTAGACTGGCTAACGCGACCCGTAATTGATGGGTTTTACCACTCAGTGGTTTTAGTAAATACAACCGAGTCCCAGCGGCAATTGAATGGGAAAAAAACTGCGTGATCGCCGGGTTATCAGTTGAGCGTAATAGCTTATACATACTGCGACGTGACTTAGCCATATCGCCAATCACCCAACCTTGTTTCTTTTTCGGTTTACCTTTAGCAATGGCCAAATAATATTTTTGGATCTTATGAGCGCTAAACATCTCGGTGAATATAGCAGCCGCGGCTGAAGATTTTGCCAAAATCAATAAGCCTGAAGTTGGCGTATCTAAGCGGTGTACCGCATATAATTTAATCCCTAAATCAGCCTCAACTTGAGCCACTACGCCGGCTTTACCATCTTGACTGTGAAAATGAACCCCTGCAGATTTATTAATGATAATAAAGTCGGGATGTTGCTCAACTAGCTGATACATAAATGGGCTTCTATTAAAGAATAACTGATGCGAAATAACATCGAATACTGAAAGTGAATATTAGAAATGAATATCGGCAATCAAACCAGGGTTATTATCTACCAATTCAATACTGGCACGGTGGCGAGATAAAATCGCTTTTACCATCGACAAGCCTAAGCCTGTGCCTTGATGGTGACGACTAGGATCTAAACGCACTAAACGCTCAAACACTCGTTCTTTGTCTTGCGCATTTATCCCTGGGCCATTATCAATAATTTGGATCCGCCGACCTTGTTGCACAATGCTAATTTCGGCATCTTCAGGCGCGTACTTAATGGCATTATCCACTAGGTTAAATAATGCTTGGAATAGCAGGTATTTATCCCCTGAAATAGTGACATCATTTTCAATCACTAAATTAAGGGTTTGCTGTTTAGACTCAGCTACCACTTCTGCCATTTCATATAAATCTTGGCAAAGCTGCTGCAAGCTAACGGGTTGCATATCAAGGGTCTGCTGGCCTTCTTCAATGCGCGTTAGTGACAACATGGCATCGAAGGTTGCTAAGCAATGATCTAGCTCTTCTAGCAGCATTGCGGTGAGCTCAGGTACCTGCTCGGCCGGTTTTTGCGGTAACTGCTCGATACCTATGCGCAAATGCGAAAGCGGCGTACGTAAGTCATGGGCGATATTATCGGTCACCCCGCGTACTGACATTAAGTTGTGCTCTAAGGTATCTAATACCCGATTAAACTGTCCTGCGAGCATATCAAATTCATCTTGATTATGACTGACAGGAAAACGGGTATCGTATTGTCCTTGCTCAATTTTCTGACTCAATAGATTGTATTGGACTAAGCGCCGTAAGATGGCTTTAGAGAAAATAAAACCAACGGCTAAGGTCATTGCTAATGTCAGCGCCACCATCCAAAAGGCCGCATTAACAAATTTATCAATCAATGCAGCTAAGTTATCAGTACGGGTGGCGATAAGCACGGGACCGTAATTGGTTAACACCAATCCTCCGGTCAAAATATGCAGTTTATCTGGTCCGCCAGTGAGAATGGGGAAATCGCGGGTTTCAGGCAATAATGGCATGTTGTCAGGTACAAAACTTAAGGCACCAACCATGTCGACATTATTACGCCAAGCAATTAACGCGGTTTTGGGATCAGCCGCGCGAATTTGCGCCGCAAAACTACGACGGTCCACAGTGAGGGCTAATTGCTTGTAGCGCTGCATTTCAGTCGCGAGATGCTGCTCAACTTGGCTTTCTTGTTCCATGACTAGCTGCCGGTATAAACCCGATACCAGCAGTACAATTAACAAGGTCACCAAAGTAGAAAATATTAGCGTGATCCGCCAAGCACTACTTTGGTAGGGTTTAATTCCCTTTACAGAGGCGATAACCAGCCCCTCGAACGGTTTCGATAATTTCTGGGTGACCTAACTCTTCAAACTTACGGCGTAGCTTAGCGATATGTACATCAATCACATTGGTGCGGGGGTCAAAATGGTAATCCCACACAGCTTCAAACAATAGCGTACGGCTAATGACTTTGTTGGGATGCTCCATTAAGTATTTGAGTAACTGAAATTCTTTAGGTTGCAGCATGAGTTCATGGTCATCTAAGGTCACTTTGCGCGTGAGTAGCTCCATTTTCAAATTACCCACTTCAAGATCGGTACTATTTGTAGCTGGCGCATTGCGTTGAATTAACTTTTCAGCTCGCACTTGCAACTCTGCAAACGCAAAGGGCTTAGTCATATAATCATCGCCACCGGCACGCAGGCCTTTTACACGCTCATCCACATGGCTTAGCGCTGACAAGATTAATACTGGAGTATCATTACCATTTTTACGTAATGCCGTTAGCAGTGTTAACCCATCAATTTGGGGTAGCATTCGATCTAGAATAATAATATCGAAATCATTATTTTTGGCTTTATACAGGCCATCATGGCCGTTGGTTGCCGTATCTACTTGATATTCTTGAGCCGTAAAACCCTCTGCAACATACTGTAATGTTGTTGCGTCATCTTCAACGATTAATACTCGCATAGTGCTGTTCCTTAGTCCCACTGCAGTAGGGGTAATGGACGTAAATTCTCAATATCAAAAGCAATGGTATGCTTATTATTTACATTAAGTAGTTTTAACTCTAAATAACTAATGGTCAAATCGTGTTCGAGTTCTGCTTCAATTAAATAGCCAGATTTATTTTTTGTCGCTAACTTCACCAAATCTGAAAAGCTCATGTTATGTTCAATAAGTACTTTAGCGGCCTTAATCTGGTCTAAATCATCTGAGGCAAATTGACTTAACTTTTTACTCTTCAAACTGCCATCTTGGGCGTCAAATTCAAATGCTATGAGTTCGTTAGTATCTAAGTTGATGAGTTCTATTTCATAAATTAATTGATCGTTTTCAATATCCATATCAAAAGCTGAAACCAAACCATCGTGCTCCATTTCAACTTGCTGGATCACCACAATTGGTTCAACGTACTCACCTTGAGATAACAAAGTATGCATACTAGGCGTTGCCATCACCATTGAAGGAAATACCACAAGCAATGATAGAACAATACGGAACATGAGAGCCTCAAAAGACATTGATAATTGTGCTACTTTACCTAAGCCGATTAAAAGACCCAAGCTTTGTAAGATTAATAATTGATCATGATTCTAGAATATGAACTTGTTCTGACTTCAATGCTATTGTGGTGGCTAAACCTTGTTGTAAGTTAAGTTTATTGGCTAAATGCGTTGGCACATCCATATTAAACGCCTCATCACTCCCTGCCATACACGCTTTTATGCGCACCGATTCCCCCATCACCAGCATAGAATCAATCATGATATCGAGTTTATTGATACTGCGGCAAAGGCGTCCGCTGGTAATAGCACTGAAACGAATGCCTTGGTTAGGAATAACCCAGCGTACGGTTTGTCCCACTTCGCAATCTGGGGCGCTATCGCTAGCAATAATCTGGTCGCCCATTTTAAGCCAAGTAATATTGGCGTTTGCATCTCGGCCCGACACTTGAGCAGTAAAAATATTCCGCAAGCCCATTTGCCTTGCCACGATTTCATTGCGAGGATGATAGAGCACTTCAAAGGGCTTACCCTGCTGGAGCATTTTGCCTTGGCTGATTAAAATCATTTTATCGGCCAGTAATAAAGCCTCATTCATATCATGGGTGACCATAATCACTGGAATTGATAACTGCGATTTTAGCCGTGCTAACTCAATATATAATCTTTCACGGGTTTCTCTATCCACTGCCGAAAAGGGTTCATCGAGCAATAATACTGCCGGCTCTCTGGCAAGCGCTCTGGCTAAGGCGACGCGTTGGCGCTGGCCCCCTGAAAGCTGAGCCGGTAAGCGTGCGGGTAAGCCATGTAAATTCACTCGCTCTAACCAATCTAACGCCCGGGCTTTACGCTCATGCTTTGCAATATGATCGAGCCCAGAAATGACATTTTCCAGTGCCGTTAAGTGCGGAAATAAACCAAAGTGCTGTGGCACATAGCCGATATGACGTTGCTGCGGCGATAAATTGATGCGCTTCTGATGACAAAACCAAGTTTTATCTCCACTTTGAATCGCTCCTTGTTGAGCTGAACCTAAGCCCGCAATCATTCGCAGCAAGGTGGTTTTACCACCACCTGAAGGGCCAACGACGGCTAATACTTCTCCCGCTTTACAACTAAAGTCAGCCTCTAACGGGATCGGTGCTTGTTGGGAAATATGGCAATGTAAATCAACGTTGCGGATTGGCATGCTCGCCTCCTAAACGCCTTGAAAGACTGGTGGTGATTGCCAAGACACTAACGGCAAAGACCAATAACACTAACGACATGGTACCAGCCGCTTCAAAATCAAAGGCCTGCACACTGTCGTAGATGGCAATAGATATGGTTTTGGTTTCACCGGCAATATTACCGCCTAACATTAGCACTACACCAAATTCACCCAGCACATGGGAAAAACACAGCACCACTGCGGTTAACACCCCAGGCCAAATCATCGGTAGCTCAATTTTGACAAAAATTCGCCACCAACTCATGCCACAACAGGCGGCGGCATCAGGAATATCGTGAGGGATAGTTTCAAATGCCCGCTGGATTGGCTGCACTGCAAAGGGAATATTGACTAAAATAGAGGCAATAACTAAACCGGAGAAGTTAAACACTAATTGCGCGCCAAAGAGTGACTCAACCCATTGGCCGATGAGGCTTTGACTGCCAAGGCCAACCAGTAAGTAATAGCCTATTACTGTGGGAGGCAGCACTAAGGGCACCATGATTAACGCTTCAACCCATGACTTCCCTTTGAACTGACGGTAAGCCAGTAGTCGACCAACTACAATGGCCAATGGCACTAAAATTAGCACAGTAACGCTACTCAGCTTGGCTGATAACCATAACGATTGCCAATCCATAGATTAATTCTCGACTTGCATAAAAGCGCTTGAATTAGCACGCTGAGGAAAACCAAAACCATAATTGAGCAGTACATCTTTTGCGGCTTGGGTTTGCATATACTGATAAAACTGCTGAGTGGTAGCACCAGCATTGGGCATCATCACCATTCGCTGATTAATCGGCTCATATAACGACTGGGGTATTTCGATATAATTGCCCATTTTGCGAAACTGCTCAGATGACGCTAACGATAGCGCCACTATGCCACCTTGTGCAGAACCACTTAAGGCAAATTGCGCCGCTTGCGAGACATTCTCGCCCATGATGATTTTAGATTCTAACTGCGGCCATAAGCCTTTTGCTTGCAATAAACTTCTGGCTCTTTCGCCATAAGGCGCGTGAGCAGGGTTAGCAATAACAAAGCGGGAAATCTTGCCATCAGTTAACTGCTGTTGTAAGCCGTTAAGCTCAGCATCAAGCACTAGGGAGGAGTTTTTCGGGGCAACTAGGGCTAACTTACCAATAGCATAAATGGTGCCATCAGAGTCTGTTTTTCCCGCTTTATGCAGCTGCTGAACATAAAACTCATCAGCACTTAACAGCATTTCAAAGGGAGCCCCATGTTGGATCTGGGCGACAAAATTACCCGAAGATCCATAGGATACTCTTAATGGCAATCCAGTTGAGGCAGTGAAGTTGGTAACAATTTCATCAAGAGCAAATTTAACATTAGCAGCGGCGGCAATCGCTGGCGGTTTGGCAGCCAGCGATGAAAATGACACCAATAACACTAGGCTACATAACGCCCTGATAAAAGCGGTTCGTCGCCATTGACTCAATCGAAAACAACGGCGAATCGTGCTTAACGTCATCATGTCAGCATCCTATGCTATTTAGATTCATTCCACATAGTGGCTGCTTGCTCATCTGAATCACGGGCTTCAACCCAATTATTGCCTTGCTCACCAGCTTCTAGTTTCCAAAATGGTGCTTTGGTTTTTAAAAAGTCGATTAAGAACTCACAGGCTGCAAAAGCGGCTTTACGGTGGGCACTGGTAACACCGATAAACACGATTTGCTCACCAAGCTCCATACGGCCAACACGGTGAATAATTGTGACATAATTCAGCGGCCAGCGAGCATAGGCTTGCTCAGCCAGTTGCACTAATACCGCTTCAGTCATGCCAGGGTAATGCTCAAGGGTGAGATCAGTAACTGCGCTGCCGTCATTAAAGTCACGCACTTTACCGGCAAAGGTCACCACTGCGCCATCACTGTTATCTAGTGCAATAGCGGCATACTCATCGGCGACATTAAAGTCTTTGGTTTGTACTCTCACCACTTGCTTAGTATTCACTTGGCTCATGGTTAGCCTCCAGTGACAGGTGGGAAAAAGGCCACTTCATCGCCATCTTTAACCGCGGCATCCCATGAACTCATCGTTTGATTAACGGCAACTAGCAACTTATCTGAGGTGAGTACTTTAGCCCACTTTTCATCTTTAGCGGCTAGGGCTGCACGTAATTGTTCAGTATTGCTAACGCCATCTGCAGCAACTTCTACTTTAGCGGTGCCGAGTAACTCTCTTACTTGTGCAAAAAAAAGGACCTGGATCATGTCAATCTCTCGTCTTTCAAAATTTTAAAATGGCTAATATTTTGTCTTTATAGCTGGTGTTGCTAACTCGCATTGATAACTAGCGCGATAGTGCTAGTTCAGCGCTGCAGGCTAATCTTCAGCTTGGAAATGACCTGATTTGCCGCCACGTTTTTCAAGTAAACGTACTTGGGAAATGATCATGTCTTTTTGTACCGCTTTACACATATCGTAAATGGTTAAAGCGGCAACTGAAGCGGCTGTTAATGCTTCCATTTCAACGCCCGTCTTACCAGATAGTTTACATAAACTGGTAATTCTTACGCGATTAAGCTCTGGCTGCGCTTCAAGGTCTACTTCCACTTTGGTCAGCATTAATGGATGACATAGTGGGATTAAATCTGAGGTCTTTTTCGCGGCTTGAATACCTGCAATACGCGCTGTAGCAAACACATCACCTTTGTGGTGGCTACCGCTCATGATCATATCTAACGTACTTGACGCCATATCAATAAAGGCTTCGGCACGTGCTTCACGCTCAGTGATATTTTTTTCAGTGACATCAACCATGTGGGCATTGCCATCGGCATTGATATGGGTAAAACAATTGCTCATGCTAACTTGCCTTATAGAATATTGAGAGTAAA
Organism: Shewanella sp. 10N.286.48.B5; assembly: GCF_002874355.2. Taxonomy (NCBI): domain Bacteria; kingdom Pseudomonadati; phylum Pseudomonadota; class Gammaproteobacteria; order Alteromonadales; family Shewanellaceae; genus Shewanella; species Shewanella sp. 10N.286.48.B5. The sequence goes on from NZ_MCVG02000003.1 coordinate 248,312, forward strand.
AATTCATTCAAATATAAGTAAACCACTGCAACTTAACCGCCAATAGAGGCTAAGTGCTTGGTGACACCCGTGATCCCCTGATGGAGATAATGGGTTTCTTTTTTCTGGGCTAATTGCCCATGTAAGCGTTCAATCAACTCAGGGCGCTGCGATTCATGCTGTAGTAAGTCTCGTAAATCAACACCATTTTCAGTAAATAGACATAAGTGTAATTTACCTTTGGCAGAGACCCTTAAACGGTTACAGCTAGCACAGAAATTCTTCGCATAAGGCATGATAAGCCCAATACGGCCTTTATAATCTGGGTGACTGAAATTTTGCGCAGGACCATCATCTACATCAGGAAGATCATATAACCAACCTTCTGACTCAAGTTTTAACTTAATATCGAGTCCAGCTAGATGATGAGCGTTGAAATAATCATGGCCTAAGCCTGTTTCCATCAGTTCGATAAAACGCAAATCAATCGGCGTATTCTTTATCCACTGTAGAAAACGGGGCAAATCTTTATCATTAAGCCCTTTGAGTAAGACTGCATTGATTTTGATTCGCTCAAAACCTGCATCAAGTGCAGCATCAATGCCACGCATGACTTCATCAAATTTGTTCTCACCAGTGATTTGATAAAACATCTTAGGATCTAAGCTATCAACCGACACATTGATTCGTCTAAGTCCGGCGTCATACCATTCTTTGGCATTTTTCTCGAGACGATAGCCATTAGTGGTGGTAGCAATGGTTTTGATATTGTCATTGTCTGCAACGATACGAATGATATCTGTGAAATCTTTACGTAAGGTTGGCTCACCACCGGTGATGCGGATTTTTTGGGTGCCTACTTCACCAAAAGCTGCCACTAAATTTTCAATTTCATTTAACGCGAGAAACTTAGGTTTGCCATCAGGTCTGTAACCATCTGGGAGGCAATAGGTGCATTTGAAGTTACAAACATCAGTGACTGACATTCGCAAATAGTGAAACCTTCGACCGAAACTGTCTTGTAATTGGGACATGTTAACCTTTCCAAGTGTGGGAGGTAAGCGCATTTCTTTGCTGACCCCGGTGGCATAATTACCACGGCTAAATATCCATATCTGTGGACGTAGGACATAAAGCTCGGAGAACCGTCAGACTCAATTATAGGCCTAAATTCGCTCGAATCAGTATCTTTTTATGACATTTTGTCCCAGTTAGTCAAAAATCTGTAAATATTTGCGAGCCAGCTCACGAGCTTAAAATCTCACTTGCTACTGTGACCTTTAGCAATTTTAAGGTAAGGTGAGTAAAACAAAAAAATAACAAACCCGCCAAAAAACGGGAAATTAAGAACTAAGGTGAAATGATGGAACGCGAATCAATGGAATTCGACGTAGTTATCGTTGGTGCTGGCCCTGCCGGACTCGCGACTGCTTGTCGATTAATGCAAATATCACAAGATGCAGGCAAGGAAATGACTGTCTGCGTGGTTGAGAAAGGATCTGAAGTCGGCGCTCATATTCTGTCCGGTGCCGTATTTGAACCAACGGTATTGGATGAGCTATTCTCTGATTGGCGCGATTCAGACATTCCACTTAATACTAAAGTCTCTCACGATGAAATCTACCTATTGAGCTCTGATAGTAAATCTCAGCTTATGTCCAATAGCTTAGTACCAAAAACCATGCACAATGATGGCAACTACATCATCAGTGTCGGTAACCTCGCTCGCTGGTTAGCTGAGCGCGCTGAAGCATTAGGGGTAGAAATTTTCCCTGGTTTTGCGGCCAGTGAGGTACTTTACAATACCGATAATAGCGTTAAAGGTATTTTAATTGGCGATATGGGTGTTGGCATTGATGGTCAGCCTAAAGACAGCTATATGCCGGGCATGGAACTTCACGCTAAATACACGGTGTTTTCTGAAGGTTGTCGTGGTCATTTAGGTAAAGAGTTAATTGCAAAATATCATCTAGATAATGGTAAAACACCACAGCATTACGGCTTAGGCTTTAAGGAAATGTGGAAAATCCCTGCTGAACAGCATCAGCAAGGTAAAGTGGTACACACAGGTGGCTGGCCCTTAAATGATGGTGCATCTGGTGGCGGCTTCTTATACCACATGGAAGATAACCAAGTGGCAGTTGGACTGATTATCGACCTTAACTATAAAAACCCTCACATCAGTCCGTTCGATGAATTTCAGCGTTATAAACAGCATCCGGTTATCGCACAAACTTTATCGGGTGGTGAGCGTATTACTTATGGCGCAAGAGCAATTGCAAAAGGTGGGCTTAACTCATTACCTAAAATGAGCTTTCCTGGCGGCTTATTAATTGGTTGTGATGCAGGTACGCTAAACTTTGCCAAAATTAAAGGCACCCATACCGCAATGAAGAGCGGTATTGTCGCTGCAGAAACCTTAGCGGAAGCATTAATGGCTGGGGTTGAAGCAGGTAAAGATTTAGATTGTTTCCAAACGCGCATAGAAAAAAGCTGGCTCCATGAAGAGCTGGTTAAATCTCGCAATTTTGGCCCTGCTTTACATAAGTTTGGTACTTACCTTGGCGGTGCATTTAACTATATCGACCAAAACTGGTTCGGCGGTAAATTTCCAATCACCTTACGTGATGAAGCTCCAGATCATGCAGAAATGGGCTTAGCTAAAGACTTCAAAGAAATTCAGTACCCTAAACCTGATGGCAAATTAAGTTTCGATAAATTATCGTCAGTTTACCTATCTAATACTTACCATGAAGAAGATCAGCAGTGTCATTTACATTTAAAAGACCCTTCGATCCCTATCGCGGTAAACCTAGTTAAGTTCAACGAGCCAGCCCAGCGTTACTGCCCTGCTGGCGTGTATGAAGTGGTTACCGACGGCGCTGAAAACAAGTTTGTGATTAATGCGCAAAATTGTATTCACTGCAAAACATGCGACATTAAAGATCCAAGTCAAAATATCACTTGGGTCACCCCAGAAGGTGGCGGTGGTCCAAACTACCCGAACATGTAATCTTTATTTAGATGTGTTTCAGCCACTAAAAAGCCGCATATAAACAATGCGGCTTTTTGTTGCAAGCAATATAGGCTCTAAATGATTTTCAACGTCATTACTTTATGAAGTTAATCGTTAATGGATAGCGATATGCGATACCTTCGCCTGCCCTGATAATGGCAATAATGGTACAAATGATATCCATCAACCCTAAAAGAATAAGCAATATAAAGCCAATACCAATAAAGGCTAAAATAGAACTGACGATGGCATAAATGAGTAAGCTCAATTTAAAGTTGAGACAGTTTTTCCCGCACTCATCAACAAATTTAAATTCATCACGTTTCATCAACCACACGATTAGTGGTCCAATAATGCTGCCCAGTGGAATAATATAACCAGCAAAACTTGCCGCATACACTAACAAGCCCATATTACGTGCTTCTTTTTCTACTGTATCCACTGAATCACTCATGATTTTCCCTATTATTTATATTACTGATTTGATTTTGATGTCGCTGTTTCTAGTTTTGCGCTGGCCCATATAAACGGTAATGCCAGTTCTCTATTGTTTGCGTTTGAATTCGGTTTTGTAAGCTAGCAACCCAAGTTTGCGCTAACCCTTCACAGTGCAACAGAGTCGAATATTGTTCGATATTCACTTCTGCTAGAAAGTAAATTTTCATCGCCTCAGCAATAGAGATATTCGATTTTCGCTCGACTAAATAAATGCTATCACCAGCGTTAATTTCACCTTGTTGCAAGACTTTATAAAACCAACCACACATCGCAGTTTGTTGCATAGCAAGGGCAAATTGAGGGTGACCAAACTGTAAGTTAAGCTTAAAACAGGGCGAACGAGGCTGGGTGACTTGCAATAGCGTAGTGCCAATTTGAATAATATCGCCAATATTGACCTGTGATTCATCTAAGCCAACGCTACTGATATTTTCGCCCATGGCAGGCGCATCTTTAAAACCTGCCATTAAATCCCAACGACGATATTGGCCATAATGCTCTCGAGGAAAGTGATGCAGTACCCGATCGCTGCCGCCATGATGCTGTGGATCTGCTTGGCCATCGCCTGTTACGCCCAGCTTGGAGACGATAAGGGTTTGGGCGAGTTGTTTATTGTTAATGCCACTATCAATAAGGTGCGTCTGATCACCAAGAGCACTAACTTGTTCTCCTTGATATAAAGCGGAAATTTTTTTAACCAGCAACTGAGCATCCATGAGCAGTAACTCTTAATTAACAAGGGATTGGATTATTTAAGAATATAGCAGGCTTATAGCAGTGCTTACTATAGGGAATTTTCAAAGCGCATTTTTAGCCCTAACACAAAAGAGCGATGCTAAACAAAAAGCCCCTGCAAATGGGGAGATTGCAGGGGCATAAATCTTTCAAATTACATTGGGCATTAACGTATCCCAGAAATGGAAGAAACTTTTTCAACAAAAAGCCATATAAAGCATCCTGTTCAATAAGTTACCTTGTCATAATAATCGTCTCACATGACAGAACAACGACACTTTTATGATAAAAATATGACCTGAGGCGACAGTAAAATGATAACTAACAGCAATTAGCCTAAAATATTCGCCCACTATTTAAACTGAGTTAATTTCAGTTACTCACTATGTTTTTTTGATTGAAGATAATGCTGCAGCGCATCTCCTGGGACTGAGCTGGCAGTAGCCACGGCAATGGCGGCCCATCTTGCCCCTTCTTCCATGGCTTGGGTAATGGCTTTTTGCTGGCATAAATAATGGATTAAGCCTGCGGCAAAGGCATCTCCAGCCCCTGTAGTATCTAACACTTGCGCTGTTACTGCTGGTACATGAAACTGTTCATTGGCACTATAGGCTATCGCCCCATTCTCGCCATCGGTGACCACAAAGTATTGCAATGACTCACCGGCAATTTTAGCGGCAAAATCCCACTTATTGTCATCACAGCGGCCATGCATATCGGTAATTGAAGCAATTAAAATATGGCATGGTCGTACCCGCTCATCTTTAGCTAACTGCGATACGACCAAGCAATGATCAAGGGCTGATGCGGTCCATTGACTAATGCCTTTAGCTGATGAGTTAGTGTATAGCGCATCCCATTGTTGCCAGTTTGGCGGCGTGCTTAGTTCAAATAGGGGTCTTTGTGGGCGGATAATAGTGCGTTCACCATCGGGCGTCATCACCAATAACATTTCACAGGTTGCGCCATCAAAGCGTTCCACTAAGCGGCAATCTAGCCCCTTGGTGCTGGCTTGAGCCAAAATCCAATTACCTATCTTGTCAGAGCCCACTTGGCTCACTAACGAGACATTGTGCCCAGCCCATACCAAACCGATGCCGGTATTAGCACCACCGCCACCGAGCCTTAAGCCGCCATCGTGATAATGAAAGCGACCACCGGTTTGCAGCGGTTTATCTAATTCCAGTAAGCGGTCACAGTTAATGTTGGCAAGCAGTAAAATATTAGCCATAGCGGTCTCTTTTAACAATCCAATGTCCAATGCACCAAAATCATCATGATAAAAATGACGAGGATAGTGGGACAGTGATGATGCATTCAAAATCAGTATACTGCAAATAACAAAAAAGGCAGTGACCATGGTCACTGCCTTTCATTAACTTATTTCTTAAGCTTGGGACGCTTACATATCAGCGGCTTGCAAGGGTTTACGTAATTGAGCGCGAACATTATCCATGCCTGAATAAAATTCTTTCATCATCAATAAGCCCATCATTTTACCGTTATCGGTCCAAATGAGGTTATCAGGATCGTTCGGGTCATTTTTAATTGCACCTATGGCTCTCATTGAGGCCATTTCTTTAAACAATGCGGTATCTAAGTTAACGCCGAAGGTTTCACGGAAATACTTACGTGATAAACGACCAGAGAACATGCCCAGTAAGAAGCGATATTGCATCACTTCTTTCTTGCCATATTGCTTTTGTTGCTCGACACCCATTTTGCCATTGGCAATACGTTCTTGGTATTTCTTCAACGAGAAGGTATTCACGTATAAGGTGTCATCTAAGAAACTAAATGAACCTGAACCTACGCCTAAGTATTCATCATAATCAATAACATACTCATCAAAGCCTTCGTTCTGCGCTTTACCAAATGCCCAACCTGATAGCTGAGTATATTGACCATTTAAGGTATTAAGAATTTGACGATACTGACGGGCCATATCACCATGAGGAGCGGCTAATTTACCCTTAACACTCTTACGTGTTTGGTGAGTAATCATCAATGGATAAGTGGTGATTTGACGAGGGTCTAGCTTAGACGCCATATCTAAATCATGCTGAATAACTTCATCTGTTTGACCGCGGAAACCAAAAATCAAATCAACATTGATGATCGGGAACAGTTCTTTTGCCGCCATGATTTTATCAAATGTTTGCTGACCGGTACCGAACTTTTCGATGCGGTCTGTCATGGCTAAAATGTCATCATTAAAGCTTTGCACACCAATAGACATACGATCGACTAAGCCTTCTAACTGCTTAAAGCCAGGGCTGTCTAAGTGCTGAGGATCGGATTCACACGATACCTCTTTAATATTCGGGAATAGGGTTTTAGCATGCTCGATGGTACGAGCCAACTCATCTTCTAATACCGTGGTGGTGCCACCGCCGATATACATAGATTCAAAGTCGTAACCGAGGTTTTTAACCATATCCATTTCTTTGCGTAAAGACACGAAATAGCGACGAGCTTTATCTTCATTAAATAAGAAACGATGGAAAGTACAGTATGAACACAAGGTATGACAAAAAGGTACATGAGCATACAGCATGTACTTTTTACCTTCTACTGGCGCTGGCATCATTTCCGCTGAAACCGTGTCTAAACGCAAATTACGATCAACGTAAAATTGCATCACTTTTTCCATCGCACTGATCATCCAATCTGGCGTGGTGATATTGGCCTGATAAGGTGATTGGATAATGGTATCTGATGGACGGATAATTGATGACATGGCAATTCCTAGTTAAAAAGGGGCTCGCAAACAACGCTAATGAGTTGCTACTCAAGTAGAAAATTTCGATATACGCTACAAGGATGTTAACTATCTAGAAGTTATCAGTTAAAAACAACCAAATCTGTCGATTTTTACAGCCACGATCACAAATTAGGAGTGATTAAATAACCAACAGCTAATATAAGGTATCACATTGTTAAAAATCATAAAAAGTTGTGTTAAAACACGGTTAACCTAAAGCCGAAATAAAAACACCTCCAAAACCGAAGTCATTGGAGGTGCTTTTTAAGCTTTAGCTAAAAATACTGCAGACCTATTAGTCTTTATATTTTAACTCGCCATTCGCTTTAATTTCATCATACCAAAGGTTGTGATGCTGTTTCGCCCACTGCTCATCACAGTAGCCAGACACCATACAATCCATACCACCTTCAGACATAGCGGTTGCCATGAAGATATGCACGATTGAGAAAGCACAGATTACGATAGCGCTCACTGAGTGAGTAACTAGTGCAATCAAACTTAAGGTACGGCTTGGTTCAAATAAGTTCGGGAACAGTAATAACATTCCTGATACTGAGATGATTAGACCGAATAGAGCAAATGCCCAGAACCATAGTTTTTCACCTGCGTTAGCAAAACCAGCGTCAGGGTGCTTGCCTTTAAATGGACCGAAGTTAATGTAACCACCAACCACCATCATCCATTTAATGTCATACATTTTTGGCATTTGGTTTTTAGCCCAAAGTACTACCATTAACGCCCAACCCAACATGAATGGGATAGCCATGTAATCATGGATAACTTTAGAAGCATTTACCAATCCAGCCCACATACCTTCACCAATGTATGGCTGAAGGAAGTAACGGCCAGCAAGTAGTACTAAACCTGTCAAAATCAATAACATGCAAGGAATCGCACCTAGCCAGTGAATTGATACGTCAAATTTAGACCAGCGATATACCATCTTACCAGTGAAACCACCGTGTAATTTCGAAATACCGTTAATTTTCATAAACAGTACGAAAATGATGATCATGCCAAATAGCGATAAAGCTAAAGCAGGAGCAAGCCAGTCACTACGCAAATCAAATACACGTAAATCATAGGTATTGATTGGTTGTTTATGGAACTCACTTGTTGAAGTCGTACGTCCTTCAGCACCGTCTTTAAGCTGTGCCCATAATTGTGCATTGCCATCTTGAACGGTTAGAGACTCTTCAACATTTCCACTTGCGTGGGCGAAGGTCATGACACTGAACATCAGTGCGATAACAACGCCAATTTGTTTGAACCACTTGTTCATATTACATCCTCTATGCTATTCGATGCCTAGGTTGCCCTAGGCATCATAGCTAAGCTGACTAACACGCTTGGAGATTAACCCCAAACACCTTTGTTAGCTCCGCGGTATGCAACACGCTCGCGGAAGATAGCAGAAACGATTTCTGCATCACCTGCAAGCAGTGCTTTGGTTGAACAAAGCTCAGCACACATTGGAAGTTTACCTTCAGCGACACGGTTAGCACCATATTTCTGACGCTCTTCATTAGAGTGATCAGCTTCTGGGCCACCAGCACAGAAAGTACACTTGTCCATCTTACCGCGAGCACCAAAAGCGCCGCCTTGAGGGAACTGAGGCGCTCCAAATGGACATGCATATAAACAGTAACCACAACCGATACAAGTATCTTTATCGTGCAGTACGATACCGTCTTCAGTTTTGTAGAAACAGTTTGCAGGACAAACAGCCATACAAGGTGCATCACTACAGTGCATACATGCCACTGAGATAGACGCTTCACCTGGTTGACCGTCATTGATAGTCACTACGCGACGACGTTGAATTCCCCACTCTAAAGCAGAGTCGTTTTCGTTTTTACAAGCTGTGACACAACCATTACATTCGATGCAGCGCTTGGTATCACATAAAAATTTCATTGTAGCCATTCGGCAATTCTCCTAGCTTAAACTGCTGTTACGCTTTCTCTACCTGACAAAGCGATGCCTTAGTTTCCTGCATTTGTGTCACAGGGTCATAACCGTAAGTCATTGCAGTGTTACAAGACTCACCTATTACGTAAGGAACAGTACCTTCTGGATAGTTAGGCGCTAAGCTTTCGCCATGCATAACACCCGCGAAGTGGTAAGGCATCCAAGTAACACCTGGTTTAACGCGTGGAGTAACCATAACTTTAATCTTAATACGGCCACCTTCAGCACCTTCTAACCACACAGTATCACCGTCACGTAGACTACGATCTGCGGCATCAGCAGGGTTCATTTCAACAAACATTTCTTGTTGAAGCTCTGCAAGCCAAGGGTTAGAACGAGACTCTTCACCACCACCTTCATACTCAACCAAACGACCAGAAGTCAGTACTAATGGGTACTTAGCTGACGTGTCTTTCTCTTGGATTGACTTGTAAAGAGTTGGTAAGCGATGTACTTGCATATCATCGTAAGTTGGGTACTTAGACACAAGATCACGACGAGATGTGTATAACGGCTCACGGTGAATAGGTACGATATCTGGGAAAGTCCAAACGATACAACGCGCTTTAGCGTTACCGAATGGAATACAACCGTGATTAATAGCAACACGTACGATGCCGCCTAGCAAATCAGTTTTCCAGTTTTTACCTTCAGCTGATGCTTTTTCTTCAGCTGTTAGTTCGTCCCACCAACCTAATTGCTTAAGCATTTGTGCAGAGAACTCTGGGTAACCATCAGTGATTTCAGCGCCTTTAGAGAAGCTGCCATCAGCAAGAATGTTCTCACCTTTGTATTCAACACCGTAACGTGCACGGAAGTTACCACCACCGTCTTTAACGTGTTTGCTTGTGTTATACAGGATTTGAGTACCAGGATGCTTCTGCTCTGGCGTACCCCAACAAGGCCAAGGTAAACCATAAGTTTCGCCTTTAGCAGGTCCGCCAGCAGCTTCAAGAGTCTTGTTGCTGAACGTGCCCCAGTTTTGAGTGTGCTGTTTGATACGCTCAGGGCTTTGACCTGTCATACCAATAGTCCACATACCGCGGTTGATTTCGCGAGTGATGTCTTCAATAACTAGGATGTCATTGGCATCTTTAGCGATACGTTTAGTGTATTGCTCTGCAAAACCAAGCTTTTGAGATAGACGGTACATGATCTCAAGGTCAGTTTTTGATTCGAATAAAGGCTCGATAACCTTTTCACGCCACTGCTGACTACGGCCAGAGTTAGATACTGAACCTTCAGTTTCGAACTGAGTCGCAGCTGGAAGCAAGTAAACACCGTTCTGACGACGATGCATAACACCCGCCATAGTTGGGAATGGATCCACAACAACAACTGTGTCCATCTTATCTAATGCATCACGCACTTCGCTTTGACGAGTTTCAGTGTTAACAGATTGACCCCAGAAGAATGCCATACGGATGTTGTCATTCTGCGCTAGTTTACCCTTCTCTTCTAACACACCATCGTGCCAGCGAGAACAAGGAATACCAGGAGTGGTCATTGGGTCGCGACCTAAGTAAGTACCTTGGTCGAAACGATTACTAACCCAAGATTTTTCAAGATCCCAAACGTTCGTCCAGTGATCCCAAGCGCCAGAAGTCAGACCGTAGTAACCTGGTAAGTTATCAAATAACAAACCTAAGTCAGTCGCACCCTGTACGTTATCGTGACCACGGAAAATGTTTGTTCCGCCGCCTTTAACACCCATGTTACCAAGGGCTAATTGAAGGATACAGTAAGCACGAGTGTTTGCGTTACCCACGTGATGCTGAGTACCACCCATACACCAAACAACAGTACCTGGACGGTTATCTGCCATCATTTTCGCAGCTTGGTAAACTTCTTCTTCGCTACAGCCAGTTACATCAGCAACTTCTTTAGGCGGGAATTTTTTCACTTCTTCGCGAATTGATTCCATTTCGAAAACACGTTCTTTGATGAACGTCTTGTCTTCCCAACCATTTTCAAAGATGTGCCATAGCATACCGTAAATGAATGGAATATCAGTACCAGGACGTAGACCACAATGTAGGTCAGCGTGCGCTGCAGTACGTGAGAAACGAGGATCAACAACGATGATTTTCGCGTTGTTTTTCTCTTTCGCTAATAAGATATGCTGCATTGCAACTGGATGCGCTTCAGCCGGGTTTGCACCGATGAAGAAGATTGCATTTGCATTTTGGATATCATTGAAAGAGTTAGTTTGCGCACCATAGCCCCAAGTGTTTGCAACACCAGCTACAGTGGTAGAGTGACAAATACGTGCAGAGTGATCGATGTTGTTCGTGCCCCACATAGCCGCAAATTTACGGTACATGTAACAACCTTCGTTCGAGAACTTAGCACTACCCATGAAGTAAACTGAATCAGGACCTGACTCTTCACGGATATCTTGCATCTTGTCGCCAACTTCGTTGTAAGCTTGCTCCCAAGATAGTTTCTTCCACTTGCCATCAACCAATTTCATTGGGTATTTAAGACGCTTCTCACCGTGACCATGTTCACGTAATGCAGCACCTTTAGCACAGTGTCCACCAGCATTAAATGGGTGATCGAATGCAGGCTCTTGACCTGTCCAAACACCATTTTGTACTTCAGCGTATAAACCACAACCAACAGCACATGCAGAACATACGGTACGTTTGATTTCAGTTGGTGCATCATGAGCAATTTCTTTTGCTTCAGCTCGACGCATCATGCCAGTGCCCATTAATGAAGCAGCGGCGATACCACCAGTAGCAATACCTGCATTCTTCATAAATTGACGACGGTTGATACCGAGCGACTTGCTAGCAGCTTTAGGTGCTGCTGTAGACTTGCGAGTTAACTTCATCGCTTATTTCTCCTGAATTATCCGCGTAAGCTATCGTAGTAGCTACGAATATGCGCAGTTTCTTTGTAACCATTAGAACCTTTGATACTAATGTTACTCTCGGTTGCTTTTGCCACACTCACACCTGAAACAGCAATTGCTGCAGTAGCAGCGCTACCTACGGTGATGGCTTTCAGCAAAGATCTGCGGTTCAGATCAGGCTGTTGCTTCTTCATCTTTACTCCTGGGTTTAATACACATCTGCTTATCATGCAGATGCCCTCTTAGGCCTTTTTAGTTACCAAACACCATTGTTAATCAATGGTTAAGTGGATGAGCTAAAAAGGTAAAAACACATATAAATGAATCTAGTCCACAAATTTACGCCGCTAATATATAGAGAGAGAGGCTGAAATAATATGATCTAACACCTGTTCATTGGCCTAAAATAACCAATAAATAAAGAAAGCGTTAACTGGGTCATGTTTTCAAATCATGCCGTGTGAGAACAAAACTTTTGGGTGGGATTTTAGCAGTGCTTACAATGTTAAATTACTTAACAAGCAGATTGAGTTAAAAGGATTTTTATACGGTTTTTGTCTAAATAAACACCACAATCACTATATAACTTTTAGTACTTAAAAGCTGTACTTGCAGTGCTTTTCGTTATTAAAATAGCCAATATTTAGCTGACCACAGATGCCTCTGTAAACATTAACAAGCAAGTTACTTTTGAGCATAGGTAGCGCACAAAAAGCGGCCGTAAAAATTCAGTAGTAACAGCAATCAATAAGCCACTAAAATTGGTCAAAATAACTATTGAAATAACTATTGAAATAACTGTTGAAATAACTGTTGGAATAGCAGCCTAAATTAAGCGATTTATTCGCCTGCTGCGAGCAATAAAATAGGTACTGACAAAACTACCCGTTCCGCCAACAGGCAGATATAAAAACACCTCAACAAGATAGACTCAGTTGAGGTGTTTTGAAAGTAATTAAGTGACTAAATCAGCAAAAGGCTAACTCACTATCACTTCTGATATTTTATCGAACCGTTAGCTTTGATTTCATCGAACCAAACATTGTGATGCTGCACTGCCCAATTTTCATCACAATAGCCTGAAACCATGGATTCCATACCACCTTCACTCAATGCTGTTGCCATCCAAATATGCACAATGGTAAATGCAATGAGAATCGCAGCACTAATGCCGTGAATAAGTAGCGCGGCCATTGAAGCTTCACGGGGTAAATCTAATCCCGGTAACACTAGCATGATGCCTGATACGCTGATAAAGAGGCCAAAGAACACTAAGGTCCAAAACCACATTTTTTCACCGGCGTTGGCAAAACCACTATCTGGATGCTTACCTTTAAATGGACCGAAATTGATGTAACCCCCAACCACTAAAAACCATTTTAAGTCATACATCTTAAAGGTTTGCAGTGGCATCCATTTAACAATACATAGCAACCAAGATACGATAAATACCGGACCTGTCCAATCATGTACTAGTTTACTAAAACCAATAACACCAGCCCAAATACTCGCACCGACATAGGGCTGAATAACAATTTTACCTAGTATGATAACCAGACCAGTTAGCATTAACGTTAAACAGGCAACGGCCATAATCCAATGCAGCCAAATATCTGCTTTAGACCATCGCTCAACCATCTTGCCTGAATACCCCTTCGCCAATTTTGCTGGGCCATTAACAAAGTAGAATAGTAAAAATGCAGCAAATACACCTACGAGAGCTAACGCCACTCCGGGAGTAATATAGTCATCTCTGATTATTCGACCTTGATTGCCCGCAACATTAATCAGTACGCCGGGTTCAATACCTTGAGCTGTTGTAAAACCAGAATCGCCGGCTTTCACTGCTCGCCATAATTCAGCCGGGTTTTCCTTCCCTGCCTGCTGCTTACTTGATTGTTCATCTGCCGCTAAGGTTGTGGTTGCAAAACCTAACCCCATCACCAGAACCAACAGAGCAAACAAGCTACGCAGTGATTTGTTTAACTGTTTGTTTAACATTGTCACTCCTTGCTTGGTTACGGACAAAGCCCGTAACCTTTGCACTGTCTAAACCATATCACCCGTTTTAGGATCATAGCCCCAAATGGTATTCGGATTACCGCGCTTAGACATACGTTCGCGATAGATACTCGATACGATTTCGGCATCACCAGCAAGCAGGGCTTTAGTTGAACAAAGCTCAGCACACATAGGTAACTTACCTTCAGCAATACGGTTTGCACCGTACTTCTGACGCTCGGCATCGGAATGGTTTTCTTCTGGGCCACCGGCACAGAAAGTACATTTATCCATTTTACCGCGGCTACCAAATGCGGTCTTTTTCGGGAACTGTGGCGCTCCAAAAGGACATGCATAAAAACAGTAACCACAACCGATACAAGTATCTTTATCGTGTAGCACAATGCCATCGTCGGTTTGATAGAAACAATCCGCCGGACATACGGCCATACAAGGAGCATCGGTACAATGCATACATGCAACAGAAATTGACGCTTCACCGGGTTCACCATCATTGATAGTAACCACGCGGCGACGCTGAATACCCCACTCTAAAGCGGAATCGTTTTCGTTCTTACAAGCTGTGACGCAACCGTTACACTCGATGCAGCGTTTTGTGTCACACAAAAATTTCATGACTGCCATAATGGCTTATCTCCTCATCAAGTTAATTAGGCTTTGCTGATCTGACACAAGCTAGACTTAGTCTCTTGCATCTGAGTCACAACATCATAACCATAGGTCATTACGGTATTGGCAGCTTCACCAATAATGTAAGGTACGGTTCCTTCAGGGTAATTTTTCTCTAGGCTCTTGCCTTCGAATACACCCGCGAAATGGTATGGCATGAAACATTCACCAGCAATGACTCGTGGAGTCACCATTGCTTTAACTGTGATTTTAGCGCCTTCTGGACTGTGAACGAATACATCATCACCATCACGTAAGCCGCGGTCGGCTGCATCAGCAGGGTTAATCTCAATAAACATTTCTTGCTGCAATTCTGCAAGCCATGGATTTGAGCGTGTTTCTTCACCACCACCTTCATACTCAACTAAGCGACCCGTAGTTACCGCTAATGGGAAGTCTTTAGCAAAGTCTTTTTCTTGAATAGACTTATACAGAGTTGGAAGACGTGCAACCATACGATCTTCGTAAGTTGGGTACTTAGCCACTAAGTCGCGACGAGGGGTATATAACGGCTCGCGATGAATCGGGATATCATCTGGGAAGTTCCACACAATACAACGTGCTTTGGCATTACCGTATGGGATACAACCGTGATTGATAGCAACACGTTGAATACCACCAGAAATATCTGTTTTCCAGTTTTTACCTTCAGCGTGAACTTTCTCTTCAGCAGTTAAGTCATCCCACCAGCCAAGCTGTTTCAGCATGTCAGCGGTGAACTCTGGATAACCGTCTTTGATTTCAGATCCTTTTGAATAAGAACCTTCAGCAAGAATATTATTACCGTTATGCTCAACACCGTAACGTGCACGGAAGTTACCACCACCATACTTAACTTCACGTCCAGTGCGGTAAAGAATTTGCGTACCTGGATGTTTGTTTTCTGGCGTGCCCCAACAAGGCCAAGGTAAACCGTAGGTTTCACCTTTAGCTGGACCACCTGGCGCTTCTAAGCTTTCCATATCGAATGTGCCCCAGTTTTCTTGGTGCATTTTCAAACGCTCAGGGCTCTGGCCAGTGTAACCAATGGTCCACATACCTTTGTTGAACTCACGGGTCATATCTTCAATCAACGGCTCATCGCCATTAACTTTAATATGCTTACAGAACTCAGCATCGATACCCCATTTTTTCGCCAGCTTGTACATGATAATGTGGTCAGCTTTTGACTCAAATAATGGTTCGATAACTTGTGAGCGCCACTGCAGTGAACGGTTTGAAGCAGAGACTGAACCGTATGTTTCAAACTGAGTTGCAGCAGGTAATAAATACACACCGTCAGTTCGTTCGTGCATGACACCTGCCATCGTTGGGAATGGGTCCACAACAACAACTGTATCCATTTTGTTCAATGCTTCACGCACTTCACGACCACGGGTTTCAGTATTGACTGATTGCCCCCAGAAGAATGACATACGAATATTATCTTTCTGCGCAATCTTAGATTTGTCTTCAAGGACACCATCATGCCAGCGAGAACATGGAATACCCGTTGAAGTCATTGGATCTTGACCTAGACGTTGCTCTTGATCGAAACGGGCTTTAACCCACTCGTAATCCAAGTCCCATACATTACACCAATGTTTCCATGAACCTGTTTTAAGGCCATAGTAACCTGGCAATGTATCAAACAATAAGCCAAAGTCAGTTGCACCTTGAACGTTATCATGGCCACGGAAGATGTTAGTTCCACCACCAGAAACACCCATATTACCAAGGGCTAATTGGAGGATACAGTATGCACGAGTGTTAGCATTACCTATGTGATGCTGAGTCCCACCCATACACCAAACCACAGTACCAGGCTTAGTTTCAGCCAGTAACTTGGCGACACGATGCATCTGCGCTTCAGGCACGCCAGCAACATGTTCAACTTCGGCAGGGGTCCACTTTTTCACTTCCTCACGGATACGTTCCATACCGTATACACGTTGGTCGATGAATGTTTGGTCTTCCCAACCATTTTCAAAAATGTGCCACAACAAACCATAAATGTAAGGAATATCCGTACCAGGACGAATATGCACGAACTCGTCAGACTTAGCTGCAGTTCGAGTGAAACGCGGGTCGACTACGATAATTTTCGCGCCGCGCTCTTTACCTTCAAGGATGTGTTGCATTGAAACCGGATGAGCTTCACAAGGGTTCGAACCGATAAACATCATCGCTTTCGAGCTACGCATGTCGTTAAAAGAGTTTGATTGCGCACCGTAGCCCCAAGTGTTTGCAACACCGGCTACAGTGGTAGAGTGACAAATACGTGCAGAGTGGTCGACATTGTTGGTGCCCCACATTGCTGCCAATTTGCGGTACATATAAGCTTGTTCGTTCGAAAACTTCGCACTACCCATGAAAAATACTGAATCAGGACCAGATTCTTGACGAATATCGAGGGCTTTTTGACCCACTTCTTCAATGGCTTGTTCCCAAGAAAGTTTCTTCCATTTGCCTCCTTCTAGCTTCATTGGGTATTTAAGACGTTTTTCACCATGACCATGTTCACGCAGTGCAGCACCTTTGGCGCAATGGCCACCAGCGTTAAATGGGTGATCAAATGCAGGTTCTTGACCTGTCCATACACCATTTTGCACTTCAGCATAAATACCACAGCCCACTGAGCAGTGAGAACAAATAGTACGTATCACTTCAGTCGGCGCATCGTAAGCAACATCTTTTGCTTCAGCTTTACGCATCATTCCGGCGCCCAGCATTGAAGCGGCAGCAATACCACCTGTAGCAAGGGTTGCAGACTTCAAAAATTGGCGACGATTGAGTCCAAGTGCAGGTTTATCTGCGACTTTGACTGCTTCTGTTTTGCGGGTTAATCGCATCACATATTCTCCTTAAATTACTTGCTACTACGTAATGTGTCGTAATAACTACGTACATGGTCTGTTTCTCTATAACCATCACTTTTACCTACAACGGGTGTAGCTTCTGGTGAGGCGGCAAGAGCTTGTCCGCTAACAGTGGCAACTGCGCCAGCGGCACTGCCGACAGCCAATGCTTTTAGCATTTGACGACGACCCATGTCGGAAGCTTGCTTCTTCATAGTCTCTCCTTAATTTAACGCGTGTTATAAGAGTAAAATTACTCTCTGTTTTTATGGAAGTTGCCTTCCTTTTCAGTCTATGCCACAGAGTCAAACTCTGTGGCATAAATCTTTGCACCAACAGCCTAAAAATTACCTAAGAGGCAAGTTCATTGGTTGATGGTTCAATCTTGTCTGCTTCATCAGCAGCAGTTTTTTCGGCTTCAGAACCTGGGCAATTAACTGGAATATCTAAGCTTAGTTGCTCAAACTCATTGGCTTCAATGATGAAAAATGCTTTTGCTAGCTGCGCCACAGGCACATAAAACGCTGCACTCGGTGTTTTCTCTAAGGTGTCACAAAAGCGCGCAATCCAGCTGCCAATATGGCGCTGATAAAATGCTAATTGACGATAACCTGGCGCCTCTAAAATCAAGGTACCCATCACTTCACATAATGCTGCAACATGATCTTCTGGCTCTTTAACGTCTTCTTCGCGAGCAAAACCTAATTGCATTAAATCTTGGCGTAACAGTGCTAATGGCTTATCCATTAACGAGCCTGTCATAAACCAGCTGCCGTATGGCAATACTTCACCACGGCCAACACCGAAGAAAATATTGAAGTATTCTTCTTCAAGTTGCTCTTGTGTGTACTGGGTCGCCGCTGCCTTTAGCGCCAGCCAAGCCGTGCTCATGTCGTTATCATCTTCAGCTTCTGTTTCTATTTCGATGTCAGCTAAAAATGACAGCAGCTCTTCACTCGGATGGCGACGTAGTAATGCAGCTAATAATTGGTAAATATCTGCCCGTAGCTGATCGTTTTCTGAAATTTCTCTAACTAATTCGGTCATATTGGATCTCTTATCGAAGTTGCTTCTCTGGGTCTTCAAGAATGTCTTCAAACATATCTTTTACGCGGCAATCACCACACATTTTTAGGCGCTCAATATTGGCGTTAAATGCAGAATGTCCACCAATCATATCGATCATTCTATGAACCATCGATTGTGTAGCAAAAGCGGTTCCGCAACGAATACACTCGAACGGAGCCTCTTCTTTTAACGTTTGACGCTGCTGACGTGCTGCTTGGTCCAAATTGATTTGCGGCGTTAAGCTAATCACGTTTTCAGGACAAGAGGTTTCACATAAACCACATTGCACACAGTCTTGCTCTACAAAATGCAGTGACGGTGATTCACCACCATCGGTTAATGCTTGTGTTGGGCAGGTTGCTACACAAGACATACACAAGGTACATTTATCAACTTCGACGTTAACTACACCGTAAGGCACATTGCTCATTGCAATGGCACTATCAGTCGCTGCTGCTTGTTCATTTAAATGATCAATTGCAGCGTATAATGTTTCGCGCTTGGTACTTGGCGTGAACGCAGCAGGTACGATTAATGGCCAATCTAGGCTTATGGCTAACTTATCATCTAAGGCTGCTAATGCTTGGGTGTCTATCAAGCTAATGCGCTGTGGCTGACCCATTTCATCTAGAATGCTATTAGCTAATATTAGTTCACCATTTAACATTTGCGTTAACGTGGGTGCAGTCGCATCGGTATTTAAAATTAATACCTGACGTGCGCCCCATGCTAATGCTGACATCCAATGATCAATGCTAGCAACCGTGATTTCTTCCAGCTCAACTGGAATGATGTCACCCACTAGATCAGCGGTAATGTGCTCTGCACCAACGGCACCGTCATGGAATAAGATGACAGGGGCAGCTTGTGCTTGCTCAAGGTAACGACTAACCAGTTTTTGAATATAGCTATGAAGTGCTTGTGGCGTTGGTAAATCAAATGCGATAGCCCCTGTAGGACAAGCATTAGTACAACTACCCGCACCATGACAAAGGTAAGGATCAATTTCGATTTTTTGTTCGATGCTACTAATTGCATCAGCAGGGCAGAAGTTTAAACAGCGATTACAGCCATTGACGCCATTACGGTTATGAGCACAGATATCACTGTTCACCTTCACATAACGTGGCTTATCAAATTCACCAACTAAATCTGGAATTTGCTCCAGCGCATCAGCTAATTTATCTGCATCTTGACCGACATAGAAATAACCTGGTGGTAGCATTTCAAGGTTAAGACATGGCGACATGCTCAGGTCTAAAACCATATCAAAATGCGGCTTACGAATAGCAACAAGACTTAACTCAGTCGCCGCTTGGTTTTCACCCGCGCCTTCATTCTCAACGGTTACCTGAAACTGACCTAAAAAGCCTTTAACAGAAATAAGTTTGTTGTAATAGCTTTCGCTATTTACTGCAGCGTTCATTACCGCTTCAAGATGAGCTTCATCTTGGCTGGTAATGGCTTCATTTGCCAAAATAACCGTATTGGCCATGGTTGACAGTTTATCCGCAGCTAATCGGGCCAAATCTTCTGGGCCGATGACTAACACATTGCCTTCAGTCGTATAACTGACTGTTGGCGGGATCAAGTTTTGGATCACTTGAGTCTGTGCTAATACCTGCTGGCGAACTTGTTTTAGTTCTAGCGGGGTTTGACTATTGCTCACATTGCGTTCCTGAACAGTTTTTTAACGCTTAGGTGATTTATCAGGGCTGCAAATCCATTTTGTATTTAAACATTTATTTAAATACATCAGCTTAAAATGATAAACAAAACACCTTATACGCTAAATAGTGGACTAAAATTTTTAACTACACACTAAGCCTTAGCGCTACTTGAAGCCGTTATAGCTTCTTCATCAACCATTCCCAGAACATCACTCTGGTCTTGGTTGGTATCTAAGTCAGTGGCAGACACGATTTCGCTCTTATCATTTAATACTGGTGAGGCATCAGTTGTATCAACAACTGTGTCATCATCCTCACGAGCAAGTAACTCTTGCTCTTCCGTTTCTTCTTTGTCTTTTACGACGTTACGGAAGACTTTTTTGGCTAATTCAGCCGAAACTTCGGCAGACAATTTAGGTTGATTACTGTAATCAAGGGCGTACTCGAGTAAGCCGTCGATTTCATTGTATTGGGGTTGTTTCCACAGTGCTTTTAACGCTGCTGATTTCGCTTGAGGTGATACATTCGCCCCCATAAACGAAGCAAAACTGCCTCCAACTTCAATTTTTTCGGGATCCGGTAAATCTTCAGCTTCAAGGATCTTCTCAGGCTGAGGCGCTTCTTGTATGGCATCCTCAGTGGAAGAGTCAGCAAGGCTTTCTTCCTCTGCCGCCACACTCTTTTGCTGCAGTTCAGTCTCACGAGCAGCTTCAGCTTCAACTTGCTCACGACGCTCAGTCCAACGAGAGAAAAAACCTTTCGAATTATTGCTCATTAATGTCTCCGAAGGTGATCTGTGCTAGGGCCAGTATCCTTTCGGCGGTTCACATGCTTACGGCGTTTAGCTGATATTTCAACTTCGCCATGACGGGTGATGAAAGCTTCAACCCAACATGCCAGTGCTTCTGGCATTGGGATATTCAGCACTGGGGTTTCAGACTCCAAACAGGCTGCGGCAATATTTTGGTCTGCAGAGATAGCTGCAGGAACCCAAGTGCCATCCGATAACTCATCACAAACGATATATAACATGGTGTTATCCATGTCTAAATTTATCCGGTAACTGCCACGTTCATCTTTATAAAGTTGAAACAATATTAATTTGGCCCCTTCAGGTGCCTCATGAGTCGCAGGAACCATTTGTTCCACTTCCCAAGTGATTGAGGGCCAACGCCCCATCATTTTTTCGACTTTTCTAAGCGAAACATACATAGGCCAAACATTTTCAGTGTGTTGCATACAAGCCTTGCCCTTAAAACATAAATCCACAAGAAATAAATAAAATATATATTAACAACGACTTAAAAGTTGCTCTTGATTATTTTTAGAAGCTAAAAACCACTTTATTTCTCTTAACTAATCAGTACACTGCAAAAATAGTGCCAGATAAATAAGAACAAAAAGCTAGATCCAGATCTCCTAATTACCACTAAGAGTAGGACAATTTGTCTATATTACTAATTATACTAGGACATAAGGCTACGTTAATTAGTCGCTGCTGATTAACATCAGAGTTAGATCACGCATTTACAAACTACATTGCCGCCTCGGGAATAAAAGTTGCTATGCTGATAGTTAATTAGTTTTCATTACCATCCTCACTACCGAGCTAGTTAACTATTTCAGAGGCCACACTTTCAATGACCCAATCAAATGCTAATAAATCGCTAAAACTGGTCAAAACCAATGCTGAAGTTCCCCTTACAATTGCAGTTAAAGCAATTAATGAGCAAGGAGAGAGTGTTGATAAATTCGTGGCCTGTGAAAGACCATTAACGGTATATTTGAACTGGCAACCCATAGTGACCTTAATGACCTTGGGCGCAAAACCTGAGTCATTAGCTTTGGGTTACTTGAAAAATCAGGGCTTTATTAACGATGCCAGCTTACTTGAATCAATTATCGTCGATTGGGATGTTAACTCTGCAGCCATTTTGACTAAAGAGCAAACAGCTGATTTAGATAAACAATTATCTGAAAAAACCGTCACTTCAGGTTGCGGTCAAGGTACTGTTTACGGTGGTTTCATGCAAGGGCTCGATGATATAAAGCTGCCAACGCCCCAATTACAACAATCAACCTTATATAGCCTGCTAAAAAACATTAGTGCTTATAATGAAACCTACAAAAATGCCGGTGCCGTCCATGGTTGCGGCATTTGTAAAGACGACCAAATTTTAGCTTTCATTGAGGATGTTGGCCGCCATAACGCGGTTGATACCCTCGCGGGCGACATGTGGCTTGAAGGTGAAAATGGGCACGATAAGATTTTCTATACCACTGGCCGTTTAACCTCTGAAATGGTGATAAAAATTGCCAAGATGGGTATACCAGTATTGCTATCACGCAGTGGTGTCACTCAGATGGGGTTAGAACTAGCTCAAAAGTTGGGGATCACTATTATTGCCAGAGCCAAGGGGCGTCACTTCTTGGTTTACCACGGCGCAGAAAATATTGAATTTGATGCGATGAAAGTTTAGCGTTACCTATTAACGCAAACAATTGATAACAAGGTGATGACCACCTTGTTATCACTCATCATGTAACCCTATGCTAAATAGCATTATGCCTAAATTTAGCCCACTGCTTTCTTGCCGCTTCGGGCAAATAACTCCAAGCTAAAACCCGGGTAATTTTATTGCCTTGCTTCATTTCAATGGTCTGCACACTATCGGCATGTAACTGTTTTAATAATTGATAACAGGGCTTTAGGTTTTCTGACTTGGACACTAATGAGCTAAACCACAAACATTGTTGCCCAAACTGCTGACTTTCTTTAATCATATTCGTTAAAAACTGCTGCTCACCACCTTCACACCATAACTCAGCTTTTTGCCCACCAAAATTAAGTGCGGCACTACTTGAGCTAACGGCTGGCTTTTGGCTGTGCTTTTTAGCTCTGTTGGCGGCTAAATTGGCATTTTTCTTGGCGCTGCCTTGACTCGCTTCGGCTAATGAGCGATGAAATGGCGGGTTGCACAGAGTAATATCAAAGCGCTCATTATCCCCGATAATTCCGCTAAAAATAGCTTGAGGATTAGTCTGTTGGCGCAGGTCAATTTTCGATGCTAAATCAGGGTTATGGCTAATAATTTCAGCGACATTTGCAATTGAAACTGGGTCAATATCGCTGGCGACAAACTGCCAACCATAGCTTTTAACCCCTAATAATGGATAAATACCATTAGCACCGGTGCCAATATCCAATGCGCGGATCTTATTTCCCTTAGGCGCTTTACCATTAACAGCCAGTAAATCAGCAATGTAATGCAAATAATCTACTCGACCTGGTACTGGCGGGCACAAGAACCCTGCCGGAATATCCCACTGCTCAATGTGATAATCAGTCAATAAAATTGCTGCGTTGAGGCTTTTGACCGCTTCAGGATCTGAGAAGTCGATTGAAAGATTACCGTAGGGGTTTGGTCTGACAAAGTGGGACAATTTGGGACACTTTTTTATTAATCCTTCGAAATCATAACCTTGATTATGCTTATTTCGCGGGTGTAGTGTTTTCACTTGAGTATGAGCGACGCCTTTGCTTGCCGCAGATGTTTGCTTGTTCGTTTTGTTGCCAGCTTTACTGTTTTTCATGCAAATGTTCATTAATCATATAGGTATTTAGTAAACAGTAAATTAACCACGGACTGTTCACCCGTTTCAGCTTCTAGCAGTCGATTAACCGTTTCAAAGCACGCACGACGAATATCCTCTCTTCCGGTCAAGGACTTAACCTTGTCTTCAGGCTGATTTCCTAGCACTTCAACGATGGCGGCTCGCAGTAACGGATCATGGTGCTCTATCTGCTGCAATTGTTTAGGATCTTTAACCATTAACTCAACACTGATTTTTACAAAACCGAGTTTTTTGCGGTTAGAGATATAGTTAGTGACAATGTCAGGTTCGAAACCATAGTAAGCAAAGTTCCCAGTGGCTTTGTCATCTGCGCTATGCGCATTGGGGAAAAAAAACAGTGCAACTAACACTGCGAATAGGTACTTTGCCATAGTTAATCAAACTCCATTATTTAAATCTGCCTAATAGCAGCGGCTATCCAGCCATTGCTCTGTCATGATAAACTGCACTCGTTTGAGTATATTGTAACGAGTATTGAATGAACGTGACCAGTCTTAGCTTCCCGTATGGTGAATCAATCCAGTGGTTTTCACCTGATGCAATCAATTCTATGCCGCAATCGGCACTAAAAGAATGGTTACTCGCTACCGGTAGTTTAACCCAAAAGCTTAAAGGCTGTTGCCACGATTTTGAAGTTAAAGTCCTTGGCGAACAACTTACTACACCATTAGCAGGGGAATGCCCGCAGCAAAAGCAGGTTTGGGTAAGAGAAGTACTGCTGTGCCTTGATGGCGAGCCTTGGGTGTTTGCACGCACCTTAATCCCTGAGAACCTAGCCAATGATCAACACAACTTTAAAGCCTTAGGTAAGCGCCCATTGGGTGAACTACTGTTTACCAGTGCTGATATTGTCCCGGGCAAAATAGAGGTCGCTGAATTTGAAAGCTGCACTAAGCTAGCCCAACTGGCAACCCGCCTGTCCCAACCTGTCACCTCTTCACTTTGGGGGCGTCGCCGTTACTTTAACTTAGCCAACCAAGACATTATTGTTAGCGAAATTTTCCTTCCTTATGCGGTTAAGCAAATTAACGCCTTAACACTAAAGCAATCTTGTTAAAGTTAGTCCAACAAAGCCATGCGGTTTACCATACGTTGGCAACATCATGGCTATTTGTAAAGTAACCATAAAGCTTATAGCCTTATGTTTTAGTCGAGTGCCTTACAAGAAGTAAGCTCAGTAGCAACAAATACACCCCAGCTAAACTACCGCCACTACTGCTTTGAGATCCATCGTCGCCAGCAATTGTCTGGTTTTCGCCCATAAACTCTGAAGTAACTACACCATTTAGTTTAAATTCGACGATTGCCCTTGAGCTGTCTGACGATTGCGCCTGCACCTCCATCGTTAAGCCCAGTTCAGGTAACACCATGCCTGATTGCGGTTGCAGGGGCGCTGAGTAATCAGCATTATCATCAAATAAACTAAAGTTACTTAGAGCGCTATCGTTAGCGTAGCTTGACTGAGGATATAAGCTAAAGCTGGCATCACGTACCTGCACACTTGAAGACCCGCCAGTTATTAGACTCTGGTCAGCATCAATAACCCCAATAAAGCCATAACCTTCATGCTCGGCGACATTGTTATCTTCATAGTTGTTATTTTCGAGCCATAATAAAATACCGGGCTCGTAGCCGACACTTTGCAAGCCCGCATCAATACCTTGATGGTTTCTCAGTTGCACAATATAGCGTTGCGGCAAACCGGGTAAGGTATCATCGATCCTTGAAAAACCCACTAAATCAACTTTGCCTTGCTCTTCGGCCCCGTCTTGGTAAATGTTGACGCCTTGCTGATTAATTTCAATTTGGTCAATAACAATACCGTAGTCACCTACAGCTTGATCCGTTACATAGCTCATTTCAACTTGCACACTTTGCCCTGAAAAATCGCTCAAGTCATAAACCAGTTCAACCCAAGCATCTGTTCCTGAAGCGCCAGCTATATCGCTCGATACCCCAGAAATATAGTGCTCTACATTGTTGAACAGAGGGTTACTGGCACTGGTATGGTTGCCGACAATGGCTACGCCATCAATCAACAATTGCATATAGTCATAATCTGTTTCTATGCTCCAATGTGCCTGCATAACAAGCTCAATCTGTGCGTCAGCGGGTAAATCTACCTCGAAACTCAGACTATTGGTAAGTTGATGGCCTTTACCTGAATGGTATTGATAGTCGCCAACTAAAGGTGACTTAAAGGCGAAGGGGGGATTGGGTAATGCGATGGACAATTGATTCACAGCATCAGCATTAACTGCTGCAAAAACCTCAGCAGTCAAACCTTCAGCAGTAATATCGGCCAAGTCGATGGCTTGCTCATTGACCCACTTGCCTTGGTAACGTTGTTGCAGATATGAACGGGCATAAGGACTTAAGCCCGCAGGCTTACTGCCAGCAATATAAGGATTACCCGCTTGCGCTTGACCCACCCAAGTACCACTTGCCATTAACGACCAGTAACCCACTGGCGCGCCATCCCCCAGATTAGTGTCGTATTCATCAGGCAGGCCTAAATCATGACCAAACTCATGGGTAACGACCCCGGTACCTGAGTCGATAGGCTGAATGGTATAGCCATAAACTTTCATTGACGTGCCAGGAAGAGCTTGTCCTTGGCTATTGGCACCAACAAAAAAGCGATGCGACCAAATAGCATCGGTGCCTAACACGCCGCCGCCCGCCTCTTCACCAATACTGGAATGAAATATGACAATGTGGTCTATGATGCCATCAGGCTCATTTTCATTGCCGTTGTTATTAAAATCAAATGGATCTTCACTATCGAATTCAGCTAATTCTGTCGCGCTCATCCCTTTAACGGCCTGAGTAACGGCTTCCATAACCAATTCAGGTACTGCAATATCATTATCACTGAAAACCGAATTATTGGCGCCATAGTAAGCAGCATTGTTACTGGCGGTTACCCAGCCTTTAACCTGACCACGAAAGAAAAAACTCTCACCAGAGGCTTGAGCAAAATATTGATAAGCCGTTTGAAGCACCTCACGGTTAGGTCCAGAAAATCCAGATCGAGAAAAAAGCAAATCTTGATAATGTTGTACGGAATAATCGTCATAAAACATTGACGTATCAGACTTGGTTAAACGATTGGCGTTATAGGGTAAATCAGGAAAGTCGACCAATACCGCCAGCACATTCACGGTTTTGGTGACATCCGTGTCAGCCAATGCCGGAGCTGATACTGGTGAGACTTTTATTCGTTGGGATCGATTCTTGGCAGCTATTTGCTTTAGTATTTTGACCTCAGCAGGCAGATAATTATGACTTGCTTTGCGAGTGAACTTCTCTACCGCAGCTTGCTTTGCTGCCTCGCTGGCATCAATTGCCAGCTCACCGCGCTTAATCAACCAGTATTGGATCTGTTGCTGATTCATTACCCCAGCATCTGCTGGAGAAGCGTATTGACTCGGCGCTGCCATGGCGTTTAACGAAAAAAGAGTCATTGCCAATATGGTCATAGCACCAGTAAAGATTTTACTCCATTGAATAGGCATCCTATGCCTCCTTTACTTCCTTTGATTGCACTTTTTAAATGCATTGTTACGCTTGGCGATATAACGACGAACAATCTCTTGTTGCTGTTGTTCACTCATATCTGTCGTTATTTCACCACTTTTGATTAAATTCTGTTTAACGCCGGACATATCTAAAGGAGGAGGTATTGCCCCACATTGAATGGTATTATTTTGATGCGTTAATTGGGTCTGATTAGAGCCGTTTTCGGCGCTATTACTATGGCTACAGCCCCAAATAACCCAGCTAAAAAAGATAGCGAATACAATGCGCATAATGAACGCCCAAACAACGAAGATGAATCAAAGAGTAATATTAAGTAAAGTTGCTAAAACGGCTTTACACAACTTTTTAGAGCGATTTTTATACAACTAAAGAAGTAAAAAATAATCGAAGATAAACTGAAAGGTAGAGAATATTGCGTAGAAAACCAAAAGGCCGCATTAAGCGGCCTTGTTGACTATAGCGATGCCTGACATGAGCTGATTAGCCGGCAGTTTTTAAATAGCTCGACACCCCGTCTAAGAACATTTGCACCGAAATCATTACCAGCACCATACCCATTAGACGCTCGACTGCGGTTAAGCCTTTTTCGCCCAATATGCGAGTAAAGACTTTATAGAATAGTAAGATAACTGCGCTCACACCCCAAGCCGCCACTAAGGCAATAGTCCAATCCATCATTCTGCTACTGTCACTGTGCGCCAATAATATTAATGCAGCTAACACTGATGGCCCAGCCATTAACGGTATAGCCATAGGAACAATAAATGGCTCTTCACCGGCGGCTAAACCTACCACGCCGCCCGGTTGTGGGAAAATCATCCTAATGGCAATTAAGAACAAAATAATCCCGCCTGCAATACTCACTGACTCTTGACGCAGGCTAAGAAAATTAAGGATCACCTCGCCGGCAAACAAGAACAGCAACATGATTGCCAGCGCAAACAATAATTCACGAATAAGCACTCGGCGGCGTTTTTTGGGTTCAATATGTCGCAAAATTGAAGCAAAAATAGGCAAGTTGCCCAAAGGGTCCATAATCAGGAAAAGCATGACTGCAGCAGAAAAGATGTCCATTACATTAGTTCTATTAATTATTAACAATGAACTACTATTGTATACTTAATACAGTCATTTGGCAGAAATAACCGTGACTTTCGCTCTATCTTGCAACGCTGAAGGCTATCTTTACCGTGTAAATTGTCATCATGAGTGATAATCAAGCAAAGCAAGTATTAAGTTAATTGAAAGACTGCGATATACTGCGGTGTTTTTTCCGTTTCATTGATTCTTTGGATCCCATGCTCTATCTAGCTGCTAGTTGTATTGCACTTTTATTCGGACCGCTTTTTTATCGCTACTTCTCATCAGGGAGTGGGCTACAAAAAGGCTTAGATGGATTTATCTTCGTCTCATTAGGCGGGTTGGTGCTTATCCATATTTTGCCTGAACTCCTTGAACATGGTGGTTTTATCACTTTGCTGTTCGTGGTGCTTGGCTTATGGGGTCCCACAGCCAGTGAACGGCTTTTCCACCGCTACTCAGATATTACCCATAACGTTACCCTAACTTTAGGGATTGGCGGACTATTGCTGCACACCATTACCGATGGTGGCGCCATGGTTTTAGCCCAACAAGAGGGTAACTCTAGCTTATTAGCGCTGGGAGTGATTATGCATCGCTTACCCGTTGGTGTGGCAATTTGGTGGCTATTAAAACCCCAGGTTGGTACCCGCTGGGCCAGTGCGGTATTAGCTGCGATGATGGTACTCACAGGCTTGGGTTACTTTGCTGGCGAGCAACTACTCGATAGCCTCAGCTTAGATAATACCGTTTATTTACAAGCCTTTGTTACCGGATCAATTTTGCATGTGGTGCTACATCAGCCCCACGGACAACACGAAGAAGATCATCAAGGTCGCTATCAATACCAAGCAGGCATTGGCAGTTTATTGGGGGTCGCATTACTAACTGTATTATTGTTAATGGACAGTGGTGGCCATGCCCACGCACACGCCCATCACAGCCATGGCTCGGATCAGTTTATGTCTTGGTTACTGACCATCTCGCCAATATTAATTGCCAGTTACTTAATTGCCACTGCGCGCTTCAAAGCTGGGTTAACCCCGCAAAACAGTAGCCTCTCCAGTCGCTGGTTACAGCGTCTAGCGGGCCCTGAAGCCTTGCTGATCACCTTGCTATTATTGGGGCCTTGGTTTGCCATATATCAAGCTATTTCATTGTTGGCGATTGGCACGTTACTCAGCTTGGGTAAAGTTGAACTTACCGATCCCCACGAGAATTTACCGCAATCGGCTTGGCGCTTTGGGTTTGCACATTTAGTGGATCGCAGCGCGCCCTGGATTGCCCTTAGCTTAATTTTAGCCAACCTCATTGGTCATCCGTCGGTACATCTTGAGCACCCAGCACTGCAAGTATTAATCTTGTTAGTCGTCTTTCTACCGATGCGTTTTTGTAATTTAGGCGCGGCAGTACTGGCATTATCATTAGCCTATAGCGGCTGGAGCAATGTCGCAGTGGCATTTGCACTTATTGCAGCGCCTGTGCTTAGCCTTAGCCAGTTAAAGCTAATGAGCTGGAGCATGCGCTTGTCATTGTCAGCTGTATTAGCCGTCGCGTTGTTATTCGCACACCAGTATCTGGTTGATTGGCACCAGTTACTCACCTTGCCAAATAACGTTAATATTGCGGGGTTAGTTGTGGTGGGATTAATCTTTAGTGCTAGCTTACTGCGCTTAGGACCACGTAAGTTCTTAAGTCGCTTAATGATTAAGTTTAGCGGTCATAACCATGATCATAACCACGATCACTCCCATGGACACGCCCATGGTGCTAATACCTCAGATAAATCTGCGGCTGCGCCAACAGAGCATAAACATCACCACTAATTAAGCCGCCGCATTAAGCGAGGGTTACTGTCAGGTTCATGTTATTCAGGCTATGATGTTTTATCATCGACCGAATAACTGAGCCGACTTAACCAAGCCTATGTGTATTTTATTTATCGCGGTAGACATGCATCCCCAATGGCCACTGATTGTGTGCGCTAATCGTGATGAGTTTCATCATCGCGCCACCGATCCAGCCCATTTTTGGCAAACAGTTGCTAACAGCAGTTTACCTCAATCTCAGTCGATATTAGCAGGCAAAGACCTACAAGCTGGCGGCACTTGGCTTGGAGTGAATCAACAAGGTCACTTTGCAGGCCTTACCAATATTCGCAATCAACAAGCCGATGGCCTAAGAAGTCGCGGCGAACTGGTGGTTAACACTCTCGATCTTCGCCAAGATGTCAGCCTTGATTGGCTACGCCAACACAGCGCTAATTACAGTCCGTTTAATCTTGTTTATCAGCAACAGCAGCAACTTTACTGTTTTAATAGCGTCACTGCTGAGAACACGCCATTAACTAAAGGTTTTCATGCTGTGAGTAATGGCGCTATAGATGATGTCTGGCCGAAAATGGCCAAGGGATTACAGGCGTTAGAGCAGCATCTATTAGCTGAAAAGCAGCCCAATATTGAACAAATGTTGGCATTTATGCGTGATGAATCTCAAGCTGAAGATAGCAGCCTACCTAGTACTGGCATTGAAATTGAGTGGGAAAGGCTGTTGTCGTCGATTTTTATTCGCCATCCAGAATATGGCACCCGCTCAACCAGTGTGGTAATGCGAGATAAAAACGGCAACATCGACTTTTATGAAGTGCGTTATGACGGCAAAGCTCGAAACTTAGGGCAACAGCATTTTGTTATAACACCCTAAGTCCGAATTAATCTATTCGCAGCCAAGCAATTAATCAGATGAATGATCATGGGTTATCACCCACTTATCATCAATACGCTCTATCAGTAGGGTGAACACACCATTAGGTTTGTCTTTTGTACGTTCTAATTGCCAACGACCCACAACCAATGCGGCGTAGTTGCTGAGCATTTTAATCTCTTTCACATTGAACGACAGTTTGCCCATGCGCGCTGAATCAGGATAACTTTTTTTATAGCTAGCAAGAATTACATCCCAACCGTAGCTAAACTTACCATTAGACACAAAACGTAAATTGTCACTTTGCCAATAGCCTTGCATGTAGGCATCAATATCGCCGCTATTCCAGGCTTGTTCTTGCTGTGAAATCACTGCTCTAATTCTATCTGTAGGTATAGCACTATTGGTATTAACTTCGTCTAGTGACACGGATTGTTGTTCAAGTGAGACAACTGCGCTGACGGCATCAGGCTCAGTCTCAGTCTCAACCTCAGCCTCAACCTCAGCCTCAACCTCAACCTCAGCCTCAGCCGGCGCTGAAGTTAAGGTGTCGGTAACGGCACTAACTAGCTGCTCTGCTGCAATATCTGCTGTATTCGTGGTTTTAGGTGAGCTATCTGAAGGGCTTGGCTCTACCTTTAAATCGGCAACGGGTTCAATCACGCCAACTTCGACCTTGGCAGTTGAAGCAGGTTTTAATGGCACGATTTTTAATTCAGCTTGTTTGAGTGCAACATCTGAGGCGGTTTGAGTCGCTGTTGGTTTATCTTCTGCCGCTAACATAGTAGTAAAACCACCAAAAATAACGGCGAATAAAATAATTATCGGGTGCTTCACACACTCTCCTTAATTTGTACCAAGGTTGAAATTACCCAACACGAGTGCCACAGTAATAACAATGATTTAGTACTTTTGCATTAGATTAATAACCCAGTAAGCATGCTGTGTCGTGTTTATCCCAACTGCGGTTTGGCTTATAAAACATGTTGAGATAAGCGATATCTGTAACATGAGATTCTGTGAAATTAATATATAAATTCATTCTGTTATGGTTAGATTCTAGCGTATCAGAGTGAAATAAACTGGAAAATAGCGCATGTTTAGTAAATTTTGTTTATGGCTATTGGCCATTAATGGCTGGAAATTAGACGGCCAGGTCGCCGCTGATGAACAATTCATTATGGTGGTTGGCCCACATACCAGTAATTGGGACTTTATTGTCGGTATTATCGCCCGCTTTGCTATAGGGGTAAAAATTCACTTTTTAGGCAAACATCAGCTGTTTATTCCCCCTTGGGGTTGGTTTTTTAAAGCCTTAGGCGGCAGCCCTGTGGATCGACGCAAAAACAACAATATGGTCGATGCTGTGGTGCAGCTATTTAATGACGATAACCAATATAAGTTGGCGCTGGCCCCCGAAGGAACCAGAAGCGCGGTTACTCGCTGGAAAACCGGCTTTTATCATATTGCCACTAAAGCCAAGGTGCCGATAATCACCGTGGGATTAGATTTTAAAACCAAGTCTATTGTGATTAATCAACCGCTGCATCCCAGTGGCGATGTTGCCACTGACATGAATCGTATTTTAGATTTTTTCCGTAATATTAACGGTCGCCACCCTAAGGTTATCCCGCACTATATTCCCTCGGATGAGCAGCCAAAAAGCTAGTGTGGCTTGATGCTACGAATATCATCCCCAGTAGGGCTTTGAAAAGCACGTAAACCAAATTCAGGTAAGATGGCAAAGACGTGATCAAAGATATCTGCTTGAATGCCTTCATAAAAGGCCCAGCGGACGTCATTGGTAAACACATATAACTCGATAGGCAGACCTTCTGGCGTTGGCGCAAGTTGGCGCACCATCAGAGTCATGTCTTTGTGTAGCTTATTATTTTGACGTAAATAGGCATCTAAATAAGCTCTAAACGTCCCCACATTGGTTAAGCGTCTGCCATTAACCGGCATATCAATATCACTAACCTGCTCATTGGCATGGGAAATTTCTGAACATACTTTAGGGAAGTAATCTTTAAGGTAATTCACTTTCGACAACCGAGTAATATCGTCTTCTGTCAGAAAGTGGATACTATTAACATCAAGATTAATTGAACGCTTAATTCGGCGGCCGCCCTTTTCTGACATACCGCGCCAGTTTTTAAAGGCGTCTGATACCAGCGCATAAGCTGGGATCATGGTGATGGTATTGTCCCAGTTACGTACTTTTACGGTATTGAGTGATACCTCATCTACAGCACCATCAGCGCCATATTTGTCCATTTGAATCCAATCGCCTTTACTCACCATACGGTTAGCAGCTAATTGAATCCCAGCAACAAAGCCTAAAATGGTGTCCCTAAACACCAACATCACTAAACCGGTGGCAACACCTAAACCACTTAAAAAGTAAATTGGCGACTCATCTGCAATCACTGATATGCCAATAATAAAACCAACAAAGAATAAAAATAGTTTAAATAGTTGTACGAAGCTTTTAACCGGTAAGCGGCGACTAATCAGCCTGACATCAGCAATTTCATTTACCGCATCTAAACAGGCGTAAATCGCCCGAATAACAAAAATGACCACCAGCACGCTTAGGCCACGGTCAATGACTGAGCCCAGCAACTGTTGATGGGTTAAAATAATCGGGATCAGTAAGTCCAAGGTCATGATTGGCACTAACAAGGACAATTTTTCCAATACGCCATAGCGCATGAAAATATCATCCCAAGTCACGGTCGATTTACGGATCATCGCATTAACCGCTTTTACAAATACCTTTTTGGTAATGTAATAAGCGATAGTTGCCAAAATAAAGCTCACCATCAGTAATATTGATGTTGCTACACTGTCAGAGGGCTGACTATTCACCCCAATATCAAGCAACCAACTGGCAATATCATCACGTAACTCGTTATCCACGCATTAATTCCTTACACATTTATACTGATTGAAAGACTAGGTTTACAACATCCAAAGCCATTATAGAGAACAAAGACTTATTGAGAACGATC
Organism: Shewanella sp. 10N.286.48.B5; assembly: GCF_002874355.2. NCBI lineage: Bacteria > Pseudomonadati > Pseudomonadota > Gammaproteobacteria > Alteromonadales > Shewanellaceae > Shewanella > Shewanella sp. 10N.286.48.B5. Next base: position 282,380 of record NZ_MCVG02000003.1, read on the forward strand.
CAAAATAGCATATTTATCGATTAATTAACCCGCTTTCAATTTGATAACAAGTTCGCCATCAAATCACCACCGCATTCAAACAAGGCGACAGCATACCAAAGTAAACTAATGATATTGGTTGCAAAGTTGAGCACATTAATTGACCTAGAGCTCCCTTCACTTACCATTGGAACATTAAAACGAATTGAGGTTCCTATGAAACACACTTGGCTAGCAGTCATCCTAACACTGAGCATTCTCTCGGTTAGCAGTAACGCCCGCGCAGAAACGGATGAACAAAAGTTTAAGCCTTCGACTGCCTTGTTAGTGGATTTTATCGATAGCCGCGGCGATATGTTTGGTATCACCCTTGCCATGAAACATTTTGACCCTGATTACGCCGACTGGGGCTATTATATTGGTTATGCTTGGGGTGATAAATACGACCTTGATGTACCAGAGCCGGCTGAAGCTTATGCCGAAGAATACATGTGGCGCTTTGGGTTAAGCTATAGCCTAACTGAAAATTTTAATCTCTATGGCGGCGCCACGGTTTTTATAAACGAACAAAACTACACCAACAATATTTCTACCCGCGAAGTTAACGGCAAGCCGCGCTGGGAATCTAACCGTGATAAAGACTGGGGCGCTGAAGTTGGGGTACGCTACACAGTGTTTGATAGCTTTGTCATCGGCGCGGGTTACGACACCAGTGCCGAAGCGGCAATAATCTCCATTGGTTTTACCATGTAAGCATTATCAAAATCGTCATAATAGAAAAAGGACCCGCAGGTCCTTTTTTTGTTTTGAGTCTTTTTGTTCAAGCCTTTTGTTTCAAGCTGCTAACTCGCTACCCTAAAAGCTCACTAACATACCCGCAGGTAAGTAAGTATTGAAGCTGGCGCTATAGAGTAAATCTGTCGCCGCTTCGATATCCGGCGCAAAAAAGCGGTCTTTATCGTAATACGCAACCACTTCACGCAGCTCGGCTTTGGCTTCCACTACCGCATCACTGGGTTGTAATGGAGTGCGAAAATCTAACCCTTGCGCTGCAGCTAATAGCTCAATCGCTAACACCCCACGGGTATTTTCAGACATATCACGCAACCGACGAGCTGCAAAAGTTGCCATCGAGACATGATCTTCCTGATTCGCTGAGGTCGGTAAACTATCCACAGAAGCTGGATGCGCAAAGGTTTTGTTTTCAGATGCCAATGCCGCCGCCGTCACCTGTGCAATCATAAAGCCTGAGTTCACCCCACCATTTTTCACTAAAAATGGCGGTAATTTCGATAAGCTAGAGTCAATGAGCAGTGCTATGCGGCGCTCGGCAATTGAGCCTAACTCAGCAATAGCAATAGCCAAATTATCTGCTGCCATAGCAACAGGTTCAGCATGGAAGTTACCACCTGAGATAATATCGCCGGTGTCTTGAAATACCAGTGGGTTATCGGTCACACCATTAGCTTCAACCCCTAACACTTCACCAGCATGGCGAATTTGGGTTAAACATGCCCCCAACACCTGTGGCTGACAGCGCAAAGAATATGGATCTTGCACTTTTTCACAATCAACATGGCTTTGGCTGATCTCAGACTCATCAGCTAGCAAGTGACGGAAGATAGCCGCTGAATCAATTTGACCTTGTTGGCCACGAGCCGCGTGAATACGGGCATCAAACGGGCTACGACTGCCCATAGCCGCTTCAACACTCATGGCACCAATAACTGAACTTGCAGCAAATAAATCTTCAGCATGGAATAAACCTTCAAGGGCTAGAGCGGTTGACGCTTGGGTGCCATTAAGCAGTGCTAAACCTTCTTTTGCAGCCAGTTCTATTGGTTTAAGCCCTGCAATTTCAAGCCCTTCTGCTGCTGTAATGATTTGACCTTGGTAGCTCATTTCACCTTCTGCCAGCATAGGTAAACACATGTGCGATAGCGGGGCTAAATCACCCGATGCGCCCACTGAGCCTTTTTCTGGAATACAGGGATAAACACCGGCATTAACCAACTGAATAAGAAAGTTAATCACTTCTAAGCGAATACCTGAAAAGCCGCGGCTTAATGAGTTAATTTTTAGCACCATCATTAAACGCACTGTGGCATCTTGCATGTATTGGCCTGTGCCCGCAGCGTGTGATAACACGATTGAGCGCTGCAATAACTGCAAATCCTCAGGGGCAATTTTGGTGTTAGCTAATAAGCCAAAGCCAGTATTAATGCCATATACAGTTCGGCCTTCATCTAATACTTGTTGCACTATCGCGGCACTGGTATTAATTTCAGGAATCGCTTCTTCTGCCAAGGTTAGATGAACTGCACCACGGCCAATACGGCGTAATTGCGCTAACGTCAGTGTGCCTGGTTTTAGCAGCAGTTTATAAGGTGTTGCAGTCATTATTTAGCTCCTTGCATTGGCAAATCTAGGCCTTGCTCTTGGGCGCATTGTTGCGCAAGTTCATATCCAGCATCCGCATGGCGCATCACGCCTGTGGCTGGGTCATTCCATAATACTCGGCCTAAACGCACTGCTGCATCATCACTACCATCGGCTACAATCACCACCCCAGAGTGCTGACTAAAGCCCATTCCCACACCACCGCCATGGTGCAATGACACCCAAGTTGCGCCGCTAGCCGTATTAAGTAAGGCATTCATTAATGGCCAATCAGAAACCGCATCTGAGCCATCGAGCATGGATTCGGTCTCACGATTTGGGCTGGCAACCGAGCCAGAGTCTAAATGATCACGGCCAATGACAATCGGCGCTGATAGCTCGCCATTTTTAACCATTTCATTAAAGGCTAATGCTAAGCGGGCGCGGTCTTTTAGTCCCACCCAACAAATTCGTGACGGTAAACCTTGAAAGGCAATCCGCTCGCGGGCCATATCTAACCAGTTGTGCAAGTGAGGGTTATCAGGAATAAGCTCTTTGACCTTGGCATCAGTTTTATAAATATCTTCAGGATCGCCCGATAATGCCACCCAGCGAAACGGACCAATACCTTCACAAAATAGTGGACGCACATAAGCTGGCACAAAACCGGGGAAATCAAAGGCGTTTTCAACCCCTTCTTCGAAGGCCATTTGACGAATGTTATTACCATAATCTGTTGTGGCCGCCCCTGCCGCTTGCAGCGCCAGCATGGCTCTAACTTGCACCGCCATTGACTGCTTAGCCGCTTTAACCACTGCCGCTTCGTCAGTTTTACGCATTTCAGCAGCTTGCTCTAATGTCCAGCCTTGAGGTAAATAACCGTTTAATGGATCATGGGCAGAAGTTTGATCGGTCACCACATCAGGGGTAATACCACGCTCAACTAACTCAGCAAAAATATCGGCAGCGTTACCCAATAGGCCAACGGACACAGGCTTACCAGAGGCATTAGCCTCATCAATCATGGCTAATGCTTGATCAAGACTGGTAGCTTTTTTATCGACATATTGAGTGCGCAGACGAAAATCAATGCGAGTTTCATCTACTTCACAGGTTAATACTGAATAACCCGCCATAGTGCCGGCTAAAGGCTGCGCGCCGCCCATGCCGCCAAGGCCACCAGTTAAAATCCACTTACCCGCAGATGAGCCCCCAAAGTGCTGCTTGGCCATGGCGACAAAGGTTTCATAAGTGCCCTGAACAATGCCTTGGGAGCCAATATAAATCCACGAACCGGCGGTCATTTGGCCGTACATCGCCAAACCTTTTTTATCCAGCTCATTAAAGTGTTCCCAGTTAGCCCAATGTGGCACTAGGTTAGAGTTAGCAATAATCACCCGCGGCGCATTAGTGTGGGTTTTGAATACCCCCACAGGTTTACCTGACTGCACCATCAAGGTTTCGTCATCTTCTAGACGTTGCAGTACTTCAATTATTTTGTCGTAACACTGCCAATCACGCGCCGCGCGGCCAATACCGCCATAAACCACTAAATCTTCAGGGCGCTCGGCTACATCAGGATGCAGATTGTTCATTAACATCCGCATTGGCGCTTCTGTCATCCAGCTTTTACAACTCAATTGACTGCCATGAGGGGCAATAATGCGGCGGCTAGGGTCGTGTCTTTTACTAATGGTGTTATCCATATTTTCCTCTTCAACTAACATTGTCAGCTTGATGTCTAATATTTTTAGGTTTTTTTAATGATGTTCTGTTTAGAAGCAGTTAACTGTTAAAGGTTAAATGGCCCCCTAAACTAAATTTACTGCCGGGGTGAACCAAGCGCGCAAAGCTCACCACGCCTTTGCGTGACCAAGTGCGACGCAAAATTTGTAAGCAAGGCTCTGTTGGCTCAATATTTAATAATTGCTGCATTTGCTCGCTGGCAATAATGGCTTCGATGCGATGACGGGCTTCGGTTAAAGGTGCCACCTTGGATAAATATTCATGGGGGGTTAATTGGGTAAAGTCTTGCAGTAAGTAGTCAGGCACTAATTCTGGATTCACAAAGCGCTCTTCGACCTGTAATGGCGCATCTTGCTCGCAGTGCAGCAATACCGAGTAATACACAAGGTCGCCAATTTCTAATCCTAAGGCCACCGCAACGGGTCTTGTGGCAGCAATTTGGGTTAACTTAAGCTGCTTAACACTGTAGCCATGACCACGGTCTTTAATTTCATCGGCAATGTTTCGAATGGCCAATAATGATGACTGCGATTTAATCCCCGCCACAAAAGTACCAATACCTTGAGTGCGCTCTAACACCCCAGCCTCCACCAGCTCAGTCAATGCTCTTCTTGCTGTCATGCGACTACAAGAAAACAACTCAGCAAGTTGATTTTCTGATGGCACTTGATCATTTTCTTGCCACTCACCCGCTTCGATACGAGCCAGAATGGATTGCTTTATTTGTGCAAATTTAGCCAACACGGATTTCGCCCAGCCCTTGATGTGATTAAAAATCTACCAACAACCTTACCTTGTATATACAAGTTAAAACAAGTACTGTTTTGTGATAAAGTCTAAAAAATGAGTATTTTCAGGAGCGGTTATGTCGTGGGATCATGTGTGGATTGATGTCAATATTGCAACAATGGATCCAAGCAGTTCAGTCGCTTATGGCGCAATAACCGATGCCGCCATTGCAGTAAAAGACGGTAAAATTGCTTGGATGGGCCCGCGTAAAGAAATGCCTGAATTTGATGTATTTGAAATGCCCATCTATCGCGGCAAAGGCGGCTGGATCACCCCAGGGCTGATTGATGCCCACACCCATTTAATTTTTGCTGGCAATCGCGCTAACGAATTTGAAATGCGCCTCAAAGGCGCCAGCTATGAAGATATCGCCCGCGCTGGCGGTGGGATTATTTCAACCGTAAAAGCGTGTCGTGAAGCTGACGAAGCCGAGCTATTTGAACTTGGCAGACAAAGATTAAACGCCTTAGCCAAAGAAGGCGTCACCACGGTCGAGATTAAATCAGGCTATGGTTTGGATACCCAAACCGAAGTCAAAATCCTTAAAGTGGCCCGCGAACTTGGCCGTAATCATCATGTTGATGTTAAAACCACTTTCTTAGGCGCTCATGCGATACCTGAGGAATATAAAGACACTGCAAACAGCACCGCACGAAGTGATGCCTATATTGATATGGTGATTAACGACATGCTGCCTGCGGTTATCGAGCAAAACCTTGCCGATGCAGTGGATGTTTTTTGTGAAAACATTGCCTTTAACCTTGAGCAAACCGAGCGAGTATTAACCGCCGCCAAACAGGCCGGTTTAGATATCAAACTCCACGCTGAGCAATTATCTAACTTAGGCGGCTCCGCTATGGCGGCAAGAATGGGGGCTAAATCAGTCGATCATATTGAATACCTTGATGAAGCAGGGGTTATCGCGCTCAGTGAACATGGTACCTGCGCAACCTTGTTACCCGGCGCGTATTACTTTTTACGTGAAACCCAAATGCCGCCAATAGATCTGTTACGCAAACATAATGTACCTATGGTGGTCGCCAGTGACTTTAATCCGGGCTCATCGCCTATTTGCTCAACCTTATTAATGCTCAACATGGCCTGCACCTTATTTAAGCTGACTCCAGAGGAAGCCTTAAAAGGCGTGACCATTAATGCCGCCAAAGCTTTAGGTATTGAAGCCAATGTCGGCAGTTTAGCCGCCGGCATGACAGCTGATTTCTGCTTATGGGATATCAGCACTCCAGCGCAACTGGCCTACTCTTATGGGGTGAATCCTTGTAAGGATGTGGTTAAAAACGGCGTGTTAGTGCATCAATAAAGCCTTGCTTTAACTTGCGACTATTGAGTCAGCTCAATCTCGACCCGCCGCGAGTATTTCCTTTGACTCAAGCGTAACAACAAAAAAGTGCTTAACCTTTTCGGGCTAAGCACTTTTTAATCACTGCAAACAAGGTTCAAATCTAAACGATTTTGATTAAACCAATAACCTTAATCAGTTGGGTGACGTTTGCCCTTTTTATTCTTCATTGGGTCGCCGTCATAACCTAATGCTTGCCAATCAAGGCGCTGACCTTTGTTATGGCAATCGCTACATTGTAGGGCTTGCTCTTTAGGTGAAACCATGTGATTGATACGCCACCACATTTCAGTTTCCACAAAGCCATGTTCACCGCTATAACTGAGGCCTTTTTCTTTCATGGTGGTATTAGCTTCCATGCCAAGTTTTGATGCTAAGTCCCAATCGAACTTGTCCCAATAGCCATTTTTACCAAACACTTTAGGGGTAATTAAAATATTCAATTTGCTGTCGAATATCTGTTTACCAGTATGGACTTTAAACGGGTAGATTTTGGCTTTGCTGTCATTGATATCACCCAAAGGATAAGTGAGTTTTATCACCTGAGCTGGATCAATTTTATCACCCGCCATATAGGCATCAGCTTTACCGTTAAACCAAGCATATTGCGGCGGCACCATTTTTTGCCATTCAAAACTCCCTTTCTTATTCATAAAGGTTTTTTTGCCGTTTTTGTCTTTGGTTTCAGTTAACTCTTGCCCTGCTGTTGACCAGTCCCAGCGCATTTTTGTTGGCTCATTACGAGCAAAAAATGGGATGTGACAGGTTTGACAGGCGACCGCAGCAGTATGAGTATTAAGCTTTTTATTGTCATGGGGCGCACTGTCATGGCAGTTTTCACAACCAATGGGGTTTTCTCCCCCCGGTGACACGCCCATGGCATTGCCAGAGATTTGATGACTTGCAGTGGTATGACAGGTTTGGCATTGGAAGTCATTGCCGTCAGTGTCCATATGCACATCGGTATCTTTTTCAGGATATGACATGGAAGAGTCTAAATCCCCATGCTTCACCGCGTCACCACCGCCACCATAAAAATGGCAAGTACCGCAGTTATCTCGAACCGGTTGGCCGACATTTTGTGCTACCCGCTCAAGATTCACTTTCGCCATCGCTTCACCCGCGCCTGCAGGCTCTTTGATATAAGTTCCTGTGGTGTCATGGCACACTAAACAATCCACTTTAGTCATATCAGTAAAGTCAAAGCTGTTGTCTTTCCAGCCATAACCCGCATGACAACTGGTGCAGCGCGGCTCGTTACCACTAATGGAGACACAAAAATTATTGATACTATTTTTTTTACCGCGCTTCACAGTGCGGCCTGGTAATTCTTGCTCTAACTCCCAAGTCCAATGGGAAGATTTCATAAACTCTTTCGCATGGTCTTCATGGCATTCAATACATTGCTCAGTGACGTCAGAGCCTTGGGTAAACGGCCCCTCAATCACTTCTTTATGATCAAATTCTGCATAGGCCATCTGACTGCAAAAGGCTAATGCGACTACTAATTTCATGGTTTTCATATAGCACTCCTAGCCCCTGCCACGCAGGGGCACCATGTTTAGAAATTAACTGTTAATGATGCATTTACATCATAAGCAGTATCAACAACAGGCAACATGGAATAGGCAGAGCCTGCAATCACATCATCAATTTTTTGCGGTGCGCCCACTGGAGTGCCACTACCGGTATATTCATAGTCGTAATACAGCCCTGCGACCTTGATAAACATTTTAGGATTGATATCAAAGATGTAATAGGCTTCAGCAACATGGCCACGAGTCGCTAATTTGCTGCCAATTGGGTCATCTTGAGCTTGGGTGAACGGCGTCCAGAATTCAGAGCCATAGTTATATTCAAGGCCAAATTTACCCATTGGTGCAGGCATTTGGAAACCAACATAAATACCATAGCCGTCTTTTGTTGAGGCATCATCAGCAACCGTTGGCATCATAATGATTTCAGTACCGGTGCTGTTAAGCTGCGCTTCAAAAACGGCATCAGATAACATGCCACCAAACATACCGCTGTTGCCATTTGGCTCAGCGCGAGTCCAGCCTAATGAAGCAAAGGCTTTAAAGTCTTCATCACTTTCATAGGCATAACCCAAACCACCTAAGTACATATCACCAATCACGCCACTGGGTTGTACGCGGGTGACAAAGTTAAAGTTGTCGAACTTTTGCATATCTTGATACATGGTTGGCGCAAATATACCTGCCAACTGAGTTGGAAATGCCATGGTGCCTTTGAAGCCATCATTAACATCTTTGGCGCCAAATAAGGTTAACTGTAAGAAGTGGTTACCATCGTTAATGGCATCAATATTAAAGCCGCCTAAATGGGTATCTTTGGTGACGATATCGCCAAACATTTCGCCATTGCCCCACTGAGACTCAAAACCTTGGCCATAGCAAAAGCGCACCACTTGGCCATCAATACCAGTAATTTCACCGAGTTTGTAACCTAAAGTGGCGCCGTCAAAGTTAAAGTTAACTAAATGACCAGATGGGGTACCGCCACGCATTTCGTTTTCACGGTAATGGCTTGGAGGGCCATAAGTTGACGGACGTCGTCCAATAGACAGGTAAGTTTGGCTACCGCCGATATTACGCCAGTCAAAATAGGCTCTTTCAACTCTTAGCCAATCACCACTGGTATTACCGCTACTGGTGCCATCCATAGTAAAAGAGCGCCATGAGTCAAATACTTGAGTTCCCGTTGAATCACCCCAGTTTTTATACATAGATAATCGACCCGCAAAGCTGACGTTATCCCACACTTTAGCTTTCATATTTAAGCGTAAACGAGTGGTATAAAGTAAGTCATTGTCGATGTCTTGAACTGTTTTAGGCGCGAGTACATAGGGCATAACACCTTGTAATTGGCCACTTTGAAATGCTTGAGCTAAAGCAGGATTGGTCGCCATCATTTGCCCAAGTGGTGAGTCAGCGCTAGTAGGGTCGCCAAATGCTCCTGACATGGCTTTGGCGCCAAAATCTGAAAAATTAACATTAATGGCAGGATTCCAAGTCACATCTTGATAGTGCAATGAATGCACTTTGGTTCTAAAGTCACCTGTGATAGTTAATCTATCTAAGGCGCTATGGCGCTCAGTTTTATCCACCCGTGAATTAAGATCGTCAAGCTCTTCGGTTATTTCGGTTAATTGCTGTTTTAGCTCTGCCATTTTTTGAGCATCATCATTGGCTGATGACGGTGCTGCGGCCATGGCCGCACCACTAAACGCTAATGCATTGGCAACGAGTATTGATATTAAGGTACGCATAATTTGGCTTCCTTTTATTTTGCCTAAACCATCCAAATACATAGGTTTAGGCTAAATTTTGGCTGCAGAAATCCCTGAGCGATAAACTCAATTTTTCTGCTTTTTATCTGGATTAACTGATGGTGTTGCTGGCTTATTCTGACTTTTGCATTAAGTCTAAGCCGCCATCAGGACGCACGATTTCCGCTAGCCGCAGGTTTGTGGCTGATCAGAGTCCGCTGCGTGGTCATATAAAAACTGCTGAATATCTTTCAGATCTTTTTCTGATAGGGCTTTGAATACTTCAGGCTTAGCCTTATGTTGATCGCGCTTGAAAAATCTGTCCCACTGGCTCATGGTTTTTGCCATTGGGGTTAACTCAGGGCCTTCGGTGCCGACACTATGGCAAGCTTTACATTGTTTTTTATACAGATGTTTACCCTTTTTAGGGTTGCCGCCATCAGCTGCAAAACTGCCGCCAATCATGCACATTGCCACTAAGGCTACTGTCATCGCTATTTTTTTGTTCATCATTACTACCTCATCAATTTTTCTTTAGTTCTTTTTATCAATCAAGACAAACCAAATCTTTAATGCCTTGTTAAAGATGTTACTCAAAATAGGTAGGCATTAATTTGACCTTGATCATATTCATGAGATAAATCTAATTGATAAAAATATAATTGAATAAAATCTAATTGAGCGAGTAATAACAATACTGATTTTTATACTTTTTAAGTATTAGTAAGTTGTGAAAAACTTAGCTAGGGGTGAATGAGTACAGCAGTGAAATAAAATGACGCAAACTATAACCCGAAAATCAACCACAAAAAAAGTCGCCAATAAGGCGACTTCTTCAGCGTATTAGTTACAGTAAGGTTAATCGTCGCTAAGTTCGTTTATCGGTAACCAGTTCACTTTAACCCCAGCTTGTAAAAACATATCTTGGCTAATTTTAATCTTGTCGCCCCAGCGAGACAAAAAGTCTGTGCTTTGCTCAGGGCAGAACACCCCGGTTATCCCGGTTTGGATAATCTTGGCAGCACAGTTAGGGCAAGGAAAATGGGTCACCCAAATATCACAACCATCTAAATCTCGCTTAGCAAATAAAATGGCATTTTCTTCCGCATGCAGGGTTTTAAGTAGCTTCATATCACGGTCATCGGTTTCTGCACTGTCAGAAATACCATGGGGATAACCATTAAAGCCAACAGACACTATACGGTTATGCTTGGTGATCACCGCGCCCACTTGGGTAGAGGGATCTTTACTCCAAGAGCCTACCAGTTCTGCCATTTGGAAAAATCGTTTTGCCCATTTTGAGATCATAGTAATAGCCTTTTAAGGTGATGATGTTTTTAGCTAAGTAACTGAATTCATCATACCTAATGTTGTTAACATTCTCACCTTTTCTACAGTAAGATTGTTGAATATTGGCTGTTTTCATCTGCGTAGCTAGCAAAAATATAAATACTGCCGACTGATTTGTGCGTTACTGCGCCACAAGTTGTTATTTGGACTAGCCAATAGCCCCAATAAAGCTTAGGATCTTCAGCAGGCAAACTTAAGGATTGGAGTACATATTCATTATGGGTATTAGAGCGATTATCGTAGATACAGCGGGCACCACCACTGATCTAGATTTTATTCAAGATGTACTATTTCCTTATTCAAAAAAGGCTATGGGTGATTTTCTAGCGCAAAATCAACATAACCCGCTAGTTGAATACTGTATCAGTGATGTACGCGACTTAGCATTAGAAGCAGACGCTTCAATTGAACGCGTTACTGAAATCCTCTCTCAATGGATTGATGAAGACCGCAAAGCTACGCCATTAAAAACCTTACAAGGGTTAATTTGGAAGCAAGGTTATGCCGCTAACGAGTTTACAGGCCATATCTATCCAGATTTTATTGATGCCATGCCAGGCTTAGAAGCGAGCAATATTCGTCTTTATAGCTTTTCGTCAGGCTCTGCTGAAGCGCAAAAACTATTATTTAGCCACAGCGATGCGGGTGATTTAACCCCTAAATTTAGTGGCCATTTTGATACCCGTACCGGTAACAAATTAGATAAGCAGGCCTACTGCAATATCTTAAATACCATCAGCTTGAGCCCTAAGCAGGTATTGTTTATCTCTGATGTGGTAGAAGAGCTAAAAGCCGCTGAAGCAGCAGGTCTACATACCCGCCATATGGTGCGTTTTGAAAACCAAAAAACGGCTAAGTTTGCGCAAATCAAAAGCTTTGCTGAGTTAACCATTGATTAAGCATGATTAACGACCATAAAAAACGACCTTGATGGTCGTTTTTTATGGCTTACGTCTTACAAAATAAGCTATCTAAAACCAGCCTTCAAATTTGCAAAACCACTTATTGGGCCGAATAATAAGACGCTGGAAACGCAGGAGAAACACACTGCTTAACTGTAAATGTGTAGCCGTATTTACCTTTCTCTTTATCAGCGCTAATCTCTAAAATTTCATAGTCATTAAGCTCAACCACTTTACTGTCTTTAATGTGCTCACAACGAGAAAATTGGTCAGCCTCAAAATAATACACAAAGCCTGCTACCATGCTTCTTACCAACACTCGGTAAGCTTCACGCACTAAGTCATAACGGCGCTCAGTATTTTCATCGCTAAAGTTAATATTAAATGAATCAGCGGCCTCAATATCTTCGGTTGATTCTCCGGTAATATCTTCAATCAGCTGCTTAGTCTTTTCAAATTCAACTTCTTCAAAGCCAACTTGTTCAGGTGTTGATTGTTCAGAGGTAGGCTCTGCTAAATCTGCAGTAATATCCGCTGGCGCTAAATTACCCTGGTTAATTTCAGCGATAGAATTACCCGTCATATCTTTAACCAGCTGTTCAAGCTCTTGGGGGATTTTCTCTTCAGCGATTGGCTTTGCAGGAATTGGCTCTTGCGTTGTAGGCTCTGGCGCTTTAACAACATTTCTTCCCTGCACACTGGCTTCTTCTTTTAATAAGCTCGCCATTCTGGCCTTGGGGTCAATGCTATCAAAACTGTGTTCAAAATCTCCCAGCAGCAAGATATTGGTCAGCACGATATAAGCCAGGATCACCCGTAACAAAATAGTCCGTTTACGGTAATGCTCGCTGTTGGTAAAGCTAATCGCTTTCACACCAACCAATTTAAAAAATGGTCGAAATACAAAATATAGTGGGATAGCAAACTGAAGCAGCATTAAAGCGATGCCACTGATCACCACAAACCACACAGGCATATACAGCAGCACCACTAAATTGTGGGTATAAGCTAAGTGCTGAGCCGAAATACCGGTGACTTCATTCACCACGGTACCAGCCCATACTAGTGAAAAGTTAGCTATCACCGCATAAAATAATAATAAAAAGGCTTTGCCGGCCAAACTATGCCAGGTTTTAGTAAATAGTGGCCAAAACTCGACCATCATCGCAATCATGGCAATGATAGCCACTAAGGTGAAACCATCAAAAACCAGCATCAGCAGAAACGCAATAAAGTATAGCTTTTGCGCCACGGTGAGCTTGCCGATAACGGTTTTAAAGTAGGTGAGAATAGCGCCTGGCAAGGCGCGCCAACTATTTATGGGTTCGCTGATTAGCTGCTGCAAGCGAGCATAGTTTAAGGATTTCAAGTTCTGCGCGTTCCCTAGCAATGACATCATTATTAATCATCAAAGCATATTGGCAAATCGATAGCAAAGAATTAGCCGAGGTTGTTGAATTTGTTAGCGACTGATATGCTGCACAAAATTCAAACAAACGTTTAAATAAAGTGGTGTTATGGAACAGTTTATCGCGCAAGACTCAATTATTACTGAAATCCCTGTGGCATGGGGAGAAATGGATGCTCTTAATCACGTCAATAATGCGGTGTATTTTCGCTATTTTGAAACCGCAAGAATTGATTTTTTCAGTCAAATAAACATGATGGATGAATTGAAAAAAACCTCGGTGGGCCCAGTGCTTAGTGAAACTCAAGCGAAATTTAAGCGCCCAGTGACCTTTCCTGACACGCTACTGGTTGGCATCACTATCAGCGATATTAAACAAGACCGCTTTATGATGCATTACCGTGTTTTTAGTAAAGCCCAACAAGCGATTACCACTACAGGCAGCGCAAAAGTGGTGATGTTTAACTTTAAAACTGGCCAAAAAGCCACTCTGACTGCTGAATTATTAGCAGCATTAGAGCAGCATGGCGAATAGCTTATAAGCTAGATTACTCTGCAGGGCCAGTTAGTTGCGCTAGTTGGCTTTTTACTGCATCAGTTAACGGCTTACTCTTTTCTGCTTGATAATCGTAATGCACCATAGTGGTTTTGGCCTCTGCTGTTTGACAACCATTTTGCCAACAGCTTTGGGCTATCTCAAAACTGCTATTACCCACTCGGCTCACGTAGGTTTTTACCGTTACTTCAGCGCCATAAAAAGTCGGAGCGTTAAAGGCTATCGTAAAACCAGCAATAATCATGTTCCACTTCGACAAATCTTGGCCGGGATTCACAATCTCAAAAATCGGATCACGCGCCGCTTCAAACCACACTGGGATCACTGTGTTATTGATATGGCCTAAAGCATCGGTTTCGCAAAAGCGTGGAGTAAGGTTCATGGTAAATTGAGTATCAGACACAGGTAAGTCCTTTTATTATTATTGTTTTTAAGCTGTTATAACCAGCGGATTTAAACTCGGCAGCCGATAGCTTAAGCGACCTTCGTGTTTGAGTCACCTATAAATAATGGCCACAAAAAAAGGGAGCTATCAGCTCCCTTTTGAAATAAATGTAAACCAGTAACTTATTCGTACTGCCGTACTGATTTAATCCGTACTAGCGAGCGTACATCGCATTAATTTCACGGTCATATTTAGTATAAATATTCTTACGACGCAACTTCATGGTTGGGGTGATTAACCCTGACTCAGTCGAGAATGCTTCCGGCAGTAAAGTAAATTTTTTGATTTTTTCAAAGCCTGCTAATTCGTGTTGCAGCTCTTTTAAACTCTGTTCAAAGTGCTCAATCACATATGAGTTTCGCAGTAGCTCAAGTGGCGATTCATAGCTAATTCCTTTCTCTTTAGCCCAAGCATCTAAAGACTCAAAAGCAGGAACAATCAAGGCGGACACATAGTTGCGCGCATCTGCGACAATAGCCACTTGCTCGATGAACGGACAACAGCTGACCTTACCTTCAACCCGTTGCGGCGCAATATACTTACCGTTTGAGGTTTTCATTAACTCTTTAATGCGATCGGTAATATATAAGTTACCTTCAGCATCTAGCATGCCGGCATCACCGGTTTTTAACCAACCCTCTTCAAAAGCTTCTGCGGTATCTTGTGGGCGATTATAATAACCACGCATTACCGTCTCACCGCGAATGAGAATTTCGTTGTTGTCGCCAATTTTAACTTCCATTGCATGTAATGGCTTGCCGTTTGACCCCGATACTCGGTTATCTAAGGTATTACAGGTTACTGTAGCGCAGGTTTCTGTCATGCCGTAACCACATAAAATAGGTACGCCAATGCTATGGAAAAAACCGCCGACATTAACATCTAACGCAGCGCCGCCAACAGGCATAAACTTAAGGCGTCCACCCAATACGTTTTGCAATTTACTAAAGACTAATTTGTTAGCCAATTTCCACTGCGTAGATAAAGCAAAACTGGCACGTTTACGGCCTTGGCTTACTTCAAACTGACGCGCACCCACGCCGATTGCCCAGTTAAACAGCTTTTGACGGATTGCCGGGGCGCTATTCACCTTGTCATGAACTGCGCTATACACTTTTTCTAAAAAGCGTGGCACCACACATAAAGTATGCGGCCTAACTGCAGCAATGGCTTCTTTAACGCGGTTAGTGTCATTTAAGTAAACATTATGACCACCGCGGCAAAGTACGTAGAAAGTCCAACCACGCTCAAATACATGGCTTAATGGTAAAAAGGCTAACGATACATCACCTGATTTAAAGGCGATTTCAGCATCATGTTGCTCAACCATTGATGCGATATTACGGTAATCCAGCATCACACCTTTTGGGTCACCTGTGGTGCCTGAGGTATAAATAAGGGTCAGTAAATCATCAAGGCTGGTTTGTGATAAACGAGACTCTAGCTCGGTTGCACTTGCTGGCGAGGTCTCAGAAATTAATAAGTCATCAAAATGAAAATGCTCATCTGATACTAATGCGACTTGACTGTCGAATACAATCACGTGCTCAACACTTGGGCATTGAGCTTGAATTTTACGAGCGGTGACATACTGGCTTTCATCACCAGCAAAAATAACTTTAGCGCGAGCATCGTTAACGATAAACACCGCTTGTTCCATTGTACTTGTTGGGTATACAGGTACGACAACAGTACGGGCTTTTAATGCGCCGATATCAGCACAGCTCCACTGGGGGCTGTTTTGCGCCACAATGACAACTTTGTCCTGGGCTTTTAGTCCAAAGTCGATCAACAGTTGTGCGACTTTGTTGGTAATAGTATCAAACTGGCTCCAAGAAACTTTGTTCCATGGAGCGGCCATCTCAAATCCTTCGAGGGCGATTTTATCTTTTAATGCTTGGCTTTGCTGCTGTAGCAGTCTTACTAAGTGAAATTTTTCAAGAGACATTACTAACCACCTTTAAGCTTACAAGTGTTCCGCTTTTGGGGCATTCTACTGCAAGCTCTCAGGAAAAATAAGAGTTTTTAGTCTAAATTAAGCGCAATTCACAGTTTTAGGGCGATTATTACATTTGCGTAACAGGGTTTTCCCATAACTTGTCTTTGCTGATAACCAGCAAAATAGCCATTAACACCAGTAACTCGATGTCACCGCAATAATATATTGGCTCAATTTCGCCCTGCTCTGGTAACGACACCATGACACTCGCTAACCATACAAGCTGTATGAGTATGATAATTAGCGACTGGCTGTGGTTTACTATATTGACCAACTTATCTAACAACTGTCATCGGACAATGTAGCCTTACAACTTGTGATATTGTGGATCTAAAGCGACTGCCAGCAAAAAAGTAACCTCATTATTCGCGTTATAGTTATTAACAAGCGCTGTTGAGGCTTACAAAATGACCCGCTAAATCCTGTTTCGCGCTAAAATTTGGCAATACAAATACACTTGAGGTACATAGACAATACTGGACACGTGTTCGATAAATTAGTGAACACACCGCCAGTAGCTAACAGGTGATTAAGTCATAATGCTCAAATAACCTTAATTGACAGCTTCATAGTGAGCTTATAAATAAGTACACTCTAAGTAATTGACAGCAATGTTATTTAGAATCAATTTAAGAATTTACAACATGACTGCTATCGCAGTGCGAGTTAAAGCTACAAGTTAGAGATTTTCAGCATTTATTAAAGCTAAAAATTGCCGTCGGATTAACTGTGAGGTCCTTTGCCAGCCTCCTTAACGACGGTCGCACTTAAGCAAGCAGTCATGATTTATCCATAATCATCATGAAATGCAAAAAGGAAAGATGTCATGAACATCAACCAACTAATGTCACAAGGAGAGTCAGACATGGTTAACCAACCAATAAAGGTGGGCAGCAAAAAGCGTTCGTCTTTATTACTTTCGGCGCTAAGCATCAGTATTGGTCTAAGCGTTGCTATGAGCATCTGTAGCTTGGGGCTTAGTAGCGCCGCTTTGGCTGATGCTAGTCAAAACAAGATTGCAGTAAGTAACAGCGACATCTTATCTAGCTGCTACCTCGATGGTTTATCAGAGCAAATGCAATGTGGCTCACTTGAGCTTGCTGAAAACCCAGCCAAACCTGATGGCAAACAAATTGCGGTTCATTACGCAGTATTGCCAGCCATCAAGCCCAGCTTTAAAAAACAAGCCATGCTCGCCATTGCAGGCGGCCCCGGTCAGTCAGCCATTGAAAATGCCGCGGGCTTTGATCGCATGTTAGCCAAAGTACGCCAAGATAGGGATATATTACTGATAGATCAGCGCGGCACGGGCCAATCAAACCTGCTGGCTTGTGATGATGACACCATGTCGGCGCTATCTTTTAATGATGACGATATTGATATCACCAAAGACACCCAAGAATGCCTTGATAACCTTGATGCCGATGTCAGCCAATATGGCAGCTTAACTGCACTAACCGATTTTGAAGCCGTGCGTCAGCATTTAGGTTATGAAAAACTGCACCTTTATGGTGTATCTTACGGTACCCGCATGGCGCAGCTTTATATGCGTGAATACCCGCAAGCCATAGCCACAGTAACCTTAGATGGCGTTGTGCCAATGCAGCAAAGTGTTATCGCCATTGGCAGCGCTATTGACCGTGGCTATGATTTATTATTTAAAGATTGCCAGCAAAACGCCCAATGTCAGCAGCAGTTCCCTGAGTTGAAGCAAGAGTTTGAAACAGTAGACTCAGCCCTAGCTAAAGCGCCTATTATTACCCAAACTCGCGACCCACAAACCGATGAGATAGCCAGCTTTACCCTCACTCGCGGTAAATATAATGGCGCTATCAGAATGGCGTTATATATGCCCAATATTCGCGCTTTAATCCCTCATGCTATTCATCAAGCGGCATTAGGGAATTACCAACCAATACTTGGTATTTACACCCTGACAGCTGATAGCACAGGTATCGCCATGGGCATGCACGCTTCTGTCGTGTGTGGTGAAGATATTCACCGCATTACCGATGATATACGCCAGCAAGCGCAAAACTCTTATATGAGTAGAACCATGCTCGAAGGCTTAGAAGCGACCTGTAACGTGTGGGCAATTCCTGCGGTAGATGACAGCTTTAGTGACGCCATTGAAAGTGATATTCCAACGCTTTTATTATCAGGTGAGTTAGATCCAGCAACACCGCCAAGCTGGGGCGATATGGCCACTGAAAAATTGACTAATGCGAAGCATTTTACCTCTATGTATGCGACCCACGGCGTGGCCTATCAAAGCTGTGGGAATGAGTTAATCGCCGATTTAGTCAAGTCAGGTTCAATTGACGGTATCGATGCTGAATGCCTTGAACAAGACACCCGCCGCAGCTTTTACCTCAATGCCAATACTGTTGAAACCATTCCAGCAGGGGAAGAATAATCATGATTACCGTATCTAATCTCTCGAAGAAAATTGGTGACGTACAAGCGTTAGACAACTTAAGTTTCAGTGCCCATGACGGCCATATTACTGGCCTACTTGGCCCCAATGGCGCAGGTAAAACCACCTGTCTGCGCACAGTATTTGGCTTACTCGCTGCCGATGAAGGTCATGCTGAAATCGACGGTATTGATGTCGCCAAAGAGCCCACTAAAGCCAAAGCCCAGTTAGGCTTATTTCCTGATCCATTTGGCCTCTATGAGCGTTTATCTCCTAGAGAATATATCAGTTATTTTGCCCAACTTAGCGGCATGTCAAAAGCTGATGCTAAGCAAGCAACCACTAATGTGATTGCACAGCTTAAGCTAGAAGATATTGCCGATAGACGTTGTAAGGGGTTTTCCCAAGGTCAGCGGATGAAAACAGCATTAGCCCAGGCCATAGTCCACCAGCCAACTAATATTATTTTGGATGAGCCAACCCGTGGTTTGGATGTGATGAGTACCCGCTTACTGCGTGACATTCTAATCGAGCTTAAAGAAGCCGGTCATTGTGTGTTGTTCTCAAGCCATGTGATGCAAGAAGTCGCCGCGCTGTGTGACCAAGTGATTGTGATGGCCGACGGTAAGGTTGTTGCCACTGGTAGCCCTGCCGAGTTATGCCAGCAAACAGGCGAAGACTCATTAGAAGAAGCCTTTATAAAACTGATTGGAACTGACGAAGGGATCGCAGCCTAATGAAAACCATATTAGCCATAATTGAAAAAGAACTTATCCCGTTCAAAAGTAAAATGCAGCCAGCAAATAACCCCGCATTGATCAATCTTGATTTCAATACTGACAAAGGAATGCCAGCCTAATGAAAACAGTGATAGCTATGGTTCAAAAAGAACTGATTGATGCAATGCGTGACAAGCGTTCGGTGATGGCGGGATTATATTACGCCATTGGTACACCTATTTTAATGTGCGGCATGTTTATGGTGCTTATTGGTCAGCTTTCAAGCCCTGAAGATCTCAACATTAAAATCAGCAATGCTGACAATGCCCCTGACTTAGTGCGCTTTTTAAATAATCGCGGTATTACCCATACTGATGATAACGACACCAAAGAAATAGAGCTGCTCATCAGTGCTGACTACGCCGCACAAATGGCGGCAGCTAAACCTGCTGAAGTAACCTTAATTGCAGATAACTCTAATGAAAAGCTACAAAAATCAATTCGTAGAGTTGAGCTACAGTTGCAAGCTTACAGCAGTGAAATGGGCAGTTTACGCTTAATTGCACGCGGAATTAATCCAGCGGTTGTACAGCCAGTTAAAGTTGTTGTAGAAGATCAGGCTACACCTGACTCTAAAGGCGGCTTTATTCTCGGCATTGCGATTTTCACCATGATTTATTCGGTGTTTATCTCTGGCATGAACTTGGCCATTGATACCAGTGCCGGTGAACGCGAGCGTAATTCATTGGCATTGTTACTCAGCCACCCTATTAGTACCCGTCAGTTAGTGCTGGGCAAAATTATCGCAGTTACTTGCTTTGCCTTGCTGGGGTTAATCTTGATTTTAATCGTCTCTAAATTCGCTTATACCTTTGTGCCTTGGCAGCAGCTGGGCTTTAGCGTCACTATTTCGCCTGACTTTATGGGACTGATGCTATTTATCGGCATTCCACTCGCCATCATGGCGGCAACACTGCAACTGTTTGTGTCTTTCATGGCCAAAAGCTTTAAAGAGGCGCAGTCTTATCTGACTATGGTGTTATTTGTGCCGCTGGCATTATCCATGGCCGCCAGTTATAACATTGCTCCAGATGTACTTGAGTGGCTTCCGGTTTCAGGCCAGCAGCAAGCGTTAATGGCGTTTATTAAAGGCCGTGAAGTGCCTATGTTGCAGCTGTTAGTTTCATCAGCTGCCACCATAGTGATTTCAATCGCCCTTGCACTAGGGTTAGAGCGACTACTTAAAAGTGAAAAAGTGGTCTTTGGATTGTAATGCCTGTTAATTAATCATTTGAACATGACTGGCTCAAGTAACATCGAGCCAGTCATGTTCAATCATCTACAAGGAGTTTGCTCGAAACAGGCGATGAACTTAAGCAGCTGATTAATTGACTGTCATTGTCATAGACTTCGTCATCATGAATAACCAGATTAAAGTTACCAACGGATATTAATATTAAATTTTTGCCTGTATGCCCTAGGGCTTAAGCTGGTGAGTTGAATAAACAGCTTTCTAAATGAACTGACATCCTCATAGCCGACCCGCTGAACAATGTGCTCAATGGCAAGATCGGTAGTTTCCAGTAAGCGTTTCGCCTCATCCACACGTAAGCGCTGCATATAACTGGCTGGGGTTTCATTAACCGCTTTTTTAAAGCGTCTGATTAAGGTGCGTTTACCCACAGCAAATTTATCGGCAATGTCATCCAATGACCAATGCTGGCTCAAATCCACCTGCATCCATAACTGCACCTTTTGGATCAGCTCATCATTATGTTGCTCAGGATTAATCGACATGGTCATAAAGGGCTGTTGAGAGCGATTGGGGTCAATCAATAATATCTTCGACATCTGTTGCGCCAGCTCTTCACCAGCCAGCATTGATACCAAATGCAGTGCCAAACTTAAATTAGAGGTGGTCGCCCCTGCAGTGTGAAACTGACCATCAGACACAATGAATGTATCCATACTCAAATCAACTTCTTTAAAGTTGCGCTCAAACATTTCCCTTAGCCACCACACCGTCGTGGCTCGCCTTTGGTTAAGTAGCCCCGATGCCGCTAGCAATAGTGTCCCAGAACAATAAGCCGCTAACGGTTTTTCACTTTCCACAAAGGTGGCTAGCGGCGCAAACAATGGCTCAAAATCGGTTAACAGCGCTTGAAATTCCTGCCGATTGGTCACAAAAGAGGCTGCCAAAATAACCGCATCAGCTTGCAAAATATCTTCAGGATGCTCAAAGCCTTTGGCAGGAATTTCGAATCCTTGGGTGGTTTTAACGTTTTCGCCATCACTGGAAATGACCTGACAATGGAATAAGTCTTCAGTCACCTCGGCATGCATCCGCCGCCAATAACTATTACAGAAACTGAACACATCGAGAAAACTGACTAAACCACCTGCGACAACATTACCCGCAGCAAGAATGTAAATCCTTTTCATGATAAACCCCAAACAATGTCACTATCGACCCTGATTTTGTCAATAATGACACTTACGAACGGATTGTCTAGTTTTTATACTGATAGAGGTAAGTTTAAAGCTGGTCATTGAGGAGCTCAGCCAGTAACAACTTAGTGAATGAAATACCCAGTAAGGAAACTACAATGAAAAAGTACATACCACATATCGCACTCAGCATTGGCTATTTATTAATAAGCTGGGGATTACTATTTTGGCTAAACTTTAGTACTGAACCCGATATATTTGCCCACCTTGTTGCCATACCAAGTTTGGTGTTATTTACTGGTTACAGTGCCAATTTAATCCTCCGAAAAGGGGCTTAAATGCCAGATTACAAACATAAAAACCAGCCGCGGCTGGTTTTTATTCATCGCTATAACAAACTTCTCAGCTCATTATTTAGCTTTCGGTCTAAATGGCTTAATTACCGCTTCATCACATTCTAAGAATGGGCCATCCATTAAATCAATACAGTAAGGGATCGCTGGGAACACTGCATCTAAGCATTCACGAATTGACTTAGGCTTGCCTGGTAAATTAACAATCAGTGAATCACCGCGTAAACCTGCTGTTTGACGAGACAAAATAGCCGTTGGTACAAACTTTAATGACTCAGCGCGCATTAGCTCACCAAAGCCTGGCATCATGCGATCACACACCGCTTCTGTGGCTTCAGGGGTCACATCACGCTTAGCAGGGCCGGTACCACCAGTGGTCACAATCAAACTGCAATTTTGCTCATCGGCCATTTTTATCAAGGTGGCTTCAATCACATCTGTCTCATCAGGGATAACTTTATAAACAGGTTCCCATTCAGAGGTTAAGTACTCATTTAGTACAGCAATGATGGCCTTACCTGATAAATCTTCGTATACACCTGCACTCGCACGATCACTTACAGTAACAATACCGATTTTAGCTTTAGTCATGACTGGGTCCTTAAACTTGATCACATAAACAATAACGACTTAGATGAGGCTAAAATAACATAATTTATCTGCCATAGCGGAGAGATTGATCAACAGATAGCGAAACGGTGTTAAATACGACTAGCAAACCAGTATCGCGGTTTCCAATAAACATTATCCATACTGGAAATAATCACCCCTTTTTTGGTCGATACATGTAAAAAGCGATTACCAGACAAATACACCCCAACATGACGTCCACTGCCCGTGGTTTTAAAAAACACTAAATCACCACTTTGTAAGTCACTTTTAGCAATGCGAATACCTAAGCTTGTTTGACCTTGCACAGTTCTTGGAATACTGGGCCCCACGAGATCTTGATAAGCCACATACACCAAACCAGAACAATCTAAGCCTTTTTTGGTTAATCCGCCTAATCGATATGGTGTACCCTGCCACTGCTGGTGAAATTGCAGTAAACGAGCTTCATTCCATCGTTGAGCATCAGTCATTACGCTATACCCATCGACAGCTATGCCATTGCCAGCAGTTTGCTCAATACGTGCAGCACAACCACTAATGACAAGTGCAATAAACGCAATAAGGATTTTTTTGTACAAAGTCACCTCTGTGATGTATTCCGCTACTAACTCGCCATTATCTAGGAAACTATCAATACTTTTACGCTTTATCTGCGTATTGGGAATGGTTTTCATTAATTAAAGCCCCCTGTGACCAACAAGGCAGATAAAAGTTTAGCATCTTAAACCTCAACGTCACCAAACCAGAACAAACCAACAACAAGCACCTCAAATTAATGCAGTATCTAACTGAATATAATGAGAAATAGATCGTACAAACCCAAAAACATACCCCTATTTAGGTATTTGTGTGATTTAAGCACACTTTAGCAACTACATATTATGCTAACTTACTCATCCAGACTGGCTCACTTGGTAAAAAACTATGCAAAAACAACTGTCAAGACTAGATTATTTTACGTTAAAAGTGCTGATCGGTTTATTCGAATTTAAAAATGGCAGCATAGTGGCAGAGAAACTCAATAGCACTCAGCCTAAGATAAGCCGAGCGCTAAGCAACATGCGTGAAGTTATCCATGATGAACTGTTTATCAGAAAGCAATATGGCTTACAGCCCAACGCCATGGCCTCGCGCCTATACCCTTTAGCTAAAAATATAATTGCAGCTTATGACCAAATGGCGGTTGTAGCCAACACGCAACCAGAGCAACACAAAGTGCTTCATATTGCTGCACCAGAACAGATGTCATCATTCATTTTTAAATCCATTGAGCAAGTCAGTAAGAGCCTTAATATAAGCTTAACCGTCGACATTAACCCTTGGACTGAAAATGTAGAACAGTTGATTGTTCAAGGAAAGCTAGACTATGCCATTTCGTCTCGCGAGTTTATGCACGAGAATGTCATAAACAACAAGTTGGGTGATATTGAATTTAGGTTTCTGGCGGTCAAGAAGGGCCATCCAATATTGCAAAAGCCAATTAGCCTTGAAACGATATTAGACTACCGTCTAATCTTCATTAATAACGCCCCGATTGCAGAACTAACCACATTAGTAGATCTTTGCAGTAAAACGGTCAACAAAAAAGCGAATATTAGCTTGATCACTTCCAGTTTACTCATGGCCTTTGAACGAGCAGCCCACTCCGAGGATATTTGTTCTGCACCATCAGTATTTCCCTATGAACTCGCTAAGAAGCGAGATGATATTGAATTAATCGATATTACAGAATTCTATAATGAAAATTTAAAACACGTAGAAGAAATTCTACATCCAAAGCACTTTCTACAATATCATGATGCCCATGATAAAAACTTTACGACACTATTATCAGATTCAATGACAATTCATTTAAAAAGTGCACAGGATAGTTATAAAAAAATAAAACAAAGCCAATTATTAAATATATAATTTCAAAAAGTGCAATCCACACTTCTATCATTCAATACATAAATATATAAAAAGGCCACTATTAATCTAGTGGCCTTTTTATATTTACGATTACATATACCTTTAATGTAATGCGGAGTGGACTAACCCTTGAATTTTTTCTGATAGCCAGTGAAAATTAGCTTCATGATTATTCTTTTTATAAACCATATATAAGGTTGGAGCTTCGACTTCCATATACAGCCTTTCCGATTCAACTTCTGCTATCCGACAAGCATGCAAGCCAGGTGTTGTATTAATCATGTTATATATAGAGCTATAAGGCAGCAGTGCAACGGCGTTAGTTTGTCTTAGGTATTCGAATAAGCTAGAAACACCATTTAAATCCATTTCAGTATTTAGCGGTATTTGTTTGCGGGAGCAATATTCTTGAAACCCACTCATTTTTTGCTCTGCATCACCGACATTACTATTAACGTAAGGGTATTTGGCAATTGACTCTAAAGTAATTTCTTCTTTTAGAATTGGATGTTTATCATCACAAATCAAAAAAAGCTTATTCAATTTCATCAAAGGTAAAACAGCAAGGTTATCATCAATTTTTTCTAATTTATCTAATGCTTTACTGCAACATATTCCAATATCGATGTCACCAGACACAATACTATCAAGAGAAGACTTATTCCAAGCAGAAATATTAAAGTTAACATCTTTACCTGCATCTCTAATAGATGTTAATAACATCTTAGGGAATGGAAATGACACTAAATCAGGTGCGACAATTTCAAAGTTATGAACATTATCAGCAACAGCCTCACCATGTAGCTGTTGTAGGCTATTAGAGCATTCTAAGATCTGCTTCGCAATGGGATAAACCTTTCCTGCGAACTCGTTAGGTACTAGGCCATACTTCTTGCGTATAAATAGCTCATTACCAAAAATTTCACGAGCATGTTTAAGGCAACGGCTTATCTTGGGCGCTGGTACATTCAATTTATTCGATACATATGTCGCAGATTTGTTTTCATAGAGGTTCACTAGAATATTAATGCTTAATAAATCTAGGTCACTATAGCTAATATCTCTCATCTAAATACCTCCCAATGATAAGTTCAATTTCATAATACCAAATTTATATTTATGTTTGTTGTTTTATTTTAATTGTTTTTTTGAAAATGTTGACCAAGTCACTTATTTGGATATACAGATAATGAATAGCAATTATGTAAACATTGAAATACTCACAACTGGGATCACCAATTATTAATAAAAAATTATAAAACAACAAAAGTCAAAACGTAAAATCTAGGCTACATAAGGGCTCCCGACAATTAAACACACTTTAAAAATATCACTTTAAAATTATAGAATACACACATTTCAACAATTAAAATATTTGATTCAAATATTCAAAAAATGAAATTGGGAAAGTGAATATTCAAATTTATAAATTGCGAATAATAATAAACAGCTGCAAGTTAGATATTTAAATACAAAAATAACCATCTCATTATTAAATTGATTTAAATCAATGTTTATAAAGCTGAAGAACGAAATACTGGCTCTGCGTTAAAAATATAAATTTAATAATCAATGAAAGTTTGGAGGCGTTTATGAACACATCAGTCATATTAAGCTATGCTTTTGTCTACTTTGTATTGTTCTTGGTTGTCCCTTTTGTTTTAGTGACATTTACTATGACCTGCATAAAGTTTTTCAAAACAAGCCATGTAAAGAATGTGGGAGTTAATATTAAATTAAACCCAGATAGAATTGCGAATAAGCCAGTTGGCATTTTCAATAAACTAAATACAATAGTTAAGGGTAAGTACAACATCTTATACGGCACAACAATGGATAGCATCGTTGATATCGGCAATACTGACAAGCCAGAAGATGCTCACCAGCATTTACAGCACTGTCACCTCGACTATGTCGTTGTCGATGAGCAATCTTCAGTGAAATTGGTGATTACCGATCCACAGCACAACACACCTGAAAATAATGAGTTTATCGACCAGTCATTAGCAGAAGTTGGCATTAAAGTAATTCACCTTGCGAGTAACCAACAATGTGATGAAACCTTAATCCGGAACTCTCTCGCAGCATAACTCTATCGAGTGCTGAAGAATTTTTTCAGCACTCCAATCCTTAACAAGATCCAACTGTATCACTGAATTATGTGAGGGCTCATTATGTCCAGAATTTCAAGAATCACCCTTCCCCTGCTGACCTCCATTTTGATGGTGGTACTCAGCTTTACTGCACCCATTGCTAAAGCTGACACCCCAGAGTTTAAAATGAATCAAAACCGTCAATGCATCATGTGTCACAAGAAAAACGGCAACATGTATGGCATGCATGCTAATGACGCATTAGGCCAGACCTGCCAGGACTGTCATGGTGAAAAAGGCAGACATCCTCGTGGCGAGTCAGAGCTCATCGGTTTTGGCGAAAACTCACCAGCCTCAGCAGAGCAACAAACAGCGGCTTGTATGGCGTGTCACGGTCAAGAAGAACTTGCCGAAGCTGATTGGACCCACAATGTCCACTCAGACAAAGTGAACTGCGCAGACTGCCATCAGCTACATCCAGAAGTTGATCCCGTTATTGGTCAAACAGAGACCGTTCGCATTAAGTCATGCGTGAGCTGTCATGAAAGCCAGTAATCAGGAGGATAAAACAATGAAAAAAGAAAGAAGACTATTTTTAAAAGGTGCATGTTTAGCAGCGGTTGGTGTTGCAGGCGCATCAGGTCTTAGCATCGCACAGTCTAGAAGTCAGCAAGGTAGTGACGAAACAAACTGTAAATATGCGCTGATCCATGATGAAAACAAATGTATTGGTTGTGACGCCTGCTCCGTCGCTTGCCGTGAAGCTAATGATGTACCAGAAGGTGTAAGCCGTTTAGATATTGAACGTGAAGGCCCTTATGGAGAATACCCAAATCAATTCTATCGCTTTACCCGAAAATCTTGTCAGCAATGTGAAGGTAAGCCTTGTGTCAACGTTTGCCCAACGGGTTCAGCTTACTATGACCCTAAAACAGGTATTGTGAGTGTTGATGAATGGAAGTGTGTGGGTTGCTTATATTGCATCGCCGCCTGTCCATATCAAATTCGCTTTATTAACCCTGTGACTAAAGCCGCTGACAAATGTGATTTCTGTAAAGAGACCCGTTTAAAAGAAGGCAGACAGCCAGCATGTGTTGAAGCCTGTCCAACAAAAGCACTAACCTTTGGCGACCTTAAAGATCCCCACTCACAAGTGGTTGAAGTGCTTAAGACCACGCCTAACTATCGCAGTAAAACAGAACTAGGCACTCGCCCTAAAGTGTTCCGTATTGCGTCGCAAGAGGGAGAAATCAAATTATGAGCCCATTTCACTTTGACAGTTTGGTTTGGCCCTGGCCAATTGCCATTTACTTATTTCTAGCAGGTATTTCAGCCGGTGCGATTTGTTTTGCAGTGTTATTAAAGCACTTCAAGTTAGGTAAAGATGCCTATAAATCAAGCTTCGTAAAAGCGGCCTGTCTCATTGCGCCTTTAGCCGTATGGGGTGGCTTAGGGATCTTGGTTATCGATTTAACCAAGCCGTTCGACTTTTGGAAAATTTTAGTATTTTACAATCCGACATCGATAATGTCAGTGGGTGTAGCAGTACTCATGGTTTATCAGGTGGCATTGTTTGCATGGTTAGCATGTTTGTTCAAAGAGCCGATTCTGAAGTGGTGTGATAACCGCTGGCCTATCGTTGAAAAAGTACTGAACTACTTAATGAAGTTAGAAGCAACCATTACAGGGTTACTCGTTATCCTTGCATTGTCACTGGGTGCTTACACAGGGTTCTTATTGTCAGCACTCACCACGTTCCCAATGCTGAATAACCCAGTATTACCAATGTTGTTCTTAATCTCGGGTATTTCATCTGGTGCTGCAGGCACTTTGCTTGGCGGTTTATTGATGAAAGGGAATCCTGATGGTAAAGAAGTGCACTTTATCCATAACATTGAAATTCCGTTAATTTTGCTTGAATTAGCACTGCTATTTACTTTCTTTGTTGGCCTTATCCTAACCGGTGGTCAAAGCCAGGTAGCTGCACTTAATGCCATTGGTGAAGGTTTCTGGGGCTGGGTGTTCTGGGGAGGTATTGTCGTCGTCGGGTTAGCAATGCCATTGGCGTTTAACTTATTCATGACCGCATCAGCCAAACGTAAATTCTCATATGTGGCTATCACAGCAAGTTGCAGCCTATTCGGTGTGCTGTTACTGCGTAATTTCATTCTTTATACCGGTCAAATGACCGTTGCTTAATCAATATGTAGGAGTAAACCATGCTTAAAGTTTTAGGATTGACCATTTTACTGAGTTTTTCTGGTACAGCATTTGCGGCGTCAATCGCAGACACCCATACAGATATGGCCGGATGCGAGGCTTGTCACATGGACGGTGAGCCATCAGCAGATATGGCTTATGAGAATCAAACTTGTATTGATTGTCATGGCGGTTTAGACAGCATTGAAGGTGTAATTCATCAGCAACACGATGGTATTTTGGACTGTGGTACTTGTCATATCACTCACGAAGTGGCTGACCCAAATGACACCTGTGCAGACTGCCACTAGAGCGCAGTAAACAAAAGCATGGAAGATATAATTAGCCTTTGAAGGGCTGTGAAATCGAAGAAATGGCATTCTGCCATTTCATCGAATCCACAAGGAGGTCATTGGGCAGGATGCCACTTTTTAGATAACTATACTTTGCATTAACTTGCACCCAACCTCCAAATGGGTTCGCCACCTTTAACAAGGTGGCTTTTTTAGGGGTAATTTGATGCTGTAACCCTCCCTTAAAATCAGAATGTTTTAAATAGAGTTTTCCATTTACACTAAACCAAATGGAGAATCACATGAAAAAGACACGTTTTACTGAAAGCCAAATTATCAATATCCTCAAAGAAGGTGAGTCAGGCGCACTCACTGTGCCTGAGTTATGCCGCAAACATAATGTTGGTCAAAGTACCTATTACAAATGGAAATCGAAATACGGTGGGATGCAAGCCTCTGATTTAACCCGTATGCGTGAATTAGAAGCTGAAAATGCCAAGCTTAAAAAGATGTTTGCAGATGTCAGTTTGCAAAACATGGCACTTAAAGACATTGTTGAAAAAAAGCTATAAAGCCAGCAGAGCGGAAGGTGTTAGCCCACTATGCCATTAATGAATTTGGCCTAGGTGTTGTGTTGGCTTGTGATGCGCTAAGTATTAGTCGTTGCACATTTTATTACCAACTCAAGCGTATCGATGATAATGACATCATTGAGGCCGTATCAGGCATTGCAGAGAAACATAGGGCTTATGGTTTTCGAAAGATATTTAAACGACTACGGCTCCTAGGGCATCAATGGGATCATAAACGTGTGTATCGCGTTTATTGTGGTTTAAAACTTAACTTACGACGTAAAGGCAAAAAACGTTTACCCTCACGTGAGCCAGAGCCACTAGCCGTTCCTGTAAAGGCAAATGAATGCTGGTCAATGGATTTTATGAACGACAACTTGTTTTCAGGAAAGTCGTTCAGAACTTTTAATGTGATTGATGACTATCATCGTGAAGCTTTATCGATAGAAGTGGACTCAAGCTTACCTGCTCAACGGGTAATACGTGTACTGGATAGAATCGCAGCCTATCGCGGTTACCCTAAGCGTTTAAGGCAAGATAATGGGCCTGAGTTTATCTCACATGCACTTGAGATATGGGCTGAACAACACGGTATTAAGTTAGACTTTATTAAGCCAGGTAAGCCCACTCAAAATGCGTTTATTGAACGATTTAACCGAACTTATCGAAATGAAGTATTGGACTGTTATTTGTTCAACAGCTTGACTGAAGTAAGGGAAATCACGGACAGTTGGCTTGAAGAATATAATTATGATCGGCCCCATGAATCACTAAACGATCTACCGCCCAAGCTATATGAGCGGTTAAATAAAGAAAACTCTCTTAAAATATGATCGATATAAGGGAGGGTTACACAATCAATCACATAGATTGTTTCAAAGCAATTTTCACAAAAAGATTGTCTTCGTTGAGTTCAAATAGTCTTCGTTCGAATTTCATCATTACAACTAAACCGCCATACCTGCAGCAACACCAGACGACCAAGCCCATTGAAAATTAAACCCGCCTAACCAACCACTTACGTCCATCACCTCTCCAATAAAGTACAATCCAGTAACCTTGCTAGACTGCATGGTTTTAGATGATAACTCATTAGTATCAACGCCACCCAAGGTGACTTCAGCAGTGCGATAGCCTTCGGTACCGTTCATCACGATTGACCATTCATTAAGGTCTTGTGCTATTTGCTCACGCTCACCGTGGCCTAACTGGTTTAAGGCTTTATCAAGCAGTGCTGCTTCAAATAACGCTTCAACCAAGCGCTTTGGTAGCCATTGGCTGATGGTGTTACGTAGGCTTTGCTTAGGGTGATTTGCAAGCGCTAGCTCGATTTTATCTTTCGCTGACTCATTGGGTAACAGGTTAATGCTAATACTTTGGCCTGCTTGCCAGTAATTTGAAATTTGTAAAATTGCCGGGCCTGATAAGCCGCGATGGGTAAATAACAATGCTTCGCTAAACTGAGTGCCATCTTGCGCGGTGATTGTTGTTGGCACCGCAATGCCCGACAGAGGCTCAAAACGCGCTTTTTGCTCCGTATGCCATGTAAACGGCACTAAGCCTGCTGTGGTCGGTAACACCTTTAGTCCAAATTGTTCTGCAAGCTTGTAACCGTAAGGTGATGCGCCAAGTTTGGGCATTGATAAGCCGCCCGTGGCAATCACCAGTGACTCACAACTAAACTCACCGTTTGAGGTCACGACTGCAAACTGCCCAGCATCATTTTTGGTGACCGACACAATCTCAGTGCGTAGCTGTATTTGCGCGCCAGCCCATTCACACTCTGTCATTAACATGCTGACAATTTCTTTAGCTGAGTCATTACAAAATAACTGCCCATGATCACGCTCGTGATATTCAATGCCATGACGCTCAACTAACTCGATAAAGTCACTTGAACGGTAACGTGCTAAGGCAGATTTTACAAAGTGGCTGTTACCACACAAGAAGTTGTGAGGTTCCACTTTTTGATTAGTGAAGTTACAACGACCGCCGCCACTGATGAGAATTTTACGGCCTGCTTGCTTAGCATTATCTAGCACTAGAACATCACGACCTCGATAGCCAGCAGTAGAGGCGCACATGAGTCCTGCTGCGCCAGCGCCAATAATGATCACGTCATGATGTTTCACAAGCTTACTCTCTTTAAAATGATTGGGGGCGATTATTGTGACAGTTTACGCTGCCTACTCGACAGCGTTAATCAGCTAGCAAGCGGTATATTTAAGCCACAAAAAAGGGCGCTATATTAGCACCCTTTTAGTCGCATTCACACTTAGCTATTCACTAATGGTTTCAGACTTTTGGTCTCGACCCAGTAGCTCTTTAGCGGCATCTGTTGGGCTTTTACCTTGATATAACACTTGGTAAATTTGCTCAGTGATAGGCATTTCAACATTAAGACGTTTAGCTAAAGTGTAAACTTCTTTGGTGTTGCGATAGCCTTCAACCACTTGACCGATTTCGTCTTGAGCAGTATCGACATCGCAGCCTTTACCTAATGCCAAGCCAAAACGACGGTTACGTGATTGGTTATCGGTACAAGTTAGTACTAAGTCACCAAGGCCTGCCATACCCATAAAGGTATTAGCATCAGCACCTAAAGCAACGCCTAAACGGGTTAGCTCAACCAAACCACGAGTGATTAATGCGGTGCGTGCATTGGCACCAAAGCCAATGCCATCAGACATGCCAGCGCCAATTGCGATAACGTTTTTAACTGCGCCACCTAATTGTAAGCCGGTAAAATCATCATTAGCGTAAACACGTAAACGTTTCGGGCTATGCAGTAGTTCCACTAAATCATTAGTGAAGCTTGGGCAGGTGCCCGCTACCGAAATTGCTGTTGGCATACCTGCAGCCAGTTCTTTTGCAAAGGTTGGGCCTGATAATACTGCTAATGGAAATTTATCCCCAAGATGCTCAAGAGCAACATCTTGCAGTAATCGACCTGTTTCAGGCTCTAAACCTTTTGTCGCCCAGACAATGCGTGCATCATCTCGTAGCAAAGGCTTGGCCTGTTGCAGTACTAAACCAAACACATGGCTTGGCACCACAACCAATACATTTTTAGTGGCAGCAAGTGCGGTGGCTAAGTCGGCTTCAATTTCAAGACTATCAGGAAAGGTAATCCCTGGTAGAAAGGCATTATTGGCGCGATCGTTAGTTAACGCGGTCATGTGCTCAGGCTCATGACCCCAAAGTAAGGTCTTGTGGCCACTTCTTGCAAGAGAAATGGCAAGGGCGGTGCCGTAAGACCCCGCCCCTAAAACCGCAATTTCAGCAGTGTTATTCATATATTATGCGTTTGCTTCTTCAGCAGCTGGTGCTGCAGCAGCTTCTTGCTGACGCTGTTGAACATATT
Organism: Shewanella sp. 10N.286.48.B5; assembly: GCF_002874355.2. Lineage (NCBI taxonomy): Bacteria > Pseudomonadati > Pseudomonadota > Gammaproteobacteria > Alteromonadales > Shewanellaceae > Shewanella > Shewanella sp. 10N.286.48.B5. The sequence goes on from NZ_MCVG02000003.1 coordinate 315,562, forward strand.
GTGCAAATAGTGCATCAAAGTTCACTGGAGCAAGGTTAAGCTGTGGGAAAGTACCACGAGAAACTAAGTTACCTACTGTTTCACGTGCGTATGGGAATAGTACGTTAGGGCAGTAAGCACCTAAAGAGTGAGCAAGTTGTTGCTCAGTTAAGCCAGTGATAGAGAAGATACCCGCTTGTTGAACTTCACATAAGAAAGCAGTTTGCTCGCCATTTTGTGCAGTAACAGTTAGAGAAAGGATCACTTCATAAACATCATCAGATAGCTTGTTGCTACGAGTATCAAGATCCAGCTTAACTTCTGGATTCCATTCTTTTTGGAAAACTTCTGGGCTGTTTGGCGTTTCAAAAGACACATCTTTTGTGTAAACGCGTTGGATGTTGAATTGTGGTGCTTGCTCTTCGTTGTTTGCTACTTCAGCCATGATTTCCTACCTTCAAATGTTTTTTAGCTCTTCTGCGAAGCTAATCGTAAATTTGGGCTTGTCGCTAAAATGTGGCCGTTAGACAACATTTTAGACCATCCCGGTAAATTGGGTCTCACCAGTTTGTTATCTTACTTCTTACCTTTAACAACAGGTAAGTTTGCCGCTTGCCAATCACCCATACCGCCTTTTAGGTTATGAACATTCTCAAACCCTTGAGCGACAAGAAGTTGAGCAGCTTGCGAAGATGTCATTCCAGCAGCACATACAGTAATAATGGGACTGGTTTTAAACTTTTCAAGGGCAGTCGCTTTATTATTTTTGATTTCTGCTAATGGCACATGAATAGCGTCAACGATGTGACCTTTGCGGTAATCGTCTTGAGAGCGCACATCAACAACTTTAGCGCCTTGCTTGTTCATTAGCATGGTCAGTTCTTGAGTATTGACGTTGCTCACTTTTGAGGTTGCTGATTTAATGGTCATCACCACAACTGCAGCAAATAAACCAACCCATGCGATACTTAATACAGGGTTAGCTTGAAAAAATTCGATATATTCTTGCATCTTCTCTGCCTACTTTAAAAATGGCTAAAATTAATAAGCCACAGAGTATACCGATTGCATCTTTATAATGCAGCAAATTCAAGCCTAATCATCTTCTCTACTGTGCCATGGGCAGCACTTTAACGACGAAACATTGCATTTGCTTACTATCCTAAGGGCAATAGCTCACAGGTTTTTGACTAAATGTGTTGTTATTGAGCCTTATTCATCTTGCACGGGATTGTGACTGGGCAAGCTATTCATCGTAAATTGCCTCTACTGAGCCGCTCTTCAAAGGTAAATTTCTTTTTCAGGAGCTGAAAAAGAAGTAATATCCATACCATTAAAATTTTAGCTTTCTCTTAAAACTTTTTCTTTTAAAACTTAAAGGTACTCCCATGACGACACCAAAACGTCCACTGGCATTACTTATCTTAGATGGCTGGGGTCATCGTGAAAATACGCATAAAAATGCGGTTTTTCATGCGAAAACTCCAGTTTTAGATAAGTTAACCGCCCAATATGCAAGCAGTTTAATTTCCGGATCAGGTATGGATGTTGGCCTACCTGACGGTCAAATGGGCAACTCAGAAGTGGGTCATATCAATATTGGTTCTGGCCGTATTGTTTACCAAGAGCTTACCCGCATTAGCAAAGCCATTGCTGACAATGAGTTTAATCAAAATGAGGCACTGTGCGCTTCAATCGATAAAGCTATCGCCAATGATGGTGCTGTGCATATTATGGGTTTAATGTCGCCAGGTGGTGTTCACAGCCATGAAGAGCACATTGAAGCCATGTGCCGCATGGCGGTTGAGCGCGGTGCCACTAAGGTGTATTTACATGCCTTTTTAGATGGTCGTGATACCCCACCTCGTAGCGCAAAAAACTCTTTGATCCATTTTGATGAGTTATTTGCAAGCTTGGGTCACGGTAAGGTAGCCTCATTGATTGGTCGTTACTACGCCATGGATCGCGACAACCGCTGGGATCGAGTTGAAAAAGCGTTCAACTTAATTGCTCAAGGTAAAGGTGACTTTAATTACCCAAGCGCAGTTGCGGCATTAGACGCCGCTTACGAACGTGATGAAAACGATGAGTTTGTCGCTGCATCGACCATAGGTGAGGCCGCAAGCTTAGCTGATGGCGATGCGTTAATCTTCATGAATTTTCGCGCTGACCGCGCCCGAGAAATCACTCGTTGTTTTGTCGAAACCGATTTTGCTGGCTTTACACGTGAAGTTACCCCTGCAATCAACTTCGTGATGCTAACCAACTATGCTAATGACATTGACGCTGTGGTGGCATTTCCATCAACAGATCTGGTCAATACCTTAGGTGAAACCTTACAAAAACAGGGTAAAAAACAGCTGCGTATTTCTGAAACAGAAAAATATGCCCATGTGACCTTCTTTTTTAATGGCGGCAAAGAAGAGCCATTTGAAGGCGAAGATCGCACCTTGATTAAGTCGCCAGATGTGGCAACTTATGATTTGCAGCCTGAAATGAACTCAACCGAGCTCACAGATAAATTAGTTGCTGCCATTGAGTCTACTGACTATGACGTGATTATTTGTAATTATCCAAATGGTGACATGGTCGGTCATACCGGTAAATTTGATGCTGCGGTTAAAGCCTGTGAAGCAGTCGATGCTTGTATTGGTCGTGTAGTAGAGGCGCTAGCGAAAGTCGGCGGCGAATGCATTATTACTGCCGATCATGGTAATGCTGAGCAAATGACCAATGAACAAACGGGTCAAGCTCATACTGCCCATACCAGTGAGTTGGTACCTTTCATTTATGTAGGCCGTGAAGCCACCATTGATGCAGGTGGACGATTGAGCGATATTGCGCCGACTATGTTAACCTTGATGGAACAAGAAGTGCCGCAGGAAATGACCGGCCGTTCAATCATTAAACTCAAAGAGTAACTAGCCACTCGTGAAAAAACGACTTTTGTTTAAAGCCAGCATGTTTGCTGGCTTGGTGATACTGACATCATCAGTTCAAAGTGCCGATCTTGGTAAGCGTCAATCAGAGCTGAAATCTATTCAGGCTCAGATTAACCAACAACAAAGCTCTTTGAAGGACACCAGTCGTCAACGAGAAAAGCTCATTTCGTTGTTAAAGCGAGATGAGCAAGCTATCTCTAATGCTGCTCAAAAAGTTAATCAAACCCAAAACTCACTGTCTGCGGTAAATACTAAACTTCGCGAACTTGATGCTGAAAAAGTCAACTTAGATACACTGCGAGTTACGCAGCAAAAGACCTTATCTAAACAATTATCTAGCGCTTACCTTGCCGGTAACCATGACTATTCAAAGATGATGCTTAACCAGCAAAACCCTGCCACAGTTGAGCGGATGTTAGCGTATTATCAATACCTTAATAATGCCCGTATTAAAGCCATTACCAGTTTAAAAACAACTATTGAGCAATTAGAGCTAGTTAAAGTTGAGCAAGTTAATGAACAGCAAAAACTTAATTCCTTAATTCTTGAGCAACAAAAGCAGGCTAAACAACTCGCTAAAGAACAATCACAACGTCAACAAACCTTAGCACAAATTCAACGCACCTTGACCAGCAAAGGCGCAGAGCTTGAACAACTACAAATTGAAGAAGCCAGCTTAAAACACCTTATTGAACAAGCGGTGCTGGCGGCCAAAAATAGCCCCTCAATGGATGGCTTAGCCAAGCTGCGCGGTAAATTAAAATGGCCAACTAAAGGACGAGTTTCGTCCAAATTTGGCAGTAGCCGCTCAGGACAAATCAGCTGGAAAGGTGCGGTAATTGCCGCTCCTGAAGGACAAACCATCACCGCTATTGCTCATGGCACCGTTATTTATTCAGACTGGTTACGAGGCTTTGGTATGGTTATGGTGATCGATCACGGCGAAGGCTATATGAGTTTATATGGTCACGCGCAGTCATTACTTATTCCACCTGGCGAAACCGTTAAAAAAGGAGAATCCATTGCACTTGTTGGGAGTTCAGGCGGACAAACAGAATCTGGCCTATACTTTGAAATAAGACACAAAGGGCAAGCCATTAACCCAGCGAGATATTGTCGATAACACGCTAATAATAAAGTAATTTAATCTTTGGCGGTTATCAAACCTTCCGTAGGTTTAATCGTTGATCAATCGACGCCCTAATAATACCGCAAGGTATCTAAGGGGCAGTTATGATGCAAATTACACGTTATATTTTGTGCTTCATATTAGGCGTAAGCGTTGCATTTTCATTGAACTTATCCAGTTCAGAGCAACACTATAAAACCCAATCTGAATACAGTTACTCACTCTTACTTGATGTCATCGATACGGTTCATACCTATTACTTTAATGAAGTAGACCGCGAAGACTTAATTGAATACGCCATCGAAGGAATATTCAATAAACTAGACCCCTATTCAGGCTTTTTAGATACTGGCGATTATCAAAGCATTAATGACAGTAATAATGGCCAGTACTTTGGTTTCGGCTTTGAAGTGGCAACTGATGACAACCAAATCACTATCATTACTCCTTATGCCAACTCACCTGCGGCCCGCGCTAATATTCAACCTGGCGATAAGGTCCTGCAACTTAACGACACCCTGATTGATCAAACCAATTTAACCGATGTACTTACCGAGATTAAGCAGCACAGTATCAACAAGCGACCAATAACACTCACCATTGAGCGCCAAGCTAACGAAACACTTCTATTTAATCTCGCCCCTGAGCTAATTCATATTAAATCAATTAATGCGAAAATTATTGATAATAATATCGGCTATATACAACTTAACTCGTTTCAGGAAGACGCTACCAATGCCATTATTAACCAAGCTAAACTATGGCAACAACAGCAATTAAAAGGTCTTATTATAGATGTTAGAAACAATCCCGGCGGGCTACTCAGTCAAGCCATCAGTATTGCTGATTTGTTTTTGCAAAAAGGTTTAATTGTTTCAACTGAAGGGCGTTTTTTCGATGCAAATGAAAACTACTATGCATCGCAAGCTACCATATTTAAAGGCGTGCCTATGGTAGTACTTATTAATAAGGGCTCAGCATCGGCATCAGAAGTACTGGCTGCAGCATTACAAGAAAATAACCGCGCCACGCTAGTGGGAGAAACCAGCTTTGGAAAAGGTACGGTGCAAAGTTTGATCCCCATGCTGGATATGGGCAACGCTATAAAGCTCACGATTGCAAAATATAGCACGCCAGATGGTAACGACATTCACACTAAAGGTATTGAACCGGACATTAAAATATCAAATGATGCTATCCTAAAAACAGATTATCTGGATATAATTGAACAAACTACAGCGCAATATGATGAACCACAGGATGGTCAAATTTCTTCCGCTATTGCATGGATAACAACTCATAATTAAAGCAGACTTTGTGCGCTATATATTGATACTTTTAGCTTTACTGTTAACGGCTCCAGTTCAAGCAACCCAAATCGCTATCATCATTGACGATATTGGTTATCGTCAAACCGATGAGGCGGTTTTGTCTTTACCAAACGGCATTACCCTTTCGGTAATACCTCATACTCCATTAGGTCAGCAACTTGCAAAGCAAGGCCATCAGCGTGGCAATGAAATTATGCTGCATATTCCCATGCAGGCACTCAATGGTAAAAACCTAGGCCAAGGTGGTTTAACGAATGAAATGGATGAGCAAGAGTTAAAACACCAGCTAAAAGATTCTATTGCCAATATCCCTTATGCTAAAGGGGCAAATAACCATATGGGCAGTTTGCTCACACAACTTGAAAGCCCAATGACTTGGCTGATGCAAAGCTTAAAAGAGCAGGACTTGTATTTTGTCGATAGCAGGACAACCCGCTTTAGTGTTGCCAGTGAGCAGGCGCAGCAACATGAGGTGCCATTATTACGCAGACAAATTTTTTTAGATAACGATGTCAGTGAGCAGGCACTAGAGAAACAATTTAAGCAGATCATACTAAAAGCAAAAAACGATGAAAATATTGTTGTAATAGCACACCCATATCCTGAAACAGTGCACTTTTTGAATCAAAATTTACATCGCTTAGAAGCCGAAGGAATTAGCCTAGTCCATACTTCAAAGCTGTTGCCCGTAACAATGATCAGTAATAAAGCCACTAGTTCAGTTCAAGTATTGAGATAGATAAATCAGGTAAGGTATCCATTAACTCATCTGCATTCTTAACGATATCAGCCAAAGTGCAGTCATTCAGCACGTTCATATATGCAGCAACTGCGTTCGCAAGAATACCTTTTAAACTACATGCTGGCGTAAAGCGGCAATAGGGTTCACTGCAATTAACAGGGGCCAGTGAAGGCTCTAATTCACCAACAAGCTGACCAAGATTAATGTCACTAGGCTTCACTGCTAATTTAAACCCACCACTTTTACCACGTAAAGTTTGTATATAACCTAGCTTACCCAGATGATGAATAATCTTTGCAACATGATTAGAAGACAGCTCAAAGACTTCCGTGACTTCAGCAATACGAAATAAAGTCTCTCTTTTTGGCTGTGCAGCAAGGTACATTAAAATACGGATGCCATAATCGGTATAACGGGTCAGTTGCATAAAGTCATATCCAAACTAATTAAAGGTACATACTAAGACGTTGAAGCTTCTAGCTCAGTGATCAAAATCAATGCTTGCTCATTTGATGTACTGCAAACATCCATTGTCGCGGTAAATTCTGCGCAAACAGCAGGTCTTGATGGATCGCCGAAAATCTTACACAAATTATCGTCATTTAACTGAATACAGCGAACCCCTGCAGGTTTACCGTTAGGCATGCCGGGTATTGGACTGGTAATTGACGGAGCAATACAACATGCACCACAACCTAAACGACAATCCATACTTCCACCTACCTGCTTAAAAGAGCAATATATCTTACTCATCACTAATATAAAAACATCTAAATCAAAAAAAGTACATTAAATGCATCTTTTGTTTAAAAATGTGAGTTTTGGGTACAATCGAAACTACTTGTATCTGTATTGACTAGAGTTAAAGAGTCAAAGCCTTTACCCATAATGACAAAAAGCCTTTACTTTCATTTAGACAAGATTGATGCAATAAGCCAAAAACTTTCTTAATTTGCTAAAAACAAAAAGTCTGCATGTTGCAATAGAACCATAATTCTTGGATCTTGAAATTCGAACGTCTCATAGGTCGGCAGTTTCTAAAAACATCCTGACCAACCGAATATTCTACTTCTGCATTAATATTGAGTAAATAAAAACTAAATTCCAGAACTAAAAAAGCCTCTACCTTGCACTAAATCACTACGGTAGAGGCTTTGATCTTTATTCTTTATGTTGCCGCAGCTAACTTACTCTTATCAAGAGTTATACCAGTGCGTCTTAGCGTGTGACGAGTCGACAGTCTCTAATAACAATCACATTATCAGATTCACACAGCTGAACTTTCGCTTTCTCGCAGACAATTCATTCATTTCTAAAACGAAATAAGCCTCTACATTGCTGTATAGGCTTTCGTCTTTACGTTGGCGGAGCGGACTTACTCTTATCAAGAGACGACCCTCGCCCCCGGCGTGACAGGCCGTTGACCTCTAATCAAGCGTCTAAGCAACTGAATTACCGCTGCTTTAGCAAACTACTTTTCAGGTCACTATTATTCATTCTTTAAATAACAGATACGAAAAAGCCCTGCTATTGCTAGCAGGGCTTATCGTAATGTTGGCGGAGCGGACTTACTCTTATCAAGAGACGAACCCTCGCCCCCGGCGTGACAGGCCGTTGATCTCTAATCAAGCGTCTAAGCAACTGAATTACCGCTGCTTTAGCAAACTACTTTAGCAGGTCACTATTATTCATTCTTTAAATAACAGATACGAAAAAGCCCTGCTATTGCTAGCAGGGCTTATCGTAATGTTGGCGGAGCGGACGGGACTCGAACCCGCGACCCCCGGCGTGACAGGCCGGTATTCTAACCAACTGAACTACCGCTCCTTTAGTAAATTGCTTACGCAGTATACTAAATTCTTTTAAAGTCGCTAACATGTCAAAGTTAGTAGACTTGCTCTTTCGAGCTTCTCTTACGAGAAATTAGGCGCTTGGCGATGACCTACTTTCACATGGGGAGACCCCACACTATCATCGGCGCGATTGCGTTTCACTACTGAGTTCGGGATGGGATCAGGTGGTACCACAATGCTATTGTCACCAAGCAAATTCTTGCTTTATTTACCGCAAATGCAGTAAATAATAATTCGGAAAGCTGTTTGAGTTTCTTACTTTATCAAGTGCTTAAATTCTATCACTAAGTCTTTTGTAATAAATCTAGTTACCATCAACTCAGATAAAACTCATCTGGGTTGTATGGTTAAGCCTCACGAGTCATTAGTACAGGTTAGCTCAACGCCTCACAACGCTTACACACCCTGCCTATCAACGTCCTAGTCTCGAACGGCTCTTTAGAGAGATTAAATCTCTAGGGATGACTCATCTTAGGACTCGCTTCCCGCTTAGATGCTTTCAGCGGTTATCGATTCCGAACGTAGCTACCGGGCAATGCTATTGGCATAACAACCCGAACACCAGCGGTTCGTCCACTCCGGTCCTCTCGTACTAGGAGCAGCTTCCTTCAATCATCCAACGCCCACGGCAGATAGGGACCGAACTGTCTCACGACGTTCTGAACCCAGCTCGCGTACCACTTTAAATGGCGAACAGCCATACCCTTGGGACCGACTTCAGCCCCAGGATGTGATGAGCCGACATCGAGGTGCCAAACACCGCCGTCGATATGAACTCTTGGGCGGTATCAGCCTGTTATCCCCGGAGTACCTTTTATCCGTTGAGCGATGGCCCTTCCATACAGAACCACCGGATCACTATGACCTACTTTCGTACCTGCTCGACGTGTATGTCTCGCAGTTAAGCTGGCTTATGCCATTGCACTAACCGTACGATGTCCGACCGTACTTAGCCAACCTTCGTGCTCCTCCGTTACTCTTTGGGAGGAGACCGCCCCAGTCAAACTACCCACCAGGCACTGTCCCGAACCCCGATAAGGGGGCCACGGTTAGAACATCAAAACTACAAGGGTGGTATTTCAAGATTGACTCCACTCCATCTAGCGACGAAGCTTCAAAGTCTCCCACCTATCCTACACATGTAGGTTCAATGTTCAGTGCCAAGCTATAGTAAAGGTTCACGGGGTCTTTCCGTCTAGCCGCGGGTATACGGCATCTTCACCGCAATTTCAACTTCACTGAGTCTCGGCTGGAGACAGCGTGGCCATCATTACGCCATTCGTGCAGGTCGGAACTTACCCGACAAGGAATTTCGCTACCTTAGGACCGTTATAGTTACGGCCGCCGTTTACTTGGGCTTCGATCATGAGCTTCTCCGAAGATAACCCAATCAATTAACCTTCAAGCACCGGGCAGGCGTCATACCGTATACGTCATCTTGCGATTTTGCACAGTACTGTGTTTTTGATAAACAGTTGCAGCCACCTGGTATCTGCGACTGCCGTCAGCTTAGGGAGCAAGTCCCATCACCAACAGCAGCGTACCTTCTCCCGAAGTTACGGTACCATTTTGCCTAGTTCCTTCAGCCGAGTTCTCTCAAGCGCCTTGGTATTCTCTACCCGACCACCTGTGTCGGTTTGGGGTACGATTCCTACTAACCTGAAGCTTAGAAGATTTTCCTGGAAGCATGGCATCAACTACTTCATCACCTTAGTGACTCGTCATCAGCTCTCAGCCTAATGTTCACCCGGATTTGCCTAAGTGAACAGCCTACAACCTTAAACGCGGACTACCAACGCCGCGCTAGCCTAGCCTTCTCCGTCTCTCCATCGCAGTTAGCAGAAGTACGGGAATATTGACCCGTTTCCCATCGACTACGCCTTTCGGCCTCGCCTTAGGGGTCGACTCACCCTGCCCCGATTAACGTTGGACAGGAACCCTTGGTCTTTCGGCGAGGGAGTTTTTCACTCCCTTTATCGTTACTCATGTCAGCATTCGCACTTCTGATACGTCCAGTGTGGGTTACCCCTTCACCTTCAACCGCTTACAGAACGCTCCTCTACCGCTTGCTCATAAGAGCAAACCCATAGCTTCGGTGTATTGCTTAGCCCCGTTAAATCTTCCGCGCAGGCCGACTCGACTAGTGAGCTATTACGCTTTCTTTAAATGATGGCTGCTTCTAAGCCAACATCCTAGCTGTCTAAGCCTTCCCACATCGTTTCCCACTTAGCAATAACTTTGGGACCTTAGCTGATGGTCTGGGTTGTTTCCCTTTTGACGACGGACGTTAGCACCCGCCGTCTGTCTCCCGAGTAGTACTCACTGGTATTCGGAGTTTGCAAAGGGTTGGTAAGTCGGGATGACCCCCTAGCCTTAACAGTGCTCTACCCCCAGTGGTATTCGCTCGAGGCGCTACCTAAATAGCTTTCGAGGAGAACCAGATATCTCCGAGTTTGATTGGCCTTTCACCCCCAGCCACAAGTCATCCGCTAATTTTTCAACATTAGTCGGTTCGGTCCTCCAGTTGATGTTACTCAACCTTCAACCTGCCCATGGCTAGATCACTCGGTTTCGGGTCTACGCCTTGCAACTAAACGCGCAGTTAACACTCGGTTTCCCTACGGCTCCGCTATTCGCTTAACCTCGCTACAAAACGTAAGTCGCTGACCCATTATACAAAAGGTACGCAGTCACGGTCTCAAGAACCGCTCCCACTGCTTGTACGTACACGGTTTCAGGTTCTATTTCACTCCCCTCACAGGGGTTCTTTTCGCCTTTCCCTCACGGTACTGGTTCACTATCGGTCAGTCAGGAGTATTTAGCCTTGGAGGATGGTCCCCCCATATTCAAACAGGATGTCACGTGTCCCGCCTTACTCGTTTTCATCTATGGTTAGTTTTCATGTACGGGACTATCACCCTGTACCGTTGAGCTTTCCAACTCATTCCACTAACACCCCATAGACTTAAGGGCTAATCCCCGTTCGCTCGCCGCTACTAGGGGAATCTCGGTTGATTTCTTTTCCTCTGGGTACTTAGATGTTTCAGTTCCCCAGGTTCGCCTCATAACGCTATGTATTCACGTTATGATGACCACTTATGTGGCCGGGTTTCCCCATTCGGACATCGTTAGCTCAAATGCTTGTTACTAGCTCGCCAACGCTTTTCGCAAGTTACTACGTCCTTCATCGCCTCTGACTGCCAAGGCATCCACCGTATACGCTTAGTCACTTAACCATACAACCCAAATGAGTTTCACAAGGAAACTTAATCGTTGTTAGAGCGGGTAGCCCTAACAGCTGTATCGTAACTAGCTGGTTTATTACATAATTTGCATCTCTTGCGAGTACACAAATTCGCCTTAGTTTTTAGAATATTCAAGACACTTAATAAAGTGTTTTGAGAACTCAATGTATTATCAGAAAAGGATTAATTTCCCAATAATACGATTTGTAATTAATACAACGACAGACATCATCGTATTAAATACTATCAGCTTTCCAAATTGTTAAAGAACAATGCTAACCGGCCAGCGGCGCATTTCGCTCAACTTCCGAAGAAGTTAACAAGCAATCTGTGTGAACACTCAACAAACATTAAGTTAGTCGTATAGGTAAGGAGGTGATCCAGCCCCAGGTTCCCCTAGGGCTACCTTGTTACGACTTCACCCCAGTCATGAACCACACCGTGGTAAACGTCCTCCCGAAGGTTAGACTATCTACTTCTGGTGCAGCCCACTCCCATGGTGTGACGGGCGGTGTGTACAAGGCCCGGGAACGTATTCACCGTAGCATTCTGATCTACGATTACTAGCGATTCCGACTTCATGGAGTCGAGTTGCAGACTCCAATCCGGACTACGACGTACTTTGTGAGATTAGCTAGACCTTGCGGCTTTGCAACCCTCTGTATACGCCATTGTAGCACGTGTGTAGCCCTACTCGTAAGGGCCATGATGACTTGACGTCGTCCCCACCTTCCTCCGGTTTATCACCGGCAGTCTCCCTAGAGTTCCCGCCATTACGCGCTGGCAAATAAGGATAGGGGTTGCGCTCGTTGCGGGACTTAACCCAACATTTCACAACACGAGCTGACGACAGCCATGCAGCACCTGTCTCAGAGTTCCCGAAGGCACTAAGCTATCTCTAGCGAATTCTCTGGATGTCAAGAGTAGGTAAGGTTCTTCGCGTTGCATCGAATTAAACCACATGCTCCACCGCTTGTGCGGGCCCCCGTCAATTCATTTGAGTTTTAACCTTGCGGCCGTACTCCCCAGGCGGTCTACTTAATGCGTTAGCTTGGGAGCCCAGTGCTCAAGGCACCAAACTCCGAGTAGACATCGTTTACGGCGTGGACTACCAGGGTATCTAATCCTGTTTGCTCCCCACGCTTTCGTACATGAGCGTCAGTCTTTGTCCAGGGGGCCGCCTTCGCCACCGGTATTCCTTCAGATCTCTACGCATTTCACCGCTACACCTGAAATTCTACCCCCCTCTACAAGACTCTAGTTCACCAGTTCCAAATGCAATTCCCAGGTTGAGCCCGGGGATTTCACATCTGGCTTAATGAACCGCCTGCGTACGCTTTACGCCCAGTAATTCCGATTAACGCTTGGACCCCTCGTATTACCGCGGCTGCTGGCACGAAGTTAGCCGGTCCTTCTTCTGTAGGTAACGTCACAGCTAACGGTTATTAACCGTTAACCTTTCCTCCCTACTGAAAGTGCTTTACAACCCGAAGGCCTTCTTCACACACGCGGCATGGCTGCATCAGGCTTTCGCCCATTGTGCAATATTCCCCACTGCTGCCTCCCGTAGGAGTCTGGGCCGTGTCTCAGTCCCAGTGTGGCTGATCATCCTCTCAGAACAGCTAGGGATCGTCGCCTTGGTGAGCCATTACCTCACCAACTAGCTAATCCCACCTAGGTTCATCCAATCGCGAAAGGCCCGAAGGTCCCCTCCTTTCCCCCGTAGGGCGTATGCGGTATTAGCAGTCGTTTCCAACTGTTATCCCCCTCGACTGGGCAGATCCCTAGGCATTACTCACCCGTCCGCCGCTCGTCAGCGAATTAGCAAGCTAATTCCTGTTACCGCTCGACTTGCATGTGTTAGGCCTGCCGCCAGCGTTCAATCTGAGCCATGATCAAACTCTTCAATTAAAGTTTTGTTGAAACAACCACTCTTATAAATAAAAGCTTCGTTTCGGCTCAATGAATTCTGATTTCGATTTAAAGACTCGGAAGAATCTCTAAAACGTTTGTTACATATTGCTATGAACACTCATCGTTACATTGAGTAATAATTTTGATTGCTTCACTCTTTACGAGAAAGAATGAGCAATTTCGATTAACTCAACACCTGTGAGTGTCCACACAGATTTCTTGTTTGATTTGTTAAAGAGCGTTGCTAATTATGTAAGAAATAATCTTTCATATCAGCAGCCATTTGACGCTAGGTCGTTGGCTTAGGGATGCGTATTCTACACCTCCCGTTGTTGGCGTCAAGTCATTTTTAACGTTAATTTAAAATGCTTTTCAACCGGTTAATTATGAAGCTTTAAAAGCGTCTTAATTAACGCTAACACCTTGAGGCTATTGGCCTGTCGCCGTGTCAGTGGATGCGCATTATAGGCAAGTTAAGATTTAGCGCAAGGGCTTTTATGAAGAAAACGATAGAAAATGGCTTGTTCGTTGCTATTTCAAACGAAACGCACAAAAAAGGGACTAACCGTCCCTTTTAAGGCGCTATATCAGGCTTTACTCACCAAAGAATCTTGATTCTTGTTTGATGACAACGGCCTCATCATCAATGGTCGCGGCTACGATTAAGTTAATTTTAGTCACGGTTCGCTCTAACACCCCTGGATCGACAGCAATACTAATAGGTAAGGTGAGCACTTCACCCGCTTGCACTGATACGGTTTGTGGACCGCTCCATTCATATCCTTCAATACCATCCATCGAAAGTGCATATTGCTGTGCTTGCTCAGTTTTATTAAGTAGCTTTAAGGTATAGGTGTTCTGCACTAAGCCATCGTTGGTTATTCTATATAAAGCATTTCGGTCTCGGATAACATCCATTCGCACAGGGGCAATTGTGGCGCTGGCATAGATAAACACTAAGATCATGACTGTTAACGCCACACCATAACCCACCAATTTCGGTCTTATGATGCTTTCTTTAACGTTTTCTAATTTATTTTCGGTGGTGTAGCTGATAAGTCCCTTGTCATAACCCATTCGCTCCATTGTGGTATCGCAGGCATCAATACAGGCGCCGCAGTTAATACACTCATATTGAAGTCCATTACGAATATCAATACCGGTAGGGCAAACTTGGACACATAGGTCACAGTCAATACAATCACCTAAGCCCATTTCTTTAGGGTCTGCTTTGCGTGAACGTGGGCCACGGGTTTCACCACGTTTTGCGTCATAACCGACTATATAAGTGTTCTTATCAAACATGGCTGCTTGGAAGCGCGCATAAGGGCACATATGAATACACATGATCTCACGCATCCAGCCAGCATTACCGTAGGTTGCTAAGGTAAAAAATACTACCCAGAAATAAATGCCAATATCGGCATTAAGGGTAAATACATCAATATAGACTTCACGGCTTGGCACAAAGTACGACACAAAGGTCATCGCTGTAAGTAATGATATGAGTAACCAAGAAGTGTGTTTGGCTGTTTTACGCCATAGCTTATTAAAGCTCCAGGGCATCTGATCTAGCTTGATACGTTTATTTCGCGCACCTTCAAACTTCTCTTCTAACCAGATAAAGATAAATGTCCACACGGTTTGCGGACAAGTGTAGCCACACCAAACTCGCCCGAGATAGGTGGTAACAAAAAACAGTCCAAATGCGGCAATAGTAAAGAGTGCTGCCAATAGGGTTAAATCTTGCGGCCAAATAGTGAGATTAAAGATGTGGAACTTCTGTTCACCCAAATTAAACCACACGGCTTGTCTATCACCCCAAGGCAACCAAGGCAGGATAAGAAAGAAAGATAAAGTCGCCCAGCCAATACGGCGTCTTACCGTGGTCCACAGTCCTGTGACAGCACGGACATAGATACTGTTACTCGGATTAAAGCGATCCGCTTTACTGGCGTCGGGTTGATGAATCTTGATCCGGGTTTGCTTAGCGTAATCTTTAGTTTGAGATTCTTGTGTCATCTTGATGCCTTACTACTCAAAAAAGGGGCAAATTCTGTTTAGGTTACAGAAAACGTTATTAATTTAGATAAAAATAGCCTGTAACTGCTACGCACTCGTTTATAGAGTGTTAATTAAGTGTATTATACTCGCATTGTTTAAACTTATTCACTTTAATTGGACTAAAAGATGAGAGGCTGGATCCTTATAGCACTGATTGGCGGCGTTATTTACTACTTTGCCACCGAAACCGACAAATTAGATGAACCTATTGCTGCAGTTGAGTCGGTATTCAACGATACAGAAAAAAAACTAAAATCAATGACGGGCACTAAGATCACCAGAAAGGAAGAGCGGATCCCGACCATTCCCAGTGAGGTGATTGAAAGACTGACAGCTAAAGAACTCACTGAACTGAAAAGCGTGTTTACTGACAATGAGTCTGTGAGTGCATTTAAAGATGAGTATTGCGGTTTTGGGCTGACACATCCTGCTATTAGTAAACAAAACCTGCAATTTATCTGCGATAAAATATAATTTTTGGCTTTCCTGCCCTATGTCAATTGACCTGAGAATTATTTCAGCCTAGCCTTTGGATAATCTATTGAAAAAGGCTAGCAAAAAATGACTCAGCAGGTTTCTGACATATTCGACCCAACACTTTGGGACACTGTAACTGACTTCGATTTTGAAGACATCACTTATCATCGCGCAAAAGTTCAAGGTACGGTGCGTATCGCGATTAACCGCCCCGACTGTCTTAATTCATTCCGCCCAAAAACCGTTGATGAACTCTACACTGCGTTAGATCATGCCCGCCAATGGTCTGATGTCGGCTGTGTATTAATTACAGGTAACGGCCCATCAGCAAAAGGTCAGCACTCTTTTTGCGCCGGTGGCGATCAGCGTATCCGAGGTAAAGATGGCTATAAATATGAAGGCGCAGAAGAAGGTAAACCTGATGTGGCACGCATGGGCCGCTTGCACATATTAGAAGTACAACGCCTTATCCGCTTTATGCCTAAAGTGGTTATTGCTGTAGTACCTGGCTGGGCTGTTGGCGGCGGCCATAGCTTACATGTTGTGTGCGACCTCACCTTAGCTTCTAAAGAACATGCGGTATTTAAGCAAACGGATCCTGATGTAGGCAGTTTTGACTCAGGCTATGGTAGTGCTTATTTAGCGAAAATGATCGGCCAAAAACGTGCTCGTGAGATTTTCTTCCTTGGCTTTAATTATACCGCTGATGAAGCGTTTGATATGGGCATGGTTAACCGCTCTATCCCCCATGCTGAACTTGAAACTGAAGCATTAAGCTGGGCGAAAGAAATCAACAGTAAATCCCCAACCGCGATGCGTATGCTCAAATATGGCTTTAACTTGCCAGATGATGGTTTGGTTGGGCAGCAATTATTTGCTGGTGAAGCCACTCGTTTAGCTTATGGCACAGACGAAGCGCAAGAAGGCCGTGATGCATTTTTAGAAAAGCGCGACCAAGACTTTTCTAAGTTCCCTTGGCATTACTAATACTTGCTGTTGCTTACTGTTGCTTACTGTTGCTTACTGTTGCTTACTATCGTTAACTTAGAAGATGTCAGCCACTCATAGTAATAGCAGCAAATTAAGCCGACCATTTCTCGGTCGGCTTAATTGAAAAATCAAATAACGCCTATCGATAAACTGACCTTTACAACCTAGATGATAACGATTATCATTTGCATCAGGTTAATAAAACAGGTCATTTATCATGAAAAAAACAATCACTTTCGCCATCTTACATTTCTGTGTCGCTTTTACTGTCACTTATCTATTAACAGGCAGTATTGTTATCGGCGGCGCTATCGCACTATTAGAACCTGCTGTAAATACCGTAGTATTCTATTTTCATGAGAAAGTCTGGAAACGCATTGAGCAAGCTAAAGCTGAAGATACCTTGCAACAACTCAGCGCAGCTTAACCCCCATTTATAATGGCTTAGCCAATTACAGTATCAAATGATCTGATCGATCACTCTGCTTTATGCTGCTCTTTTTGCTCTAACCCAAGTTTATTGGCCAAGGGTGCAATAGCGCCGCCCTGAATAAACACAGACATCAATACAAAAAAGAATACCATGTGGACGATTTCTATCGCACCTGGTACGCCTGCCGCTGCAGGTATTAAGGCAAACACAATCGGAGTTGCCCCTTTTAGGCCTATCATTGAAATAAATAAACGCTTTTTCCAGCTGGCCTTCACAAACGGCAAGTAACATAACTGCACCGCTAACGGTCTCGCGACCAAGATAAGTAATAGCCCCGGAATAATAGAAATCCAAAAGACGTTCATTAATGTCTGCGGGAATATCTGCAGTCCGAGCACGATAAACATCAACGCCTGCGCCAACCAAGATAAACTATTAAAAAAGTGTAAATTAACCAGTTGGCCGCGCTTAATGCCATTACCTATCACCACACCAGCAATATAAGACGCCAGTAAAATATTACCGCCAAGCATCTCGGCGCTATAAGTAGCAATAATAAAGCTCGCTAACACAAATACCGGAATAAGCCCGAATTCAGCCAAACTAATTCGATTAAGCAGTAATACTGCTAATTTACCAATTAAGAAGCCCACCACAATGGCAACCAAAATCTGGCTCGCTAGGTGCAGTGATAAGGCTGAAATAGCAACCGCTTGATGAGAAGCCAGTGTCATATCGGTTAATACAATCACCATTAGCATTGCCACAGGGTCATTGGTGGCTGACTCGAACTCCAGCACAGTATCGGTTTGCTCTTTTAACTTAAGCTTTTTAGACTCTAAAATTGAAAATACTGCCGCCGCATCAGTTGAAGATACGATAGCGGCAAATAACAAGCAGGTGATTAGATTAAAATCCAGCAGTCCATAAAGAATTGCCGCAAAGATGAGTGTGGTAAATATCACCCCAAATGACGCTAATACTCCGCCTTCTTTATAGGCCACTTTAATTTTATCGGTGGAGGTATTTAAGCCACCGACAAATACAATCACATTAAGTGCCAACCCCCCTATCCATGCAGTTTGGTCGAGATTGTCATACACGAAATTAAACTCACCATTACCCAAGGATAAACCGACCCCCATAAATATCAGCAACGAAGGTATGCCTAAGGTGCGAGATGGATGGTGCAATAAAATGCCAATAACAATGAGTACTGAGATGCCAATCATGACCATTTCTGTTGTCATACATTTACCTTATATAGTGTGAATAATGTCGATGCACTCTGCTGTAAGAGTGGGCGTTGCATGCGGTGTGCATATCTTAGTTGCTCGTAAACTTGGCAATGAAAAGGTAAAAAGACGATGTTGCAGTGTACATTGCGATGACTTAACCCCACTCAAACGGCGGTTTAGCTTACTAATTGTATATTATTTTAGCGCCTTAATTGATTGTCATAAAACTTTCATATTAGCCCAAATGTTAATAACCACTGCATAAAGAAAAACCCAAATATCGACACAAGGTTAAAATAAACTTAATTCACAATTAACTTAACACAGCAAAACAACTAGCTGACAAGCCCCGAACGCACCCAAGCACCCACTACAACTATATCCACATAAAGCCTGCAAATTTAAGAAATTAAAAGCCAACTTCCAAAATGCCTCACTCGACCACCCGTTACCGGCAACAACCAATTAACACCAACAAAACAATAACCTAACCACAATTAATCCAAATTAATTTGCTCGCTTTTGACTGTAACTTAACTGTCATATTGATCTGTCTTAATGCACTCGCTTCAAATCGAACCTTAAAAGAGAAGCGCCCTAATGTTGATATCCAAATGGATTAAACGAACTACCTATATTAAGTGGAACTTGTGATGAAAAAAGTGATTGGTTTACTAACAGCTGTTGGTTTAATGGCAGCACCTCTTGTTCAAGCTGGTACAGTTACAGTGTCTGGTTCAACCTCTGTTGCCCACGTTATGGAAGTGCTGGCAGAAAATTATCAAAATACGACAAACAAAAATGTTGAAGTACAGGGCACCGGCTCATCAGCAGGCATTCGCGCCGCTAAAGATGGCACCAGTATGATTGGTATGTCATCTCGTAATATCAAACCAAATGAATTAACGCCAAAAACAAAAGAAATTGTTATTGCTCGTGATGGTATTGCTGCTGCAGTAAATAAAGCAAACCCAGTTAAAGACCTGACTCAAGAACAAATTTCTAAAATCTACCGTGGCGAAATCAAAAACTGGAGCGAAGTTGGCGGCGAAGCACGTCCAATCGTTGTTGTTACTCGCGAAAATGGTTCAGGTACTCGTGGCGCATTTGAAGAAATCATGCAGCTACAACGTAAAGTTAATGGCCACACAGTAACTGCTATTACTCCTTCCGCTCAAGTCGGTAACGGTAACGGCATGATTAAAACCATCGTTGCTAACAACCCATACGCTATTGGTTATATTTCACTAGGTAGTGTTGATGATTCACTCAACGCATTATCAGTCAATGGTGTTGCAGCTACCGGTAGCAACATTGCCGCTGGCGACTATCAAATTGCCCGCCCTTTCATTGCGTTAATAAATGAAGACGCACCAGCAACAGCAAAATCATTTATTGAATTTATTATGTCTGCAGACGGTCAAGGTATCGTTGCAGAAGAAGGCTACATCCGCGTTCAGTAATTACTGATTGAATGCATGGCATAAGAAGGCCTAGACCTTCTTATGCTGCTTTTTGTTTATATAGAGGTTGTAACATGGAAACGGCTAGCAAAATAGACATGACGACAAAGGTGTCACTGTCTCCTGCCAAGAAAATTGATTGGGTTGAACTACTCTTTCACGGGTTATTTTTTCTCAGCGCCATGGTCGGCGTGGTATCGGTCATCACTATTGGCTGGTTCGTTTTCTATGAAGGATTACCCGCATTTAAAGAAGCGGGAGTGTTAAACCTCATTTTTGGTAAAGAATGGCTACCACCTGCGCTTTACGGTATCGCCGCCATGATTGTCGCCTCGCTTGCTTCAACCATGGGCGCGGTAATGATTGGCGTACCAGTCGCAATATTAACCGCAGTCTTCTTAGCGGAAATTGCCCCAAAGTGGCTCGCCAACATTGTTAGACCTGCTGTTGAGCTATTAGCGGGTATTCCGTCGGTGGTTTATGGCTTTTTCGGTTTGATTGTTATCGTGCCAGCTATTGAAAGCATTTTTAATATTCCTGCAGGTAACACTCTATTAGCGGGGATTATCGTGTTGGCGATTATGATTTTGCCAACCGTTATTACGATTTCAGAAACATCACTACGCGCACTCACCCCGACTTATAAAGAAGGTGCTTTAGCCTTAGGGGCATCGCACATTTACAGTATTTTTAACGTATTAATTCCTGCTGCTAAAAGCGGAATTTATACCGGTGTGGCTTTAGGTGTCGCCCGCGCCATTGGTGAAACCATGGCCATTATCATGGTGATGGGTAATGCTCCTGCTATGCCAGGTTCACTACTTGAACCTGCACGTTCATTAACGGCTAACATCGCTATGGAAATGTCTTATGCAACCGGCATCCACTCAAGTGCTTTATACGCTACAGGCATTGTATTACTGGCCTTTATCGTTTGTTTAAATGCTGGACTACTTTATCTAAACCGTAAAAGAGGGCATGCATAATGACTCAAGTATCAAACAAGCAATCCCGAGTGTTTAAAGACAAGGCTGCACTGGCAGGCGTTTGGGCATCTGCAGCGCTCACCATAGTATTTTTACTTTGGGTCGTGTGGCACATTTTATCTAACGGCTTAAGCCATGTCAGTTGGGAGTTTATTACCAGTAGCTACACACGCATTGGCGAAGCATCAGGTATTTGGGCGATGATTGTATCAACCGTTTATATGGTTGGATTGTCACTGGGTATCGCAGCGCCACTGGGGATTATGACCGCTATTTACTTAACCGAATACGCCAAACCAGGCAGTAAATTGGTTGAAGTGATCCGTTTTTGTATTGAATCATTAGCCGGTATACCATCGATTGTTTACGGTCTGTTTGGTATGACCTTCTTTGTGACAGTACTGGGCCTTGGGTTCTCTATCCTTGCTGGCGCACTGACACTGTCAATGCTGATTTTACCTGTAATTATTCGTACCACTGAAGAAGCGTTAATGGCGGTACCTATGAGCTACCGTGAAGGGGGTTATGCACTGGGCAGTTCAAAGATTTATACCATTTGGCGCCTCATTTTACCTAACGCATTACCGGGTATTGTGACCTCAATTATTTTGAGTACAGGCCGGGTGATTGGTGAGTCGGCACCGGTATTTTTAACCGCGGGCATGGTGACACAAATTCCTGAATCAGTATTAGATTCTGGCCGCACCTTAACCGTGCATTTATATAAACTCACCCAAGAATTATTTACTCAACATGAGTGGGACCAGGCCTATGCCACAGCCACCATCTTGATTGTATTAGTGCTAGTACTCAATCTAGCCACCAAAATTATCGCAGCTCGATTTGATAAACATTCACATTAAGGCAATTTAAAAATGAACAAGCTTGAAGTCAATAATCTCAACCTTTTCTACGGCGAAAACCAAGCGCTGAAGAATATTTCATTGCCTATTCCTGCTAAACAGGTCACGGCGTTAATTGGCCCGTCAGGTTGTGGTAAATCAACCTTATTGCGCACCTTAAACCGCATGAACGACTTAGTGGCAGGGGTAAAAATTGATGGTGATGTGTTATTTGAAGGCGAAAACATATATTCAGACATTGATGTAAAACAACTGCGGATGCGCGTGGGGATGGTATTTCAAAAACCCAACCCATTCCCAATGAGTATTTATGACAATGTTGCCTTTGGCCTAAAAGCGCAAGGCGAAAAAGACAAGTCAGTGATTGATAAAACCGTAGAGGAGTCTCTGCGTGGTGCAGCATTATGGGATGAAGTGAAAGAACGCCTTCATAGTCCAGCACTTGGTTTATCAGGCGGTCAGCAGCAACGTTTGTGTATTGCCCGTGCCATTGCTATGCAACCTGAAGTGATTTTGATGGACGAGCCAACCAGTGCGCTTGATCCTATCGCCACCCATAAAATTGAAGAGTTAATGGACGAGCTACGTAAAAAGTTCACCATTGTAATTGTGACTCACTCAATGAATCAGGCAAAACGGATTTCAGATAAAACCGCCTTCTTCTGGATGGGCGAGTTAGTTGAACATGCAGATACCGCCACCTTATTCCAACATCCTGTTGATAGCCGCACTCAAGGTTATGTTAGCGGTGAATTTGGTTAAGCAGTCTACTAAATAGTTTATCCAAGCCTGCTTATACTGCCCGCTAAAGACAAAAAGCCCGAGACTAACATGGTTAGCTCGGGCTTTTTTGATTGGTAATAAATAAGACTGCTTATTAGGCAGCCTTATTGGCCATTAACCAATATGCACTTCACCTTTCCAGCTTACTGTTTTACCAGCAATTTCAAGGCTTGTGTGGCTGTCTGCATTGACATCAGCTTTGTTTGATACAAACACATTAACCTCTTGGCCTGACACCAGCGTCAGTTTCACAGCTGATGCATCAGCTGTGTGAGTGAGTACTTCAACCTTGCTCACTTGACCGCGAGCATCAGTGCTCGCTTCAATCGCTTCATTGAAATAGCCATGGGTTTCATAGACGTTAGCAAATAAATGCGTCTTGCCTTGCTGACGTAACAGCATTACCGGCTCGCTGCGTAAGTTAAAATCAGGATCATTGGCGCCAGTACGGGCAAAAATGACTTCACTGTCTTGGGTTGCGCTGCTCACCATTGAATAGTAGCTGCTGCCCATTAACCAGCTTACCAAGCTGCCTTGCTGATCAACCTTGCCTGAAGCAATGTTCCACAAGTGCTGATAACCTGATTTTTCACCGACAGGCTTAAGCTTAGACGCCGTTTGGTACTCAAAATCAGTACGGATAATTTGACCGCTGTGATGCATTACATAATCATAGGTATGCTGCTCGTCACTGGTTAAGCGGAATAAATCCAATACGATTGGCTTAGCAATGCCGGCAACTTCGAACATCACTACTGTGCGTTGTTGATCAACCCCTGGGTAGTAGCCACGTACAAATGCACTCATGGCTTGCATGTTGTTATCACCTGCCACAAAGAAGTGCGGTTCACCCCAACGTGCTTCAGCAGTGGCGGTGTCACCTTGGTTTTGACTGGTTTCATCAACCACAACTGTATTGTGAGCAACAGTTTGCTTGCAGTAGCTTTTGTTTTCAGGAATATAACGACCGCCAAATTTTGGCTCAACGTTAACCCAACGGCCAAAGCCATAATCGTGAGTCACTTCTTGACCGTGATTAAACAGGCTGAGGTGTAAACCATCAAAATGACCGTGATCTAATGCTGAATGCAATTTATGGTCACTACCGTGTTGGCCGTACCATAGTAGCGCCATGCTATCGTCAGCTTTAACATCACGATGACGTAAAATTGAAATACCGCCGCGCTCTCCTTGTGGGCCGTCAGTGAGTTGTAAACTACCCCAGTTAAAACCGGCGAGTTTTTCAGAGTTTGCTACACCGTCAGATAATGCGGCACCTGAACCATGTACCCAAACCTTATCTTGATGCACAGCCATTGATTTAAGGTTGTCATCTTGGGAGTAACGCTTAAAGCACACGCTAGTGGCAATCAGTACCCCTTCGTCTTTAATGTCCATGGTTTTAGATGAATCATTAAGGGCTGGCAACACACCATTAGGGAACGCGGTAGACATCACGGCGTAAGTGGTGGTTTTAATCACTTGATCTTTCAAGTTATAGATATCGATTTCAGGCTGACGACGTTGAATAGTCTCAGCAAATAAGTAAATCGGTCTAAGCGAGAAACGGTGATAATACGGACCTTCCATATAGTAACCATCTGGCGAGAACAGTTGCGTAAGCTGAGCAATAAAGCCACCTGATACGCTGTCACCCGCTAAGCCATAAAGTGCTTTATCAACACTGGCTTGGTCGTTAATGGCGTAACCACAAATACCCACACCCGCCACAGCCCAAAGGCCATGGTTATGGACGATGTCAAAATCGTGGGCATAAGTATCAACAAACAAGTCAATCATAGGACGGAATAAGTCGTTTTCGATTAATTGTTGTTCGTCAGTGGTTAACTCATGACGAATACACGAATAAGCACAAGATGCATACAGCATCCACATGTTTTCATTCAGTGTCTGATGGAAAATACGCCCTGGTGGGTTTGAGTCACGGCTAGTGTTCAGCTCAAAGCTGGTATACACCTTAGCGTACTCAACCAACATGGTTTTAGCGTAATCAAGGTAGCGCTTATCTTGAGTGATCAAGAATAAACGCCCTGCTAAATCCAGGTGGATGTAGTTTTGCTTGTGGCGGTTATGCTCATAACCGCCCGCTTCACCGTGGCCAGGAATTTCAATGCCGACAGGTAGATAAGCTTCTAGAGCTGCCACTTCAGTAGCAATAGAGCGGCCCATTAAGCTGTCTGTATTTAGATGAGTACGTAACTCGGCAGCTTCTTCAAAGCTCATTAATAATGGTTGGTAACTCATGGTATTAACCTCTTACTTCAACAGCAAAGTAACCCTGCCATTGGAAATCTTGATTGTTAAATGTCACGCTAGTTTTGCTCTCGTCAGTCACGCCAACTTGGTTACTGACCATCACAATGATTGAGTAATCTTTAGCGATAATTTCGATGACCGATCCCTGCTCATTGGTGCCAATAACCTTAACCTCGGTAATTTGGCCGCGGGCTTCAGTACTGGCTTCAATGGCTTCATTAAAGTAACCATGAGTCTCAAGTACGTTGGCAAATAGCGTGTCTTTTGCATTGCGACGTAATACTAAGCCTGGCTCGCTGCGTAAGTTAAATGATGGGTCATTGGCGCCGCTGCGAGTAAAGATAACTTCGTCTTCTTCGCTTGATGCCGTAAGCCAAGTATAATAGCTGCTACCTTGTAACCAGCTCACTAAAGTGGTGTCTTTTGCTTTACCTTGACCAACATTCCAAAGATGTTGATAACCAAAATCATCACCTAGCGTCGATAACTCGGCGTGAGTTTGATAATCAAAGTTTGTCCGCACGATTTGACCATCGTAATGCAGTGCGTAGTCATATTGATGCGCCACCTCACTGGTTAAACGGTATAAATCAACCAAGATGGGTTGTGCTAAACGCTCGTCGTTTATCATGAGCAAGCTACGTTGCTGATCAACCCCTTCATAGAAGTCACGACAAAATGCACTCACACCTTGAATTTCTTTATCATCACCGCTAAAGAAGTGTGGTTCACCGTGGCGGCTATCAGCTAATTTAACGTCAAAGTTGTTTTGACACTTTTGATCTACCGCTACCGCATTATGGGCAATAGTTTGGCGAGCATAAGATTTGTTTTCATCTAAGTAACGACCACCAAATTTTGGCTCCACGTTAACCCAGCGACCAAAGCCGTATTCACGTAATACTTCTTGGCCATTGTTAAAGAAGCTCACTCCTAAGGTATCAAAGTGACCATGGCCCATGCCGTGTTGACCGTAGTTCATCACTAACTGGCTCACATCGCCTTTATTACTTTGCATACGTAAAAATGCCTGCGCGCCACGATCACCATTTGGGCCTTCGTTTAGCTCAACACTGGCCCAGCAAGGGTTTAAAGCAGCTTCATTGTTATCAAAAGCGCTTGAAAGTGCTTGGCCACAAGCATTAACCCACACTGTATCTTGAATCTGCGCCATGCCTAAGATGTCATCATCAATACCATAGTGTTTCGCGTATAAGCTCAGCGCCACAATCACACCCGCATCGCAAATATCCATGGTCAGTGAAGCATCATTTAATGCAGGGAATACCCCATTTGGATAAGCTGTTGCCAGCATTGCTTTAACGGTTTTACCAATGACTTGACCGTTAAAGTTAAAGATATCTAGCTCAGGACGGTGACGGTGAATCGCCTCAGCAAACAAACATAGTGGACGAATGGCATAACGATGATAGTAAGGACCTTCCATGTAGTAGCCAGAAGGAGCAAACAACTTACTGATTTGCGCTAAATAACCACCTTCAATGTCATCACCTTTAAGACCGTGAATAGACATTTCAACATATTCAGGCTTATCGATGGCTAAACCACACATGGCAACAGCTGCTACAGCCCAGATGCCGTGGTTATGGATGCGGTCAAAATCGAATGCATACTTATCAGTAAACATATCTAACATTGGCTGGAATAAACCATCGATAATGGTTTGCTGCTGCTCAGCAGATAACCAATGGCGAATACAGCTATAACCTAAGCTAGAATAAAGCAGGAAGACATGTTCATTGAGGATTTGATGAAACAAACGACCCGGTGGGTTAGTGTTCAATTGCTCATGATAATCAAGCTTCAAATACTTATCTGCATAAGCAAGTAACAGGTCAGCTGTATACTGAGCGTACTTGTCTTCACCTGTTACCAGAAACAAACGTCCTGCTTGGTTAATATATTGATAGTTTTGTTTGTGACGATTATGTGCATAACCACCCGCTTCACTATGGCCAGGGACTTCAACCCCTAACGCCATAAACGCGTCAGTATCTTCAATTAACTTGGTTAAGCTTTTACCCATTAGGCTATCTTTACCTAATTCATTGGCGATTGATGTGATTTCCGACTGTTCAAAAAGTACCGCTTTAATGGCTTGCGACATATTAACCTCAAACTAAAAGTGCTCATCTGAATCTAAAATAATACAAATAAACAAAAATTTCAGCATATATAAACTAATAATAGACTTGGATCACTGACTATTAGTTTTAGTTTTCACTATCAACTGTGCTTATTAAAATAATGAATAAATTACATAATTTATTTTTAACCCGATAAATCAATCAGATAGATGTATGACCTGTAAAATAATATAAAACAAATACGAAGCCGATCACAGTTACGGTAGATTTGTATTACAAATAAAAGTATTTTACTAGTACACTTAGATCATACTAAACAAGGTGGCGTTCGATTAACGTACAAATTGAGCGGCAACTTTAGCCAAGATAAATAGTCGATACCACAAAGTTCAATCAAGCACTAAGGCCTGATGAATATAGCTTACTTGCTGCTATCGACAATAAAAGGAGATTGTAATGAACGCATTTTATGAAGACGACAAAACCGCTTGGGAAGACCTAGGTGATGGTTTGAGCCGCAAAATAATTGGTTATACTCCTGATTTAATGGCTGTATTTGTAAAATTTGATAAAGGTGCCATCGGCCACCCGCATACTCACGACATTCACGATCAAATTGGTTATGTGGCTGCAGGCAGCTTTGAAGCTGAAATCGATGGTGTTAAAAAAGTGCTTAAAGCTGGCGATGCTTATATTGCGCCTAAAATGGTGATGCATGGTGCCGTCGCGTTAGAGCAAGACAGCATTTTAATTGATATGTTCAATCCTGCTCGTCAAGATTTTCTATAAAGCCAAATAGGAGCTGATATGTCTATGTTAAAGGTCGGTATCATTGGCGAATGCATGATTGAACTGCAACAACGTGATGGCGAACTTGTCCAAAGCTTCGGTGGTGACACCCTGAATACTGCGGTGTATTTATCTCGATTAACTCAAGATAAAAATATGACCATCAGCTACTTCAGTGCCTTAGGTCAAGACCCCTTCAGCCAAAACATGCTTAAAAGCTGGCAACAAGAAGGCATAGATACCCAGCACGTTCAAATTATGTCTGAAAAGCTGCCAGGTTTATACGCTATCGAAGTCGATGACGAAGGTGAGCGAAGCTTCCATTACTGGCGTAATGATGCCGCGGCAAAATTCTGGTTAGAACACGCTTCAGCAACACTGCTAACAACGATCAGTCAATACGATGTGTTGTACTTATCAGGTATTAGCTTGGCGATTTTAACCCCTAAAAGCCGAGCAATACTGTTCGACGTCCTGCAAAAGTGTAAAGACAATGGCGGCAAGATTATTTTTGATAATAACTTCCGTCCCAGATTGTGGCAGTCACATCAACAGGCCCAAGAAAGCTATCTTAAAATGTTGGCCCTAACCGATATTGGCTTACTCACGTTTGAAGACGAACAAGCCTTGTTTGGTGACACGCAACTGGCGACCTGTATCGATCGCAGCCTCAGTGCAGGCATGAGCGAAGTAGTCATTAAGCGCGGTGCAGAAGAGTGCCTCATCGTCACCAAAGACGGCCAAGTTAGTGTGCCAGCCACCTTAGTAGAAACTGTGGTTGATACCACCTCAGCGGGCGATTCATTTGCTGCTGGGTATTTGTCACAACGTTTACTGGGCGCAAGCCAACAACAGTCAGCGCTTACCGGTCATGCATTAGCAAGTGAAGTGATCCAGCACAAAGGTGCCATCATTGATATCAGCGTAATGCCAGCAATACCAATGGCCTTTGATTCATAGCGCTAAGTATTTTCTGCAACAGTTTTAGGTAATCCATTTGGGCGAATTACCGCTAGTTATTATTCAAAAGGAAACAATATGAGCACGCTAAACGAAAGACTAAAACAGCTAAAAGTTATCCCGGTCATTGCCATAAAAAATGCCGATGATGCGGTGAAACTCAGCCAAGTTTTAGTTGAAAATGGTATGCCTTGTGCGGAAATTACCTTCCGTACTCCAGCAGCGGCTCAAGCCATTAAGAATATGCGCGCAGCTTACCCTGATATGTTAATTGGTGCGGGCACGGTATTAAATTCAGCAACGGTAGATGCGGCTATTGATGCAGGCGTGGATTTCATTGTTAGCCCAGGTTTTAACCCAAGCACGGTTAAATACTGTCAGCAACGCGGTATGCCGATTATCCCTGGTGTAAACAACCCATCATTAGTTGAGCAAGCAATGGAAATGGGTTTAGACACAGTTAAGTTTTTCCCAGCAGAGCCTTCTGGCGGCATATCAATGCTAAAAGCATTAACCGCTGTTTACCCAGTAACAATCATGCCTACTGGTGGCGTTTCACCAAAAAACATCAATGACTACTTAGCTGTTGATGCTGTGGTTGCCTGTGGTGGAACTTGGATGGTGCCAGCGAATTTAGTTGATAATCAGCAATGGGATGAAATTGGCCGTTTAGTTCGTGAAGCGGTAGCTGCACTAAACTAATACCTGTGGTGAATATTATGAGTTGCTGCAAATGAGCAAGTTGCAGCGCTTATTAAAAGATTAACAGAAAGACCAAATCATCATTTTAAATCCGATATAAAAGCTAGTGCAGAAACTAGCGAAAACCTAATCCCCATGCTCAAATAATAATAAAAAAATCATACTCCCACTCCGGTGGTATTCTTTCCCCAATATGGATATTGGGGATTTTTCGCTTTATGCCTGCAGCTAACTAAACCACGATAAAACCACAACGTTAAGGGCGATAGACCTGCTTAATCTCTCCTGTTTGATTGCCAAATAATTTCGTGCATAAGGCCAAATAAAGCTCTGCGGTAGCCACTGCATCAACCGAGGCACTATGACCATGGTATTCAGGTAAACCGTAACGCTGTCGTATCGATATCAGTCGATAATCACCATCTTGTTGACTAGCTTTGTTCAAGGTCATCGACTTTTCAATCGCTAAGGTATCAAGCCACAACAGTGGCATGGGTGGTAGCTGATATTTTTTCATCAAATAATGATCAATAAACTGCTGCTCAACTTGCTTACCATGCACTAACAGTAACTTACCCTGCATCTGCCGAAACAGATGCTCCATCACAATATCCAACTTCTGCGCCCGATTAACCATCTGCGGCATAATGTGGTTTATCACCGCGGTTTCTGGCCTCACCACACCTTTAATATAGGTATGGCCGACACTGGCTAAGTCAATTCGCTTGCCACGCATAGTAACGTAACCAACACTCAAAATATGATCTTGCTTAGCATCCAAACCACTGGTTTCAATGTCTAGCGATAAATAGGTGAGTTCAGTGACCTTAGCTCCAAGCTCTGGCAACGGCTGGGTTAATAACGCCAATAAAAAATCCGGTAATTGCGGATGCGCAGCAATATAATCCTGCCTGGCTTTATTGAGTCGCGTTAGTGGGTGAAAGTGGTTTAGCCATTTTTTTATCATTTAATTACCACTAAAGCGAAGCTTGGCCGCATCCTGAAGGTTACTGATAATTCTAAAAGCATCTTTTAAATGTTTACGCTCAAATGAGCTGATCGAGCTCGGCTCCATGTGATTATTGGGTTTTTGCCCCTGACGCAATGCCGATAGTTGATGGTTATAACGCACTTGAGTCACAAAATAGAAGGCCTCAATAATATCTTTAAAGTCATCTTCATGGAGTAGATTTTGATTCACGGCATACTCAAAACGATGTCGAGTCCCTGACTCTGAACACCCCACAGCTAACCCATAAATACGTGCTAAATCGACAATTAAATTCAAGGCATACTTTTTAATATTAAGCACCTTAGTGTTATTACCGCTTTTTTCTACCACCAATTTATTAAAAATCCCTAAAGGTGGCTGCACTCGAACGGCATCAGTAACCAGCGAATGCAAAAACTGATGATCTTGGGCAATTAATTGATGTAAGTGCTGCTGCAGTTCAGCGGAAAAATTAGCATTGCCATGTAAGCTTCGCACCTCTAAAAATACGCTGACATTCATCAGCATGCCATATTGGGGATTGCTGACCCACTTGCGGTAAAACTGTTTCCATACAGATAAGGTCTGACACCATTTAGGGTTCGATGCCATGTAATGACCGGTACAGGTGGGATAGCCGCAACCATCCAAGCCTTGATTAACGAATTCACTAAGCTTAATAAAGTAAACTTTATCTTCTTCTGTCGCACTGTCATCCATAATAATGGCGCTATCTTGATCTGACAGCATATGAATTTCATTGCGGGCGTGGGAGCCTGCAACCACCCAATTGTAATCACAAGGT
Source organism: Shewanella sp. 10N.286.48.B5 (assembly GCF_002874355.2). Lineage (NCBI taxonomy): Bacteria > Pseudomonadati > Pseudomonadota > Gammaproteobacteria > Alteromonadales > Shewanellaceae > Shewanella > Shewanella sp. 10N.286.48.B5. The sequence goes on from NZ_MCVG02000003.1 coordinate 346,626, forward strand.
GGTGCGCCAAATTGCTCTTCGGCCATTTGAATTAAGCGGCGATTATAGGCATCCATGATCATCGACATCACTTGGCCGATAATTTCGGCGCTTACCTTGCCATCAACTAGGGCCTCAAAAATCGCTTGCCGCTCTGAAGTTAACTCTGCCAACCCTGCTGTAGTCTCGGTGTATTTGACTTTCTCAATTAAGAAAATCGCCTGCATCCGATGTTTTTGCACCAAGTGCGACGAGGTTAGTAACCCCAAAACTTCATTGCCACGTACCACAGGTAAGCTGCGAATACCCGACTGCATCATTAAAGATGCCGCTTTTAAAATTAAATCATCAGGGCCAATGGTAATAGCAGGCGTAGTCATTACCGTATGAATAGGCAAACTAATATCAAGGCCATCTGCAATGACTCGCTTGGTCATATCTCGGTCGGTAATAAGGCCAACAATGTTAGCGTCTTTTTTGATAACTGCGGTTGAGGTGCGGCAGGTATCACGCATTTCTTTGGCGACATCTTGAATGCTCATATCAATATCAACCACTGCAGCATGACCACTGGCCACTTCAGAAACTTTCTTTAAAAATAGGCCTTTCTCTTTATTGGACCACACCACATTTAAGGCCGAACGTAAGCGCAGTTGCGCCGCTGAGGAGATACTTTCACTAAACTGTTGATGTTGGGCGGTCAGTTTAAGCAGTTTTGAATGAGGAATTAAATACAGCAAGGTGTTTTCGATGGCGGTCGCGGTATAACCATCGAGGATATTCTTTAGGGGCTCTAAAAAGGTAAACCCGAATAAGTCTTCAGGGCCCATTTTTGAACGCAACACCCCGTCAGGCTTACGCTGCTCCATGGAGCCGGTACGAATAATATATAAATATTTTTCATTCGAACCGTCGCTGAATTGGATCTGCTCACCACGGCCAAGGTAGGTAATACTAATGCAGCTGGCAACATCTTTTAAAACGTCCCCTGACAGTTGATCAAACGGGTCAATTTGCCCAATAAAATCAACAATATTAGGAATTAGCGATTCATCCATTATCTTCTCTCAATCAGCGACGGGTAGATACCAAGGTCAAAAACCTTGGCATTTGTATGATTTAATATTAACGCATTTTGAGGAATAAAACGTTAACCAGACAGCAATCTTCTGCGAAAAACTGCTACTTTTTAACTTATAGAACAGCTCACAAAAAAAGGCCAACCTGTCAGTAACAAGTTGGCCTTTTTTAGCGATTAAAGCTTACTGCTGAATCGCTTCTAATTCTTGGTCACTTTGATTTAGCAACTCTTCACTGGCTTGACGAGCCTTTTCTGCATTACCCGCCATAATCGCTTCGTAAATTAAACGATGCTCTTCAATACAGGTAGTGCCACGCTTTGAGGCATGGTGGAAGAAGCTCTTAAACATGGTGGTCAACACATTGGCAAACGGTAAAAAGAAGCTGTTACCAGTCGAAATAAAGATTAACCGATGAAACTCTAAATCGGCATCGACCCAACCTTCATGGTCAAACCCTTTAGAAATTCGATCCATTTCTTGAAATAGTGCGGATAACTGCATCCGCTGCTCAACCGTGGCATTGCGGGCGGCGCAAGCACAGGCTTCAGGCTCTATCGCTTTACGCAGCGATAAAAACTCTTGATAGAGATGCTCGGTTTTTTCCATGTCAATGAGCCAGTCAAGTAATTGAGAATCAAGATAATTCCAATACTCTTGCATTCGCACTCGGGTACCGACTTTGGGCTTAGACTCCAACAAACCTTTAGAGGTCAATAGCTTAATCGCTTCTCGCAATGCGGTACGGCTGACACCAAACTGAGTACAAAGGTCCATTTCCCCAGGGATAATCTCACCCTGTGGCAAATCACCAGAAATAATACTACGAGCCATTTCACATGCCACTTGCACATGTAAGCTGCGTTTTTCGCCACCAATTGGTGTAAATTTTGTGCTCATGTAGTAATACCCACCTATGATTTACACATTAATTAATACAAAAGACATAATAACTTGTATCACAAAGATACAAAGCAAAGGAGCCTTGCTGATAAGCAGAGGTTTAACAATGGCAATTGATAACCACAACATTTTAGCTAAGTTAGGCCTTGACGCAAATATTAAAGTCAGCAGTATAAAATATTTTTACTCTATATATTAGATGATTAGCAAGTAATAACAGTGAAATCTATTACACTTGTCAGCCAATAAAGTTTGTTAAACTATGTCTTTTACAATGAACTATAACGCCGACTGATACTCTTTTAACTAGTATATGGCATCGTTTAACATTCACCAGTTTTAGACCAGTAATAATATTAATGTAATTATAATAACCTTAATTGAAGATTAATACTTAATCCTTGTTCATAGTTAATACTGACAAGCTCACAAAAATCAAAAATAATCTTTATTTCAGTGTTAAGGGTAAAAAAAATGCTGCCTGTCACCAAGGACAAAGCAGCATTTCAAGTCAGACTTCTTGTTAATTAATCACTAAAAACCAAGGAATTAGATAAAATCCCAATAGTTATTTATTCATTAAATTAACAGCTAAACATTAGAAGCTGTATTTATAACCAAGCTCGATAGCGTTATCACGCTTACCGTACCAATCGTAACCACTGTTTTCTACCATATGGCTGTCTTTAAGCATCTCAGTTTTCAGCTTAAATTTACCGTATACTGTGTGCTTTTTCGCATGTGGGAAACGGTAGTTCGCGGTAAACTCGTGCTCAAATAAACTGCGATCACCATTACTGTATACATGCTGCTCTACACCACTGTCGTTCTTGTATGATGAGATTTTGCTATAGTGGATCAAGTTATAAACAAAGCGGAAGTTATCCCAACGGTACGTCAGCCACATGTCGTAACGCATTTCTTTGTTTTTGTCATCGCGGTAGTAGCTATCGGCCGGATCATCTTTTAGTGAGATACGGTCAAGGTGCTGACTATAACGTGCACGCACTTTTACCTGCCAATCGCTATTAATTTTATAACCATAGTAACCACCAAATCGGATACTGTTGGCAGTTTCTTTGGTTTGATAATCTAATACTGGGCCCGCCTGGTGCTCGTTATTATCGCCCCAACGCGTTTGATAATCTGTTTTGAATGTCAACTCGTACTGCTCAGGGGCAAAACCCACTTCTTTTTCAGACTTGCTGCGATCATATTGCCACGCTTGTTCAACACCAAACTTAAAGCCGTTGCGCATACGATGGCCAAACTCGACTTTAGGGCGGTCGGTACGACCATCAAGCAGTTTATGTTCCCATTTAATGGCAATGGTACTTTTACCAGGGCGTAGATTATCATCATCTTCTGCTGCAGCGTTAAAGCTTAAGGCACCTAAAACAGCAATTGCTAAATACTTTTTCATTCTGATATTCCTAATTATTTTTTTAATCAAATCCAGTTAATAACGCGAGCTTATTCAGCTGACTCTGGGCCAACCTCTGCTTCAGTAAGGATCACTAAGCCTGTTGCGCCTTTACCAGCAACATTACCTTCTGGAGTTGCAAGGAATAATTTTGAATCTTCAGCAGATTCTGTTAATTCAGCAGTGCCATTACCTAAGTTTTCACGCTCTCCTGTCACTTCTTCGTAGTTACCATTGCTTGATAACGTGGTTACCGCAAACATGTTGCCAGACCAAGTAGAACCTTCACCAAGTAAGCAGTCATCACGTACACCCTTGTCACTAGAATCAACACCGTCAACACCGTTTGCCACTAGGTTGTCGGTAAGATTAACCACTGAGTCATCGGTACATGCACCAGATTTACCAAAGATGAAACCTTGTTTGGCACTCACAATCGTGTTGTTAGCAACTGTTGATGGGGCTTTGAGCGTTACGCCAGCATCGATTTCTTCATCTAGTACTGAAATAGCGCCCACTTCATTACCGGTTTTAGAACGGCTATTGTTGTAGACATAGTTATTAGTCACTGTGTGGCCTTTAGAGATAATACGAATACCCGCTTCGTACTTACCATCATCTTCACCTGAGCCATCGTTGATCATAATATTGCTAGCTACAGTGTTGTTTTCACCACCTTCTAATGACACAAAGCCATTGCTGCTAATAAAAGTGTTATTTTCAATAGTGTTACTACTTAAACGCACATAGATCATCCGGCGTGATGCATTTACGTCAGTAAATAGATTGTCGCTGATGAGTGTATTGGTCACATAGTCTGTTTTAGATGAGCTTGAAGTGCCTAAACGAATCGCAAACACGTCATTGGTGCCGCTAAAAGGGTTATCAAGGGCTAAGTTGCTGAAATGGTTGTGACTAATAACCACATCTTTATGTGATGAACTCGTACCTTGAACAGTAATGAAAGAGCCTTCTTCTGTCGGTTTGTTAGTAAAGGCGTTATAGATGATTTGAGTGCCTTCACCGCGCACCATAATCCAATCTAATGGATCATCCTGGCCATTTGATGCAAGGTTTTCACCATCAATGGTCAGTTGTGATAACACCACGCCAGCAGGCTTACTCTCAACGGTTTCATAAGCCTCACCCATTGATGATGAAGTACCTACGTTGATTAGGGTGGTGGTTGAACTGTCTTTACAGATTGGAGTAACGTCTTTAAAAGTAATGTTACGTAACTGAATGTTATCAGCAGAGATAACCACACAACCTTCGCCACCTGTAATTTGTGCCGCCGCGCCATATTCAGAGCCTTCTAGGCCATCATAAGTCGGTTCACCACCTAATAATACTAATGGGGTTTCACTGTCTAAGACTAAATTGCTTAAACCGCTAAAGCTGGCAGTATTATCTAATAAGATAACGATTTGACCATCTTCATTAACGTCAGTCGCGCCGTCAATAGCCGCTTTAAGAGTGCTCAAATCAGCATCACTAAATACCAAATCAGGGACTAAATCGCCTACCGGTTCAATTGGGTCGGTTGGATCTGTTGGATCAGTAGGGTCTGTTGGATCTTCAGTTATCGGCTTATCATAAAAATCACAGGCAGATAGCGTTGTTACAGCGAAAACAGCACTAATAAATAACGATAATTTATTAAGTTTCATACAACTTCCTTTTTTCTAAGTTTATTATTTTAATCGAATTCTTTTTTGCATTACTTTTGGATTGTGTAACTGGCACCAACATCTGCCATGGTCAGTACTTTTAAGCCCTTCGCGCCCACATCTAAATCTGCCGCTTCAAGCAAACCATTCGGTGCAACAATAAGCTTTGGCTCAGCAGTGCTAATACCTTCTGCTGGTAGATTCACGGCTTGAATAGGACCAAAATAGACTTCGTTGTTATAGGTAGGGTTAACCAGCTTAGCTACTTCATCATTACCTTTTAGGGCTAAAGACTTTTTCACTGCTGCGTAAGATAAGTTGTTATTAAAGGTCATATCGACACCAGCAAATACCGTCGATACTTTTTGATTGTCATAGAGGCTTACGCGGTGTTTTTTGTCTGAATATAAGACGTTTTGACGCGAGTTAATAACAGTGTTGTTTTCGATTAACACCTTGTTTGGCGTCGCTTGTTTGTTTAAGCCTTTACCTTTGACGTCTTGGCTTAATCGCTCACCTTGTTGCACATCGGTAATGCCGGTATTAATGGCGATGCCACCACGGACATTGCCGGTACCCATGACTCGCTCAATGTAGTTGTTACGAATAATATGGCCTTCGTCATATAAGCGAATACCACCTGAGTAACGTTTGCCATTACCAAGGATGACATTGTCTTCAACCACATTGTTGATACCGTGACGCAATGACACCATTGAAGCGCTGTTAATAATGGTGTTACCACGTAGCACGTTGCCAGCTGACTTAAATGACACTAACTCTGTTTCACCATCACACTCGTAAAATAGGTTACCTTCAATGGTGGTTTTTGATGGATAGATTGAGCTTTTTGAATCGCCGACACGAATGGCTTCCCAGCTATTTGAGTTGTAACGGATCGCATCGCTAATATCGAACTCTTCATACTGGTTATGCTTTTGGTCATAAAACAAATTACCTTTAATGACATGGTTATCTGCAGTTTCGTCACCTTTAGCTTTCTGAATACCTATCAAGGTGCCGCGTTTATGCTTACCTTCGAAGGTGTTGTTCAATAATTGATTGTTTTTGCCGTAAAGCGATAACCATAAATACTTTGGATATTCATCACGCTTAGAATCTGGCTGATAAGCGTATTTATCATTGAAGAAGTAAAACATCGAGTTTTGTAGAGTGTTGTTATTACCGCGGAAAGTGATGCCGCCCATACGCTCAGCAGGGCCACCTTCGGTAAAGACCACACCATCGAGGGTAATATTGTTACCCACAAGGTTTAGCTGCACTAAGCCGGTAAACCAAGTTTGCCCTGGTACTTTTGCTTTAATAACAACGTTACTCGCGGTGATATCGAGACGACCTAAATCAGCATATTTGCCCGGTTCAAGAATTAACTCTTCCCCATCAGCAAGTGAAGCCAGCTTGCTTTTTAACGCTGCGCTATCAATGGCCTTGATTGAGCCTGAAGTAATCACTGCTTTTTCGTGAGCAACAATATTGTCTATTGCGACCTTATTAGTCTGTGTACCCTCATCAACTTTTGAATAATTTTCGGTGGCACATCCGCCCAGTAAACTTAACGTAACTAAACCTGCAATTAAGCTAATCTTCATTAAACCGTCCCCCTTATTTGTATTATGTTATTGTTTTATTTTTGTCGCATCATATCTGTGATATTGCGCAAACTTTTTTAAACTTTTTTATTATCAAAAGTGCAACAATCAAAATTAAACCATATAAACTATAAAAAACAGCAACTTAAAAAACTTGACCATTTAAGTCAAAAAACGTTAATCTTGTTTTTTGACGCGGGTCACATTTATGGTTCGGATAATAGCAATCAAAAAGCACTGGATCTATTGTATTATTTATTAATTAGAGGGGATTTGGATAAAAAATGACTAAAAAGACATCAGTGCCGCTTTTAACCAGTGTTATTTTTATGCTAATTGCTTGCGGAGGTGGCAGTTCAGAAACGGTTCCGCCTGAAGAAACGGTTCCGCCCGAAGAAACGGTTCCGCCTGAAGAATGTGAAAGTTGCAGTTGGAACATAGATCAATGGAAACTCACCCTACCTGTGAGTAAAGATGATTACTACGGCACGGGTGGCGACTCTGCCGCAGAGCTAATTCCAGCTGATTGTAGCGGTAAAACTCGACTATCAAACGACACCAACGAACCCTACTTCTGGGTTGATGACAGTGATGAGCGCATGTATTTTCAGGTCAACTTAGGTGATAGTGGCGCGACTACCATCAATTCATCTTATGTACGTTCAGAATTAAGAGAGCTATATCACTATCAAACCCAAGACCCTTGCAGTAGCAGCAATCAAAACTGGGCTATAAATCAACAACATCAACTATCAAGCAGCCTGCGCATAGAGCAATACCCACAGATAAATGGCCAAGATCCTAAAGTGATTGTCGGCCAAATCCACGCTTATCAAATAAAACAAGCACTGGTTAAACTGCAATGGGATGGACCAAACAAACCAATCCGCGCCATTTTGAACGATAGCTTTGCCCCTAATAACGACAGCTGTGATAGCTGCCAGTCGTTCAGTGTTGAACTAGGCACAGTGGATGCCGGTACTCAGTGGCACTATGACATTGTGGCCAACCAGCAAGGATTAACAATCACCACTGAGATCAATAATACCACCACAGCAAGAACCCTAGCTTGGGGCGAGCCTGTACTGGCAAAAGACGGTAAGTATTACAGCTTAACAGAAGCTTGGTTAGAGGAGACTTACTACTTCAAAGCTGGAATTTATCCGCAAATCCAACCTGACGAAGACTACCAAAATCAGATTTTTGAAGTGTCATTTGACAAGATCACAATCCAGCACCAGTAGCGTTAAACGTAAATGGCAGCCGTAATATAAGGCTGCCATTAACTTATAAGCGTTAATTCCATTCAGCCCAAACGCCGCATTAATGTATGACAAATTTACAATAAGGGTTAGCAGCACTATTTACTATAAACCTTATATAAGCAGTGGCTGACGCCATATAAGACTACACTCAAACCATTAATTAAAAACCAAATAAACCTAAGTTAGTAGCAAATGGCGCAATAGTTTGCCATTAACACAATACAATAAGATCTGGATCACAGCATCGAAACCGCTAGACAACTACCCTATTTGTATTATTTAATCTTTATAACAAATTCTATGAAGGATGATATTGTGACCCAAATGACCCTACGCCCAATTGCACTACTTATAAGTGCATTAGCACTCAGTCACCAAGTACAAGCCGCCGATTTTGTGTTCTTAAATGAAGATGTTTTGCAGCAAAATCGCACCATCCTTCAAAGCAAAGATGCTAGCGCCTCAATGAAGCAAGCTTATGAACGCTTGCTTGAAGAAGCCGACATCGCCATGAAACAAGCACCTTTTAGTGTGGCTGAAAAAGGCATGACTCCACCAAGTGGCGACAAACATGATTACATGAGTATCAGCCCTTATTGGTGGCCAGATGAAACCAAAGCTGATGGTTTGCCGTGGTTCCGCCACGATGGCAAAACCAACCCAGCCTCAAAAACCACAGAAACTGACTCTAGACGCATTGGCAACTTTACCCGCTCAACCCGCGCGGTCGCCTTAGCGTATTACTTTAGCCAAGATGAAGCCTATGCCAAAAAAGGCATCGAATTTGTGCGTACATGGTTCTTGAATGAAGCCACTAAAATGAACCCTAACGTCAATTACGGTCAAGGGGTTCCCGGCAGAGCAGAAGGACGTCGAGGCGGTATTATTGATACCCGCACCCTTGCCGACAGAATGCTAGATGCCATTGCTATTTTGTCGCAATCAAAGCATTGGACTGAACAAGATGAGCAGCAAATTAAGCAGTGGTACAGCGAGTACTTAGATTGGCTAATTGTTGATGATCTGTCTGGCGGCCCTAAAGGTGAGGCGGCAGCGGCTAATAACCATGGCACTTGGTATGACTTCCAAGTGGCCAGCATCGCTTACTTTATTGGTAATGATCACCTGACTAAACAGATGGTGCAAAAAGGAAAAATGCGGGTTGATACCCAGTTTGAAGCTGACGGCTCACAACCACATGAGATTGAGCGTACTCGTGCCTACCATTACCACTATTTCAGTATTGTGCCATTAGTGGGCATTGCTGAACTCGGTGAAAAAGTCGGGGTTGATTTGTGGAACTATGAAAACGACAAAGGCGGCTCGATGGCTCAAGGTATCCAGTTAATGGCCAACTACCATGATCCCGCAGTGAAATGGCCTTACTCACAAAAAGATGACCGTCGCCGCGTTGAGCGCATGACTAGCATCTACTTAAAAGCCGGTGAGTCACTGAATAAACCTGAGTGGATAAAGCTTGCCAAAGACACCGACTTTAGCCAGTTCAGCGTTAAAAAGAACTTAGCCGAAGTGTGGGAGCAGCGTGACATTGAGCTGCTTTATCACAAGCAATAATCATTAATAAAATCCTAACACCCAGTCGCAAACGCTACTGGGTGTGTTATTTATAGTGTCAAACAGGAGGCAAGATGCCACACCGTTTAATAAAAACTACCATTGCTACAGCGATGACAATAGGGCTTTGTTCAAGCGCCTATGCCGCCACAGACTTAGCCACTCAGCAGCAAGCCTACAAAGCCAAACTCAGCCAAGCATTAAGCCCGACGCTGGCACCTGCGCAAAATTTTGATTTATCGCAAATGAAAATCAATCTGCCTATTCCTGATCATCGCCCTGCGCGCCAAGGTCAAGTAATGGAAATTGAAGTGGATGAACTTAACGATAGCGTGCGCCCGTACACTAACCACTTTTGGTTTTACAGCCACCCTGAAACTGGCGCCATGGTAATGGCATCACCTAACACAGCACCCACTACTAAAAACAGCGCTAATGCCCGCTCTGAACTGCGGATCATGCTCAATGGTGAAGGGACCAAGGTCAACCCCAAGCACCCAAGCAATAACTTTGTCATTGATACTCACCCTAACAAGCAAGCTTATGGCGCTATCGGCGGCCAGTTAAGTGCCACCGTTGCGGTTGATTGGGTTAGTGTTAGTGGCGATGACAGTAAATTCCCATCCCACTCGGTGGTGGTTGGCCAAATTCATGGATCAAGTAAAGTTGAACCACTTAAAATTTACTACCGCAAAATGCCAAACCATGAATATGGTTCACTGTTTTGGAACTATGAAGTTTACCCAGCAGATATAGACCAACGCTACGATATCCCTATTCCAATTTGGGGCAGCGATACGTTAACCAAGCAAAGTGACGACCCTGTTGATGGCATCAAGCTAGGGGAGCTATTTAGCTATGACGTCAATGTTGTCGGCAGCTTGATGACGCTAACCTTTGTCAAAAATCCTGGTACCGATGCCGCCCAAACCAAGGTATTTAAAACCGATTTAAGTCAGCCTTACCCAGGTCACCCCATTGACCAAGGTTATGGCAGCGACAACATGTACTTTAAAGCCGGTGCTTATAACCAATGTAATCAAGGTACTGCGCACCCAGTTTGGGGCACGGGATGCACTAACAACGGCGTCGCCGCAGGAGATTACACCCAAGTGAGTTTTTATAAGCTGAACTTGAAACAGTAGTGTTGTGGGTCATTTAAGTCAGTAACTAAGCCAGCTACAAGCCAAAAAAAGCCAGCGACAAGCTGGCTTTCTTTGGCTAAAAATAACACTCATTAGCTAGCATTTATCGTTAATTTCGAGCTTGAGATCTTGATTTTTTAAACTGCAAACGAAGTTTGATAACTAAAAACCTATCGCCATAACCTTATTGTGCCCAGCAGGTAATAAGCACCGAAAATACAACAAATGACAGAACTGACAACCCAAAATGTTAGCGAGTTTTGGTGCACCAGGGGATCGGATGTGAAAAACGGTACAATTAACCCTGCAATACCGCGCACTAAATACACTGCGGAGATTAAGACTAAGCAGGTTTTTAATAGAGGAAGCTTGAAGATAACCCCTGCGCCAGATAGGGCGTAAAAGCCCCAGCCCGCTAGAATAGCAGCGATGATAAGCGTGACTATCGTTGGGTATGAGTCACCAGCTGCAGCCATCTGCGCCATCCCCTCTCCAGCACCGAAAAAACGGTACCAATCCGGCCCGCCGAAAATACAGCCGATGTGTAATAACGCAGCGAAAAAGCTTAAGTACGCAGCAACAATAAGTAAATTATTTCTTTGCATCTAAATCCCTTTAGAACATAACGTTTATAGCCAGCCAATGACTGTACATTCAGCAAAGCTATTGATTAATAAGTACTCTAGCAAATCAAAATCGAAATCGAAATAACGAGTAGGCTTAATGGCCAACACTCACTTCTAATTACAACGTTAATCTTTTTAAATCAGCAAACCAAGTTTGAAATACTCAATTTCCCATTGGCAAATAGCCAAAAAAAAACCACCTAGATAACTAGGTGGTTTTCATGGTCAACATTTTGTAGGGAACTGAGTTAACGGTTCAATCTAACCATATTTAAAGCTTAGCTATTGCTTGCTTCTGCCTCAAGGGCTGCATCTTCAATCTTGTCGTCTACCGCTTTAATCAACACTAGACCCACGGTAAGTACAATGCCGCCACACAAGATAAAGATAAAGCGTCCGGTCATTTCGTTAGGAATGAAGAACATTGACATGATCCCAATACCTGCCACCGAAATCAGTGAACCGAGCATTTTACGTTGCTTGTTATCTAATTTCTGCTGCTCTTCACCTTCTGAAATCAACGGTGTATCAAGGTTCTCGAAGAATTTATCTACATCTTTTTGACGCTCTGCAGTTAATGGCTTGTAGAACAATGTTGATGCCACGAAGAAGCCAGCAGTAAACACTAAGTGACCCACTAAACCAATGGCAACCACAAGCTCTGACCACTCACGAGAGGTTAACTGATTGTCTAAGTTAAACGCAGTTTCTATCATTTCTGGGGTAATAATAAAGCCCACAAAGAATGAAACAAAACCACCGACAACTAAGGTACCCCAACCAGCCCAGTCCGGCGTTTTCTTAATAAAGAAGCCACAGAAAGCAGGGATAGTCATCGGGAAACCAATCAAGGCGCCCACGTACATCATGGTATCGAATAAGCTTAACCCTTTGAGCGAGTTGATAAACAATGCCACCAAGATAATCGCAACACCAAAGAAAGTAGAGGTTAGCTTAGAAACCACCACTAGCTCTTTCTCGTTCGCTGTTGGGCGAACAATCGGCTCATAGAAGTTTTTAACAAAAATACCTGAGTTCTTATTCAGACCAGAATCCATAGAAGACATGGTTGCTGCAAACATGGCCGCAATCAATAACCCAACCATACCTGCAGGCATGTAAGTTTCTACAAAGTAAAGGTAAGCAAAATCAGAGGCTTTGCCAGCTGCATCTGGGTAAGCCAGTGCCAAGTTAACCCCTTCACCAGCTATAAACCAGCTTGGCATGAACCAAATTAATGGGCCCATGGTCATTAAAATACACGCTAACAATGCTGCTTTACGGGCATTTTTAGAGTCTTTTGCAGCAAGGTAACGGTATGAGTTCAGCATGTTATTGGTAATACTGAACTGCTTTAAGAAGATAAACACACCCCACATAGCAAAGATGCTCAAGTAGTTCATGTCGTTACCAACAATGAATGACTCAGTTGGGAAGTTTTCAATGATGTTATTTACGCCACCACCTTGAATAATTGCCACTACCGCACAAGTAACGGTTACGGCCATAATCACCAGCATTTGCAAGAAGTCTGAGGCGATAACCGCCCAAGAACCACCAGTCACTGACATCACTAATACCACAAGACCCGTTAGGATAATGGTGGTGGTCATGTCAAAGCCAAAGATGCCAGAGGCAATAATAGCCAAACCATTTAACCAAATACCCGCGGTAATAACGCTGTTTGGCATGCCAGTCCAAGTAAACACTTGCTCGTTAACTTTACCGAAGCGCATTCTAATGGCTTCAATTACGGTAACAACGCGAAGTTGGCGGAATTTAGGAGCGAAGTAGAGGTAGTTCATCAGGTAGCCAAAGGCATTGGCTAAGAACAATATTGCGACGGCAAAACCGTCGGTGTACGCTTTACCTGCAGCACCGGTAAAGGTCCAAGCACTAAACTGCGTCATAAACGCCGATGCACCAACCATCCACCACAGCATGTTTCCGCCGCCACGGAAGTAATCACTTGTATTGTTAGTGAACGTTCTAAACATCCAACCAATACCAATCAGGAATAAGAAATATATTCCGACAACAATCGTGTTAAGTTCCATTGTTCAACCTTAATCTAATACGCTTGAGTTGACTATAATCTAAAAGCCCCATTTAATTGTACTACAATATAGCAAATGTGTGATCAAACACATAATAGTTATTCGGCTATTTTATTTGCAGTCGCATTTTATGATTTAGATTCATTTTCAACAAAAACCAAAAAGAAAATAAAACGATAAAAAACAGTAGTATATCAAATTTGAGTGAGTGAGTTCACACATTTTATCTTAAAGAAAAAACACAAATAATTATTACATTATGACAGTTAAGAGTAGTTACTCTTTCACCACAACCACCCAATTGTAGTATTTATTAACTATTTAGAGAGAGATTTCACTCACGAAGATTAAACAAAGTCACTTTCAAACCACCTCAAAAAGCTGTTATGTGTGTAAAATACACTTAATTAATATTCAAAAAGTTTGACAGCACTGCACTCATAGTAAGTGACAGCAACAAGCATTATAATAGCACCTAAGTGCGTTGCACACTTTCTCAATTAGCAGCTTAAAAGATGTCGCTAACCTTACTGAATGAGACTTTAATGGCAAAACCCAACCCTAAAGGCCCTAGTCGCACTGTCGATATCTTCTGTGGCAAATGTAAAACCCAACTTTTTAAGTACCGCAAAGGGGGTAAAGGCGCATTAGTAAAATGCTTTAAAGAGCGCATTGTAAATGATTACACCACCAGCCCATGTATATGTCCGCAATGTGAAAGCACTTTTGCCAGAGACACCTTGGTTCTTGGTACCCCTGCCTTTAAGATGATTGGCGGCAAGGTAACCATGAAATAAAGTCTATTAAGTCGCTGCGTTATTCAAGTCATCGCTTAACAAGCTAATCGACCCGCTGCTGATAAAGCCCATAAAAAATGCCGCCCATTACCATAAGGTATTGGGTGGCATAACGGTTTCATACTAACAAGCAGTCTCACCTAGCGTTTACATCCAGGTAAGCACTTATCATCATTAGTCTAAATGGCTTACCGCTTCTAATGTCAGCTTGATCATGTCATTCAAGGTCTGTTGACGCTCTTCAGCGCTCAAGTGTAAACCTTGTCTTAAATGATCGGTCACTGTCATCATTGCTAATGCATTAGCGCCGTATTCCGCAGCGACGCCGTAAAGCCCAGCCGCTTCCATTTCAACGCCTAAGATGCCGTACTTTTCCATTAGGTCGTAACGTTCTTCATCTGCACTATAAAATAAGTCAGAAGAATATAGGTTACCGACATGGTAACTTGCACCTTGTTTTTCAGCTGCATCAGCCGCTAAACGCAACATGTTAAAGTCAGCAATCATAGCAAAATCGGTATTAGCAAAGCGCGAACGGTTAACCGCTGAGTCTGTGCTTGCACCCATTGCCATAACCACATCCATCAATTTAATTTTATCGCTCACAGCGCCACAAGAACCGATACGGATAATGTTCTCAACGCCGTATTCGGTGATCAACTCTTTAGCATAGATAGAGATTGACGGAATGCCCATACCAGAACCCATCACTGAAATCGGCTTACCTTGAAACTCACCGGTATAACCCAGCATGTTACGAACATCAGTCACTAGCTTAGGGTTATCAAGGAAGTTTTCAGCAATATATTTAGCACGTAGAGGGTCGCCAGGCATTAAAACTGTCTTAGCAAAAGCACCTTCTGGGGCATTAATATGTGGGGTCATGTGTTACTCCAATAAAAAGCCTGCTACTGATAAGCAGGCGTAAAAAATTAAGGTTATTAGCCGGCTAAGCTAAATAATAAACCGGCAATAGTACCGCTCATTAAGTTTGCTAGTGCAGCGGCAATTAAGGCTTTCATGCCAATTTCACCTAGGTCATGACGACGCTCTGGGCACAATGCCGCTAAACCGCCAATCACCATGGCGAGTGAGCCAATGTTAGCGAAGCCACAAAGGGCAAAACTGATAATAATTTGGGTTTTTGGCGACAGCTCTGAAGCCACTTTTAAGAAGTCGAGATAGGCAACAAACTCATTAATCACCATTTTTTGGCCGATAAATGAAGCCGCTTGGGTCGCTTCAGACCAAGGCACACCCATTAACCATGCAAGTGGCGCTAATAAGTAACCTAAGATGGCTTGTAGCGTTAGATCTGCAATACCAAACCAACTACCTACGCCACCGATAAGACCGTTAACCATTGCAATCAATCCCACAAATGCAATCAGTAGCGCAGCAACCATCATCACCTGCTGTATGCCCATCGCTGCGCCATTGGCGGCAGCATCAAGTACATTGCTCGGTTTGTCTTCTTGCTCATCCATGACCTTACCAATGTCATTGCGAGGCGTTTCAGTTTCTGGCCACATAATTTTGGCAAACAACAGTCCTGCTGGTGCAGTCATAAAGGCAGCGGTCAGCACGTACTTAATATCAACACCCATTTGGATATAACCAATCATGGTGCCACCAGCAACAGAGGCTAAACCGCCAGTCATCACTGCAAATAGCTCTGAGCGGGTCATGTGTTTTACAAAAGGACGCACCATTGAAGGGGCTTCAATCGGTCCCACAAAAATATTGGCGGTTGCCGATAAGGACTCAGCGCGGCTAGTGCCAAGTATTTTTGATAATGCGCCGCCAATAATGCCAATAAACAGCTGCATGATGCCAAGGTAATACAGCACGGCGATGAGCGAGCTAATAAATACCACAATAAATAACACGTTAATTAAGAAGATGAATCCAACACTGAATTTGGCTAAGTCACCAAACACGAAGCTTAAGCCTTCATTGCCGTAGCTAATAACGTGCATCACGCCATTAGAAGCGCTATCCAATATGGTTTGACCCATTGGCACGTACATTACAAATGCACCAAAGGCGACTTGGAATGCTAACGCACCGATAACCGTTCTTAGGTTAATAGCCTTTCTTCGTTCTGACAGTAAAACAGCTAAACCAATCAAGGCACACATGCCTAGTAAACTGATGAAAACATCCATACATTTTTAACTCACTAAACTCTACGATACGAGCAGTTTAGCGAGCAATGGCACGGACTCAAGCAATAGATACCAGTCGGGATGATTATTTTTATTAGATGATTAAAAGCCTGATAACGCCTTATAAATAACAACACAAAGCCTAAATAGCGCTTTCATAAGGAGCAGACAGGTAGCAATCAAATTACAACTTAAAAACATCACCAACATCAACCTCACAAGGGTGACCAACTGAATCAATAGCGGCGTGATTTCAAACAGAATAAAATGTCACTTTATCCGATCAAATGATTACAATTAAGTAATTTTACAACACTAAAAAACGTTAAAAATTAGCCCCCAAATGCTTCACTTTCGAAGTACTCAAACAAGAACAATGATTCAAATAAGATAGATGAAGATGAAAAAGCCCGTTAAACGGGCTTTTTATTTAGAATGACCATTAAATAGCACAGCGGTAACTGTAACGATAAATCAGTTCGTATTCAGTTTGGTCACAGGTAACTTGGTCGATAGCCCTGCTGCAATAGCAACAAAGGCCGCAGAGATCCACAAGCAGGCTTCTAGACCATAAAACTGAAACACTGCCCAGATAATACCGTACCGATTAATCGCCCCATGGCGTTAGCCATATAGTAAAAGCCCACATCAAGGGACACTTCATCACTGTCGGCAATAATTGTGACTATTAATTAGTGCGTAAATTAGTGCGTGCTCAGTTTGGTCACAGGTAACTTGGTCGATAGCCCTGCTGCAATAGCAACAAAAGCCGCCGAGATCCACAAGCAGGCTTCTAGGCCATAAAACTGAAACACTAGCCCAGATAATACCGTACCGATTAATCGCCCCATGGCATTAGCCATATAGTAAAAGCCCACATCAAGGGACACTTCATCACTGTCGGCATAGCTCACGATTAAATAGCTATGCAATGATGAGTTCACCGCAAACACAGCGCCAAATATCAGTAAGCCAATGATAATGCTGCTTTGAACATAAAAATCCATCTGTAACGCCAGTGCGATAGCCGCAGGAATGACGCATAAATAGCTGGCCCACAATACCGCTGCACGGCCGCTAGGCACTTGGCCATGCTTTTTACCAGTAATGTAAGGTGCGAAGGATTGCACAATGCCGTAACCAATAACCCAACTTGCCATAAAGCCGCCAACCCACCAGTGATCCCAATCAAAGGTAACCGCCAAAAACACTGGCAAGGCCACCACAAACCACACATCACGAGCGCCGAATAAAAACATTCGCGCTGCAGACAATATGTTGATTGAACGACTTTTTGAAAACACCTCTTTAAACTTGGGTTTACTCTTGGCTTTACCTAGATCCTGCTTAAGCGTAACTAAGCTAAATAGCCATACCAGCGCCAACAGTGACGCCATTAAGATAATCGCCCCTCTGAACTCAAGTAATGTCAGTAATAAGCCGCCTAAGAAGAAACCCACCCCTTTTAAGGCATTTTTAGAGCCGGTAAGAATTGCGACCCACTGATATAACTTGCCCTCAGCCCCTACAGGCACCAAGAGTTTAATGGCGCTTTTAGCACTCATTTTATTTAAATCTTTAGCAATACCTGACAGTGCCTGCGCCAACATAACATAGCCAATACTAAGCATGTCAGCCGGCACCGCTAACATGGCTAAGGCGATAATTTGCAGCCCCAAACCAATATTCATGGTTTTATTCAGCCCCAAACGCGCCCCAAGCCAACCGCCCACTAAGTTAGTGACCACCCCAAAGATTTCATAAAACAAAAACAGCATGGCAATATTGAGCGGGCTATAACCTAAGTGGTGAAAATACAGCACCACCAGCATCCGCAGTGCACCATCGGTTAAGGTAAACGCCCAATAATTACCGGTTATCACCAAGTACTGCTTAATCTGTGGTGATAAATTGCTTAATGATAAAAGCCCCATTAACTCATAACCTATATCTAGTTTTTGTCAGCCAAACCAACCATGCGTACCAATTCCGCAGTGCGATTTGCATAGCCCCACTCATTGTCGTACCACACATACAGTTTTACTTGAGTGTCATTGACCACCATAGTGGATAAGGCATCAATAATGCTTGAGCGCGGGTCGGTTTTATAATCGATTGAAACCAGCGGACGCTCCTCATAACCTAAAATATCTTTAAGCTCGTTTTCTGCAGCCTGTTTTAGTACTTGGTTAATCTCAGCAATATCGGTTTTACGCTCAACTTCAAATACGCAATCGGTTAAAGAGGCATTGGTTAATGGCACTCGAATTGCGTGACCATTAAGCTTGCCTTTTAGCTCAGGGAAAATATGGGTAATTGCCGTTGCTGAACCTGTGGTGGTAGGAATTAAGCTAGTGCCACACGCACGGGCGCGGCGTAAATCTTGATGCGGTGCATCAATAATGGTTTGGGTGTTAGTAATGTCATGAATAGTGGTCATCGAGCCATGCTTAATACCAATTTTTTCATGAATAACTTTAACCACAGGGGCTAAACAGTTAGTGGTACAAGAGGCTGCGGTCACAATAGGGTGAAGCGCTTTATCATATAAGCCTTCGTTAACACCCATCACGATATTCAGCACCCCATCTTCTTTAACCGGCGCAGTAACAACGACACGTTTTACGCCTTGATCTAAATAAGCTTGCAGCAATGCTTTGGTTTTAATTTTACCCGACGCCTCAACCACCACATCACACTGTGACCAGTCAGTATCTTGGGTTGCCACATTTTGAGTACATGGGATGGTTTTGCCATTTATCAGCATAGCTTGAGCGCCATTCACTTCAGTATGGGTCGCCTCGTGGTGCCAGCGGCCATGGACTGAATCAAATGTCATTAAGTGGGCTAATGTTGCGGCATCGCCCGCGGGATCATTGATATGCACAATTTCAATGTCATCCCAATCAAATGCGGCGCGCATTGTTAAACGTCCCATACGGCCAAAGCCGTTAATTCCGATTTTAATCGTCATGTGAAAATCCTCTGCTATTACTAATCAATTACTTTTAAGGTTATTTTGAAATAGGTGAACATTACTTACAAAAACTGGCCTTATTCGGACGACATTGCATCAATGCCAATCTTTGTAAGTCTTCTGAAATCAATGGAATATTATTTTCAGTAGTTTGGGCAATAACACACTTAGCCCACATGGGTAAGTCTGGATTAATGCGGTAGAACACCCACTGGCCGTGTTTCCTATCGCTGATAATGTTGGCTTTTTTAAGCACCGCCAGATTACGCGACACCTTAGGCTGGCTATCTTCTGCCAGCGCTTGCATTAACTCGCAAACACACAGCTCGCCGTGGTAATGGGTCAGCATTAGGGTTTTTAAGCGAATATCATCTGTCAGGCATTTATAAAAAACGCTGGGTTCAAGGCTAGTTATGCCCTCATTGCTGGTGGCTGATTCTGAGGTAATCGTTTCTGGGGTAATAGCTTCGACCAAAAGAAACATCGACAAGCGATTATTGAGTTCATTTAAGGTGGTTAAAAATGGATGATAACCTTGACGCGATTTTGGATCGGGAAAATCCCATGCCAGTTGTTTACCCGCACCTTCATAACTGCGGCACTCATCAGTGGCACGATCACAAAGGGTGATGACATAATCAAACTGCTGCGCTTTAAAGTCGCTAATAGGATTTGAAACAAGCTGAGTCATATTAGCCGTATCAATACCAAAACGGTGCAAGGCATCAATAGCACGAGGATCCACCGCTTCAGGCTGAGTACCCGCACTATAAACCTCAAAGCGATCCCCCGCCCGATGCTTTAACAACACTTCAGCCATTTGCGAACGAGCTGAATTTCCCGTACACAGAAACAATACCCGTGCTTTTGTCATATTAATATTTCACCCAACCAGAACATACGAAATAGTATATATACGATTTTTTACATGTAAAGCATTTAAAACTCGCCAAAGTGAGTCACTGCAGCCGATATGATAATAAATCTGTCCATTTTTCTGCTTTGTACAAAAGGTTAATAACAATTCGTCATCAAAGCGTTAAGGGAATCATGCTGTTCTGGGTGATTTATCAGGCTTTTAAGCTCAAAACACGCTACGATCTGCCCTTACACAGCATAGGCTTTAAACTTAGCCACAGGCGATGTTAAACCTGATGAGCTGAACTGCATTTACCACTTTTACAATTACTTTAGCCAATACCATGGCTATCAGAATCAAACTCAAACCTAAACGCGAACGTTCATTAGAGCGACGTCACCCTTGGGTGTTCTCTAACGGTATTCATAACGTCAATGGCGGCAAGCCACAAGCGGGCGATACGGTTGAGGTTGTTGGTCACGATGGCCGCTGGCTAGCCCGTGGAGCCTGGTCACCAGAGTCACAAATTCAAGTAAGAGTTTGGACTTTTGATAAAGAAGAAACCATCGACGCCGAGTTTTTTGCCCGCCGCATTCAACGAGCCCAAGCGAGGCGCGTTGACGTTCTCATGTTCAGGGTTAATGCAGTCAGATCTATTCCAAAAAGTGGTTGCCGACGCCGCACTCGATGCCAAGCGCGAAGTGCAATTTGTTGAGCGGATACATCAAGCCAGCGACCACCCAATTAGCAGTGCCTTCCCTGAAGGGTATTATCTGAAAGGGTTAGTTGCCAGAGTATGGTAATTACCAGCTAATTCAGGCTTGGCTATTGATGAAATGACCAAGTGTTAGACTGCAAAAAGGGAACCTAAGTGTTCCCTTTTTTGCTGGTTTTGGCTGAGTGTAACTGTAGGACATTTTAGGACTGTAGTGGTTAATGAAAGCCGGCCACAGATTCAAAGTCTGTTTAGCTTATTTTTGGACAGAATGCGTTAGACATTTAACTCCATTCTGTGAGCTTCAGATTAACATTTCGATGAATTAACGCCGCACTAAACAACCAATAAAGAGTGGGAAGATCTGTTTAACTCACGATCGCGAAGTTTTTGTACAAGCTAACCAGTAAGGCTCTGGTTTATAACTGCCTTGGCTTTTCAGTGTCATCGAGTGAAAAGAGCGAATCAGATGAAAACCGATAGCGCATGACGGGGCAACTCGGCATATGATTAAGCAGAAGACCTAAATGTTCCCGACATTTTTTGGCATTCACTCCTTCCATGGAGATTTCAGCAGACGGCATACGACTGCATGGATGCAGGAGGTAGAGCAACGCAGGAGCAGTTGCCGAGTAGCCCAACGCCCATCGTAATGGTTGGAATATGGTGAAGGCCTGAACCTGAAGATCAGTGAGGAGTCTGTGCAACTCAATATTCCATACCCGACCGGGTTCGAGGAGTGTTGGCGTTGATAATACAGCAGCCAGCATTGGGATATGTCGGAGCTAATCGGCCAACATGTTCTGAAAATCTTTGGGAACCGCCCTGTGCGGAGCCGCATGCTGGGTGGTGTGGGGCCTGGAGGCTAGATACCTCCGGCTACCCGATTAGAGCACGTTGCTCTGTGTCACCAAGTCAAAAGCTTCGTTAACTTTTTTCCCAAGTGAAATCTGTTTGATTCCTGCAGGAACATGAAAGAACAGTGGGAAAATAGCCCAAAAAAAGAATAGCCCAATAACAACAAACAACCATCCACCTGCTACTTGGGCATCATACTTACCAAACACTCCCTTTGTGTGGTTATTGTAAGCATAGGCAATAAACTTACCTGTTTTTGAGTCCCGCTCGCCGACAACAGTAACTTCATCATTACGATTAATAACCCAAGCATCAGATACTTGAAGTTCGATTACACAATTATGCTCACTTAATTCAAACTGTACCTTTGTTTTAGTGACCGCTTTGAAATTAAGAACCTTACCAACTAATTTATCTAACATTATTTTGTTAACCCTATGTTACTTTACTAGGAGATCCCTAACGCTTATTGAAGGGCTCGTCCAATAAAGCCGCCCTTTTAAGTTATTGATTAATATCATCCTACATTTACTATCTTCTTGATGTAAAGCCGTTTTATTTAGCTAGAATGACAAAGTAAAAGCGAGGTTGCGCGTTAAAGTGGACTTAATATTCAACAGAAAACAAAAATACGTTTATTTCAATGTATTACAAAACAAACCTATTGTTTACCGTACCACTTTAGTTCACTTATTAGCCGATTTAACTTAAAAAAGCCCTAAAAACCATTACAACTGTTTTTATATACAACACACAACATAAAGGTGGGAAATATGGTTTACAGAGGATACGTATCCGATATTTATAAGCCTGATACTAATAAAGTGTTAAGCAGTACGCCCCCATCGAAATGATGCATTTTTCGTCTGGAATGCTGTGGCCACAGGTTCATACTTGAAACAAACTTTGAGGCAAAATGTTTTACGACCACCAACTTTATACTTCATTTATATTGGATCCGTTACTGTAGTCCACCACCTTAACTTAACCAATTGCCTGCCGCAGGCTTATGTGCAGATACAACTGCGAGACGCTGCGAGTACGTCCATGTAAGCTCTGCCAAAACATCCATGTTTTGGAAGCTCGCTGCTGCATCTACACTGGGATTTTTATCTCTTCGATTTGACTATATTCGTGGCAATTAAAAAGCTAAAAGACCAAGAATCTAATCAGCTAAAATACTCAATTTGAATTGAGGACGTTGAAGAAAATAGCGTGATGCTCACATGGATGTGAGCATAGCTTTCGAGGTGCTGGGTCACTCCTTAGCATCCATGCCACCGTGACATTTGTAAATCCATGTACTTCAGATGCACCATCGGAAGCGTTAGCATTTTCGAATAAGACCGAAGCAGGCTACAAGTGAAGTCAGAAGCTGGATCAATCCCCATCGAAAACTATGCGCTTCTCAGCATTTTTCGTCTGGGGCGGCTGGGCCTAATTCTTTAATTAAAAGTAAAGAGGGCATTGCTGTTGATACCCTTTTGGCCGGTGCAGGATGGAATCCTGCGATGTTAATCCAAACGGAGTTTGGAAATACTTAAAGAAAACTTGTGTTCGATATCTAGTATGGTCGAAGCACCACGACTTACCTCGGCCGCTTAGGCCGCACAACATAAAAGCTACCGACAAGGTAAAAAAAAGCGACTGTTCATTAGAACAGTCGCTTTGATATTTAGTTAATATCACACAATCAACCAACAGCAATCATGTTACTTACTCAACCGTTACGGATTTGGCGAGGTTACGTGGTTGGTCAACATCAGTACCTTTAATCAAGGCTACGTGATAAGACAATAACTGCAATGGAATGGTGTAGATAAGCGGTGCCATAAACTCATCACAATGTGGCACTGGGATCACCTTCATGGTGTCATCAGACTCAAACTCGGCATCTTTATCGGCAAACACATACATTAAGCCACCACGAGCACGCACTTCTTCGACGTTTGATTTAAGCTTTTCAAGCAGCTCGTTGTTAGGTGCGACAACAATAACTGGCATGTCAGCATCAATAAGCGCTAATGGGCCGTGCTTTAGTTCACCAGAGGCATAGGCTTCTGCATGAATGTATGAAATTTCTTTCAGCTTTAGTGCGCCTTCCATTGCGATTGGGTATTGATCACCTCGGCCTAAAAATAGTGCATGGTGCTTGTCGGCAAAGTCTTCGGCTAGCTCAGCAATGGCATCATCTAAACCAAGGGCTTGCTCAACTTTCGCAGGCATAGATTGTAGGCTTTGGGTGATAGCGGCTTGCATTTCTTCGCTCATGCCATTGTGACGACCAATTGCTGTGGTTAGCATTAATAAACCAGCCAATTGCACGGTAAAGGCTTTAGTTGAAGCCACACCAATTTCAACGCCGGCTTTCATCATGTAAGCCATATCAGATTCACGCACTAATGATGAACCAGGTGCATTACAGATGGTTAAGGTGGCTTTATAGCCCATTTCTTTTGCTAGACGCATTGCCGCTAAAGTATCAGCTGTTTCACCTGATTGTGAAATCGTCACCAACAAGCTGTTAGGGAATAAGTGCGATTTGCGATAACGGAACTCAGAGGCAATTTCAACATTACAGGATACGCCTGCCCAGTCTTCTAACCAGTAACGCGCCGCCATACCCGCATGGTAACTGGTACCACAGGCAATGATTTGTACGTGTTTGATGTCTTTTAAGAACTCGGCTGCGTTGTCACCAAAAGCAGTATCTAATACTTTACCACCAGCAATACGGCCTTCTAAAGTATGGGCGATGGCAGTTGGCTGCTCGTAGATTTCTTTAAGCATGTAGTGACGGTATTCACCTTTATCACCGGCATCGTGGGTGACTTCTGACTCTTTCACTTCACGCTCTACTGCATTGCCATCAACATCAAAAATATTCACTTCACGGCGAGTCACTTCGGCTACATCACCTTCTTCTAAAAAGGCAAATGAACGGGTAACAGGTAATAAAGCCAGCTGATCTGATGCGATAAAGTTTTCACCTAAACCGTAACCCACGACTAACGGGCTACCACTACGGGCAACAACCATGCGAGAGTTATCACGGCGATCGACAACTACAGTTCCGTAAGCACCTTCTAGTTGTTTAACAGCAGTTTGCACAGCGGCAACTAGGGTGTCATGTGTTTTCAACTCGTGATGAACAAGGTGACAAATCACTTCGGTATCAGTATCTGATGCAAAGCTGTAACCCAAACCTTTTAGCATTTCGCGCAGTTTATTATGGTTTTCAATAATACCGTTATGCACTACGGCAATATCGCCTTCAGACACATGTGGATGAGCATTACGCTCGCTTGGCTCACCGTGGGTTGCCCAACGGGTGTGCGCAATACCTGTGCCGCCAGCCAGTGGTGCTGCGGCTAACGCATCTGATAACTCTTGTACTTTACCGACGCGGCGAGTACGGCCAAGTTGATCATTATTGATGATGGCAACACCTGCAGAGTCATAACCACGGTATTCAAGGCGCTTAAGGCCTTCTACTAAAATTTCAGCCACATCTCTTTGCGCTACTGCGCCTACGATTCCACACATAATTTATGTCCAATTATTTAATTTAGTAAAAATGAAAAACTATTCTTTGTGAGGAGCCAAAATGACTCTCACACCATATTCTGTAATTGTGGCCACAGTCTCTGCAGGTAGCTTGTCATCAGTGACTAATACACTGATATTGCTCCAAGGTAATTCGAGGTTGGGGATCCTGCGGCCAAACTTGTCCGATTCAAGCATCACGATAACGTCTCTTGAGACCTCTGCCATCACTTTGCTTAAGCCAGTTAATTCGTTAAAGGTGGTGGTGCCACGGGCTAAATCAATGCCATCTGCGCCAATAAATAGCTGGTCAAAGTTATATGAGCGTAGTACTTGTTCCGCTATTTGACCTTGAAACGACTCTGAATGCGGATCCCAAGTGCCGCCGGTCATCAATAATGTCGGCTCATTTTCTAACTCATGGATGGCGTTTGCCAGTTGCAATGAGTTCGTCATCACTAACAAACCGCGCTTATGATTGAGCTGTTGAATTAACCCTGAGGTGGTACTGCCGCTATCAATGATAATGCGGTTGTGATCGTTAATTAATTCAGCCGCAGCTTTGGCGATTGATAATTTATTAGGGGCTATTTTGCTGCTAAATGCCTGAGTGACTTCATCAGGTATAGCAACTGCGCCACCATAGCGGCGTAATAACAGTCCGGTTTTTTCTAAAGTGGCTAAGTCTTTACGAATGGTGACTTCAGAAGTTTCGAACCGTAAGGATAACTCATCAACACTGACTTCACCTTGGCTATTCAACAGGCTAATAATGCTATGGCGTCGCTGCTGTGTGTTTCTTTTATTCATGTTCAGTAGCTTAAGTTTCGGTTCGAAAGACATATTATAACTAAACGAAACTTTTTTACTAGCCTTTGAAAGTTAGCTATTTCAAATTTAGCCCAACAAAAAGCCCCTATCATTGATATAGGGGCTTGATATTGATAATCAAAAGTTAAAGTAAGCTAGCAGTGTCACTGTAACAATTGTGGCAGTAATTTACTTAATGCCTTATTAATACTTAGAATTTTGCTTCAAATGCTAAGCTAAAGTTCCGTCCCTCTCCAACGGTGACATCAGTTTCTGAACCACCATCAAGATAGTCGGTATCAAATAGGTTTTTGATATTCATGCGTACGCTAATATCGCTTCCCATTACCGGCATTGAATAGGCAGCACCTAAGTCAAAACGAACATAGTCGTCTTTTACAATGGCATTGCTGGTATTAGCAAAACGTTCGCCAACATATATTGCCCCGAAATTAAAGGCTAAGTCTTGGGTCATTTCGTAACGAGTCCAGATATTCGCCGATAATTCAGGCGCATCTACTGGGGTTTTGCCATTCAAGCTATCTTGATCTGGGCGGATATACTCTGCATCTAAATACATCATTGAACCGGTCATAAACCATTTATCGCTTAGTTGGCCTTGTGAACCTATTTCAAAACCTCGATGGCGCTGCTCACCTGATTGAGTGGTAATGGTTTGCTCAGAGTTTTCAATCTGCTCTTTTACTGTGACATTATTCACTGTGATATCAAATACAGCGCCAGTCAGCAATAAACTGCCGTCAAATAGCTCCCACTTGGCACCAAGTTCATACTGTTCGCCGTATTCAGGATCAAGGTTCATTTGGTCATTAAGATCATTAATATCGTTAACCATACCTTGTGGTGTGAAGCTTTTTGAATAATTAAGGTAAATGCTTGCGCTTTCTACTGGCGAGTAAATAAGCCCAAACTTAGGTGACACTGCATAGCTATTGTTACCAGCACCTTCTTTCTTTTGCTCGTCATAACGCATACCAGCCAGCGCTTTCCATGAGTCATTGATTGTTATTAAATCTTGAATATAAAAGCCGTAATGCTTGTATTCACTTTCAGATTTAGTGTCATCATTACGATAATCAAGTTGAGGGTTAGGCATGGGCAGCCCAGGCATCACAACTTGATATTTGTCGCCAGATTCTTTGAGCTGACCGTAATAATAATCAAGCATATTGGCGCCAATTAACAATTGATGACCTAAATTACCAGTTTGAAAATTACCCGTTAAATCAACAAAGCCAGTCTTATGCTGCCAATCATCATAACGATCAAATGGACTGATATAGTAGCCATCTGTTAGCGGATCATCACCACATGCAGTACATAGGCTTGGCGATGAATCTAAACGCTGACGGTTAAATTGTTGGTCGTTATAACCAGCTTTAATTTTCCAATCATCAGTTAAATGATAAGTTAATTCAGCACCTAAATTACTAATGGTGTTATCGGTAAATGCCCAAGGCATATCCCAAATCGTGTCACGTCCACCAATAAGTTCTCCATCAGCATCTAACCAACCACCACGATCGATTCCGGTTTTGTCTTGGGTATGGTCATATTTAACCGACAACAACAAATCATCAGTGACATCAAACTCTACATTTAAATAGCCTAACCAACGATCTCGTTCTTGATTAGAGTCATCGCGGTACTCTCGCCAATACTGGGTATCTTGTTTCACCAGCACGGTGCGATAGCGCAGCGTTTGCGCTTCATTCAAACTGCCACCCGCATCAAGTTGCAAACGAGTAGAACCATGCTCATCAATGTCAAAACCGATATCGATCATTGAATCATAAGTCGATTTTTTGGTAACCATATTAATCAGTCCACCGGGACCTGACTGACCGTACAACATGCTTGAAGGCCCTTTTAACACTTCAACTTGCTGTAATGTTTCGATTGGCTGTACATAGTGAGACCACTGCTGCTGACCATTAATCAAGAAACCTGAGCCTGAAGATAGCTCAAAACCGCGAAGGTTAAATACCTGACGATTCCACTTTTCACTGCCGCCAGTCACACTGGAGTCATTAACTAGCACTTCTGATAAATTCGTGGCTAATTGCTCGTCGGTAATAAAATCAGGAATGACGGTAACTGATTGAGGGGTATCTAAAATGCTAATATCACCGCGCATTGCGCCGGATGCCGTACCGACTTTATAGTCATTGAATTGTCTACCTGTGACTTCAATATGCTCGATACCTGGAGAGCTGGCTTGATTGGTATGGCTCTGTTCTTCTGCTATAACAGACATTGATAAAATTGCACTCGTTACCGCAAGTGACAAACAAGATAGCTTTGTTAACATCTTCACCCTCTAAAGTTTCGCAATTGTGTATTTATGTGGCGCAACTATAAATGAGAATGATTATTATTAAAGTTTATTTACATTGCCTTTACCTTTGTGTTTTTTATGTAAAAAAAAACGACAAGCAACTATGCTTGTCGTTTGATATTCAATCGTTTTTTAGTCTATTTGACTTTTTTAACTGGTCTTGCCCAACCACTGATATGGCGCTGTTTAACACGAGTAATAACTAACTCGCCTTCAGCGACATCTTTAGCAATTGTTGAACCAGCACCCAAAGTGGCATTTTTACCTATGGTCACTGGGGCAATTAATTGAGTATCACTCCCCACAAATACGCCATCTTCTATGGTGGTTAAGAATTTATTCGCACCATCATAGTTACAGGTAATAGTACCTGCACCAATGTTAACCCCTGCGCCAATATTGGCATCGCCTAAATAAGCCAAATGGCCAGCTTTAGAGCCTTCACCTAACACTGCCTTTTTCATTTCAACAAAGTTGCCAATATGGGCATTATCTTTTAGCTCAGCGCCTGTACGTAAACGAGCAAATGGTCCAGCACTGGCTGCAACTCCAAGCTTTGCCCCTTCAACGATTGAGTAAGGCTTAATTTCAGCATTATCAGCGATAACGCAGTCAGTTAATATCGCGCCTGCGCCAATAGTGACATTGTTACCTAAAGTCACTTTGCCATTAAAGATGACATTAACATCAATCATCACGTCCATACCCACGGTCACATCACCGCGGATATCGATACGGCTAGGATCACGTAAATTTGCGCCAGCCAGCATTAACGCTTCAGCTTCACGGGCTTGATAAGCACGTTCTAATTGCGCTAACTGAACGCGGTTATTAGCGCCTTCAACTTCCACTGCTGATTGTGGCTGCGCGGTATCAATTGCCACTCCATCTTCGTGGGCCATAGCAATAATATCGGTTAGGTAATACTCACCTTGGGCATTACTGTTTGAAAGACGCCCTAGCCACGCTTTTAATTGCTTACCAGGTACCGCCATAATGCCGGTATTCACTTCATTGATAAGTAGTTGCTCAGCATTAGCATCTTTTTGCTCAATAATACCAACAACCTTGCCACCTTCGCGCACGATACGGCCATAACCGCTTGGGTTAGCTAAATTAACCGTTAATATTGCTAAACCATTTTCAGGGCGAGCAGCAAGTAGGCTTTCTAAGGTAGATTGCTTAATTAACGGCACATCCCCATATAAAATCAGCACAGTGTCATCATCGTTAATGTTTGGATTGGCTTGCGCGACGGCGTGGCCTGTACCTAATTGCTCAGCTTGCAATACCCAATTAACCGCTTGCTCACCTAAAGAAGCTTGCAGCTTGCCTGCGCCATAGCCATAAACCAATTGAATAGCGTTTGAGCCTAATGAGTTTGCAGTATCAATAACATGTTGCACCATGCTTTTGTGGGCAATAGGGTGCAGTACCTTTGGCAAGTCTGAACGCATCCGTGTTCCTTTACCAGCAGCTAAAATTACAACATTTAATGACATCGGGATTCCTTTATACAAGTATTCAATTTTGGCTAATGCAGTTTATTGACGCTGATTTTAACCTAGATTATGGGGGACAGGAAATCAGTATGGAAATTATTACACTATTAGTCAAAAATTGGCGTATAAGCACGACTATTATGATGCAATTGATTCAAATTCTAGATACAAAAAAGGCGACCCTAGGGTCGCCTTTTCAAAACAATAACCTTTATCTGGCAATGTTCTTTTTGATGGTTTCAACAACACGAAGTTGAGCTAATGATTTAGCTAATTCAATTGTTGCAGCTTCATAATCAAAGTCAGCACCAGCATTAGCGATATTCGCTTCAGCCTTTTGCTTAGCTTCTAATGCAGCTTGCTCATCAATATCATCGGCACGCAAAGCGACGTCAGCAAGAACAGAGATTGAAGCAGGTTGTACTTCCAGGATTCCACCTGAAAGATACATCACTTCTTCACTACCATCTTGCTTGATCATGCGCGCCATGCCAGGTTTGATTCTAGTAAGTAATGGAGCATGGTTAGGCATAATGCCTAACTCACCCTCGGTGCCGCTCACTTCTAAGAAGCTTACTTCACCGCTGAACATGCTGTTTTCAGCACTTACTATATCAAGTTGGACTGTCATGGCTGCCATCAAGTTCTCCTAAAATACTAAGCTAATGCTCAGTTATTTTGCTTTGTTAGCTTTCTCGACAGCTTCGTCGATTGAACCAACCATGTAGAACGCTTGCTCAGGAATGTGATCGAACTCACCATTCAAGATACCCTTAAAGCCACGGATGGTGTCTTTAAGAGAAACGTATTTACCTGGAGAACCTGTAAATACTTCAGCAACGAAGAAAGGCTGTGAAAGATATTTTTCAATCTTACGAGCACGGAATACAGTTGTTTTATCTTCATCAGATAATTCATCCATACCTAGGATCGCAATAATATCTTTCAGCTCTTTGTAGCGCTGAAGTACAGTTTGAACGCCGTTCGCAACATCATAATGCTCTTGACCAACTACTAATGGATCTAATTGACGTGAAGTCGAATCCAATGGGTCAACCGCAGGGTAAATACCTAGCGATGCAATGTTACGAGACAGTACAACAGTCGCATCTAAGTGAGCGAAGGTTGTTGCTGGTGACGGATCGGTTAAGTCATCCGCAGGTACATATACCGCTTGTACAGAGGTAATAGAACCAGACTTAGTTGAAGTAATACGTTCTTGTAGAACACCCATTTCTTCAGCTAGTGTTGGTTGGTAACCTACTGCAGAAGGCATACGACCTAACAGTGCAGATACTTCAGTACCGGCTAAGGTATAACGGTAGATGTTATCAACAAATAACAGTACGTCACGACCTTCGTCACGGAATTTCTCAGCCATTGTCAAACCAGACAATGCAACACGTAAACGGTTACCTGGAGGCTCGTTCATTTGGCCATAAACCATGGCTACTTTGTCGAGTACGCCAGAATCTTTCATTTCGTAGTAGAAGTCGTTACCCTCACGAGTACGCTCACCAACACCAGCGAATACAGAAAGACCTGAGTGTGCTTTTGCGATGTTGTTGATTAATTCCATCATGTTGACGGTTTTACCAACACCAGCACCACCAAATAAACCAACTTTACCACCCTTAGCGAATGGACATACAAGGTCAATAACCTTGATACCAGTCTCTAAAAGTTCAGTTGAGCTTGATTGATCTTCATATGAAGGAGCTTCACGGTGAATTTCATAACGCTCTTCTTCACCAATTTCGCCACATTCATCAATAGGCTCGCCCAATACATTC
This sequence comes from Shewanella sp. 10N.286.48.B5, assembly GCF_002874355.2. Classification (NCBI taxonomy): domain Bacteria; kingdom Pseudomonadati; phylum Pseudomonadota; class Gammaproteobacteria; order Alteromonadales; family Shewanellaceae; genus Shewanella; species Shewanella sp. 10N.286.48.B5. Next base: position 378,342 of record NZ_MCVG02000003.1, read on the forward strand.
ATGATACGGCCAAGGGTTGCAACCCCTACCGGAACAGAAATTGGTGAACCTGAGTTTGCTACCTCTAGACCACGACGCAGACCATCAGAAGAACCCATAGCGATGGCACGAACAACACCACCACCTAGTTGTTGCTGAACTTCCAGCACCAAACCATTACAGTCGCCTTCACCTGTGATCTTCAGAGCGTCATATACCTGAGGTACAGCATCTTGTGGAAACTCTACGTCCACAACCGCGCCAATTACTTGGACAACAGTACCTGTGCTCATGATTAATCCTCTAAACTTGTTTTCGTTACCTAACCTAAACCGCTGCAGCACCTGCAACAATTTCCGACAATTCTTGCGTAATCGCAGCTTGTCGTGCCTTGTTGTAGACTAATTGCAGATCATTGATCAGTTCGCCAGCGTTGTCTGTTGCCGCCTTCATCGCTACCATTCTGGCAGCTTGCTCAGAGGCAATATTCTCAACAACACCTTGATAAACTTGAGACTCCACATAACGAGTCAGTAATACTTCCAAAATTTCTTTTGGATCTGGCTCGTAAATATAATCCCAAGGATACTTAGCTACTTCTTCTTCTGACTTAGGCAAAGGTAGCAGCTGCTCGATCACAGGAGTTTGAGTCATTGTGTTAACGAATTTGTTGAACACAATAAACAAACGATCCAATTTACCTTCGTTGTAAGCTTGTAGCATCACACGTACGGTACCGATTAAATCGGCTAATTTAGGCGCATCGCCTAAACCAGATGCATGGGCAGAGATTTCTCCACCAAAGCTTTTGAAGAACTGCACACTTCGTGCACCAATAGGACAAAATTCAACATCTGCCCCTTGGTCTTTCCAGCTCTTCACGTCTGACACAACCTTTTTGAAAAGGTTAACGTTCAAACCACCACAAAGGCCACGGTCGGTTGACACAACAATGTAACCAACCCGCTTGGCATCTCTCACTTCCAAATATGGATGTTTATATTCAAGAGTACCTTGCGCAACGTGACCGATCACCTGACGCATATGCTCTGCATATGGACGACTTGAAGCCATGCGTTCCTGCGCTTTACGCATTTTGCTGGCTGCAACCATTTCCATAGCAGAAGTGATCTTCTGAGTGTTTTTAACACTCGCGATCTTGGTTTTAATCTCTTTAGCGTTGGCCATCTTTACTCTCCAATTCTGGACCGGAGGTGTCTTACGACACCTCTATTCATTACCAGGTTTGGGTTTCAATGAACTTGTCCATGCCCGCTTTTAATTCACTTTCAATGTCTGCATTGTAGTTGCCAGTTGCATTGATAGTTTTAATAAGCTCAGCATGTTCGCTGTTCATATATGAAAGCAGAGCGGCTTCAAAGCTACCGATTTTACTTAATTCTACAGTCTTCAAGTAGCCTTTTTCAGCTGAGAAGATTGAGATAGCTTGATCAGCAACGCTCATTGGAGCATATTGCTTTTGCTTCATAAGTTCGGTAACACGCTCACCATGCTCAAGTTGAGCACGAGTTGCATCATCTAAGTCAGATGCAAATTGTGAGAACGCAGCAAGCTCTCGATACTGTGCTAACGCGGTACGAATACCACCAGACAGTTTCTTGATGATCTTAGTCTGAGCCGCACCACCAACACGAGAAACAGAAATACCTGGGTTAACAGCAGGACGTAGTCCTGAGTTAAACAAGTCAGTCTCAAGGAAGATCTGACCATCTGTAATAGAAATTACGTTGGTCGGTACGAATGCAGATACGTCACCAGCTTGGGTTTCAATAATAGGTAACGCAGTTAAAGAACCGGTTTGACCTTTTACTTCACCGTTAGTGAACTTTTCTACATAGTGCTCGTTTACACGTGAAGCACGCTCTAATAAACGAGAATGTAGATAGAATACATCACCTGGGTATGCTTCACGTCCTGGTGGACGCTTCAATAGTAGCGAGATCTGACGGTAAGCAACTGCTTGCTTAGATAGATCATCATATACGATTAAAGAATCTTCACCGCGGTCACGGAAGTATTCACCCATAGAACAACCTGAGTAAGGTGCTAAGTATTGTAATGCTGCAGCTTCAGAAGCTGTTGCAACTACAACGATAGTGTTAGCTAATGCACCGTGCTCTTCAAGCTTACGTACCACGTTAGCGATTGTAGAAGCTTTTTGCCCTACTGCTACGTATACACATTTAATGCCTGAATCTTTCTGGTTGATAATTGCATCAATAGCCATCGCTGTTTTACCAGTCTGACGGTCACCAATGATCAATTCACGTTGTCCACGACCGATTGGGATCATTGAATCAACGGCTTTATAACCAGTTTGGATAGGTTGATCTACTGACTGACGTTCAATAACACCAGGAGCAATTACTTCAACAGGAGAGAAACCATCGTTGTCGATAGGTCCTTTTCCGTCAATTGGCTCACCAAGAGTGTTAACAACGCGGCCTAATAAACCACGACCTACTGGTACTTCAAGAATACGACCAGTGGTCTTAACTTTTGCGCCTTCTGCTAAATTAGCATAAGGACCCATTACTACGGCACCGACAGAATCACGTTCTAAGTTCAACGCGATTGCAAAACGGCCACCAGGCAGTTCGATCATTTCACCTTGCATTACATCGGCTAGGCCATGAATGCGAATGATGCCGTCACTTACTGCAACGATTGTACCTTCGTTGCGAGCTTCACTAACGACGTCGAACTGCTCGATCCGCTGCTTAATCAGATCGCTGATTTCAGTGGAATTCAGTTGCATGCTCAAACTCCCAATTACGATTGTAGCTTATCAGACAAGCGCGATAAATTACCGCTAACAGAGCCGTCAATGACTAAGTCGCCTGATTTAATAATTACACCACCAATCAGTGATGCATCTACGCTACAATTCAGCTTTACTTTGCGTGCGAGACGTTTCTCAAGAGAAACACTAATTTGCGTTTGTTGCTCAGAGCTTAGCTCAGTCGCTGAAACAACATCGGCTTCAACTTCTTTTGCCCACTCATTGCGATATTCAGCAAAAAGTAGCGATACTGTAGGTAGTATCTCTAAACGACCGTTTTCGGCCATAACCTTCAAAAGGTTTTGACCTTGCGCGTTCACTTGATCACCACATATTTCTATGAATAATGATGCAAGCTTGGCACTCGCTAATGAGCCACCTAGCAACGGCTTAATTGATTCGTTTTCACTTACCAATGCCGCGAAGTTAAGCATTTCTGCCCAAGCTTCAATTGCTTTGTGCTCAACAGCAAAATCAAAAGCTGCCTTTGCATAAGGACGAGCAATGGTGCTTATTTCAGCCATAACTCCGCTTCCTTAATTAAATTTCAGCAACAAGTTTATTAACTATGTCACTGTGAGCTTCTGGGTCAATCGAACGTTGAAGAATCTTCTCTGCACCAGTGATGGCAAGAGTAGCAACTTGCTTACGCAAGTCATCTTTAACGCGATTACGTTCGTTTTCAATTTCAGCTTGACCTTGAGCAATGATTTTCGCACGCTCTGTATCAGCTTCCATTTTTGCTTCTTCAACTATTTGAGCTTTGCGCTTATTAGCTTGCTCAATAATTTCGTTAGCAGTCGCCTTCGCTTCTTTTAGTTGCTCATTTGCTTTCGCTTGAGCCAACTCTAGATCTTTTGCAGCACGTCCTGCATCAGCTAGTCCATCGGCAATTTTCTTCTGGCGTTCTTCGATAGCGTTCATCAATGGTGGCCATACAAACTTCATGCAAAACCACACGAAGAGAGCAAAAGAAATCGCTTGGCCTAGCAGGGTAGCGTTAATACTCATAACGACAACTCCTTACTAAGAGGGACGATTAACCAACAGCCTGTAACTGACCTACGAATGGGTTAGCGAATACGAAGAATAATGCAACACCAACTGCAATCATTGAGATCGCATCAAGTAGACCAGCTACGATGAACATTTTAGTTTGTAATGCTGGAGCTAGTTCTGGTTGACGAGCAGAAGCTTCTAAGAACTTGCCGCCTAAGATAGCAAAACCAATACCAGTACCTAGCGCTGCTAAGCCAATCATGATTGCAACAGCTATTGCTGTAAAGCTAATTACAGTTTCCATTTTATCTCCGATAAATAACTAATTTTATTAAATTAATGTTCTTCATGTGCCATGCTTAGATATACAATCGTAAGCATCATGAAGATAAACGCCTGCAGCACAATAACCAAAATATGGAAAATAGCCCAAGGCACTGATAGTGCAAACTGAGCCCACCAAGGCATCAGTGCTATCAGAATAAAGATCAACTCACCTGCATACAGGTTACCAAACAGACGAAGCGATAATGAAATCGGCTTCGCAACCAAGGTTACTGTTTCCAATACTAAGTTTACTGGAATTAGTGCCCAATGATTGAAAGGTTGTAAGGTCATTTCTTTTGTGAAACCACCAAATCCTTTAACTTTAATACTGTAAAAAACAATCAACGCAAACACGCTCAAAGCTAAGCCAAGAGTTACGTTTAAGTCAGTTGTTGGTACAATTTTAAGGTAAGGAACACCTAATAATCTGTTTGCGGCTTCAGGTACAAAGTCAACCGGAATTAAGTCCATTAAATTCATCAGGAAAACCCAGACAAAAATAGTCAGACCTAATGGTGCGATAACCGCGTTACGCCCATGGAATGAGTCTTTAACGATTTTATCAACACCTTCCACGCACATTTCAACGAAACATTGAAATTTGCCTGGAACGCCAGTTGTTGCTTTTCGTCCTACTTTGTAGAAAGCCCACAAAAATAGAACCCCAAGACCTACTGAAAACAAAAGTGAGTCAATGTGCCAAGTCCAAAACCCGGCATCTTGACATGCATAGTTAAAAGCGATTCCGCCATCGGCAGAACACATTTTCGCATTAGTCAGGTGATGCTGGATATACTCGGAAGCATTTAATGCTTCACCAGTTGTCGCCATGATTAATCTCACTTAATTTTGCTTGAAGTATAAAGGGGCCGTCCAAGGTATTAATAATGCCAACAGATAGCTGATGAATAACGGCATAAATGACGTATTTAACAGGCCAAATGCACAGGCAAATAACACTATGGTTAGCAGCAACTTTACCGCTTCCCCCAAGAAAAACGACCAAACGACTTTTCTTGATGCTCTAGCTCCCGCATGAGAGAAAGCAAGGGTTGCGAATACAAAATTAGGGAGTACAGCAATGAGACCTCCTGCTAAAGCAGAAAATCCGTACTGAGCTCCCCACAGAGCGAAAAAGAAAATTGAAGTTCCCCCAGCTATCGCCGCCTGTAGCAACACTATCCGATAGGCTGACCATAGGCCACGACGCGCTAAAACCTTACTCAATTTTTTATCTCCGCATTAATACTTAATTTTCCCTTAATTTATTAATGTATTTATTAACAAATCTATTGGGAAAAAAAAGCATGCAAAGTATACCTTTTCACACCTTGTTTGCAACTTTGATATGTGGTTTATCAGTGATATAAGCTGATATTTAACGTTTAATATTCTAAAAGTTAAAAATACGCCTTGTTGCTAAGTTACCTTTGAAATGATTTTGTTGAGGAATTTAGTGAATTTTACTGAGAATACCATCTAATTCAGCAAGATCTTGGTAGTTTATTACAATCTTACCTTTGCCTTTACTGCCATGATTAATGGCAACTTTTGCGCCTAATCGTTCAATTAACTGTTGCTCTAAGCGGCTTACATCATGGTCTTGAGTTACTTTTTCAGGCTCTTTAGCCGGATTTAGCGCTTTATTGACTAATCGTTCAGTTTCACGAACTGTCATTTCTTTAGATGCGACCAATCTAGCTAAGCTAGTTTGCTCCTCACCTTCAATGGCAAGCAAGGCTCTGGCATGACCCATATCAATATCACCATATTCCAGTAAACGTTTTACAGGCTCATTTAAACTGTTTAAGCGTAATAAATTAGACACACTTACTCTAGACTTTCCGACGGCATCAGCCGTTTGTTGATGAGTCAGTTCAAACTCTTCGAGTAAACGTTGTAATGCAATGGCTTCTTCCATGGCATTTAAGTCTTCACGTTGAATGTTCTCAATCAAAGCGATGGCAACGGCAGCTTCATCAGCAACCTGTTTAACGATACAAGGTACTTTGTTTAATTGAGCAATTTGAGCGGCTCTCCAGCGGCGTTCACCGGCAATAATCTCATACTTGGTATCATCAACCTTACGCACAACAATCGGTTGAATAACCCCTTGTGAGCGAATCGACTCAGCCAGTTCATCAAGTGCTTCAGGTGACATATCTTTACGAGGTTGATATTTACCTGATTGCAGTAAGTCGAGATCAAGCATCAGTAAACCGTCTTCAGTAACCACTTGTGGCTCACTGATTTCAGCTTTAGGTTGTGTAAGTTCAGCTTTGCGACTCGCAGCACTACTGTTACTCAATAATGCATCTAAGCCTTTTCCTAAACCGCGTTTTTTTAACGTCATTTTATTCCCTTACACTTAATACTTACTTAGATTCTGTTTGTTGCTCAGCACGGCGAATGATTTCACCAGCCAGTGCTAAATAAGCTTTCGCCCCTGCACTGGATTTATCGTAATACATTGCTGGCGCCCCAAAACTTGGCGCTTCAGCTAAACGGATATTACGGGGGATCACGGTGCGATACACTTTTTCACCAAAATGTTGTTTTAATTGATCAGACACGTCATTGGATAAACGATTTCGCGGATCGTACATGGTGCGTAAAATCCCTTCGATGCTAAGGCTAGGATTAACCATAGCCCCCAGTTTAGTGATGGTATCAATTAAGGCGGTCAAGCCTTCCAATGCATAATACTCACATTGCATTGGTACCAGTACCGAGTCAGCAGCTGACATAGCATTGACGGTCAACATATTTAATGAAGGCGGGCAATCAATAAAAATGTAATCGTAATCATCTTTAACAGCTGCAATGGCATTTTTTAAACGAATTTCTCGGGCAAAAAACTCCATTAATTTAATTTCGGCAGCAGTAACATCACCATTGGCTGCGATCAGATCGTATTTACCTGAGGTATTTTTGATCACTATGTCATCGAAGGGCTTTTCTTCGACTAATAATTCATAAGCGGTGTTTTCAACGTCGTATTTATCGACGCCACTGCCCATAGTGGCATTACCTTGTGGATCAAGATCAATTAACAACACTTTGCGCTTTGTGGCTGCAAGTGATGCTGCTAAATTTACACAAGTTGTTGTTTTTCCTACGCCACCTTTTTGATTGGCAACGGCAATTACTTTACCCACAAGTTCACCCTAATGACTGATTTACGATGTCCGATAATATAAATTATTAGCTATGGTTATTTTTTATTAACCAGCTTTAATAGATGTCTTTGTTCATCTAACTTTGGCACATTAAGCACTATCGTTTCTGCTATTTCAAAACCCTGAGGAATTGTCGCTAACTCCGTATCACTAAGCTGACCTTTTAGGGCGTAAAAAATACCATCTGCAGCAGGAAGGTGATGGCACCAGCTGAGCATATCTTCGATTGATGCAAAAGCGCGACTGATGACGCCATCAAATTTTTGCTCAGGCTCATACGCTTCTACACGACTTTCAATTGAAGTGATGTTATTTATTTTTAATTCAAATTGAACCTGTTTTTGAAAACGGATCCGTTTGCCTAAACTATCGAGTAATACAAACTCTTTATCCGGATTTAAAATGGCTAATGGGATCCCTGGTAAACCAGGTCCAGTTCCGACATCAATAAAGCGTTGCCCCTTAAGATAAGGAGAAACCACCAAACTGTCCATCACATGTCGGATTAACATCTGTTCAGGATCTCTAACCGAGGTCAAGTTATAGGCTTTATTCCACTTATTCAGCATGGCAACAAAATCAACCAGTTGTTTTTGCTGTGTATCTGTGGCTGAAATATTTGTTTCAGCTAAATAGGTTTTAAGTTGAGTTGCTAGCACGCTGGGTGACCTCGAAAAGCAATGGGAATAATAAAATCATCGGGTATTATGAATGGCGAAAATGACTAAGGGAAGCCTCAAAGCTTCCCTTATTGGTCAAAAGACAACTTTTTGCTGGGATTTATGCGCTTTTACGCAATAAACCACGCTTTTTAAGATGAACCAGCAAGATTGAGATCGCTGCCGGCGTCATTCCTGAAATTCTTGATGCTTGACCAATGGTTTCAGGTTTATGCTCATTCATCTTAGCGATCACTTCATTTGAAAGGCCTGGAACTTCTTGATAATCAAGATCAAGCGGCAAGATTGTGGTTTCATTACGAATCGCTTTATCAATTTCACCTTGCTGTCTTTGAATATAACCAGAGTACTTCACTTGAATTTGAACTTGCTCTGCAGCACGTGGATCTTCAATCCCCGGTCCAAAACCTTCTAAACTCATTAATTTCTTATAATCCATTTCTGGACGACGAAGTAGATCTTCAAATGATGCTTCACGAGAAATTGGGGTATTAAGCTCTGGGTTTAATACATCAAGCAAAGGTGAATTATTATGAACCCAATTACTGCGTAAACGTTGCAACTCAGTTTCAATCGATTCCATTTTTTCACTGAATAATGCCCAGCGATGATCATCAACTAAACCTAATTCACGACCTTTTTCTGTCAAGCGCAAATCAGCATTGTCTTCACGTAGTAGCAAACGATATTCAGCACGACTGGTGAACATACGGTATGGCTCTTTGGTACCTAAGGTTGATAAGTCATCAACTAACACCCCTAGGTAAGCTTGATCACGGCGTGGGCACCAAGCCTCTTTGCCTTGAACTTGCAATGACGCATTCATACCAGCTAGCAACCCTTGAGCACCGGCTTCTTCATAACCGGTAGTACCGTTAATTTGTCCAGCAAAGAACAAACCATTGATATTTTTAGTTTCAAGTGAATTTTTTAAATCTCTTGGATCAAAATAATCATATTCAATAGCGTAACCAGGACGAATGATTTCAGCATTTTCCATGCCTTGAATCGATCGCACCAAATTCAATTGCACATCAAATGGCAAACTGGTTGAGATCCCATTTGGATAGATCTCATTGGTAGTTAAGCCTTCAGGCTCAATAAAGATCTGATGCGATGATTTATCTGCAAAGCGATTTATTTTATCTTCGATCGATGGACAATAACGTGGTCCAATACCTTCGATCACCCCTGAATACATTGGGCTACGATCCATACCTCCACGAATAATATCGTGAGTTTTTTCATTGGTATGAGTGATATAACAAGATACTTGCTCAGGGTGTTGACTAACATCACCAATAAACGACATAACTGGCAAAGGTGAATCACCTTTTTGCTCAGCCATCTTGGAAAAATCAATGCTATTAGCGTCAATTCGTGGTGGAGTACCGGTTTTTAAGCGGCCAACACGAATTGGCAATTCTTTTAGTCGATTTGCTAAGGCAATCGCTGGCGGATCACCTGCTCGGCCACCACTGTAATTTTCTAAACCAATATGGATTTTACCACTAAGGAATGTGCCTGTAGTTAACACTACGCTTGGCGCTTCAAAAGCGAGTCCCATCTGAGTGACTACACCAATTACTGTATTATTTTCAACAACTAAGTCATCTACCGCTTGTTGGAAAATGCGTAAATTAGGCTGGTGTTGTAAAATCTGTTGGATTTTTTGACGGTAAAGCGCTCTGTCAGCTTGAGCTCGAGTCGCTCTGACTGCTGGGCCCTTACTGGAATTTAATGTTCGAAATTGGATACCTGCAAAATCTGTTGCAGTAGCCATTGCACCACCAAGAGCATCAATTTCTTTAACTAAATGACCTTTTCCAATACCACCGATGGCAGGGTTACAAGACATTTGACCTAAAGTATCAATGTTATGTGTTAACAATAATGTTTTTGACCCCATTCTTGCGGCTGCTAGGGCAGCTTCAGTTCCGGCATGACCACCACCAACAACAATTACATCAAACCGTTCATGAAAATGCATTTTGTGACCTTGGATAAAAGTAAATTCGATATTGCAAAATTTAACTAGATTTCAAATCTAGGGCTTGCTTGAGCCGAGTATTTTAGCACTTGGTTTGCTTTTCGGGAATGATCAATTTTCTAGTTTCGATCTAACGGGCTTCGCTTAATAGATCTTAAGATCTTTAAATAGATCTTTTTATTACTATTACTATTAGGATCGCACTTTTCTGTGGGTAACTCATTTATTTGTTTATTTTCATAGGTTAACGACAAAACGATCCTGTGATCAATGAAGGATCAAACTCAATATAACTTGGGGATAGATCGGCTAGTTATCCACAGGGGTGATCTTCGAGTAGATCACCTTAAGATCTGTACAGCGTTATGATCGGTAAAAATAATAGCTTATCCACAAAGTTATGATCGTATTTTGCTTTTTGTGGATAAGATGGGTTGTTATTGTGGGTATAAATAAAGATGTTAACCAAGCTCTCTGGCTTTTTGGGGATCTAAATGGAGGATTGCCATTCTGAAAGCCAAGCTAGTGCCGGATCTTCTGGGACAGGATCCTTTTGAACATCAATTTGGATCTTATTCACAAACTGTTTTGCACCGAGCTGATCGAGTCTTGAAATTATTTTTTCAGGCCCAAGACAAAAAGTGTCGTAACTTGAGTCGCCAATTGCGCACAAAGCAAATTTTAACTCGCTTAGATCGCTATTTGAGGTCAATAATTGCTGATAAAAGGGGGCTAAATTGTCTGGAAGATCGCCTGCGCCATGAGTTGAACTGACAATGATCCACAGTGATTTAGGGTCAAGATCATCCAAGTTTGCGGCTAAATGAATGCAGGTTTGGTGGCCTATTTCGTTAAGCTGAGCCGCCATATCGTCGGCCACATATTCGGTTCCGCCTTGAGTTGAGCCCACTAAAATATCTATTTTTGCCATGTTTTATCCTAGATGATTACTGTTAAACACTACTTATAGGGTTAGTTTACGCCTATTTAGCATTGCACAAAGTGGTTTTTATCCGTATTTTCAATAATTACAATTAACAAGAAATTAACTTTTATTATGTCTCTGGTTTCAATTACGGCTCAAATGGCTGATTTAGCATGGGGGCCTCACATGCTGGTTTTACTGGTAGGTGGTGGGCTTTTCTTCCTGATTTATTCACGTTTTATTCCTTTTCGCTACATTGGCCACGCTATAAATATTGTCCGTGGTAAATATCCTGATAAAGGCGCTGTGGGGCATATTAGCCACGCAGGGGCGTTATCCAGTGCCATGGCCGGCACCGTTGGTATGGGTAATATTGGTAGTGTTGCAGTGGCTATTATGGTGGGTGGACCGGGGGCCATCTTTTGGATGTGGATTAGCGCTATTGTGGGAATGGCGACTAAATTTTTCACCTGTACCTTAGCTATTATGTATCGCGGCAAGGATGAAAATGGTGATGTGCAGGGGGGCCCATGTACATAATCACTCAAGGTTTAAGCAAAAAATGGCACTTTTTAGCGGTATTTTTTTGTGTTGTTGGTCTTGTTGGTAATTTTCCGTTGTTTAATGCCAATCAATTAGTACAGATTATTCGTGAGTGGTTAATTGTTAAACCTGGCTATTTTCCCAGTGATCAATCCACCTTTTGGGTGGATTTAAGCTTAGGGATTGTGGTTATGCTGATCGTTGCCAGCGTGATATTAGGCGGGATTAAACGCATTGCTTCGGTGGCCACTAAAGTCGTGCCGTTAATGATCGTCATTTATATGGGCTGCGCTTTTTATGTTATTGCTGCCAATATTGCTGATATACCGAGTTATTTTAAGCTTATTATCACTGAAGCATTTTCACTTAATTCGGTTGGTGGTGGCATATTGGGCACCATGTTGATCGGTATCCGCCGAGCGGCTTTTTCAAATGAAGCGGGTATTGGCACTGAAGTAATGGCGCATGGTAGTGCCAAAACCAACGAACCAGTAAAAGAAGGCTTAGTGGCCATGCTGGGTCCTGCTATTGATACCTTATTAGTGTGCACCGCCACGGCAATGATCATTTTAATTTCGGGGGTGTGGCAAGGAACTGAAGCTGAGGGGGTTAATTTATCGGCTCAAGCCTTTGAAGTTACTATGCCTGGCGTTGGTCCGTATTTGCTGATCCTTTGCGTGGTATTTTTCAGTATCAGCACCATTTTTACTCAAGCATTTTATGGTGGTCAGTGCTTTGCATTTTTATTTGGTCGCAAAAGATTACGCCTATATCAATTATTTTTCTTGCTGGCGATACTGTTTGCTGCAACAGCAACCATTCAAGAAATCGTTAATATTATTGATGCTGCCTATGCCTTAATGGCGATTCCAACCATGACCTCTGCAATTTTATTAGCCCCTAAAGTCAGAGCCGCTTCTAAGAAGTACTTTGCAAAATTGGCGCAAAATAATTCATAAATGTGTCGTGAATTCTAAAATATATTCATTATAACGGATCAAAAAGGGAGTGATTATTCACTCCCTTTTTGTGTTCGGTCATAACAAATAATGACTTACTTTAATAAGTACTTTGCATGAAACCGAAGATGATCTTCAATAAAGCTACTGATAAAGAAATAACTGTGATCATAGCCTTCCTGCATGCGTAAGGTCAGCGGGTATTGCTGAGCTTTAGCGGCTTCAATTAAGCTTTCAGGTTTTAGTTGTTCAACTAGAAAGTTATCTTCAGTGCCTTGATCCACCAGCATAGGTACCTTAACCATCGAGTTTTTCATTAACTCGCTGCTGTCGTATTCAGCCCAGCTTGTTTGATCTGATCCTAAATAACCGTTAAAAGCCTTTTGCCCCCAAGGGCAACTTATCGGATTACAGATCGGACTAAATGCCGAAATAGATTGATATTGCTGCGGATTTTTAAGCCCGATGGTAATGGCGCCATGACCGCCCATAGAGTGGCCACTGATACTGCGCATGCTTGTCACTGGAAAATGCTGCTCAATAAAGGCTGGCAATTCTTTTACCACATAGTCATACATTTGATAGTGGGTATTAAAGGGCGCTTGGGTGGCATTAAGATAAAATCCGGCGCCTAAACCAAAATCATAAGCGCCATTGACATCATCTGCGACATTATCTCCGCGCGGGCTGGTATCTGGAGCCACAATAGCAATGCCAAGCTCTGCTGCAACTCGTTGAATGCCTGATTTTTGCATTACGTTTTCGTCGGTGCAGGTTAAGCCTGACAACCAATATAGCACCGGCACTTTTTGCGATGCTGCTTGTGGCGGCAGATAAATGGCAAAGCGCATTTGGCAGTTTAACGTATCAGAGTGATGGCTATATTGTTTTAACCAGCCGCCGAACATTTTATTACTACTGACGTTTTCTAAAGTCATTTGATTGGTCACTTTTTATAAAAATGCCCTTAGCATAAGGTTAAGGGCATGATATTAATCCAATACACGAATAAGATTTACTTATCGAAGTGAATGACACTGCGGATGCTTTCACCGCTGTGCATTAAATCAAAGGCATCATTTATTCCTTCAAGACCCATGGTATGAGTAATGAATTGATCTAGTTTAAATTCACCATTTAAGTATTGCTCAACAATACCGGGTAACTGACTACGCCCTTTAACGCCGCCAAATGCACTACCTTTCCATACTCGACCAGTAACTAGTTGAAATGGACGAGTTGAAATTTCTTGACCAGCACCGGCAACGCCGATAACAACGGATTCGCCCCAGCCTTTATGACAACACTCAAGCGCACTGCGCATAACGTTGACGTTACCAATACACTCAAATGAGAAATCTACGCCGCCATCGGTCATTTCCACAATGACATCCTCAATCGGTTTGTCATAATTTTTTGGATTAATGCAATCAGTCGCGCCAAGTTTGGTGGCGAGTTCAAATTTAGATTCATTTAAATCAATGCCGATAATGCGTGATGCTCCGGCCATAGTTGCGCCAATAATGGCAGATAAACCAATACCGCCTAGACCGAAGATTGCCACAGTATCGCCTTTTTGGACTTTAGCTGTGTTCAATACCGCGCCCATACCGGTTGTTACACCACAACCGAGTAAACACACTTCTTCAAGTGGTGCGTCTTTATTGACTTTCGCTAATGAAATTTCCGGTAATACAGTATATTCAGAGAAGGTTGAACACCCCATGTAATGGAAAATAGGCTGGCCATCTTTATAAAAACGGGTAGTGCCATCAGGCATTAAGCCTTTGCCTTGGGTTTCACGAACTGCACTACAAAGGTTGGTTTTACCTGAAGTGCAGAATTTACATGTACCGCATTCTGCGGTGTATAACGGAATAACATGGTCGCCGACTTTGACACTGGTAACACCTTCACCAACCATCTCTACAATTCCGCCACCTTCATGACCTAAAATAGCCGGGAAAACACCTTCTGGATCATCGCCAGATAAGGTAAATGCATCGGTGTGGCAAACACCAGAAGCGATGATTTTCACCATGACTTCACCCGCTTTTGGATACATCACGTCGACTTCTTCAACCGATAATGGCTGTCCTGGTCCCCATGCAATAGCGGCCTTAGATTTCATAAATTGTGCTGACATTGTGTTTGTCCTTTTAACGTTAACCATAAAAGTGGATCTACTTAGTGTAGATGAGGCTCAGTAGATGATGGATCTATTGTATTTATTTTCTGTCAGTTGATAATGGGCTGTAAATACAATTTACTTTTACGAGGTGGTAATAATGTTGCCATGGGAAGGGGTTTACGAATTTGTCGCGGTGGCTGAAACGGATAGCTTTACGGCAGCAGGTAAACGTTTAGCTATTTCGACCGCGCAAGTGAGCCGCCAAATTAGCCAAATTGAAAATAGGTTAAGCACAAAATTGTTTTATCGCACCACCCGTAAAGTGTCGTTAACTGAAGAAGGCCATATATTTTATCGCCATTGCCGCCAAGTTATCGATGGCCTTGAAGAAGCTGAGCGGGCTATAAGTAGTTTGCAAAATAAACCCCAAGGGTTAATTAAGCTTACCGCACCAGTGACCTATGGTGAGTCATTTGTGATGCCGATTGTCACTGACTATATGCAGCAGCACCCTGATGTTGAAGTGATTTGTGAGTTAACTAACAGGCAGTTAGATTTAGTGGAAGGCGGCTATGATTTAGCGATTAGGTTAGGGCGTTTACCTGATTCGAGCATGATGGCAAAGCGCTTAACCAGCCGTGAGCAGTTTGTTTGCGCCGCCCCTGATTATATTAATCGTTTCGGCGCGCCTTATTCATTATCTGAATTAGCTCAACACAATTGTTTGATTGGCTCGCAGCCGCACTGGCATTTTAATGAACAGGGCCAAGCTAGAAGTATTAAAGTGCAGGGCAATTTACAGTGCAGTAGTGGCATTAGTTTACTCAATGCAGCCATTAAAGGTTTGGGGATTGTACAACTACCGGGTTACTACGTGGCCGACGCGATAAAAGAGGGCAAGCTTTCAGTTATTTTAGAGTCGTATAAACAGCAGCAAGAGGGGATTTGGGCTTTGTATCCTCACAATCGGCATTTGTCACCCAAAGTGAGGTTACTGGTGGATAAGCTCGCCGCTGAATTACCTTAACGAGCCGTATTATGGGTTATTTTAGTTGCTATAAGTTAGCCGTTATAAAGATTGTAAGTAACCATTAACTTGGGCTTTAGGGCGCTTTGAAATCTGGTTAATCAGCTCAAAAGTAATCGCTTTATGGGGCAGTTGCTGTTGCAGCAGCTGCAGTTGATGATTCCATAAATGTGCTGTCATGGTGGCATCGGCTAATGCGCGGTGAAACACGCCATCATTAGGCAGCTGATGATATTCAACTAAGGTGCCTAATTTATGGTTTGGCGCATCTTGGCTAATGCGGCGCGACAGTAATAATGAACAGGCAAATTGGCCAGAATATTGTTGCTGACAATGCTCAAACTCGGCATCTAAAAACTTCTTATCAAAGCTGGCGTTGTGGGCCACTAAGTTAAAGTCTTCAATAAAATCGGCAAAGCGAGTCATGACTGCTTCACAAGAATCTGCCTCTTTAAGCATGGCATTGGTGATGCCGGTGTAATTTTCAATAAAACTGTTTACCGATCTACCCGGATTCATTAATTCTTGAAAGCTATCGACGATCACGCCATCAATGAGTTTTACCGCACCAATTTCGATGGCGCGATCTGCATTATTAGGTGATAAGCCTGTGGTTTCGAAATCGAGCACGATAACCTTATTTGCCAATATCATGAGCGATCCTATTTACCAATACAGAATGAGCTAAAGATTTTACCCAGCAGATCATCTGAGGTGAACTTACCGGTAATTTCAGATAGCGCCATTTGGCACATACGTAATTCTTCTGCTAATAACTCGCCGGCTAAATACACTTCTAACTGCTCTTTACCCAGTTGTAAGTGACTGGCAGCTAAATCTAGGGCTTCTAAATGACGACGACGGGCAATAAAACCGCCTTCAAGGTTACTTTGATAACCCATTAATGATTTAAGGTGCTGTTTAAGCTCTTCAACCCCTAAGCCGGTTTTCGCTGAAATGCGATAAACGCTATAGCCGTGCTCATCAGTGGTCATTACTGGCTCACCGGTTAAGTCCGCTTTGTTACGAATAACTGTGACGCCGAGTTTTTTCGGTAAACGGTCAATAAAATCTGGCCAAATATCGTGAGGGTTTACATAGGTGGTAGTGGTGCCATCAACCATAAATAACACTCTATCGGCGGTTGCTATCTCATCCCACGCACGCTCAATACCAATTTTTTCAACGGTATCAGCGGTGTCACGTAAACCGGCGGTATCTATAATATGCAGTGGCATGCCATCAAGGTGAATATGCTCGCGCAGTACATCACGGGTAGTCCCTGCAATTTCAGTGACAATGGCAGACTCTTTACCTGCTAGGGCATTTAATAGGCTTGATTTACCGGCATTAGGACGACCAGCAATTACCACTTTCATGCCTTCACGAATAATTGAGCCTTGCTTGGCACTGGCTTGGACTAAGTCTAATTTGGCGATGATGTTATACAGTGAGTTAGCGATTTTACCGTCAGATAAAAAGTCGACTTCTTCATCAGGGAAATCAATGGCTGCTTCGACGTATAAGCGCAAATTAGTCACTTGCTCGACTAACTGATGTACTTCATCAGAAAACTCGCCCTGAAGTGAGTTTAACGCGCTCTTAGCCGCTTGTTCACTGGTGGCATCAATTAAATCGGCAATGGCTTCTGCTTGGGTTAAATCCAGCTTGTCGTTCATAAAGGCTTGCTCGCTAAATTCACCGGGCTTAGCGATACGAATGCCATCTACTTCCATCACGCGTTTGATCAGCATATCAAGCACAATTTGGCCGCCATGGCCTTGAAGCTCTAATACATCTTCACCGGTAAAGGAGTTTGGTCCTTTAAAAAACAGTGCGATTCCCTGATCAATGACCTCGCCTGACGCGTTTTTAAAATCACAGTAATCGGCATAACGGGTTTTAGGTAAATGGCCTAATACGCTATGTGCGACTTCCGTGGCTTTATCGCCTGAAATACGAATGATACCTACGCCGCCACGACCTGGTGCGGTTGCTTGTGCCACGATAGTGTCTGTCATTGAGGAAAACCTTGTTGAAATAGTAAAGGAAAAGGCGGCTTAATAGCCGCCTTTGTTGATTATATCAGTTTGAGCTATGACTTATTTTAAGCCTTTTTTCTCTAAACCTGCATAAATAATCTTTTGCTGGGTAATAGCGACTAAGTTACCTACTAACCAGTATAGAACTAGACCGGCTGGGAACCATAGGAAGAACACAGTAAAGATAACTGGCATCCACTGCATCATTTTCACTTGCATAGGATCCATAGTCGGTGCCATTGGTTGCATTTTTTGCATTAACCACATAGACACACCCATTAATAATGGTAATACATAGTAAGGATCTTGAACCGACAAATCGGTAATCCAAAGCATGAATGGCGCATGGCGTAATTCATAGCTTTCTAGTAATACCCAATACAAGGCGATGAAAATTGGCATTTGCAGCAAGATAGGAAGACAGCCACCCATAGGGTTAACTTTCTCTTTCTTATACAGCTCCATCATGGCTTGACCCATTTTCTGGCGGTCATCACCTAAGCGTTCTTTCATTTCTGTCAGTTTAGGCTGCAAGTTACGCATTTTAGCCATTGACGAGTATTGTGCTTTGGTTAGCGGGTATAAAAGACCACGCACGGTTAGGGTAATTAAAATAATCGCCACACCCCAGTTACCTACAAAGGATTGATAGAACATCAATAACCAGTGAATTGGGATAGCTAACCACCAAAGGAAACCATAATCTACAACAAGGTTTAATGTTTCAGAAATTTTAGATAAAGCTTCTTGGTTTTTAGGGCCAACATAGAATTGGGCACTAATGGTTTGCTGTGCACCTGGTGCAATATCATGTACCGCGCCGCGGAAACCAACATTGGCTTGGCCGCCAGCACTCATGCTGGTAAAAATAGTATTTGAATCAGCTGCAGGCGGCACCCAAGCTGATACAAAGTAGTGTTGTAGCATTGCTGCCCAACCACCTAGTGTCTGTTGGTTTAGGTTACTTTTTGCAATGTCATCAAAGTCATACTTTTCGTAACGAACATCGCTAGTCGAGTATGCTGCACCACGGTAAGTTGGCATCATCATGCTGCTTTCAGATGCTTGTACAGTTTGTTTTATTTGACCATACATTTGCATTTGCAGCGGTGCTGAAGTGGTGTTGTTTACATTGTAATCAACAGTCACATCAAATTGACCACGGGTGAAGGTAAATACTTTGGTATATGCTGCGCCATTAGCATCAACATAATTAAGCGGTACTGATAAAGAGTCTTGGCCATCGGCTAACACATAATTTTCAGATTCTGCTGAAAATTGAGCGCGACCATGGCGGCTGCTATCAATACCATCGCGGCCAATAAGACCACTTTGTGAGATGTAATTAAATGAACCATTTTGTTCAAGTATTACGAATGGGTCATCACTGTCTATTTCAACTTTATGATCAACTAATGCAGCATAAACAATATCACCGCCTACTGGGCTGATTTTAATGTCTAGTTGATCTGTTTTCACAGTAATTAAATTTTGTGTAGCAGGTAATTGAACAGGCATGCCTGCATCAGCCTCTGGTACATCGCTAACGTTTTGTGACGCAACATTAGTAGTCTGTGACGTTGTTTGGGCCGCTACTGGTTGCGGGGCTTTATCGTCTTGCCATGCTTGCCACATTAAAAAGCTGACAAAAAGCAGAGCGATAAGCATTAAATTACGTTGAGATTCCATAGCCTATTTGTTACACCTGTCGTTTTTAGGGGGGACGGGATCACTTCCGCCGGGATGTAAAGGATGACATTTTAGTATGCGTTTCGCCGCAAGCCAACAACCTTTCGCAGTTCCATGCGTTTTTATTGCATCAATTGCATAATAAGAGCATGTTGGATTGAATCTACAGCGGGGTCCCAGCATAGGGCTGATAAAGAGTTGGTAGCCACGAATAGCCTTTGTGGCTAACCATTGTAACGGCGACTGAGTTTGCGCCATAACTTCTCTATTAATTTATGTAGGTCTGCATTTTCCATATCAACCACGCCATTTCTTACCAAGACAACTATATCAAGGTCTGGAATATCATGCTGGTGTAAACGGAAATTAGTTCTTATCACTCGTTTAATGCGATTTCGGTCACTGGCATTTTTAACAAAACGTTTTGCGACAGTTAATCCAATACGAGGATGTTGCTCTGAATTTGGAATAGCAAGCAGAGTTATTTCAGCAGAAGATGCTTTGATGGGATTTGAAAATACAGATTTAAATTGCGCGGGAGTTAGCAAACGCAACTCCCGCGTAAAAGCATAGCTAGTCACTATGAATATCTACTGATTAAGCAGATAAACGAGCGCGACCTTTTGCACGACGACGTGCAATCACTTTACGGCCGCCTACAGTGGCCATACGTGCGCGGAAGCCGTGAGAACGCTTACGCTTCAGGTTGCTTGGTTGAAAAGTACGTTTACTCATTTTGGCAATCCGTATATTTAGTAGTTAATAAACCTTACATTCTTGAAATAAGACGCAAGGGCAAAAAAGAGGCCGAATTGTAATCACTTTAATCACTACCGTCAACTAGGAAAATGACTATATGAACAATTTTTACCAATTTAACTTTGATAAGTACCCTAAAAATCTACCACAGGATGTGGATAACTCTGTGTACCAACACAATATGTAGTGGATCTAAGATAGTTTTACTAGATCAAAGTCGCGCTATTATAGATCAATGTTGATCGGTTAATAAAGCAGGATCTATGAACAATTCATAATAAATAGATCGATTTTGATCTTCAAAGATCACAGATATCCACATACAATGATCAGCTTGGGGATAAAATTTTTTTTATCGATAGCGATCATTGAGATCTAACGATAGAATACCCCTCCTTCAACAAACGGTATTTAAGGATTTTTAGTGGCGGTTTCACTGTGGCAACAATGTATCGGCAGACTGCAAGACGAATTGTCTGCGCAGCAATTCAGTATGTGGATCCGTCCGCTGCAAGCTGAAATGGATGGTGATACCTTGGTACTTTATGCGCCGAATCGTTTTGTGCTCGATTGGGTTCGTGATAAGTATATCAATATCATTAATCAATTTTTCACTGAACAGTTAGGTGGCAATGCGCCTAAGCTGCGTTTTGATATTGGTAGTCGTCCGTCTGCAGCTAAACCTGCAGCACCAGTGATTGCTGAAATAAAGAAACCTCAAAATACCCATACTAAAGCGCGCGTTAGTACTTCGTTTAATACTCAAGCTGAACCGGTTGAGCATGCTAACCACCGCAGTAACATTAATCCGACTTACCAGTTTGATAATTTTGTTGAAGGTAAATCAAACCAACTGGGTAAAGCGGCTGCACTTCAAGTGGCTGAAAATCCAGGTGGCGCCTATAACCCACTATTTTTATATGGTGGTACTGGTTTAGGTAAAACCCATTTATTACACGCTGTTGGCAATGGGATCATCAAAAATAATCCCAATGCCAAAGTGGTTTACATGCATTCTGAGCGCTTTGTTCAGGACATGGTTAAAGCACTGCAAAATAACGCCATTGAAGATTTCAAACGTTACTACCGCAGTGTTGATGCATTATTTATTGATGACATTCAATTTTTTGCCAATAAAGATCGTTCTCAAGAAGAATTCTTCCATACCTTTAACGCATTACTTGAAGGTAACCATCAAGTCATTTTAACTTCGGATAAATATCCCAAGGAAATCGATGGTGTTGAAGATCGCTTAAAATCTCGCTTTGGTTGGGGCCTAACCGTTGCCATTGAACCGCCAGAACTTGAAACCCGTGTGGCGATCTTAATGCGTAAAGCACAAGAGAGCGGCATTAATCTGCCTGATGAAGTGGCATTTTTTATTGCTAAGCGTTTGCGCTCAAATGTGCGTGAATTAGAAGGCGCATTAAATCGCGTTATTGCTAATGCTAATTTTACCGGACGTCCAATTACCATTGATTTTGTCCGTGAAGCATTACGTGATTTACTGGCGTTACAAGAAAAGTTAGTCACCATTGATAATATTCAGAAAACCGTTGCTGAATATTACAAAATTAAAATGGCTGACATGTTATCTAAGCGCCGTTCGCGCAGTGTTGCCAGACCACGTCAAGTGGCAATGGCATTATCAAAAGAGTTAACTAACCAAAGCTTGCCTGAAATTGGTGACGCATTTGGTGGTCGTGATCATACTACTGTATTACATGCATGCAGAAAAATTGCTCAGTTACGTGAAGAAAGTCATGACATTAAAGAAGATTATGCTAACTTGATACGTACCTTATCTTCTTAATATCGGGAAATTGAGACGAATGAAATTTTCAATTGATAGGGATGCCCTATTAAAACCACTTCAGTTGGTTTGTGGCGCAGTAGAAAGACGCCATAACTTGCCAATTTTATCTAATCTACTTGTTGAAGTTAGTGAGGGCTCACTTAAGCTTACAGGTACGGACTTAGAGGTTGAGCTTGTCGGTCAAGCGCCCATCCAAGGTGAAGTTGAAGTGGGACGCACCACAGTTCCGGCTAAAAAATTATTAGATATTGTTAAATCTCTTCCTGAGCAAGTTGAAATTAAAATTGAGCAGCAAGAGAACAAATGGTTATTACGCTCAGGCCGTAGTCGTTTTTCACTGGCGACCTTGCCAGCATCAGATTATCCCAATGTTGAAGCGTTTGAAGCTGAAATTGAATTTAGCTTAAAGCAGGGCACTTTGAAGTCGATTATTGACTCGACACAATTTTCAATGGCAAACCAAGATGTGCGTTATTATCTAAATGGCTTGTTATTTGAAACCGCAGGTAACACCTTAAAGGCCATTGCCACAGACGGTCATCGCTTAGCATTAAGTCATCGTCAAATAGAAACCAGCTTACCTGAGAAGCAAGTGATTGTGCCGCGTAAAGGCGTGGTTGAAATGGCGCGTTTACTTGAAAGTGAAGACAGTGATATTACCATTGCGATTGGTGATAGTGCGATTCGTGCGATTACTGCCAATGCGGTATTCACCAGTAAATTAGTTGATGGTCGTTTCCCTGATTATCGCCGCGTATTACCTAAAGGCGGCACCAAAATTGTGGTGGCTAGTCGTAATCAATTAAAACAAGCGTTAACCCGTGCTTCTATTTTGTCGAATGAGAAGTTCAGAGGTGTGCGTATTCAGCTTGAGCCGGGATTATTGCGCATTACCGCCAATAACCCGGAGCAAGAAGAAGCAGAAGAGATTATCGATGTTGAATACAACTCAGATAACCTAGAAATTGGCTTTAACGTCAGCTATCTATTGGACGTATTAAATAATTTAGCCAGTGATGATGTTAGAATAACCTTAATAGACGGTAACTCAAGCGCACTAATTGAAAACCACGCAGAAGAAGACTCTATGTACGTGGTTATGCCAATGCGCTTATAAGTAAATAGTCGCTTAAACTTGATTAAGCGCCGTTTAACTATAACGTTTTACCCCAAGAAGGTGCTACATTAATGCACCTTCTTTCGTTTCACTCTTTTTAAATTAGGGTCTGTTTATTTTCCATGAGTTTAACCCGCCTCAGTATCGAACATTTCCGAAATATTTTGTCAGCGACATTAGCGCCAAGTGATGGGCTTAATTTAATTTATGGTGAAAATGGCAGTGGTAAAACCAGCATTTTAGAAGCCATTTATTTTCTCGGTATGGGGCGTTCGTTTCGTAGCCATCTGTCCCAGCGGGTTATCAATATTGAGCAAGATCAACTGACCTTGTTTGCCAAGCTCGAAATGCCTAATGGCGAAGCTAAATTAGGCCTTAGACGGTTCCGCAATGGCGACATTGATGTTAAATTTAATGGCGATAACGTGAAGCGATTATCGGTATTAGCTGAGACGTTACCTATTCAAGTTATCACCCCTGAAAGTTTTTCTTTACTATTTGAAGGCCCAAAAGCACGCCGGCAGTTTATCGACTGGGGAGCTTTTCATGCTGACAGTCATTTTTATACGGCATGGGTGAATACCAGAAGAATTTTAAAGCAAAGAAATCAGCTTCTTAGAGATGGAGCCTCTTACACCAATATACAATTTTGGGATAAGGAATTGGTGCGTTATGCTGAGCAGGTTACTTCGATACGAAATCAATATGTGGACTCGTTAAATGAGCTACTTAAGGGTATAATCGAAGAGTTTTTACCACGGGTTGATATTAAGGTTTCCTTTACCCGTGGCTGGGATAGCAAAACGGAATTTGCCGAGTTACTTAAAACTCAATATCACCGAGATTTAGCATCGGGAAATACCGGCAGTGGACCACATAAAGCGGATTTACGATTACGCGTTGGCAGCTTACCGGTACAGGATGCGTTATCCCGAGGACAGTTAAAATTATTAGTCTGTGCACTGCGCCTTGCACAGGGTAAATTGCTTCAAAAACAGCAAAACAAGCATAGTATTTACCTAGTGGATGATCTTCCATCTGAGTTAGATGCTCAGCATAGGCAACTATTACTAAAACAGTTAACCGAAACCGGTGCACAAATTTTTGTCACAGCGATTGATCCTGTTGCAATAGTCGATTCGCTGGCTAGCCCACCAAGTAAGATGTTTCATGTGGAACATGGGCAAGTCACGGTAG
Source organism: Shewanella sp. 10N.286.48.B5 (assembly GCF_002874355.2). Lineage (NCBI taxonomy): Bacteria > Pseudomonadati > Pseudomonadota > Gammaproteobacteria > Alteromonadales > Shewanellaceae > Shewanella > Shewanella sp. 10N.286.48.B5. Next base: position 402,504 of record NZ_MCVG02000003.1, read on the forward strand.
TTGAATAAAAACGAGAGAGAAATATGTCAGAGAATAGTTATGATTCTTCGAGTATTAAGGTTTTAAAAGGCCTTGATGCTGTTCGTAAGAGACCAGGGATGTACATCGGCGATACTGACGATGGTACAGGTCTTCATCACATGGTATTCGAAGTGGTCGATAACTCTATCGATGAAGCCTTAGCAGGCCACTGTAGTGACATTACTATCACCATTCATTCAGATGGCTCGGTATCAGTACAAGATGATGGCCGTGGTATTCCTGTAGAGGTTCATGAAGAAGAAGGTGTGTCCGCTGCCGAAGTTATTATGACGGTACTTCATGCCGGTGGTAAGTTTGATGATAACTCTTATAAAGTATCAGGTGGCTTACACGGTGTTGGTGTTTCGGTTGTAAACGCATTATCTGAAAAACTGCAAATGACCATTCGTCGTAACGGTAAAGTTTACGAGCAGTTTTATTCAATGGGTGTACCTGATACGCCAATCACCCCAGTGGGTGAATCAGAAAAAACCGGTACTTCAATCCGTTTCTGGCCAAGCAGTGAAACATTCTCAGATGTGCTATTCCACTTTGACATCTTGGCTAAACGTGTTCGTGAATTATCATTCTTGAACTCAGGTGTGGGTATCCGTTTAGTTGATGAACGTGATGGCCGTGATGAATTCTTTAAATACGAAGGCGGCATCAGTGCTTTCGTTGATTACCTTAACCTCAATAAAACGCCGGTGAATAAAGAGGTTTTCCACTTTACTCAAGAGCGTGAAGACGGCATTACCGTTGAAGTGGCAATGCAGTGGAATGACGGTTATCAAGAAAAGATTTTCTGTTTTACCAATAACATCCCACAACGTGATGGCGGTACTCACTTAGCGGGTTTCCGGGGTGCATTAACCCGTAACTTAAATAACTATATGGAGCGTGAAGGTTTCAATAAAAAAGGTAAAACCAATGCAACGGGTGATGATGCTCGTGAAGGGTTAACCGCGGTTATTTCAGTAAAAGTGCCAGATCCTAAATTCAGTTCACAAACTAAAGACAAGTTAGTGTCGAGTGAAGTGAAAGGTGCGGTTGAACAAACAATGGGTGAGCAATTAAATGATTACCTATTAGAAAACCCAACGTATGCAAAATTAATTGTTGGTAAAATCGTTGATGCGGCACGTGCTCGTGAAGCGGCGCGTAAAGCCCGTGAAATGACCCGTCGTAAAGGCGCATTAGATTTAGGTGGTTTGCCAGGTAAGCTTGCTGATTGCCAAGAGAAAGACCCTGGGCTTTCTGAAATATACATAGTGGAAGGGGACTCTGCTGGCGGATCAGCCAAGCAGGGACGTAACCGTAAAAACCAAGCTATTCTTCCGCTAAAAGGTAAAATTCTTAACGTTGAAAAAGCACGTTTCGATAAAATGTTATCTTCTCAAGAGGTCGCGACGCTGATCACTGCATTAGGTTGTGGTATTGGCCGTGATGATTATGATCCTGAGAAAACCCGTTATCACAACATCATCATCATGACCGATGCTGACGTCGATGGCTCGCACATTCGTACGCTGCTGTTGACTTTCTTCTTCCGTCAAATGCCAGAGTTGATTGAACGTGGTTACATCTATATTGCTCAACCACCTTTATTTAAAGTTAAAAAAGGTAAGCAAGAGCAGTACCTAAAAGATGAGCCAGCACTAACGGAATACTTAACCACTCAAGCGTTAGATGGTACTCATATTTACCCTTCTGCGGGTGCACCAGGTATGACAGGTGAGCCACTAGAGCGTTTAGTGAGCCAGTATCGTGAGGTTGAAGCGGTTATTGAGCGTTTAACTAAGCGTTACCCAACGGTTATTTGTAACCGTATGCTTTACCACCCAGCACTGAACAATGAAATGCTGGCTGACGAAGCACAAATGAAGCAGTGGTGTGATGCCTTTGTCGCTGACCTTATTGAGATTGAAACTGACGGCGTTATTTATAACATTGAACCACAATTAGATCCTGAACGTCAGGTATACCTACCAAGCCTAACAATCCGTAAGCATGGTATTGATACTAACTACGTATTTAGTTACGACTTCTTCCAATCAAATGATTACCAACGTATTGCTAAGTTAGGCTCAGCATTAGACGGTATGATTGAAGAAGGCGGCTATGTTAAACGTGGCGAGCGTATGAAAGAAGTTGATAGCTTCTTAGAGGCGCTTGATTGGACTATGTCTGAAGCTAAACGTGGTTTGTACATCCAACGTTATAAAGGATTGGGTGAAATGAACCCTGAGCAATTGTGGGAAACTACAATGGATCCTGAAACTCGTCGTATGCTACAAGTCACCATTGAAGATGCCGTAGGCGCTGATCAATTGTTTACTTGTTTGATGGGCGATCAAGTTGAACCGCGTCGTGACTTCATTGAAACTAACGCGCTAAACGTTGCTAACTTAGACGTGTAGTCGAGTTTAAAATACATTAAATGGGTGCCTTAAGGCGCCCATTTTTTTATCGGTAATCTCTACAAACTCATCTTGTCACTGTTGTCTATTTACCTGAAGTGTAGGTAATTTATTGTGTTTAAAAAGCTATTCAATAAGATTTTTAATTTAAGACCGGCCGTTGAGGTCAAACAAGCCAAAGCATTAAATGAGCAGCATTCATTGCTATCGGCTAACACCCAAGAGTCAAGCGCTACAGACTCGAAACTGTGCTCTAGTAACTCATATGTAAGGCAAACTAAATCATACTTAAGCAACTCAAGTGAAACACCAGAAGAGGCGCAACAAATAGATTTGTCGGCGCTGTTTTATAGTCTACTTTTTCCTATGAGTAGCCATAAAACTGGTGGCATGGCTAATAATCTTGAACGTAGCATATTAGCCGAAATCGACATCGCTTTTAGTGCACCTCAAGATATTGCTGCCAAGGTGTTAAAACTGCCAAGGCGCATAACCGAGCTTGACCATAAACTATCCCAAGATGAGATTGAAACCAAACAAGTACTGCAGTTAATTGAGCAAGATCCGGTACTGAGCGTCGAAGTATTAAAGTTATGCAACTCAAGTGCTTTTAAGCGTTCAGGCAAAGATATTACTAATCTACACCAAGCTATTGTGCAGTTAGGGCGAGTGCAATTACGTCAGTTTGTTCGCAGTTGTTTAGTGAAAGAAATGATTGATATTAAGCCGATTTACTTTAGGCGTTTTGGCGCTGAAATTTGGCGTCATTCAATGCAAGTGGCTTTTATTGCCAGTGACTTAGCTGAAGAAGATGCTGATACGGTGTTTTTACTGGGATTACTTCATGATGTTGGCAAAATCGCCATTTTCAAAATGCTGCTGGATGCCTTTGAAAAAGCCGAGCCGGGTGAACAGCCAAGTTCGGCATTGTTTAAGCAAGTGATGACCACTAAGTCGTTAGGGCTAAGTGCGTTACTGGCGAAGCATTGGCAGCTGCCAGCACAGTTTGAGTTTCAGCTAGCACAATTAGCTAATTCTGATTATCGTCCAACAGACATGATGGCATTGGCTGTATGGCGGGCAAATATCATCAGTGAGTGTTCTATGTTGCGGCAAAAAGATAAACTTGAACAAGATGATTTACAGCAGCTATTGCAGCAAGTCGGTTTGAATCAATCTGAGTTTGATGTTTTCCATCTAAAACTGATTAGCTTTTAATATTTGATTCGAAGTCTTCATTTAAAATTAATCATGAGGCTTTAAAAATCAGCCAATAAAAAACGCGCTTAACTGATGTTAAAGCGCGTTTTTTTTACAACTTAATAGGGTTAACTATTATTGTAGTAGTGAGATATCTGCAGCATGTAAGAATTGCTCACGCAGGCTATTTAGTAATGCTAAGCGGTTATTCTTAAGGGCTTCATCATCAGCCATTACCATGACACCTTCAAAGAAGGCATCAACGCTTTCACGCAGGTTCGCCAGTAATGCTAACGCTTCTTGGTAGTTTGCCGCAGCAAATAATGGCGCAAGCTGTGGTTGCAGTTCAGCTAACTTTTCAGCTAATGCTTTCTCAGCAGGTTCAACCAATAAACTGGCATCAATGCTAGTGGCAGTCTCGCCTTCAACTTTGGCTAGAATGTTAGAAACACGCTTGTTAGCTGCAGCTAAAGCAGAGGCTTGCTCTAACGTTCTGAAGTGCGCCACAGCTTTAATACGGCTTTCAAAGTCAGCCGGTGCAGTAGGCTTACGTGCCAGCACTGCAAGAATAACGTCAACGCTGACGCCTTGATCTTGATACCAAGAGCGGAAACGACCCATGAAGAATTCAAGCACTTGCTCAGACACATTGTCGTTAGTGAGGTTTTCACCGTGTAATTGTTTTGCTTTATCAATTAAATCAACTAAGTCTAATGGCAAGTTGTTTTCTAAACAAATACGTATAATACCAATCGCTGCACGACGCAGTGCGAATGGATCTGCAGCACCCTTAGGGGCTTGGCCAATACCGAAAATACCCACTAAGGTATCAAGCTTTTCAGCTAGCGCGACACAGATTGAAATAGGTGCAGTAGGCACGGTATCGCCAGAGAACTTTGGCTTGTATTGTTCAGCTAAAGCAACTGCGACAGCTTCAGTTTCACCATTTAAGCGTGCATAGTGCATGCCCATAGTGCCTTGAAGATCAGTAAACTCCATCACCATATTGGTCATTAAGTCTGACTTAGACAGTAAACCTGCACGGCTCGCTTCTTCGCTGTTGGCATCAATGCTGGTGGCAATAAAACCGGCTATTGCAGAGATACGTTCAACACGTTGTTTAATCGTGCCTAATTGCTTTTGGAATACAACCGTTTCTAAGCTAGCAAGGCGCGCTTCTAATGACTCTTTCTTATCTGTTTCAAAGAAGAACTCAGCATCAGCTAAACGAGGACGAACTACTTTTTCGTTACCTGAAATAATCTGCTGTGGATCTTTAGATTCGATATTAGTCACGAAGATAAAGTTTGGTAGCAACTGGCCGGCTTTATCAAATACAGGGAAGTATTTCTGATCGCCTTTCATGGTGTAAACCAAGGCTTCAGCCGGTACGTCTAAAAACTTTTCTTCAAAGTTAGCGGTGAGTACCACAGGCCACTCAACCAAAGAGGTGACTTCTTCAAGTAAGTCATCTTCAAGTTCTGCAACACCGCCAATGTCTTTGGCTGCAGCTTCAGCGTTAGTCTTGATTATATCTTTACGACGTTGGTAATCAGCTAAAACCTTACCTTGCTGCTCAAGAGCGGCTAAGTAGTTGTCAGCATGATCTAACTCGAAGGTATCAACGCCCATGAAGCGGTGACCACGAATAGTACGTGCTGATTTGATACCTAACAATTCACCATCAACTAACTCATCACCTAATAGCATAGTAACGGTATGAACCGGACGGATAAATTGTGTGGTGTTACTTCCCCAGCGCATTGGCTTAGGAATTGGTAACTTATCTAATGCTTTTTGCGCCATGGCTGCGATCAGTGATTTAGTTTCTACGCCAACCACTTTAGCTTGGTGTAATAACCATTCGCCTTTATCTGTTTTCAAGCGCTCAGCTTGTTCCACAGTGATGCCGTTACCACGAGCCCAGCCCATAGCTGCTTTCGTTGGGTTGCCATCAGCATCAAATGCTTGGGCAACAGCAGGGCCACGTTTTTCAACGACTTTGTCAGCTTGAGCTACAGCAAGTTGTTCAATGCTAATAGCTAAACGGCGCGGCGCAGCGTACCAAGTGGCTTTTTCAAAGGCCAACTCAGCTTTGGTTAGCTCTTCGCTGAAGTTAGCTAAAAATGATTCAGCTAATTTACGTAATGCTTTTGGCGGTAATTCTTCAGTACCCACTTCAATGAGTAAGTTTTCAACATTCATTCTATTTACCTCTACTTACACATTGGGAAACCAAGCGCTTCACGGGCTTGGTAGTAAGACTCTGCAACACCTTTGGCCATAGTACGTACACGTAAAATATAACGTTGACGTTCAGTAACCGAAATCGCGTGGCGAGCATCAAGTAAGTTAAAGGCATGAGATGCTTTCATTACTTGTTCGTATGCAGGAAGAGGCAATGGCTTTTCAAGGTCAAGTAAATGCTGACAAGCGACTTCACAATCATCAAACTGCTTGAATAGTACTTCTACATTGGCGTGTTCAAAGTTATAGGTTGATTGCTCAACTTCGTTCTGATGGAAAATATCACCATACATCACTTTACCCATTGGACCGTCTGTCCATACTAGGTCATATACGCTATCAACTTCTTGGATATACATCGCAAGACGTTCAAGGCCGTAAGTGATTTCACCAGTTACAGGCTTACACTCTAAACCGCCCACTTGTTGGAAGTAGGTAAATTGCGATACTTCCATACCGTTTAACCAAACTTCCCAACCTAGACCCCAAGCACCCAATGTAGGTGATTCCCAGTTGTCTTCTACGAAGCGAACATCATGGACGCCCATATCTACGCCTAGTGCTTCTAAAGAGCCAAGGTATAGCTCTTGAATATTGCTAGGAGAAGGCTTAAGCACTACTTGAAATTGATAGTAGTGTTGTAGACGGTTAGGGTTTTCACCGTAACGGCCATCGGTAGGGCGACGACATGGCTGAACATAAGCACTACTCATAGGCTCTGGGCCTAATGAGCGCAAGAATGTCATTGGGTGGAATGTACCAGCGCCAACTTCCATGTCTAATGGTTGAACTATTGCGCAACCTTGCTGCGCCCAGAATTCCTGCAGGGTCATAATAAAGCCCTGGAATGTTTTTACGTCGTGTTTCGTCGTCATGTCCGCTTATCTACTGGTTAGGCTATAAATAGAAAATGGTTTTGATTATACCTTGTAGATAAAGGCTTATGTAGGTTATTTTTTAACGTAGAGATTAAAAATAGTAAAGGACTCAATAAATGGTTCAACAACGTTGTGGTTGGGTCAGTGATGACCCTATTTATCAAGACTATCATGACAATGTTTGGGGGCGGCCTGTTTATGATCCCATCGAGTTATTTGAAAAGCTTTGCTTGGATGGTCAGCAAGCAGGATTATCTTGGATCACCATTTTAAAGAAGCAACACAATTACCAAGCTTTGTTTGCCAATTTTGATCCAAAAGTGATTGCCACATTCGATGATGCCAAAGTCGAAGAATTACTATTAAACCCTGGAATTATCAGGAACCGTCTAAAGGTTAATTCTATTATTCGAAATGCCAAAGCCTATTTAGCCTTTGTTGAGCAGGGTAATGATTTTTCTGAATTTCTTTGGCAGTTTGTTGGCGGTAAGCCTGTCGTAAATCATTATTTAACTTCGGCGGATTTACCTGCTCAAACAGCAGAATCTGAGGCCATGTCTAAAGCACTTAAAAAGCTCGGTTTTAACTTTGTAGGGCCAACTATTTGTTATGCTTTTATGCAAGCGGTAGGTATGGTTAATGACCATACAACAGATTGTTTTTGTTATGGAAGCGATTTTGTTTAACGCAGTTTTTTAGCAAATAAAAAAAGGATGTTCCACGTGGAACATCCTTTTCTTTTTTTGCTAAATCATTTTCGATTAGCCTAAGCTTGTTGCCTCAGTATTAATCTTTTTTCTCAAAGAAAAATGGTTTACGGCTAACTTCTTCGCCATTCAATTGATTCATGGTTTCTGAATCAAATAACTTACCATTGACCATGGTGTAAGACACTTTATCAGTCACACGAATATCAGTTAATGGGTCGCCGTCAATCACAATAATATCAGCTAGTTTACCGGCTTTAATTGAGCCTATTTGATGATCCATACCGAAGGTGGTTGCAGGGTTTATGGTTGCTGTTTTCAGCACATCCATATTGCTCATACCACCTTGAGCAAACATCCACATTTCCCAGTGCGCCGCTAAACCTTCACGTTGACCATGAGCACCAATATTGGGTTTGATGCCAATATCATTTAGCTCATTGGCAACCCGTGCCACATTGAAGTGATTGTAATGTTCATCCGGTGCAGTTGTTCTTCTCATTGAGCGGGCATTAAGAATATCAGACGGAACATACATGCTTAAGCGAGGGTGTGCCCAAACATCAGTTTTATCGTACCAGTAATGCTCGCCAGAAATACCGCCATATGCGACAACCAGTGTTGGGGTATAACCGACTTTGGTTTGACTCCAGAACTGTTTAATATCGCTATAGATAGAACCAACGGGTAATGAGTGTTCGACAGTGGTATGGCCATCAGCAATCATCGACAAGTTATGCTGCAGCAAACTACCACCTTCAGGAACCACCATCATTTCTAATTCACGGGCAGCCTGAATCACTTGTTGGCGTTGGTTACGACGTGGTTGGTTGTAACTTTTCACGCTGAAAGCGCCTACCTTTTTAAGACGCTCTAAATGGAATTTTGCATCATCCAGTGAATCTACATGGGATGTGTAACCTGGTGCATTAGCGCCGTATAAAATAGTTCCGGTTGAGAATATGCGCGGACCCACAATATTACCGGCTTTTTGTTGCTCTGATGCTGCAAAAATCTCAGTGGTGTCATTTGACGGATCATGTATTGCAGTCACGCCCAATGACAGTGCTGAGTATAATTGCCAGTTTTGCTGTGGCGTGATTTCATCATCTGCTTGGCTACCATGAGCATGGGCATCAAATAAACCTGGCATTAAAGTTTTACCTTTAATGTCGATGACTTGTGCATCAGTTGGAATGGTTAAGTTAGCATCGCCAACATTGACAATTTTATTATCTTTAACGATGACAACACCATTATCAATAACTTGGTCATTTTCCATGGTAATGATTTTGCCACCAACAAATGCGATTGTTCCACGTGGAACATCTGCTTTTTTAGTGAAACCAATAGCAGTAACTTCAGGCTTAGCTTCCTCATCGCTGTTGTAGTCAGTATCCACTTTGGCTTGATAAAGGTCTGGGCCTAAAGTCCAATAAATTTCTTCATTGTTACTGTTCCAGCTAATGCTTTCACCTGCGCGGGCACTTAATTGCATTACTGGTAAGTTTTTCGCTTTCGGGCTGATTTTGATGGTTTCGCCATGCTTGGCAAAAGGGGTGACATAAACTCTAAAGCGTTCAGCAAAGGCAAGGTGCTCACCATTTGGTGATACTCTAAATTCGGTAGCATGTTCGCTAGTGTAGTGAGTGCGTTTTTCAAAGCCGTCTAAACTGATTGATGCCAGTTCTGGGGTTTTACCGTGATCCATAAAAAAGACACGATTATTATCAGCGCCAAATTGTGGCTGATAACCGCTAGCTGAAACTTTGATATTTTGCTTATTCTTTAGATCAACTTTATATAAACCCGGTTCTTGGGACCAAGTTCTAGGAGTGACATATCCGCCTTTCGCTTTACGGTAGACAACGGTTTTACCATCTGGTGAAAAGGTTGGTTCGACATATTTACCTGGCAGTGATGTCAGTTGTTTACTGCGACCACCTTTGCTACTCACAATACTGACGGTGCCTTGGTCTTGATCATTCCAAGTGGTAAAGACGATATTCTTGCCGTCCCGTGACCATTGCGGGAATAGTTCATTAACGTCATCATCAAGTCGAGTTAAACGCTTTTGTTTACCATCTTCAATATCACGGATCCAAAGTTTGCCTAATGCTTCAAAAACCACTTTTTCACCGTTAGGTGAGACTTGTGCCATACGCAGCATTTTTACGTCGAAATTATCCTTATCTAGATTTTGAGTGAAGCGTACTGATGGTTGCACCTCTAATTCAGTTTTAACGCTGAAAGGAATATTCTCAACAGACTTGTCTTCAAGGGTTAATTTATTAATTTTACCTTTGGCCCAAAAAACAATTTGTTCATTGTCTTGGGTCCAAGACATGGTCGGATACACACCATGAATTGCCCATGTTTCTTGCATATCACGATCTAAATCACCATAAAGCTTAGTTTGCGCCCCTGATTTTAAATCGAGTAAATACAGCGAAGATTGGAAGCCATCACGTTTGATATAAGCTAACTTGGTGCCATCAGGGCTAGGTGTTGGGCGAATGGCGCCGCCAGTGCCTTCAAGTAATACTTCTATATCACCAGACTGAGTATCGTAGCGCTTAATTTTATAAATACCTTTTACTGAATCTTTTGAGTAGTGAAAGGTTTTGCCTGGGGTAGCATCTTGGCTGAAATAAATATATCTGCCATCAGGTGAATAGGCAGGCTCGCCTAAATCTTTTTGTTCGTTCGGACGCTCAGTTAATTTTACCCCTTCGCCGCCAGCGACGTGATACATCCACACTTCACCAGCACCTAAACTGCGACTACCGGTAAAATGTTTGCGGGCCACTAAGTATTGTGAGTCAGGGCTCCAAGCTGGGCTATTGAGCAAGCGGAAGGTTTCACTGGTTACAGGATGTGGGTTCGAACCGTCAGCATTCATTACCCAAATATTATCACCGCCATCTTCATCTGAGGTGAAGGCAATATATTTGCCATCTGGGCTATATACCGGTTGCATTTGCCAAGCGATGCCAGAAGCGAGTTTTTTTGCCTCGCCACCTTTTATTGGCATTTGATAAATATCACCGAGTAAGTCAAACACTATGGTCTTACCGTCAGGGGAAACGCTGACATTCATCCATGTGCCTTCGGTGACATCAATAGAGAGTTTTTCTAGCGGCGCGTTCGCAGGCGCATTAACTTGCCATTTTTCTGTTTCTTTAGAAGCATCATCAGAGGCATTAGCAGCAAGAGAAACACTTGCTAAGCTTAACGCTATCGCAGTGTAGAGAGGTTTTATTTTTGAAGTTAGCATGCACAGTCCATTTGTTGTCATTATTGTTATAGGTCGCGTTAACACTTTTATGTTTCTTAGTGTTATTGGCGAGTTACAAATCTGATGACATTTATCGCATATATTAGCCAATAACTAAATAGATATTCTGTTTCAAATAATGACAGCTATCGGGTGACTGCTAGGCTGTAGAATAATTATTTGCAGCTCAGCGATATGAAGCTGGGTGTTTAGCTATTTCAATCTGATAAATTGCTGTATGTTGGTTAAATTGTGGGGGGGGCTTTGAGCTGAGTTTTAATTAAGTCGTATAAAAATACGTGAGTATGTATCTAATTTTGCAAGTTTGTTTAGTGTAATACAGCACTGAATAGTTATTCATTTTTGCTCAGTGCAACGGTCATTAAAGATAAAACTCAATAGGCACACTTATATGGTTATTATTGAAACCTGATCATCAATTTGGATCAGGCCTTCAGTTATCACTTTACAGGTTACGCCACCACGCCAATCTGGGGTGAGGGCTTTTTCAAGACCTTGCTGTGACTGCTCCATTTTTTTACATGGGTCGGTTTCACCGGTAATCAGTAAGCTAACATCATTACCAAGTTTAATGACTTTACCAACATCTGCGGCGCTAAACTTATAGCCATCAATTAATATATTGGCTCTTCGGGTTAACCAGTCTAAATCGGCATTAATTTCATTACAGGCTAATTGCCACTGTTGCTGCGACATGACGGTCACTTGCCGTTTTCCGGGTTTTCCAAAAATATCGTTTTCAACGCCTTTTAATAAACTTACCTTGGCACAAAATACTGGCTTCATCGGCCCTTTTTTAGCAGTTTTGTAAGCAATAGCGTGTAACGAAATCATGATTAGAGGCCTTTTTTAATCAGGTATTTATATGGTGTTTGGTTAGTATCACTTGCTAGAAGAGTATGATCCATAAACTCACAAAAGCTTGGAATATCACGGGTGGTTGCTGGATCATCAGCAGTAATTAATAGGCTTTCACCTTCTGCCATTTTACGCACAGTTTTACGGATCATCATTACAGGTTCTGGGCAACGTAAACCAAGCGCATCTAAGTGGTGGTCTGCGGCAGTAAAATCTTTAGTCATATCAATTCTTCTTACTCAACAATTGCGCTAATTTTACTCTGGTTAAAGTTTGATGCAACACTGATGCTAGCTTTATTAGTAAAGCGTGATGTTATGCTCACCGAAATATGATGTTCCACGTGAAACATTGCTTTAAAAGCAGGGATAAAAAAACCGAGCTAGATAGCTCGGTTTTTAATTTTGATGCTACTAATGTAGCTGTAATAGTAAATTAGATTTAGCTATCAACGCGCTCAAAGATAGTTGCAATGCCTTGGCCTAAACCAATACACATAGTGGCTAAACCATATTTAGCATCTTTTGCTTCCATCAAGTTAATCAGTGTTGTTGAGATACGCGTACCTGAACAACCTAATGGATGACCTAATGCAATCGCGCCACCATTTAAGTTAACTTTTTCGTCAACAACATCAGTTAAACCAAGATCTTTAACACATGGTAATGATTGCGCAGCGAATGCTTCATTCAATTCAATCACGTCCATATCATCTATGTTTAATCCAGCGCGAGCTAAGGCTTTGTTAGTTGCAGGAACTGGGCCGTAACCCATAATTGCTGCATCACAACCAGCAACCGCCATAGAGCGGATACGAGCACGAATCGGTAAACCTAATTCGCGAGCCTTTTCTTCTTCCATCACTAACATAGCTGAAGCGCCGTCAGAAAGTGCAGAAGAGGTCCCCGCTGTTACTGTGCCGTTAGCTGGGTCAAACGCTGGGCGTAGACCTGATAAAGACTCTAATGACGTCTCTGGACGAATAACTTCATCGTGAGTCACTTTAATTAACGCGCCGTTTGCATCGTGTCCTTCGATAGGAACGATTTCATTATCAAAACGACCTTCAACAGTAGCAGCATGAGCGCGTTGATGAGAACGTACAGCAAAAGCGTCTTGTTGTTCACGAGTAATACCGTGCATTTTGCCTAGAATTTCAGCGGTTAAGCCCATCATGCCAGATGCTTTTGCCACGTTAGCAGCAAGACCTGGGTGGAAGTCTACACCATGGTTCATTGGTACATGACCCATGTGCTCAACACCACCAACGATAAAGGTATCGCCTTGGCCAGTCATAATTGCGCGGGCTGCTTGATGCAAGGCATCCATTGATGAACCACATAAGCGGTTAACCGTTACGGCGCCAGCTGATTTTGGAATGCCAGCTAAAAGCGCCGCGTTACGAGCAATGTTGAAACCTTGCTCAAGAGTTTGTTGCACACAACCCCAGATAACATCTTCGATATCTGTTGGATTAAGTTTTGGATTACGTGCTAATAATGATTTCATTAGCTCTGCAGATAAAGTTTCTGCACGTACATTTCTAAATACTCCAGCCTTAGAGCGGCCCATCGGAGTACGAATGCAGTCGACGATTACAGCGTTTTTCATGATGTTATTCCTTTACTGCTAATTAGGCTGGGTAGTATGTACCGTTATTGGCTGCAAGCTCACGCATTGCATCAGTCACTTGATATAAACCACCTAAGTGAGCAAACTTGTCAGCAAGTGCAACAAAGTTAGCAACACCCATGGTATCTAGGTAACGGAATACACCGCCTCTAAATGGTGGAAAACCAATACCGTAAACCAGACCCATATCGCCTTCAGCAGGAGAAGCAATAATGCCTTCTTCTAAACAACGAACCGTTTCGATAATCATTGGGATCATACAACGAGCGATAACTTCATCTGCTTCGAATTCTTTTAGCTCACCAAATTCTTTACCTAACAATTCATAGCTTGTTGGATCTAAATCTTTCTTTGGCTTACCGCGACGGTCAACAGAGTAAGAGTAGAACCCTTTAGTATTCTTCTGACCAAAGCGCTCACTTTCAAACATGATGTCGATAGCATCTTTGCCATTTTTACCCATGCGGTCAGGGAAACCTTCAGCCATAACTGCTTGTGCATGATGACCTGTATCTAGACCAACAACGTCAAGTAAGTATGCTGGGCCCATTGGCCAACCGAATTGTTTTTCCATTACCTTATCGACTTTGGCAAAATCAGCACCGTCAGCAAGTAAGCCGCTGAAGCCGGCAAAGTAAGGGAACAATACGCGGTTAACAAAGAAGCCTGGACAATCATTAACAACGATTGGAGTTTTGCCCATTTTGCTGGCATATGCCACAACAGAAGCAATAGTTTCTTCTGAGCTGTTTTCGCCACGAATGACTTCAACTAATGGCATTTTATGTACTGGATTAAAGAAGTGCATGCCGCAGAAACGTTCAGGTTTCTTCATGCTCTTCGCTAATAAGTTAATTGAGATTGTCGAGGTGTTTGATGCAATGATGGCATCATCTGCAACATAATTTTCAACTTCAGCTAATACAGACGCTTTAACTTTAGGATGCTCAACTACAGCTTCAACGATAACGTCAGCATCTTTAATTGGTGCATAATCTAATGCTGGAGTGATGTTGTTTAAAACTGCAGCCATTTTAGCTGGCGTAGAACGGCCACGCTTAACTTGCGCTGTCAGTAATTTAGCCGCTTCACCTAAACCTAAATCTAATGCAGGCTGGGCGATGTCTTTCATGACAATCGGTGTACCTTTACTTGCACTTTGGTAAGCGATACCGCCACCCATGATGCCAGCGCCTAATACTGCAGCGCTGTTTACTTTCTTAGCCAGTTTACCGGCTTTTTTAGCTTTGCCTTTAACGAACTGGTCGTTTAAGAAAATGCCAATTAATGCAGTGGCTACTTCCGTTTTCGCTAATTTGATGAAAGCTTTGTTTTCAACTTTAAGTGCTTCAGCGCGATCAAGTGTTGCAGCTTGTTCAATAACGCTAACCGCCATCATAGGTGCAGGGTAATGTTTACCTGCAACTTTAAAGACCATGCCTTTAGCTGTCGCAAACGACATCATAGCTTCAAGCTTTGGCAATGTAAGTGGTTTAAGTTTACGTGCGCGGCGAGACTGCCAATCTAACTTTTCGTTGATGGCATCTTTTAGCATTTGTAGAGCAGCAGCTTCTAAATTTTCAGGTGCAACAACCGCATCAATAGCGCCAACTTTTAAAGCAGCCTCTGGGCGTTGATCTTTACCTGTGGTGATCCATTCTAGTGCGTTGTCAGCACCAATCACACGAGGTAAGCGCACAGTACCACCAAAACCTGGGATTAAACCAAGCTTGGTTTCTGGCAAGCCAATACGGGCGTTGGTGTCAGCGATGCGTAAGTCAGTCGCAAGGATAGCTTCACAACCGCCACCTAATGCAAAACCATTTACAGCAGAAGCTGTTGGGAATGGTAAGTCTTCAAGTTTATCAAATACTGCGCTGGCTTGTTCGACCCAAGATAATAAGGTGGCATCATCTTGCTCAAATAAACCTAAAAATTCTGTGATATCAGCGCCAACGATAAAGGTACTTTTACCAGAGGTAACCAGTAGGCCTTGTATGTTGGTGTTTTGCTTGATGCTTTCTAATGCAGCATCTAATGAAGAAAGAGTTTCTTTATCGAATTTATTTACCGAACCCGGTGCGTTAAAGCACAGCTTGGCAATATTATCCTCTAATAACTCAACTTGAATCGTAGGACTTTGGTAGATCATTGCTTGCTTCCTTTTTGCTAAAAGCGACTTCTACATCACAATCACTGTGTTGTTATCTAGCTTTGTTTTCACAGCAGCGACGGCCATCATTTGACCAGTTGCCAAACAGTGTGCGACGAAATGAAATAAAATACAACACCCAATTTAAACGTCCGTTTAAATAATTGGCAGCTAGAGTCAATTTTGCCCTTTGTGATACACTTCACAAGTTCTTTCATAACAAAAAATCATTACAGGGACTGAAATAATGGATCAGCTTGCTCATTTTTATCATGCACACATTGCAGAACTAAATCGCCGTGTTGCCGAAATAACACAAAGTGAACAGCTTGATGGGTTAGTTATTCATTCAGGCCAGGCTCATCGCCAGTTTCTTGATGATTTAAGTTACCCATTTAAAGTTAATCCACAGTTTAAAGCCTGGTTACCTGTGCTTGATAACCCCAATTGTTGGGTTGTCGCTAACGGAGTTGATAAACCGCAGCTGATATTTTATCGCCCGGTGGATTTTTGGCATAAAGTCAGTGATGAGCCCAATGATTTTTGGGCTGAACATTTTGAGATTAAATTGCTGACTAAAGCAGACCAAGTGGCGCAATTATTACCGGCTGATTTATCGCACTGGGCATATATTGGTGAGCATATTGATGTGGCTGAAGTGCTCGGCATCAGTTGCTGTAATCCTGATGCGGTAATGAATTACCTGCATTATCACCGCGCCGATAAAACCCAGTACGAACTGGAATGTTTGCGCCGCGCTAACCAAACTGCAATAAAAGGCCACTTAGCGGCTAAGAATGCTTTTTATAATGGTGGCAGCGAGTTTGAAATTCAGCAGCAGTATTTATCCGCCATTGGCCAAACTGAAAACGAAGTACCCTATGGCAATATTGTTGCCCTTAACCAAAATGCGGCGATATTGCATTACACCGTATTAGAGCATCAAATCCCGTCACCACGGTTATCATTCTTAATCGATGCGGGCGCTAACTATAATGGTTATGCATCTGACATTACCCGTACTTACTCTTTTGAGAAAAATAGTTTCTACGAGTTGATTGTGGAGATGAACAAGTTGCAGTTGTCACTAGTCGATATGATGAAGCCTGGGGTTAAATACCCTGATTTACACTTACGTTTTCATGCAAAACTGGCTAATTTGATGTTGGACTTTAATTTGGCAACAGGTGATGCTCAAGGCTTGGTCGAGCAGGGGATTACCAGTGTTTTCTGCCCCCATGGTTTAGGCCACATGCTGGGGTTACAAGTACACGATATGGGCGGCTTTTTAGGTGATGAAGCAGGCACCCATATTCCGACACCAGCTGGGCATCCATTTTTACGTTGCACCCGTGAAATCGCCGCTAACCAAGTTTTTACTATTGAACCGGGGATATATATTATCGACTCATTACTGGCAGGACTAAAAGCCGATCGGCGACAATCGCAAATAAATTGGGATAAAGTCGACGAATTAAGACCTTTTGGCGGCATTCGAATTGAAGATAATGTTATTGTGCACCAAGATAGAAACGAAAACATGACCCGAGAGCTAGGTCTCATTGACTGAACAATACCAAATACCCAATCAAACACTCACCATCGAAGAAGATATCAAGCACAGTCGATTTATCACTGTGCTGTTTCACTGTAGTAGTGAATTAGAGTTGAAGTGTGCGCTTACTAACATGAGGCTGGAATACCCGGGCGCTAACCATTATTGCTATGCTTTTGTGGCGTCCGATCCGCAAAATAGTATTGCCATTGGCAGCAGCGACGATGGCGAGCCTGCAGGCAGTGCTGGTCGGCCGATGTTAGCAACGTTACAAGGTTCAAATATTGGTGAGATTGGCGCTATTGTAGTGCGCTACTTTGGCGGCACTAAGTTAGGCGTGGGTGGCTTAGTGCGGGCTTACTCATCGGGGATCAAGTCTGGTTTAACCGAACTTGAGACCAAAACTAAATATATTCGCTATAGTACTAAGCTGAGTTGCAGTTACCCGCAACTTAATCAAATTGAATATTTGGTTAATCAATTTGATGGTGTTATCAGCAATAAAGTCTTTACTGATGTTATCGAAATTGAATTTGAAATTGCCAAAGCATTTCATGATGACTTTAATCGTGAGCTGGCCACCCAAACCCAAGGTCAGCTTAAGGCAAAGTTTAACGTTTGATGAGTGTAAAAAGTATGCCAAAATACAAAGTCATAACGATAATAAGCTCAATTGTTAATCGCTGATCTTTAAAGATGTGATTAGCTGAGGTGTTATGGCTTATTAGCGCGCCCGAGTCTTGGGCGGCATTAACAACGATGCTCTCAAATTAGTGCAAAATAAAACCTATGCGATATAAACACAGTGCAATATAAAACAATTATTAGAATCACTGGCCTGCTGATGGGATTATTTTCTATCACTATGCTGCCACCTGCATTAGTCGCCATTTTTTATAAAGATGGCGGCGGTACTGCATTTATACAGGCGTTTTGCGTCAGTTTATTTTTAGGTTTTTTACTTTGGTATCCAAACCGGGCTCAAAAAGGCGATTTGCGCACCCGCGAAGGCTTTTTGATTGTGGTGATGTTTTGGACGGTACTGGGCTCCATCGGGGCACTACCATTTATCTTTTCTACCGAGCCCGACTTAAGTTGGACAGACAGCTTCTTTGAATCCTTTTCAGCGTTGACTACCACAGGGGCCACCGTGATTGTCGGCCTCGATGATTTACCCAAAGCGATATTGTTTTATCGACATCTGCTGCAGTGGATGGGTGGCATGGGGATCATTGTGCTCGCGGTAGCCATTTTGCCGCTGTTAGGTATTGGTGGTATGCAGCTCTATAAAGCTGAAATACCCGGGCCGGTAAAAGACAGTAAGATGAAACCGCGAATTGCCGAGACCGCCAAGGCGCTTTGGTATATCTACTTATTATTAACTGTGGCTTGTGCGACAGCATTTTATTTTGCTGGCATGAGCGCCTTTGATGCTATTTGTCATTCATTCTCGACCATTGCTATTGGTGGTTTCTCAACTCATGATGCCAGTATTGGCTATTTTAATAGCCCGCTGATCAATGTTATTTGTGCGGTGTTTTTACTGATTGCGGCTGTTAACTTTAGCCTGCATTTCGCCGCGTTCAGTTGGCGGGGGATTAATTTTAAAGTCTATTTTCGTGATGCTGAATTTAAAGCCTTAATTGGTATTCAATTGGTATTAACCGCTATTTGTTTCGCGACTTTATATAATGCTGGCATATATGATTCGCCAGAGCAGACCTTAGATTATGCTTTTTTCCAGGTGGTGTCGATATCCACTACGGCTGGTTTTGGCACCGAAAGTTTTAACTCTTGGCCATTGTTTTTGCCTATATTATTAATCTTTTCTAGTTTTATTGGTGGTTGTGCTGGCTCTACCGGGGGCGGCATGAAAGTGATCCGCTTTGTGCTCTTGTTGCTACAAGGCTCTCGTGAAATGAAGCGTTTAATACACCCTAAGGCCATGTATTCGATTCGAATTGGTAAGTCTGCTTTGCCTGATCGTGTCATTGATGCGGTATGGGGATTTTTCTCTGCGTATGCCTTAGTGTTTGTCATTTGTATGGTGCTATTAATGGCAATGGAAATGGACGCCATTACCGCCTTTAGTGCAACAGCTGCCAGTATTAATAATCTAGGCCCAGGCTTAGGAGAGGTGGCCAGTAACTATGCCAGCGTGACTGATGGGGCTAAATGGGTGTTGGTACTGGCCATGCTATTTGGCCGTTTAGAAGTGTTTACCTTGTTAGTATTATTTACGCCGACGTTTTGGAAGAACTAGTTGCGCGGCTTGTTTTAAAAGTGGAGCAATACTGCGCAACTTTTACAATGAACTCTGGCAACGAACGGTCGACACATAGTTTTAGCTAAGGGTGACATCAAAGGAAGATAAATGCTTAAAAGTATCATGATCTATTCAACGGTTGATGGGCAGACATTGGCCATTTGTCAGCAGATTAAACAGCGATTGCAAGATGCTGGAGAGCTAGTGACTTTAGTCTCCTTAGCTGAGGCTGCGGAATTATCGTTAACAGATTTTGATAAAGTGCTGATCGGTGCCAGTATTCGTTATGGCAAACACCGCCCTGAGTTATATGAATTTATAACAGCTAACCTGACAGTATTATCTTCGATGAAGAGTGCATTTTTTACGGTGAATGTCGTCGCTCGAAAACCCCTTAAAAATACCCCTGAAACCAATCCTTATATGCAAAAGTTTTTGCAGCTTTCTCAGTGGCACCCTAAACTGCTGGGCGTGTTTGCGGGCAAAATTGATTACCCTAAATATAGCACCATGGATAGAGTGATGATCCGCTTTATCATGTGGATGACCAAAGGGCCAACAGATATCACAGGTACTTATGAGTTTACCGATTGGAATAAAGTCGATGAGTTTGCCAATGACTTTATTCAGCTTAATAGTCGTTAAGGCTTATTAAGCTGCGCAATATAAACGATGCAAAATTGAGATAACTTCAGTCACTTCAGCATTTTTTAGGGTGTAATACACGTTCTGTGAGCTTTTACGAGTATTGACTAAATCTTGGGCTCGAATGACTGCAAGGTGTTGAGATAATGCTGATTGGCTTAATGGCACCGTTTCATTTAATTCAGTGACACTGCGTTCTTTTTCCAGCAGTAAACACAAAATCATCAATCGATAAGGATTAGCAATCGCTTTTAGCCATTTGGCTGCCATCTCGGCATTACCTAGCATCGACTCTACATCAATATTTTTAGACATTTATTTACCTATTACTGATTTAATACTCAGATTCATCATACTGCTGGCGAACTTAGATCTCAATTTTATCATCTAATTATATGAGACGTTTCTAATTTGTGATCAAAGAGCACGATTATAATAGCCTTTTTTGTAACAATGGCTGCTTATTCAAGCAACAATCGGTGTTGAAATGGCAAAAACTTTAGTTATTTATTATTCAAGAGGTGGGCATACTGCACAAATTAGTCGTGCAATTGCAGAGCAGATTGTCCATAACGGTCATCAGTGTGATGTGGTCAATATTCTTGATAATAACCATGCTGACATTGATTGGGCAAGCTATGATGTTATTGCGTTAGGGGCTTGTGTTTTATATGGTTCTTATCATAAGTCGGTATTTGAATTTGTTAATCGTTACCAACAACAGCTGAGCAGCAAGCCCAATAGCTTTTTCTGTGTCAACGTTGTGGCACGTAAGCCTGAAAAACGCATTCCAGAAAATAATAAATACCTACAAAAGTTTATTGAGCTTTCACCTTGGCAGCCACAAGATGTCAAAATCATTGCAGGTAAAGTGAATTACCCATCGTGGACTTGGTATGACAGCTTGGCGATTCGCTTAATTATGAAAATGACTGACGGCCCGACTGATCCTAAGAGCGTGATTGATTACACTGATTGGGAAGATGTGAAAGTGTATGCCGATCATGTAGTCAGCCTTGGGGTTACAGCGGTCGCGAGCTAGCTCTTTGAGTTAGCTTGTTACGTTAGTACTTCAAGCTAGTGCGTCTAATTAGTACTTCCAAAATTTGGGGGCGAACAGTACCGCCACGGTAATGATTTCTAATCGCCCCAATAACATTCCAAAAGCCAGCGCCCATTTAGCGGTATCCGGTAAGCTGGCAAAATTACCCGCAGGCCCAATAACAGGCCCAAGACCTGGGCCGACATTAGTTACCGCAGTAATGGCGCCTGAAATACTGGTTACAGGATCTAAGCCTGTGAGCACCAAGGTCACCGCAAGTAATATAATCACAATCAAAAACAGCATGATAAAGGCCATAATTGAGCGAATAATATCATTATCAATGACGCGATGATTATAGCGCTTACTGACTACAGCTTGAGGATGGACTTGTTGAGTTAATTGCTGGAGCATGACTTTAAGTGAAATCTGAAAGCGAAATATTTTAATCCCACCAGAGGTCGAGCCGGAGCAGCTACCAGCAAACATCAGAAATAAAAAACTGATACTGGCAAAAGCGCCCCATGCCTGATAATCGGTTAAGCCATAGCCAGTCGTTGTAACCACTGATATGACATTAAAACTGGATAAACGAATAGCATCGATAAATGCCATATCTGACTTCAACCATAACCAAACCCCAAGGGTTACCGACACCAGTACAATAAATTTAACAAAGCCCTTAACTTGTTCGTCATTCCATATCTTTAAGGTTTTTTGTTGAATGCTTTGCACAAACATTAGCAGTGGTAAACCTCCCGCGGCCATAAACACAATTGCTACCCAATGGGCTGCTGGAGTGAAAGCTGACATTGAGCTGTCAGACGTTGAATAGCCGCCAGTAGACAGTGTGGTCATTGCATGGTTAATAGCTTCAAACCAATGCATCCCAGACAAGTGATAGGCCAAGGCACATAACACAGTAAGCACGGCATAGACTTCAAAAAGGTACTTGGCCATATGTTGGGTACGCGGAGTGGTTTTGTCGCTCCAGTCTGACGACTCGGTGCGAAACAGGCGCATACCACCGACATTGAGAAAAGGCAGAATGGCTACCGCCATGACAATAAAACCGATCCCACCAAGCCATTGTAATAGGGATCGCCAAATTAAAATGCTGTGGTCCATGTCGTCTAAGCCTGACAGCACAGTTGAGCCTGTGGTGGTGATGCCGGACATGGTTTCGAAAAAGGCGTCGGTATAGTTAATACCGTGGTAAAGGGTGAAAGGTAAGGCGGCAAATAAACTGACTACCAGCCAAGTCATGCTGGTGAGAAAAAACATATCGCGGATATTAAGGTTAACGTCGCTGCTGCGGCCAGCTTGAATACATAAAATCGCAACGAGGCCGCTAAACAACCCGGACATCATAAATGCGCCGATAGTTTCTTCATGATAAAACAGCGCAAAAGCCATTGGCACCAGCATGAAGCCAGTGAGAATAGATAAAAAAGCGCCAATGACAAACAGTAGCGGTTTTAAATTCAGCATAGTGCCATTAATGGTGACGCTAGAAGAAAAACGCGCTCGGTTGGAACAGCTTTTCTACATCGCCAATGAACTTTTTATTTACTAAAAATAGAATCACATGATCTCCTTCTTCAATGACGGTTTTATCATGACCCATAATCACTTCATCATTTCTAACGATAGCGCCAATGGTCGTTCCTGGGGGTAATTTTATGTCGCTGATTTGCTTGCCGACCACTTTTGAGGTGGAAGAACTGCCATGGGCAATGGCTTCGATAGCTTCAGCTGCGCCGCGACGTAATGAGTAAACATTACAAATATCGCCTTGGCGGATATGGGTCAGTAAGGCTGAAATGGTGGTTTGCTGCGGCGAAATTGCAATATCGATATTGGCTTCTTGGACAATATCCACATAGGCTTCACGTTGAATAAGCACCATGACTTTTTTGGCGCCCATTCGCTTAGCTAATAGCGCCGACATAATGTTAGCTTCGTCATCATTGGTGACAGCTATAAACACATCTGTTTGGTCAATGTGCTCTTCTTGCAGTAACTCTTGATCCGATGCATCACCGTTAAATACTGTGCAGTTTTCTAACCTTTCTGACAGGCTTTCTGCGCGCTCTAAACTGTGTTCAATGAGTTTGACTGAGTGCTTTTTTTGTAATCTTTTTGCAAGGCCATAACCAATATTACCACCACCGGCGATCATGATATTACGGTAAGAATTATCCAGCTTTTGCATTTCACTCATCACCGCTCGCACATGGCGGGTGTCGGCAACGAAAAACACTTCATCATCGGCTTCGATAATGGTGGTACCGCGGGGCATAATCGCTTTGCCTTTACGGAAAATAGCCGCGACCCGGGTATCAATATTCGGCATATGTTCACGCAGCGTTGCCAGCGCGTTACCCACTAATGGCCCACCATAATAAGCCTTAATGGCCACTAGGCTTAATTTGCCTTTAGCAAACTCGAGTACTTGCAGTGCGCCAGGGTATTGCACTAAACGTTCAATATAGGCGGTAACAAGTTGCTCTGGGGCAATCAATTCATCAATAACAAAGCCACCACGTAATTTGGTGTCACTGTTTTTAACTTCGGTATTGATGAACAATTTGTCGCGCTGCTCAAGGTAAGCTTCTGAGCGGATCCGGGCTATTTTGGTTGGGGTGCCAAATAAGCTGTATGCAATATGGCATGCAGCCATATTGCATTCATCACTATTGGTGACTGCAATTAGCATATCGGCATCTTCTGCGCCGGCCCTTTTTAAGGTGCTCGGGTGAGCACCATGGCCGATGACGGTTTGCAAATCGAATTTATCTTGTAAGTATTTAACTCTGGCGCGGTTATTATCCACTAAGGTGATGTCGTTATTTTCACCGACGAGGTTTTCAGCCAGTGTGCCGCCAACTTGGCCTGCGCCCAAAATAATAATTTTCATTGCTGTGCGGGTATCCCTACTAAACGAGCTTAAAGCGCTTTAACTAAACGTGCGTAGTAAAAGCCATCACAATTGTTTTGGCCTGGTAGCAATTGCCAACCAATATCATCAGCAGATGATTGTTGGGCGATTGGTACTAATGTCGCATCGCTTGTTCTTTGTAAAAATTGCTCTATTTGCTGGCTGTTTTCTTCTGGCAAAATTGAGCAAGTGGCATAAAGCATGGTGCCGCCGGGTTTCAGCCATTTCCAGCAATGATCAATGATTTGTTGTTGCAGTAAAGCCAGTTCATCAATATCACTGTTTTTACGTAGCCACTTAATGTCAGGGTGGCGACGAATGACACCGGTTGCAGAGCAAGGGGCATCTAATAAGATCCGGTCAAACTTTTCACCTTGCCACCAAGTATCAATATTGGCTGCATCACCATGAATAACTTGCGCTTTTAATTGTAATCTGTCCAGATTTTGTTGCACACGCTCTAAGCGTTTTTCATCAAAATCTACCGCGACTAGACTAATGTTTGGCGCAGTTTCTATTAGATGGCAGGTTTTTCCGCCGGGTGCAGCACAGGCATCAAGAACCAGTTCATTAGTTTCTGGTGCTAATAGCGTTGCTGCCCACTGCGCGGCCCCATCTTGTACTGAGGCTGAGCCTTCAGCAAAACCGGGTAATCGCATTACATCTGTTGGACTAGCAAGTAAAATCGCATCATCACTCGCACCGGCACTGGCTTCTACTTCTTGTTCAGCAAGTAGCGCTAAGTATTGCTCACGGGTTTGTGATAGCTGATTGTTGCGCAGCCACATTGGTGGGCGTTGATGGCTTTGCTCAATAACTTGTTGCCATTGATCTGGGTAGGCCGATTTTAGGCGTTTAATAAACCAAGCAGGAGTATTGTATTTCAGGGTGTCGTTGTCAGTATTTAGTGGTGCTTCTTTACGTTGAATATTACGAAGAACACCATTAACCACTTTAACTAAACCATCAAATTTCATTTGGCGGCAGGCTTCAGCGGTTTCTGAAATGGCCGCATGAGCAGGAATTCGAGTGAAGTAAAGCTGATAACAACCCACCAATAATAATTGGTGCAATATACGCTGCTTACCTTTAAAGGGTTTGCTTAAGCAGTCACTGACACATTTATCCAGTTGTGGCAGTTGACGCATTACGCCATAACAAAGTTCTGCTAATAGGGCTTTGTCTTTACCATTTTCGAGATGTTGTTGTTGATCTGGCAAGGCCACCGATAGTGAAATGCCTTTCTCAAGTACATTGAAAATGGCTTTGGCTGCGAGCGCTCTAACATTCATTATGGCTGTGCCTCATTGTCTTCTTTCGCGACTGGGTTAAAGTTTACCCCTGGGGCAAACCAGTCTGCGCGTGAGTTAAGAATATCTGCGACAGGCATTTGCTTTTTACCCGGTAATTGCATGACTTGTAGCTGCAAAGAGCCTTCGCCTGTAGCGACGGTGACACCTTGCTTATTGCTGTCTAGTACGGTACCAGGTGTGGCATTACTATCAACAGCATTATTGTAACTCGCTTGCCATACCTTGATGGTATTGCCTTGGTGGCTAAAATGACTAGCTGGCCAAGGGTTAAAGGCGCGAATTTCTTGCCATAATTGTTTCGCAGGCTTAGTCCAATCTATTTGAGCTTCTTCTTTAGATAACTTTTCAGCATAGTTAGCTAAAGATTCATCTTGTTGTTCAGCAACGAGGGTGCCTTTGCTTAAACCTTCAAGCGCTTCTATTAACGCTGGCGGTCCTTGTTCGGCTAATTTGCTATACAAGGTTGCAGAAGTGTCGGTGTCTTCAATTTTAAGCGACGTTTTAAGTAACATGTCACCAGTATCTAAACCGATATCCATTTGCATAATCGTGACGCCAGTTTCGCTGTCACCAGCCCAAAGCGCGCGCTGGATTGGCGCGGCGCCACGCCAGCGAGGCAATATAGAACCGTGTACATTAATACAACCCAGTTTTGGCGTATCTAATACTATCTTTGGCAGGATTAATCCGTATGCAACGACGACCATAATGTCAGCGTTTAAGGCAGCAAGCTCTGCTTGGGCATCCTCTTTGCGTAATGATGGCGGCTGATATACAGGGATATCGTTGGCAACAGCAAGCTGCTTTACCGGGCTTGCTTGCAGTTTTTTGCCACGGCCCGCAGGTCTATCTGGCTGCGAATACACCGCAATCACATTGTGGTCGGAATTAATAAGTGCCTGCAAATGTAAAGCGGCAAAGTCTGGCGTGCCAGCAAAGATAATATTTAACGGTTTCAAATGGAGTCCTATGCTTCTTTTGCTTCTAAACGGGCTTCTTTCTCAAGTTTAGTCTTGATACGGTCACGTTTCATTTTTGACAAGTAATCGACGAACAACTTGCCTTTTAAATGATCCATTTCGTGCTGTAGACAGATGGCAAATAGCTCATCCGCTTCAACCGTAAACTCTTTACCGTGACGATCTTGGGCTTTTAAGGTAACAAATTCAGCACGATCAACTTTAGCGTAAATGCCCGGAACCGAAAGACAGCCTTCTTCATTAGTGAGCTCGCCGCTTTTGCTGACAATCTCAGGATTAATGAAAATGGTCGGACGCTCAACTTCATCCTGCAGGTCCATCACAATTAATTGTTGATGGAAATCTACCTGAGTAGCCGCAAGTCCAATGCCTTTTTCCTCGTACATTGTTTCAAGCATGTTATCTATTTGGGTTTGCAAAACCTCACCAAAATCGGTGACAGGCTTAGCAACTGTGCGTAATCTTTCATCTGGAAAACGTAAAACTTTTAATAATGGCATATATAAACTCTTAACAAGTCTGTCAAATTTCAGCCAGTTAGCTATACTGGCTTGGTTAATGGGTTAATTTTAATCCTTACTGACTATCAATAACAGCAAAAGCTCTAATAAAGAGCTAAACACATGGAATGAACCATGAAACGGATATTTTTACTCGCGTTTTTGACACTAAGTACCATAGCCTCAACCTTGGTTTTGGCTGATAAATTAACATTAAAGTCTGGTCACCCCGATTCATATATCGTTAAAAAAGGCGATACGCTGTGGGATATATCAGCCTTTTTCTTAGACGATCCTTGGCGTTGGCCTAAATTATGGGGCGCAAATCCACAGATTGCGAACCCGCATTTAATTTATCCTGGCGATCGACTCACCTTAGTGTTTATCGATGGACAACCACGGTTAGTATTAAAGCAGCATATCAAAAAAGGCCCTGAAGGGCGCATTAGCGACAAAGGTGGTCCAATCCCAGCTATTGATTTATCACTGATCCAGCCTTATTTGGTGCAAAACCGAATCGTAGACCCAGAATGGCTTGATGGCTTGCCAATGATCCTTGCTGGTGAAAGTCCATCTCGTCATCATACAGTAGGAGATGTGGTTTATATTAATGCCAATTTACCTGTTGGTGAAAAGCTGGCGGTATACCAAGAAGGTAGAGAGTTTTTTGATAAAGAAAATAGCGAGTTACTAGGGCAAGAAATTATTTTGACTGCCAGTGGTCGAGTGATTGAATCTGGCGACATTTCAAAAGTACAATTACTGAGTAACTTACGCGAATCGAAAGCCGGTTTTAAAGTTGCACCGGTAGAAGATGAAGCGCTGATGTCAGCTTACTTTATTCCTAAAGCGGCGCCAGAGTCTGTGCCTGCTAACGTGTTAGCCATTGAGAAAGATATTCGTGAAGTTGGCAAGCTAGATATCGTTTATCTTGATAAAGGGGCTGTTGATGGTATCGACACCGGTCATGTGTTTGGTATTTATCGCAATGGTGAAACCATTGTCATCAATAGTGACGGCATGCCGGTATCAACCATTGATCGTAGTGCTTACGACAACTTAAAAGCCAAAATATCTGACGATAATGCTATTACCATGCCTGATATTTTCCATGGCAAGTTAATGGTGTTTAAAGTTTTCGAAAAGACCAGTATGGCGATTATTATTGCCAATGAACGTCCTGTGCGAGTTGACGATAAGTTAGTCACCCCTAAGACGACTGAGTTAAAAGGCGAGTAATCGATAATAAACTGGTCGACTGGCTAGTTGTTTGTGCAGTATCCGGGCTAGGACCCGCCCGGATTCAACAATTATTAACTCAAATGGATGTTGAGGAATTACGGCAACGTTTAGAGTTTGAAAAGCAGTCTTTGCCATTATCGGCAAAGCTGCTGTCTCAATGCCAAATTGATTTTGATAAAGTTGATTTGGCCATTGAGTGGCTTAATCTATCCCCGCAACATCACATTGTTACTTTGTCAGACCCTGACTATCCCGCATTACTGCAACAAATATCAGATCCTCCCGGAGTGTTATTTATTAAAGGCCAACTCGAAGCCTTGCTACGACCTTCAATTGGCATGGTGGGGAGTCGCAATGCATCCGTTGGTGGTTTGAATATGGCAAAGGCGTTAGCCACAGAGATGGTTCAGATGGGCTTTTCAATAACCAGCGGTATGGCGGCTGGGATTGATGGTGCAGCCCATAAAGGAGCAGTAGACAGTAATGGCGTAACCCTTGCGGTATTAGGTACTGGTGTTGAATGTATTTACCCTAAACGCCATAGCAATTTGTATCACCAAATCCAGCATCAAGGTTGTGTACTGAGTGAGTTTTGGCCGCAGGTTGGCCCCTATGCAGGTAACTTTCCTCGGCGAAATCGCATTATTAGTGGTTTATCACTGGGCACGATTGTTGTGGAGGCAACGCGCAAAAGTGGCTCGTTGATCAGTGCGCGCTTGGCGATGGAGCAAAATCGAGAAGTGTTTGCAGTGCCCGGCTCGGTGCTCGGTGGCTATAACCAAGGTTGCCATGACTTGTTAAAAAATGGCGCTAAATTGGTAGAATGTGCAACAGATGTTGTTGAAGAATTGTCCGCATTGACGCAGTTTCACCTTGAAAATGTCGCTAATCGTCACCATATAGCAGATAATACAACAAATTTGCCATTTTCTGCGCTGTTAGCTAGTGTAGGTTATGAGGCTACTAGTTTAGATGCAGTAGTCGAGCATAGTGGAAAGTCGATAGATCTGGTGTTAGTTGAAATGCTTGAACTTGAATTACAGGGCCAGGTGGCACAAGTGCCTGGTGGTTACGTCAGATTAGAGAGGAGATAACCATGTTTGATATCCTCATGTACCTTTTTGAAAACTATGTTCATAGCGAAGTAGAGCTATTAGTTGACGAAGATGAGCTTACCAAAGAGTTAACCCGAGCAGGTTTTCATCAAGCAGATATTTTGAAAGCCCTGTCTTGGCTAGAAAGATTGGCTGATTTACAAGAAGGTGATAAACCTTACTTGTGCAATCATGCCCAGCAGTCATTCCGTATTTATACCAAAGATGAAATGGATAAATTGGATGTTGAGTGCCGTGGGTTTTTATTGTTTCTTGAACAAATCCAAGTGCTCAGTGTTGAAACCCGTGAAATGGTCATCGAACGGGTGATGGCGCTAGATGAAACCACCCTAATCTTGGAAGATTTAAAGTGGGTGGTGTTGATGGTGTTATTTAATGTACCAGGCAACGAGTCTGCTTATGAGCAAATGGAAGATCTTATTTTTGAACAGCCTGATGGGCGGTTACATTCTTAAGTCTTTAAACCTATTGTCATGAGTTAACTAAATAAGGAGGCTAGGCCTCCTTTTTTGATCGTCAGCTTGGCTATTTTGTCATCCCTGTGTAACCTGAATAGGGTGACACCTTTATGTAATATTGAGAGTAAAATGTCTAAAATCGATCAGCAATTGTTTACTGTGCACGAGCATGCTTTGGAGAAAGAGTTTGAACTCTGCCCAAAGTGTGGCTGTGAGTTGTCAGTTAAAAATAGTAAACATGGTGGATTCATAGGCTGTAATAATTATCCTACTTGTGACTTTACGCGGCCTCTAGTTCAACATGAGTCCATTGAAACTCAAGTGATAGAAGGCTCTGAATGCCCAGAGTGTGGCAATGAGCTGGCAGTTAAGTCTGGCCGTTTTGGTATTTTTATTGGCTGTACTCACTATCCTGAATGTACTCACATTGAAAAACACGATCACGATGAAAATGCAGAGGTTATCAACTGCCCCCATTGTAAAAAAGGCCATTTAGAATCTCGTACCAGTCGCTTTGGTAAAACCTTTTTTGCCTGTAATACTTACCCTAAATGTAAGTACTTAGTGAATTTTCCGCCCCATAATGAATCTTGCCCTGAATGTAATTTTGGTATTTTAGTTGAGCGTAAGGGCGCAGCTGGAAGCCGTTTAGAATGCCCGCAGAAATCATGTAAATATAAGCGTCCAATATAACTTTTTTGACTCTATTCGCCTTATCTCAGTATTTGTTCATATCCTTATTGTCTGTATAATTTATCGATAATTTATAAGATTAAAGGGTATTTCATGCAATTGTTGCATCCAACAGATGTTACTGAAGTGTTTGAGCAAGGAGAGGTGTTTGCTTATCCCACTGAAGCCGTTTATGGCCTTGGCTGCGATCCTGATAACCTATCAGCTATTCAAAAGTTACTTGAAATCAAACAACGTCCTTGGCAAAAGGGCGTTATCCTAGTTGCCAGCGACTATAAACAACTGCAGCCCTATATTGATGAATCACAACTCACAGAGGCACAACTTGCCTTTGCCTTTAGTAAGTGGCCAGGGCCTTTTACCTTTGTGATGCCAATTAAGTCAGAGGTTAGCCAATTATTATGTGGCGAGTTTGATTCCATTGCGGTGCGAGTTTCGGCTCATCCAGTGGTAAAAGCATTATGTGACGCCACTAATAAAGCCATTGTTTCAACTAGTGCTAATTTAGCGGGTCATGCGCCCGCACTGACCATAGCAGAAATTCAAGATACTTTTTCCACTACTGTTGCGGCTGTGATAACTGGTGATCTTGGTGCTCAGCGCCAGCCTTCAACCATTATCGATGCTCGTAGCGGCAAAATATTACGTAACGGACAGTAATTTAATAAAAATAATCGAATAAACAATAAGGAATTTGATATGGCAATGCCTGATGCCGCAGTCGTAAAGCAGTACCTGTTATCCCTACAAGCCAATATCTGTGCTGGTTTAGAAGCGTTAGATGGAAAGGCCAGCTTTCAAGCGGAATCGTGGGAGCGCGCCGAAGGTGGTGGTGGCACCAGTAAGGTGATGACCGCAGGCCATGTATTTGAACAAGCTGGTGTTAACTTCTCCCATGTGATGGGCGCAGCAATGCCGGCATCAGCCACCGCGCATCGTCCAGAGCTAGCTGGACGTAGCTTTGAAGCTATGGGCGTGTCATTGGTTATCCATCCTAAAAATCCTTTTATTCCTACAACTCATGCGAATGTGCGCTTTTTTATTGCCCATAAAGATGGCGCTGATCCCGTATGGTGGTTTGGTGGCGGGTTTGATTTAACTCCTTACTATCCATTTGAAGAAGATGTGGTTTCATGGCATCAAACCTCGGCCGATATTTGCGCCCCATTTGGTGATGAGGTTTATCCCAAATATAAAAAGTGGTGTGATGAATACTTCTTTTTGCCTCATCGTAATGAAACCCGTGGGGTCGGTGGATTATTCTTTGATGATCTCAATGAGCCTGGTTTTGATAAGAGTTTTGAGTTTATGCAAGCCGTGGGTAATGGTTTCTTAACGGCTTATTCGCCGATTGTTGAGCGTAATAAAGATCTTGAATATAACGATGATGAGCGCCAGTTCCAACTGTACCGTCGAGGCCGTTATGTTGAGTTTAATTTGGTTTATGACCGTGGCACTTTATTTGGCTTACAAACCGGTGGTCGCACTGAGTCTATTTTGATGTCTATGCCGCCCTTGGTTCGCTGGGAGTATGGCTTTACCCCAGAAGAAGGCTCCCAAGAGGCGGAGCTATACGAGCGCTACCTTAAACCACAAGATTGGTTGAAGCTGGAAAGCTAGCTTTAAATGAGTCGGTATAATTTAGTCGACAGATTGGTGGGGCGGAATCGATTCTAATGTCTATGCTTCATCATTAGTTCGCTGGGAATATGGCTTTACCCCAGAAGAAGGCTCCCAAGAGGCGGAGCTATACGAGCGCTACCTTAAACCACAAGATTGGTTGAAGCTGGAAAGCTAGCTTTAAATGAGTCGGTATAATTTAGTCGACAGGTTGGTGGCGGTGCGGAATCGATTCTAATGTCTATGCTTCATCATTAGCTCGCTGGGAATATGGCTTTACCCCAGAAGAAGGCTCTCAAGAGGCGGAGCTATATGAGCGCTACCTTAAACCACAAGATTGGTTGAAGCTGGAAAGCTAGCTTTAAATGAGTCGGTATAATTTAGTCGACAGGTTGGTGTCGGTGCGGAATCGATTCTAATGTCTATGCTTCATCATTAGCTCGCTGGGAATATGGCTTTACCCCAGAAGAAGGCTCCCAAGAGGCGGAGCTATACGAGCGCTACCTTAAACCACAAGATTGGTTGAAGCTCGAAAGCTAATCTTTATTACGCATATTATTGGCAAGCTGCGAAATGGCCTGAAATATCACTTGTTGATGTTCAGGCTTTTTTATTGCCTCAGCAATGGCTTGCTCCATACAGGTTAACCATTGATCAACCATCGTTTGGTCAATATCAAACGGCATATGCCGTGCCCGTAATGCCGGGTGGCCATACTTTTGCTGATAAAGCTGTGGGCCACCTAACCAGCCACTTAAAAACTCAAATAACTTTTGTTGTGAATCTTTAATTGGAGCGCGATGAATAGCTAGTAGCGGCTGTGTGTCTTCACGGCTTTGCATCTGCTGGTAAAAGTTTTGGGCAATTAAGCGAATGGTCTTCTCGCCACCAATTAAATCATAGGCATTGGACTGATTTGGATCTCGGTCATCAGGTTGCGCCTTATTGCTAAAAAGTTTTTTTAACCAATTCATGGTATCGACACTGAGTACAAGTAATGAAAGTGGCTTGATTATAACGATTAATCCCGTTTATATCTCTCGCTTTACTAAGCCATAAACATATTTTGTTAATGTTTTGCTAAATTTATCTGTTGTGATGTCAGATGCTTATCGGATAACTTAGGCGTTCTAATAACAATAATAACGAGGACCGAGATCATGGCCAAGATGGCACCAAGATTAATTGTAATTGCGATTTCAACAGCCCTGCTTGGCTGTAACTCAGCCCAGCAAGACCCTAAAGTTAGTATTAATAAAAATCCCTACCCAAGTACTTACCAAGTGATGCCAAGAACATCGACCTTGCTGATTAACGCTACTGTGCTAACAGGTACAGGTGAAAGAATCGACGGCGCTGATGTCCTAATGGTGGATGGCAAAATTAATGCGGTTGGCAGGCAATTAAGTCAAGACAATGTCACTGTGATTGATGCTAGCGGTAAATGGATAACCCCAGGTATTGTAGATGTTCACTCCCACCTTGGCGTGTATCCAAGCCCTAGCGCAGATGCCCATGGCGATGGCAACGAAGTGACCTCTCCCAATACCGCTGAAGTGTGGGCAGAGCATAGCGTATGGCCGCAAGATCCGGGGTTTAATCGTGCCCGTGAAGGTGGTATCACCACTTTACAAATCTTACCTGGCTCTGCCAATTTAATTGGTGGTCGCGGGGTGACCTTAAAAAACATCCCAGCAACCACCATGCAAGGCATGAAGTTCCCCCAAGCCCCTTATGGATTGAAAATGGCCTGTGGTGAAAACCCTAAAGGTGCCTATGGCAGAAAGCGTAAAGAAGCGCCCATGACCCGAATGGGTAATATGGCGGGTTATCGTCAAGCTTTCATTGAGGCCACTGAGTACAAGCGAGCTTGGGATAAATATGATGCGGATTATGCTGCGGGTTTAAACCCATCAGCGCCAGAGCGAGATCTTACCAAAGACACTTTACGCGGCGTGTTAGAGGGTGACATTTTAATTCATAACCATTGTTATAAAGCGGAAGAAATGGCGATGATGGTGGATTTAGGCAAAGAGTTTAACTATCACTCCGGTACATTCCACCATGCAATTGAAGGTTATAAAATAGCTGAGTTGTTAGCTGAAAATGGTAACTGCGCCGCAATGTGGCCTGATTGGTGGGGCTTTAAAATGGAAGCCTATGACATGGTGGTTGAAAATGCAGCCATCGTAGATGCGGTTAACAACTCCTGCGCTGTGGTGCATTCCGACTCTAGCGTGACCATTCAGCGCCTTAACCAAGAAACCGCCAAAATTATGCATAGTGCTAATCAAAACGGTTTTGATCTAAAAGAAGAACACGTTATTGGTTGGATCACCTCGAATGCGGCCAAGTCATTAGGTATTGCAGATAAAACCGGTTCCCTTGAAGTGGGTAAAAACGCCGATGTGGTAATTTGGAATAGCAATCCATTTAGTGTGTATGCCAAAGCTGAGCAAGTGTTTATCGATGGCGCCAAAATGTTTGATCATCAAGACGATGCTTACCGCGCTAAAAGTGATTTCATGCTAGGTCAACAATAAGGAGCAATACAATGAAAAAGTTTAACCAATCACTGGTCGTTGGCGCTATGCTCGCGAGTTTGACCCCAATCATCGCGTCTGCTGCAACCACGGCAATTACTAATGTTAAGGTATATACCTCAACTGAACAGGGCGTACTTGATAGTGCTACGGTTGTCATTGAAGATGGCCACATCATCGCTGTAAATGCCAAGCAATCAAATGACTCAGCAGTTATTGCGGATAATATTATTGATGCAAAAGGCAGTGTATTAACCCCAGGCTTTATTGGCTCAATGAACTACTTAGGTTTGGTGGAAATCGGTCAAGAAAAAATAACCCGTGATGTTAATGCTAAAGACGCTGATATCAGCTTCGACCCAAGCTTAGCCTTTAACCCTAAAAGTAGCGCAATTGCCTTTGCCCGCAAAGGCGGCATTAGCCGCAATATCGTGGTACCAGGTGGTGGAGAATCAATTTTTTCAGGCCAAGCTATTGAAGTCGAGCTAACAGGACACTGGGATAGTGTGGTCGCAACTGAAAAAGCCGTATTGGTGCAGTTAGGCGCAGTGCATGAAGGCTCACGTATTATCGGTATGCAACAACTGATTAATAAACTTGAAGCAAGACAAACAGCTTTAGCTGCGGATAAACAAGCTGATGCTAAAAAAGCCGATGCGACAAAACCGCCAAGCAAAGAAGAGTTACTACTCAATGCTGTACTTGCAGGTGATATCACTATGGTGGTTGATGTCGACAGAGCCAGTGACATCTTGCAACTAATTAACTTAAAAGCTCGCTTTAACCTTGATTTGGTATTACTTAAAGCTGCCGATGCTATTGTGGTTGCAGAGCAATTGGCCGCCGCAAACATACCTGTGGTGATGGACGCGATGCGCAATTTACCTGAAAGTTTTGACTCTTTACATAATTCACTGGATAACGCCGGAAAATTAAGTAAAGCTGGGGTCAAAGTGATACTGGCGACACCGGGTGATGCCCATGGCATTTATGGTTTACGTTACGCAGCAGGTAATGCGGTTGCCAATGGCATGGATTATAATCAAGCCATGGCGTCAATAACCGCTAATGTTGCTGATATCTTCCATCTAGATGCTGGTCGCATTGCCACAGGAAAACCTGCAGATATGGTGCTTTGGAGCGGTGATCCATTTGAGTACAGTAGTGCGATTCAAACAATGTGGATTAACGGTGAAGTGCAAAACATGCAAAGTCGCCAAGATGAGCTACGCGACCGCTATATTCAGAAGTCGACTATGCCACAAGCTTATACTCAATAAGCCATGCTCATAAGTTGAATTAATAATTAGGGAATAGAGAAAGTTAATGACCGATAAGTATGCAGTATTTGGCAATCCAATTGCACAAAGTAAATCGCCATTCATTCATACTGAGTTTGCGCGTCAAACTGGACAGGACATTAGCTATCAAGCAATTCTTGCACCTGTGGATCAGTTTTCTCAGTCCCTAATGGCTTTTTTCAATGACGGTGGCAAAGGCGCCAATGTAACCGCGCCTTTTAAAGAGCAAGCTTATGCCATTTGTGATGAGTTAAGTGATCTTGCAAAACTGGCAGGAGCCGTGAATACCCTTATCTATTTAGCTGATGGACGAATTCGTGGTGACAATACCGATGGTATTGGCTTAGTAAACGATGTCATGCAGCACTTTGGTGCTTTAAAGGGTAAGCGTGTATTGTTAATCGGAGCGGGTGGCGCAGCACGGGGTTGCCTTAAACCATTACTAGAATCACAGGCTCAAGTAACCATATGTAATCGGACTTTTGCTAAAGCACAAACCTTGCAAGCTATTTTCGCTGAGTATGGACGTGTGCAGGCAACTCCCATCGATGAGCTCAATAACAGCTTTGATATTGTGATTAATTCGACTTCAGCCGGATTAGCCGGTGAGTTGATTAAATTACCTGAACAGATCATAGCAAGTCACACCAACTGCTATGACATGTCATATGGTGCTGACACTACCTTATTTAACCAATGGGCTTTAGCAAACGGCGCGCAATCCGTTGCCGATGGTTTAGGAATGCTGGTGGGACAAGCTGCACAAAGCTTTTATATTTGGCGCGGTGTTAAACCGGCTACTCAGGCTATTCATCAAACGCTAAGAGCACAACTTAAATAAACCAATAAAACACCGAGTACTCAAGATGAACCAAAGTGTAATATTTACCGATCTCGTTGAATGGAATACTCAACAACAAACAATGCTGTTTAGTGCTCAAGTGCAAGGCATGAATATCAATTGCATTGTTAGCAAGGAAAAGTTGTTACAGCTAATAAGCAGTGAACAAACTGCAGCTGAACAACCTATGCAAGCAGAACAGGCATTAGCAATATTCGAACGAGTACGTTTTGATCTAGAAGATATAGCCGAAGAGATGATAGAAGCAGAAGAATTTGATCCGCAGGGAAACATTACTATATAAGAGTCTTATCGCTTTACACAATCAATTATAGCCCTACTAGCTATTTCTATCATAACAGTAGGGCACAATTATAATTATCTTGTAGTCTGCAGATCTACTAAGTATTCATTTTTCAATCTGACATAGTTATCAGCTGATTGTGGTAAGAAAGCTATTTCATTATCAGTTAAGGGGCGAACCTGTTTACAAGGGCTTCCTACATAAAGAAAACCACTTTGCAGTACTTTCCCTGGTGGCACTAAAGAACCTGCGCCGATAATCACATCATCCTCAACAATCGCGCCATCCAATAAAATGGCTCCCATGCCAACCAAGACCCGATTACCAACCGTGCAACCGTGCAGCATAGCTTTATGACCAATAGTGACATCATCACCAATGATCAGCGGATTACCCTCAGGCTTTGATGGAGACTTGCGGGTCACATGAAGAACTGAACCATCCTGCACATTACTGCGCTTGCCAATACGAATAATGTTCACGTCACCACGGGCAGCGACCATAGGCCAAATACTCGCATCATGGTCTAGGGCGATATCACCCACTAAAACAGCTGTACTATCTACATAGACATTATCTGCCAATTGAGGATGAATACCTTGATAACAACGAATAGAGCTAAACATATAAAATCCCTGATTTGTTTAATTGCACCCAGTATAAAGCCAAAAAGTCGCTGTTGGGGGCTAAAAATGCATAAAAACTAGCTGATTAGTTTAAAATCCCAGCAAGCAAACAGGTAAAGGCATTTTTATGCATAAAAGCCCTTGCGCTAAATCTTAACTTGCCTATAATGCGCATCCACTGACACGGCGACAGGCCAATAGCCTCAAGGTGTTAGCGTTAATTAAGCTGCTTTTAAAGCGTCATAATTAACCGGTTGAAAAGCATTTTAAATTAACGTTAAAAATGACTTGACGCCAACAACGGGAAGTGTAGAATACGCATCCCTAAGCCAACGACCTAGCGTCAAATGGCCGCTGATATGAAAGATTATTTCTTACATAATTAGCAACGCTCTTTAACAAATCAAACAAGAAATCTGTGTGGACACTCACAGGTGTTGAGTTAATCGAAATTGCTCATTCTTTCTCGTAAAGAGTGAAGCAATCAAAATTATTATCAATGTAACGATGAGTGTTCATAGCAATATGTAACAAACGTTTTAGAGATTCTTACGAGTCTTTAAATCGAAATCAGAATTCATTGAGCCGAAACATTTTCGAATGTTTCAACAAAACTTTAATTGAAGAGTTTGATCATGGCTCAGATTGAACGCTGGCGGCAGGCCTAACACATGCAAGTCGAGCGGTAACAGGAATTAGCTTGCTAATTCGCTGACGAGCGGCGGACGGGTGAGTAATGCCTAGGGATCTGCCCAGTCGAGGGGGATAACAGTTGGAAACGACTGCTAATACCGCATACGCCCTACGGGGGAAAGGAGGGGACCTTCGGGCCTTTCGCGATTGGATGAACCTAGGTGGGATTAGCTAGTTGGTGAGGTAATGGCTCACCAAGGCGACGATCCCTAGCTGTTCTGAGAGGATGATCAGCCACACTGGGACTGAGACACGGCCCAGACTCCTACGGGAGGCAGCAGTGGGGAATATTGCACAATGGGCGAAAGCCTGATGCAGCCATGCCGCGTGTGTGAAGAAGGCCTTCGGGTTGTAAAGCACTTTCAGTAGGGAGGAAAGGTTAACGGTTAATAACCGTTAGCTGTGACGTTACCTACAGAAGAAGGACCGGCTAACTTCGTGCCAGCAGCCGCGGTAATACGAGGGGTCCAAGCGTTAATCGGAATTACTGGGCGTAAAGCGTACGCAGGCGGTTCATTAAGCCAGATGTGAAATCCCCGGGCTCAACCTGGGAATTGCATTTGGAACTGGTGAACTAGAGTCTTGTAGAGGGGGGTAGAATTTCAGGTGTAGCGGTGAAATGCGTAGAGATCTGAAGGAATACCGGTGGCGAAGGCGGCCCCCTGGACAAAGACTGACGCTCATGTACGAAAGCGTGGGGAGCAAACAGGATTAGATACCCTGGTAGTCCACGCCGTAAACGATGTCTACTCGGAGTTTGGTGCCTTGAGCACTGGGCTCCCAAGCTAACGCATTAAGTAGACCGCCTGGGGAGTACGGCCGCAAGGTTAAAACTCAAATGAATTGACGGGGGCCCGCACAAGCGGTGGAGCATGTGGTTTAATTCGATGCAACGCGAAGAACCTTACCTACTCTTGACATCCAGAGAATT
The DNA here is from genome assembly GCF_002874355.2 of Shewanella sp. 10N.286.48.B5. Classification (NCBI taxonomy): domain Bacteria; kingdom Pseudomonadati; phylum Pseudomonadota; class Gammaproteobacteria; order Alteromonadales; family Shewanellaceae; genus Shewanella; species Shewanella sp. 10N.286.48.B5. The sequence goes on from NZ_MCVG02000003.1 coordinate 441,526, forward strand.
CGCTAGAGATAGCTTAGTGCCTTCGGGAACTCTGAGACAGGTGCTGCATGGCTGTCGTCAGCTCGTGTTGTGAAATGTTGGGTTAAGTCCCGCAACGAGCGCAACCCCTATCCTTATTTGCCAGCGCGTAATGGCGGGAACTCTAGGGAGACTGCCGGTGATAAACCGGAGGAAGGTGGGGACGACGTCAAGTCATCATGGCCCTTACGAGTAGGGCTACACACGTGCTACAATGGCGTATACAGAGGGTTGCAAAGCCGCAAGGTCTAGCTAATCTCACAAAGTACGTCGTAGTCCGGATTGGAGTCTGCAACTCGACTCCATGAAGTCGGAATCGCTAGTAATCGTAGATCAGAATGCTACGGTGAATACGTTCCCGGGCCTTGTACACACCGCCCGTCACACCATGGGAGTGGGCTGCACCAGAAGTAGATAGTCTAACCTTCGGGAGGACGTTTACCACGGTGTGGTTCATGACTGGGGTGAAGTCGTAACAAGGTAGCCCTAGGGGAACCTGGGGCTGGATCACCTCCTTACCTATACGACTAACTTAATGTTTGTTGAGTGTTCACACAGATTGCTTGTTAACTTCTTCGGAAGTTGAGCGAAATGCGCCGCTGGCCGGTTAGCATTGTTCTTTAACAATTTGGAAAGCTGATAGTATTTAATACGATGATGTCTGTCGTTGTATTAATTACAAATCGTATTATTGGGAAATTAATCCTTTTCTGATAATACATTGAGTTCTCAAAACACTTTATTAAGTGTCTTGAATATTCTAAAAACTAAGGCGAATTTGTGTACTCGCAAGAGATGCAAATTATGTAATAAACCAGCTAGTTACGATACAGCTGTTAGGGCTACCCGCTCTAACAACGATTAAGTTTCCTTGTGAAACTCATTTGGGTTGTATGGTTAAGTGACTAAGCGTATACGGTGGATGCCTTGGCAGTCAGAGGCGATGAAGGACGTAGTAACTTGCGAAAAGCGTTGGCGAGCTAGTAACAAGCATTTGAGCTAACGATGTCCGAATGGGGAAACCCGGCCACATAAGTGGTCATCATAACGTGAATACATAGCGTTATGAGGCGAACCTGGGGAACTGAAACATCTAAGTACCCAGAGGAAAAGAAATCAACCGAGATTCCCCTAGTAGCGGCGAGCGAACGGGGATTAGCCCTTAAGTCTATGGGGTGTTAGTGGAATAAGTTGGAAAGCTTAACGGTACAGGGTGATAGTCCCGTACATGAAAACTAACCATAGATGAAAACGAGTAAGGCGGGACACGTGACATCCTGTTTGAATATGGGGGGACCATCCTCCAAGGCTAAATACTCCTGACTGACCGATAGTGAACCAGTACCGTGAGGGAAAGGCGAAAAGAACCCCTGTGAGGGGAGTGAAATAGAACCTGAAACCGTGTACGTACAAGCAGTGGGAGCGGTTCTTGAGACCGTGACTGCGTACCTTTTGTATAATGGGTCAGCGACTTACGTTTTGTAGCGAGGTTAAGCGAATAGCGGAGCCGTAGGGAAACCGAGTGTTAACTGCGCGTTTAGTTGCAAGGCGTAGACCCGAAACCGAGTGATCTAGCCATGGGCAGGTTGAAGGTTGAGTAACATCAACTGGAGGACCGAACCGACTAATGTTGAAAAATTAGCGGATGACTTGTGGCTGGGGGTGAAAGGCCAATCAAACTCGGAGATATCTGGTTCTCCTCGAAAGCTATTTAGGTAGCGCCTCGAGCGAATACCACTGGGGGTAGAGCACTGTTAAGGCTAGGGGGTCATCCCGACTTACCAACCCTTTGCAAACTCCGAATACCAGTGAGTACTACTCGGGAGACAGACGGCGGGTGCTAACGTCCGTCGTCAAAAGGGAAACAACCCAGACCATCAGCTAAGGTCCCAAAGTTATTGCTAAGTGGGAAACGATGTGGGAAGGCTTAGACAGCTAGGATGTTGGCTTAGAAGCAGCCATCATTTAAAGAAAGCGTAATAGCTCACTAGTCGAGTCGGCCTGCGCGGAAGATTTAACGGGGCTAAGCAATACACCGAAGCTATGGGTTTGCTCTTATGAGCAAGCGGTAGAGGAGCGTTCTGTAAGCGGTTGAAGGTGAAGGGGTAACCCACACTGGACGTATCAGAAGTGCGAATGCTGACATGAGTAACGATAAAGGGAGTGAAAAACTCCCTCGCCGAAAGACCAAGGGTTCCTGTCCAACGTTAATCGGGGCAGGGTGAGTCGACCCCTAAGGCGAGGCCGAAAGGCGTAGTCGATGGGAAACGGGTCAATATTCCCGTACTTCTGCTAACTGCGATGGAGAGACGGAGAAGGCTAGGCTAGCGCGGCGTTGGTAGTCCGCGTTTAAGGTTGTAGGCTGTAAACTTAGGCAAATCCGGGTTTACATTAGGCTGAGAGCTGATGACGAGTCACTAAGGTGATGAAGTAGTTGATGCCATGCTTCCAGGAAAATCTTCTAAGCTTCAGGTTAGTAGGAATCGTACCCCAAACCGACACAGGTGGTCGGGTAGAGAATACCAAGGCGCTTGAGAGAACTCGGCTGAAGGAACTAGGCAAAATGGTACCGTAACTTCGGGAGAAGGTACGCTGCTGTTGGTGATGGGACTTGCTCCCTAAGCTGACGGCAGTCGCAGATACCAGGTGGCTGCAACTGTTTATCAAAAACACAGTACTGTGCAAAATCGCAAGATGACGTATACGGTATGACGCCTGCCCGGTGCTTGAAGGTTAATTGATTGGGTTATCTTCGGAGAAGCTCATGATCGAAGCCCAAGTAAACGGCGGCCGTAACTATAACGGTCCTAAGGTAGCGAAATTCCTTGTCGGGTAAGTTCCGACCTGCACGAATGGCGTAATGATGGCCACGCTGTCTCCAGCCGAGACTCAGTGAAGTTGAAATTGCGGTGAAGATGCCGTATACCCGCGGCTAGACGGAAAGACCCCGTGAACCTTTACTATAGCTTGGCACTGAACATTGAACCTACATGTGTAGGATAGGTGGGAGACTTTGAAGCTTCGTCGCTAGATGGAGTGGAGTCAATCTTGAAATACCACCCTTGTAGTTTTGATGTTCTAACCGCGGCCCCTTATCGGGGTTCGGGACAGTGCCTGGTGGGTAGTTTGACTGGGGCGGTCTCCTCCCAAAGAGTAACGGAGGAGCACGAAGGTTGGCTAAGTACGGTCGGACATCGTACGGTTAGTGCAATGGCATAAGCCAGCTTAACTGCGAGACATACACGTCGAGCAGGTACGAAAGTAGGTCATAGTGATCCGGTGGTTCTGTATGGAAGGGCCATCGCTCAACGGATAAAAGGTACTCCGGGGATAACAGGCTGATACCGCCCAAGAGTTCATATCGACGGCGGTGTTTGGCACCTCGATGTCGGCTCATCACATCCTGGGGCTGAAGTCGGTCCCAAGGGTATGGCTGTTCGCCATTTAAAGTGGTACGCGAGCTGGGTTCAGAACGTCGTGAGACAGTTCGGTCCCTATCTGCCGTGGGCGTTGGATGATTGAAGGAAGCTGCTCCTAGTACGAGAGGACCGGAGTGGACGAACCGCTGGTGTTCGGGTTGTTATGCCAATAGCATTGCCCGGTAGCTACGTTCGGAATCGATAACCGCTGAAAGCATCTAAGCGGGAAGCGAGTCCTAAGATGAGTCATCCCTAGAGATTTAATCTCTCTAAAGAGCCGTTCGAGACTAGGACGTTGATAGGCAGGGTGTGTAAGCGTTGTGAGGCGTTGAGCTAACCTGTACTAATGACTCGTGAGGCTTAACCATACAACCCCCTAATGGGTTTTGTATACAAGCTGTGATTACAGACTTAGTGAAAGAATATATAGCGCTTAATGAAGTGCGAACTCAAAAAAATCTCGAAAGAGTTATCAGATTTCCGAATTATTATTTACTGCAATAGCGGTAGATAAAGCAAGAATTTGCTTGGTGACAATAGCATTGTGGTACCACCTGATCCCATCCCGAACTCAGTAGTGAAACGCAATCGCGCCGATGATAGTGTGGGGTCTCCCCATGTGAAAGTAGGTCATCGCCAAGCGCCTAATATCTCTCGTAAGAGAGTCGATAAAGCCCTGACTTAACAGTCAGGGCTTTTTTCGTTTCGGGCAAAAAGAATAAATCCTAACGCTGATAACTTGAGTCATTAGCTGCAACATATCAGCGTGAGCGATGAGTGTGGAAGAATGCCCATGTGAAAGTAGGTCATCGCCAAGCGCCTAATATCTCTCATAAGAGAGTCGATAAAGCCCTGACTTAACAGTCAGGGCTTTTTTCGTTTGGGGGAAAAGAATAAATCCTAACGCTGATAATTTGAGTTATTAGCTGCAACATATCAGCGTGAGCGGTGAGTGTGGACGAATGCCCATGTGAAAGTAGGTCATTGCCAAGCGCCTAATATCTCTCGTAAGAGAGTCGATAAAGGCCTGACTTAACAGTCAGGGTTTTTTTCGTAGTTGG
>NZ_MCVG02000004.1:0-356500 GCF_002874355.2 Shewanella sp. 10N.286.48.B5
ACGGGGTATCTAATCCTGTTTGCTCCCCACGCTTTCGTACATGAGCGTCAGTCTTTGTCCAGGGGGCCGCCTTCGCCACCGGTATTCCTTCAGATCTCTACGCATTTCACCGCTACACCTGAAATTCTACCCCCCTCTACAAGACTCTAGTTCACCAGTTCCAAATGCAATTCCCAGGTTGAGCCCGGGGATTTCACATCTGGCTTAATGAACCGCCTGCGTACGCTTTACGCCCAGTAATTCCGATTAACGCTTGGACCCCTCGTATTACCGCGGCTGCTGGCACGAAGTTAGCCGGTCCTTCTTCTGTAGGTAACGTCACAGCTAACGGTTATTAACCGTTAACCTTTCCTCCCTACTGAAAGTGCTTTACAACCCGAAGGCCTTCTTCACACACGCGGCATGGCTGCATCAGGCTTTCGCCCATTGTGCAATATTCCCCACTGCTGCCTCCCGTAGGAGTCTGGGCCGTGTCTCAGTCCCAGTGTGGCTGATCATCCTCTCAGAACAGCTAGGGATCGTCGCCTTGGTGAGCCATTACCTCACCAACTAGCTAATCCCACCTAGGTTCATCCAATCGCGAAAGGCCCGAAGGTCCCCTCCTTTCCCCCGTAGGGCGTATGCGGTATTAGCAGTCGTTTCCAACTGTTATCCCCCTCGACTGGGCAGATCCCTAGGCATTACTCACCCGTCCGCCGCTCGTCAGCGAATTAGCAAGCTAATTCCTGTTACCGCTCGACTTGCATGTGTTAGGCCTGCCGCCAGCGTTCAATCTGAGCCATGATCAAACTCTTCAATTAAAGTTTTGTTGAAACATTCGAAAATGTTTCGGCTCAATGAATTCTGATTTCATTTTAAAGACTCGGAAGAATCTCTAAAACGTTTGTTACATATTGCTATGAACACTCATCGTTACATTGATAATAATTTTGATTGCTTCACTCTTTACGAGAAAGAATGAGCAATTTCGATTAACTCAACACCTGTGAGTGTCCACACAGATTTCTTGTTTGATTTGTTAAAGAGCGTTGCTAATTATGTAAGAAATAATCTTTCATATCAGCAGCCATTTGACGCTAGGTCGTTGGCTTAGGGATGCGTATTCTACACTTCCCTTTGTTGGCGTCAAGTCATTTTTAAAATTAATTTAAAATGCTTTTCAACCGGTTAATTATGAAGCTTTAAAAGCGTCTTAATTAACGCTAACACCTTGAGGCTATTGGCCTGTCGCCGTGTCAGTGGATGCGCATTATAGGCAAGTTAAGATTTAGCGCAAGGGCTTTTATGCATAAAAATGAAGTTTTTAATCATTAATTGCTTAAGTACAGGATACACACTTATTACCCCCAAGGTTATCCACACAGCGAGCCAAAAAGTGGCACTCTAGGGATAATATACCAACCGCTTAAATTGTGTTAAGCCCAGTAATAGAAAAGGATAACATTCATTTTTGTGCTGGTGCCATGTAACGCTTAACTCAAAACACGGCAATGACTACCGTAAAACTATGAGCTGTGAATTTTCGAGCTTTCTAAAAGGTCATAATTTATCCGCATAAGTTCCAATGCGGCATTCAATTCTAGTTCAACATGAGGAAATTAGCATAAAAAACAATATTATTTTAAACACTGCAGCCTCAATGTTAATAGCATTACTCCCCAGCCACAGAAATAGTCATGTTAGTGCTGCTAACAGGCCAATCCAGGTAATCGTTGTTGATTAAAGTTTTTTAGCAAAGAATGTCGTTCGTAAAGAGACTATCCAGTAAGTAGAAGAGCTGAAGAGTTCTTCAGTAATAGAACACAAACACTGCACGTTGTAAGAAGATATTTTCAATGCAATAGCCTTAATTAACCGTTATATAAAAGATAAAAGCTTCAATTAATTCACCAAACCAGATCTGCTAATATTAGCTCTACTGATCTATTCCAGTTTTATTAAAACCATTAACGCAAAAAGCCCGCTACACAGTGACGGGCTTAATATTGATTAGACGATTGGCGATGACCCCATTTCACATAGACATGTCGTCCACACTGATTACCAGCAAGTTTTACTAAACATAACACCAAATAGGGATTATTCGTATTAGGCGCTTGGCGATGTTCAGCTGCGGATAAATCCTCCGCGCTCCATGTCTGCATAAAGCGTTGCTTTATAAACACAGACATTGCACCCTACTTTCACATGGCCATGTCGTCCACACTGATTTCGAGTAGGCTATTAACTAAACCTAACACCAAAAGGACTTATTTATTTTAAAATCCTAAACGAAAAAAATCCCTGACTCATAGAGTCAGGGATTATTCTAATTTAGCGTCTGGAAATGACCTACTTTCACATGGGGAGACCCCACACTATCATCGGCGCGATTGCGTTTCACTACTGAGTTCGGGATGGGATCAGGTGGTACCACAATGCTATTGTCTCCAGACAAATCTGGTTTGAAGATGGTGCTGATACCCAGAATCGAACTGGGGACCTCATCCTTACCAAGGATGCGCTCTACCGACTGAGCCATATCAGCATTATCTTGTTTCTTTTCACTAATTGAGTGAAATTAATTAGGCGCTTGGCGATGACCTACTTTCACATGGGGAGACCCCACACTATCATCGGCGCGATTGCGTTTCACTACTGAGTTCGGGATGGGATCAGGTGGTACCACAATGCTATTGTCACCAAGCAAATTCTTGCTTTATCTACCGCTATTGCAGTAAATAATAATTCGGAAATCTGATAACTCTTTCGAGATTTTTTTGAGTTCGCACTTCATTAAGCGCTATATATTCTTTCACTAAGTCTGTAACACAGCTTGTATACAAAACCCATTAGGGTTGTATGGTTAAGCCTCACGAGTCATTAGTACAGGTTAGCTCAACGCCTCACAACGCTTACACACCCTGCCTATCAACGTCCTAGTCTCGAACGGCTCTTTAGAGAGATTAAATCTCTAGGGATGACTCATCTTAGGACTCGCTTCCCGCTTAGATGCTTTCAGCGGTTATCGATTCCGAACGTAGCTACCGGGCAATGCTATTGGCATAACAACCCGAACACCAGCGGTTCGTCCACTCCGGTCCTCTCGTACTAGGAGCAGCTTCCTTCAATCATCCAACGCCCACGGCAGATAGGGACCGAACTGTCTCACGACGTTCTGAACCCAGCTCGCGTACCACTTTAAATGGCGAACAGCCATACCCTTGGGACCGACTTCAGCCCCAGGATGTGATGAGCCGACATCGAGGTGCCAAACACCGCCGTCGATATGAACTCTTGGGCGGTATCAGCCTGTTATCCCCGGAGTACCTTTTATCCGTTGAGCGATGGCCCTTCCATACAGAACCACCGGATCACTATGACCTACTTTCGTACCTGCTCGACGTGTATGTCTCGCAGTTAAGCTGGCTTATGCCATTGCACTAACCGTACGATGTCCGACCGTACTTAGCCAACCTTCGTGCTCCTCCGTTACTCTTTGGGAGGAGACCGCCCCAGTCAAACTACCCACCAGGCACTGTCCCGAACCCCGATAAGGGGCCGCGGTTAGAACATCAAAACTACAAGGGTGGTATTTCAAGATTGACTCCACTCCATCTAGCGACGAAGCTTCAAAGTCTCCCACCTATCCTACACATGTAGGTTCAATGTTCAGTGCCAAGCTATAGTAAAGGTTCACGGGGTCTTTCCGTCTAGCCGCGGGTATACGGCATCTTCACCGCAATTTCAACTTCACTGAGTCTCGGCTGGAGACAGCGTGGCCATCATTACGCCATTCGTGCAGGTCGGAACTTACCCGACAAGGAATTTCGCTACCTTAGGACCGTTATAGTTACGGCCGCCGTTTACTTGGGCTTCGATCATGAGCTTCTCCGAAGATAACCCAATCAATTAACCTTCAAGCACCGGGCAGGCGTCATACCGTATACGTCATCTTGCGATTTTGCACAGTACTGTGTTTTTGATAAACAGTTGCAGCCACCTGGTATCTGCGACTGCCGTCAGCTTAGGGAGCAAGTCCCATCACCAACAGCAGCGTACCTTCTCCCGAAGTTACGGTACCATTTTGCCTAGTTCCTTCAGCCGAGTTCTCTCAAGCGCCTTGGTATTCTCTACCCGACCACCTGTGTCGGTTTGGGGTACGATTCCTACTAACCTGAAGCTTAGAAGATTTTCCTGGAAGCATGGCATCAACTACTTCATCACCTTAGTGACTCGTCATCAGCTCTCAGCCTAATGTAAACCCGGATTTGCCTAAGTTTACAGCCTACAACCTTAAACGCGGACTACCAACGCCGCGCTAGCCTAGCCTTCTCCGTCTCTCCATCGCAGTTAGCAGAAGTACGGGAATATTGACCCGTTTCCCATCGACTACGCCTTTCGGCCTCGCCTTAGGGGTCGACTCACCCTGCCCCGATTAACGTTGGACAGGAACCCTTGGTCTTTCGGCGAGGGAGTTTTTCACTCCCTTTATCGTTACTCATGTCAGCATTCGCACTTCTGATACGTCCAGTGTGGGTTACCCCTTCACCTTCAACCGCTTACAGAACGCTCCTCTACCGCTTGCTCATAAGAGCAAACCCATAGCTTCGGTGTATTGCTTAGCCCCGTTAAATCTTCCGCGCAGGCCGACTCGACTAGTGAGCTATTACGCTTTCTTTAAATGATGGCTGCTTCTAAGCCAACATCCTAGCTGTCTAAGCCTTCCCACATCGTTTCCCACTTAGCAATAACTTTGGGACCTTAGCTGATGGTCTGGGTTGTTTCCCTTTTGACGACGGACGTTAGCACCCGCCGTCTGTCTCCCGAGTAGTACTCACTGGTATTCGGAGTTTGCAAAGGGTTGGTAAGTCGGGATGACCCCCTAGCCTTAACAGTGCTCTACCCCCAGTGGTATTCGCTCGAGGCGCTACCTAAATAGCTTTCGAGGAGAACCAGATATCTCCGAGTTTGATTGGCCTTTCACCCCCAGCCACAAGTCATCCGCTAATTTTTCAACATTAGTCGGTTCGGTCCTCCAGTTGATGTTACTCAACCTTCAACCTGCCCATGGCTAGATCACTCGGTTTCGGGTCTACGCCTTGCAACTAAACGCGCAGTTAACACTCGGTTTCCCTACGGCTCCGCTATTCGCTTAACCTCGCTACAAAACGTAAGTCGCTGACCCATTATACAAAAGGTACGCAGTCACGGTCTCAAGAACCGCTCCCACTGCTTGTACGTACACGGTTTCAGGTTCTATTTCACTCCCCTCACAGGGGTTCTTTTCGCCTTTCCCTCACGGTACTGGTTCACTATCGGTCAGTCAGGAGTATTTAGCCTTGGAGGATGGTCCCCCCATATTCAAACAGGATGTCACGTGTCCCGCCTTACTCGTTTTCATCTATGGTTAGTTTTCATGTACGGGACTATCACCCTGTACCGTTGAGCTTTCCAACTCATTCCACTAACACCCCATAGACTTAAGGGCTAATCCCCGTTCGCTCGCCGCTACTAGGGGAATCTCGGTTGATTTCTTTTCCTCTGGGTACTTAGATGTTTCAGTTCCCCAGGTTCGCCTCATAACGCTATGTATTCACGTTATGATGACCACTTATGTGGCCGGGTTTCCCCATTCGGACATCGTTAGCTCAAATGCTTGTTACTAGCTCGCCAACGCTTTTCGCAAGTTACTACGTCCTTCATCGCCTCTGACTGCCAAGGCATCCACCGTATACGCTTAGTCACTTAACCATACAACCCAAATGAGTTTCACAAGGAAACTTAATCGTTGTTAGAGCGGGTAGCCCTAACAGCTGTATCGTAACTAGCTGGTTTATTACATAATTTGCATCTCTTGCGAGTACACAAATTCGCCTTAGTTTTTAGAATATTCAAGACACTTAATAAAGTGTTTTGAGAACTCAATGTATTATCAGAAAAGGATTAATTTCCCAATAATACGATTTGTAATTAATACAACGACAGACATCATCGTATTAAATACTATCAGCTTTCCAAATTGTTAAAGAACAATGCTAACCGGCCAGCGGCGCATTTCGCTCAACTTCCGAAGAAGTTAACAAGCAATCTGTGTGAACACTCAACAAACATTAAGTTAGTCGTATAGGTAAGGAGGTGATCCAGCCCCAGGTTCCCCTAGGGCTACCTTGTTACGACTTCACCCCAGTCATGAACCACACCGTGGTAAACGTCCTCCCGAAGGTTAGACTATCTACTTCTGGTGCAGCCCACTCCCATGGTGTGACGGGCGGTGTGTACAAGGCCCGGGAACGTATTCACCGTAGCATTCTGATCTACGATTACTAGCGATTCCGACTTCATGGAGTCGAGTTGCAGACTCCAATCCGGACTACGACGTACTTTGTGAGATTAGCTAGACCTTGCGGCTTTGCAACCCTCTGTATACGCCATTGTAGCACGTGTGTAGCCCTACTCGTAAGGGCCATGATGACTTGACGTCGTCCCCACCTTCCTCCGGTTTATCACCGGCAGTCTCCCTAGAGTTCCCGCCATTACGCGCTGGCAAATAAGGATAGGGGTTGCGCTCGTTGCGGGACTTAACCCAACATTTCACAACACGAGCTGACGACAGCCATGCAGCACCTGTCTCAGAGTTCCCGAAGGCACTAAGCTATCTCTAGCGAATTCTCTGGATGTCAAGAGTAGGTAAGGTTCTTCGCGTTGCATCGAATTAAACCACATGCTCCACCGCTTGTGCGGGCCCCCGTCAATTCATTTGAGTTTTAACCTTGCGGCCGTACTCCCCAGGCGGTCTACTTAATGCGTTAGCTTGGGAGCCCAGTGCTCAAGGCACCAAACTCCGAGTAGACATCGTTTACGGCGTGGACTACCAGGGTATCTAATCCTGTTTGCTCCCCACGCTTTCGTACATGAGCGTCAGTCTTTGTCCAGGGGGCCGCCTTCGCCACCGGTATTCCTTCAGATCTCTACGCATTTCACCGCTACACCTGAAATTCTACCCCCCTCTACAAGACTCTAGTTCACCAGTTCCAAATGCAATTCCCAGGTTGAGCCCGGGGATTTCACATCTGGCTTAATGAACCGCCTGCGTACGCTTTACGCCCAGTAATTCCGATTAACGCTTGGACCCCTCGTATTACCGCGGCTGCTGGCACGAAGTTAGCCGGTCCTTCTTCTGTAGGTAACGTCACAGCTAACGGTTATTAACCGTTAACCTTTCCTCCCTACTGAAAGTGCTTTACAACCCGAAGGCCTTCTTCACACACGCGGCATGGCTGCATCAGGCTTTCGCCCATTGTGCAATATTCCCCACTGCTGCCTCCCGTAGGAGTCTGGGCCGTGTCTCAGTCCCAGTGTGGCTGATCATCCTCTCAGAACAGCTAGGGATCGTCGCCTTGGTGAGCCATTACCTCACCAACTAGCTAATCCCACCTAGGTTCATCCAATCGCGAAAGGCCCGAAGGTCCCCTCCTTTCCCCCGTAGGGCGTATGCGGTATTAGCAGTCGTTTCCAACTGTTATCCCCCTCGACTGGGCAGATCCCTAGGCATTACTCACCCGTCCGCCGCTCGTCAGCAAATTAGCAAGCTAATTTCTGTTACCGCTCGACTTGCATGTGTTAGGCCTGCCGCCAGCGTTCAATCTGAGCCATGATCAAACTCTTCAATTAAAGTTTTGTTGAAACATTCGAAAATGTTTCGGCTCAATGAATTCTGATTTCGATTTAAAGACTCGGAAGAATCTCTAAAACGTTTGTTACATATTGCTATGAACACTCATCGTTACATTGAGTAATAATTTTGATTGCTTCACTCTTTACGAGAAAGAATGAGCAATTTCGATTAACTCAATACCTGTGAGTGTCCACACAGATTACTTGATAAATTGTTAAAGAGCGTGGAATCAATTTTTCAGACTCCGCCGTTAGACGCTAGGTCGTTGGCTTGGGATGCGTATTTTACGCAATTCCTTTTTCGCGTCAAGTCATTTTTAAACTTATTTAAAAACAATTTTCAGCGTCACTTTACAGTGAACTGATTTGGCGTGTAACCCATGCTAGTGCGTGGTTTGCCGTGTCAGTGGATGCGCATTATAGGCAGATTCTGAATTGGTGCAAGGGCTTTTTAAAAGTTTTTCGCATTATTTGCGATCTTTATTATTAATCACACGTTACCCAGATTTTACCCCCAGTGTTATCCACAAAAACACTTGAGGCGACTGTTTTTTATACTATTTATTAGGTACAAAAAAGGCAGCTAAAAATAGCTGCCTTTTAAATTATTAAATATTGCGGTGTTTTAGGTCAGTTTACCGTGACACTGCTTGTACTTCTTACCTGAGCCACATGGACAAGGGTCATTACGGCCAACTTTCTCACCGTCTCTAATCACAGTTCTTGGCGTTGCTGCTTCAGCTTCTTTATTCTCTGTTAGCGATTCTGATGCTGCATGCTGGTATTCGCGTTGGATCTTGGCTTCTTCGTCACGACGACGCTGCTCCATATCATCAACATCTGATTGTGCTTGAACCTGTACCTTAGAGAGTACACTGATGACATCGTGTTTTAGTGACTCCAACATTTGTTGGAATAACTCAAATGATTCACGTTTATACTCTTGCTTTGGATTCTTTTGTGCGTAACCACGTAAATGAATACCTTGTCGCAAGTGATCCATTGCTGCTAAATGCTCTTTCCACAGACCATCTAATGTTTGTAGCATGACTGCTTTTTCGAACTGACGTAGCACTTGCTCACCAACCATCTGCTCTTTAGCTTTATATGCTTCGCTCCAGCTTGATACAATACGCTCACGTAAAGTTTCTTCGTGAAGGTCATCTTCTGTATCTAACCATTGTTGAATGGTTAGTTGAAGACCAAACTCTTGGGCAAGACGCTGCTCTAGACCTGGTACGTCCCACAACTCTTCTACAGACTGCTGTGGAATATATTGATCAATCACACCACTAACGACATCTTGTTCAATATTTGAAATGGTGTCTTCAATGCTTTCTGCGTCCATTAACTCATTGCGCTGAGAATAAACAACTTGGCGTTGATCGTTAGCGACATCATCATATTCAAGTAATTGCTTACGAATATCGAAGTTACGCGCTTCTACTTTACGTTGCGCATTTTCAATTGCACGAGATACCCAAGGATGTTCGATGGCTTCGCCTTCTTCCATACCCAGTTTTTTCATCATGCCAGATACTTTTTCAGATGCGAAGATACGCATTAAGCTATCTTCCATTGAAAGATAAAAGCGCGATGAACCCGCATCACCTTGACGGCCTGCACGACCACGAAGCTGATTATCGATACGACGTGACTCGTGACGCTCGGTGCCTAAAATGTGTAAACCACCCGAAGCAATAACTGCATCATGACGAACTTGCCATTCTGCTTTAATGCGAGCGATTTGATCTTCAGTTGGATCCTTTAATGCATCAACTTCAACTTTCCAGTTGCCACCTAACACGATATCGGTACCACGACCGGCCATGTTAGTTGCGATAGTCACTACTCCAGCGCTACCTGCTTGAGCAACAATGTCTGCTTCTTTTTCATGGAACTTGGCGTTCAATACTGAATGTGGGATCTTAGCTTGCTTTAATAAGGTCGCTAATAATTCTGATTGCTCGATTGATACCGTACCCACAAGCACAGGCTGACCACGTTCGCGACAACCTTTAATGTCTTCAATGATGGCATTGTATTTTTCTGTTGCTGTAAGATAAACCAAATCAGGCATATCATTACGTACCATTGGCTTATTAGTTGGTACCACGACGGTATCAAGTCCATAAATATGTTGGAACTCGAATGCTTCAGTGTCAGCTGTACCTGTCATCCCTGCTAGCTTCTCATATTGACGGAAGTAGTTCTGGAATGTGATTGACGCTAATGTTTGGTTTTCATTTTGAATGTTGACTGCTTCTTTTGCTTCAACAGCTTGATGTAAACCTTCTGACCAGCGACGACCTGGCATGGTACGGCCAGTATGTTCATCAACAATAATCACTTCACCGTCTTGAACAATGTAATCAACATCACGTTCAAATAAGGTATGCGCTCTTAATGCTGCATTTACGTGATGCAGTAATGAGATGTTAGCTGCTGAATACAGTGAATCACCTTCATTGAGCACACCTAGCTCAACTAACAGTAATTCAACTTTTTCTTGGCCACGCTCTGTAAAATGAACTTGTTTGGCTTTTTCATCGATACTGAAATCACCTTCACCAATCTCATCTTCTGTATCTTCTTTCTCTTGAACGATAAGGTTAGGAATAAGGGTGTTTACTTTGATATATAGCTCAGAGCTATTTTCTGCTGCACCAGAGATAATCAATGGTGTACGCGCTTCATCAATTAAGATTGAATCAACTTCATCAATCAGTGCGTAATGCAGCGGACGTTGAACTCGCTCTTGAGGAGAAAACGCCATGTTGTCGCGCAGGTAATCGAAACCAAACTCGTTGTTAGTCCCGTAGGTAATATCAGAGTTATACGCTTCTTTCTTTTCTGCTTGACCAAGGCCTGCCACGTTAATACCAACGCTAAGCCCTAGGAATTCAAATAATGGACGGTTATTTTCCGCATCACGACGTGCAAGGTAATCATTCACGGTAATGACGTGGACGCCTTTACCGGTAATACCATTTAAATATGCTGGCAGAGTTGCGGTTAGGGTTTTACCTTCACCGGTTCTCATTTCAGCGATGCGGTTACTATCAAGTACCATACCACCGAGTAATTGCACATCGAAGTGGCGCATTTCGAAAACACGTTTAGATGCTTCACGCACTGTGGCAAATACTTCTGCCATAAGCGCATCTAAGGTTTCACCATTTTCAATACGCTGACGGAACTCGTCTGTTTTTGCTTTTAGTTGTTCATCTGTCAGCTTTTCATATTCAGCTTCTAATGCATTAATTTTAGTTACAACTTTACCTAAACCTTTCAAGGTACGGTCGTTACGACTGCCGAATACTTTTGTCAGTAATTTGCCTAACATCTTAATCACTTATCTCTTGTAGGTTGAGCTCAAATGAGCGACTTAACCGAAAATGTTATTAACTCGCTTTGCGATAGACGAACTTTCTTGGATCTATTTGCTGTCCGTTTCGCAAAACTTCGTAATGCACGTGGGGACCAGTTGAACGGCCTGTGCTTCCCATACTGGCAATTTTATCGCCTTTGGCAACGACGTCACCTAGGTTTACTGACATAGATTTGTTGTGTCCATAGCGGGTTCGAAGACCATTTCCATGATCAATTTCGACTAACCCACCATATCCAAGCATATTTCCAGACCACGTTACTACACCTGCAGCAGTTGCAATAACATCGCCGCCTTCAGTGCCCGCAAAATCAATACCTTTATGCATTGTTCTACGACCATTAAAAGGGTCATTCCGTAAACCGTAGGGCGAAGATAACCAACCTTTTACGATTGGCCGCCCTGATATATAACGTTCTTCATCTATATGGAGATTAGTTGACACTGTTTCAAGTAGAGACAGCTGAACATTATTATTATCAATTCTTGATACCAACTGGGTCATATCATTTAACAGTTGGTTTATTTCCACGCCTGTGCCTATTTCACTCAATCCTCCGACACCCACTTCTGTGGCAAAGTCGAATTGATCTTCGAGTAAATTATTTTCAGCAACTTGCTGACCGAGGGCTTCGAGGCGGGTAATTTTTGCTTGCATAGAGGCGACATGAGTCACCAATGTGGCTAATTGGGTTTCTGTTGCTTGTTTGAGGCTAATGACTTGCTGCTTTTGTTGCTCGCGCAACTTTTTATTTTCATCAACTTTGGTTTGTTGCTCAGCAAAACGATCGGCACTTTGTTGATAGATGCCGGTTCCCGCTACAACTAATAGGATAGGTAGAAGTAACCAACGCTTGCTAGGATGCCAGCGAGTTACTCCGTTTCGACCTTGGATAAAAACTGTTACACTCATAGCCTAACTCAGCCATCTTATTATCATATGAAAAAGCCCCCGCAAGATCTCAGTAGCTTACTACATCAATCTGGACAATTACCGGCATTGGCTGAAAAAGCAGAACTATTAAATCAACTTAATAATTACGTAAAGCAGAGTTTAACAGGTCCTGTTGTTGAACAGCTTAAAGTCGCTAATCTTCGGCAGGGTGTTCTTGTAATTGAAACTACATCGGCTGCTTGGGCTGCTAGAATAAACTTCCAAAAGACCAAATTACTGCAACAACTTAAGGAAGAAACCCTTCCAATGCTTACCGCTATAGAGGTTAAAGTTAACCCAGGGTTAGCAATATCACCAAGCAAAACCTCAACTAATTACGCAACTATTAGCCCTGTCGCGGCAGAACATTTACAAACGTTGGCTGATCATGTTGAAGGGTCACTAGGTGAAAAACTAAAACGGCTGGCTGCATTGGCCAGCCGTAATAGGCAATCTTAACTATATTATGCGAAAGACGCTGCGCCGGGTACCATAAAGCTTAACGGTACATCGACTTCATTTTCAAAGCTGACTAACTCCCACGCTTCTTGTTGGGCTAATAACGCTCTAACCAATTGGTTATTTAAAGCATGACCCGTTTTATACGCACAGAACTCACCAACAATGGCATGCCCTGCGACATATAAATCACCAAAAGCATCAAGAATTTTGTGCTTAACAAATTCGTCCTCATAACGCAGACCATCAGGGTTAAGGACACGATATTCATCAAGCACGACGGCATTTTCCATGCTGCCACCCAGTGCTAAGTTATTGGCTCGAAGATATTCAATATCTCGCATAAAACCAAATGTTCTTGCACGGCTGATATCTTTCACAAATGCAGATGTTGAAAAATCCATAACCATATGCTGTTGACTACGAGAGATTTCTGGGTGATTAAAGTCGATTTTAAAATCCACTCTAAAGCCTTTAAATGGCTTTAACTCTGCCCATTTATCGCCGTCTTCAACACGCACAGTTTTATTGATTTTGATATATTTTTTAGCGACTGCTTGCTCTTTAATACCTGCACTTTGCAGTAAAAAAACAAACGGACTTGCACTGCCATCCATAATCGGGATTTCAGGAGCATCAACTTCAATAACTGCGTTATCAATGCCAAGGCCTGCAAGTGCTGCAAATAAATGTTCGATAGTTGAAATGCGAACACCTTCATCATTAACTAATGCCGTACACATAGTTGTTTCACGCACAAGATGAGCCTTAGCAGGAATTTCCACTGCAGGGCTTAAATCTGTACGACGAAGTACGATACCAGTATTGACAGGTGCGGGCATAATGCACAGAGTGACCTTGTTGCCGGAATGAAGCCCGACACCAGTACTCTTCACCATCTTTTGAACAGTTCTTTGAAAAATCATTCAGTTACCCGTTTTAATCACTTTAAAATAAACATTCATGCGCTATATATACTGAGTTTACCCAGCAAGCTGAGGCGGTATACTACCATAAAATTGCCTTTTCACAAAAAAAGTACCATTTAGTGGTTTTTAATACGCCTCTACTTACACAGGCAACATTTTATCAACATCTTATGCATTCAACATTCTAACTTTACTACCAAACTGTAATTAATCAGCTTGTTTACGTAAAAATGCTGGGATATCTAAATAGTCACCATCTGCGCGAGCTGTTGGCTGTGCTACTGGTTGCTGAGCAGGAACAGCATTACCTGTTGGTGCAACATAATTTGTTGCCGCAACTTGCTCTTCAACTGGCTCAGCTTTAACTTCAATTGGTGCAGGCTCTGGGCGTGAAACTGGTTTTGTCACTAATTGAATATCAGGCTTTTTCTCTGCGCCGATACCTGTAGCAACTACAGTTACGCGTAGCTCTTCGCTCATTTCAGGATCAATTACTGCACCGACTACTACTGTTGCGTTATCAGATGCATAAGCTTTAACGTGGTTACCCACTGTTTCTAGCTCTTCAATACTGATATCTAAACCAGCGGTGATATTCACCAATACGCCACGAGCGCCAGCAAGATCAATATCTTCTAGTAATGGACTAGCCACAGCAGCTTCTGCCGCTTCTTCAGCGCGATCATCACCAGTTGCAACGCCTGTACCCATCATGGCATTACCCATTTCAGACATAACCGTTTTAACGTCGGCGAAATCCACGTTGATTAAACCAGGACGAGTAATTAACTCAGCAATACCCTGCACTGCGCCTAGCAATACGTTATTAGCTGCAGCAAATGCATCTAATAATGATGTACCACGGCCCAATACTTTCAATAACTTTTCGTTAGGTATAGTAATCAATGAATCAACATGCTTTGCCAGCTCTGCAATACCTTGCTCAGCAAATAACATGCGTTTTTTGCCTTCAAATGGAAAAGGCTTTGTGACTACAGCAACGGTTAAAATGCCTTCTTCACGGGCAATTTCAGCCACAACAGGGGCTGCACCAGTACCGGTACCACCGCCCATACCTGCGGCAATAAAGATCATGTCAGATCCTTTGATTGCTGCACGAATGTTTTCTTTATCTTCTTCTGCCGCTTGACGACCAACATCAGGGTTTGCTCCAGCACCTAAACCTTTGGTGACATCACGCCCCAATTGAATAGTTGAACCAGCACCTGACTTACGTAATGCCTGAGCATCCGTGTTAGTTACGATAAATTCAACACCTTCGATGCTGTGCTTTACCATATGTTCGACTGCGTTACCGCCGCCACCACCGACGCCGATGACTTTAATCACCGCTTCGTCGTTATGAGTGTCCATGATCTCAAACATAGTCTGATCTCCGTTTGTCTGCGTTATTAAAATTCACCCTTAAACCAGCTTTTGACCCGATTCAAAAGACTGGTAACCCCTTGACGTTCAGGACGTTCGAACTGACGTTCGATTACGCGTCTGGCGCCGTAATGAAGCAAACCTATTCCTGTAGCGTAAATAGGTTGATCTACATATTCATTTAATCCTTTAACTGGTAGCGGTGATGCAACCCTTACTGGCATGCCAAATGTTGCTTCAGCAATATCCACCGCGCCGGTAATCATTGATGTACCGCCTGTTAACACGATCCCTGCAGCAATTTGATCTTCTAAACCACTGTCAGTTAATTCTTTAAGCACTAATTCAAATAGCTCTTGATACCTTGGCTCGACAACCTCTGCTAACGTATGACGTGACATACTGCGAGAAGGTCTGCCACCAACTGAGGGGACTTCAATGCTATCTTCGCGACTAACCATAGCGCTTCTGGCGCTGGCAAACTGTACTTTGATTTGCTCTGCATGGGTCAGCGGTGTTCTAAATATTTTAGCTATGTCACTACTGACTTGATTGCCTGCGACTGATATCACTGCGCAATGCCTTAGTGCACCGTTGGTATAAACCGCAATATCTGTGGTGCCACCACCGATATCAACAATACACACGCCTAAATCTTTTTCATCATTGGTCAGCACTGAGTCAGCTGATGCAATACCTGCAAACACCAAGTCATCAACAGTTAGGCCGCAGCGCTCAACGCTCTTAGTAATATTTTTCGCCATGTCGTTAGCACAAGTAACGATGTGCGCTTTGGCTTCCATTCGCATACCCGACATACCAATTGGGCTTTTTATCCCGTCTTGAACGTCAATTGAGTATTCCTGTGGTAACACATGCAAAATTCTTCGCTCTGTCGGGATTTTCACCGAACGAGCTGTATGGATGACATTGTCCACATCTTCTTGGGTAACTTCTTCGTCATTAATTGACACCATGCCGTTTTCGTTTTGGCAGGCGATATGTTTACCTGAAATACTTAAATACACTGATGATACTTGGCAATCGGCCATCAATTCAGCTTGGTCTAATGCACGTTGTACACTTCTTACAATCGAATCCAGATCATTTACGCCGCCCTTGTCCATACCACGAGAAGGGTGATTACCTAAACCAACCACGCTTATCTCGCCATCTGGCAGTACTTCGCCAATAATAACTGCGACCTTAGATGTACCGATATCTAAGCCTACGATAAGATTTCTTTCCTGATTCTTGGTCATTAATGTCGACTCTCTGTTTTAGTATCATCCCAGCCAACTGCGACACCTGTGTCATAGCGCAAATCAATTGTCGCTATTGGCTTTTTATTTTGTATTATTTCAGGGTAAACATTTATAAATCTTTGTATTCTAGACATCTTATCTTCTCGACCTAATTCAAGAAGAATGCCGTTATCTAATGTTGCATGCCAAGCATGGCGTGGGCTTAAACTTAAACTTGCTAAGGTAAAGCCATTAATACTTAATAAATCTGCTAATTGCTGATAGCTAGTTAACACTTCAGCTGACATATCCTCAGGACCTGACAACATAGGCAAGGCATTAATCATGGGATGGGCCTGGGCTTTAAACGCTTCACCGTCCACATTAAGCCAATCATTGCCATTCCAATGCGCTACCGCTTGTTGCTCTTGCAAGTTCACTTTCAACTTAGCTGGCCATTCGCGTCTGACTGAGGCGCGATATACCCAAGGTAAAGCCTCTAAAGCGTGCTGCACTTCAACCACATCGGCACTAAAAAAGCTGCTCTGCATCAAGGCCTGTAGCGCCGCTTGAATATCTGCGTCACTGGTATATAAACGCTCGCCGTGAATTGCTACGGCCTCAATGGGCAAGGCATCTGCATCATTAAGCAGCGTATTTAACTTTAAACTGGCCCAGACAATGGTCATTAACACCATGAGCAAAAACAATAACCCGGTATACAAGTACCAGTTGATTTCACTCAAATGGCTTCGTAACTGACGGGCTTTATCACTCCACGCCACGGTTACTGTAACTCCACAATGTACAATGTCACTTTCATTGGCCAATTCACCATTATATCTAGCATACCGATTGTAATAAAGTATCTATTTTACAATCATTTATAGTGCAAAAATTACTCACCACTTTTAGCATTGTTTAAATTATCAAAACCTAAATTGGTTGTAGCTAGCAATTTGGACAAAGCGCCGATATTACCTGCACCTTGGGTTAGCAATAAATCACCCTCTTGCAATACGTCAGGCAATACATCGGTTAATAGCTCAGGTGAAGCCACAAATATCGGTTCCACTTGACCTCTTAAACGGATAGAGCGACATAAAGCGCGTCCATCTGCACCAGGAATGACACTTTCGCCAGCGGCATAGACATCCAGTAATAGCAGTCCATCTACCTGTGACAGCACCTCGATAAAGTCATCATATAAGTCGCGAGTACGGCTGTAACGATGAGGCTGATAGGCCATCACTAAACGCTTATCTGGCCAACCTGCTCTAGCGGCTTTAATCGTTGCCAATACTTCACTTGGGTGATGACCGTAATCATCAACTAGCATCACCTTGCCATTAGCGGTATCAAACTCGCCAAGATGCTGAAAACGTCTCCCAATGCCTTCAAAGTCAGCAAGGGCTGTTACAATCGCTTCATCATCTATTTCATCTTCTGATGCCACTGCAATAGCAGCAAGCGCATTAAGTACATTGTGTTCGCCAGGTAGATTTAACACGATATCTAAATCATCACGGTTTTTACGGCGCACGCTAAATTGGCTTTGATGACCAACTTGCTTGAAGTTAAGCGCCTGTACATCTGCTTGCTCACTGAAACCGTAAGTCACAACCTGACGGCCAACTCTTGGCATAATCTCTTGGATCACTTCATCATCAATACACATCACCGCAACACCATAAAAAGGCAGGTTATGTAAAAAGTCGACAAAGGTTGTTTTCAATTTTTCAAAATCGCCGCCATAGGTATCCATATGATCAGCTTCAATATTGGTAACCACACTCACCATTGGCTGCAAATGCAGAAAGCTGGCATCACTTTCATCGGCTTCTGCAATCAAATAACGACTAGTGCCTAAACGCGCATTAGTACCAGCACTATTTAATAAGCCGCCAATCACAAATGTCGGATCGCGCTCAGCTTGGCCATAAACACTGGCAATTAAGCTAGTTGTAGTGGTTTTACCGTGCGTGCCTGCAATGGCTACACCATGGCGATAACGCATTAACTCAGCAAGCATTTCAGCACGGCGCACTATAGGAATGCGGCGCTGCTTCGCTTCAATGATTTCTGGGTTCTCGTTGTTAATAGCCGTTGACACGACCACCACATCCACATCAACCACGCTTTGCGCCTGATGGCCAATAATAATCTTAGCGCCTAAACTGGCTAACCTTTGTGTCACTGTGTTTTCAGCGATGTCAGATCCACTGATGTGGTAGCCTTCATTCACTAATACTTCTGCAATTCCACCCATACCAGCACCGCCAATACCGACGAAATGGATTTTCTTAATCCGTCGCATTTCTGGGATCATGGTGCGTAATTGGGCGTACTTTTCTGTCTTGGTCATGTCAATCCTTTCGTGCTAATTCAGCACAAATACTCGCGACTCGTTGGGTTGCATCTAATACAGCAACACTTCTGGCTTGATGTGCCATCTGTGAAACAACTTGTCGGTTTTCAGCAAAGAGGGTTAACTTCTCAGCTAAATTATCTGCATTTAATATGGTTTGCGGTAATAAAAATGCCGCTCCCGCTTCAACTAATACTGAAGCATTTTTAGTTTGGTGATCATCCACAGCATGTGGATAAGGCACCAAGATACTGCCGCGTCCTACGGCTGCCAGCTCTGATACGGTTAATGCACCAGAACGGCAAACAACCACATCTGCCCAGCGATAAGCCGCTTCCATATCATCAATAAACTCAGCTACATTGACGCTAGCAGCTTGACCTTTATCTTGATAAAGCGCTTTTACTTTCGCTTCATTGCCTTTGCCCACCTGATGCCAAACGGTCACCGAATGATGCAGGCTAATATGCGCCACAACAGCTGGCATAACATCGTTAAAAATTTTGGCGCCTAAACTGCCGCCCACCACTAATACTTTTAAGGCTTCATCTTCAGCAAATTTGGCGCTTTGTCCTAACTCAAGTAACTCTTGACGAATAGGGTTACCGACCACCTCCGCTTTAACTGCGGGCAAAAATGTATTGGGAAATGCACACAATACTTTGCTGGCAATCTTAGATAACAACTTGTTGGTCATTCCTGGGATGGCATTTTGCTCATGCAGCACCAGTGGAATGCCTGATAATTTAGCCGCAACCCCGCCAGGGCCACTGGCAAAGCCACCCATGCCTAAAATAACATCGGGCTTATATTCATTAATAAAGGCTTTTGCCTGAATGATTGAACGTAAAATTTTAAAAGGCGCGGCTAATTTTCGAATAATGCCATTGCCTCGCACCCCTTTAATATCGATAAACTCAATATCAAACCCATGCTGAGGCACTAACCTTGCCTCCATTCTGTCGGCCGTCCCTAACCAACGAACTTGCCAACCTTTATCTGCTAACGCTTTAGCTACCGCTAATGCAGGGAACACATGTCCACCTGTACCGCCCGCCATTACCAATAATTTCGGTGCGTTGGTCATATTAGGGCTCATTTTTTTACTCTCCCTTGCACCGCTTGAATCAAACTTATTCGCCGTTCATGGTCGATGCGGATCAATAACATCGCTGCGGCTGTCATCACCCACAAACTACTGCCACCATAACTAATAAAAGGTAACGTCAAGCCTTTAGTCGGTAACATACCGATACTGGCGCCAACGTTAACCACTGTTTGGAAACAAATCCAAATACCAATACCGTAGGCTAAATAACTTTCAAACGGGCGTTGAATACTCAAACATAAATTGCCCAATCGAATGGCTCTAAATGCCACAAAAAACAATACTGTTAATACACAAACAATACCTACGAAGCCTAACTCTTCACCAATCACGGCAAAGATAAAGTCGGTATGCGCTTCAGGCAGGTAAGATAATTTTTGAATACTATTACCTAAACCTTGACCGAATAAGTCACCACGGCCATAAGCCATTAATGACTGAGTCAACTGATATCCGCTACCAAATGGGTCTTCCCACGGGTCCATAAATGAGGTTACCCGCCGCATCCGGTAAGGCTCAAAAATCACCAAAAAGATAAACGAGCCAATACCAAAAAACATCAACACTAAAAAGTCTAAAATCCGTGCACCAGCAAGAAATAACAGACTTACAGTGCAGACGAACAATACCACTACGGTACCTAAATCTGGTTGCGCTAAAATCAATACTGCGAATAAGGTAAATACGATAATAGGCTTAATAAAACCCCTACTGTTCTCCCTTAATTCACCATGACGACGGACTAAATATCCCGCCATGTAAACAATAAACACAAACTTTGCGATTTCAGCCACTTGAATTCGCACCGGTCCAACACTTAACCAGCGCGTCGCGCCATTAACTGTGGTTCCGACAATCAAGACTGCAACCAGCATCAGTAACACAGCCAGCACCAAATACGCGCTATAGCGTTCCCAGGTTTTCATTTCTATATTGAGCACAGCGTAAGCAATCACGCCACAACCCATTAAATACGCCACATGACGATAAATAAAATGAAATGGGTTATCTGTCAGTTTTTGCGCTTCTGGCATTGAGGCAGACATCACCATCACAAAACCAAATGCAATCAAGCCCATTACCGCAACCAATAAACTGCGGTCATATAGCTGCTCACTAGGCCCACTCTCAGACAAGATATTAGGCCACGGCCGCTTGAGGACTTGTTGGAATAAGCTAAGTTGCTGCTCAGCCTTCGCCATCGGCAATTTGCTCCACTAATTGCTTAAAGTCATTGCCGCGTTCCATAAAGTTTTTGTACATATCAGTACTCGCACAAGCTGGTGACAACAATACGATATCGCCTGAGAACGTTATTTCTACGGCTTTATTGACCGCTGCAGCAAGATCGCTGACCTGAATACTATCAGCCTTTAAAGCTGCGATTTTTGCACCATCTTTACCAAAGGTAATTAATTGAGTGACGTTATTGAGCGACTCCCTCAGCTCTTTAAAGTCTGAGCCTTTACCGTCTCCGCCAGCAATCAGTACTAAGTCACCTAAATGATCACTTAAGCCATTTAATGCCGCTACAGTTGCACCAACATTAGTCGCCTTAGAGTCATTTATATAGGTAACGCCTTGCTTAATACCCGCCATTTCACAACGATGTTCAAGACCTTTAAAGTTGCTGGCAACCTCGGTCATAAACTTTTTATCAATACCGCAAGCATCGGTTAGTGCCATAGCAGCAAGTAAATTGGCGTGATTATGACTGCCGATTAAACTGACCTCATGCAGATTCATGATTTCACTTTCACCGTGGAAAATCTTGCCATCAGCAATCCCCCAAGCATCGCCTTCAGGTACACCTAAACCAAAGGTATTTTGGTTTGTTGGCTCATCAGGAAATGTCAGTGGGTCATCACGGTTAAACATCACAAAGCGGCTTTGTGGATATAAGCGTAACTTAGCTTCTCTATAAGCATGCAGATCATGATATCTATCCATATGATCTTCACTAATATTAAGGCAGGTTGCCGCCACACAATTTAAGCTAAAAGTGGTTTCCAGCTGAAAGCTAGATAGCTCCAATACAAAAATATCCGCATCGGTTGCCAGTAAATCTAATACAGGAATACCAATATTGCCGCCAACAGCGACCTTTTTACCGGCTGCTTTTAATATGTCGTAAACCAAGGTAGTCACAGTGGTTTTACCGTTTGAGCCAGTAATCGCTACCACGCAAGGTGACTTTTCAGCAACCGCACGGGCAAACAGCTCCACATCGCCAATCACTTCAATACCCATGTCCATCGCCGCGCGAATTTCCGGCGTATCAATAGCGATGCCTGGACTGACAATAATTTGCTGCGCCTGCACTAAAGAGCGGCACATAAAGCCACCAGTAATTAGTTCAACCTCAGGGAACTCTGCTGCCAGAGTATCGCTTCCAGGCGGCGTTCTGCGGCTATCCATCACCAGTGGGGTAATACCTTGGGACATTAAGTAGCGCACAACAGAAATACCTGTTGCGCCTAATCCCAATACGATGTGTGAATAGCATGTTTGCATTGCTAACTACCTTAACTTAAGCGTTGCCAGCCCTAGCATGACTAGGAATAGTGAAATAATCCAAAAGCGCACAATCACTCTTGGCTCCGGCCAACCTTTTAATTCGTAATGGTGGTGAATAGGTGCCATTCTAAAAATCCGCTGACCGCGCAATTTATATGAACCCACCTGTAAAATCACCGACACCGTTTCCATCACAAAAACGCCGCCCATAATCACCAATAACACTTCTTGGCGGACTAACACTGCAATGGCGCCCAATCCTGCACCTAATGCTAATGAGCCTACATCACCCATAAACACTTGCGCTGGGTAGGTGTTAAACCATAAAAACCCTAAACCAGCCCCGACTATCGCGGTACATACAATCACTAGTTCACCAGCATCCGGCAAGTGTGGAATATGTAAATAACTCGCAAACTGTGCATGACCTGATAAATAGGCAATCAATGCAAATGCAGCTGCTACCATAACAGTTGGCATGATAGCTAAACCATCAAGACCATCGGTTAAGTTAACCGCGTTACTGGCACCCACTATGGTGAAGTACGCAAGAACAATATAAAGCAGTCCAAGTTGCGGCATCACATCTTTTAAAAATGGCACCACTAGCTGGGTTTCACCCGGCAGCGTTGCCGAGCTATATAAATAGATGGCTACCGCTAATGCCGCTATGGATTGCGATGCATATTTCCAGCGAGCAATCAGACCTTTAGAGTCTTTTTTTACCACTTTCAAATAATCATCTAAGAAACCAATCGCGCCAAAAGTACCTAATACAAATAGCATGACGATGACATATCGATTTGATAAATCACCCCATAATAAAACACTGACAAATATGCCTGCCAAGATCAGCAAACCACCCATTGTAGGGGTGCCACGCTTACTAAAATGTGACTCTGGGCCGTCATTTCTGACCACTTGGCCAATTTGTAATAACTGCAAACGTTCGATCAATTTAGGACCAAACCACAAGCTAAAAATAAGCCCTGTCATCAAACCTAAGATCGCTCTAAACGTTACATATGAAAAAACATTAAACCCGCTATAAAATTGGGTTAAATACTCAGCTAAATAAGCCAGCATCTACACAAACTCCCCACGCCCATTGGCATCCAACAACACTTCGACTACAGTTTCCATTGCTGCGCTTCGTGAACCTTTAACTAAAATAGTTACCTCACCCGATAACTGATTTACTTTTTTAATCATTGCCTGCGCGACGGATTTTGAATCACTAAAGTGTTCAGAACCAAAGGCTTTGCTGGTTTCAGCGCTTAGCTGTCCGCAACAAAACAAGGCATCAATACCCGCTGATTTGGCTTGTTGGCCGACCTCGGCATGCAAAAGGGCGCTATTGTCGCCCAATTCACCCAAATCTCCCAGCACTAAACATCGAAAACCTCGAGTTTGTTTTAACCAGTTAATCGCAGCGTCCACTGATGTTGGGTTGGCATTGTAACTATCATCAACCAGTAAAATACGCCCCAGCTTGTGCGGCACCATTCGCCCTTTTACTGGCGTTAGGCTTGAAAGCCCGTTAATAATATCTTTGAGGGCGACGCCTAATGCAGTACAAATGGCGCTGGCAGCTAAAGCATTACTGACCTGATGCTCTCCTGCTAAAGGAAGCTGCACAAAATGGGACTGGCCAGAAACTTCTAAATTAAAGGCATAACAACCACTTGCATCAGCTTTAAGCGCTAATGCTTTAATATCTGCATCTGTGGTGGCTACTTTAGAAAAACGCAGCTGCTTAAATGCGGCTGATTTTTGCGCCATAAACTCAGCAAAGTCATCATCGGCATTGATAATGGCGGTGCCATCTGCGCTGAGGTGGTTAAAGATTTCCGACTTGGCGTGAGCCACGCCTTCAATTGAACCAAAACCTTCTAGGTGTGCATGGCCGATATTATTTACCAGCGCCACCTGAGGCATCACCAAAGATGAAGTATAGTTAATCTCGCCTTGATGATTGGCGCCCAGTTCAAAAACGCCATATTCATGCTCTTGGGTTAATCGCAATAAGGTTAACGGTACCCCGATTTCATTATTAAAATTACCGGCGGTATAAAGCACGCTATGATGCTGGCTTAAAATAGCTGCCACCATTTCTTTTACTGTAGTTTTGCCATTTGAGCCCGTCAAAGCGATGGCTTTAGGGGTTACCTTAGCGCGCACTAACGCGCCGATTTCGCCCATGGCTATTTGGCTATTTGCCACTATAATTTGCGGAATATCAAGCTCAAGCTGACGTTCAACCAATAAGGCTTTAGCGCCATTATCAATGGCGGTTTTTGCAAAGCTATGGCCATCAAAACGTAAGCCTTTTAACGCCACAAATAAGGTATTGGCTTGCATCGCTCGGCTATCACTGCTGACATCATCAATACAAATGTCATCGCCCACGAGCTTGCCATTAAGGGTTTGCGCCAGCTGTGAAAGCATCAGGGCAATCATAAGCGCTCCTTTAATGCCATGTTAGACGTTGGCTGAGTGAGTTCGATAGCCAGTGCTCTTTCATCATATTCAGTTCTGATGCCATTGGCCTCTTGATAGGTTTCATGGCCTTTACCTGCAAGCAACACAATATCGCCTGTTTGAGCCAGTGAAGCCACGGTGTTAATTGCTTTAATGCGATCAACTTGTGTTAGTGCACGCTCAGGAAATGCCAAACCCGCTAATACATCCTCAATAATGGCCGCAGGATTTTCACTACGAGCATTGTCACTGGTGACCATCACAGTATCAGCAAACTGCTCGGCCGCTTGGGCCATTAAAGGCCGCTTGCCTTTATCTCTATCACCGCCACAACCAAAGACACACCAAAGCTTGCCTTTACAATGAATCCGCAGCGCTTTTAACGCTTGTTCGATAGCATCCGGAGTATGGGCATAATCAACTACCAAGGTGGGCCCCTTTGGCTGATTAAAGCGCTCCATGCGACCAGCAACGGGCGTTAATAGTGGCACTAATTCAAGTAACTCTTGCATGTCATAACCTTGCAAATACAAGCCACTTAGGGCTGCCACAAGGTTTGCTAAGTTAAAGTCACCCAATAAAGGCGAAACAATGCGTCCGCGTAGTGCTAAAGTCGTTTTTTGGCCGCTGTGATTATCCAGGTGTGGGTAAACAAAATCACACTGCACACCAGCATCATTGAACTGCATATTGTCAGTATAAAATTGCGCCGTTTTATTGGCGCTAATGCTAAAGCCATAGATGGAATCTGTTGTTAGCTCATCGAACCATTGCTGACCAACACCATCATCAAGATTAATCAAACCATTTTTGACGCAGGAAAAGGTGAACAGACGCTTTTTAGCTGCGCCATAAGCATCCATATCACCATGGTAATCAAGGTGATCACGACTTAAATTAGTAAAAATAGCAGTATCAAAAGGCACGGCTTCCACTCGGCCTTGCACTAAGCCATGACTGGAGACTTCAATGGCGCACACATTGACCCGTTCGGCTTGAAATTGGTGTAATTGACGGATCAAAGTAATGGCATCAGCAGTGGTATTGCCACTATCGATTAATTGACCCCAAACACCATTGCCCAATGTACCCATGACTGCAGCTTTTTGCTGTTTAAGTGATACCAATTGCGCAATAAGCTGGCTAACAGAAGTTTTACCATTAGTTCCCGTAACCCCAATAATCGCCATTGGTGAATGATTAACCGGATACAACTGCGCTGCAACAGCCGAAAGCTGCCGAGTTAATTGAAAAAACGAT
Source organism: Shewanella sp. 10N.286.48.B5 (assembly GCF_002874355.2). Classification (NCBI taxonomy): domain Bacteria; kingdom Pseudomonadati; phylum Pseudomonadota; class Gammaproteobacteria; order Alteromonadales; family Shewanellaceae; genus Shewanella; species Shewanella sp. 10N.286.48.B5. Next base: position 25,734 of record NZ_MCVG02000004.1, read on the forward strand.
ATCAGCACCGCGCCATTATCTTGGTATTCAACTTGACCATGTTCATCAGGGTTATCGGTATGAATTAACGCCCCCACTGCACCACTTTCAATGGCTTTACTGATAAATTTACGGCCATCAACCTTGTGGCCTGGCAAGGCGACAAATAAACCACCTTGGGATACTTGGCGGCTATCAAGGCTCAGCGTATCCACTGACTCAACGCCAGCATAATGAAACCAGGGTGCTAATAAATCACTAAGCAGCATTATTCAGCCCTCTTAGCAATGGCGGCCAATTTAACTTTTTCTTGTTCATTTAATGGTTCTACATTCAGCATCTGTAACGCACCAGACATAATTTTTGCAAATACGGGGCCTGCCACATCGCCACCGTGATAACGGTCGCCTTTGGGTTCATTAACCACAATAGAAATAGCTAAACGGGGATTATGCACTGGCGCAACCCCGGCAAACAGTGCGACATAATCATCACCGTAACCACCGGCGACAGACTTACGACTAGTACCCGTTTTACCCGCAATAGGATAACCATCAATATGGGCTTTGGTGGCGGTGCCGCCACGTTCAGTTACCCCTAGCATCATTTCCATGACATCTTGGGCGACTTGCTGTGAAATAACTTGTTCACCTTTAGGTGCTTGTTTTAGCTTTAAAATTGATACTGGATACAAGACACCGCCGCTACCTAAAGTGGCATACATTCTGGCTAATTGCAGTGGGGTGGCCGTTAAACCATAGCCATAAGATAAGGTCGCGCGTTCAAAGTCAGACCAACGACGACGATCATGGATAAGGCCGGCGCTTTCACCTGCTAAGTTAATTCCTGAATAATTACCCAAGCCCATTGACTGGTAAGTCCCCAATAATTCTTGCACCGGCATCGATAAAGAGACTTTACTGATCCCCACGTTACTAGACTTAACCAAGATTTTATCTAAGGTCATATTGCCGTAATTAACCGTATCACGCACTTGACGGCCACCAACACGCATCCAGCCTGGTGAGGTGTTAATCATATCATCACGTTCAACAGTGCCCGCTTGCAGCGCAGCTGCGACCACAAAAGGTTTTACAGTGGAGCCCGGCTCAAAAGTATCGGTTAAGGCGCGGTTGCGCATGCGGTGAGATTGTAAGTTTTCTCGAGAATTGGGGTTATATGACGGTGTATTCACCATCGCCAGTACTTCGCCGGTGTGTACATCAAGTACCACCACTGAGCCTGAAGTGGCTTGGTTTATTTCTGTGGCGCGTTTTAATTCGCGATAAGCTAGCTGCTGAATGCGTTGATCGATACTCAAGACTAAATCATTTGAGCTCTCGCCTTCTTCCACCATATCTAAACGCTGTACTACTTTACCATCGCGGGATTTACGGACTTTTTGTTTTGAAGGGGTACCAGTAAGCCAGCTATCGTAAGCACTTTCGATGCCTTCAATGCCTACATCATCAATATTAGTTAAACCCACTAGCTGGGCGGCAGTTTCACCTGCGGGATAATAGCGGCGTGATTCAGACTTTAAATAGATGCCAGCAATTTTCAGTTGCTTGATGTATTCCGCTACCGCAGGGGTCACTTGACGCTTAAGGTAAATAAAGCGCCTTTTAGGGTCGCGCTGCACCTTACTCACAATCTCATCAACTGGCTCATGTAAAATATCTGCCAGCGCTTTCCAGCGGCGCATATCTTTAAATGCATCTTTATCGTGGGATATTTTAGGATCAGCCCACACAGCTCGTACTGGCACACTCACTGCCAGCATTTCACCATTTCTGTCGGTGATTAGGCCGCGCTGTACTTGATTACTGGTGGTGCGTAAGGTGCGCATGTCACTTTCGTGACGTAGTTTTTCAGGCTCAATAATTTGAATATAGGCGGCACGGGCAATTAACGCAGTAAACAGCAGCAGCACAAAACCCACCACAACGAATAGTCGCCATGGGATCAGTTCAGGGTTTAATTTACGTTTAGCTTGTCTGCTCATTATTCCTTTCTCATTGCAGCCTTATAACCACTTCTTCTTTAGGTAGTGGTCGCACCATTTTTAAATCTTTAGTGGCGATCCTTGTCACTCGACTGTGTTCTGACTTAGATTGCTCTTCCAGCAACAAGTTGCGCCATTCAATATCTAAACGATCACGTTCTTGTAATAGCTGATCTAATTGCGAGGTCTGTTTTCGGGTCGCATAGCTGGTATACACCACACTCATCGCATTGCCGACTACAATTAGCGTCAGCAATAATATCCACTTGTGCTGCCAAATATCGGCTAACACAATGCGGGATAAATTGATTGATGACGGTGCCAATATAACCTCAGTAATTAATAATCAAGTCGCTGCGCAACGCGCAACACCGAGCTTCTTGCTCGTGGGTTTTGTTCAATTTCGACATCAGAAGGCTTCATCGCCTTACCAATGGCTTTTAACTTTTTAGATTTATTAATTTCAGCTTCAGTGATGGGCAAGCCATGAGGTACGCTTTCACCTTGGCTATGGCGACGAATAAAGCGCTTCACCATACGATCTTCTAATGAATGGAAACTGATCACCGATAAACGCCCTTCTGGGGCCAGTACCGACACAGCACCTTCAAGGGCTTGATCAATTTGCTCTAATTCACTATTGATATAAATTCTAATCGCCTGGAACACCCGCGTTGCAGGATGCTTATTACGCTCTTTATTTTTAGTAATTCGGGCAATAAGGTCAGCTAAATCTTTGGTTCTTAAAAAGGGTTTTTCATCTCGATCAGCAGCAATACAGCGAGCGATGTGACGCGAGTTTTTCTCTTCGCCATAGGTTTTAAATACCCAAGCCATATCTTCAATTTCAGCTCTCGCTAACCACTGAGCGGCCGTTTGACCCTGGCTGTTATCCATACGCATATCCAATGGACCATCACGTAAAAAACTAAAACCACGCTCAGCATCATCTAATTGCGGTGAAGACACGCCTAAATCCAATAACACGCCATTGATTTTGCCTTTCAAACCTAACTCAGTAACGTATTCGGCCAACTGGCCAAAGCCACCATGCACAATTTGAAAGCGGGGATCATCGGCGAACTGTTTAGCCGCTTCAATGGCTTGCGGATCTCTATCGATGGCAATCAAGCGGCCGTTTTCACCGAGCTGACTCAGCACATGCCTTGAATGACCACCACGACCAAAGGTGCCATCAATATAGATGCCATCCGCTTGGATATTTAAACCATCAACGGTTTCTTGTAGCAGTACAGATAAATGGGCAAATTCTTGGCTCATCAGACTCTTCTTAATTAATTATTTATAATGAAAAATTAGCTAATCTTTCATGGCTAGTGAGATCTTCTGCTTGAATTAGCTGATGACTTTCGTCCATCTGCAACTGCCAAGCGGCTTCATCCCACAACTCAAACTTATTCAGCAAACCCACCAGCATGGTTTTCTTTTGCAGGCTGGCAAACTGTCTTAATGCGGGGGGAACGAGCGCACGACCATTACCATCTAACTCACATTCATGAGCGTGGCCTAATAATCTTCGTTTCATGGATCGTTCAATGTGATTGGTGTCTGACAGCTGCATTAGTTTTGCTTCTATCAGTTCCCATTCATGGATTGGATAAATCAATAAACAAGCTGATTGGATATCAACGGTGATGACGACAATGCCACTGTGCTCAACACGCAAGGATTCTCGGTATCGCATTGGTATTGCGATCCGTCCTTTTGCATCCATATTTATCGCACTGGCGCCCCGAAACACGATCATTAATCCCTATGATTTGTTATTAAAATTCCCACAAAAATCCACAATTCCCCACAACCCTTAAGTTTAGGGACACAACACAAGTATTGTCAAGGGATGAGAAGATTAATTAAATCCAGTTCTGAAGCGGGTTCGCAGCAAATTTGATTTAATTTGTTCTAGGTGGAGGAAAGTGGATTTTATGGGGCTAAATGAACGAAACCATACACATAACAACGACTCTATCGAGTAAAATGTGACTAAAATGTGCTAAAAATTGACCATTATCATCTTAAAATGACAATGCCCACTGTATCAAAGTTATATCTTGTATAATAAATATTCACTCACGATGTGAGAAAAACCAGTTCAACAAATTTTATTGCTGCCTTGCGCTTTTAAACCTAAGCAAATTCCAAACTTTTAATATTGCCTTTACGCTAAAACATCCTCAAACAAGGATGACTGCTGGCGTCATATATTCAAACCATTAGCCGCTCAATTTACAATCAAAGCGGCCGATAACAAGATATACTGAATACAGCCTTGAAGGAGGTAATAATGAACCTAGATATTCTCTATGCTGTGACTGCCAGACCGCCAAGGCAGGTTACCACGCCTAAAAAAGAGGTGAAAAAAGTCACTGACTCAGCTGTTATCAGTGCTAATAGCCATGAAGCGCCGCAAACACAATTGCCACCAGCGCCATTAACCAGAAAACAGCTTGCTCAAACCAACAACACCGATGATGCAAATCCGGCCACTAACGACGATACAAACTTCAAGCATATTGATATTGAAATTTAGTCGTTTACCAGTGATTTAAAAATGCCCTTTAGCCGATGGTTTTCCTCACCGCCTTTTTCCATCCGCGATACAAATCCTGACGACAGCTATCATCCATTGCTGGTGAAAAATGCTTATCAGCCACGGCAATGTTTTGTAACTCTTCTGTAGACTGCCAAAAGTTAACCGCAAGACCTGCTAAAAAGGCTGCTCCCATGGCTGTGGTTTCAGTCACTTGCGGACGGATCACATCAACATTGCTGATGTCGGCTTGGAACTGCATTAAAAACTCATTCGCCACTGCGCCACCATCAACGCGGATTTGTTTAAGTTCGACCCCTGAGTCTTGTATCATTGCCTCGAGTAAATCCTTGCTTTGATATGCAATGGCTTCTAACGCTGCGCGAATAATATGGCTACGATTAACCCCGCGGCTAAGTCCGACAATCGCGCCTCTGGCATCCGCTTCCCAATACGGAGCGCCCAAGCCGACAAAGGCTGGTACTAAATATACCCCATTGGTGTCGTCCACTTTATTGGCAAAGTATTCAGTGTCATGAGCATCTTGGATCAAGCCCATTTCGTCCCGCAGCCATTGGATCACCGCGCCGCCCATAAATACTGCCCCTTCAAGGGCATAGTTAACCTTTAAATCAGCGCCTATAGCAATGGTGGTTAATAGGCCATGATCCGAAACCACTGCCTTATCACCGGTGTTCATCAGTAAAAAACAGCCTGTGCCATAGGTATTTTTGGCCATTCCAGGTTCAAAACATAATTGACCAAATAATGCCGATTGCTGATCGCCTGCCATACCCGCCACGGTAATATCGCCACCGACAATGCTGGTTGAACCGTAGACCGCACAAGAGGGTTTCACTTCAGGTAACATCGAAGCCGGAATACCAAAGGCCGTTAATAACTTGTCATCCCACTGCTGCTGATGGATGTTAAACAACATGGTCCGTGAGGCGTTGGTGGGTTCAGTAACATGTACTTTGCCTTTTGTGAGCTTCCACACCAGCCAGGTATCTATGGTGCCAAATAACAACTCACCGGCCTCGGCCTTTTCTCTTGCACCTTCAACATTATCTAGAATCCACTTGATTTTTGAGGCGGAAAAGTACGGGTCGAGCACCAAGCCTGTGGCGGATTTAATATAAGCTTCATAACCATCGGCTTTGAGTTGCTGGCATATACTTTGGCTGCGACGACACTGCCACACAATGGCGTTATAAATCGGCTTGCCGGTTTTTTTATCCCACACTACGGTGGTTTCACGTTGGTTGGTGATGCCCATAGCGGCAACATCATCACCGCTAATACCTGCTCGAGATAGCACTTCAATCAATGATGAACTTTGAGATGACCAAATCTCCATTGGATCATGCTCGACCCAACCGGCCTGAGGATAAATCTGGGTAAACTCACGCTGCGCTACCGCAACCATGTTGGCTTTATGGTCAAATACAATGGCACGAGAGCTGGTTGTGCCTTGATCTAATGCAATAATGTATTTCTTAGCTTGCATATCACTATCTCATATTATTTATTTTAGTTTGTTCACATAAACTGAAAGTAGTGAATCAACTACCCGTTTATTTATGTGATTTATCATGCTTTACATTGCAATGCTTGTGCTGTCATCACAGTTATAAGGGTTTATTCTACCTAGACATGCTATGTCACTTTGGGGTAAAGCCAGTAAGCACCTAATAACTTAGCATATGACGATGGCTTTACTTCATACTTTGGCTTGTCAAATATAGCTGGCGTATCGATATTAGTCTTATGATTTTCAAATAACAAAAAGCCCCGCAATTGCGAGGCTTTAAATGTATTAATAATACTGTCGACTACATTTTGTAGCTAAACTGCACACCTGCTAACCACACATCGGCTTCAACATCACCGCTGTAGTTCACAGACGCTAAACCTAATAAGTCTTGAGTCTCATCAATTGGTGCATCACCAATGCCTTTGATGTAAGTGATGGCAAAATCAACCGTAAGGTTTTTACTGGCTTGATAACCCGCACCGGCACTAAACCATAAACGATCTGAATCTGGGATTGTTGTGGAACGGTATTCGTCTTGCGCAGCACCTTGATCTAGTGCCATACCGCCACGAACTAACCACTTGTCATTGAGCTGGTAAGTGGTACCTAGTGCAAAGCGCCAGTTATCTTTGAAGTTTTCTTCTTTAACTAAATCAGACTCCAATGGTAAACCCGTTGTTGAGTCAATTGGCTTAGTTTCGCCAGGGAAGTATGCTACCAACTCATCAAAAACACTCCACTGAGTCCAGTTAACGCTGGCGTGCATGGCCCAGTTTTCAGTTAATTGGTGATGAGATGCAAGCTCTGCAAAAGCAGGGATCTCAATCGGTAAGTAACCTTCAATACTAACATTTTGACCACCGTCATAAAGTAGCCCAGACGCATGGCCGTCCAGTTCTAGCTCTACCCCACTGTGATAAGCAAAACCTAAACGGTGCTTGTCATTAATCTGCCAGCTAGAACCAATTTTCCAACCGATGGCGATATCATCACCTTCCATGTATTTAAGACTTGTGCCAGCAGCCGGAAGCATAGGTGCTAAATCAGGCAACTGAGCTTTAATACCATCAATCCAACCTGGCATTGATGCGCCAACATTACCTTCACCGTAAACAATACGCAGACCCGCACCAATGCTAACCGCATCATTGATTTTATAGCCAATGTTTGGGTTAAATTCTACGGTGGTGATTGCAGTATCATCACCAAATATCGCTGCTGAATGAGTTGCATCCAATTCTGTCGCTAAGCCGTAATTTGAATGAAAAGCCAGGCCCCAAGTCCAGTTATCGTTTAACTGATTCGAGTAATAAAAATTTGGGATAAGCGCATCACCGGCAAAATCGATGGCGTTGCTTGGGATAACAATTGGATCAGCCCCTAATAAAGGCGATGAAATACTGGTTTCACCCAGCACATCAACATTAGGCATAATATAAATAGCACCTGCAGACAATTGGCGACCTTCAAGGTAAGTCAACATGGCAGGGTTTTTAGTTTGGGCGCCAGCATTATCCGCCATCGCAGCTTCACCAGCAAAAGCACGGCCTAAACCTGTAGAAGAATATTCAGCTAATTGAAAGCCTGCTGCACTTACTTGAGTCGTTGCCCCTAACAGCATGGCGCTTACTGCCACGGTTAATAATTTCTTTTTCATCATTTGTCCCCGGGTATGCAAATTTATTATTTGCTTAATCTCTTACATCATTAGAGCAATAGCTCAATTTGAAATCGGGGCAAGTGTACTGATGCAGAATATATTTACAACTAAATGCCTAAAAACAGAAGAAATAACTACCTTTTCGGTGTTTGCAATATTTTTAAGTGACAAGGATCACACACCAAGCGAGAAAAAAGCGTCAATTACACTAATTGATTCGCTGAAGCATATTAAAAATAGTTAACCAAAATATTTTTAATATTGATATTCAACAACTTACTAAAGAATATACAACTCACAAACCTGCGCTGAATTTTATAGTTTTTTTAACTACCGATATAAACCGCCAAATCTTATGAATAAATAAACCAATAAATACAATGTGATATATAGTAAATTATTGTTGAGACACATAAAAAAGCCTTCTAGGGTTAGCTAGAAGGCTTTATTTAATACCACGTTGGTACAAGTGTAAGCTTAAATGTTAATCGCCAATGTTGAACTTACAATTGACTCGTCACTCTTACATCAGCCACGCCAAGCAGGAATATTGGCTTCATAGTCGCTAATTGCCGCAGCAAATTCCAGCGTTAAGCCGATGGCATCTAAACCATTAAGCAGCTTGTGCCTTGCTGACTCTGCCAATGAAAAGCTAAATGTACTGCCTTGTGGTGACGTTACAGTAAGAGCTTGCAAATCAACACTGATTTCAGCTCCTTCTTGAGCATCAACTTCAGCCATTAATTGGCTCACTTCCGCTGCGGTTAACTTCACAGGTAATAAGCCATTGTTAATGGAGTTACCGTAAAAAATATCTGCAAAACTTGGCGCGATAATCACCCGTAGCCCAAAGTCAGCTAATGCCCACGGTGCATGTTCTCGACTTGATCCACAGCCAAAGTTTTCTTGTGCTAGCAATATAGACGCGCCTTTATAACGCGGTAAGTTAAGTGAAAAAGTCGGGTTAGGCTGCTCGCCCGCGTCATCTAAATAACGCCAATCATGAAATAAGTGCACCCCAAAACCATCACGAGTGACTTTTGATAAAAATTGCTTCGGGATAATTTGGTCGGTATCAATATTTGCGCTATCTATTGCAACCGCTAAACCCGTATGTGCTGTAAAAGCTTGCATCTGTTTCTCCTAGTGGGTTGGCAATTAATAAGGCTTACGAATATCAACAAAGTGACCGGCAATCGCTGCAGCTGCAGCCATAGCAGGGCTCACTAAGTGAGTTCGACTGCCACGCCCTTGGCGACCTTCAAAGTTACGATTACTAGTAGATGCACAGCGATCGCCAGCCTCTAAACGGTCATCGTTCATTGCCAGGCACATTGAGCAACCAGGCAAGCGCCATTCAAACCCTGCCTCTAGGAATATTTTATCTAAACCTTCCGCTTCTGCTTGCAGTTTCACCTGTCCAGAACCCGGTACCACAATAGCGGTGACGCCTTCGGCCACTTTACGGTTTTTAGCATGATGGGCTGCGGCACGTAAATCCTCAATACGGGAGTTAGTACATGAGCCAATAAAGACTTTATTAACCGCAATATCCACCATATTGGTGCCAGAAGTCAGGCCGATATACTCAAGCGCTTTTTCCATGCTGTCACGCACAGTTGCATTGGGCTCAGACTCAGGGTTAGGCACTTGTGCATCAATAGATACCACTTGGCCTGGATTAGTGCCCCAAGTTAACTGCGGCGCGATTTCTGCAGCTTCAAGTACCACTTCGGCATCAAATACTGCATCAGCATCCGTTTTAAGTGCGGTCCAATCTGCAACTGCTTGCGTCCAAGCATCAGCTTTAGGGGCAAATTCACGACCTTCAAGATAATCAAAAGTAGTTTGATCAGGTGCGACCATGCCAGCTTTGGCGCCCATTTCAATGGCCATATTACATAAGGTCATGCGCCCTTCCATTGATAAAGCTTCAATGGCTTCGCCGCAAAACTCAACCACGTAACCGGTACCGCCATCCATACCCAAACGGCCAATGATAGCCAATACAATATCTTTAGCCGTAATGCCCTCAGCCACATGACCACGGACTTCAATTTTCATGGTTTTAGCTTTTAACTGACGTAACGTCTGGGTGGCTAACACATGCTCAACTTCAGAGGTGCCAATACCAAATGCTAATGCGCCAAAAGCGCCGTGGGTTGCTGTATGTGAATCACCACAAACAATCACAGTACCGGGCAAGGTAATACCAAGCTCTGGCCCCATGACATGGACTATGCCTTGATTTGGATGATGGATGTCATATAGCTTCACGCCAAATTCTTTACAATTTTGCGCTAGGGTTTCCACCTGAATACGCGCCATTGGGCTCATGGCATCAAGGCTAGCACTTAAGGTCGAAATATTATGATCCATAGTGGCAAAGGTTTTTTCAGGGGCGCGTAATTTACGACCCGCTGTTTTTAAACCACTAAAAGCCTGTGGTGATGTCACTTCATGAACCAAATGACGGTCAACATAAACAATCGGCGCTTCTGAGTCAGGTGATGCGACAATATGGGCACCCCATACTTTCTCATATAAGGTTTTTGCTGCCATTAGACACCTTCCTTAATAGCATTAGCGATATAGTCACCCATTTCACTGGTTGATTTTGCATTATGACGCTCATCGCTACTTAATAGCTCACCAGTTAAATAGCCAGCTGATAAGGCTTTACCTACTGCGCGTTCTATCGCACTCGCGGCATCTTCAAGCTTTAAGCTATGGCGTAGTAATAAGGCTGCAGATAGAATTTGCGCCACAGGGTTAGCAATGCCTTGACCTGCGATATCAGGTGCACTACCACCAGCAGGTTCATACATACCAAAACCGCTGCTGTTAAGGCTTGCTGAAGATAATAGCCCCATTGAGCCGGTTAACATGGCAATTTCGTCTGACACTATGTCACCAAATAGGTTCGAACACAGCATCACATCAAATTCATTTGGGCGACGTAATAATTGCATGGTGGCATTGTCGATGTAGATATGTTCAAGCTCCACATCAGGGTAGTCTTTAGCCACTTCTTCAACCACTTCACGCCATAACACTGAACAGGCTAATACGTTAGCTTTATCTACTGAGGTGACTTTTTTGCGGCGACCTTGAGCAGACTGAAACGCAATTCGGGCAATACGCTCTATTTCACGACGGCTATAGCGCATGGTATCGAAGGCTTCTTCATCCAGGCCTTCGCCTTGACGACCTTTTGGCTTACCAAAGTAAATGCCACCCGTTAATTCACGCACACATAACACATCAAAGCCACGTGAAGAGATATCACTTCGCAATGGTGACATATGTTCAAGCCCTGCGTGTAATTTTGCCGGACGTAAATTACAAAACAGTTCAAAGTGACCACGTAGCGGTAATAATGCGCCACGCTCTGGCTGATCATTGGGGGCTAAGTTTTCCCACTTAGGCCCGCCAACACTGCCGAATAAAATGGCATCTGAGGCTTCACAGCCTTTTAAGGTTGCATCAGGCAGCGGGCAACCATGGTTATCAATGGCAATACCACCCACATCGTACTCAGCATATTCAATGTCCAGCGCAAATCGGGCTTCAACTTCATTAAGCACTTTACGTGCCTCAGCCATGACTTCTGGCCCAATACCATCTCCGGCCAATACAGCTATTTGATAACTCATACTCCACCTAACTCCCTTTCTTTATGAATCTGTTGTTTAAAATCAGCCACTTTATCGGCGCGATAGGTTAAGTTCATGACATGAACTAACGCTTGAGCCGATGACTCGACAACATCTGTTGCCAAGCCGACACCATGGAATGTTTGCTGATTGTATTCAGCTGTAATATCCACTTGGCCTAAGGCGTTTTGCCCTTCGCCTTTAGCGCTTAATTTGTAATTAGTAATATTGATGCTGCGACCAGTTGCACGGGCAATAGCATTGTATGCCGCATCGACTGGGCCATTACCGGTTGCCGCTTCGGTTATTTCTTTGTCATCAACCACTATACGCACCGTGGCAGTGGCTACACCTTCAGTTGAATCTGAGTGCACCATTAAATGTTGCAGTGAGTACTTATCATCATCTTGAGATTGCGCTTCGATAAACACTAAGGCTTCAAGATCATAATCAAATACCTGGCCTTTTTTATCTGCCAATTTCAAAAACTGATCGTAAAGACTATCCATATCATAATCGGTTTCTTTATAGCCCATTTCTTCCATGCGGTGCTTAATCACGTGGCGACCTGAGCGCGAAGTCATATTCAAGTTATTACGATTAAGGCCAATGCTTTCAGGCGTCATGATCTCATAGGTATTTTTAGCTTTTAGCATGCCATCTTGGTGAATACCCGATGAATGCGAAAATGCATTAGTCCCCACTACCGCTTTATTAGCCTGAATCGGCATATTACATAGCTGGCTTACAAGGGATGAAGTGCGGTGAATTTCTTTGGCATTAATGTTGTTTTCAAGCCCGAGTAAATTCTTGCGGGTTGCCAAAATCATCGCTATTTCTTCTAATGAACAATTACCAGCGCGCTCACCAATACCATTAACCGTACATTCAATCTGGCGAGCACCATGCTCAACAGCAGTAATTGAGTTCGCTACCGATAAACCTAAATCATCATGACAATGCACCGAAATCACCGCTTGATCGATATTCGGCACTCGGTTAAATAAGGTTTGAATAATGCCGCCAAACTCACTTGGGACGGTGTAACCCACGGTATCTGGGATATTAATGGTTCTAGCACCCGCTTTAATAGCTTCTTCTACCATACGGCAAAGGTTATCAATGGGGGTACGCCCAGCATCTTCACAAGAGAACTCAACATCGTCAGTAAAGCGGCGGGCATATTTAACCGCACTCACTGCCATTTCTAATACGTCATCAAATGAACGCTTTAATTTGCTTTCAACGTGAATGGTTGAGGTTGAAATAAAGGTATGAATTCGAAACTGATCAGCAACAGATAATGCTTGCGCTGCGGCATCGATATCTTTTTCTAATGCACGAGATAAGGCACACACTCGGCTATTTTTAATGGTTTTTGCAATGGTTTGCACTGACTGAAAATCACCAGGCGATGACACAGGAAAGCCCACTTCCATAACATCAACACCTAAACGCTCAAGAGCCAATGCAATTTGCAGCTTTTCTTTAACCGTTAAACTGGCTGCTAACGCCTGCTCGCCGTCTCTTAATGTGGTATCAAATATTATGACTCTATCGGACATCTTTTTCTCCATCGAACCTGGTTATTCACGTTAAAGTTTGTTCGCTTTGCTAATGGATTTGAGTGCTTTGCTCATTTAGTTCATTAGACTTTTTGTTTGTTATATAAATCAATCAGAGGCAGAAACAAAAAACCCCGCGGCTATTAGCGCGGGGTTTGTGAATACTAGTAAACTTATTTAGCTTGTAACACAAAGGACTCCGCGCAAATATTGCGTAAGAGAAGAAGGAGACCCAGTAAAATGTTACCACTATAAATATTCATTTTATTTAACTAATTATTCTGCGATTAATTTATCTATACCCACTTTTTATCCTGACCAGCTGGCTGTGTCAACCCCAATTTATTCATCTTTTGTGCAACACTGCAGCTTAAAAGCCTGATTTACTCATCGCTTTTAAGCACAAATAAATCCCCACATGCCCGTACACTGCTGTTTACACGTAATTTATCGTTTATTTTTGACTTTATTAATATGCAAAAAAATGGATTTGAAATTTCTAATATTAATCTGTTTAAAGGAAGGCTTTAGTTATATCTAAGCACAAAGAAGCTTAGCTCTTTACGAGGCTAAGCGAGGAAGATAAACCATGACATGCTTGTTTTAAAATGCAAACAGACTAGGGCAATCAAAGCCATCAAATGATTAGGTAGGAGTGTTTATAAGGAACTAGAACCAGCATTAGCGGCTAAGTAGTCACCGCCAATGCTGCAGATAAGCAGGTTAAGCTAAAGCAATTAACATAGCCTTGAAGACGAGTGAGTTAATTCTCAATCAAATACTGACTAATTTCATCAAGAAAATCACCGCCGAAGCGACTTAGCTTTCGCTCACCGACACCATTTACTGCCAGCATTTCACCGGCACTGGTGGGCACCATCGCCGCCATTTCCGCTAAGGTGGCATCATTGAACACCAAGTATGGTGGCACATCATGTTTTTCAGCCAGTTCACGGCGCAGTAGCTTGAGCCTGGCAAACAATTTACGATCATATTGCTGCGGTGCACGTGATGAACTGGTGCGGCGCTTAGTAGTCACTAATTGAATGCGAGGTTCAGCTAGCTGTAAGCTGGCTTCCCCGCGTAATATTGGTCGTGCTGATTCATTTAGCTTTACTGAAGAGCCGCGAGTAATATCTTGGCTCGCTAAACCTAAATGAATAAGTTGCCTAATCACACTGAGCCAATATTCATGACTGTGATCTTTACCAATGCCCCAAGTGGACAGCTTGTTATGGCCGCGATCCATCACGTTGGCGGCTTTTGAGCCCCGCAATACATCAATGACTTGGTTAACACCGAAATATTGATTGAGTCTAAAAATGCACGACAGCACTTTTTTGGCATCTTCGCTGCCATCATAACGCTTAGGAGGGTCGAGACAAATATCACAGTTACCACAAGGTTTTGAGCCACTTTCATCAAAGTAATGCAGTAATACTTGTCGACGGCAGGTTTGCGCTTCAGCAAAGGCTGCCATGGTATTCATTTTATGTAATTCAACGTCTTGCTGTGGGCCAGGTTCTGATTGCTCAATCAAGTGCTTAACGCGGCCTATATCGGCAGGATCAAACAACATATAAGCTTCGGCATCTAAACCATCACGGCCGGCACGGCCTGTTTCTTGATAATAAGACTCTACACTTTTGGGGATATCGTAATGCACCACAAAGCGGACGTTGGATTTGTTAATCCCCATACCAAATGCCACAGTGGCGACCACAATATCGATTTTGTCTTTTAAAAACTTATCTTGAATCGCGCCACGCTCTTCTTGGGTCATCCCCGCATGATACGCCGCTGCACTAAAGCCTTGCAGTTTTAAGCGATCGGCAACTTCATCGACTCGCCTACGGCTACTACAATAAATGATGCCATTACTGCCCTTTTGCAATTGTAAAAACTGTTTGAGCTGGTTAGCGGCATTAAGTTTTTCAACCACGGTATAGCGAATATTGGGGCGATCAAAACTGGAGAGTAAACAAAAAGGACTGATTTGAAGGCGCTGACAAATACTTTCACGGGTGGCCTGATCGGCCGTCGCGGTTAACGCCATCAGTGGCACATACGGGAACAACTGTTTCAGTTGGCCAAGGGCGGCATATTCAGGTCTAAAATCATGACCCCATTGACTAATACAGTGAGCCTCATCAATGGCAAACAGTGAGATTTGTAACTCATGCATCCGCTCGATAAAGTCAGGCCGCAGCAAACGCTCTGGTGATACATAAAGCAGTTTAATTTCGCCTTTGTGTAAGCGTTTTAAAATCTCAACGGTTTCATCGCGGGGTAAAGAGGAATTCAAATATGCGGCGGCAACACCTGACTGAGTCAAGCTATCAACTTGATCTTTCATTAACGAAATCAGCGGCGAGACCACAATGGTTAATCCCGGGAGGATCAATGCTGGCAACTGATAACACATACTCTTACCGCCACCGGTTGGCATAATCACTAGGGTATCTTGGCCACTTAAGGTCTGCTCAATGATCTCACGCTGACCTTCGCGAAAGTCACGATAACCAAAGATTTGCTGTAATTGCTGTCCAAGCACATCTTCCACAACTGGGGTTGCTGAGACAATCGCTTGCGCTGGAACTTGAGACTCGACTGGGCTAGAAATAAGATTATCCATTAATAGGGCTTGAGATCAGATGCAGCATTTTAAAGCACTGAGGCGAAGATGTCTGCACACAAACCGCAACAGCTCAAATATGCAGCATTGATTTTACCAAAGGGATTAGGCTAGATTAAATGCTCTACAATAATAACGATAGAAATTAGGCTGCATATGACTACGGATGTCCAACTACAAGCATTAAAGCAAGTCGCTGAAATATTTGACCAACATGTGCCATTTCATAATTTACTCGGCTTAGAGATAAAGCGCTATGACGAAAATGGTGTCGAAGTGGTGATAAAAATGAAGCCTGAGCTTATTGGTAATATTCATCAAAATATTTTACACGGCGGAGTGACGGCAACCTTGCTCGATGTAGTTGGCGGGCTGACCTGTTTTGCCGGCTTAGTATCAAGCAGAGACGACTGGACCTTGGAGCAATTACAACAACGTCTAACCACCTTAGGCACTATTGATATGCGGGTTGATTTTTTGCGCCCTGGACGTGGAGAAATATTTACTGGCACTGGTTGCGTCATTCGTTCAGGCAATCGGGTGTCAGTCTGTCGCATGGAATTACATAACGAACAAGGTACCCATATCGCCTTCGGTACTGGGACCTATATGGTGGGTTAACTTATTAGGACTAAATCCATAAAAACCAACATAAACATAAACTTAAAACATCTTAGCTTGCCGATTTATACCAACTGCGATAATGCTGAGGCTAATTAGTGGATCTTATTGAAAAATGATCCAGCTATTAGCTTGAGAGATCGGCAAAGGCAACCTACAATCGCCCTCTCTTTGTCAGTTGTTTGTGGAAATTCATGCAAGATATTGAAACACGTAAAGGCATTATCCTCGCCATTTGTGCTTATTGCTTATGGGGCATAGCACCACTGTATTTTAAATTACTGGCTGATGTGTCAGCCTTCGAAATCTTGGCTCACCGCGTGGTGTGGTCCTTTATCTTTATCATCATTTTAATGCAGTTTATTGGCGGATTTTCACGCCTAACACTGTTATTGAAAAAGCCAAAACAATTACTGGTGTTGGCGCTGACCTCGGTACTGATTGCACTTAATTGGCTGATTTTCATTTGGGCGATCAACAACGGCCACATGCTCGATGCCAGTTTAGGTTATTTCATTAATCCACTATTTAACGTATTGCTTGGAATGGTATTTTTATCTGAGCGGTTACGAAAATTACAGTGGTTTGCGGTGGCGCTTGCCTGTATCGGGGTGCTCATCCAGCTCATCTCCTTTGGCTCTATCCCATTGGTGTCTTTAGCGCTGGCAGCATCATTTGGTTTTTATGGTTTATTACGTAAAAAAGTCAACATTGATGCTAAAGCGGGTTTATTGGTTGAAACCACTATTTTACTGCCTGTGGCATTAGCTTATTTAGCCCTAACGCTTGATACCGCATCGGCAAATATGCTCACTAACGATATTGGAATGAACTTAACCTTAGTGGCCGCAGGTATTGTTACCACCATTCCACTATTGTGCTTTGCAGGGGCAGCCATTCGTATCCCATTATCCATGCTAGGTTTTTTCCAGTATATTGGCCCAAGTATCATGTTCATGTTGGCAATATTTTTATTCAAAGAGCCTTTTGATATTGAAAAAGGGGTCACATTTGGCTTTATTTGGAGTGCATTAGTGTTGTTTACCGCTGATATGGCGCTGCAGCGCCGTCGCCGCTTAAAGCAAAGCTAATAGCTATCGCCTTTTCAATGCTTCATTGCCGCAATGGCTTTCATTGCGGCCTCGTTATCCTCTAGGGTTACTAGCATTACATAGCCTCTAGTGGTTGGCAGTAGCAAGGCATCGTCCCTTGTGAGTGACACCAGCGCCTTATCGCCGTTTTTAAGGGTAAACCATCCTAGTGAGTATCCGGCAATGCCTATGCCGTTTGTACGCCACTGTGGCGTTAATTCTAATTCAGTTGTTAAGTCCACTACTCTCACTTGCTGCCAAAGTAATTCATCCGTGTTGAAATCCTGACTGTAAAGGGGGATCGATAACGTCAAAGGCTTATTGTCAGGCTTTAGCGTCAACTGGCTATTATTGGTTTGATACAGGGTCCATGAGAACAGCATAAACAGGAATAAAATAATCCCGTAGCTAACATACAACGCAGTGCTCGGTAATTTCTTTACCCAAATCAGCGCCGTTAGCCCTACTAACCCAACCAGCACCCCGACAAAATTGAACATGCCGTGACTGCTTAATCCTGCTAATGCTATTTCAGTCATTTTTCCTACTTAGTGATGTGTTTTTATAAGGATACATCTTTATTCATTTTTCAATATTATCATAATCTTCATAACATGCTGACCGGCATAGTTTTATCACCCCAAATCTTGCCTAAAAATCAGTAACCATGATGAGTTAACATCTGAAATACACAAAAATGCCACCGTAAAGTAACCTCCACGGTGGCATTGCTATAACGGCACAATCGCAATACAGCTTACAAGTCCAACGCCAGAACTTTTGAATTGCGTTGGAAGTTATACAGCTTCTTTTTTGCGTTAGGCAGCTGTTCAACATCAACAATATTAAAGCCGAACTCCAAGAACCAATGAATACTGCGGGTGGTTAAGGCAAACAGTTTCGAATAACCTCGAACCCGTGCTTGGCCAATAATATTGTTCAGCAACACACTGCCTCTGTCAGCATCACGATAGTCTTGATGCACCACTAAACAGGCAAACTCACCGGCATTGTCTTCTTCAAAGGGATATAACGCCGCGCAGCCAATGACTAAGCTATCGCGCTCAATCAACATAAACTGCTCAATTTCCATTTCCAGCTGCTCACGGGAGCGGCGCACTAGCACCCCTTGCTCCTCTAATGGGCGAATAAGGTCTAATACTCCACCGATATCGCCAATGGTGGCGCGTCTTAAGCGCTCAGCGCTTTCAGTAACAATTTGGGTACCAATACCTTCACGGGAGAACAACTCTTGTAGCAAAGTGCCATCTTCAAGGTAGCTCACCAAGTGACAACGTGGAATGCCATTACGACAAGCATCAATACTGGCCTTTAAAAATGCCATGGTGCCCACACAGGATTTACCCGCCGTTTGCATTTCATCCAAGATGGACTGCGCGCCATTTGGCATCAGCTCAGCAATCACCTCGCCGTCTTTGCCCAAAATGCCGTGGGTATTACTAAAACCAATAATTTTGTCGGCTTTAAGCTTTATAGCCACTTTGGTGGCCACTTCTTCGGCGGTTAAGTTAAAACATTCGCCAGTGACAGAAACCGCAATAGGCCCCATCAATACAATACAATTTTTTTCCAGCTGGCGTTCAATACCTTGAGTATCAATACGGCGCACTTTGCCCGTTAGGCAAAAATCCACCCCGTCATCGACTCCCAAAGGCTGAGCAATAACAAAGTTGCCACTGACAAGGTTGATTTGTGCATTTTGCATTGGGGTGTTGCCAAGGCTCATTGACAGCCTTGCTGTAATATCAAATTGCACTGAGCCTGCAACTTGTTTAATCACTTTTAATGAGTCTTCATCAGTAATGCGCACGCCGTTGTGATAACTCGGTTCAATACCCGCACTGTGCATGGCGCTATCAATTTGCGGCCTTGCGCCGTAGACCAACACCACTTTAATCCCTAAGGAGTGCAACAAGGCGACATCGTTTAAGATGCCTCTAAATTGATTATGCAGCAGGGCTTCGCCGCCAAGCATGACAACAAAGGTTTTTCCGCGATGAACATTAACGTATGGCGCTGAATGG
Source organism: Shewanella sp. 10N.286.48.B5 (assembly GCF_002874355.2). Lineage (NCBI taxonomy): Bacteria > Pseudomonadati > Pseudomonadota > Gammaproteobacteria > Alteromonadales > Shewanellaceae > Shewanella > Shewanella sp. 10N.286.48.B5. The sequence goes on from NZ_MCVG02000004.1 coordinate 45,079, forward strand.
CGGAAACCATCAACCAGCTCTGTGGTTCTTAAAGGCACATTAACCCCTAAACAAATAATCAATCAGAACAGTCAGTGACAAAACCACCAACAAATATAATTACGCAATAATATTGCATTTAAATTCACTTTAAAAGCATTTTATCGCATTAGTAATAGTTTTAGACCATAAATAGTGCCTATAAAGCAGTAAATAAGCTCACATAACCGCCAAATAGTTCAAATGGCGTTTATGCATAAGGCGGCAATATAGCGTCAATAAGTGAATAATGAAGACAAATAAGCGTAACGACCTCTATCACTGTAAGGCGTTGTTTATAAAGCAAGAGAAAAGCATAACTGATTGAAATTGATAACGCGGAGATCTGGATTACATTTTTGACAGGCAAAAAAAAAGCCCCATAAAGGGACTTTTTTAAAAGAACAAAATCAATTACTTGATTTTAGCTTCTTTGTACATAACGTGCTGGCGAATAACTGGATCAAATTTCTTGATTTCCATTTTTTCAGGCATGTTACGCTTATTTTTTTCAGTAGTGTAGAAGTGACCAGTTTTAGCACTAGATACTAATTTGATCTTCTCACGATTACCTTTAGATTTAGCCATTTTCTATTATACCTTCTCGCCGCGGGCACGAAGTTCTTTAACAACAACTTCAATACCTTTTTTGTCGATGATACGGATACCTTTGGTAGATACACGTAGTTGCACGAAGCGTTTTTCTTCTTCTAACCAAAAACGGTGGTTTTGTAGGTTAGGTAAAAAACGACGACGAGTCGAATTTTTAGCGTGCGAACGGTTGTTACCAACCATAGGCTTCTTGCCAGTAACTTGGCATACTCTTGACATGTCAATCTTCTCCAAAAACAATTTTAAAACGCTCGAGCATTTATGTGCCTCGTGTGGCCGTCGCCCGAGGCACAAAGAGGGCGCATTTTATACACGATAACAAAAATAAGGTCAAGCGTTGTTTAATTTATCCACCCGCGTTCAGCAAAAGAAACTATCTCCTGATCGCCTACAACCATATGATCTAAAAGAGAAACATCGATAGTAGATAAGGCTTTTTTTAATCTGTCAGTAATTTGCCGATCTGCCTGACTTGGCTCTGCAATGCCAGACGGGTGATTATGACACACTATGACTGCCGCAGCTTTTTTTTCCAACACCAAGCTCACCACTTCACGTGGGTAGACTGATGCAGAATTAATCGTTCCGCGGAATAATTCTACAAATTGAATCACTCTATGTTGGCTATCCAACAATAGTAATGCAAACACTTCATAGGATCGGTCTGCTAATTGTCTCATTAAATAGTCCCGAGTTAAATCAGGATTTACCAAAATTTGCCCTCTACGCAGATTTTCTTGCGAAATTCGCTTAGAAATCTCCGATGCCGCCTGTAATTGGGCATATTTTACCGGCCCAACACCCGACAATTGGCAAACTTGACTACGCGGTGCACAAAATAAAGCCCTTAATCCGCCAAACTGACCAATCATATCTCGGGCAAGATCGACCGCATTTTGACCTGCTATGCCATTTCGCAGTAAAACCGCCAGTAACTCGGCATCCGATAAATGCCCTGCACCTAAATGTAATAATTTGTCTCTTGGCCCTTCTCCTTCAGGCCAGTCTTTAATCGCCATAAACACTCCTTGTTTAATGTCATCCGTGATGGGGGCACTCATACTTGTATGAGTAAGTTATAGATAGTGGGTAGCAATAACTTTTTGTAAATAGCGAGTTGTGACCCTTAGTTGTTGTGACCCTTAGCACATCATTATGGTCTATATTTTTAATTTCGGATCATCATCCTTATTTAGATTGTGATATCTTAGCCGCAATATCGCGATGAGCAGGATTGAGCAAAACATGCTGACAAATAAAAAAGTCCTTCTAGGCATAGGTGGTGGTATTGCTGCCTATAAAAGTGCCGACTTAATACGCCGCCTTAAAGAGCGCGGTGCTGATGTTCGTGTGGTCATGAGCCAAAGCGCCATGGAGTTTATTACCCCACTGACAATTCAAGCGCTATCAGGTCATCCTGTGGCCTCAGATTTACTCGATCCAGCAGCTGAAGCCGCAATGGGACATATTGAGCTCGCCAGATGGGCTGATGTGGTTATCGTCGCACCAGCGACAGCTAACCTCATTGCGCGTATTAATGCAGGTATGGCAGATGAACTGTTAACCACCACCTGCCTTGCTACTGAAGCGCCAATTATCGTTTGCCCAGCCATGAACCAGCAAATGTATCGCAACCTTGCAACCCAAGAGAACCTTGCCAACATTAAACGTAAAGGCATCACCGTTTGGGGGCCTGCCAGTGGCGATCAAGCTTGTGGCGAAGTCGGCCCAGGTCGAATGCAAGAGCCCTTGGCCATTGCTGAGCAACTGGTGCAGTATTTCGCCCCAGCTGAAAAACCATTAAACGGTTACAAATTGATCCTGACTGCGGGCCCAACCCGTGAAGCAATCGATCCGGTTCGATACATCTCTAACCATAGCTCAGGTAAAATGGGCTTTTCATTAGCCGCAGCCGCAACCCAAATGGGCGCTGAAGTCACCCTCATTAGCGGCCCTGTTAATCTGGCCACACCTTCAGGCGTTAAGCGCATCAATGTCGAATCAGCACAACAGATGTTAGATGCCGTCATGGAAAACATTGAAGACCAAGCTATTTTTATCGGCTGCGCTGCAGTGGCCGATTACCGCATCGCCACCGTCGCTGAATCTAAAATCAAAAAGTCGGCTGAGCATATGCAACTTGCGCTCGTTCGCAATCCTGATATCTTAGCCAGCGTTTCAGCGCTAAAAAATCGACCTTTCACTGTAGGTTTTGCTGCAGAGACCGATAAGGTAGAAGAATATGCCCGTGGCAAGCTTGAACGCAAAAAATTAGATCTTATTGCTGCCAATGACGTATCAATTGCAGGTCTAGGGTTTAACGCCGATAACAATGCGCTGCAGGTGTTCTGGAAAGACGGTAGTGAAAAACTACCCGCAACAGACAAACTGACACTGGCAACGCAATTACTTACTTTGATAGCAGCAAAGATTAAAACATCATGAAAACACCTGTAGAACTTAAACTTCTCGACTCGCGTATTGGCAGCGAGTTTCCTTTACCTGCTTATGCCACCCCAGGCAGTGCAGGTATGGACTTACGTGCCATGATTGATACCACTATGGTTATCGAGCCAGGTGAAACCGTATTAATCCCAACTGGCATAGCTGTACATGTTGCCGATCCAAGCTTAGCTGCCGTGATCTTGCCTCGCTCAGGCTTAGGTCATAAACATGGCATCGTATTAGGCAATTTAGTCGGCTTAATTGATTCAGACTACCAAGGCCCCTTAATGGTGTCTTGCTGGAACCGCAGCGATAAAGCCTACAGCATCGAAATAGGCGATCGTTTAGCGCAGTTAGTTTTTGTGCCTGTAGTACAGGCGCAGTTTACCTTAGTCGATGAGTTTGATACCTCAGAACGTGGTGAAGGTGGATTTGGTCATTCTGGCACCAAATAACCTTTACAAGTAGTCACAATCCTAGGAATAAATAATGGCGGCTAGCCCAAAAATAAATCGTCGTGAGCACATTTTACAGTGCCTTGCGCATATGCTGGAAACCAGCCCTGGTCAACGTATTACCACTGCTAAGTTGGCAGCTGAAGTTGGTGTTTCAGAAGCGGCGTTATATCGCCACTTCCCAAGTAAAGCGAGAATGTTTGAAGGCTTGATCGAGTTTATTGAAGATGCGATTTTATCGCGCTTGAATATCATCATGGATGAAGAAAAAGACACCATGAAACGTTGTGAGCTGGTACTGCAACTCTTACTGGTGTTTTCAGAGCGTAACCCGGGGATCTCACGGGTGCTCAATGGTGATGCACTTTTAGGTGAAAATGAACGTTTACGCAGCCGCATTAGCGCACTGTTTGCCAAAATTGAAACCCAAATCAAACAAATACTGCGTGAAAAAACCCTCCGTGAAGGCAAAGGTTTTAATATCGACGAAGCCATACTTGCCAACCTACTGCTTGCAGTAGCAGAAGGGAGAATCGCTCAGTTTGTGCGTAGTGAGTTCAAACAAAAGCCCACTAAGCACTTCGATGAACAGTGGCAGTTTATTCAGCAGCAACTGTTGAGAAGCTAACCTATTAGCATTGCTAATATCGCTTATTATGGTCGTTGAATTAACACAAAACAACAACATATCTAAAACGCACTTCGGTGCGTTTTTTATTGCCGATAAATTGTATTTGTTAATTAAATGTCGTACTTTGGCTTTAGTTTATCGATAGCTATCGATAAATATTACCACTACAAAAATTAACAAGGATGTTTATGAAACACACTGCTGTTATTGCAGCCTGTCTGCTGGCCTTTATTCCCTCAATATCTCATGCGGCATCATTATCTGATGCGAGCCTTTTCAGTAAAGGGGCAAAGTTTAGCGATGTCAAAATTTCTCCAGAAGGTGATTACCTCAGTGCATTAACTAGCCACAATGGGAAAAAAACCTTAGTTATTTTAGAAACAAAAACCAAAAAGCTGCTCAATGCGCTCAACTTTCCAGGTAATGCCGAAGTCGGCAATTATGTATGGGCAAACCATGAACGTATTGTGCTACAAAAAGTCTATTTAAAAGGTTGGTCCGACATTCCACAATATTATGGCGAATTATTTGCTATTAACGCTGATGGCTCACGCAAAAAATACTTATTTGGCTATAACAGTGGCGAGCAACAAACCGGTTCCCATATAAAGAAAAACACCGCTATTAATGCCACTGCATTCATACTTGATCCAATGCCAGAAAACAATAAACACATGCTGGTCAATGCGATACCATGGAGCAGTGCGCTTTCGAGAGGTTATGATAGCCTTCAAGATGTATATCGTGTCGATCTCTATACTGGTAAAAGACGCAAAATCGTTACCTCTCCCATAGGTAAAGCTAGCTTTTTAACCAATCATACAGGCGAAGTAAAATTTGTAGCTGGTATCGATAGTCAAAATAAAACCCAAATATTTTATCGCCATGAAGGCGATTGGCTGAACAGTAGCAAGCTTAATCTTGGTTTGACTGATTTTTATCCCATTTCATTCGCCAATAACCCTGACACCATTTTTGCCGCAGGCAGAGAAGACAATCACACCTTGGGGGTGTATAAAATTGATTTAACTAGCGGCGAAAAGCAACTGGTTGTTCAAGATGAAGATGTTGACCCAAGCAACTATTGGATTAATAAAAAAACCAAACAGCTTTATGCCGTCGAATTCGATAGCGGATATCCAACTTATGCCTTTGTAGATAAACAAGATCCCCACTCCAAACTAGTTAAACAATTGCTGGCATCACTACCTGGACATCAAATCCAAATAGTCAGTGAAACTAACGACGCTAAACTCGCTATCATTAAAGCCTTCAACGATCGCAACCCTGGTGATTACTACTTATTTGATACCGAAAACACCAAACTTGAATATCTTTTATCTGAAAAAAGCTGGCTAGACCCTGATGCCATGGCTGAAGTTAAACCTATTAATTTCACCAGTCGTGATGGTAAAACGATTTCAGGCTACCTCACCTTGCCCGCAGGTAAAGAAGCCAAAAACCTACCACTGATTGTTAACCCCCATGGCGGCCCACATTATATCCGCGACAATTGGGGTTTTGACCCACAAAATCAGTTACTGGCGAATCAAGGCATGGCGGTATTACAGGTTAACTTTCGAGGTTCAGGTGGTTTTGGTGGACAATTTCAACAAGATGGTTATCAAAAGTGGGGCTCTGAGATTCAATACGACATCATTGATGGCACCAAATATGTAGTTGACCAAGGTTTTGCAGATAAAGATCGCATTTGTATTGTGGGCGGCAGTTTTGGCGGCTACAGCGCCCTACAAAGTGCCATTATTGAGCCTGATTTATTCAAGTGCGCCATTGGCTTTGCCGGTGTTTACGATTTAGAAATGATGTTTGAAGAAGGTGATGTACAAGAATCTCGAAGTGGCACTAGCTATTTAAAAGATGTGCTTGGGGAAAACCCTCAACAACTTAAAGCCATGTCACCCGCCTTTAATACCGATAAGCTTAAAGCCAGCTTATTACTCGTTCATGGCGGCAATGATGAGAGAGCACCCATTGAGCAGTTAGAGTCATTAGAAAAAGGCTTAAAGCAGCACAAATACCCTTATCAAAAACTAGTCATGGATGATGAGGGTCATGGCTTTTATAATGATGAACATAGAGCCAAATACTACAATAAGATGTTGAGTTTTTTGAAAGATAATCTCAAGTTGTAATTTTGTCGCCTCACACCAAAGCCGATACTTGACTAAAAAGGTCGGCTTTTTTTATTTCAATAATATTAATTTGACCTAAATCACGTTATTATCCCGTCCCTGATCTTTGATGCAGCGCTTGCCCATAAAGCGTTAACGTCATTTTTAGCATACACTCATTAAGTATTACCCCTGTGGTTGGAGGATAAGATGGCACTAAGTGAAGCCGCGTTGAAAGTTAAAGCAGCACTAACTGAACAAGGGCTTGAAACCCCAATGCTGCCTCAAACTTACACAGCAGAAGAGCGTAAGCAGAAAATTGAGCATCATATGAAAGAAATCCTGACATTAATGTCGCTGGATTTATCGGATGATAGCTTGATGGACACCCCACGCCGCATTGCCAAAATGTATGTTGATGAGATTTTCTCTGGGCTTGATTACCAGAACTTCCCTAAAATCACCGTCATCGATAATAAGATGGGCGTTGATGAAATGGTGCGAGTGCAAGATATCAGCCTCACCAGTACCTGTGAGCACCATTTAGTGACTATTGATGGCTATGCCACCGTGGCCTATTTACCGCGCACTAAGATTATTGGTTTATCGAAAATCAACCGCATTGTGCGCTTTTTTGCCCAGCGTCCACAAGTGCAAGAAAGACTGACCCAGCAAGTGTTAGTGGCATTACAAACCTTGCTTGAAACCAAAGATGTGGCGGTAAAAATGGATGCGGTGCATTACTGCGTTAAATCCCGTGGCGTTATGGACTCAACCAGTTCAACCACCACCACAGCGTTAGGTGGGGTGTTTAAATCAAATCCTGCTACCCGCGCTGAGTTTTTACATCAGTCTAAGTGCTAATTAAATACTATTGATTAGAAGATGGTAATTGCACAACCAAACACAAAAAAGCCAGACATCATGTCTGGCTTTTGCTTTCTCGCTATTAATACAAAACAGATTAAATACCGTATTGCGCTCGATAAGCACTCACTGACGCTAGCTCTTTTTCCATGCCAGGTTTTTCAGATAAATAGCTAATCAAGTCAGACAGCTTAACGATAGACACGATGTCACAGCCAAAGTCACGCTCAACTTCTTGAATAGCTGATAACTCGCCTTTGCCTTTTTCTTGTCTGTCTAGGGCAATCAATACGCCTGCAAGGCTTGCATCATGGGCTTCAATGATTTCCATCGATTCACGAATTGCGGTGCCCGCGGTGATCACATCATCCACTAACATCACTTTGCCAGCAAGTTCACTACCCACTAATGAGCCGCCTTCACCATGAGTTTTCGCCTCTTTACGGTTAAAGCAATATGGCACATCTTTATCATGATGATCGCACAAGGCAACCACTGTGGTCGTTGCAATTGGAATGCCCTTATAAGCAGGGCCAAACACTAAATCGTAATCGATACCAGAATCAACTAATGCAGCAGCATAAAAGCGACCAAGACGTGCTAAATCACGACCCGTATTGAATAAACCCGCATTAAAAAAGTATGGGCTAGTACGGCCTGATTTCAGGGTAAACTCACCAAAGCGTAATACCTGACGCTCAAGCGCAAATTCAATAAACTCACGTTGATATGCTTTCACATTATCTCCTTTATACTGTTATCATTTTTTGTAGAATACATTTTAAAAAAGGGCCCTAATGGGCCCTTAATTCAAATCAATTTTTAGCTTAATGCCGCTTTCTGAATGTCCACGATTTCGCGGATGCCGTGCTTGGCTAACTCAAGTAAGCTTAATAGCTCTTCATGACTGAATGGCTCGCCTTCAGCAGTACCTTGGATCTCAATCATCTTACCAGTTTCTGTCATAACAACGTTCATGTCAGTTTCAGCAGCGCTATCTTCGATATATTCTAAATCGCAGATTGGCTCACCTTTATAAATACCAACACTAACAGCAGCAATAAGGAACTTAAGCGGGTTAGTTTTTAAAATACCTTTACCACGAGCCCAGTTCAGCGCGTCAACTAATGCAACACAAGCACCAGTAATCGCTGCAGTACGTGTTCCGCCGTCAGCTTGAATCACGTCACAATCGATAACGATAGTGTTTTCACCCAATGCTTTCATATCAACAGCTGCACGTAATGAACGGCCGATTAAGCGTTGGATTTCTTGAGTACGACCAGACTGCTTGCCACGAGCAGCTTCACGTTGCATACGGCTATGAGTCGAACGCGGAAGCATACCGTATTCAGCAGTTACCCAGCCTTGGCCTTGGCCTTTAAGAAAACGTGGTACGCCTTCTTCAAAACTGGCAGTACATAAAACTTTTGTGTCACCAAATTCAACCAACACCGAACCTTCAGCGTGAGCTGTAAATTGACGAGTAATCGTAACTGGACGAGATTGTGCAGGTGTTCTGTCGCTTGGACGCATATGCATTTCCTATAGTGTGGAATTGATGACTTAATTTCGCAGCATATTATAGTGACTTGTTTCAGTGGATGCCACGCTTAACAAAACCCTTATTGGATTTTTATTAACAAAACGGCACACTGAGGGATTAAATATTGTTTAAATGATGTGAGACACATGAAAATTGCCATCTTTGGTGCCGGCTCAACAGGCTGTTTTTTAGCAGGCGAACTCAAGCTCGCTAAGCTTGATGTCAGTGTTATTTGCCGGCCACGGATTAAACACAGCATTATTGAAAATAACGGTATTCGGCTTACCGACTATCAAGGCTTAGATCAACGCGTCATGCCAGATGCACTGATGACCGATATCAACCAGTCTGTTAATAAGAGCCGTAATAAAAGTGATAATAATAGCGGCGATAATGAGCAAATAACGCAATTCGATGTCATCTTTGTCACCCTAAAATGCCACCAACTCACCAGCATCATCGATGACTTATTAGCAATATCAACCCAGCAAAGCGCCATCGTATTAATGCAAAATGGCCTAGGTAGCCTTGAAATCCTTCAGCAAGCCTTTAAAAACCGCAATCAAGTAAGGCAAATCTTTCAGGGCATCACCCCGTTTAATGTATTGCAGCAAGACAACGCCAGCTTTCATAAAGGCACTGAAGGGGTATTTAGCTTCGAAACATGCCTGCAAACTCACGCCATTGACACCGCGATGAACAATGCACAGGCAAATATCAGCTGCACATTAGCAACCGATATGACGGCCATTATTAATGGTAAATTACTGCTCAACCTCAATAACGCCTTAAACGCCATATGTGATGTACCGATAAAGCAGCAATTAAGCCAGCGCAAAACCCGAAAACTGCTGGCCATGGCAATGCAAGAGTGGCTTAAGGTCTGCAAACAAGCACACTTACCACTGGCCCAATTCACCAAAGTTAAACCCCGCTTGCTACCGCTGATTTTATCGCTACCTGATAGCTTATTTACCTTGATAGCAAAACCCATGTTGTCAATCGACCCGCACGCACGTTCATCGATGTGGCAAGATATACACGCACAGCGCCCCACAGAAATTGATTACCTAAATGGCGCAGTCGTAAAGCTTGGGCTCAACCACCAAGTGGCAACCCCAGTAAACAGCGCCATAGTCGCAGGAATTAAAAAATTAGAGCAAGGCAAGACAATCAGTATCGATGAGATTTACCGCATGATCCGAGCTTAACTCGCACCTATATAGCGCCAGCACTTACAGAAAGTTAGCCCTGATATACCGCTAGCATTGCTTTCAGCTAGATACAAAAAAGCCGAGCTCATCACTGCATGCAGCAACCAACTCGGCTTTTTAACGCCTTAAAACAATTAATAGTCGTAAATAGTCTCGCTAAATCTACTTAGTCTTTTTAATCATAGGCAGCACCAACAGCGCCACACCTACCACTAAAAATGGAATACTCAATAATTGCCCTGCACTCATGGTCCAATCTGTGGCATAAGCGGCTTGCTTAACCTTGACCATTTCGATGGCCCAACGTGCGCTGAATACGCTACACAAGAACAGTCCAAAAATAACCCCGTGCTTTTGTTTTAAGTTGGTAAATTTATACACAGCAAACAAAGCAATAAAGATAACTAAATAGCTAATGGCCTCATATAACTGCGCCGGATGGCGCGGCAGCATATCAATACGTTCGAAAATAATGCCCCACGGTTTAGTGGTCGGTAGCCCTATAATCTCTGAATTGGCAAAGTTTGCCATCCGTACAAAAAAGCCAAATATCGCTGTCGCAATGGCTAAGCGGTCAAGTAAAAACAAAAACGGCATATCGGTTTTACGCTTGTAATAGTAAAGCGCTAAAATGGCACCTAAACCGCCGCCATGGCTGGCTAAACCGCCTTCCCAAATGGCCAAAATCTTCATTGGATTGGCAAAATAATAACTTGGATCGTAAAAAAAACAGTGCGCTAAACGGGCGCCAACAATAATCCCCACCACACAATAAGTCAGTAGATTATCTAGCGATGCGACATCTAAACCTTCTTTTTTGTACATGTGCTTCATAACTTGAAAACCACTGGCAATGGCTACCGCAAACAAAGCCCCATACCAATGTACTTGTAAACCCATAAATGAAATTAATACTGGGTCGAGATTCCACACAAAATGGTCCAATTGACTACTCCAAACATTAACAACCACTCACGCAGCAGGCGTGAGCAAATAATTGCCGCTACTATAAACAATTCATCGGCTTAATTCGATGACTATGGTCACCACAGCAGACTATTTCCATGATAGGTAGACGACACTCGTACCTTAATCGCAATGCTGTGACTGATAAAAGCCGCTTAAGTTGCACACTAACCAGTATAAATAGCTCAAAAGCCAGTTGATAAAACTTGCTAAGCTTTGACCTTCACAATCAGCAGACTATAATCGACACACTATTACGTTGCTAATTAATCAGGGTTCACAATGATCCAAAGTATGACCGCCTACGCTCGCATTGAGCACAAAGCCGAATGGGGCACAGCCTCGTGGGAAATCCGCTCAGTCAATCAACGCTACTTAGAAACCTACTTACGCTTACCAGAGCAAATGCGTAGCCTAGAGCCAGTATTGCGCGATCGCCTACGTAAACGCTTAAACCGCGGCAAGGTTGAGGTCAACTTACGTTATGAACTATCAGAGTCTGGCAGCAGTGAAATGCGCCTAAACCAAGACTTGGCCAAGCAACTACTTAACGCAGCAGAGTGGTTAAAGAAAGAATCTAGCCATGGCGAGCTTAACTTAGCCGACATTCTACGCTGGCCTGGTGTGATGTCTGGCGCAGAGCAAGACATGGGCGACATCAATAAAGACTTACTGGTGGCTTTTGATGGCGCTGTAGCGCAATTTATCGAAGCTCGCGGCCGTGAAGGTGAAGCAATCAATACTATGTTGCAAACCCGCCTAGACCAAATTGTTGAACAAGTGGCCATCGTGCGCGAGCACATGCCAGCCGTGATGCAATGGCAACGTGACAAGCTAACCAACCGTTTAGCAGAAATCACTGGCGAACTTGATCCTGCTCGTATGGAGCAAGAAATGGTGCTACTTGCACAAAAGATGGATGTCGCAGAAGAAATGGATCGCCTTGATGCACACGTTGCAGAAACGCGCTTAATCCTCAAAAAAGGTGGCGCACAAGGCCGCCGCTTAGATTTCATGATGCAAGAATTCAACCGTGAATCTAACACCCTAGCGTCTAAGTCAATCAGCGCAGAAGTCACCGCCGCAGCGGTAGAACTTAAAGTGCTTATTGAGCAGATGAGAGAACAGATCCAAAATGTTGAATGATATCCAATAGAGTCCAAACAAAACCTTTTACTACTGATTTTAAAGGATTTAATTAAATCTCAGTCCAAAGAGGTCCATTAATACCCACCACTTACCAACGCTAAATGGTGGGTGATATGGTGAGTAACTTAGTATATAGTCAATACATGGTGGTGGGTAAATAACCCACCCTTGTATTTGACTGGAGACTAAGGGCTTTATGGGAAAGTTAACCGCAAAGGAAGTTGCAGCAAAAACCAAAGGAGAGCCAGGCCGATTCGCTGATGGTGAAGGTTTATATTTTGTCGTGCCTAAATCCGGCAAACCATTTTGGATGCTCCGCTACACGGCCAACAAGAAACGCAAAGAAATGACACTGGCTAAATACAGTGATCTTTCATTGGCAGATGCACGTGCCGAAGCCGCAATTAAAATGAAGCAGTTTCGTGATGGTCTAGATCCTCTAGTCGCCAAGAAACGCGCCGAACAAGCCGAAATAAAAACCGTCGATGCTCTCTTTGCTGATTGGCATCTAGGCAATATCAAAAGACTCAAACATCACGAAATCCCCGAACGTATCTACCGTAAAGACATTGCTCCCCATATAGGCCGCTTCAACGTCGATAGCGTTACAGCCAGAGACATAAGAGCAGTATTACAAGCCATCGCAGCCACTAACCGCCCAGCAATAGCCAACGACGCTCTGATGTACAGCAAGCAACTTTTCAATCACGGCATAAAACTGGATCTGCTTAGCGCAAATCCAGCGAGTGCATTTTCTGTTACGGATGCTGGTGGAGTAGAAAAAAGTAAAGACAGAGCCTTAACCATCGAAGAGCTCACTCAATTTTTTAAAACTGCGCGCGAAAATAGCGACAGCTTTAGCCGTGAAAACTATCTTGCTTGTGCATTGCTGGTGACATTAGGTATTAGGAAGTCGGAATTGGCAGAAGCACCATGGAAGGAATTTGATTTAGAAAAGCAAGTTTGGAACTTATCAAAAGAGCGCAGTAAATCCGGTGTTGGCATTGTTATCCCATTACCAGAGATCGTCATGGGCTGGATTGAAGAGTTAAAAATGAGAGCTTGTGGTTCCGAGTACGTATTCCCTAACAGGCGCTCAAGTAAAAATGCACATATGGGCAAAGACACCCTTAACAGAGCCATCACTAAACTCTTTGGTCATGAAGCTGGCAAAAAGAAGCAACCACCTAACTTAATGGGCGATATGGCCCACTTCACTGTCCACGACTTACGCCGCACCTGCCGCACTCTGTTAGCTAAGCAAGGCACTCTTGGGCATGTAGCAGAGCGTTGCCTAAATCATAAGCTTAAAGGTGTAGAAGGGATCTATAATCAGCATGATTATTTTGAGGAGCGGGAAATAGCTCTTGATACGTTATCAGTATCCTTACAAGCTATTATTAACACCTCACACAAATAATAATGAGAACTATTACTGGGTTATTGGAGAAAAAATGATGCCATATAAAAATGAATTCGGTTTAGATTTTGACTTAGGCTTTAACTTAAACGATTACCCTTACCTTAAAGATAAAAGTTGGCACAACGATGTAAGCCCAAGCTTTTACTTTAGCATCGGGCCACAGTACTACGTCTTATGGGTTGATCATGCGGACCCAACTGAACGTGAAGACTCAAACAGCCGTTACCTAATCCAAGAAGCAATAAACGAAGGGGATGAAATACATCCCGAGGTTTATAGCTCAAGCGGAGACATCATTTTTGAAAGTGAATTACTCGTAAATCTTAACCAGTTTTTAATTAGTTTAGCTAATACTCATGGTCGTACTGTTAGCTAAAATATCCTGCTAATCTGTACCTGTATAACTACTAACAACTTCCTCATTAATATGGCATTATTAATGCCTAGCACCACTAAAATTCATAATTCCAACTATTGAATCAATTGAACAAGGACGTCAGGATGACGGCAACTTACTACGTCTATTCACTCAAAGACCCGCGAGAAAGGCCAGCTAAAGTATTTTACATTGGTAAAGGCACTGGAAGCCGAGCTACCGATCACCTTAAAAAGGTCGATGAGACTCGCAAAGGAAACTTCATTCAAGAAATTTTGGACTCAGGAAATACACCTATTACTTCCAAAGTGGTTGAAAACTTATCAGAAGAACAAGCCCTACAAATCGAATTAGAGCTAATTTCCAGTTTCGGTACACTCGAAACAGGAGGTTCATTATACAACACAGTTATACCGCGCTCTATTCATCGCAAAATCAATGAAAAAGTTACCGTTCCACATGGCGCTATTGAAAAAGCACAGCTAGGGCTAAAACTACTTAAAGACTCTATCATCTCGTTGTCAGAAGAGAACCCTGAAGGTATCTACAACTCAGATTGTGCTCATTATTTAGGCTTACAATCAGATCACAACGGAAACCAACAAGACTACCTTACCTACAGTATTCTAGGCATTCTTCTCAAAGAAGGTATTATTGAGACCGAGAAGATCGGTAACCGTAGAAAATATAGAAAACTCTGAGGTTAAACGTGGCTAAATTAAAACCAAGAGCAAGGCTTATTCGCACAATAGGCGACAAATTAATTAGTGGTCCTGAGGCTGCAATCATTGAGTTGGTTAAAAACTCATATGATGCTGACTCCCCATCTGTCGAAATAGTAATCTTTCCACCAACATCAAGCAGTACTGGCAAAATTACTATTAAAGATAAAGGCCATGGAATGTCTTATGACAATATCCTAAATGATTGGCTTGAGCCTGCAACTGATGCAAAAAGTAAGAATAAAACGTCGAAATCAGGCTCAAGAACAGTCCTGGGAGCCAAAGGTGTAGGTCGATTCGCATCAGCTAGTTTAGGGGAAATGATTAAACTAACCTCAGTAGCAGAGGTTAGCGGACTATACCAAACCAGCACTTTAGAATTAGATTGGCAAATCTTTGAATCAAATAAGTACCTTGATGATATTGAAATTGATATCAAGTCATCGGACTCTAATGAACCAGTAGCTACTGGCGTTTTGATTGAAATTACCAATCTAACGACCATTTGGAGTGAGAAAAAGATACGTCAGTTAGTACGAGAGCTACGCCGTTTAGCGACCCCTCAATCAGAAAATGACACTCCTTTCGAGATCTATCTAGACTTAAACAGCTTTAGTGTAACTAACGATACGCCATATAACTTTAATGGTCCTCAGATGCTATTTGAAACTAATAGAATTGCTGAAGTCTTAGAGAATGATAGCTCTGATTTTTCATCGACTAGTCGAGTACTCATCACCCCATATAAAATAAGTAAAGATTCTGATTATCACCTTAACGGCTCTTTCGATGAGAAAGGTAACTTTGAAGGTACGTTTAACATCGTTCGTGGCGATAACTCCCCTCTGCCTTTTAAGCTCGCTGCACCTGTATTAGAAGTTGGTGAACTGTCATGTGGACCTGTCGAGGTTGATCTTCGATTATATGACTTAGAAAAAGATTCAATCGAAAAACTCTTTTCTCGTATGGGATTAGATTTTTCTGATTTTGGGCTACGTAATGCTCGGGCCTTAATCGCTGAAAACACAGGTATTGGCATTTATAGGACTGGATTTAGAATCAGACCTTATGGTGAACCAGATAACGATTGGTTGAAATTAGAAGGTAGACGTGTCCAAGATCCATCTAAAAAGATCGGTCATGGGCAAATATCGGGCACAATTAGTGTGGGATCAGAAGAAATATCGCACCTAATTGAACGAAGTAGCCGAGAAGGCTTAGAAACTAATAGTGCATTTGAGCGGTTAACTGGCCTTATCACTGGGTTACTAGTCAAAGTAGAGCAAAAACGGTTTGATTTTAGAGCGAAGGCTGGAATAAGCCGCAAGCCAACAAAAAAGATTGATAAAGCGAGAAAACTGTCTTCACTGGAGTCGATAACTAAAGCAGTTGGCGATTTACCTGACGAAGAACAAAAGCCTTTGCTTCTCAAGATTGAAAAAGAATCCCAAGCCCTTACTAAAGCTTTGGATGAAATCGAGGCATACCAAAAACTATTGGAGTCTCGCGCTGCATTAGGCATGGTTGTAGCGCAAGTCGTACATGATGGTCGCACTTTCCTAGAACCAATTAGTTCATCCGCTAAATCTATTATTAAAAATGCTCCTTATGTGCTTGAAGATAATCCTAAAGGTGAGCTAATCCGTAAGTATTACCCAACATACGGGCAAGCTGTCTTAGATGGCTCAAAAGGGCTCGCTTCTTTGTTTAAGTCTTTAGACCCGATTTCAGGACGGCGAAGAGGGCGTCCCGTGGAGTTCTCTGCTCTCGATAACATCAATAATACGCTGAACCTTTTAGATGAGTTATTGATTGATTCTTCTATTCGCATCGAAGTTGGGATTGATGAAAACCTTAAGCTATATGGCTACTCAGGAGATCTCCAGTCAGCACTAATGAATATTCTGCATAACGCGATTCATTGGCTGAACTCTACCGAAAATGATGATAAAACAATAAATATAATAATTACAAAGGTTGAAAACTCGATTGCCTACATTTCTATTGAGAACAATGGTCCTCTTATTGATGAACAAGATCGTGAAGCAATATTTGAAGCAGGGTTTTCACTCAAATCAGATGGTCATGGGCTTGGTCTATCTATCGCTAAAGAGGCTTGTAAAAACAGTAATGGCGACCTCGCCTTAGACTTTAACTCCATAAATACACGCTTTGTTGTTCAGTATCCAATTTCTCAGTAAGTGATCCCCAATGAAACTAAACCTACTAATTGTTGAAGATGTCCCAGGAATCGTATCTAGCTGGGAAGAAAAAATTGCTTTTTATGCTGTTGAAGAAAAACCTGTATACACTCTCACACCTACATTCGTGACAAATTTACAGGATGCTCAGAAAGCTATCGAACACACTACTTTTGATGCCGCTGTCGTAGACATTCGTTTGGATGAGAGGGGGGATCAAACTTTTCATGGTAACGATGTTCTCGCTGAGTTAGCCTCTAAATCATTAACAGTGTGTGCTGTATATACAGGGGAACCAGGCACAGAAGTTGTTGATGATCACCAAAAAGACTTTGTGAGGGTTTTCCAAAAAGGTCAAGGTGAAATAGAACGTATCCTCGAATGGCTAGATAGCAAGGCTGATATGATATCAGCGATCCAAACAATGCAGGATTCTTTTAACAAATCTATGGCTAAAGCGTTTACACGCTCAATTTGGCCGCGTTGGAGCTACTGGCTAAATGGGGAACAAGAACAAGATTTCGCGAGTCAAGCTTTGACCCGTCATATGGCAACACATCTGCATGCATCATTTTTAAATGATGAATTGGGAGCTCATCCTGAGGAGTATTTTTTCATTCCTGCTCTTCAGGACAAACTAGATACTGGGGATATTATTCAAACAGGTGATAGACTAGAAATAATAGTTACACCTCGATGCGATATGGTACGCAGCAAATCGGATACCCCAACCTATCAATTAATTTCATTGTTGGATAGAAGTGAAGATTGGTCCAAACTCAAAGTAAAACTTGAAGAACGAAAAGCAGAAGGAGTCGCAAAGAAAATAACTTCAGCACAGAGTGAAATTGGGAAGTTCACAAACCATAATGGCGAAACCGGTGGTCACTTTATTCAACAATTTAGAATGAAAGTTAGTGGTGAAGACAAGACTTTCGGTCCATTCTATGCGCAGTTCAACCTGTTACGTTCTATTGAACGGAATCAAGAGAGTACGGAAGAACTCTTAAGCAACAGAGTAGCTAGCCTCTCTAATGAATTTGTTCCGTCTCTAGTAGAGCGTTTAGAGGGTGTAACAGATTCTGTGTAACTGCAATTTAGTTAATATGCTTCACAATTCTGTCTTCGAACTCAATAATAAATCGGCTCATCGCAGTACGCCAGTTTCGGATGGGCATGGTCCATTTTTTACTGGCTTCTTTTATCGCAAGGTAAATCATTTTCTTGGCCGAGTCATCATTAGGAAATACCTTACGTTTTTTCAACGCTCGTCTAATCACGCTATTTAACGACTCTATAGCATTGGTTGTGTAAATGGCCTTACGAATATCCTGAGGATAATTGAAAAACGTATTTAAGTTGTGCCAATGATTATGCCATGACTTGCTGATTTGGGGGTATTGCTCATCCCAGGTATCGCTGAAACGGTCTAATTCAAGTAAAGCTTCCTCCTCCGTTGTTGATTGGTAGATGCTTTTAAGGTCCGC
Organism: Shewanella sp. 10N.286.48.B5; assembly: GCF_002874355.2. Lineage (NCBI taxonomy): Bacteria > Pseudomonadati > Pseudomonadota > Gammaproteobacteria > Alteromonadales > Shewanellaceae > Shewanella > Shewanella sp. 10N.286.48.B5. The sequence continues at coordinate 63,323 of NZ_MCVG02000004.1, forward strand.
AGTGACTGCCTTGTAGTCTTTCCACGATACGTACTTTAATGAATTTCTGACCATATGTACGATACAGAGCTGTACATGAGTATCTGGATAAACGGTATTGATAGCATCAGGGAAGCCTTTTAAGCCATCAACACAAGCGATGAGAATATCCTCAACGCCTCGTTGCTGTAGTTCAGTGAGGACACCTAACCAAAATTTAGCCCCTTCATTTTCAGCTATCCAAAGCCCCATTAGCTCTTTGTGACCTTCAAGGTTAATGCCTAACGCTAAGAAAATAGATTTGTTAATAACGCGCTTATCCTGACGGATTTTTACGACGATACAATCAAGGTAAACGATTGGGTAAATGGCATCTAAAGGTCGACTTTGCCATTCAATAACTTGCTCTAGAACGGCGTTGGTAACGCGAGAAACTAACGTGGGTGATATCTCTGCGCCGTACCATTCATCAAAGGCTTGAACGATATCACGAGTACTCATGCCTTGAGCGTAGAGCCACAATATTTTATCGTCCATAGAGGTAAATCTGGACTGGTGTTTTTTAACTAACTGAGGTTCGAAACTGCCTTCACGGTCTCGCGGCGTATCAAGCTCAAATTGACCATCTTCAGTTTGAATGCGCTTGCTGGTTTTACCGTTACGGCTATTAGCAGAAGTCGATTTATGGTGTTTCTCATAGCCCAGGTGGTCATCCATTTCGGCATTAAGAGCGGCTTCGACCGTTATCTTTTTGAGCATCTGACTGAATTGGTTTAAGTCTTCTGGTGTTTTAATGCTTTTAGCAGCTTCTTTAGCAAAAGCTTCAATATCTTTTTTGTTCATGAGTATCTGCCTATCCTTGACTCTCTATAGAGTACGTGTTGATAAGCAGTTACACAAAATTAGTTACAGTCTCAGCGTTTAGGTACTTACTTTAGCCGAATTGGTACTCCTGACTATTCTCACCCTGAGTAAAGTATTAGTGGTCTAATAGCTCCATCACCACTTCCCCAATCTGCTGTGCTAAATAAGGTGGCACAGCATTTCCTACTTGTACATACTGCTCCGTTCTAGTCCCTTCAAATTTATAATTATCTGGAAACGTCTGTAAACGAGCGGCTTCTCTGACTGTTAAGCTTCGGCACTGCTTTGGATCATAGTGAATAAAATAGTGGCCATCTTTTGAAATATGACAGGTTATTGTGGTCGAATATTTATTCGCAGATTGCACACGAAATCGATCCGCATGATCTCCTGATTTCCAATTCTGATGATTTGGGGCTAGTTCATTAGGAAAATCACGTGATTTTGGTGAAGTGCCATTATTCAGTTGTGAATATGAGGCACTATATGCATAGCGTAATAAATCAGCTTCCATATGCCCACGCGTTTCATGATTTAAAACATAGCCTAAATTTTCATCTAACAACCAACTCTTCAAAGGCTGTGGTATTAGTGTTTTTTCAATATTGTCATGCTGGGAATTCTTGCGGGTTAAGCACTTAAGCGGTTCTAAATCCAAACTACAAATTTCTTCTTTTGTATATTTTTTTGTTTTAGTAAAAATCTTTTTAAGCAATTTTGCGTTCTTAGAAACTGATTTAGCCCAATCTTCAGTATTATCTGGTTGTTTTGAGAAACCACTTCTTAATGGTGGCAGGTCGCTAAGCATACTCTCCACATCAATAAACCCTTCCGTTTTTTTAATTGTTCCTGGTACTTTTTTAATGTCCTCACGAACACCAATCAAAATCACACGGTGGCGCGCTTGAGGTATACCATAAAGTTCTGAACGAATAAGAAAATCAGCAGAGTTCTTGTACTGTGGGTTGTTAGGTTTATCGGCTTCGACTACGAGCGAGTATATTCTATAACCAGGAACACCTTTCACGTTCGCTACTCGACCAGGTTTTCTCAAGTCTTTAAGAATCTGAGGAAACATTACTTTTCCGTTTAATTTAGCAGAAAGAATACCTCGTACATTTTCCATAATAAAAACATCTGGCTGCGCAATCGAAAGAACTTTCAAGTACTGTATATATAACAGATTCCTATGATCTTTCTCTGCTTTGTAATCTTTAATCCCTGCATTTCGTGAACGACCAGCCATTGAGTAAGCTTGGCAAGGTGGCCCACCAATAACGACTTTTGGCCCTTTATGATCCGCAATCAACTCACGAATTCTGCTATGAATAAGGCTATTATCTTCACCTAATGCTCTCGGTTCATTAAGGGTTTCTTCTGAGGCCTCTTGAGCTTGTGTTGAATAGAGTTCAAATAGCTCTGTTCGATTAATACAGCCACGGACATATTGATAGTAATCTTCTGTGCCGTTAGGTAGTTCTTTAATCTTTCTATAAAAGGCACGAGTAGTCAGAGTTTTATGTGCTGATGGTTCTTTTTCAACAGATATTCCTATCTGAAATGGTTTATTACCATTCTCATGCATACAAGATGAAATCCCTTCTCCTAAGCCACCAGGCCCAGCAAAAAGGTCGATTACAAGAACTTCACCAGTTTCCATTTAACTACTATTATCAATAAAATTTCCTGGCAATCATACCAGGCTGAGATTGTCGAGCAATAGATTTCTCTACTTTCTGTTGATTAGATTAGTCTTCAATAGCTTTTACTTGCTCTTACTTGCTCTTACTTGCTCTATTCACGATGAAAAAGCTCATACCTGTAATCTGTTAATTGAACAATCGCTTTCCACATTGCTTTGTAGGCGGTACTTTCATAAATACTCCTGCACAGAACTTTAAGACAATTTCTTTGCAGGGTATGACTTGGACACAATAACTCTTTTACTAAAGGGCCGAATTTTCAATTCGGCCAGCTTAATAAATCCATTTACCTATTAATTTAAATAGCTTAAATATTGAGCGCGACTTTTGTACTAGCTGAAGCCATGAAGCTCTTTAACTCTGAAGATCTTTTGATTGCGACCCATAACTCTTCCTTTTTAGAATACTCTCCATAGTCGTCACTTAAAGAGTACTTTTTAATAAGTTCATTTATAAGGAATAGCAGCTCTTTTAGATACTCTATGAGTCCATCACTTAAGCATTCCTGTTTCCATATTTTTTGCAAAAGCAATGTGCCATCATTATTAGTATGAGACCACTTGTAAATAGCAGATATAGCATATGGTACGGCCGCAGAACGAAGCTGCCCAATAGCATTTTTTCCTTGGCCATACACTTCTTCCATAGTCCTAAATAATATTATTTTGGCTATAAGTTGTTCATAGAATTCACGATTGATATCTATGCCGTCACCCTGTTCTGGCTCAATATCTTCAATAAACATTCGAAAAACTTTCTCTCCACCTTTTTTAACGAGATGCGGTGCATCTCCCCATGCACAATAATATTTGGCAAGTAACTCTTTAGTGAAGCGTTTTTTAGGAGGAAATTCATTCTTTAATTTCTGCCCATTTGTACTTTTTCTAACTTGAGTATTGAAGTCACCTTTTGCTCGCTCAAAAAACCACTTCTTTCCTGATGGGGGCAGGACACTTTCGCTGAGTGATTTTAACTGTACTAATTTAGGACTACGGGATCGAAGGTCTACTTTCGATACTCTAGATTGACTATTTGAAAACTCACTTATGTTAGAAATCAGATCATCTAAATCCTTAGATTTACTAGTCTTGGCGATGTTAATCTTAGCCACTACTTTCACATTACTAATATCCAACCCTTCTTTACTAGAAAAATAAATAGAAGCCGTAGTCTGGCCACCATTTACAATTTGAAAGTCTTCTAGGCTTTCTAGATACAGTGATTTTTTATAGTAAGATGTTTTTGCATCTGTAGCAGTGATAGTTAAACCATTATTAAAGGCAATGAACTTTTCTGGGTCATCCTTAATAGTTTTCTTGATCCCCTTGTTAACACCTTTGAACTGTAAAAATGAACGAACATTCTTTTCCAATAGCTGACTTGAATATCTTTTATAAAGATCGGCCAAAATAGGTGCATCTAAAACACATAAGTAAGATTCAAAATCCTCTTCATCAGCTGCTTTAATAACCTCAATATTCTTGCCAATTACATCTTTAAAAACGACTTTAAGTGGCTCAGCCCGACCTTGTGAGGCATATATATTCGCCAAGTAATTTAGATCAACAACTCTTCTGATGAAAAGAAGTTCTTTTGTTTGAGCTTTTTTACCTACAACTCTATGTGAGAAACTTTTATTTTCATCTTTATAATGAATAGTACGTAACTGAGGCTCTTCTCCTCTAAAATAAACGGTAGCTGATAAGGTTATCAAAAATATTTCAATAACATCAAATTGAGTCAATCCGTCTTCGCTTCCTAATTTAGCAACTAGTGGTTTAATAGGCTCAGACTCTTGAACATTTTCAAGTTTATTTCTAATTGCAGACGAAACTAATCGGATAGCTTTCTTAAACTGTTCTTCATAGTTATTTCGTTGAGACACATAGAAGTTATCATTGCTTTCTGATAAGTAACTATCATCAACTATAAATATTTGTAAGCGCTCACCAGTGCTATTAACCGTATACCCGTTGATTTTAATTTTATCATCATTCGAAAGATAATAAGTATGATTAATATCTTCTGAGTCAACCACCTTAGTCTCTAATAGCAATGGCATAACTTCATCAATCAACAAATTTTGTTGTACAAAACCGTCATCATCTTTGCTAGAGTTTAATAAGTCTTCTCTAGCATTTAATACTGCGCCTAATTCCACCTAATAGTTCTCCTGTGAAACTCTAAACTCTTGTAATTCTCTAACATCTAGATTGTATTTAACTGTCGAAATAGCCTTATGTAACCCAGAGGCTTTAATTTTGGGGAAGTAATCAACATCACAATCGAAGGTTTCTGTCATCTTTCTAGCAAACAAAAAACTTGAATACTTTGACAGACCTTCCTCACTAAGATTTTCCTTTTCTAAAGCAGATAAAAGTATAGTGACATCTCCACTTTTCTTATTTATATGCTCCTTAACTTTCAGAAATAAATCTTTGAGCGATAAGCCATGTTCCGATTCTATAACAGAGATGACTTCTAAATTGAGAGGTTTTTCATCAATATTCTCGAGTTGGTATTCACTAGAAATTTTTATCATCCTAGAATTTAATGGCTTGGTCTTTACTTCAATTGAGGAGCAGGAAAACTCAAAATCATGTGATGCACCAAGTGGTCCTACCCACGATTTTAAAATGTTATCGATCGGAACACTTGAACATGCGACTCGAATTAGTTTTAGTAAATAACTCAATTCCCCCCAGAGCCCTATTACTCTCTCTTTGCTCAGTTTTTTCTCTAAAGTTTTTGTAAAAAATGTACTCCACTTTAAATAACTAGTTATGAATTTTTTAGATGCTTCTTCTGCGTTAGCTGTGTTTTTTATTGAATCAATTAAAGAAATAATTAGGTCATCGAACAATGATGTAAAGTCTGAGTCTAATAATTTAATTTGGAGATAATGCCCTTGTTTGACAAAAAGCAACTCTAAGTTATCATTATTTAGAGCATCAAATTTAGGAGTAAATGAGGAAGGAAGATAAATTAATATCGCATGACTCGATTTGTCGTCAACAGCCAAAAAAACTTCTAACGATCCACCAGACTCAAATCTGATTGTACTTAAACCAGAATCAATCTCTTTAGATTCTAATAGTTTCCATTTATCACTTAACTCCATTATATCTCCGCGTCTGTTGGTAATAATTCATCCGAAGCTTCGTCTTGATCTTCATCTGGAATTTCTAGATCGTAATCACCTTTAACATACTCTCCACAAGGGTCTAACTTTCTTGATATTGGAGGGAAACCCATTGCCATGCCAACCAATGGCTCATTAAGTAATTGGCCTCTTTCTTTCAATAGCCTTTGAATATTAGTGTCTACTTTGCCAGGAACTTGATTGAAAACGTAGTAGGGATCAAATAAATAAAATATAAGCACACCTTGGTTTTGAGTTAGCTTTTCTCGATATATTCTTTCCGGTTTGGTTTTTCGTTGAGCTTTTATTAGAGCCTCTTCTTCGCTTATATTTGGGTCATCTTTTAAAATTTCTGACACTTTTTGAATAATAAATTCTTTTTCAGCTAAACGTATTTGGTCCTCTTCAAGAGCAACCTTCATATCTGTTCCTCCGCTCATTATATTCGCAGATGAACCAGTAGGTTTAAACCTCTGATCTTTTATGAACTCATCATAAAAATGATTGCCTTTCTCTTGAGCTGGCCCTGTTCGTATCGCTAATTGAACATCTTCAGGTAAGTCTGTTTCATCAGAGGTGAGTATTCCTAAACCACTATTTTTAGAAGCTGAACCTGTCAATTTAATTGCTATGGTCCAAGATGTTAGTAAGTTTTTTTCAACACACTTATTTACGTATTGTTTTATCAGATTATTTCTAGTCTCATCAAAATTGTTATTTGATTCAATAATTTTGATGAGCTCTTTAGAAGATACTGTAGTAGTAAGCAATGATTCATTTATCTTGGCGACAGAAAACAAAGGAGAAACAATGCCTTTAAAATCAGCCCATACTTTACTAATTTTTTCTTTAGTAATATCAATCTCTGTTGTCATTACTAGAGAGTCTTGATACGACCATTTAATGCTTGTTGTATTTTTCAAAATAGTTGGACGAGTAATTTGTAAAACTCCAGGGTGCTTTCTAACCCTTAATTCAAAATCTCTTGGTGTTCCCTTTTGATCCATCTTTTTGAATTCTTCTTTTAGCTCATCAATACATAAAGATGTTGAATCATATTTCGAAATTAAATCCCTAGATGTAAACAATTTGCAGCAGTCTAAATAGCCAGGTCGATAACCAAACCATCGGCCCATTTGCAGGAGAGAGTCTGAATAGTTTGTCGAACGTACAAAATAGCTAACCGTTAAGCCTTCAAGAGTAAAGCCTCTAGATAATCTATTTCCCCCAATAGCTATAACTTTGCGAGGTTTCTCATCTTGGTATTTAAGCTCTTTTCCTGTATTGCTGTTTAATGCCAAAACCTCAATATTTGACACAGCATCCGCCAATAAAGGACTTATAGAATCAAACGAGACTGGTTGCATGTAGTCATCGACATAATTTTCAGGTAGGTGGCTATGGATAGATCCAACAATTTCAGCGCAATAGTCAGACCAAACTTTTTCAAATTTTCGATAGATCGAATTAGCCCCGTTTGGCTTATCCATTTTTAACCTAGTCTCGATATCGTTATAAAAGTCATTAATCAACTTGCTAGATTTATTTTGCCATGAAGTGAATCTTGAAATATGCACAAGCATAGTATTATGGGGTTGATATACTTTAGAAAGAATAAGGTCTTTTCGCCTAGTTTCTCTAACAGCAATGCCAAGAATAAAGCACATTACAGAATCTTTGATACTGTTAGGTAAATCAATTGGGAAATTATCGACAGATTTTGAAGCTCGAGTGCCTTTTTTGTATTCACTAAATGATGTAAAGTTTAAATAGTAACCAAACTTGCCTACTTTATTTTCCCAGTCTTGTTTATTATCAAACCGTTCAACACCAATTATGTCATCACCATCTTCCATTACTCGACTTGGGAAATCGGCTATATAGTCATCAATATCAAATACAACCGGTAGTTTTTTGCTTGGTTGTAGCGTTTCAAAAATCCGATGAGCTCCTATATAATTGGTAGGCGTATCTAACAGAAATATAAAGTCATCAGGAAATAGATTATCGACTTGCTCAAATAAAGATTCTGTTATTCCTTCATTAGATTTTTCGGGAATACTCCACATTTCTTCTGATGCTGCATTTCGATCTTGAATGACATTAGCGAATGGAGTTGCTGTGTACCCCAAATAAGATTTTTTATGAAATATACCTAATATTGCTCTAATATGACCATTAATTTTAGATGCATAATTTTGACCTTTGTGGCCTTCATTGTTGAGCGAAGCATTGTCAGCTTCATCATCAATAATTAACAAAGGTAGGCTGTGCTTAGTTGCACCTTTAGGCAAATTGTCTTTTAACCAAAGTAAGATGTTTTTCAATATGCTGACGTTTTTTTTACAAACCATGATATTGGTTTGATTTAAAGAGAAATTAGCATCTGCTAAAGGTCTATTAAAGTCAGCGTCTTCAGATGTAATTGAAACAACTTGGAAAACACTTTCATCACCTTGATGGCCAAAAGCTTGCCTAAGACCAACACCTTTACCATCTCCAATTACGTCTTTGTCTATCCGAGCTTGCGTTTGTGACCTGAGATCATCCATAATTCCTGATAAAACAATAATCAGCTTATAACCAGAGTCTAGCGCTCTATTGATTACAGCATTAAAATTACCTGTTTTACCTGACTGCACATCACCATCAACAAGCCCTTTAATAAAAGTAGAAGATTGACTCTTAGGATCTGCCAATTTACTTAAAATTTTATAGCTCGAGTTTTTAATTTCTTCTACTACTGTTTCTGCACGTCCTTGCCCACGCAAATACTCTAAGTACCTTTCAGTATAATTCCATGTAATTCCATTTTCTCTAGAATTATTTAGCCAAGTTGATTTATTTTTTGATAACAGGTTGGGGGCTTTGATTGTTGTTACATGATTTGATTGAACCTCTTTTCTAACAACTTCAAAGTAACTCTCAAAGGTTTCTCTATCGATATTCGGCCAATTTAAATGCTCAGCAACAATGGCTAAACTAGAAAATATTTTGTCAGCTAATTCTGAACGTACTTCTTCTAAAGATTCAAAACTTGCTGTTTTTAAGTGCTCTTTAATTTTATCTTTGATTGCATCTTGGTATTTAAAACGATAGCTATCCATATCTGTTACTCCAGCATTTCAAGAATGTCAGTAGGTAACGTTTTTAAGTCTATACCTAGTTCACTGATGAGGTTTTTCTTAATAAAGTCATTGCTATATCCATGTTCCCTTAGGTTCAAAATAGCTTCAACAAAATTCGTGTTTGTAGTTTCTTCGCATTTATAAAAAGGTACGTCTTCATGCGTATCTCTAATTTTATTGATAGTAGTATTGATCATTCTAACTAATAAATTTAACTTAGCTTTTTGTTTTGAGTCACATGAATCTACCAAATCATTCAGTAACGGGAATTCATAATTCATCTCTAGCAACGGGCCTTTGTTAGAATGAATTTTTCGCAAAAATTTGGCTTCTTTATCACTTGGGTTATGATCAAATTTCTTTATTCCCCTATTGTAAAATTCCTTTTCAGCTTCAGCTGTTAGTTCTTCAACATATCCTTTAAAAGCTTTAATTAGGTCATGGGGGATCATGACTTGAGATTTAGCTACATTCAGATGGAGTAAATGATCTGCTTTATTTCCGATATCAACTCTTAACCTAGCCAGTTGGATTCTGGGAGCCTTTCTGATTAAGCCATTCCAACCACCATAAATTATCAACCGATTTGCGCGATAGATATATACACCTTCCATATCTAACAAGCTTTTATTGGGTGTTGTCCAAGCATTATCTGGTTGTTGTGAGTCTTTAATACTGGATGAGGGTAAAATAAACCCTTCTAATTTTATATTGTCGTTACCAAAGTCTTTCTGCCTAAACTCAAGTTTTCTAAGGCTTTGTTTACTTTCAGGGAATGGGTTGAACGACCTAATATGGGAGTTATTAACTCTAATAGTTAATGGGTCTTCAGGGTTTTCTAAAAACCTATGGAAAACAATCCCCAAATGCTCAGTGGTATTTTGAACGATTTCTCTATGTAATGCCTTTTTTCTATTGTGCTCTTTAAGATATTTTTCAAACTTATAAAGCCCTGACCATATAACTATCGTATTTGGAGAAAACTCTGAAACTTGGCCGTTAAATTCATTGTTTAACTTATTAAATTCACTTACAAGTTGATCAATTTCAGCCTGGTTATTAACTACTATCTCCCACTTCTTGGTTTTTACTAAGTGTTCTACATCCCAAGTTAGGCCATGGTAATCCTCTTCTCCTTGCTTTCTCGACAATACAGTAAATTTCCGAGTCTGAGAGAATGAAGCGGCCTTCATCCCAAGGCCAAATCGCCCTAAATCAAGCTGAGCTCTCTCACCCTCTGGACTCGAACTTGGAAATTGCATGTTATGGATAAGCTCATCAATAGACATGCCATCGCCATTATCAGCAAGAAACAGCTGAAATGGCTCGATGTCAGAATCTATCAAGACTTGGATTACATTAGAGTTAGCAGTAACAGAGTTATCGATTAAGTCAGCAATAGCAGCCTCAAGAGTATATCCTTGTTCAGCAATAGACTTTATTAGAAAGTCAGCCTTCGGTGTCGCATCAATTACATTCATACAGTTAGACAACACAGCTCCAAAATTGCACTATAAACTATAGGGTTACTACCTATTTGTACCATTAAAAAGCTAAAAATTCATACTTTGTTTATCGGTTTTCATTGATTTTTTGATCATTGCATAAATCTCTCTCTTCAATCCTTTCCAATATCCACTCCTGCACTTCACTTTCTACCCAGGCTACTGCTCTTGAACCAAGGCTTACGGCTTTTGGAAAGGTTCGTCTGCATTATTGTGACTTATAGTCTATAGACCTTTGATGCAACACCTACGATAATCAGGTAAATACCATCACATTAAACACACAGAAATGAGTAAATTAAAAAAACTGAACCTCCCACATGAAGAAACTTATCTTGGATTTGATATTTACATTGAGACAAACCCTGATGAGTACCGCGAAGGTTTTTGTTGGTCAATAAGCCGAAATGACGAAGAACATGATTGTGGGTTAGATTTTGACGTTCAGCAGGCTCTTGAAGCCTCTTACAACTCCATCGAAAAGTTAACCAGCTAATCGACAGCCTTAACCATTTTTATGTAGGTGGTTATGGAGTGTTTCAACAAATTCTGATTGACTTACACCCAAAGCCAAAACGATCGTTTCTAATGAGTCCAAAGTAATATTTCGAACACCACGTTCTACTCCGGAGATATAAGTTCTATCTATCCCTGACTTCCTTGCCAATTGCTCTTGGCTCAAACCGGCGTCAAGACGTAAGCTTTTCAATGTTGATGCGGTTACCTGCCTTAAAATCATTTTCGTTCCATCAGTGTATTCAATTACCCCCTAGAATCAACTTCTCAAACTAAAAACTCAACAGACTATGAGTCACATAATAAAAAATACTACTTACCATAGTAGTATTTTTTATCTCCAAGCTTTCGTCTTTTAAGGTATAACTTATTTAGACTAAGCTTGATCTATCGCAAGGTCTGTGGTTTCAACTAATTTCTTAAAAAAAGTCAGACACTTTTTCATATCTGGACGACTCACTAGGTGTGTTGCTTGCTTATCATTCACGGAGCGATGCACTGCCTCACCACGTTTTCTGATCCATTGATCTATCTTTGATTTGACTTGTTCTGAGTCACCGTCAATCCAGGTCCATGATTCGGTTATATCTATGTGTAAAAAGCGCTCGAACATGCCCTTGGTTTTTTTAGCATTGGGTGTATGAAAATACCTAAGTTCTCTTTCCAGGGTAGATTTGATGAATTTGCCTGCATTACTACCTTCAAGGGTTCGTAAATCAGCAGATAGCCGCTCATCAATTACATCTTCTACATAGGTTTCCCATGCAGTTAACGTCATGATCAATGCTGCTCGTTTAAGTTCTTCAGGCTCTCTTTCTCTGCCCTCCAACTGATTTAAATGATCATAGGCCTGTAAAATTCGTTCAGCGTCTTGAATTGCATTTTCAAAATTGTCTTTCGCTTTCGACACAAGTATTCCCTTATATTTGATGTTTATTATTTTGAAGATCTAACCAACTTGAAAACTGATGCAGAGGCTCACAAATTTTGTCCATTGGCGACAAACTGCCTCCAATAACGACTCCGTGAACACTCATCCCTCGTTGTTCTTTGCGATTGTTAATTTTTCGAGATAAGCCTGATGACACAGTAAACTCGCCATCGCTAACTAACAAAATATCAGCTTGATGCCATTGCTTTTCATCGCTTCTTTCTAGCGCCATGTTGAGAGGATCTTCAACGTCTGTGCCGCCACCGAATGACATAGATAAAAAGAGTATCATTTGTTCCAGTCCAGCTTTATCTGGTGTGAGCTCCATTTCCTTTACTTCGCCTTTGCTGCCAAACAAATAAACAAAGCATGCTCGTTTTTCTTTCTTTGCAACACTGATGCACTGCAACACAAGTGCCTTAGCAACATTCTCTGGTGTACCTTGCATGGAACCAGATGTATCCAAGCAGACTATCATAGGGCCACGGTTTCGATTTACCTTGTTACCCGCTTTGTTTTCTTTGTACTCTTGCTCTTGTTCGGTAACTTCAGTTATTAGCTCAGTACCTTCAACGGCATAACTCAACAAAGCATGCTCAGCTCTACGCGCATGCCATAGTTTTTTAAGTACTGGGTGGCCGAAAAAAGCAGCCTCTTGTGGCAGCATACGGCTAATTGAGTCTGAACGAGTGATACCTTTGGTTTCCATCGGCACTAAGGGAGTGGTCACTTCAACTTCATGCCTAAAGATCACACTCATGCGAGAAATGATTTCTTCAATAATTGGCTCTCCCTCGGTATCTTTCATACTCCCAAGGGTTTCAATGACTTCACGCAATTGTGGGATCTGTTTTACAATCTTTTGTAGCCTAACTAAATTCATCCACCCATGGCTTTGAAATACCCCTAGAGAAAGATCCCAACCAAGGCCTGTCACCAAGCCTAAATCTGTAAAAACCTCTTCAAGTTCTTGCCATATTTCAAACCTTTCAGACCAGATGTCAGGAAGCTTAAATAATTGTCCACCAGCACCTGTAGTTAGCTGCATCCAGGCATTGAGCTCAGCTTGAACTTTAATATCTAGACGTTGGGCATCATTGAGTGCTAATAATATTTTCTTTTTGGTAGAACTGCGTTTCTTTTGAATTGCTTCGAGCTCAAGCCGTAGTTGCTCTAGGGCCTTGTTTTCCGCAATGATCGCCAACTGTCGTGATAGTGCCAATGACTGGAGTTGTGCTCCTTCAAGTTTAACTAGCAAATCACTAAGCAAAGCATCAGTCACTACTGGGTTATTTCTACAATAACGAGCGATTCCTGAAGCCTCTATTGTAGCCACGATCTGCTGCTGTATCACCTCTGGCAGCCATGGGCATGGAAGCGTCAGCTCTTCTGCAGCTAGTAGTTGCTTTCGAAGTAATGCAATAGACTCACAGCGACTAGTTAAGTCACCACCCGGTAAAGTGACAACTGCAGGCATAAGCTCTTTCGGCAATAAATCAATAGCAGAAAACTGCTGGTCAAACTGCGCCAACAAACCGACTTTATGTTTCGTCATTGTTGGTTTAAGTTCACTCACAAAGTTCACCTTCTAAAGCAGTATCTTCAGCTACATCCATGTTGGCGTATATCGACTCATCTTCTTTCGGTAACGCAGAAAAACCAGTCTCTAATTTTTTTATCTGAGACAGCTGGTTTTTAGTAAGTTCAAGTGCACTTTCAAGGCTGGCGGTGACTTGAGGAAGTAACGTTTTATCTAGCCAAATATGGTTATTAAATATTGATGTCGCTGACTCTAATTGTTCGCTTAAGGCTTCGATATGCGATTGAGCAGTATTTTTCAAATTACCAACTTCCTGCAACCGTCCTTGAATATGGAAATCAGAGTATGTAACAGGTCCCATTACAGGTTTATTTTGCCTATCAACCATAATAGGGTCATTATTATTCCTGCCATTGTATCTTTCATAATTTCTAGTGGTTTCCTTATCCTCACTTTTATCCCAATAAAGTAATTCCCCATCACTATCAGTCTTTTGCACTTCACCAGAAGATTTAATTGTTTCATTACCTTTATCACTGATATATAAAGGTCGTCCTTTAACATCGAGCTTTTGCCGTTGCTGCGCTTTATCAGACTTTAGTCTGTTATCCCATGTAGAGATCAAACTAGCTAAACGTTCATTCGAGTATTCTCCACTGATAGCAACAGCTTGCTCATAAACCTCTTTTAGCCCTTGTAGTTCTTCTGGCTTATTCCAAAGGCAATGAGGCAAAATCCAGGCATCATAATTACTGACTTCATTCATCCCGGCAGTAAATGCTGACACTTTCATTAGCTTAATCACTTTTAGCCAGCGACGGTCTGAAACATAGATGTCCTCTCGCTGTAAATGCTCTTTAAACGCCTTACACAGCTCAATGACAGACGGATTTAGCGAGACCTTTTCAGAGAGCTGTTGAACTTCAGTTAAATCTTCTAATTTAAGGCGGTTCTCTAACTCAGGATCGCATTTTGAACCCGACAACATGAGCAGATCATCAAAACTGTCATTTGATACTGGATCAACAAAACTTCGCAGCATAAATCTGTCATAGAGTGCGGAAAGCTCTTCTCCCTCGGGCAGTTCATTACTCGCCGCCACTACTGAAATAAGCGGGACCTTGTACCTACGGTTACCGTTATCGAACTCACGTTCATTCAATAATGTCAGTAGGCTATTTAAAATGGCGCTATTGGCTTTAAAAATTTCATCGATAAAAGCAACTGAAGCATCAGGTAAGTAACCACTGGTTAAGCGCTTGTATTTATCTTCTTCAAGGGCTTGAATTGATAAAGGACCATAGAGCTCCTCTGGTACTGAGAAACGCGTTAATAAACGCTCAAAGTAGCTAGCCTCGACAAAAACACTTTTTAAACGCTTAGCCAATTCACTTTTTGCTGTACCTGGAGGACCAATTAATAGAACGTGTTCACCGGCGAGTGCTGCGAGTAGCATCAACTTAACCTGTTCGTTACGCTCTAGAAGGCCATGATTCATTTCTTCCATTAGGCTAACTAATTTTTCTTTGCGGGAAGTGTGAGGGATTTTAGTAAGACTGTTCACAGCTATATCCTTATGTGTATTATTTTTCCTGAAGTAATTTCAGGGCTTGATTTGTTATAGCGATATCCATGCCATATTTATTATTTAATGTTAATTGTTGATTCGATTACTTAGTGTTTGATGGTTTTTATAACCCAGTAACTTTGCTGCATTTGTTTTATTTCCTGCAGTTAACTTAAGTGCTTTACTGATGTAATGCTGCTCAATCTCTGATAATAAAGATTTAATATCAAAGCCTTGGCTTATATCTCTATCCATTATTGCTAGACTTTCACTTTCTGAAACAAACAATGCCTGCTGCATGTCATTCTCATCAATACAATGTGATGTTGACCATAATGCCGCTCGCAATAAGGTAGCCTTTAATTCTCGGATGTTGCCAGGCCACTTGTGCTGTTTAATAATTTTTTTTGCAATAAAGGAAATATTTTTACCTTGCAATGCCGGATGCTCTTTAGCCAAGCTCTTTAGAAGTGAGTCAGCCAAAAAGTCTAAATCACCCTGTCGAGACCTTAATGGGGGTAACTGCAAGACGCCTATTGCAACACGATAAAACAAATCCTCACGAAAATGACCGTGGGCAACTTCATTAATCAAATTTTTATTGGTTGCTGTAATTAACCGAAAGTTACTGCTTTGCAGGGCTGTATCACCAAGACGTGAATATTTGCCATCCTGAAGCACTCTAAGCAACCTAACCTGTACTGCAGGTTCCAGCTCTCCGAACTCATCAAGAAATAAAGTTCCATTATTAGCTTGTTCAAATACGCCTGATTTGTCAGTTACCGCTCCAGTAAATGCCCCACGTTTATGACCAAATAATATTGAGTCAATAAGTTCAGAGGGAAAAGCACCGCAGTTTACCGCAATAAATGGTTTGTCTTTTCGATCACTGGCATTGTGTATTGCCCTAGCAAACATTTCTTTGCCAGTACCGCTTTCACCACAAATTAATACAGGTATTTCATGCTTAGCTAAAACTTGAGCCTGATACTTTAATGTCGCAATACTATTGTCCTGACTGATAATGTCATCAAAGGCAGAATCAATTGGTGCATCAAGCAAAGCTAGATTATTTAATTCATTTGTATTTAGTTGAGTAACGGTAGGAGCGTATTCTGCGGATACATTAAAAGGGATGGTAACTGCATTAACTCCTTGTTCTAAGGAGGCGTGATAAAAAGTACACGGAAAGCGGGTCTTTCCAAGTAAAACCCATATCGATTGCATTGCTGGTGTGCCTGGGCTTAATAATATACTTAAGTGAAAATCTTGCTGCACAACCTCATTAAGTATTTTTTCAGCTGCAAGATAAATGTCTTCATAATCAATTGGGGAAGACAATTCGGCTTTCCGAGCGTTAACTTTACATTGAACTTGCTTAGATAAAAGCGATAAATATGGTCGCACTTCATCTTCGCTATAATTGTAAATGAGCTCAATCAAATCAAATTCAACGGAATTGATCATTGCCCAAATAGGACCGCTCATATGCCCTTCTGGCATTTTTAGATCATTTCCGCCAATCCAGCTAACTAATAATCTTTGTTTGCTCATCCTTAAACCCAATTCATATCTATCCATAGTGATCACGACTAGCGTCATTTACATAGCTTAATCCAATAGCCATTAAATCTATAAGAGTCGTACCACCTATAAACCTTGAGACGCAATAATCAAATATATCATTGAGTTACAGAATCTTTCAATATGAAATTGACGAAAATTATAAGGAGGTAAAAAATAGATCTAATTCGAAATTACTTTACTCCATCAGATCCCGCTCTTCTATTCTTTCTAAAATCCAATCTTGCACTTCGCTTTCCACCCAAGCCACTGCTCTTGCCCCAAGACTTACTGGTTTTGGAAAGCTCCCATCTGCAATGTAGTTATAAATAGTTGAGCGCCCTAGCCCAGTACAATCCATTACTGCTTTCAGTTTAATTAGTCTCATTGTGAATACCTCATGTTTGATTCACAACATGAGTTGAGCTAGTAAAAATTTACGGTTGTCATCACCTAGATAAAATACGAAACCAATAAGTTTCAGGTATATATCACCACTGTGCATAAGCAAATAACTGATTAAAGGAGGCTTATATGCACAACAAATTTATCAATCAAACAACGTCACATTGGCCCACGACAGCCCTTCAAGTACTTGAGAGCGCTGCGAGTATCATTGCAGAAAAACTGAACCATCAGGATGTGTTCACTAACCCTCAGAGCACAAAGGACTTCCTTACTTACAAGTTAGGTGGTTATGAGCGAGAGGTATTTGGGGTGATGATGCTCAACAGTCAACATCAGCTCATCGAGTTTCGTGAATTGTTCTTTGGAACCATTGACGCTGCCAGTGTTTATCCGAGAGAAGTAGTGAAAGCTGTACTTAAAGTAAATGCCGCTGCAGTCATCTTTTCCCACAATCACCCTTCAGGTGAATCTGAACCATCTCAAGCAGATAAGCTCATAACAAAGAAGTTAATTGATGCTTTGGGATTAATAGATGTCAGGGTCTTAGACCACATAATAGTGGGTAAATCCCCGGTGTCACTGGCGGAAAGAGGTCTAATATAACGGTCTCGGCATTCAGTATTTTCTATTTCGAAAGCTTCGAGCTAATAACCTTTGAAGCTTATCAATTTCGATGTAACTCAAAACAACTCAACCACCAGCTAGCAAGAGATTAAGAGCGTGTGCTCTTAATCTCTTGCTGTTGCGTGTTTATTCATTAAGGACGTTTATATGACAATTTCAATTGATACCAATCAAAGACCTGCTATGCCAGATCCTTTCTATCAGTTACTAACACAAGAGTTGCTTAACACTAATCCAAAGGAGGCAAATGCCATCACCTTGTATTTTAGAGATCCCGACTACTCGCCTGAACAAGGTGGGTTTCATTGTAGTGGCATAGTTAATTTGGCCACCTAGTTAGAGGTGATATCATCACCTCATAAGTTAACA
This sequence comes from Shewanella sp. 10N.286.48.B5, assembly GCF_002874355.2. Classification (NCBI taxonomy): domain Bacteria; kingdom Pseudomonadati; phylum Pseudomonadota; class Gammaproteobacteria; order Alteromonadales; family Shewanellaceae; genus Shewanella; species Shewanella sp. 10N.286.48.B5. Next base: position 81,162 of record NZ_MCVG02000004.1, read on the forward strand.
GGTGACACTATGAAAAAACGTACAAGAAGACTTTTTAGTGCAGAGTTCAAACTTGAATCTGCACAACTCGTGCTAGATCAGAATTACTCAATTGTTGAAGCTGCTCAAGCTATGAATGTGGGCAAATCAACCATGGATAAGTGGGTACGACAATTAAGAGAAGAGCGACAAGGTAAGCAGCATAAAGCATCACCTATATCACCAGAACAAGTTGAAATTCGAGAGTTAAAAAAGCAACTAGCTCGCCTCCAGGAGCACAACGAAATATTAAAAAAGGCCACAGCTCTGTTGATGTCGGACTCACTGAACAATTCTTAATAATTGAGAAACTCAGGCAGAGCTATAGCATAAAAACATTATGCGAAGTGTTCAGTATTCATCGTAGTAGTTACAAGTATTGGAGAAAGAGACCAATAACCATTAACGCAGATAAGGTTAAGCTTCGCAGCCTAGTCAGCGAAGTACACACTGCAAGTAATGGATCGGCAGGTGCTAGAACGATTGCAGATATGGTTAGCCAGCAGGGTGTCTCGCTAAGCCGTTATCGTGCCACTAAGTTGATGAAAGAGCTTGGTATAGTTAGCTGCCAGGTACCTAGGCACAAATACCGAAAAGCGACACTAGAACATATTGAAATCCCTAATCACCTAGGTCGACAATTCGCTGTCACAGCTCCGAATGAAGTCTGGGTTGGTGATGTTACCTACGTGTGGGCTGGTAACCGTTGGATGTACTTAGCTGTGGTGATTGATCTATTTGCACGTAAAGTGATTGGCTGGGCTATGTCGTTATCACCTGATAGTCGTTTAACTGGCAAAGCGCTTTCGATGGCCTATGAAGGTCGTGGTAAACCTAAAGATGTTATGTTCCATAGCGATCAAGGGACTCACTATACAAGCAGAAGATATCGGCAACTATTATGGCGATACCAGCTCAAACAAAGTTTATCTCGACGTGGGAATTGTTGGGATAATAGTCCTATGGAACGTTTTTTTAGGAGCCTTAAGACAGAATGGATACCAACTACAGGGTATCGTAATTTTACTGAAGCGCAGAATGAAATTACACGATACATTATTGGATATTATTGTCAGCTTCGGCCGCATCAATATAACGGCGGGCTGACGCCCAATGAGTCAGAACGATTGTTCTGGTTAAACTCTAAGACTGTGGCCAATATTTCTTGACCACTACACATCCTGTTGAGGTAAGACTTGAAAAGCAATTTGATCATTGGCGATTAGTTTACGTGACTGATTTCGCTTTTCATGGGCATGACTCACTAGAGCTAATCAAGGATATCGATATCTGCTTTAACAGTAAGCAGGTCTATAGCTCGATTGGCGGGTGGATAAATCATGATGAAGGAGCAGAGCTGATTGAACTATTTAGTGACAACTTCACCAGCTATCACCATATGGATGTTTATCAGGTGCAAATTGCACTGGATTAACGCCATTTCAAACCCAAGTTCCCATATTGGTAAAACGGGAACAAGCAAACCCTTACCCCATGGGCCTTTGCGAAACCAAAGTGCCCAAAACATCGATATAGCAGAAAAAAGGAACTTGCCCATGCCTGAGGTTCAAGCAGTAAAAGATCATGATAAGGTTAAACTCATTAGCTTCTTGCTTGAGAAACAGTTTAGCCAACAACTTGCTGATGTGTGGAATATCGGCCTAAACCTAGCGTTACGCATCTCTGACCTACTTGCAATTAAGTTTGATGATATCCAAGACGACAGGTTACTCATCCGTGAGTCCAAAACAGGTAAACTCGCTAACATTAAACTCAACTCGACAACCCTTGAGCGTATAGCACGTATTCGCCAAGAACATCCTAACCATATCTATCTTTTTCAATCCTACCGTAATCAACGCGCTCAAACCATAAAACCAGCACCGTTATCTCGACGCTACGTTTGCAGGGCATTAAATACTGTAGGTGAAGAAATAAAACTAGCCCTAGGTACACACTCCATGAGAAAGACCAGGGGCTATCATCTCTACCAAAACACTAAAGATATCGGTCGTGTAATGAAGATGCTCAGGCACAGCTCTGAGGGCGTCACATTGAGATACATCGGCATTGAGCAGGATGATGTCGACCAAGACTTTCAGGAGCTTGAATTATGAATACTCTACAACCTACATCTGAGCACTTTCAGCTGCTAAAGATAAGGCAAGTCATGAAGGTGACTTGCCTTGCTCGCTCAACCGTATACAAGTACTGTGCAGATAACAACTTTCCCAAACCGATTCAACTTGGCAAAAGGAATGCTGCATGGGTAGAGAGTGAAGTAAAAGAGTGGATTGAGCAGAAGATGCTTCAACGAGCACAGCCTCGTTGATCATCCACACTAAGAAGTGGAGCTACCTCCATTTCTTTTTTGGTCATATATCGCCCTGTCACTCACGGACCTCTAGCTATTTTATTTGGTGATGAATATTGGCTTTATAAGAAGTAATACAACAAGACTAGTGAACTTGGAACCTTTAAAATGCGAGTTAGTAACCTAAAGGCCTTCAGGTATATATTATCTTCTAAAAACGATTTTCAGCTTATTTGCGACTACAGCCAAATGAATGAGTACGATCACCATAATGCTTGGTATCGACTTTAGCCAAGTAGCTAAGCCTGTTGAATACAGATTGATAATCCTGATGGAAAGTAACAGCATTCATATCTAAAGTGTAATACGGTGTATCTTTCGGGAAGTGAACAAGTGGTGCTGCTTGAAATGCTTCTCTACGTAGCGCGCTAGCCCAAGCCTTAGTGATTTTAGTACTGAGATTATTACCAAGCTGATTATAATCCCCTAGATTAAAGTACCTATCCCGATTAAAGAATAATGCTACATGATAATGATCCTGTAGAGCATCATTCCTTTCTTTGACCCATACGTACCTGACAATACATGGATGCACCCGAATACCTTGCTGCATCTTCATCAATAAGTCTGCTTCAACTTGCGCTTTAAGCGAAGCCATAAAACGTGAGATAACGTTAGTATCAAACTCCATTGGATAATCAGCACAATCAGGTCTTGCTGGTAAATGTAGATCAACTCGAACCACAAATGTTCGCCTATGATCTTCTAGCGAGTACCCAATAACACGTTGAATCGAGCACAAGTGGTTTTGAATCAACTGATAGTTATTATTAACTGCTACGCCATTAAAAACACTACCATTAAGTAAAACCAAGTTCTTGTTATCTTGATGTCTAACATTCATTTCTAATCTCCTATGTTTAAGTTCATAGGAGTTACCTAACTAATATTTTTTTATTACATTCACTTAATCTAAGCCATCACTTTAGTGGTGATGGCTAGTTACTCAACACTGCTAGCATTGTCATTAGTCTTCGACATAACAATGAAGAGCTAAGTAGTATTAACAAACCGACAAGACAACTTTGAAAAACCTGTGGTTGATAGAGATCGAAATATCGATTTCGTCGAGATAGCTTAGGGAGAGGTGGTTCAGAGTTACTCTGAAAATAAAGCATTACACGACAAACCAGCTAAAAAGCCATATCTACAGTACACACAATAGAATCAAGGAACGATTTTTCAACAAAAAACAATCAATAAAGCATATTAAAAACTCATTTAAATCACGATTAAAATCTAATAAAGTTACGTTTAAAAATCAATAAAACTACATTTAATATTCATTTAACACTCACTTTAAATTCGATTAATCTACATTTAAAATACAATTAATCTTTGATGTGATACCTTAAATAATCAGTTAAAAATAATGGAAATAGACATTGGATATTTTGAACTCAAAACTTGAATCTCTTCAGTTGTGGTTAAGTGAAGCAGTTAAAGATGAGAGGAAATCTAGGTGGATTATAAGAGCTATTACAGCTCATGGATGGATGGGGTATATCAAACAACCTTTAACCAATGCGGAAGCGGTTATCACTTTGAAGTCTTTTTGGCTTGAACCTGTTTTAGGTTTTGATCAAAGAATAATCTCTAATTTATTATTGGTGAAGCAGGAGTTTGACCGCCAGTTTCTAGCAGAAGACTTCTCCTGGCTCGACGAGATGAACCCACGAATATGTTCTTGGGCATGGGCTTACGCACATCAAAAATTGATTAATATTAAGAGTATCGATGATCAGCTGACCCAATATTATTCATATACTCCATCCTCGCATACTGACTGCAAGCTTGCTGCAATTGAGCTCTTGGATAATTGTGATATGGCTGTAGAGCAAAAATTGATATTCATCGAGCAAATGAAAAGTGAATGGAGCTATTCTGTATTCCCTAAAGACAATTACAAATGGATAGATAGCAATAATGAAGAGCAGTGTAGGTGGTTGTGGGGATCTATACTTAAACTTGGGGTACAAGTACCCACTTTCCGGCCCATGACTACCAAAGATCAGTACAATGCTATCATCGCTATCTTTGATTCTTGGCCATTCTACCTGACTAAAAATACCTATTGTGCTAAACCTGTTGAGCCCGCTGAGTCTGTTGAGCCTGTTGAACCTGCTGAATCTGTTGAACCTGTTGAGCCCGCTGAATCTGTTGAGCCTGTTGAGCCCGCTGAATCTGTTGAGCCTGTTGAGCCCGCTGAGTCTGTTGAGCCTGTTGAACCTGCTGAACCTCTTGAACCTCTTATGGAAACTAATGTTGTAGTAACACTAGGAAGTAGAGACGAAATTATTGAACGACTATATAAAGCCTGGAAACAAAAAAACTATAGGAAAAAGGAAAATAGCTCCGATAAAAGAAGTATCAAGTTGAGCACTAAGAGCTTCAAAATTGCACTAAAAGAAGCAGAGCTGTCTAATACGACTCTCGAAAAGTACATAAACAGCCTATTTGAGGCTTAGCCTTAGCGGTGGGTAAAATGGTGGGTTCATATTAATTCACATAAAAATAAAACACCTAAACACTTGATTAAAAAATAATTATTTAAACTCAAATACATTCAGATCCAGAATGTAGAGTAATTAGATTTACTTTTATAGCACGCAATAAAACCCAGCATTTGCTGGGTTTTGTGTTTGTGCCGATAAGGAGGGTGTAACAGATTCTGTGTAACTGCAATTTAGTTAATATGCTTCACAATTCTGTCTTCGAACTCAATAATAAATCGGCTCATCGCAGTACGCCAGTTTCGGATGGGCATGGTCCATTTTTTACTGGCTTCTTTTATCGCAAGGTAAATCATTTTCTTGGCCGAGTCATCATTAGGAAATACCTTACGTTTTTTCAACACTCGTCTAATCACGCTATTTAACGACTCTATAGCATTGGTTGTGTAAATGGCCTTACGAATATCCTGAGGATAATTGAAAAACGTATTTAAGTTGTGCCAATGATTATGCCATGACTTGCTGATTTGGGGGTATTGCTCATCCCAGGTATCGCTGAAACGGTCTAATTCAAGTAAAGCTTCCTCCTCCGTTGTTGATTGGTAGATGCTTTTAAGGTCCGCAGTGACTGCCTTGTAGTCTTTCCACGATACGTACTTTAATGAATTTCTGACCATATGTACGATACAGAGCTGTACATGAGTATCTGGATAAACGGTATTGATAGCATCAGGGAAGCCTTTTAAGCCATCAACACAAGCGATGAGAATATCCTCAACGCCTCGTTGCTGTAGTTCAGTGAGGACACCTAACCAAAATTTAGCCCCTTCATTTTCAGCTATCCAAAGCCCCATTAGCTCTTTGTGACCTTCAAGGTTAATGCCTAACGCTAAGAAAATAGATTTGTTAATAACGCGCTTATCCTGACGGATTTTTACGACGATACAATCAAGGTAAACGATTGGGTAAATGGCATCTAAAGGTCGACTTTGCCATTCAATAACTTGCTCTAGAACGGCGTTGGTAACGCGAGAAACTAACGTGGGTGATATCTCTGCGCCGTACCATTCATCAAAGGCTTGAACGATATCACGAGTACTCATGCCTTGAGCGTAGAGCCACAATATTTTATCGTCCATAGAGGTAAATCTGGACTGGTGTTTTTTAACTAACTGAGGTTCGAAACTGCCTTCACGGTCTCGCGGCGTATCAAGCTCAAATTGACCATCTTCAGTTTGAATGCGCTTGCTGGTTTTACCGTTACGGCTATTAGCAGAAGTCGATTTATGGTGTTTCTCATAGCCCAGGTGGTCATCCATTTCGGCATTAAGAGCGGCTTCGACCGTTATCTTTTTGAGCATCAGACTGAATTGATTTAAGTCTTCTGGTGTTTTAATGCTTTTAGCAGCTTCTTTAGCAAAAGCTTCAATATCTTTTTTGCTCATGAGTATCTGCCTATCCTTGACTCTCTATAGAGTACGTGTTGATAAGCAGTTACACAAAATTAGTTACAGTCTCCCGATAAGTGTTTATCCATTGTCTAGGCAATCAAATTTCACACGCTATAACCGTTAAAATCACTTTTACACGCTATAGGCGGTAAGTTTGTATACCTTATCGCCTTCCCCTGCCTTAAAATCCATTCAAACCACTGTTTTTAAAAGATTACCTTAATATTATTCACACCATTCATCTTTACAGGCATTTAAGTTATCCTGGCTGACAAATAGTAGATAACAACGAGCTTCAATGAATCAAGCAGGTATATACGAGCAACTCATTACCCAGTTGGTTGAGCACAACTTAGATCGTGATTCTTTTTATGTTGGTGAACGCACATTGGAAGCCGCTGAAGCGGCCACATTCTTATCTCGATTTTTAACCCGCATTATTGAAATCGCCATGGATTCTGTTCCCAATAGCGATACTAGAGTTCATCAGCAGATCAATTTAGCTAATGCTATCGTTCAGTGGCTCAGTACTCATATTCACGATAAAGAATTAATTAACGAAAACTTAATCGATAGCCAAGGAAAGATTCTTACTGCGCTATTTGATAAATCTAATCCCATTGCAGCTGATTTACCTAAGCACGTAGAAGCCATAATGCCAATCACAGGTCTCACGCAGAGTGAGTTATTTTGTGGCAGTAATGTGGGCGTTTCACTAGAAACTGAAATTAAAAGAGAGATCCTGTCATCTGACAAAATCTATTGGTTAGTTTCATTTATAAAGTGGGCAGGTATTCGAATATTTAAAAAAGAACTAGAATCTTTTACTCGCAGCGGTAAGCAATTAAAAATTATTACCACTTCATATATGGGCGCCACTGATGCAAAGGCGGTTGAGTTTCTAGCATCACTACCCAACACTGAAGTTAAACTTAGCTACAACACCAATCGTGAACGTTTGCATGCAAAATCCTATTTATTCATGCGTAACACGGGCTTTCACACCGGTTATATTGGTTCTTCTAACCTGTCACATTCAGCGTTAACAAGCGGCTTAGAGTGGAACCTAAAAATCACTTCTCAAGAAATCCCCCATATCATTGAAAAGTCGTTAAGTACTTTTGAAACCTATTGGGAGTCACCTGATTTTGAGTACTTTGACGGTAACATTGAAAGCCGTGAAAAATTGCATGTAGCACTGCAAGCAGCAAAGGGACAATTCAGTACCACAGCGCCGAGTTTCTCTTTTGATATTCAGCCTCACTCTCACCAGCAAACCATTCTGGATAAGTTAAAAGTTGAACGAGCGCTACATGGCAGATACAGAAACTTGGTTGTTGCGGCCACCGGAACTGGGAAAACCATTATTTCAGCTTTTGATTTCGCACGCTTTTATCAAAATAATCCCGAAGCCAAATTCTTATTTATTGCCCATCGCGAAGAAATACTAAAACAAGCCCAAGCGGCATATCGTGGCGTGTTAAAAAATAGTGCCTTTGGTGAGTTATGGGTCGGTAATCACAAACCAACACAATTTCAGCAACTATTTGCCTCTATTCAAAGCCTAAATAATCAAATTGATAGCATAGCGTTGAGTGAAGATTACTTTGATTACATCGTCATTGACGAAGTACATCATATTGCAGCAAGTAGTTATAGAGCGGTATTACAGCATTTTGCCCCCCAAATTCTATTAGGCTTAACTGCAACACCGGAGCGCAATGACGGGGCAGATATTTTAACTGACTTTTGTAATGTCATTGCTGCTGAGATTCGCTTACCAGAGGCCATTAATCAAAGGCACTTATCGCCATTTCAATATTTTGCTATTGATGATGACACCGACTTAACACGAATATCTTGGTCAAAAGGTCGTTATGATATTGCCGAATTGACCCACCTCTATACTTATAACGATCAACGCCTACAGCGGATATTGCAAAGTCTTGACGAGATAATGACAGATATAACCCAAATGCGGGCGTTGGCATTTTGCGTTAGTAAAGCTCACGCAAAGTTCATGGCGCAAAAGTTTACCTTACATAATATTGCTTGTGGCGTATTAACTAGCGATAACAGTAACGACCGTGAAGTGTTGCAACAGCAGTTAAAATTAAAGCAAATAAATGTCTTATTTGTGGTTGATATCTTTAATGAGGGGGTCGATATTCCCGAGTTAGACACCTTGCTTTTTTTACGCCCTACTGAAAGTTTAACTATATTTTTGCAGCAACTGGGTCGCGGCTTACGATTAACTAATGATAAAGAATGCTGCACCATTTTAGACTTTGTAGGTAACTCACGACCTGAGTATGATTTTTCCCATAAATTTAGAGCATTAGTGGGTAAAACTAATCAGCCGATCGCTAAAGAAATAAAGCAGGGTTTTCCGCATTTACCTTTAGGCTGCCGCATTGAGTTACAAGAAAAAACTCAATCCATGATCCTTAAAAATATTACCCAAGCTACCCTCAATAAAAATAAGCTTATTAGCTTAATCATCAATTACCCGCATGTGACCAACCTGCCTTTAACCTTGATTAACTTCTTGCATATCCACCCAAATATAAGCCTAGAAGACATTTACAAAGTTAAACATGACAAATTAGGAGGATGGACTGTATTGCTGGCATTGAGTAAAGGAGAAGAAGTATCGCCAGATAGCAAAACAATTTATGAAGCCTATTATCGTGCGATTAAGAATCGCTTATTGAGCTGTTCATCTATTTCCTATTTACGCTTTGTAAAAGCGCTCTGTGAAAGTAACTTCCATAATCATTCAACCAGCGAGCGACTTTTAGCACTAATGTGCCATTATGATTTTTGGGATAAAACAGGTAAAAGCGCTGGATTTAACACTCTGAAAGACAGCCTGTTGGCCTTACAAAATCAAAGCTTACAAGATGAGTTAAGCCAAGTCATGTCTCTACTTATAGAAAGACTTGAAGTAAATGAATTCTCTATGCCAGTGGTTAATAATTCAGTGGTAGATACGTCACCATTAAAAATGCATGTTCGTTACCCAAAAGAGCATATTCTAGTGGCTTTTGGTGACAGTACTTTCGATAAAAAATCATCAAGTCGTGAAGGTATTTTAGATATACCAAATTCCAATGTTGCGCTGCTATTTGTTACTTTAAATAAATGTGAAAAACAATTCTCAGCAACCACCATGTATCATGATTATGCGATTAGCCCGACCCTGTTTCATTGGCAAACCCCAAATAGTTCCAAACCATGTTCAGGCCGAGGTTTGAGTTATATAAACCAAAGTAAAAACGGTAAAACATTCATTTTATTTGTCAGAGAACAAGCTAAGGATCAACACGGCAGAACCATGGGGTTTGTTAACTTTGGCCCTATCGATTTTGTGAAATATGAAGGTAGTCAACCGATGAATATCACATGGAAACTGAAACACCCTATGCCAGCCTATTTATGGCATCAAACCGCTAAACTCGCTGTGGGTTAAATCAAGCATAATCAAGCCTCGCACAGAAGGCTTTATTTTGTTTTCAGGAAACGAAATATCCCTCAATAATTACAAAACTTAACACTAACTTTGGCAGCTACTATGCTAAAGTCGCTTTTAATTTTTTTCATCGTCACGCTGCTAATTTTAAGAAGGTTTTGTGGAACAACTCACTATCGTCATTGATTTTTTAGCAACCTATAAGTTGTTTGTTACCGTATTAATCATCCTATTGCTGTCGATGCTTAAACGCTTTGTGGTGTCTAAAATTCGTGGTGATATCGCTTTTGTGAGCGAAGGGCAGCGTAAGTGGATGTCGCGGACTAAAAACGGCACTTTCATCTTAATCGTGATGATTTTATTTTTACTGTGGCAGACAGAAATCAATAAGTTCGCGCTGTCTGTGACCGCGATTGCCATTGCCTTTGTGGTGGCGTCAAAAGAGATTATTCTGTGTTTTACTGGCTCCATTCAGCGGGCGAGTTCGCGCTCATTTGTCATCGGTGACTGGATTGAAGTGGGTAAGCTGTGCGGCGAGGTCATTGAACACAACTTAATGGCGACGGTGATCCAAGAAATCGACTTGCACCATGGTCAGTACCATTACACCGGTAAAACAGTCACCTTCCCTAATAGTATGTTTTTTAGTTATGCGGTGAAAAACCTCAATTTCATGAAGCGTTATGTTTACCATAGTTTTTCCATTACCGTGGTTGAGTTTGTAAACTTGTATCCGCTGTTTCCTGCATTAACCAGCAAGATTGAAGCCCACTGTGAAGACTTTTTTGAAGTAGCAACTCGCTATAATAATATTATTGAAAGACATGCTGGCGTTGACCTGCCAGGACCTGAGCCACATATTCATATCCATAGCGGCCCTGCGGGTGAGCAAATGGTGCATATTATGATTTTTTGCCCCACTGAACGGGCAACCCATTTAGAGCAACACATTAGAGAAGACTTTATGATTGCCTATCATGAGGCGTTTCCTAAAGCGGCTGACACTATTACTTTGAGCTAGTGCTGCGAGCGAATGCTTCGAGCTAATGCATTGGGCTAATATTCAGCTTCAGAGCTAATGTTCTCGGTTAATGCTCTGGGTTAATGTTCAGAGCTAATGCTTTGAACTAATTAATTACCCAAAAAGAAGCCACTCAATCGAGTGGCTTCTTTTTATGCTAAACAGACGAGCTATTTAGTTCACTGAATGCAGTACATCATGCAGTTGCTGTAAGTCTTTTACTTCAAACGTTGGCGTAATGCCATCTACGGTTTTTTTACCGTGATGATTGAGCCAGCAGGTATCGATACCGGCATTGACCCCGCCTAAAATATCCGAATGTAAGTTATCACCTACCATCAGAATATTTTGCTTATCAGGATTGCCCATAAGCGCAAAGGTATGCTCGAAAATACTCAAGTCAGGCTTGGCTTTACCAAACTCTTCAGAAATCACCACATGCTCAAATGACGACTTAAAGCCGGTGCGTTCAAGGCGCACATTTTGCAGCTCAGTTAAGCCGTTGGTGATTATGCCTAAATTGGCTTTGCCTTTTAGGCTATCAACCAGCTGTTTCGCCCCCGGTAATGGCTGACAGATATCGGCCATGGCCGCTAAAAAATCACTGTTAAGTTGCTTGGTAGTGACATTGAGCTTTTCAGCCCAATGTAAAAAACGGGTATGTTGCAGCTGCGCGGCATCAATTAATCCTTGTTGATAATCCAGCCAAAGCTGCTTGTTTACCGATTGATAAAATTCAAAATCACTGGCTTTAAAATCAATATCAAAGCGTGAAAACATCAGCTTTAGGCCGCTAAATATATCAAAATCAAACAGGGTTTCATCGGCGTCAAACAATATCCATTGGTACTTCATGGTTCAGCCTTATCGACGTTTTGGTTTATGAAAATGATTTGAAACAGCCTAGTTATTATTCAAATAGCGTCACTAATTGCGCTTCTTGGGCAACCAAGCTGTTATATATGGTTAACTGGTTTGCCGCGCGTTCGAGGTTATGGCCCTCACGATGAATACCAAAGTACACATCACCATTTAAATGATCGGTTAAAAACCGCGAACCTAGCATCAACGCCATCACTTTAATGCCTAACCACAGGCTGCGTTTTTCCAGCGGTGTTAATATTGCAGATAACTGCTCGGTATAGGCTTGAGTGGCTGCTTTAATAATCTCAGGGCGAGCAATGACTTTATCGAGCGCTGTAGAGTCTTCTTCCTCAGGTGAGCAAAACGCCCGTACCATGTCACCAAAGTCATACATTAAGTAGCCTTTCATGCAGGTGTCGATATCGATGACTGCCATGCTAGACATATCACGCTTATCAAACAGCATATTGTTGATTTTTGTGTCGTTATGGCAAATACGAAGTGGCAGTTGTTGCTCCACTTTGGCGAGCTCAGCAAATAAGGCTTGTTGCGATAACACTAAACCAACCCATTGCTGACAATCTGCTAAGCGCTGAGATTTATCATCAGCAACCGCTTGTTTAAGCTGTTGGATACGAAGAGGAAGGTTTAAGAAGTTAGGAATAACATCTTGTAAGCTATTAGCATCTAAATCACTCAATGCATGTGCAAAATGACCAAAAGCGCTGGCGGCCATTTTGGCTTCATCTTGATTGGTCACCACTTCAATTGTATGGCTATTGGCTAAATAGCTAATGGCTCGCCAATAACCTTTATCACCAAGGTTTACCGACAAACTTCCATCCTTAAGAACCACAGGCGAAATAACATCGAGCTGGTATTCACCCAAGGTAGATTTTTGGATGAGGTGATGACTCACTTTAGCAGCATTGTCGATTAACACGTCAGGTTTGGTGAACACTGTGGTATTAATTTGCTGTAGCACCATTTGCCCTGCTGGCCACTTAACCAAATAGGTTTGGTTAATATGACCATTGCCCAAAGGCGCAATAGTGGCACTTGTTACATCTGATGCTGCAATTCCATATAAAGGCAAAATTGTTTGCCTAATAAACTCAACCACCCAACACTCCATATCTTTTCTTTGCAAGCCAAACAGTTTAAGCCATCGCAGCCGGCAACACTAGTCACCTGTTGTGCTGCGATTTAAGCTCTTATAAGCTTTTCATAAATTGGCCAAATGCAGGCTCAGAGGATAATGTGGCTTGGCTGCCTTTGAGGCTAAAGTTATAACCACACAGTTTGAAGCTACCACGCATGGCAACATTGTTGATGAGCTTGGTATTATCCAGCGGTGAAAAGCGCGCTTCGGTGCCGCTATCTGCCATTAAATCAACGCTAATGGGCCTAAATTTACTGCCATCATTAAAGACTAATTCGGCGCAGCGTTTATCGCCTTGGGCTGTATCTAAACGCCAAATAGACTGGGCATCACCTTCATCACCTAACCAGCGTAACACTAAAATATCTTCTTGTAAGATAAGCCAAAAACCATCAGGCAGTTTTACTCGCGCAGTTTCATTGCTTGCTAATGGTTGCTCAATGGCTGCGGTTTCAACAGGTACAATTTCGGTTTTTTCTGTGCCAGTAAATAATAAGCTAATTAGATAGATAACTAGGCCAATTGCACACATAACCCCTATAGCTTTTGCCGCCATTATAAGTATTTTTTTATTATCTTGCGCCCACACTAACCAAGATTTAAGTAATTCTGTCATCGAACCTGACTCTAATGCGCCTCGGTCAACTCGGTAACTGGGCTTTTCATCAGCTTGATACCTAGCCTCGTCTGTTTCGCTATTGTATCCAGCTGCATTATTTGCAGAATGGTTAAACGGATTAAGCTCAGACTCTTTATAAACGGTTTCGTGCTGATAACCAGGCTCATGGCCCAGTTCGTCATCAAAACTGTTGTTATCAAAGCTTTCAATATCAGAGTTTGCGCTATCAACGTTGGCAGCGTCAGGGCTTTCAGCCCTAAGACTGGTGTTATTGCCATGTCCAATGGTCGGTTCTTGACGCTGCCTTACTCTCTGAGCGCCTGCAACAGGTTTAGCATGTGGGCCTTGATAGCCCATAACATAAAAATTATTTCTGCGGTTTTGATTACGGCTATTGCTCTTGGGTGCTGAAAACCACGCAAAACCAGCGCTCACTATGGCCGCTAAAATAAAAATGGTCACTGACACAGCAACAGGAAAACTAAATGCAATAGAAAGGCTAAAAAATAACAATAACAAGGTTGGGATTGCCACCAAAGAGCTTGGCTTAGCTGCGTCTCGTAAACGGCGTAAGCTGCTTAAAGCACTAATGGGCAGCGCCACTACCCCTGCAATAATAGTGGTAACAGAATGAGCAAATAACAGCGCGATGATTAATACAAAAATCAAACAAGATAATTGCACAGCCAACACTCTTTGACCGTTATCTCGGCCTTGGCGACAAAATAAGGATGAAAATGACACAAGAAATCCCAATAATAAATAAACAGAAACTATATAAGCAGACTAAACAATTTCATCACTAAAGTCAGCGAAACCACTGCATTTGCCGCAAAATTAATTGTAAAAACATCAATCACAAACCATTTAGCGCCATTAACATTGCCAGTTCATTTTTTTATTAACGAATATGACAAAATGAAATAGCCTTAGGTCTTTAAGCCTATGCATTAAACTAATCAATGTATTACTAAGGTTAGAAAAAAAATCGCCGCTAATAACCACAGATTTATGCAGTTTTTTCCATCACAAATCTCGCAAATTGCCATGCTTTGAGTATAATACTCGCCCTGTAAAATAATCTGGTTGGAATTTGCACTATGAGCGCGAGAGGAAATCTATTTATTGTGTCTGCCCCAAGTGGCGCCGGTAAATCTTCGCTTATCTCTGCTTTATTAAAAGATAAGCCAAGCGACATGCAAGTGTCTGTATCACACACTACCCGTCAACCACGTCCTGGTGAAGTTAATGGTCAACATTATCACTTTGCCAGCGTTGAACAATTTAAAGCTCTCATCGCTGATGAAGCTTTTTTTGAATGGGCTGAAGTGTTTGGTAACTATTACGGCACATCCCGCAAGGTCATTGAGCAAACATTAGCCAACGGTATTGATGTCTTTTTAGATATTGATTGGCAAGGCGCAGAGCAAGTTAAAAAGCTAATGCCTGAGGCCGTTGGGGTATTTATATTACCCCCTTCAAAAGCTGAGCTTGAACGCCGCCTAACTGGCCGAGGACAAGACAGCCAAGACGTGATTGACGGACGTATGGCTGAGGCTGTATCTGAGATGTCACACTATAAAGACGCTGATTATATTATTGTAAACGATGACTTTGATACCGCACTAGACGATCTGCGCGCGATCATTCGCAGCCAAAGATCAACCTGTGCTAGTCAGATCCATACTCATAATGGTATGATTAACGATCTGTTGGCAGACTAATTGTCATTAAGTACAATTTGCGTCACTTTTTCCCATAGATAACACTGGAGTTTCACCACATGGCTCGCGTAACTGTAGAAGACGCCGTACAACAAATCGGCAACCGTTTTGACATGATCCTGGTTGCAGCGCGTCGTGCACGCCAAATCGCTGTGCAAGGTAAAGACCCAATGGTTGAAGAGATGAATGATAAACCAACGGTTATCGCCCTGCGCGAAATCGAATTAGGTTTAGTCACCTCTAACACATTAGACGCTGATGAGCGTCAAACTGTACGTGAACGCGAAGCAGCTGAAATTGCCGCTGTTGCAGCAATTGCTGAAGGCCGTTCACTTTAAGGAGTAGCGCCACTTGTATCTGTTTGAAGGTCTAAAGGAGTCTGCCTCTGGTTATTTAGAACCAGCGCAAGTAGAGTTACTCAAGCAGGCGTACATTGTTGCGCGTGATGCCCATGAAGGGCAAATGCGCACAAGTGGCGAGCCCTATATTACCCACCCCGTTGCGGTAGCCCGCATCGTTGCAGATATGCGTCTTGATCACGAGACGTTAATGGCTGCACTGCTTCACGACACCATCGAAGATACCCCAGTTACCAAAGAAGAACTCACTGAGCTATTTGGCGTAACCGTGGCTGAACTGGTCGAAGGCGTGTCTAAACTTGAAAAAATCAAGTTCCGCGATAAAAAAGAAGCCCAAGCTGAAAACTTCCGCAAGATGATGATGGCAATGACGCAAGATATTCGCGTTATTTTGATCAAACTTGCTGACAGAACGCATAACATGCGAACTTTGGGTGCATTACGTCCTGACAAGCGTCGTCGTATTGCCCGTGAAACCTTAGAGATTTACGCACCGATTGCTAACCGTCTTGGTATTCACAATATCAAAAGCGAATTAGAAGATTTAGGTTTTCAAGCCTATTATCCGATGCGATATCGCGTTTTAAAAGAAGTCGTAAAAGCAGCCCGTGGTAATAGAAAAGAACTGATTAACAGTATTGAAACTGCCATAACCTCTCGCCTTGAAGATGCTGGAATTAACTGCAAGGTCAAAGGTCGTGAGAAAAACCTTTACTCAATTTACCTTAAAATGAGTAAAAAAGAACTGCAGTTTCAAGAAGTCATGGACATTTATGCCTTCAGAGTCATGGTCGATTCCATTGACACCTGTTACCGTGTATTAGGTGCCATGCATGGTCTTTATAAGCCTCATCCCGGTCGCTTTAAAGATTATATTGCCATTCCTAAAGCCAATGGTTATCAATCATTGCACACCTCATTATTTGGCCCCCATGCGGTTCCTGTTGAAGTACAAATACGTACTGAAGAAATGGACCTGATGGCGGACAAAGGGGTTGCTGCTCATTGGATGTATAAGAGCGGCACCAGTAGTTCACAACAAAGTACCACCCAAGTTCGCGCCCATAAGTGGATGCAAAGCTTGCTGGAGCTACAACAAAGCGCCAGTAGCTCATTTGAGTTTGTGGAAAATGTTAAAACTGAGCTATTCCCTGAAGAAATATACGTATTCACCCCAGAAGGCCGCATTTTAGAGCTGCCGGTGAATGCAACAGCGGTCGACTTTGCTTACGAAGTCCATACCGATGTGGGTAACACCTGTGTCGGCGCCCGTGTTAACCGTCAAGCTTATCCATTAAGTCAGCCGTTAATATCAGGCCAAACCGTTGAAATTATTACAGCTAAAGGCGCAAGACCTAATGCTGCATGGCTTAACTTTGTCGTAACAGGTAAAGCCCGCGGTAAAATTCGTCAAGTCTTGAAAAGTTTAACCAGTGACGATGCTGTGGCGCTCGGCAAACGGCTACTGAACCACGCATTAGGTGAAAACAAGCTTGATGACATCACCTTAGAGCAGCTTAAAAAAGTTATTGCTGAAACTAAGCATGACAATCTTGAATCGTTATTGGCTGATATCGGCCTAGGTAATGCCATGAGCATTGTGGTTGCCCAGCGCTTAATGGGTCACAAGCTCACCACTAAGAATGAAGATAGCGAAACCGAAGAGCACTTGATGCCAATTCGCGGCGCTGAAGGCATGTTGGTGACCTTCGCAAATTGCTGTCGTCCAATTCCAGGTGATGCTGTCATCGCCCATGTAAGCCCAGGCAAAGGCCTTGTGGTACACATGGAAAATTGCTCAAATATCCGTGGTTATCAAAGCGAGCCAGACAAATATATCCCAGTACATTGGGATAACGTTGAAGGTGAAAGCTATCAAGCCAATCTGCGAGTTGAAATTGTCAATCATCAAGGCGCACTGGCAAAAATCACCAGTATTATTGCTGCCGCCGGCTCAAATATTCATAACTTGAGCACTGAAGAGCGTGATGGCAGAGTCTATCTCATTAACCTGCGGATCTCAGTCGACGACCGTGTTCATTTGGCCAATGTTATGCGCCGTATTAGGGTATTACCTGAAGTCCTGCGCACCTCACGTAACCGCTAATAAATCAATCACGACTTCTGCACTGCAGAAGTCTTGCGCACCTGCCACAAACGTTAGTAATATTGATCCCCTAAATCCCTAAGTTAGATAACAGCTTAGGGATGACATCATTCATTTACTTGATCGCAGAGGGCGTCATGGCAGAAAAAATCATCATCGCAACCGATAAAGCTCCAACAGCAATTGGCACCTATTCTCAAGCTGTAAAAGTAGGTAGCACTGTTTACCTTTCAGGCCAAATCCCACTCGTACCAAGCACCATGGAAATGGTTAGCGATGATTTCTCTGAGCAGGTTGTACAGGTTTTCGAAAACTTAACCGCAGTATGTGATGCCGCTGGCGGCACTATGGCTGATATCGTTAAACTGAATATCTTTTTAACCGACTTATCTCACTTCGCTACCGTTAATGAAATCATGGCGCGCTACTTTACTCAACCTTATCCAGCACGTGCTGCAATCGGGGTAAAACAGCTGCCAAAAGGCTCATTAGTGGAAATGGATGGAATAATGGAGATCTAGCTCACAAACCGAGTTTTATCCTGAAAGGTGCCATTGGCACCCTTTTTATTAGAGCTATTACTCAAGAGGTATTTAACTTTCAGTGAAACATGCTAGTTTATAAGTAGAAATTATCTCGTTAAGTTGTTCTCGCGTTTGCGAATAGGCTGATAAATAGCCATACTGAGATGATTGCATTAGCAAACTACAAATAAATGCATCCTACATTAAAAACAAAAAGAACATGGAATTGTCGATGGAAAATCTAATAAAAACGCCAGTAGAAATGTTATCTCATTGGGCTGAAACCCAAGGGGATGCCGTATATTTACGACAACCAATTAACGGCCAGTTTGTTGACTTCACATGGGGAGAAGTTCAGCAAAAGGTACAACAAATTGCAGGCGCATTACGCCACTTAGGTCTTGTACCGGGTGACAAAGTCGCTCTGCTTTCTAAAAACTGTGCCGAGTGGTTTATTACCGATCTTGCCCTTATGCACGGCGGCTACATCAGTGTGCCAATCTATCCCACTGCTAACGCTGAAATGATCCGCTATGTATTAGAACACAGTGGCGCTAAAGCTATCTTCACCGGAAAACTTGATTTTTGGGCCGACCAAGAAGCCGGTGTCGGCGGTGAAATCCTCCGTTTAGCTTTACCTTATGACACCATGCCAGCGCAATATCATTGGGAAAAACTGCTTGAGTTAGGGCAACCATTAGTGGATGCGCCTACGCCTAGTAGCGATCAAATGATGACGCTCATTTACACCTCGGGCTCTACTGGTAAACCAAAAGGCGCAATGCAAACCTTCGGCAGTTACGGCTGGACTTGTGAAGCGGTTGTGCGCGATTTAAAAACCAATACCACAGACAGATTATTATCCTACTTGCCTTTAGCGCACATTACTGAGCGGGTAGCGATTCAAGGATCGTCTTTTTACTCCGGCTCGTCGGTGGCGTTTGTAGAAAGTTTAGATTCTTTTGTGGCTGATGTGCAGCGATGCCGCCCGACGGTCTTTTTCTCGGTGCCGCGTTTATGGACCCTGTTTCAGCTCAATATTGTCAATAAAATTGGCCAAAGCAAGCTGGATTTATTGCTTAAAATCCCACTGGTTAGCGGCTTAGTTAAACGTAAAATCCAAAAAGGTTTAGGCTTAGAGCATTGCCGTTTATTAGGTTCAGGATCAGCCCCCATCCCACCATCTCAATTAGAGTGGTACAACAAAATCGGCATGAATATTTCAGAAGCCTGGGGCATGACCGAAAACTGTGCTTACTCAATTATTAACTTCCCATTTAATGCCTCAAAAATTGGTAGCGTGGGTCGCCCTGTTGAAGGCTGCCAAGTTCGCCGCACCGATGAAGGTGAGTTAATGGTTAAGAGCCCAGGTTTGATGACAGGTTATTACAAGCAAGAAGAAGCTACAGCAGCATGCTTTGATGCTGATGGATTTTTCCATACGGGTGACTTATGTGAAATCGATGAAGATGGCTACATTTCTATCACTGGCCGCGTTAAAGATAACTTTAAAACCTCTAAAGGTAAGTATGTGGCGCCGGTGCCTATTGAGCGTAAAATAGCCCAAGATCCGCACATTGAGCTACTTTGTGTCATTGGCTCAGGCTTACCGCACCCGATCACCTTAGTGCAATTATCTGAAGGCTCAGCCTTGCAAGCCCGCGAAGAAGTGCGCGCGTCACTGAAAGCGACCCTAGATGGAGTTAACCCGCACCTTGAGTCCCATGAAGTTGTGGATGCCATTGTCGTAGTGACAGAGCCTTGGACCATTGAAAATGATGCCCTAACCCCTACACTTAAAATTAAGCGTCATGTGTTAGAAAAGCAGTTCAGTGCCAAAGTTGACGGTATTCGCGGCGCTAAAGTGTGCTGGGAAGACGAGATTTAGCACCACAGTAATTCGCTTCAATATATTGGCCGCCTAAGCTTTAACAAGCCGGCGGCTTTTTTATCAATGACATTTGTCACCTCAAACTGGTGACGTTTGTGTCTGCCCTGTGCAAGCCCTTTGTTAGATACTAACTCCGTAGCAACACACCTTAAATGCAATAAACGGAGTTAATCATGACATCACTAATCTTAAAATCTCTTATCTCAAAATCAACCGTCATGGCGGTAACACTGACGTTAGTCAGTAGTGCTAGCAATGCCGATATCGGCGCTATCGATATGGCAGCCAACACAATGGATCTACAACAGCTAAAGGTTCTCAGCGAACAATCTGTGGATTATGAACACGCCTATGCACAATATCGCATCGCCATTACAGCCAATATTAGCGGTCTGCGCGGAGTGGCTAAAAAAGCCCTCAATGATGCACAGTCGACACTTGAAACTGTATTGAGCCGTGAAGACGATGCTGAGTCAATGGCGCTACTGGCTTCTGTTTACGGTATGCAAATCGCCAATGACTCAAGCAAAGGACAATCTCTGGGAATGAAGGTAAGTGCTTTACTGGCTCAAGCAGAACAACTCAGCCCTGAAAATCCCCGTATTGCGTTAGTCAGAGCAATGAGCGCCTTTTATACTCCCGCTCAATATGGCGGCGGTATGGATAAGGCTGAGCAATATGCCACTGATGCGATTCGTTTTTATGAACAGCCATGTGTTGATATCTGCTGGGGGCATACTGAAGCGTACACCTGGCGCGGAATCGCTAAGCAAGAATTAGGTCGTCAAAAAGAAGCAATTAATGATTGGCAACACGCTGTAGAAATTGATCCTAATTACGCTTGGGCAAATTTTTTACTTAAACAACAAGCGCGTTAATCCGATGCTGCTGAAGCTAGCTACTGCAGACATACACATTATGACTCGGTTGCAGTATGCTAACTTCGCAAGGAGGCTTCATGTCTAATATCAATACCAAACACTCGGTCAATAGTAGCAACACTCGCGTTCACCCAGAAAAAGCCTATCGACAAAAAACAGCTTGGGTATATCTGCTCAATCTGATTTTTTACTTTATTCCACTTTGGTTTATGCGGGATGATTGGGCTCGGGTCGGTGTCAGCTTGTTACTCATATTTCCCTTCTTATATGGGTACTTTTGGGCTTACAAAAGCTCAGCCGCTCAAGAGAAATATCCTATTGCTTTAATGCTCATCACTGCGAGCATTGCCACCATATTTACCAGCGGCTCCATTTCATTTTTCAGTTTTGCCGGTTTTTTTATTGGTTTTTTCTATTCACTGCGCACCGCCATTATTAGCTTTATTCTTATCAGTACTTGGCTGTGGCTACTTAATTACATCGTGGGCTATGAAGCTTACTATTTTCCGCTATACGGTATGTTAATCACCTTTGTGGTGGGGCTATATGGCGTGGTTGAGCATAACAATGAACGCATCAGGCGCCAACAAAGACAATCAAATGATGAAATCGCTAACTTAGCAACGGCACTGGAGCGTGAACGTATTGCGCGCGATTTACATGACATCATCGGGCACAATTTATCTTCCATTGCACTGAAAGCACAACTCGCCGAAAAACTGGTTGAAGCAGGCGAGCTTGCTGTTGCAAAACAGCATTTACAGGAACTTGCTGATATCGCCAGAAACAGCTTAACTGAAATTCGCCAAACGGTTTCTAATTACAAACATAAAGGCTTACAAGATACGGTCAATCAACTATGCAGTTTATTAAGACAAAAAGAAATTGAAGTACATCTCGAGGGTAAATTACCACCATTAACACCTTTGCAAGAATCTCAACTAGGGCTAATGTTGACAGAATTAGTTAATAATATGCTCAAACATAGCCAAGCCAGTCAATGTGTATGGTGCTTTAACACCTTGGATAAGCAGCTTATTGTTAGCCTAAGTGACAATGCTAACACCAAAGTTATTAAAGAAGGTAATGGCTTAAAAGGCATTAGAGAGCGAGTGAACTTATTGGGCGGCAAGTTTAGTTATCATATTAACGATGGCTACCGTTTTAGCATCAGTTTGCCCCTTGAAGCAGAGCAAGTCAGTGAACCTAAAGTTGACAACGACACGGAACAGCCTTAATGAAGATTTTATTAGCAGAAGATCAAGCCATGGTGCGCGGGGCATTATCTGCCCTACTTACCCTTGCCAAAGATGAACTCGGTGAAGTCGATATCACAGAAGCAGAAGATGGTAACCAAGCCATGGCAATGCTTAAAGAGCAGCATTTTGATTTGCTGCTCAGTGATATTGAAATGCCCGGTCACAGCGGCGTTGAGCTGGCTCAGTGGCTCGCAGCATATCAAGCCGAGGCTGCAACAATGCAACCTAAAACTAAAATCATCATCTTAACCACTTTTGGCCGCGTAGGTTACATCAAAAGAGCACTCAGTTGTGGCGTCGAGGGATTTTTGCTAAAAGATGCGCCATCTGAAAGTCTAGTCAACGCTATTAAACAGGTGATGGCAGGTAAAAAAATTATCGATCCAGAGCTGGCGATCAGCGCCATTGGTGATATTGACCCACTCAATGATAAAGAAAGAAAAGCGCTACGATTAGCCAGTGATGGCTTATCAACCAGTGATATCGCCGCCCAGTTATTTATCGCCGAAGGTACTGTGCGGAATTACCTTTCTGAAGCGATCTCCAAGCTCAATGCCACCAATCGCATAGATGCGGCGCGAATAGCTAAACAAAAAGGCTGGTTATAGAGGCAGTTAAGCCTGATATCTGGATTAATATTGCCTTGTATTAAAACTCTGCTAAGATAAGCCATAACATCTGTATATATTTACAGTACTATCATTGCTAACAAGCATCAGGGCGATAAAGTTGACTGTATAACTCTTTGGATAACTGTCAAAGTTAACCCCAAAGTGAATGACTCACTTTAATCAGCGAGCTTTACAATATCAACAAAGTCTAAGTGATGAAGTCTGTGGTCAACTCAATAGATAAAGGCATGCTAGATTTGCAACCATTGGATCAGGTACCGATTACCGACTTAAAAGGCGTCGCTAAAAAAGCCGCTGAAAAGCTGGCAAAGCTTGGCATTAAGACAGTGCAAGATGTACTGTTTCATTTGCCGCTGCGCTATGAAGACCGCACCCAAATCTATCCCATCAATGCTCTTTATCCCGCGATGTACGCCACAGTTGAAGCTGAAATCATCTCAACCCAAATTGTGCCGGGTCGCAGACGTATGCTGACCTGCAATATTGCCGACGAAAGTGGTTACCTCACATTGCGGTTTTTTAACTTCTCGGTTGCCCAGCGAAATGGCATGCAAAACGGCGCGATAATTCGGGCCTATGGTGAAATCAAGCGCGGCAACCGCCATTTTGAGATAATCCACCCAGAATACAAAATCATTAAAGCTGGCGAAAACCCAGCCCTGAGTGATTCACTGACCCCTATTTATCCTTCGACTGAAGGATTAAAACAAGCCAGTTGGATTAAGCTCACCGAGCAGGCACTAACTATGCTCAATCAAGGTGGCTTAACAGAGTTACTACCACCAGCCCTGCAACCCAACAATATGAGCATTGGTCAGGCATTATCCTTAATCCATCGACCGCCCAATAACATCGCCCAAGCCGATTTAGAGCAAGGCATGCACCCCGCTCAGCAGCGCTTAGTCCAAGAAGAGTTACTGGCCCATAACTTAAGTATGCTGCAATTACGTCAGCGCAATAACCTTGATAAAGCGGTGACTTTACCCGCCACCGGCCAGCTA
Organism: Shewanella sp. 10N.286.48.B5; assembly: GCF_002874355.2. Classification (NCBI taxonomy): domain Bacteria; kingdom Pseudomonadati; phylum Pseudomonadota; class Gammaproteobacteria; order Alteromonadales; family Shewanellaceae; genus Shewanella; species Shewanella sp. 10N.286.48.B5. Next base: position 104,974 of record NZ_MCVG02000004.1, read on the forward strand.
TTAAATCCATTTTTAAAAGCCTTACCTTTTAAGCCAACAGGGGCCCAGCAACGAGTCGTAGCTGATATCGGTATTGATATTGAAAAGCCCACACCTATGATGCGCTTAGTGCAAGGGGATGTGGGCTCGGGTAAAACCTTAGTGGCCGCCTTAGCAGCCCTGCAAGCCATTGAAAATGGTTATCAGGTGGCGATGATGGCACCGACGGAATTATTAGCAGAGCAACACGCAGTCAACTTTGCCGCCTGGTTTGAACCATTAGGGCTAAAAGTGGGCTGGTTAGCAGGCAAGTTAAAAGGCAAAGCCAGAACACAATCATTGGCTGATATCGCCGATGGCAGCGCCAACATGGTAATTGGCACCCATGCTATTTTCCAAGAGCAGGTCAGTTTTAATAAGCTCGCGTTAATCATTATTGATGAACAACACCGTTTTGGGGTCCATCAACGCTTAGGATTACGCGAAAAAGGCGTCAGCCAAGGCTTTCATCCGCATCAATTAATAATGACAGCTACGCCAATTCCGCGCACGTTAGCGATGACGGCTTATGCTGATTTAGAAACCTCTATCATTGATGAGTTACCGCCAGGAAGAACCCCTGTTACCACGGTTGCCATTAGCGATAATCGCCGCGAACAAATCATCGAGCGGGTAAAACAAGCCGCGCTAAATGATAATCGGCAGATTTATTGGGTTTGTACTCTCATTGAAGAATCTGAAGTTCTTGAGTGCCAAGCCGCTGAAGATACCGCTGCAGAATTAAGCCAATTACTACCCGAATTAAAGGTTGGCTTAGTGCACGGACGTATGAAAAGTGCAGAAAAACAGCAAATAATGGCCCAATTTAAGGCGGGTGAACTACATTTATTAGTGGCAACAACGGTTATTGAAGTGGGAGTCGATGTGCCTAATGCCAGTTTAATGATTATTGAAAACCCTGAGCGGTTAGGCTTGGCGCAATTGCATCAGTTACGTGGCCGAGTAGGCCGAGGCTCTATTGCCAGCCACTGCGTGTTATTGTACAAAGCACCGTTATCACAAACTGCCACCAAACGTTTAGGAGTACTAAGGGCCAGTAACGATGGCTTTGTTATTGCCCAAAAAGACTTAGAAATAAGAGGCCCAGGTGAAGTACTCGGTACCCGCCAAACCGGCTTGGCAGAAATGAAAATCGCTGATTTAGTCAGGGATCAATATCTGATTGAAAACACACAAAAATTAGCGGCCCATGTTATGCAACAAGTGCCACAAAATGTAGACAGCATTGTTCAACGTTGGTTAGGGGATCGCCAGCAATACGTACAAGCATAAATTATTGTTAACCTTGGCTATTATTACTAGACAAGTGTTGAGATTATTGCAGAATGAAAATAAGGTTTAAGCCTTATATGCCACCAAATGAAAATGTAACAAATTCAATGATATTGGTTCCCTTTCGACGTTTAAAGCTAAGGAATAGACATGCAAGTCAATCAAAATGATAGAGCCACACCGCACTCAAGTCGCGCCAGTGGTAGTAACGCGGGTGTGATTGGTATCACCATTGCGGTTTTACTGGCTGGTGCAGGCTATTTCTACTTCTCGGCCGATAAAGCGCCTGAAGTCGAAGCGCCAATACCTGTGCAACTACCAGAGCCTGTGCCTGAACAACCTATTGAGCAAGAACCTATTGAAGAAGAGATAGTGGAAGTTATTGAACCCACTATTATTGAAGCTCCAGAGCCTGAAGTAGTAGAGCCCTTACCTACACTGATTGAAAGTGATGACTTTGTCGCCCAGAAAACGGTTGAGATGGCTGATGGGATGAAAATCGAGCCACTACTTGTTAAAAAAGACATTGCCCGCCAGTTTGTGGTATTTGTCGATAATATGGCCCAAGGTGAAGTGATCCGTAAAGCCAGCCCACTGAAAGGCCCTAAAGATAAATTCACCGTCAGTGAAATCACTAACAAAACCTATTTAAACCCTGACAGTTACCATCGTTATGACCTGTACGCCAACATGGTGTCAGATATGAATGACGAGCAGTTAATCAACACTTATAAAGAACTCATGCCAATATTTGACGAAGCTTTTGCAGAGCTAGGTTATAGCGATATGTCATTTGACGAGCGCATGCAGCAAGCCTTTGAGATGATCTTATCAGCGCCGATTATTGAAGACCCGATTGAATTAAGTTCTATCAGTGTCAATTATCAGTTTGTCGACCCTAAACTAGAAGCACTGCCAAATGTGCAAAAATTTATGGTACGTATGGGACCTGAAAATAGCCGTAAAATTAAAACGGCAATTAGAAAACTGCAGCAGCAAATGGCCAACTGATAGAACCGTTATCATTGGGGTTATGATTTGCAATGGCAGGTTCCAATATGCGCAATCTAAATCAATGGCATAAAAAATAGCGACATGAGTGTCGCTATTTTTTTAGATAAAGTATTCAATGCTAATTCAGCTTCACGGCACTGTCTACCCGAATTGATTAGTTAACCCATTAACAATTCAGCATTAACTGCAATAAATTAAATTAGTTAGACTTAATCGCGACTACAACAGATAGTGACATATTAATACTTAAATCATCTTCTGATCTAACACCACAGTATCTTGAGCAAAGCTTAAATCAAGTTAACTTAGCAATGCTAAAATACAGCCCAGTAAAGCTGGCACAAAGCGTACCTTTACAATGAAGTTGTACCTCAAGTTTCACTTTTACCTTACCCCCATTAGCAAGGCTTGCTAATGGAACATCTGGCCAAATAACACTAGCAGTGGGGGCTTCAGTAATGGGCGCGCTATAGCGGATGTGTGCATCTGCTAATACGATATCACCACTAAAACCTTGCAACTTTTGCTGTAACCACATCATCCCCCAGCCCGTTAGGGTAGCCAGGGTATAAATACTGCCAGCAAACATGGTTTGATGCAGGTTAATATTGGGCTCGAGCGGCGCGGTAACTGTGAGTGTTTGCTGCTGAAAACTCAGCGGCTGCACTTGCATAAACTCACTCAAAGGAATGGTTTGATACCAAGTGTTTTGCAGTTCAATAAGTTGCTCTTTAGCCGCCATAATGTGCTCCTTTAAACCTGTAAATTAAAGGTCACAGGACCATCATTAACTAACTCTACCTTCATGTTTGCGCCGAAAGAGCCTGTAGCAGTTGTCACCCCTTGTTCACGACAAAAAGCCACGAAAGCTTCATATAGCTCATTGGCTTGATCTGGAGTCGCAGCGCTGGAGAAGCTTGGACGCAGCCCTCGGCCAGTATCAGCGGCTAAGGTAAACTGTGACACTACCAGTAACTCACCACCAGCTTGTTGCAGATTTAAATTCATCTTGCCGTTTTCATCACTAAACACACGATAGCCGATGACTTTTTTGGCCAGCTTTTGCATTTTCTCAATGTCATCGTCACGTTCCACCCCAAGCAGCACTAATAAACCTTTATTGATACTACCGGTGACTTCTTGCCCTAGCTCAGAGTCGATGGTGACACTGGCACGTGTCACCCTTTGGATTAAGCCAATCAATGTTACTTCCTAATACTTACGTGAAGAATTGTGCGATTACTTGCGGATTTACCTACACCAACAATAACCTTAGCCAGCGATATCTTGTTTCATCACTGGGATCGGTTTAATTAAATGCTCAGATCCTTTGGGTAATGATTTACCCACTTGATTAAGGCCTTCATCAGTCCACAACATAAAGCGGCGTAATTCTTCCAGTTCAATGGAATCAACAAATGTCGCAGCGCCTTGTACTTGGATCACCGCCCCATTGTCGCGAATGACGAACTTAGCAAAATTAAGCTTTTGGTTTAGTGAGCCAATTAACAACAATAGCTCTTTACTGCCATGTAATTGCGGATGCACCGCAAACAATCGATTGGTAAGAATACGATCGACCCCTTGCTCACTCATGCTAGGCTGCAGCACAAACTGAGTTTCCCCAAATTGCACCGCCACACTATTAGGGCTGAGTTTAGTGGCTAAGTAACTGGCGTTTAGCAACGTTTTATATAATTCTTCAGCGGCTTGCTCATCGCTCATATTAGCCATGTTGATCATCTTAGGAGCAGCAGAAACTACAGTATCTTCTGTGGTATTTTCGGTGGCGGCGCAAGCAGATAACCCTATTACGCATGCTGCAAGTATCAATTTTTTCATTTTCGTTCCTTGTTAAGTTATCTTTGCTAGCGATAAAGTATCGCAAGTTAACACTCATGTCAGGCTCAAGTGCTAAGCCCAGTCGGTGTATTTATAATGCTTGTGTTACTTCTCATTATCTTCTGAAGTAGAAAAAATCCCGGTATCGAGGTACTCAGGCATCGCGGCCGTTATTTCTGCGCCTAATAAAACAATTATCCACGACACATAAATCCACACAAACAAAATCGGGATGGTGGCTAGCGCGCCATAAATGGCTTCATAACTGGGAAACTGCGTCACATAAAAGGCAAAACCTTTTTTACCCGCTTCAAATAGCATCGCCGCTACCACAGCACCTAATAAGGCATGTAAAAAATGCACTTTTTTATTGGGCACCACCATATACAACAGTAAAATCGAGGCCACAGAAAACAACATCGGCAAACGCTCAACCAGCCAAGTCATTAAGCCTGATATTTCGCTATTATCAAATACCGTTAATGACACCACATAAGAGGTTGCCACTAAGCTGGCACCAATCAATACTGGCCCTAATGTCAGTACCATCCAATACATAGAAAAAGACACCATATAAGAGCGGCTTTCAGTGGTACGCCAAATATTATTCAGCGCTTTATCGATAGCAGAAATCAGCAACAAGGCCACCACCACTAACGCAATCACCCCGACAAAGGTGCCCTTTGAGGCATTTTCAACAAATTCATTGATATAAACCTGTACGGTATCGCCAGCGGCAGGCAAAAAGTTGTCGTAAATAAAGCTCTCAATTTTACCGCGAATACCTTTAAATACTGGAAACGCCGACAACATCGACATGGTCACCGCCACCATTGGCACTAGTGATAATAGTGTCACATAGGCTAAGTGACCGGCTTTGACATTGATTTGATCTTCTACCAAGCGCTGCTTAAGGTGAAGTATAAATTGCCAAATGCTAATAAAAACTCGTTGGATATAGGCTACATCTATCTTATTTGTCACAATATTCTCTTGATTATTTTATTTTCAATTCTGCGTTTTAATTCGTACAATGTTATAACACGATAGTTACACTCCAAGGGAGCGATTTAATGTCTCAACAAGGTTCTGCTGGTAATGTGATTGCCGCCATCGCCAGTTTCTTTTTCCCAGGTTTAGGTCAACTGGTTCAAGGTCGTATTATAGCTGCAATTCTATTTTTCTGTCTTACAGCAGTATGTTACTTCTTCTGGGTATTAATCATCCCAGCCATTATTGGTGCCATACTTCACCTTTGGAGCATTATTGATGCTGCCACATTTACCGCCGACTAATTCGATAATACGATAAGAGAGTAAACAATGAAGAAATGGATATCCTTGGCATTACTGAGTAGCAGCTTACTACTTAGCGGTTGTCAAAGCGCTTATTATGGCGCCATGGAAAAGGTCGGCTACCACAAGCGTGACATCATGGTTGATCGCGTCCAGGAAGCAAAAGAGTCCCAAGAAGAAGCCCAAGAGCAATTTAGTTCTGCGTTAGAAGAAATGCAGGCGTTACTTGCCTTTGATGGTGGCGATCTTGAAGATGCTTATAACAAAGCTAAAGATGAATATGATTCAGCGCAGTCAGCCGCTGATGAAGTGGGCGATCGCATCGATAAAGTTGAAGATGTAGCTGAAGCTCTATTTGAAGAGTGGCAAGCTGAAATTCAAGAAATCAGCAAAGCGAGCCTACGCCGTAATAGCACCTCTAAATTGAATGAAACCCAGCGCTCTTACGATTCATTGGTCAAAGGCATGCGCCGCGCCGAAGCAAAAATGCCTCCGATCCTGACGGCTATGAAAGACAATATGTTGTATTTAAAGCATAACCTTAATGCGCAGGCCATTGGCGCCATTAAAGGTGAGTTTGAAAGCCTGCAATCAGATATTACTAGCTTGATCAGCGAAATGAACAAATCGATTGCTGAATCGAATAAGTTTATTGAAGCCATGGAAAAGGGTTAACATCTTAAAAATAAAGTGAGCAGCTTTTAAGTCCTGACTTAAAAGCTGCTTTTCTGAGACTGTAACTAATTTTGTGTAACTGCTTATCAACACGTACTCTATAGAGAGTCAAGGATAGGCAGATACTCATGAACAAAAAAGATATTGAAGCTTTTGCTAAAGAAGCTGCTAAAAGCATTAAAACACCAGAAGACTTAAACCAATTCAGTCAGATGCTCAAAAAGATAACGGTCGAAGCCGCTCTTAATGCCGAAATGGATGACCACCTGGGCTATGAGAAACACCATAAATCGACTTCTGCTAATAGCCGTAACGGTAAAACCAGCAAGCGCATTCAAACTGAAGATGGTCAATTTGAGCTTGATACGCCGCGAGACCGTGAAGGCAGTTTCGAACCTCAGTTAGTTAAAAAACACCAGTCCAGATTTACCTCTATGGACGATAAAATATTGTGGCTCTACGCTCAAGGCATGAGTACTCGTGATATCGTTCAAGCCTTTGATGAATGGTACGGCGCAGAGATATCACCCACGTTAGTTTCTCGCGTTACCAACGCCGTTCTAGAGCAAGTTATTGAATGGCAAAGTCGACCTTTAGATGCCATTTACCCAATCGTTTACCTTGATTGTATCGTCGTAAAAATCCGTCAGGATAAGCGCGTTATTAACAAATCTATTTTCTTAGCGTTAGGCATTAACCTTGAAGGTCACAAAGAGCTAATGGGGCTTTGGATAGCTGAAAATGAAGGGGCTAAATTTTGGTTAGGTGTCCTCACTGAACTACAGCAACGAGGCGTTGAGGATATTCTCATCGCTTGTGTTGATGGCTTAAAAGGCTTCCCTGATGCTATCAATACCGTTTATCCAGATACTCATGTACAGCTCTGTATCGTACATATGGTCAGAAATTCATTAAAGTACGTATCGTGGAAAGACTACAAGGCAGTCACTGCGGACCTTAAAAGCATCTACCAATCAACAACGGAGGAGGAAGCTTTACTTGAATTAGACCGTTTCAGCGATACCTGGGATGAGCAATACCCCCAAATCAGCAAGTCATGGCATAATCATTGGCACAACTTAAATACGTTTTTCAATTATCCTCAGGATATTCGTAAGGCCATTTACACAACCAATGCTATAGAGTCGTTAAATAGCGTGATTAGACGAGCGTTGAAAAAACGTAAGGTATTTCCTAATGATGACTCGGCCAAGAAAATGATTTACCTTGCGATAAAAGAAGCCAGTAAAAAATGGACCATGCCCATCCGAAACTGGCGTACTGCGATGAGCCGATTTATTATTGAGTTCGAAGACAGAATTGTGAAGCATATTAACTAAATTGCAGTTACACAGAATCTGTTACACCCTCGCTTTTCTCTTTAGTTGCCAATTTATCCAGTTCAGAACAAGTCTTAACGCCATCTCGGCAAGCAATCAATGTCACCTCAATATGTGTAAGCATCTGCTTTTGATCAAGTATAAAACCCTGCGAGGCAGCCAAGTGTGATAATACTTGATAAGCCTCAGTCTCTACTGAGCCAAACTGGAATGTATCGCCATTACTGAGTGATGCAATTGCAGTCATTGATAACTGATTATTGTTACTATCTTTTAGCTTTCGAGCTGAAAAATGTAACCTTTGCTCATCATCAAAGCCGCTAACGAGTGACGTTAACGTCGATTTATCGGCAAATTCAAATGTTATTTCAGGGGATAAATTAGCAATGGGGGTATTATATTCAACCCCTTGGATATAGGCTTCAAACCACATCTTTTTGAACTGGTAATAAGTTATCTTACGCTTCCAATCTGCATTAATTTGCACTATTCGGTCTTTATCATTAACTAATGACCATGCTGTTGCGGCAATGTCTGGAGCAACCTTTATTTGTAGCGGCTCAAAAAAGCCCTGCTGATATAAATACTCTGCATAAGTAATAAACTGTTCACGCTCGAGATTTTGTGGCGCTAAGGGAATAATGGTAGAGCGGTCTTCAAACTGGCAAATGCCTTGGGTGGCAGAGCGATTATAGTCACTACACACTTCAACCATTAATTTAATTACTTCAAATTTACGTAGCTCAAATTGGCTAAAGTTAACCACATTCATAAACGCGTGCTGGCGATTGGCTAACGCTGATAATGCTGCAGCTTGATATTTTTTATCTGAATTACAGTCATTACATTGAAGGTTTATGCTGCCAACTTTATTATTCGCAAAGACATTAGCAGTGACCAACATCAGCATTATTAACAGTACTAATTGGCTTAAAAATCCATTTCTCAAACTATTCCATCCCTATATAAAATTATACGTAACAAGCTAATAATAATCTAAAAGTAGCAATCGCGCCTGATGGCGCTGCAGTGAAATCAATACCCTAGCGATTAATACAGGTCAATGTAGTCATTTTTAGGCACAGCGAAAATCAGCGTATGATTATAATAAGCAATCAGATTGCCGCATGGGTTCTAATTTTGTTCAACGTTAAGGGGGAGTATCCCCAATTAAAGCTCCGACTTACATCCCCCTTAAACTCAGTTCAGTTAATTAAATTTATATAATGCCTACCATTAATCCGTTGAATAATTTGAGTGGCCGTTAAATCATGTACCACATTGATGACAGTCGATGCTGCATCGGTAATGGCGCCTAATACCACCAAAATAGGGATCACTTCGACGGGTAAGCCTAAGGTTGTCACAATAAAGATTTCCCCTAAAAATGCCCCGCCAGGCACGCCGCCAATGACAAATGCTGACAGCACCGAAATCAAAATGGTTAACATAAACACATCCGCGCTAAAGTCGAGCCCAAGTAATGAATAGATAAATACGATTTTAAGCGCGGTTATCATCGCTGCGCCGCCTTTATTTAAATTCACCAATAGCGGCAAGCTGATTTCAGCTATTTGCTCATTTAAACCCATTTTACTTGCTGTGCGAATATTAACTGGCAAGGTGGCCAAAGAGGAACTAGTACCTAGGGCGGTTACTGCAGGAGCTAACATATGCTGCCAAAAATTATTTACTCCTTTCCCTCCACCTCCAATCCATGCATATAGCGTTGAGCCTAAAGTTAAATACAAAAAGGTTGCCACTAAAAATAGCGCAATAGCTCGGGCAAATGTGCCCATTAACTCAGCATCTTGACTGGCCATAGTTGCGGCAAAATAAGCCCCTAAGCCAATTGGTGCTAAGTACATTAAGATGGCTATGATTTTCATGATCACGGTATTAAAGCTATCCAATAATGCCGAAACTTTGAGGCCGTCTTCACCTGATTGACCAATCGCTATTCCGGTGATCAGCGACATAATGATCAGCGCTAAAATATTCGATTTAGACATTAAGCCCACAAAATCATTGGTGGTTAATAAGCTCACAAAATCCATACTGCCAGTGGTTTCAACGGTATCGGCTAAATCAAGTGTCACTCCTTGGGCAGGGTCAAATGCTAGCGCCAACAAGGTAATGCCTACAGCGGGGATCATCGCCATGACAATGGACACGCCCATGATGGTGGCAAGTATGGAGCCAAGCTTTTTTAAATCGGTCATTTTGGCAATGGATGACATCACGCTAACGGCCACCAAAGGCACAATAATCATAAACAACAAGTTGAGAAATATTTGCCCTATGGGTTTAAGTTTAATGGCAAACTCAGGGGCAACTAAGCCCAACATGCCGCCCAGCATCAGGGCTGTGAGTAAAATAATCGATGAGCGATACGCGCGAAGGGCATTCCACATGGTGAGGTTCCAATAATTAAGATCTAGTGAGCATATGCTGATTTTTAATCATAGCCGAAAAGCCGTTACTATGAAGGCTGGGCTTACTGCAGCGCATTGATGACGAGTAACTTATCTGCAGTAAACTTGACTCTGAACTAATGCGCCCAAGCAAAGCCCGCGACTGCGGGCTTTGGCTAAATTGCGATAAACAGCTATTTTCCTCTGCTTCGCCCTTCTCTGGTCATTCCTGACTGACGCGCTTGTCGAGAACGATTCAGACTTTGATGATCTATGCTACTCGAGCGAGTTCGATTAATTGAGTGACTCATATTACTCGACTGATTACGGCTCGGTTGGCTGTGGCTAGTTTGATTTCGACTCGGTTGAATCGAGGTTGATGGCCGCGTACTTGTAACAGGACGAGTATTATTGGCGGGACGGGTATTACTCGCCGGACGAGTAGTGCTAGATGGCCGTGTCGAAGGAAAACTACTACTATTGCCCTTTGACGGTTTATTTACATTGCTAGGTTTAGACCCTTGAGCTTTTGATGGCACATTATTCCACTTACCATCGCTACGATTTTCCCACTTGCCTTTATTATCACGGGCAACATTACCGTGCTTATCGGCAAACACATCATTAGTGCGCTTTTTATTTACCTTCGCTTTATTAAAATGCTTATTGGCTACACTTGGGCTGGCTAAGCGTTTACGATTCGCCTCGCGATGGTAAAGGTTATTGGGTCTAGCGCGATTATTAGCTAATTTGTTCGAACGCATATGATTATGCATTTTAGTGCGATTACCGACACTGATACTGTTACCAATATTGATACGACCGGTATTGATCACCACTGGTCGTCTATAGCCACCGCCATAATAGCCACCACAGCATGGGCGACGATAACCATAACCGCCTCCCCATACCACACCAGCATTGAAAAAGCCGTTGCTCCAGCTCACGCCAACATTCCAACCTGTCCACGGATTATAACCAACATGTAATCCCCAGGTCGGTGGGCGAGGATAATAATAACGGCCTCGATACGGTGGGTAATACCAGCCGGTACCGTAAATTGGCACCCCATAATAAGGGTATGACCACATATAACCCGGCGTATAACCTACGTAAACCACTTCAGGGGTTGAATCATAAACCTGCACGTAAGTGGTGTTATAAACCGGCGAACTTGCGGGTATCTTGGCAATTTCTTCATCAGGAATATTATCAGCAACAATCCACGGGCCTTTGGCAGTTTTTGAGGTAAACCACACCCCATTATCAACAGCGTAATAAGCTTGATTTATCAACAATACTTGTGTGGCGGTATTAACAGCATAGGAGACTGATGTTCCTGTTACCGCTTCAAATTTAGGCTCGCCATCGTATTCAACCTCCAGTGTGGCTTCATCACGCTTAATCGCTGCAGTTTGCGGGATTTGCGCATCTAGCACTGCTTGATTGGCTTCATCAGTGCCTGCAACTGAGACACGTAAGCCACCAATATCAGATTCGGGAGGGATATCGTTAAAGCTTTCAGGCAGTTTGTCAGCCCTAACAAACTGCCAAGGTCCGGCCTGCTTTTTAGATTTAAACCAACGCCCAGATAAGAGCACATACATATCGCCAGAGGAGGTCTCTCTTACCCATGGGGTTTCGGTATTGGTGACATAAAGTAACTTACCATCAATCAGACTTTGCCAATTGGGTGAGCCATCAGTGGCCACTAACTCAGTCGGTTCATTAGTGGTAATAATCTGCGGCGCATTGACGGTGCTTTTAGCGGCTTCATCCTCGGTATTCACCATGCTGACCAAATCTTCAGGAGGATACAATGTGACTTGCCATGGCCCCATAGGATCATCTGCCACATACCAAAAGGTACCACTGCTTAAATACAGCTTGTTCGTTTGCGTATTACGGGCAACGGCAAAAGGGGTATTTAACACTCGCTCATAGGGACTATTTTCAATTTCACTAAATTGTGGCTCACCATCATAGGACAGCAACACGCTCAAGTTATTACTGAAGACGATTTCTGGCGCATCGTTGTTAATATTATCTAAGCTGCGTTTTACCTGCTCAGCATTTTCAAGGCTGGCTGATAAGCGCTCCATGGAAATTTCGAAGCTAGTTGTCGCTAGCGCTTCTGAGACTGTATCGGTGAACGTTTGCTGGTCTTCGGCAGTGGATGATGGCCAGCGCACTTCGGTCACTTCAATATTACGCACCAAAGCAACATCGTCATCAGTATCGATTCTAGCGCTAAACCAAAAAGCGCCAAATACAGGGTCGTCTTGACCTTCCACTTCAAATGACATCGCAGCGCGGCTCATCAAGATATTGCCATCTAACGATTCTGGCTGCGGCTGATAAACCACTAAGGTGCCGAGTTTCGTTTCAACATCTTGCGGCCATTCAATTGCTACTGCCGAAAAGGGTAATAGCAACAATGCTATCCATACAGTTAGCACTTGCAGCCAGAGACGTTTGATATTGGTTATCATCATGAGTCCTTATTTTGCAATCATTTGCTATTAATCATGCGCGACTAATAATTAAAAGCGTGTATTTAAGTATATGTAGTAAAATCCATTTATTGCCAATTTGGTCATGATTAACAAGTTAGCATCTATTTGTTCATTTAATATACCGACAAACACATTGAATTTGTAAAATAGATTGTAGAAAAATCAAACAGCCACTTTGCTAAATATCCATCCACCCTGCCGTTTTATGAATATGCAAAGATCAAAAAAGCCCTTACTGGAAACCAGTAAGGGCTTTTTACTAACTGTTATTTACTACTATAAAAGCGGTCTATAAAGACGTCTTATAGTGAGTAGTAAAGTTCAAATTCAACTGGGTGAGTAGTACGTGCAACACGCTCTGCTTCACCTTGCTTGATAGCAATATATGAATCGATAAAGTCATTAGTGAATACTTCACCTTTAACTAAGAACTCACGGTCCGCATCTAAGCTTGCAAGTGCATCTTCTAGTGAAGTCGCAACTTGTGGGATCTCAGCCGCTTCTTCTGCTGGTAAGTCGTATAAATCTTTATCCATAGCTTCACCTGGGTGAATCTTGTTTTGGATACCGTCTAGACCTGCCATTAATAGCGCAGCAAAACCTAAGTAAGGGTTTGCATGTGGATCAGGGAAACGTGTTTCAATACGACGACCTTTAGGGCTTGGTACCACTGGGATACGGATAGAAGCACTACGGTTACGTGCAGAGTATGCAAGCATGACAGGCGCTTCGAAATGTGGCACAAGACGCTTGTAAGAGTTTGTGCTTGGGTTAGTAAATGCATTCAACGCTTTAGCATGCTTGATGATACCACCAATGTAGTAAAGAGCAGTTTCACTTAAACCAGCGTACTTGTCGCCTGCGAATAAGTTAACGCCATCTTTAGCTAAAGATTGGTGAACGTGCATACCACTACCGTTATCGCCCATTACTGGTTTAGGCATAAATGTCGCTGTTTTACCGTATGCGTGTGCCATGTTATGCACAACATACTTAAGGATCTGAACTTCATCAGCTTTAGCAGTTAGCGTGTTAAAGCGTGTCGCGATTTCGTTTTGACCGGCTGTAGCAACTTCATGGTGATGCGCTTCAACAACTTGACCCATTTCTTCAAGTACTAAACACATAGCACTACGTAAGTCTTGTGATGAATCAACTGGTGCTACTGGGAAGTAACCACCTTTAACGAATGGACGGTGACCAGTGTTACCATCTTCATAGCCAGTACCTGAGTTCCATGCCGCTTCTTTTGCATCAACTTTAGCAAAACAACCTGACATGTCAGCACCAAACTTAACATCGTCAAATAAGAAGAACTCTGGCTCTGGACCAATTAATACTGTGTCAGCAATACCAGTAGACGTTAAGTATTCTTCAGCTTTTTTAGCAATAGAACGTGGGTCACGGTTGTAACCTGTCATTGTGCCTGGCTCTAAGATGTCACAACGGATTAGTGCAGTTGTTTCTTCTGTGAAAGGGTCAAGAACAAACGTGCTCGCATCTGGCATAAGTACCATGTCAGATTCGTTAATGCCTTTCCAACCCGTAATAGACGAACCATCGAACATTTTGCCGTCTTCAAAAAAATCTTCATCAACCTGATGAGATGGGATAGAAACGTGTTGTTCTTTACCTCTGGTATCGGTAAAGCGTAAATCAACAAACTTAACTTCCAATTCTTTAAGTTGCGTTAAAACAGATTCAGCTGACATTCTTAAGCCTCCGGTAGAGTAAGGGTATTCCCTTTTATAATTCAAGTTCACCACTATACTACGACATTAAAGACGCGTATGTGTCGAAATATCACATAATTGACAATCTTAAAGCTATTACCATGCCAACTGAATAAGTATATGATTTTTATATATTTGACTTAATAGCCAATTATCGAAAACACAATTTTGCATCATTTTAGTGCAAGCGCACGCACTATTATGGTTCAAATTCTATTTTGGTGCGCGGCTAAAAACACTGCGCTGATTGTTTGTCACATTTCTGAATCGTTACTATTATATGATGCTATAAATGCCAAAATTGATGGTTATTTTTTAGCTAATCACAAAGTGTACAAAAATAATCCTATCCGCAAAGCGTCTCGTGGAGTAGAATGGCACGCTTTTTTATGGTGGCTAAACTTAATGCCGCTATAAACTCCTATTTATTTGTTTGATGGTATAGAGGTTTTATCCGTGTTAGAGAATTTACGTAACATCGCCATTATTGCTCACGTCGACCATGGCAAAACGACCTTGGTAGACAAGCTTTTGGCACAGTCAGGCACCCTTGAAAGTCGAGGCGAAGCCGCAGAACGTGTAATGGATTCTAACGATCTTGAAAAAGAACGTGGTATCACCATTTTGGCTAAAAATACCGCCATCAAATGGAACGACTACCGTATTAATATCGTAGACACTCCTGGTCACGCCGATTTCGGTGGTGAAGTTGAACGTGTTCTATCTATGGTAGATTCAGTATTACTTTTAGTTGATGCAGTTGATGGCCCAATGCCACAAACTCGCTTCGTAACTAAAAAAGCGTTTGCTCAAGGCCTTAAGCCAATTGTTGTAATCAACAAGATTGACCGTCCAGGCGCTCGTCCTGATTGGGTTATTGACCAAGTATTCGATTTATTCGACAACTTAGGTGCAACTGACGAACAGTTAGATTTCCCTATCGTTTATGCTTCTGCATTAAATGGTTTCGCGACCCTTGATCCAGACGAAACTAGCGAAGACATGACACCTTTATTCCAAGCAATTGTTGAAAAGGTTTCTTTCCCTGATGCTGATGCTGAAGGTGAATGTCAAATGCAAATTTCTCAAATCGATTACAACTCATACGTAGGTGTTATCGGTATTGGTCGTGTTAAACGTGGTAGCGTTAAGCCTAACCAACAAGTAACTATTGTTGGTGCAGACGGTAAGACACGTAACGGTAAAGTTGGCCAAGTATTAGGTTACATGGGTCTTGACCGTCACGAAGTTGCTGAAGCTAACGCTGGCGACATCGTTGCAATTACCGGTCTTGGTGAGCTAAAAATTTCTGACACTATTTGTGCTCCAGGCGCTGTTGAAGCCTTGCCTGCTCTTTCTGTTGACGAACCAACGCTAACCATGACTTTCCAAGTAAACACTTCTCCGTTTGCTGGTAAAGAAGGTAAGTATGTTACTTCACGTAATATCCTTGAGCGTTTAGAGCAAGAGCTAATTCATAACGTTGCATTACGTGTTGAAGAAACTGAATCTCCAGATCGTTTCCGTGTTTCAGGCCGTGGTGAATTACACTTAGGTATCCTAATTGAAAACATGCGTCGTGAAGGTTACGAGCTAGCGGTATCACGTCCAGAAGTAATCGTTAAAGAAATTGACGGTGAAATGTGCGAGCCATTTGAAACCTTAACCGTTGATGTTGAAGAAGAACATCAAGGTGCTGTAATTGAAAAATTAGGTACACGTAAAGGTGACATGAAAGACATGCAGCTAGACGGTAAAGGTCGTGTACGTATCGACTTTATCATTCCTAGCCGTGGCTTAATCGGTTTCCAAACTGAATTCATGACAGCGACTTCTGGTACTGGTCTTATCTACCATTCATTCGACCATTACGGTCCAGTGAAAGGCGGTGACATTGGTCAACGTGCTCGTGGTGTATTGATTTCAAACGCTACTGGTAAAGCACTGACTTTCGCATTGTTCGGTTTACAAGAACGTGGTCGTCTATTCATCGGCCATGCTGCTGAAGTATATGAAGGTCAAGTTGTTGGTTTACACGCTCGTGCAAACGATTTAACAGTTAACTGTTTGAAAGGTAAGCAACTTACAAACATGCGTGCATCAGGTACTGATGAAGCACAAGTGTTAACTCCGCATATCGAAATGACCCTTGAGCAAGCGCTTGAGTTCATCGATGATGACGAATTAGTAGAAGTAACTCCTGAGAACATCCGTGTTCGTAAGCGTTACTTAACTGAAAACGAGCGTAAGCGTCATAACCGTAGCGCTAAGTAATCGTTTTGATTAGTTAACGATTTCAAATTTTGAGAACCAAAAAACCCGCTTATGGCGGGTTTTTTATTGGCTAAATATACTTAGCCGCAAAACAGCACATGACTTAATTTCACTTTTAACTCACTTAAATCGACTATATATTTTCTCTCAATAATTAATCAACAGAGAATAATATGACCGTCATTAATCACGTTAACGTAGCCAAGCAAGCCAATGTTTATTTTGAAGGTAAAGTCATCAGTCGTACCATTCATTTTAATGACGGAAGCCAGCAGACTCTCGGAGTAGTGTTGCCGGGCGAATACAGCTTTGACACTGCTGTCGCTGAAATCATGAATGTGACTTCAGGTTCATTTGAGGTGCTATTACCCAACAAGAGTGAATGGCAAACCGTTCCAGCAGGTCAACTGTTTACACTTGATGCGAAAGTCACCTTTAAAATTCGTACCCATGAAATTAGCGAATATTGCTGCGAGTACAAGTAATTAGCCTATGTTAATCAGCAGTTAATACTGATCTTTAATTCAAAAGAGGCTAATATTATAAAGTTTAAAGCTGAAGGTGAAGGAACCCCAAATGCGTTTAACCTTATTAATAACTCTTATTTTATGCAGTGTTATCTTTTCTATCAGTCATGCCACCGTGTATCGCTGGGTTGATGAACAAGGAAATGTACATTACAGCGACCAACCACGAGAAAATGCTGAACAAGTAGAATTGAGTGAAAATACCCAAAACAGTGTTGCTGCGCCCACCGTCATAGAAACAGACAGCAGCCCAAAAGAAGCTAAACCAGTAGAGTATCGGGTACGTATTGTTAATCCGACCCAAGAAGAAACCATTCGCAATAACAATGGCAACTTTACTGTGGTTGCCAGTGCTGCACCAGAATTACCCAGTGGCTTTTTAATGGCGCTGTATATCGACGACTTACTTTATGGTCAGCCGCAATCAAGCAGTATTTTTAATGTTACCGAAGTGAATCGCGGTGAACATAATCTCGTGGTTAAAGTTTTGACCCAAAACGGCAAAGTCCTTGCATCAAGTTCTCCAAGAAAGATATTTCTACACCAAGCATCTGTTTTCTCAATCGCAAAGCCTCGACCTTTGCCAAGTAAAAAGTGATATATATCAAAAAGATAAATATTATGAATTTGAGATTGTTTTAACAAGTTGCCAGTGTAGAACAAGTTGCGCATCGCACCATATTGGTGCAACATAGTAGTGCAACTCTACTTTGCAGGACACTTGATGGACATGAACAATCTGCTGAATCATTTGGTTACCGCTGTATTCGTTATCGATAACGAATTACGGCCGCGTTATGCCAATGCTGCAGCTGAACAACTTCTTGGTATTGGCAGCAATAAATTACTAGAGCAGCGTTTACCTGAGCTATATCAGTTCATGGGCGTTGAAGCCGAGCTCCTCCAAGACTCGGTTAACGCAAATCAAGGGATCACCGTCAACACTGCGGCGTTAATTACTCTTGATGGCGTGCACCACATCATCGATATCACCCTAATACCGATGGAAAGTGAAGACAACATCAGCCTGCTAGAACTACGTCAAGTTGATCAACAACATCGTATTCATCAACAACTTAATTTAGATGCTCAGCAACAGGCTGCACAATTTTTAGTGCGTAACCTCGCCCATGAAATTAAAAACCCATTAGGTGGCTTAAGAGGCGCGGCGCAACTATTATCTCGGGAACTAGAAGACCCAAGCCTTAAAGAATTTACCGATCTGATTATTGAGCAAGCCGATAGACTACGAAATTTAGTTGATAAACTATTGGGCCCTCAGCGCCCGACTCAACATGAAACCCACAATATTCATCAAATAGTTCAAAAAGTGCTGCGCTTAGTCGAGCTAACCCTACCAAGCAATATCCGCTTGGAGCGAGATTATGACCCTTCAATCCCCGATATGGACATGGATGCTGATCAATTACAGCAAGCGGTGCTCAATGTGGTGCAAAATGCCGCGCAAGCATTAGATCCTAATGGCGGAGAAATACTCATCCGCACTCGCACCCAGCATCAAGTCACCATAGGCACTAAGCGTTTTAAGCTGGTACTGGCATTGTCGATTATCGATAACGGCCCAGGGATCCCTGCAGACCTATTAGATACCTTGTTTTATCCCATGGTCACCGGCCGTGAGGAGGGCTCAGGATTAGGATTATCCATCGCCCATAATATTGCACGATTACATGGAGGTCGGATTGATTGTATATCGGCACCAGGACAAACAGAATTTACGATTATTTTGCCATTACAATAATTTGCCAATGATGGCTCAAGAGGAAGTGATATGAACATAAGCGAACAAGTTTGGATCCTTGATGACGACAGCTCGATTCGCTGGGTTTTAGAAAGAGCCTTAGCGGGAGCTAAACTGACAACGGCAAGTTTTGCCGCTGCAGAGTCGTTATGGCAAGCCTTAGAAATATCTCAGCCTATTGTCATCGTATCTGATATCCGTATGCCGGGTACCGATGGCTTAACCTTGCTTGATCGCTTGCAAATGCACTATCCGCATATTCCGGTGATCATCATGACGGCTCATTCGGATCTGGATAGTGCCGTCAGTGCCTATCAAGCAGGGGCATTTGAATATTTGCCAAAGCCTTTTGATATTGATGAAGCCATTGCGCTGGTAGAGCGCGCACTGACCCATGCAACAGAGCAAGTACCGCCGCCTGTAGCTGAGCCAGAAAAGCTTAAAACACCAGAAATTATTGGTGAAGCGCCTTCAATGCAGGAGGTGTTTCGCGCTATTGGCCGTTTATCTCGCTCATCAATTAGTGTGCTTATTAACGGTCAGTCTGGTACCGGTAAAGAGTTAGTTGCTGGGGCGCTGCATAAACATAGCCCCCGTAAAGAAAACCCTTTTATTGCCCTTAACATGGCAGCAATCCCCAAAGATTTGATTGAATCTGAATTATTTGGTCATGAAAAAGGTGCCTTCACCGGTGCCGCTAATGTGCGCCAAGGGCGCTTTGAGCAAGCCAATGGCGGCACACTATTCTTAGATGAAATTGGTGATATGCCATTAGATGTGCAAACCCGTCTATTGCGGGTATTGGCTGATGGGCAATTTTATCGGGTTGGTGGTCACATTGCCGTGCAAGTTGATGTACGTATTATTGCCGCAACCCACCAAGACTTAGAATTATTGGTGCAAAAAGGCGATTTCCGTGAAGATTTATTTCATCGTCTCAATGTTATAAGAGTACATTTACCACCGCTTTCTCAGCGCCGTGAGGATATTACTCAGTTAGCAAGCCATTTCCTTGCCACTGCCGCCAAAGAAATCGGCGTTGAGCCTAAAATCCTCACTAAAGAAACCGCTAAAAAACTTGAGCAACTGCCGTGGCCGGGTAATGTGCGTCAGCTTGAAAATACCTGCCGCTGGTTAACAGTGATGGCATCGGGGCAAGAAATCCTGCCTCAGGATTTACCGCCTGAGCTGCTAAAAGATCCCATCAGTGCCAGCGAGCGTGTTAATGGTGTTTCTGATTGGCAAATGGCGCTGACCCAATGGATTGATGAAAAGCTCTCTGCCGGTGAAAGTGATTTATTAACTGAAGTGCAACCTGCCTTTGAGCGAATTTTACTTGAAACCGCACTAAAGCATACTCAAGGCCATAAACAAGAAGCCGCTAAACGTTTAGGCTGGGGGCGTAATACCCTCACCCGCAAGCTAAAAGAGCTTGAAATGGATTAAAGTCCTGCTTATTTCAGCCTAAAAGGAGTCCTATTTCGATAATGAAATGACTCCTTTTTTATGACTATATTGATTTAGTTTTGTAGTTTAAGCACTATTAACTCAGAGTATAAGCATTATTCAGAGCTTCGAATATGGAGCGAGTAACAACCCTCAATTACCACAAACACATGAGCTGTAAAGCCGCGAAGTATATCGCTCAACATAACTGCAAGGACTGAAAATGGCCGCAAAAAGCATTATTGTCATGGGCGTATGTGCCAGCGGAAAAAGTAGCATTGCTGCGCGCTTAGCTGCTGTTATCAAGGCTAAGTTTATTGACGGTGACGATCTACATCCTAAAGCCAATATCATCAAAATGGCCAAGGGCGAAGCGCTCAATGATACCGACCGCGCCCCTTGGCTTGAGCGCATAAGGGATGCAGCATTTAGCATTGAACAAAAAAACGAAACTGCAGTGATTGTCTGTTCAGCATTAAAACAAAGCTATCGCGAGCAAATACGCGAGGGCAATAATCATGTGGTATTTCTGTATCTTGAAGGTAGTTACCAACTAATTTTAAAAAGAATTCAAGCCCGTCATGGCCATTTTATGAAAGCTGACATGCTTGATAGCCAGTTTGCCACCTTAGAAGAGCCAAGCAATGAGCCTGACGTGATCACTGTCAATATTGATAATTCTATTGAAGCCATTGTCCAGCAAGCTTTAAAAGCTTTAACCGAGTTAGAATCAAGTTAATTTCGACCGCAACAGTATTATTAACTGCGGTATCAACTGCAATTGATGTCATCAACCATTAAATCGGGTCTTGGTGAATAATCACTTCGGCATCTTCAAACTCTGCCCGTAAGCGATCTTCAGTGCCATCAGTAATTTCGTGGGCTTCAAGTAATAACAGTTGCCCATTTAATTCAATATGAAATTGAATGAAGGTGGTTTTACCGGCCTGACGCGTCCGTAAATCATGAATACCATTCACCCGCGGATCCGCGGTGGCAATGGCAACAATCTGCGCCCGAGTCTCTTCATCCAGCTCCCTATCTAATAACGACTGAACCGAGCGATACGCTAAATCAAATGCTTGATGACCAATGTATAAGGCAATCAATACTGCAAACAAGCCATCAGCCCACCACCAGCCATATTGTGCTAATACCAATGCCAGCAATACTGCACCGTTTAAAAATAAATCTGATTTATAATGCAATGAATCCGCTTCGACTATGGTGCTGTTGGTCTTGGCTAAGGCTTTTTTCTGCAGTATCACCAAGGCAAAAGTCATGACTAAGGCAATAATGGAGACAATGACCCCAAGGCCTGCATGGGCCACTTCTACCGGATTAATTAACCGTTCGCCACCATAAAACATCAACAAAAATGCTGAGCCTAAGATGAAAGCAGATTGGGCAAGTGATGCAAGAGGTTCGGCTTTACCATGACCATATCGATGGTCGTCATCAGCGGGTAAAATGGCATAGCGAATAGCGATGAAATTCACTATGGATGCTAAGGCATCAGCAAAGGAGTCAGTAAGGGAAGCTAACATACTCGCCGACCCTGAATAGAGCCAAGCGAGTAGTTTTATCACGATCAGGATTAATGCTGTTGCCACCGCGGCTCGGCTGGCAAGTTTTACCCAAAAATCGTATTCAGATTCTGCAGTCATAATAGAGAAAACACTAGTAATTAAGCCATTTAGTTAATCTCTATTATAGCGGAGTCTTGGTTTATTTAACGAGAACCTTTACCTTTTACCTTGGTAAAGCGTGATTCAAATTTCTGTTGCTGCTCTTCTGTCAAAATTTGATAGATTTCATTTTGCATTTTGAAGAAATTCATCATTTGTTGTGTTTGCTTCGCCTGCTTAGCAGCAATGATTTGCTCAGCTTGAGACTCATTAAAGTTGGCATCAGTAATTAACGCTAACATGTCTGCTTTATGTGCACTGCGCTCTTCTGCTGAAGGACGCTCGCCTTTTTCAGCTTTGTACTTAGCCATAATCGCTTTAACGTCAGTCTTTTGCGCTTCGGTAAGATCTAAAGAACGTAGCATTTTACGTACGCCTTTATGCATGCTTTTACCGTGATGTTTGCCGCCGTGAGCACGTTCACCTTTTTGGGTTTGCTCAGTTTTAACTGAGGTATCTGCAGGCTCTGCGGCATAAAGTTGACCAGCTAATAATGCTGATGATGCTACTAGAGCTAAAACGCTGCTTTTCATCTTTAATCGTGTTTTCATAATCTCACCTTTTATCTCAAGTTATTGAACCCGCTAAGACCGACGGTTAACCATTTAATCCATCAAATGTAACCAATCAAAAACTCACCTTAGGCTCAAAATCGTTTGTGTTGTCAGCATGAAAATGAACATCGCACTGATAACGGGATCTGGGGTCACCTACATACTGTTTCGTAGGAATGAAACAAGTTTAGCGAATGCAATGTCAATGAGGGTGTTGGCTCAGTAAAAAAATGTAAAGACCATTTTTTAATCAACACATATCTTGTTCTTCAATAAAATTGCCCATAATCACGACCTCGATGCAGAGAATGGGAGCAAGCTCACGTATTAAAGGTTTGATCATTTTCATAATGAACAAAGTTACACTTGTAACATCAAAGTTAGCGCTAAGTAGTTAACATTATGAGACATTAGCTTTATAGCGAGTGCGACTTATCAGAGATAATTTAAGCGCATGTGACAAAAGACTGCAGCTAAGAGTGAATGACTGATGTTATGAGTGACGAAATGCGGTAAATGATTGAATTGAGGTTATGGATGAACAAAGTTGTCAGCAATATCATTTTTATTAGTAGTTTATTATTTTCTGTCTGTGGTTTTGCACAAAGTAACGTGACACCCAGTCCTCACGAACCCAATGCCAGTATTTGGGTTAATCAAACCCAAGCCGGCCCCGAGATTAACTTACACTTTTTTTGGTCTGCGACCTGCCCACATTGTAAGGAGGCTCACCCTTTTATAGATGCCTTAGCAGAGCGCTATAGCTGGATTCATTTACAAGATTACCTTATCAGCGAGCCTGGCAGTGTCGACAAACTCATGGCCGTGGGCGAATTAACCGGGGTTGAACCCAAGTCAGTGCCTTATTTCGCCGTCTGTGGCGAAGCCATTACTGGCTACAACAGCCATGATGTCACCGGACGCTATATTCTGCAGCGCCTAGAGGCTTGTTATCAACGAAATGCAGGCAGCTTGCCAAGCAAAGACTTAATGGCTGATTTCTATACCGAAAAAACCACTGCTAGTAGCCCGCTTTTTGAAACCTGTGCTGATGATTCAGATCCAAATAACCCCAGCACTTGTGGGATGAACTTTAGTACGACTACTGGCGAACAAGCAAAGCTCGATTCAACGCCACATATCCAGCCCGTTGATATTCCGTTAATTGGTGCAGTACAACCAGAGCAAATGTCACTTCCTGTGTTGACCTTAGTCCTCGCCGGCGTCGATGCCTTTAACCCTTGTGCCTTCTTCGTATTGCTATTTTTGCTTAGCATTATGGTGAATGCCGGTAGTCGTGGCCGCATGTTATTAGTGGGCGGTATCTTTGTGTTTTTCTCGGGCTTTATTTACTTTATCTTTATGAGCGCGTGGCTAAACTTATTCCAGTTACTTGGCGGTGGTGATGGCGGCTGGATAATTACTAGCGCAGGAGTTATCGCACTGGTGGCGGCAGTAGTGAATATTAAAGATTTCTTTTTTGGTAAAGGCGATGTCAGTTTGTCTATGTCAGTTGAAAACCGCGGCAGCTTAATCAAACGCATGGGCAAATTATCTAAAGCTAGCTCTTTACCAAGCTTAATATTGGGTTCGGCATTACTGGCGATTATGGCCAATGCTTACGAGCTACTCTGCACCGCGGGTTTCCCGATGATTTACACCTCAGTGTTATCAATCTCAGGGGTAGATACCGTGCAGCGCTATTTATACCTCATCGCTTATAACCTTATCTATATCATTCCATTAGCGACGATTGTCATTGTTTTTGCTGCCACATTAGGTAAACGTAAGCTCACTGAAAAAGAAGGTGAAGTACTTAAGTTAATGTCTGGGATCATGATGCTAGGCTTAGGCAGCATGTTGGTCCTTAACCCTATGGCACTGCAAAACGTGGTGTTCTCTGTTGGGTTAATTGCCGGCTCAATTTTACTTACCTATATTGTGGTAAAAATTAAGCGCTATAAGCAAAAAGCCGTCTAATTTTTTATCTGGTAACATTATCAATGCGAGTGCTATTAAGTCGCACTCGCTATTGGCTATTTTGATTAGACTGACCAGCTTGGTTTATTGCTTGTTCCAGCCCATTTATAGCTATCACTAAACAATAACCACAGCTTAGTTGGCCAATATGTAAAAGAGTGCAATGTTGCTAAACTTGGCTATTCATTCGTTATATAGTGAATGCTTATTATTGAGCGAGGATCCCATGAGTCGAATTTTATTAGTCGATGATGACGCAGGTTTATCAGAGTTATTAGCCCAGCTTTTAGAGCTAGAAGGCTTTGAATTAACTCAAGCATTTGATGGTCAGCAAGGGCTAGACTTTGCGCAGAATCAAGATTTTGATTTAATCTTATTAGACGTCATGCTGCCAAAACTCAATGGTTTTGAAGTGCTGCGCGCCCTGCGCACCCAAAAGCAAACTCCAGTGCTGATGCTTACCGCCAGAGGCGATGAAATTGACCGAGTAGTAGGGTTAGAAATTGGCGCTGATGACTACCTGCCAAAACCGTTTAACGATCGTGAATTAGTGGCCCGTATACGCGCTATTTTACGCCGTTCTAGCCTCACTCAAGCAGATGCAGGCGCCCAAGATACCATTAGCTTTGGTGATTTAAGCTTAGATCAAGCCAGACAAGAGCTGTACTGTAATGATCAGCTTATTATTCTTACCGGCACTGAATTCTCATTGCTTCATAGCTTGATCACTCAAGCAGGCGATTTGGTCACTAAAGAGCAGCTCAGTGAAACCGTTTTGGGTAAAAAACTGATGCCATTTGACCGCAGTTTAGACATGCATTTATCCAATCTGCGCAAAAAATTACCTGAACGTCACGATGGTCGCCCTCGAGTAAAAACCATCCGTGGTAAAGGCTATATCTGGATCCCATAATGATTAAGCTATCTTCGTTAAATCGTTTATTTGTCAAATTACTGCTGGGCTTTTGGCTTGGCAGCTCTTTAATTATTGGCTTTGTGGCTGTACTGCCTTTATTGCAGCAAAACCACGACAAACAGCCAATGACAGCCAAGCAGCAACAGCTACTTAAACGCACAGCTAAACCATTTATTGAAGATCCTAAATTACTCGAAGATCACAAAGCTTTAAAACGCTTGCATCGCCATCGCAGTCCAAATGGCAAAATGATTAAGTTCTATATCACCAATGACCAAGACCTTGTGATTAATAGCAGGCAAGTCCCTAGAACCTTTAGAGAGTTCTTGCTGATTAGTGAAGAGTTTAACGCGCCAATGAGCCATCAGTTCCGTGATGAATTGATTTTTGGACCTTACACTTTTACTGCTGGGGAACAAGAATATCGCATCTACAGTCGCGTACCAGATAACCACCCTAGACCTTGGTTCTTTTTCTTTAATGACCATAAATTATTAACCACTATTATCGCCATGATCTTATCTGGCATATTATGTGGCTTTTTAGCATGGTATTTAGGCAAACCACTTCGCTCACTCAAGCATAGCTCTAACGCTCTTGCTAGCGGCGATTTAAGCGCTCGAGTCGATGACAGTATTGCCGCCAGAGGCGATGAAATGGGCGAGTTAGCACAAGCATTCAATACCATGGCGCAATCCATTGAAACCATGATGCATAACCAGCAGCGCCTAATGGGTGATATCTCCCATGAACTGCGTACCCCCTTAACGCGCTTACAACTCTCTTTAGCGCTGGCTCGCAAAAAACAACAAAGCAGCGTCGAGATTGAGCGCATTGGCTATGAAGCTGAGCAGCTAGAAGCTTTGATTGCAGAATTGCTGACCTTATCGCGAGTGACCATCAGTAATACTGAAAATAAAGTCCACTTAGAACTTGCCGAGTCTCTCAGTCAAATTCTTGATGATGCTGAATTTGAAGCCGAGCAACAACAGAAAAGATTACTCATTGATATACCAGAAAACATTAGCCTAGATCACTACCCCAAAGCGCTTTCTCGGGCGATTGAAAATGTACTGCGTAATGGCATTCGCTATGCCAATAGTGACATTTCAATCACTGCAATAAAGCAACACCAACAGGTCGTCATTACCATTAAAGACGATGGTCCTGGTATTGAAGACGTTGAGTTAGAGAAAATATTTAAGCCTTTTTATCGCCCTGATAGTTCAAGAGACAGAGAATCAGGTGGTTGGGGCTTAGGTCTGGCGATTACCCAAGCCGCCATCAAGCTCAATAAAGGCGAGATACATGCCAGCAATATTGCCCCCCATGGGCTCAAGGTGGTGATTAGCCTGCCTGAGCGGATCTGCCGTTCGAATTGAACATTGTGAATTGATTACCACCAGCAGCTGGTTTTGCGTATAATTCCCAGCTCAATCAATGAAGGTAGCTATCCATGTTCCATATTGCGCTTTATGAACCAGAAATTGCCCCTAATACCGGTAACATTATCCGTCTTTGTGCCAATAATGGCGCTAAGCTACATTTAATAGAGCCATTAGGTTTTGATTTAGAAGAGAAAAAACTTCGACGCGCCGGCTTAGATTACTCAGACTTAACCAATATCACCCGTCATAAAGATTTTGCAGCCTTCCTTGACGTCATGGCAGGTAAACGTATTATGGCCTGCACCACCAAAGGTAGTCGTCCTCATACTGAGCTGTCGTTCGCTGCTGATGATGTATTGTTATTTGGGCCCGAAACCCGTGGCTTACCTATGGATGTCATTGAGTCGATTCCCACTGAGCAGCGCTTACGTATTCCGATGACGGCTAACAGTCGCAGCTTAAACCTGTCTAACTCAGTGGCGATTATTAGCTATGAAGCTTGGCGTCAAATGGACTTTGCTGGCGCCAGCTAGGTTTTAGGTTTTAGGTTTTAGGTTTTAACCACGGTAAGTTTCAAACATCAATCTGGCTTAAGTGGTTCAGACTAAGTGGTTCATCCCAATCACATAATGCAGCCAACAAAAAGCCTCGCAATAATGCGAGGCTTGTTTATTTAACCTGTTCCGCGCTGAGATAGCTTATTGGCCAAAGCCCACATCGGTAATATTAACCTTAGTAACCTCACCATACTCTTTGGCAATATCGGCAATCTGAGCCGCGTTACCAACAAGCACATACTGCAAATTGTCTTTTGGAAAGTAACGGTTAATGAGGCGCTGGGTTTCGGCTAATGTCAGCCCATCGACCTTGGCTTGAAACTCATTAATAAATGCATCATCAAAGTTATAGATATACATATCAGCCAGTAACTCGCCCAGTTGGCCACCGGTTTCAAACTTAGGAGGGTACTGACCTTTGACATAAGCTTTGGCTGAATCTAGGGTTTGTTGATCAATGCCTTGCTCCCATAAACGGCCATAGGTTTTTAAAGCTAAATCCATGGCTTCTTTGGTGGTGCTGGTTTTAGTAAAGGTGCTGATAGAGAACACCCCTGCAGCAGAATAGGCACTAAAGCCAGAACGCGCCCCATAAGTGAGCCCGGCGTTAACCCGTAACTCATCATTAAGCCATGAGGTAAAACGGCCCCCTAAAATGGTATTTACTACCGTTAGCCCCACATAATCAGGGTTATCGCGCTTAATCCCCAAATCGCCAATAACAAAAGTGGTTTCAATGGCATCGGGTTTATCAACTAATAACACCTTACTGGCAGTTAATGGCGCTAGCCCTTGTGTTAAATCAGGCTGCACCGCAGTGTCAGTGTTTTTCCAGCCGCCAAATGCCGTTGACAGCTTGGCTTTCATGGTTGCGATATCAAAGTCACCCACCACATTAATGGCGGTATTTTTTGGCTGAAAATAACTTTGATGAAAGGCCCGTAGCTGAGTGACATTAATATCAGCTAATGACTTACTGTTGCCTGATATCGGATTGGCGTAAGGATGCTCACCAAATATCAACTTATTGTAGTAACGACCGATTACCGCCCGTGGGCTTTCTTTCGCTTGTGACAAGCCAACAATTTCGCGCTGTCTGAGTTTTTCAAATTCACTATGGTCAAAGTCAGGGCTTATGAGCACTGGCTGGATAATATCGAGCATGGTATCAAGATCTTTACTCATAAAATCCGCTTCCAGCATCATGCTTTCACGCCCTGACGCTGTAGATAAGCTTGCACCGAGAAAGTCCACCATCTGCTCAATTTCAGCTTTGCTTTTACCGCCGGCGCCCAGTAAGAGACTTTTCATTGTCATATACGACACCCCAGATGTGGTGTCGTTTACCGCCCCTGCGCGCACAACGGCATTAAAGTTAATTATCGGCACTTCTTGTTGCACCATCAAATTAACCAGTAAGCCATTTTCAAGGGTAACAGATTGATACTGCGGCATACTGAAACTGCCAGTATCGAGGGGCTTGCTTGACTCAGTCGTGGCTTTGCAGCCCGCCAACCCCACACCACAAGCAAGCGCTATGGCTGATACCGTTAAGGCGCTGGCCTTTTTAAGCTTTATCAATGACATCATTAGTCAGCTCCCTCTGTGGCGGCTAACACACCCACGGTGCGATTGGCCTTACGTAAATAGGTTTGCGCAACACGCTGAATATCAGCAACGGTTACCTTATTGTAGGCTGCAGGCGCACTAAATAGTTTGTCATAACTGCCAAAATACAGCTCATAACGACCTAAAGTATTAGCGCGGCCATTGATGGTTTGCATGGTGCGATAAAAATCCATTAGCTTGATGTTTTTCACTTTTTCAAGCTCTTGCTCGCTAACGCCTTCAAGGGCAATACGGTTTATCTCGGCAATCATTGAGGCTTCTAATTGCAATGCATCAATCCCTGCATTGGCGACCCCAAGAAAGTAAAACAGATTAGGGTCAAATGACATCGGCAAATATGACATCACATCGGAGGCCAGTTGCTTATCCACCAAGCCTTGATAAAGCCGTGAGCTATTACCTTCACTGAAAATAGTGCTGAGTATATCTAGCGCATAATAATCGGCATGTTTCGTGGATGGCACATGATACGCCAGCAGCACATTAGGGGTAGTGACAGAGGCTTTTTCAACAAAGACTCGGCGCTCACCTTTTTGCAGCGGCTCTACAGTGCGAACGGCTAATGGCGCGGGCTGGGCGGCAATGACGCCAAAATATTGCTTAGCTAGACGCTTCACCTCCGCGGTTTTAACATCACCTGCGATCACCACCACAGCATTGTTGGGCGCATAGTAAGTCTTATGGTATTGCTGTAAATCCGCTAGCGACCAGGCGGCAATATCTGACTCATGGCCAATCACAGGCCAGCTATAAGGGTGAGCTCTAAACGCTGCTCCTTTTACTTCTTGTTGCAAGGTGCGCCAGTTGGAGTTTTCAAGCCCTGTGGTGCGCTCTGATTGCACCACACCACGCTCGCTTTCTACCATCTGCGAATTAATATCTAAGTTAGCGATGCGATCAGCTTCGAGATCAAAAATGGTTTCTAACGCATTGGCAGGAAACCAATTGGTGTATACCGTGGTGTCTTCAGTGGTATAAGCATTATTAGCGCCACCCGCGGCTTCCATGGTGCGGTCAAACATTTTAGGGCCATACTTTTTTGAGCCGTTAAACATCATGTGCTCGAAAAAGTGCGATATCCCGGTAATTCCCGGCACTTCATTACGGGAGCCAACGTTCCAAAATAAGTACATGTTGGCATTGGGTATGCTGCTATCTTCTAGCACCATAATTTTCATGCCATTATCCAGAGTAAAGCTATTGATATCCTCGACTGTGGTGGCCATCGCCGCGGTACTCACCCAGCAACTGAGTAATACCCATAACGCGCTGATGTTGCGTTTCATAATGGTTTCCTTGTAAGTCATTGCAATGAACAACAGGCCTGCTACAACCCGTTGTTAGTATTTTTATCGCTTAATTCACCGCGCCTAGCGCAGTTAATGCCAGCTGAGTCATGGTTTCAACGCCCACTTTTAAGGCTTTTTCATCAACAAAAAATGCTGGCGAATGATTACTGGCGACAGTGGCAGGATCTGTGCCTGCTGGCGTCACCCCTAAAAAGTAAAACAGCCCCGGCGTTTCAAGCGCATAGTAGGAGAAGTCCTCAGCGCCGGTGATAAGCCCTGGCTCAATGAGATTATCATCGCCCACAACCTCACGAATAACCGGACGCATTTTTGCGACTAATTCAGGGTTATTAACCGTAACTGGATAACCTGCATCAATCTCTGTGGTGGCTGTGGCGCCGAGGGTTTGAGCAGAAAGCGTCGCGATTTCAGCTAGTTTTACTTTAATGTCGGCGCGCATATCTTGATCAAAGGTTCGGATAGTACCAATCAACTCAACTTCATCAGGAATGATGTTCGAGCGTATACCGCCATTAATGGCGCCAAAACTCACCACTGCCGGTGCTTTAGTCACATCAACGCGGCGACTAATAATGGTTTGTACGCTATTAATTATTTGCGCAGAAGCCACAATCGGGTCAACCCCGCCCCAAGGACGAGAACCATGGGTTTGGCGACCCTTTACCGTAATCGTAAATGAATCTTCTGAAGCCATCGCAGGGCCTGCTCGCAAACCAATCATCCCTGTGGGCATACTTGAGGTTACGTGCATACCAAACACTTGATCAGGTTTGCGGCTAGCAAATAAGCCTTCTTTAAGCATTAACTCTGCGCCGCCTTCTTCACCCGCTGGCGCGCCTTCTTCTGCGGGCTGAAAGATAAACATCACATCGCCAGCGAGGCTGTCTTTAGACTTGACCAGATTCTCTGCCACGCCCATTAACATCGCCACATGAGTGTCATGACCACAGGCATGCATCACGCCGACTTTTTGGCCACGATAAGTATCAGTGGCTTTGGAGGCAAAAGGTAAATCAACCTCTTCTGTGACTGGCAACGCATCCATATCTGCGCGAATGCCGATTAGCGGCCCAGACTTTGCGCCTTTTAATATCGCCACTACACCAGTGTGCGCAATGCCGGTTTGTACTTCTAAGCCTAAAGACTCAAGGTGTTTGGCAATCACTTTACTGGTTCTAAACTCGCGGTTAGACAGTTCAGGGTGCTGATGTAAGTCACGGCGCCACTCCAACACCTTAGCTTCAACATCGCTTGCAAGTTGTGCTGCGTTAGGGGTTTGAGCCATTATCGAACCAGAAAAAGTGCCAGAGGCAACCGCAAGGCAAGCAGCAAGTATCGTTAAGCGCATAAATCATCCATGTTTTTATCATTTTGGTAGTATTTCAATCTACAGCGTATCCCTTGAATTGTTAAATATTTTGTTATCCAAAGCACATTTGAAATTGTGTCGATTTATGTAGAGTGGCTCAATAAACACTATGGTTGATGACATTGTGTTGATAATCTATGGCCACTATTAAATTGAAATCGAGAGTCCAAGCCCATGAAAATCACCTTTGAGCAATTAACCGCAGCCGGTGCTAGTAACTCATTGGAGATTGAACAGTGGTTAATTGAACATCGCCAATCCTGGGGAGTATTCAGCGCCCACAGTGATATTGGCGCCATGCTCGGTGACTTATTAGCAGATGTACCTGTGGGCGTTGGCTCTGACACATCAAATACATCAAGCATTGAGGTCACCGCAGGTTCGATACATAAAACCTCAGGCCGAGTTGCTCAGGTCTCACTCGCTGAGCAACAAAGGTTATTAGCACTTGAACTCGCCAATGATGACAGTGACTTTTTAGATTATGCCGATAAAGGCACTACGGTCGCGGGATTAATTTTTGCCCATTGCCATAAGCAAACATTAACCGACAAACTGCTTGAGGAGCTTGATTTAGTTCAGCTGCAACAGCGCGGGTTTCGTGAACTTTCAACGGGCGAAACCCGTCGCGTGATGCTAGCCATTGCCCTTGCTAGCGAGCCGGATTTTTTAGTGTTAGATAATCCCTATTCAGGGCTCGACATTAGCCATCGTAAAAGCTTAACGGCTTATCTAAGTCAGCTTGATATTCAAATGATGGTGATATTTTCTCGCGAGGAAGATATGCCCACATGGATAGATCAGATTGCTATATTCAGCCACAGCAAACTTGATAGCATCATGGATAAAGCCAGCTGGGAGCAACACCCTGTTATAAGCCAAATTACCGCCCAATCTAAAGTCCAAAGCGAGCAGATGCTGGCTATCATGCAGCGCCACCGCCATCAAAGCCCATTTGATAACCCCATCTTTGAACTTAAAAATGGCAAGGTGGCTTACAGTGATAAAACCATTTTTACTGAGGTTAATTGGCGCATTGATAAAGGCCAACACTGGCAGGTAAAAGGGCCCAATGGCTGTGGTAAAAGTACCTTGTTAGGGCTTATTTTTGGCGACCACCCACAATGCTACAGCAATGATATTCATATCTTTGGTAAGCAACGTGGCACTGGAGAAAGTATTTGGGAAATAAAGCAGCATATCGGCATGGTGTCATCGGCATTACACTTGCAGTATCGCGTCGGTTGCAGCGCTAAAGATGTGATTTTATCCGGCTTTTATGACTCTATCGGCCTGTACCAAAAAGCCACCCAAGCCCAGCAAGATATCGCCCAAGATTGGCTCAGCATTTTGCATATGTCCCACTATGCCAAAGTCTCGTTTAAGCAACTGGATTACAGCCAACAGCGACTATTGTTAATTGCCAGAGCATTAGTGAAACAGCCGACATTATTGATTTTAGATGAACCCTATCAAGGGTTAGATTATCTGGGTATTCGCTTAGTCAAAAATACCCTAGAACTGATCGCCAGAGAAAACCTCAGTCAGCTGCTATATGTGTCCCATTACCATGAGGACAGTTTAGACAGTATTAATAACTATCTGGAATTTGTTGCCGATGCAAAAACCGGTGGCTATAAAGCGCTAATCAGCTAGTTAATAGTGCTGCATTGCCAAAGCGCTTACTTTTCTTCGATTTTACGCTCTTTAGCTGCAGCTTCTTTAGCCTCACGCAAATATTTATCCGCCCGAGATTCTCGCTGTTGAAACTGCGCTTGAGATTTCTCTAACTGCTGTTGTTGCCACTCACCAGGCTCTTGGCGTTCAATAATTTCTTGCTCACGACTGCTGGTGTCGCTGGCTGCTTGGCGGGCTTTTTCAAGCTGACTTTGCTCCGTCTTTTTCGAGTCGATTCGACCTTGCTCAGCTTGTTGCGACAAGGTCAGTCGCGGCTTATCAGATGCCTGAGCAGCCACGGCAATAACGCCTAGCAAACTTGAAAGCAGTAATAGCTTGCTCATTAGCCTTAATAGACTGTTTGAATATAAGTTTAGCGACATACAATTAACCTTCCTGGTTGTTTTTAGACTCAATATAACGGGCTCGCACCTCAGCAGGCATGGCATTGAGCTTATGTTGCACCATGGCATCAAAGGCGCTAAATAGCGGGCTGATATCAAGTTCGCTATCGATTGCTTGCAATGTATAAGCGGTGGCTTCCAGTGTTGATAAACTGTCGCTACGTTTTGCCTTGCGAATAAGATATTGTGAAACCCCTTCAAATTCAATATGCAATGCCGGAAGCTCCAATAACCACGGATTAAGCTGCAACATTTTGAATGCTTTGCGCCAGGTGCCATCAATTAATAAAATGCAGCAATCTGCTGGTACTGACGAGTCCGCTGCATTTTGACTATTTTCACAGGGATACACTAGATAAACAGGTTTATTGGCCGCAGCCAGCTGTTGTCGTAATAGCGCAAAATCATCAGCGCTTTCACCCACCACCACTTGAGTTTGCGGCAGGGTTAAACTCAGCAATTTAACAGTATTTTTTGCATGCTCAACTTCAGAGGGGTGCTGCAGCACAATCACCTCAGTTTTAGCCGTCATCTTAGTCACGCTATCACAGATACAAGCCGACTGCGGGTAGCTACATTTTTGACAATACACTCTACTCATTAAACACCAAACACCTTGCTAAATATGTTGCAAAAACAAACGATAAAGGTATGTTTACCTCGCAGGTAAATTTTAAGATACTAATTTACCTGCGAATTTATTAGATAAACAAGCTCAATTAAACTCAAGGAAGAATTATGACTCGTAGCAAGTTATCACTGGCAGTGATGCTTTATCTCGCTAGCAGCGCTGCTTTTGCCGCTGACAACACATTTCATCACGAAGCTGAAATTGGCTTTCTCGACACCAGTGAAAGCTCTGACGGTTTAGCTAGCGCTAAATATAGTTATTATTTTCAAGGGGTCAAGCAAAATGACGTCCCCTATGCTCTCGCCACATTCTTAAGCCAATCTTCTGTGGTTTCAGCCCGCTATGCAATGACAGAACGCCAAGATCTGTATGAGCTTTCTGGCGAATATGTATTTGACTCAAAATTCTTTATTGGTGGCGCTTATTCTCGACTATCCACTGACAGGGCCTTTGTACCGACCACGGATCTAGATGTCTACGAACTCAAAGCAGGTTATTATTTTAATCCACATGCTAAATTGACCTTGTCATACCTGACCCACTCACATTCTGAATCTACTTCAAACAATATTTACAGCTTTGACAAAAGTGAGGATTATGATGAACTTGCAGTTGAATATCAGCATTATTTACCGTTCGAAACCACATCAGGCCTGATGTTAACCGCTACAGCCAGCTACTCTAAAGCTGATACTGAATACAACAATACATACGATACTATTTTTCATGATGGAACTAATGACCCAGTCGATGCCACCACAGAAGCAACAGGTAATGGGACTGAAAAACAAACTAGCCTAGGGGTTAGTGCAGATTGGTATATAACCAATTCTTGGTCCGTTGGCGGCGGTTATCAGTATCTACATTATGACGATAAAAGTTCATACAATCATTTGATTAAAACCGCTGATGACACCCTTAATTACAATGATAGTTATAGTGATTCCGACAGCGCCAATATCTATACACTCAACACCAGCTACTTTTGGCATTTTTCTAAATATGTATCGGCTAGAGCCGCTATTGAGCAACGCTTTATCGATAGCGATTCAGATACTAGCGTTGGCATCGCCATTAACGGTAGATTCTAAAATCAATTTTTAGCACTTATAAGAAATTTTTGCTACTCACAAAAAATGCCTAACGATAATGATCGTTAGGCATTTTTATTTAGCAGCTTAGCCGAGTCAAACTAGACTTATGGGTGCACTTGCTCAACATGTAAATGATTCAAGCGTTTTGATGACATAATAATGAGTAGCACCAGTGACAAGCCGCCCATTAATATCGCTACCGCATAAGGTGCGGTGATATCGGTCATTTGAATTAACGCCGCCAATACTGATGCGCCGCTCATTTGAATACAACCTAACATAGCTGCTGCCGTACCGGCGCGCTCACCAAAGGCTGATAATGCCATTGAAGTTGCTGGGCCGAGTAATATCGCAAAACCAATACATAGCAGCATCATAGGTAGCATAAAGCTAAAGCCTGCAGCTAAACCGGTTTCAGGTCCTACAAGTTGCATCACCACCTCAAGGACTGCCGCGATGAGCATCAAGGTTAATGCCACCACCACACCTGGGCGATTACCAATGCGCTTAACTAACACTGGCGCAGCAAAACAAGCCGCAATATTGACTGCCGCATTGAGGCCAAATAAGCCACTAAATGCCAACTCACTGACCCCTAGATGGCCAATTAACCACATAGGCGAATATGATACGTAGGTGATGATAGATGCCATTGCTGCCATACAGGTTGCAGCATAAAACATGAAGTGCGGGTCGCTTAATACTGGCTTGTAACGTCCCCAGCGATAAAGCTTACCACTAGTGTCTGTGCTTGCTGGGCGAGTTTCAGGGAATTTAAAAATAACGATAGCCAATACGATGATGGCGTACAGCGCCATAAAGATAAAGGTTGAACGCCAGCCAAACTGCAGGGCTAATAAGCCGCCCAATGTTGGTGCCAGTGCCGGAATAACGCAAATAGCGCCATTTAAATAACTGTACATTTTGACGCTTTCTTGACTGGTATAACAGTCTCGAACCGCACTGAATACCACAATCGAAGTAGAACAAGCTGCCAAGCCTTGCAGAACACGTGCAAGTTGCAATACTTCAAACTCCACCGCCATCGCGCCAATTAGGCTGCTCACGCCATATAACACAATACCGAATAAGGCGATTGGCTTACGGCCAAAGCGATCGGCTAATGGGCCAATTAGGATTTGTCCCAGCCCCATGGCAAACAAAAACAACACTAATGTTGACTGAATTTGGCTACCACTTACCCCATACTCTAGCGCCATGGTTGGCATGGATGGTAAATATATATCGATGGCTAATGGGCTCAGTAGCACCATAAACATCAGTATTGGTAGCAGGTTACGTCTCATTGAATTGGTCTCTTACATTTCATGGTAATGATTAATTGGGCGGCATTTTAGACTACTCATGGTATGAATAGAAATGGTATTATTTCCTAAGTAAATTTCCCTTGAGGAATATCACATGAATATTGATAATCTCGCTAAAATAGACTTAAACCTGCTGGTCATTCTACAAGTCTTACTTGAAGAACAATCGGTCACTCGCGCCGCAAACCGCCTGCATTTAAGTCAGTCAGCGTTAAGCAAAAGCCTTAACCGACTACGGGCAACCTTAGACGACCCGCTATTTCAGCGTACAGCTCATGGGTTAAAGCCCACTGCCCATGCGGTAAATCTTGCCCAACAATTACCTCAACTTCTGCAAAGTTTGCATCAAATAGTGCAGCCACCAAGCTTTATTGCTGCCAGTAGCCACCAGCATTTTTCATTTGCCATGGTCGAAAGCGCCTACGAAACCTTGCTACCGTATTTTATCGGCACCATTTTAAGAGAAGCACCCAATGTAAAGTTAGACTCTTATGTGTGGACTGAAAAGTCGATGCAAGACTTACAGTTGGGGCAAATCGATTTTGGCATTGCAGGTCGTGATACTCATCCTCAAGCTGATTTGAAAATAGAGCAACTGCCTGATGGGATTAAATATCAGACCTTATTTAAAGATAGGCAAGTGTGCTTAATCCGCCAAGATCATCCGCTAATGGCACAAATTAAAGCCGGTCACTGGAATAGAGAGCTGTACCTGCAAATGGCTCATGTGCAGGTGCGCTGTGAAGGCAATGATTGGTGGGCGCTGGATTACCATCTTGCAGAGAAAAACTTACATCGGCGTATTAGCTCTACTGTGCCAGATTTTTATGGCGCTGCCAGTATTTGCGCCCACAGTGACTTAATTTTTACTTTGCCATCGAGCTTTGCAAGGCATGCTGCACTACTTTATCCACTGGTTGAAATTCCGCTACCATTTGAGTTTATGCCCATGGCCTATGTACTACTGTGGCATGAACGCAACAGCCAAGCGCCGGGTCACCTTTGGTTAAGAAATATCATTTGTGGCAGTGTAGAAGAAGCGATAAAACAAACGGCTGTCACGCAGGTTTAATCGCCCAATACTGCAATATAAGCCAGCCCATTTTTCATAACACAATCACTGACGATAAAATTTGGCTCAAATTACTGCCCAGATTGCCGCAAAAATGCACAAACATTAACCATGATTAACGTGACCTAGGCGCTGGGATCATCGATAGTCATGCTTCAAGTATTAAATTCATCGTCATCCAGTGCTATTTTGATGACGATGTTCAAAGGTTATTTTAGGAGTAACAATGAACTTTAACCAAATGTTTAATCAAACAAATTTAAAACAGCGCCTAGGGAATTTTCACCCACTATTATCATTGCTATTAGTGATCGGGATTTCGTTGACCTCGTTAGTGTTATTACCGTTTTTACTGATGTTTGCTCTAGTCAGCTTCATCGGATTGAACTTATTAGGGCGTAAATACCTAGCCCCTAGAATGCAGCCTATTTTCAGCCAGCAGTCTCAAGCAAATGAGTTTTATCGTAGCAATCCCAACATGCAGCGAGAATCATCTATCTACAAATCAGAGATGTTCCGAAAAGCCAAACCCAGCAACACGGGTCGCACTTTCGAGCACAATCCTGATTAACAAGCTGCTTACCGTTTAGCTATACCAATGAAAACACCGCCAGCTGGCGGTGTTTTGGTATCTGGGATGTATGAAACGATTAAGCCAAAATATGCTGCGCATATTGCAATGACTTTAACTCTTGTTCACTGGGCTTAAGCCCAATCACATTATCAATTTGAATTTGCAGCGACAACCAAATGGGGTCAATAATTTCAGCTTGTTGTTCATTCGCATGCTGTTTTGCCAGCTTTAACAAGGATGCCGATTCCACCACATCAATGCGGCCTAACATGCCATCGGCCAAAGCGACACTCAGTTCAATCATAGCAGGGACACTGCGGCCATAATTGATCACATCACGTAAGTAGCGCTCGGCTAAACAGCCATCGCTACCCAAACCAGCATCGTCATTTAACATGTGCTGCGCGCGGGCAAACATGGCATCAAGCTGACCTTGCTCAGCCGCTTCTGCCAACCAATGCTCACTGGTATTAGCATCAGCCTCACAGCCTTCACCATTATGGAGCATTAAGGCTAAATGGTATTGCGCATGGGGATAACCTGTCTGGGCGGCTTTACTAATCCACTCAAATGCATCGGTTAACTGTTGCTGCTGATAATACAGTACCCCCAAATTCGACATCGCTTCTGCATTTTCTGCCACGGCGGCCTGTTCAAGCCAATTCGCGGCTAATGCCATATCCTGCGGAAACTGCTTAGAGCCCACTAAATAGAAATAACCCAATAAGGCTTTAGCTTCAATCACACCTGCTTGTGCTGCTTGCTCAATGGCTTGCTCGCCTTTTAGCGCGTC
Source organism: Shewanella sp. 10N.286.48.B5 (assembly GCF_002874355.2). Lineage (NCBI taxonomy): Bacteria > Pseudomonadati > Pseudomonadota > Gammaproteobacteria > Alteromonadales > Shewanellaceae > Shewanella > Shewanella sp. 10N.286.48.B5. Next base: position 144,087 of record NZ_MCVG02000004.1, read on the forward strand.
TTTATGACCACTGTAGCCATGCAGTAGCGCCACACCGTGTTCAAATAAACCTTGATGATGCGCCGTTGCCGCAAGCTCAAACCAGTAAGCCGCCTGTTTAAAGGTGCTGATTGACTCGGCCTGTTCAAGTTCAGGTTGCTGCAGTGATTGCTCCTGCTCTTGCTGCATTAATGCTTTTGACTTGAGCGACATCCCCACCAGATATTGCGCTTGGGGATCATTATGCATGACAGCTTGATAACACAACTCTCGCCCAGCAAAAGAATCAAAAGCTTCAAATTTATATGCTGGCGCAGCTTTTTGGTGGACTTTCGGATATAGCAGCTCAATTAACCCTAAGCTATTTTTAATGGTTTTTTCAGCGAGCGTAACCAATTGCTCTTGGGTTAGATGGTATTTCTCAGGATGAGCGCCACGATTACCGTCACTACGAAGTTTATGTAGCGCGCGCGTCGTAGGCACATCAATCAAGCGCATGCGATTTAACTGCTCGATGCGATCATATAAATTGGGGCTAGTGAATTTTAGCGACTGCTTAGCCGCGATTAACGCAGTAACTTGATGGGTAAAACTTCTGACAAACACCAAAGCCTGGGTGGGAATATCTCGCACATAGCTCTTGGCTTTAGTGTAATCTTCAACAATGTCAGGAGAGAAGCTGCCTATCAGCTCAATATCATTTAACACTTCGGGCAACTCCTCAAGGCTATCAACTCACTTAATTAGATTTCGGTATGATCGCTGTTGGTATCATCTTCGCTAACATCAGTGCTGCGATTAACCATATACAATCTGAATAAAGCCACGTTTACAAACAGGCCTAAGAATGCGAATACAGTGTCGATGATCACCTGTAGTGGAAAACCGCCAAATTCAGCGAGAGATAATACCGTACCGCCCACTAATGACAATGGAATATACATCATCAAAATAGCCATTGTTTTCAGCACAATAGGAGATGAAAACTTAAAGCTGTTCTTAATGGCTTCTAGTGGCGTTAGGCGCTCTACAATCACCATAAAGTTTACGTAAGCTAAACGGGCAAATAAATAGAAGCTTATCGCCAAACCTACAACCCAAAACGGCCCAAACACAGCAAACAGCATTACCGGCGCTAAAATAGCTAAACCAGAAAACACCCCAGCTAATAATAGCGGCGGCACGAAAGTGAAGCTGTTTTTCAATATCATCCCAGGGGTCACTTCATGACCACGAGATCGCACCTCTAGGTACAAGGTTAGCGCCGAAATCAACAGTGAAAAAATCAGCAATAACGCCATCATCGCAGCGCCATGCATTGCACCAAATTGTGGTACTTCTACTTCTGCCTGGGCTGCCAGTTCACTGCCTAACCATAATTGGATCACGACTTGGAGTAGCAGCAACGGTACTGTTAATGATGCTAATTGTACAATGTGGTTACGAAAGAAATTATATGCTTCAGTCAAAATTGCAGACAATGACATGAGGGTTCCAATAATCAAAAAAAGATAAATATACTGCTAAGGATACCGAAAAAAGCAGTTTTTTGCACAATTGATATCGTCATTAGACTGAAGTTCCCTAAATCAATTGTCACAATTTTGTTAATAGCGTTACAATGTTAACCAAAGTATCCAATTATTATTACCTACAGGACGGCCACAATGAAAATGACTCCCGCAGTAAGCCTTTTATTAACCGCATTTGCAGTCACCACACCCGCTCAAGCTGGATGGTTAGATAACATTTTTGGTAGTGATGAAGAAAAAGTTGAAACCGTCGCCGCTACTGAAGCGGTTGCTGATGCACAATCAACTGATTTAGTTGGTAATGTCATGTCACAGCTGGGGTTAAACCAGCAGCAAGCTGAAGGTGGTTTAGGGGCATTGCTAAGCTTAGCGCAATCTAACTTGGGCGATTCAGACTTTAGCCAAATTTCAGATAGCATTCCCGGTACTGATGCGCTATTGGCAGCAGTGCCAGCACTATCTTCAGATTCAGGTATGACAGGGTTATTGTCTCAAGCTGGTGATATTGGTAAGTCACTTGAAGGCGCGAGCATGGTATATGACACCTTTGAAGCACTTGGAATTAAAAAAGAATACGTGGCGCCTATGGTCGATATTGCCAAGTCTTATCTAGAAAGCAACGGCTCTGAAGGCACAGTTGATATGTTGATGAAAGGCCTTGGTTCAATCATGTAACATTTGCGGTATCGTTAATGGATTAATTTTAATTAATGCCGAGCCATTCGCTCGGCATTATTGTCTCTGTTAAGCTAAAGTCATCACATAGGCTGACACAGCTTCATACATCGTTTTGTTTATTGGAGGCAATATGATTGCTAAATTAAAACAGTTCTTACAATCCCATACCCAAGCGACCACCCCAGAAGATCAAGCGCGTCAGCTTAATCTCGCTGCTGCCAGTTTATTACTTGAAGTCATGTACGCAGATGAAACCCTTGATGAGCAAGAGGTGGCCATGTTGCCAGCTATGCTCACTAAGAATCTCGGTTTGACTCTGCAAGCCGCTGATGAGCTCATCGCTGAAGCCAAATTGATTCAAGGCAATGCCACCTCATTGTACGAGTTTACCGCTGAAATAAACGCCCAATGCTCCATCGCCCAAAAACAGAAACTGTTACTGGGGATGTGGAAGCTTGCCTACTCCGACGGCAAACTGTGCCGCAATGAAGATCAAATAATTCGCCGCACCGCAGATTTGCTGCATTTAAAGCACAGTGAAGTTATTCAAATGCGTAATATCGCCATGGAGCAACGTTAAGGGCTCTTTGAGGGCCTAACTCGCGTCGAGGTAGCCTCACAAAATTAAGCTCTTATAGCTAATCACTTATTAGCGCCTTACGAGTTAAATGATTTTTCTGCCAATAGATGAAGGGCGCAACGGTCAGCACTAAGATGCACGAATACCACATATTCTCAGCGAGTGCGTAGCCCACTCCAATACAAAATACACAGCCCGCCACCACCAAAGGTAAGTAAGCTTTACTGAGTAACTTTGCCGCTGACAACATGGTTAATAAATAGATAATCACAAACACCCCATTACTCCAGGCAATCAGATCTTCAAGTTTCTGCTCAGTGATAAATGTCAGTACAATAACCATCACCATAGTCACTAAAATGGTCACCAATGCCCGCAAAGGTACGCCGTATGAGTTCAATTTTTCAAAATACTTGGGCAATATTCCTTGCTGGCTAAAACTCCAAAGTAGCCGCGCTGCACTGGCACAATATACATTTACCGTTGCCAAGCCACTTGCTATGCCTAATACACCGATAACTTGCGCCCCAATGGCAGGCACACCCAAACCGCTCAATAGCTGATTAAAAGCATGCACCATTGCAAGGCCCTCAGCTTCAGCTGGCACAATTAATAACAACAAGGTGCACACCAGATAAATAATCCCCACCAACACAGTGCCTAACATCATTGCTGGTAACATATCTTTTTTCGGGTCGCGAAAGTCATTGGCTAAATGGGTCATGGCTTCTATGCCTAAAAAGCTCCAAAAACCGATGCCCATGGCTAACATCACGCTCGCCGCTTCTGGTTTAGCGACTGCAGAGAGCGAGGTTAATTGCCCAAGGTTGGCGCCGCTGCTGCCAAATAGCACAGTCACTACAGCCACAATGGCCAGTGTTAGCCCAAACTGTAATTTGGCAGACACTTGAATGCCGCGATAATTAAGCAGCAATAACACAGCAACAATGGCGATTTCGGCGGCCAATTGCCCCCAACCTGTTATAGCAACCAGCGCATCCATAAATTGAAAGGTCATTAAAATGGCTGCGGGGGCGCCAATGGGGATCACTAATAAAAAAATCAGCCCTATGGTGCGCCCTGCTGTGATACCAAAGGCTTTTTCAATAAAATAAGCTGGCCCTGCGGCATGGGGGAAGCGACTTGCCAGCAAGCCAAATACCACTGCCACCGGCAATATGGCGACTGTGAGTATAATCCACGCCAGTAAAGCGCCACTCCCAGCCACCTCTATGGTCATCTGTGGCAATATAAATACCCCAGTGCCCAGCAAAGTGGTGGCCATCAGCCCTGCGCCTTGCCAGCGCCCTATGCTTGCTGTAATTTGATTCATTGTCTTTATCTATAGTGATATTTAGTAAGAGTATAAGCTGATAGCGCTTGTCAAACTGCAGCATATCACCTGCAAGATCACCGAACAAACCGACAAAATGACGGCATTTAGCTCAATAACCAACATAATGAGGGTTAGCCTTGGACAAGTTCGATCAATTAATCATTAACGCATTACGCCTTAATGCCCGCCAAAGCATTTCAAATATTGCTGAGCAAGTGAGTTTATCTCGCAGCGCAGTCACTGAACGCATCAAAAAGCTAGAACAAACCGGCGTGATCCGTGGTTATCAAGTGCTATTGAGCGAGTCACAAAAAGAAGGCGTTTCAGCGTATTTCGAAATCCAGCATGAACGCGCTAATTGCGCTGATGTAGTCCATGTTTTTCACGCGATTCCTGAAGTGATCACGTGCCAAGGCATTACCGGCGAAATGGATTTATTAGTGTATGTGAATGCCCCATCAATGAAGCGCTTACATCAAATTCGGGAATACATTGATGCCCAAGCCGATATCGTTAAAATCAAAACCCACGTGGTGATGAGTGAATGGATTAATAACCAGCCCAGTAATTAGGCTATTAGGTTAAATCAAAGTCGCTAGCTTGAATTGTAGCAATTTATCTGTTCCCCTTTACTGGCGCTATTTTTAGCTTATCAAGCTAGCTTTTTATAATTTTCCAACCGAAATCTTAGATATAGCAGCTTGATAGCGTTACACTTCTTAGTAACTGGTTTTCTATTAGGTTTATCAACATGCAATCACAGCCGACATCTGACATCAATTTACTTTGGGGCGCACTCATTTTAGAAGAGTTAGCCAGACTGGGTGTTAAACATGTTTGTATGGCGCCAGGCTCTCGCTCAACCCCATTAACCTTAGCCGCAGCGGCGCAGTCAAGCTTGCAATCTCACCTTCATTTTGACGAACGTGGGCTGGGTTTCATGGCGCTGGGCTTAGCTAAAGCCAGTCACAGCCCGGTGGCCATCATCACCACTTCTGGCACTGCGGTGGCGAATCTGTATCCCGCCATTATTGAAGCTTGGCTTACTCAGGTGCCGCTGATTATTTTAACTGGCGACAGGCCGCCTGAACTCATTGGCTGCGGCGCTAACCAAGCCATTAATCAGCCCGCCATTTTTGCTGATTACGCTAAGCAAGTGAATTTACCGACGCCGGATCTTGCCATCAGCCCTAATACCTTGCTCACCACCATTGATGAAGCAGTGGCAAATTTAACCCAGCCAGTACATGTCAATTGCATGTACCGAGAGCCTCTGTATCCCACAGAGCTTCAAAGCCTAGGGCAATTAGCCCAATCAATGAGTGATTATGTAACGCCAATTACGCCATGGTTAAACCACTCTCACCCTTACACGGATTACGGCCAGTTAGCTCAAACCAATCTGCCTAGCCAAGACACTATGATGCGTTTTGCACACGGCAAAGGGATCATTGTGGCGGGAACCTTATCCCCCCAAGAAAACCCAAAGCAAATTATTGAATTATCTCAAAAACTGGGTTGGCCAATAGTCGCCGACGCGCAATCACAACTGAGGCAGCACCCCAGTGTTATTGGCCATATCGATCAACTGCTGCTAAATCCTAAAGCCAGTAAATTTATTGAACAAGCTGACCGCATTTTGGTGTTTGGTGGCCGCTTTATCTCTAAGCGTTTAATCAGCTTTATTGCTAATCATCAATGGCATAGCTATTGGCAGGTATTAGCAAACCAGCAACGACTGGATCCAAACCATCAATCAAAACGAATTTGGCAAGCCAGTATCACTGCCATGTGCAATATCAATTGGCCTCGTTCCTCTGCAGCTAATTGGGCGTTAAGCTTAGTTGAGCACAATCAAAACATTGAAGCATTACTGACGCAGCATATTGATCAAAGTAGTTTTGGTGAGCCGCAAGTGGTTCGGCATATCGCTCAGCAGCAAAGCGCATCACATCAATGGTTTATTGGTAATAGCTTGCCAATACGCTTATACGATATGTATGCACCAATCATTTGCGAGCTACCCGATATTTATACTAACCGCGGCGCATCGGGTATTGATGGCTTAATCGCTACCGCAACTGGGGTGGCATTAGCCAATAATCAGCCTACCACCTTGCTTATTGGGGATATTTCCAGTTTGCACGACTTAAACTCACTGGCGATGACCAAACACGTTAACAGCCCGTTTGTGATTGTGATTTTAAACAATGACGGCGGTAATATCTTTAACCTGCTGCCGGTACCCAATGATGCCGTTCGAGAGCAATATTACCGCTTAAGCCATGGCTTAGAATTTGGCTACGCAGCAGCCATGTTTGGTCTGGCCTATAATCAAGTGGATAGTTTAACGAGTTTTAATGAAGCCTACGCCGATGCGATGGGATATGCAGGCACCTCAGTCATTGAAGTGAATGTCAGCCCAACTCAGGCCAGCGATCAGATTAAACTCATCGGACAATGGGTGAGGCAGCACTAATGCCAATAATTAATCGTTTTGGCGACACCAATTTACCAGCACTGGTATTATTGCATGGTTTTTTGGGGTCAAAAGAAGACTGGCAAGCAAGCTTACAGATTTTAAGTCAGCACTTTCACTGTATCTGTATCGACTTACCAGGCCATGGTGACAATCAGCTAGAATTGCCAACCCCAGGCTTTGAAACGGCGGCGCAGTCTATTGTCGATAAAGTCATCCAGCTCGGTTATAGCCAATTTCATTTGTTAGGTTATTCATTAGGTGGCCGTATTGCACTGCACATTGCCAAGCTTTACCCCAAAGCAGTATTAAGTTTATTGCTGGAGTCAGCGCACTTAGGCTTAACCAGCAGCCGCGACAAACAAGCACGCCTCAAGCACGATCAAAAGTGGGCCGATAAGCTCGCCGTCGAACCTATTAGAGACTTTCTCGAGCAATGGTATCAACAGCCAGTATTTGCTAATTTAACCACGGACGCTAGAAAAAACCTGATTGCGATTCGCAGTAAAAACAATCCCCAAGCGCTGCTGCACTGTTTTAAAAGTACCTCGCTAGGGTTACAACAAAATGGCGAAAAAGTGCTGAAGCAATTACACTGCCCCGCCTACCTGTTAGTGGGAGAACAAGACAGTAAGTTCAGTCAACTTGCCCAGCAGTGGCAGCAAAAACTGCAACTTAACACAGTCACCATTGCTCATTGCGGTCACAATATCCATAAAGCGCAACCTAAGATGTTTGCCGCTAGGATCATCCAACTTTTAACCCCTTAAGGACATCATTCATGGCAACCGCTAACAGTAATAATAACCAGGTTTTAATGAATGCCCCACGTATTAGTCAGCTTGAGTTATATCGTTATCAAATTAACTTGGCGCCCCATTTACCCGTAGCTAAACAACGTATTGATATCCGCCACGGCTTAGTCATTGCAGCAAGTCTAACTAGCGGCCAACAAAGCTTTGTTGAAATAGCGCCACTGTCTGGCACTGACATTGAAGGCGTGGCGCTCAGCGGTTTTAGTCATGAATCACTTGACGCAGTTATCGAACAACTCACCACCCTATTACCACGCTTAATAGGCAGTAGCCTTACTCAAATTAATGAGATATTGGCATCTGCTGAGCTTTATCCATCCGCTGCATTTGGCTTAAGTTTATTAGCCCTTAAGCTTGATGGCGGGTTTGATCATCCCCAATATGATTATGCTCAATCAATGCAAAGTAAAATTGGCCTTTTCTATTATCAACCAGACTCAGATCTCAATAAGTTACGAGCAAAACTGGCCCAATTAGATAAACGCAGCTACTCAGTTAAAGTGAAAGTCGCCCAAGCCAGTATCGAGCAGGAAATAAAATATATTCATCAAATACTTGAGCTTAATCCAAAGCTTAAACTCCGTTTAGATGCCAACCAAGGCTTTACACCTGAGCAAGCCATTGAGTTTCTAGCGTGTTTGCCTAAAGCGGCCATTGAATATATTGAAGAGCCATGTAAAACCCCAGCAGAAAACCAACAGGTTTACCAAGCCCTTAAAATTCCTTTTGCTTTAGATGAAAGCTTAAACGACAGCAAGTATCAATTTGACATGCTTGAAGGTCTAACCGCGCTGGTAATTAAACCCACCATCATAGGCAGCATTAATCAATTAACAGGGTTAATTACCACGGCCAATAGCCATGGCGTGCGCTGCATTTTAAGCTCAAGTTTAGAGGCAAACCTTGGGATTAATGACTTGGCTAAATTAAGCTATATGCTGACTCCAGATGAAACCCCAGGACTCGATACCCTATCAAGCTTTAGTGAACCGCTTATTGATAAGCAAGGCCAACTGAATAAAGCGGTTTGTGTGCTACTGCAGCGCGAAACGATTTCTGAAGCGACGATCAATCAAGACGCTGATCTCAATCAAGCATCGACCCTTATTGCCGATAGCGAGCATTAATATGAATAACATGATATCGCCGCTGCACCAAACTGCTATTGAACATCCAAATGCAGTGGCAATCATCTTACCGAATAGCGCCGCTGAGCTCACAGCGGGTTTCAATAAAACCGCCAGTGCATCAACTGCGAGTAACGATACCCAAACCGCCATTAGCTATGCTCAGTTAAGTCAGCTGGTATTAGCATTGGCGCAGCAACTTAGCGGCCAAGGGGTTACAAAAAATCATCGACTGGCCTGCATTAGTCGTAATAATCTGGAAATGATTTGCCTGTATTGGGCCTGTATTGATTTAGGGGCATTATTTTTTCCGATATCACCCCGTTTTCCTGCTGCGCAAATAAGCCAACTATGCCTGCGTTTTAACATCAATTACTATTGGTCTGAGGCTGATTTAACACCGCAATTAGCATCAGTATTAGCCACACAGGCACAGCCGCAACCTATCACAACTGAGGTGACATTTAAGCTTAACCTAAATACCAGTAAGCCACTCAGGCCCTTCGCTATCGACGCTAGCCAGCCAGTGAATGTTATTCTGACCTCTGGATCAAGTGGCACCCCAAAAGGAGTGGTTCATAGCCTTAGTAATCATATTGCTAGCGCCAAAGGCTCAGCTGAAAATATCAACCTAGATAAAGGGGATAGCTGGTTATTATCATTACCGCTATTTCATATTGGCGGCCTCGCCATTGTTAATCGCTGCGCCATCGCCGCTGCCACCATAGTACTCAGTACCGAGCAGCCTCTTGTTAAGCAATTAGCCCAAACGCCATTAAGCCACTTATCGTTAGTATCTGCCCAGCTAAGCCAGATTTTAGACACTGATGCGACAGTACTTAAACATGTAAAAGCCTTATTGCTCGGTGGCGGCGCGATCGATCTGCTACTGGTTAAACAGCTAGCTCAGTTACACATCAGCGCTTTTTGCAGTTACGGCATGTCAGAGATGAGTTCACAAATCACTACCGCGGCCATTAATAGCGCTAATCATTTAGGTACAGCGCTGCCACAGCGGCAATTAAAGCTAGTTGATGGGGTAATTTGGGTCAAAGGCCCATGTTTATTTTTAGGCTATTTACAAGCAAGCCCTGATCACACCCTAAGCGCTTCACAGCAGCGAGCAGAGCCCATACTTGAGCGTCCTGTTGATGAGAACGGTTGGTTTTGCACTAATGACCAAGGCCAATTTGATGACCAAGGTCAGTTACATTTACTGGGCCGCGTAGACAATATGTTTATCTGTGGTGGTGAAAATATTCACCCAGAAGAAATTGAAGCCGCCTTAAGGGCTCACCCTGATATCGCTCAGGCCATTGTGTTTGGCCAATATGATGCTAAATTTAGCTTGCTACCAGCAGCAATTATTCAATTTAAAGCTCCCCAAGCCCAGCTAACAACCGAGGTTATTGGCAGCATTGAAGCACTGCTATTAAAGTTTATCGCTCGCTTTAAGCGCCCGCGTCACTATTACCCTTGGCCCGATAATATTGAGTCCGCCAGTTTAAAAATACCTCGCAAACAGATCATTGCTGCGGTTAAGAGCCAATATAACCTCGACTCACTTTAGGCTGTTTTATCACGGCTTTCAGCTAATAACAGCTTTAGTTGAAAGCTAATTTTTAGCCACAAAAAAACCTGCCGTAGCAGGTTTTAGTTTTTAGCGAGATTGAAGTGAATCAACCCGAGGCTAAGTTAGATTTCCATACAAGATTTAAGCTTGGTCATGGCATTCTTTTCAAGCTGTCTAATGCGCTCTGCAGACACTTGGTAAGTAGCGGCTAATTCTTGTAGTGTTGTCTTGTCATCATCTAACCAACGCGCTCTTAAAATATGTTGGCTACGTTCATCAAGGGTTTTAATTGCCGAGAATAAACGCGCTTGAGAGTCTGACTCCCAATTTTGATTTTCAACTTCAAGTGCAACATCGGAAGAATGATCTTCTAAATAATGAACTGGGGCAAAATCCACACCGCTGTCATCATCATTGTCGCTGGCTAAATCAAATGCAGGATCTTGAGCCGCCATACGCGACTCCATCTCAGTGACGTCTTTTTTAGACACCCCAAGGTTTTCGGCAACCATGCCGACTTCTTCATCACTAAACCAGCCTAAACGCTTTTTGGTTTTACGAATGTTGAAGAATAATTTACGTTGCGCTTTGGTGGTGGCAACTTTCACAATACGCCAGTTTTTAAGCACGTATTCATGAATTTCAGCTTTAATCCAATGCACAGCAAAAGACACCAAGCGCACACCAACACCAGGATCAAAACGTTTTACCGCTTTCATCAAACCAATGTTGCCTTCTTGAATAAGGTCCGCCTGTGGCAAACCATATCCTGAATAACCTTTAGCCACATGCACTACAAAGCGCAGGTGCGACATAATCAGTTTTTTTGCCGCTTGTAGATCGCCAGTTTCTTGCAAACGCTTGGCTAACTCATGCTCTTCTTCGGCCCCAAGCATTTCGATGCCTGTGACTGACTGCATATAAGCTTCTAAGCTGCTACTACCTCTAGGGACAGTAAGTGACATAGATTGCGATTGAAAGGCCATTGGCGCTCCTACATTAACAACATTAAAACGGTCTATTGCTCATTATACAGCTAGCTGGCGGCAATAGCTTGTGAACTATCTATGATATGGCGACATATGTCAACATGGCGACCAGATTAGTTGGTGCACATTTTTTGTGCTAATTGATACTCGACTGAAAACACATCGATTACAAGTTAATAAAAATTCATCAAAGCCGCGATCAACTTAGCTATTACGCGATCAATTTAGCTATTAAATGATACCAACCAAGCCCTAAGAAGGTTCAATGGCACGTAAATGCTGCCTTACCGATAAGTATGAACCTAGCCAGCCTAAAAACGAGGCAAGTAGCACTAACTTAATTAGCTCAGAGAAACTCAAGGCTTGAATTTGCAACTGGCTACCATAAAGACCTAACAACTCAGCTAAAGCAGAATCAAGATACCAGACTAATAAATTGATAATAACCCAAGCTAACACGCCGCCAATCACCCCATACCAAATACCGGTATAAAGAAACGGCCGTTGAATAAAAGACTCTGTGGCGCCGACCAGTTTCATGACTTCAATTTCAGTACGGCGATTCATAATGGCTAAGCGAATAGTATTGCCAATCACTAACACCACTGCTAATACCAATAACGCAGCAATGGCGAGTACCGTGCGCTCAATTAACCTGACCATGGCTTGCAGGCGCTCAAGCCATTCAATATCTAAACGGCCAAAGCTCACTTCAGGCTCACGCTCAAGCTTTACTAATAGTTGTCTTGCCCCTTCAGGGCTCGAGTGACGCGCCAAAGGTGTTACCACCACCACGGCTGGCAACGGGTTACTATCAAGGTAAGATAATGCTTCGCCAAAGCCTGATAAGCGCTGAAACTCTTCTAGCGCTTGCTCGCGGTTTATATAGTCAACCGCATCAACTTCAGCGTATACATTAATACGGCGGATTAAATTTTGAATAGATTGCTCACTGCGGCCTTCGTTAATAAATAACGATATTTCAGCAGCATTATTCCATGACTGGGTGATGTTCTCGGCATTTTTAACCAGTACTTGCAAAGCTGCAGGTAAGCTTAAGCTCACCCCAAGTACCGCCATGGTCATCACAGAGGACACCGGGTTGCGCCACAGCTCGCCCACACTCGCCATTGCTTGCTGAATGTGGCGCACAAAAAACATCACTACTCGACCCGTAAAAGGCAGCTTACTGGCGGTAATTTTAACTTTTCTGGTCATTATACTTGCCCTTCTGTGGTCGCAGAATAGAGCTCGTCATTGCCAAGCATTTTGCCCTGACGCAGGGTTAAGGTGCGGTATTTCATCCGGGCAATCAAGCCTAAGTCATGGGTGGCAATCAGCACGCTAGTGCCAGAATCATGGAAGGTTTCGAATAATCTTAAGATATCCATCGATAACTTAGGATCTAAGTTACCTGTGGGTTCATCGGCCAGTAATAAAGGCGGTTTGTTGACAATGGCGCGGGCAATACCAACACGTTGTTGCTCACCGCCAGATAGCATGATGGGTAAATGACGCTCTTTGCCATACAGCCCCACCATGTCGAGTGCGCCAGCAACTCTTTTGCGGATCTCGCCGTGGGAGAAGCCTTCAATCACTAATGGCAGCGCAATATTATCAAATACGCTTTTATCCATTAATAAGTGGTGGTTTTGAAAAATCATGCCGATATTGCGACGTAAATACGGCACATGCTTTTTCCCTAACTTGGCAATATCATGACCATTAATCGATACTTTACCGGCACTGGCTCGCTCAATCACAGTGATCAATTTGAGCAAGGTACTTTTACCTGCGCCAGAATGTCCGGTTAAAAAGGCCATTTCCCCTTGTTGGAGGTGAAAATTAACTTCTGAGAGTGCTTTTTGGCCACCCGGATAAATCTTACTGACTTGCTCAAACTGGATCATAAATGACTATTCTGCCTTTTCCTGACTAAATAATGCTTCGATGAAATCGCTGGAATTAAAAGTACGTAAGTCATCAATTTGCTCACCAACACCTATGTGTCGGATCGGAATATTAAACTTATCAGCAATGGCGAAAATAACCCCACCTTTTGCAGTACCATCTAATTTACTAATGGTGATCCCCGTTACCCCAACGGCTTCTTGGAATAACTGCGCCTGGCTAATGGCATTTTGCCCGGTACTTGCATCTAGCGTTAGCATCACCTCGTGAGGCGCATTAGGGTCTAATTTTTTCATGACGCGAACAACTTTTTTCAGCTCTTCCATCAAATGACTCTTATTTTGTAAACGCCCTGCCGTATCGGCAATCAGTACGTCAACATTACGCGCTTTGGCAGCTTGTAATGCATCAAATAATACCGAGGCACTGTCTGCGCCGGTATGTTGGGCAATCACTGGGATGTCATTACGTTGTCCCCAAACCTGTAATTGCTCAACGGCTGCTGCACGGAAGGTATCACCAGCCGCTAACATGACAGATTTGCCTTGTTTTTGATACTGTTTTGCTAACTTACCAATGGTGGTAGTTTTACCCACGCCATTGACGCCGACCATTAAAATAACAAATGGGCCGTCTGCATTTTCAGGCACTAAAGGGACTGCCACTGGATCGAGAATAGTTTGTAATTCGTCTCGTAATAAATCATATAGCGCTTCGGCATCTTTAAGTTGCTTACGTGATGCTTGTGAGGTCAAATTATCAATCAGGCGAGTGGTGGTTTCGACGCCCACATCGGCAATCAATAATTGCTCTTCGAGTTCTTCGAATAAGTCATCGTCAATTTTTTTACCGCGGAAGATCCCCATAAAGCCGCTACCAATGTTTTCACTGGTTCGCAGTAATCCACGCTTTAAGCGGGCAAATAAGCCCTCTTTTACCGGTTTAGCCTGAGGCTCATCCACTTGCTCTTGCTCAACGTCAGCCGCTTCGGCTTCTGCTGCCAATCGAGCTTGTTCTTGGTCAGCAAGACGCTGCTGCTCTGCTGCACGTTCAGCTTCTAGTGCAATACGCGCTGCTTCGGCTTCTGCAGCTAGACGAGCTTGTTCTTCAGCCTCAGCAAGGCTTCGCTCTTCTGCTAACCTTTGTTTTTCTGCCTCCAAACGTTGCAGCTCTGCTACACGTTCAGCTTCTGCTGTAATACGCGCCTCTTCTGCTTCGACAAGGCGTTGCTCTTCAGCTAATTTCTGCTGCTCAACCGCTAAACGTTGTTGCTCGGCTTCACGTTCAGCTTTAGCTGCAAGGTGTGCTTCTTCGGCTTCTGCTAGGCTTCGCTCTTCAATTAAACGCTGTTGCTCTGCAACATGTTCTGCTTCTGCAGCAATACGCTCTTCTTCCGCTTCAGCAAGACGTAACTCTTCAGCTAAGCGCTCTTGCTCAGCTATACGTTCTGCCTCTGCTGCAATACGTGCCTGTTCGGCTTCTGCAAGACGTAACTCTTCAGCTAAGCGCTCTTGCTCGGCTATACGCTCTGCCTCTACTGCAATACGCGCCTGTTCGGCTTCTGCAAGACGTAACTCTTCAGCTAAGCGCTGTTGCTCTGCTATACGTTCAGCTTCTGCGGCGCGTTCTTGTTCAGCTAATCGCTCCGCTTCTTCAGCAGCAATGGCCTGTTCTTTTGCCAAAGCCTCTGCAGCTTGCTCTTCTGCGATACGTTGCTCTTGTGCAACACGCTCTTGCTCTTTGGTTTTGTCTTTACGAAACCACGAAAAAAAACCTTTCTTTGCCATGTCTACTACCAATGCTAAATGAGCGATAAAATTCGGAGAAGTTTTCTCGAGTCATCAATACTAAACTTGTTAAAAGGAATCCTCACCTTTAAACAGCAGTTTGGTATAAAATATCGAGTATTCTAATTGGTTGCATAGTCTACCACTTTCTTTGTTCAGGCAAAATCACGAGGGCAAAATGTCCAAAAATAAGTCCGCAAGCGGCCAAGTCAGGATCATTTCAGGGCAATGGCGTTCACGAAAGCTACCTATTCATGATTTAGAAGGGTTACGACCAACCACAGATCGCGTCCGTGAAACCTTGTTTAATTGGCTTGCTAGCGATATCAGAGGAGCAAGGGTATTAGATTGTTTTGCTGGCAGCGGCGCCCTAAGTCTTGAAGCCTTATCACGTTACGCCAGTTATGCCCGTATTTGCGAACTGCAGAGCAATGCGGCCAAACAGTTAAGGCAAAACTTACAAACCTTAAAATGTGACAATGCCGATGTCATCAGTGGCGACAGTCTGGCATTGCTAAAACAAGGTCTGAATAACGATAAAGGCTTTGATATTGTGTTTGTTGACCCACCATTTCGTAAAGGGCTGGCCAATACCACTATGGCGTTATTAGCTGAGCATAACTGGTTAAATGCGAATGCATTAATTTACCTAGAAACTGAATCAGATTTAACCCAGCTAGCGATCCCAAACAATTGGGTTGAGCTCAAGCAAAAAAATGCCGGTCAGGTAACCTATCGCTTATTTCAATATCAGCTTGATGAATAGCAATTCAAACAAGCAACAAATCTAATAGAGGATACCCATGAAATTTTTTATTATCGGTGGTAAAAGTCTAACTTTAATCATGTGGTTAGTAATGTTTTATAACTTATTTATGCCGTTTGAAGGCCAAGTCAGCATAGTGTTAAATATCTTATTTTTTATCACTGTAATAATGCATTTTTTCCAATTACTTATTTTCAACACCATGTTTAGCAGCTTACTTAAGTTATCTTTTGTTGATTATCTTAAAGTGTATTTTTTTGGTGTTTTCGGTTTACTTGAATACCGACAAAAAGTACTAGAGCTTGATAAAGCCGAGTAGCCGTTAGATTTAAAGAAATTCAGCCATAAAAAAACCTCGCCTAGGCGAGGTTTTTTCTTAATCAGGTCATCACTCCTGATTATGAATCGTCACTTACTTTTTAGGGTAAGGGTGAGCAACACCTTTATGACAATCTACACAAGTCTTTCTCTTGTCGCCTTCTTGCTTAGCGTTACGCTCATGCATTCTGACAGCCATTTTCTTCATAGTCTCAGGCTGGTTTTCATAGATGCGCGTATGACAATGTTGGCAGTTAGCAGAATCTGTTGCTTGGAAGTACTTAAGTGCGATATCTGCTTGTTCTTTACGGTTCTCATCTAACCAAGCTTGAGTGTTGAAACCATCAATAGTTACGAAACCGTATAAATCTTTAGATACGATAATCTTTTTAACCAAGTAATCAACTGGGCCATGTGGAAGGTGACAATCTTGACACTGAACAGTCACACCAGCACTACCGCCGCCATGTGCAGACGCTAACACTTCATCTTTCAATGAGTGATTGCTGTGACAACTCATACAGAATTCATCTGAACTTGTTGCGTGTAAAGTTTGTTGAGTGGCGAAATAGCCCACTACACCCATAACAACACCCACTACAATCAGTGCGATAATTGAATATTTTGCGCTCGGTTTGAATAGTGCACGCCAGTTCATCGTCATCTCCAGTTAACAGTTTTTTAATTTATAATTTTTAAACTCTAAAATATAAATTTTAAGTTCTAAAAATAGTAAATCTATTCTAGGTTGTTTTGCCCATAAAAAAACGAATTAAGAACATGTTTTAATTAATAAGTTACCAGTATATGCTCAAAATGAGATCAAGATCTAACTATTGAGGCTCAATGATAATTAATTTGACTCCTTTAAACTTAATACAGCTATAGCAAAATCGCAAAGTAGCCTTCACAAAAATGACAATTAACCTACCTTTGCAATATACTGTAAGAAAATCAGGTTTATTGCGCTATAGAATCATTATAGCCTCTGCCACTAGTTAGTTTGAGCGAGTATAAATATTCTAAAGCTGTTTATTGCTGCGGGTATTGTTTCGGGTTATATTAAGCCAGATCATCAGCAACTTAATTTAGCTTTGATTCTTGATTTATCACTAGATTATTGCGCTATTTAATTGTTATTGATGGCTACACACTTTGGAAAAGCATGAGCACTAAGTTAACGCACCAAATAATCGTTTTTATCACCCTCTTTGCCATTTTAGGCCAAGGGTTGATAACTAATGGTTACGCTATGGTCGCTAACCCTCTCATGCGCTCATCAGCAGAGATGTTAATGCCTAACGACAAAACATCCCAAGCAAATCTGAAGCAACACAGCAGTGCCGATACCCCTAATTGTCATTCATCTATGACTGAACAAGCCCCGCAAAAAACGACTCATTGTTGTGACGATGGCTCAATGCTCCAATCGAAAAAAGCTGATCAAAGCTGTTGTGACAGCAAAAATGGCTGCGCTATCGATTGTGGTCACTGCATTACTATCTCGATGACAGGGCATTTGCTCACATTTGATATCCTTCTCGCAAAAGCAGTCAACAGCAAGGCTGATGCCACTGCAGTGCCACACTTTTTCTTCCATAAAACCCTTCCAGAATTTCGACCTCCGATTAGTTAAATTACTGACAGAATATTTTTAGCCTAGCACTGTCCTCTGTGCCATAGCTAAACACCTATACTTGCTAGTATTTACAGTTTTTATAAACGGTTCGCTTTATTTGCCAGCCGTATTTTGAGGTTATGATGAAACACGCTATTTTATTGATCACCATTGCGGGTTTTCTAGCTGGGTTATGCACTAATCCAGTCGCTGCTCAACAAGCAGCAACACATAGTCATATTTCGACTGACCAGCATCAGCATGATGCAGAAAAAACCAGCTATTCATGCCCGATGCACCCTGAAGTTATTAGTCATAAATCAGGTGATACTTGTCCTAAATGCAATATGTTCTTAGAAGAAGTTAGCCCTGAGGCTGCCATAGACCATAGCGCCGAAACCACCTACATCTGCCCAATGCACCCTGAAGTCACTAGCCATAAATCAGGTGATACTTGTCCTAAATGCAATATGTTTCTAGTGGCAAATGAAGAAGAGGAAGCTAATCACAGTTCAAATGAACACGCTCAACATGATGTTCAGAAGACCTACATCTGCCCAATGCACCCTGAAGTTAGCAGCCACAAACAAGGTGACCGCTGCCCAAAGTGCAATATGTTGTTAGTGGTTAAAGAAGAAGAGGAAGAAGTCGACCATAGCCAACATCAGCATGCACAAGATGAACAGATAGAAAACCTAGCAGTGCAACCCACACAGAGTGTTGCTGATAAAGTGTTTAATACCGTTAAACCAAGCCTATTACCCTCGAATGCAGAGCCAAGCATTAAATATGTCTGCCCAATGCACCCGCATATCGTGTCTGACACCCAAGGCACTTGCCCTATTTGTGGAATGAATTTAGAAAAAGTCACTTTAGGCGCCGCAGCTGAAGAAATTGTGGTTGGTGTATCTGGCGGCATGCAACAAGCTTTGGGCATGCGCACCCAGCAAGTTGAAAAAGATACCTTATGGCGCCTAGTTAAAACCATTGGCACAGTAGAATATAACGAAGACAGCATTGCCCATGTTCATGCTCGAGTAACTGGTTGGGTGGAAAAACTGCATATTAATAATGTTGGCCAGAAAATAAAAAAAGGCCAATTAATGTATGAGTTGTACTCGCCTGAACTTATTAACGCTCAAGATGACTACTTACAAGCGCTTGATTATTTGGAGCAAGACAATCAACGTGGCGGCATTCTCGAGCGTAAAGCCCGCCAACGTTTAGCGCTTTTAGGGGTGTCATCAAAAATTATTCAACAATTAGAAACCAGCGGCGAAACTGTTTTTAGAGTGCCTTTTTATGCCCCACAAGATGGGGTTGTCAGCCAAATGGACATTCGTGATGGCATGTATATCCAACCGGGTAATGCCTTAATAGAATTAGTCGACTTATCCACGGTTTGGGTCATTGCCGATGTGTTTGAAAATGAACAAAGCTGGCTAGAAAAAGGCCGTCCTGCAGAAGTCACTGCATCGGCCCAAGGCTTATTTGATCTTGAGTCTGACATTGATTATATCTATCCAGAACTCGACCCTGTCACTCGCGCCATGCGTGTCAGAGTAAAATTAGCCAATCCAAATGCAAGCCTACGACCAGGAACCTTAGTGGATGTGTCTTTATTTGGCGGCCCTAAACGCAACATTATTACTATTCCCACAGAAGCACTGATATTAACCGGCCGTGAAAATCGAGTAGTAGTTCAGCGTCACGATAGCGGATTTACTTCGGTACCTGTAAAAGTCGGCATCATTGCGCAAGGAAAAGCAGAGATCATTGAAGGCATCAATGAAGGCGACCATGTGGTGGTTTCAGGGCAGTTCCTGCTTGATTCAGAAGCCAGTATTCAAGGTAGCTTGTTACGTTTAAGCGGTGCAGATAAAGAGCCTGCAGCCCATAACCACTAAGGAGCACTCTCATGCTAGAGAAAATAATCAGTGCTTCGATAAAGCAACGTGCGATGGTGTTATTACTCACCTTAGTGGTTGCAGTGATCGGTTATCAAGCCATGCGCACCACCCCATTGGATGCCCTGCCGGACTTATCTGATGTGCAAGTGATTGTTAAGACCTCATATCCAGGTCAAGCACCGCAGTTAGTCGAAGATCAAATTACTTATCCATTATCCACAGCGATGCTGGCTGTACCTGGGGCGAAAACCGTACGTGGGTTTTCGATGTTTGGCGACTCATTCGTCTATATCATTTTCGAAGATAATACCGATATCTACTGGGCTCGGTCACGAGTTTTAGAATACCTATCGCAAACCCAAGATCAGCTTCCAGAGGGCGTTATCCCCACTTTAGGGCCTGATGCTTCTGGTGTCGGTTGGGTATTTCAATACGCCTTAGTCGATAGACAAGGTAATCACGATTTAGCCCAGCTGCGTTCATTGCAAGACTGGTTTTTAAAACTGGAATTACAAAGTGTCGAAGGCGTATCTGAAATTGCTACGATTGGCGGCATGGAGCAATCTTATCAAATCGTGGTCGACCCACATAAACTCGCCCTTTATCAAATCGATTTGATGACGGTTAAAAATGCGCTAGCAAGCTCTAATAGCTCTGTCGGTGGCTCGGTTATTGAAATGGCCGAAGCCGAGTACATGATTACTTCATCGGGTTATCGACAAAACATTGAAGATTTTGCCGAAATTCCTTTAGGGGTGTTATCTGATGCTGGCACACCAGTATTAATGAAAGATGTGGCGCAGCTGCGAACAGGCCCTGCAGCGCGTCGTGGTATTGCTGAACTTGATGGTAAAGGTGAAGTCGTTGGCGGCATTGTGGTTATGCGCTATGGCGAGAATGCCCTTGAAACCATTAATAATGTTAAACAAAAGATTAAGCAAATTGAAAGCGGTTTACCTGAAGGGGTTGAATTAGTTATCACTTACGATCGCTCAGAACTTATCCTCAATTCTGTGGATAATCTGATGCACAAAGTGATGGAAGAGATGCTGGTCGTTGGCCTAGTTTGCTTACTATTTCTATTACATGCTCGCTCAACACTGGTTGCCATAATCACCCTGCCATTATCTATATTAAGCAGTTTCATTATCATGCATTTTATGGGGGTTAATGCCAACATCATGAGCTTAGGAGGTATTGCCATTGCCATAGGCGCCGTTGTCGATGCCGCCATTGTCATGATAGAAAACGCCCATAAACATTTAGAGCGATATCGGGCTGAGCACGGTAAACCACCCGAAGGTGAAGCCCACTGGCAACTAATTAAAGAGGCCTCTGTTGAAGTAGGGCCTGCGCTATTCTTTAGCCTGCTAATCATCACCTTAAGCTTTATTCCTGTATTTGCACTGGAAGCTCAAGAAGGCCGTTTATTCCACCCACTGGCGTTTACTAAAACCTTTGCTATGGCGTCTTCTGCAATACTGGCCATCACCTTGATCCCAGTATTAATGGGTTATTTTGTGCGCGGTAATATCCCTGATGAACGCAAAAACCCCATCAGTCGATTTTTGATTGCCATATACCAGCCATTACTCAAACTGGTATTAAAATTTCCTAAATTCACCATCTTATTAGCGCTGGTCATTTTAGCCAGTGCTTACTATCCGATGACAAAGATGGGCTCTGAGTTTATGCCAGAACTCGCTGAAGGTGATTTACTTTATATGCCTACAACCCTGCCAAGTGTCAGTGCAGGTAAAGCCGCTGAAATTTTACAGCAAACCGATAGATTGATTAAAACGGTACCAGAGGTCAAAAGAGTATTTGGTAAAGTGGGCCGCGCGATGACCGCTACCGATCCTGCACCATTAACCATGCTTGAAACCACCATCATGCTTAAACCACATGCTCAATGGCGTGAAGGCGTGACCTTAGAATCTATTATTGCTGAATTACAGAGAACGGTGAAAGTGCCCGGCATGACTAACGCATGGGTGCAGCCGATAAAAACCCGTATCGATATGCTGTCCACCGGGGTTAGAACACCTGTCGGCATTAAAATATCGGGTTCAGATGTGGCCGAACTGGAAAAAATTGGCGCTGAAATCGAAGCGGTAATGAGCCAAGTGCCAGGCACAACATCAGCATTTGCGCAGCGAAGTAGTGGTGGACGTTATATCGATATTGAGCCGAAACTAAAAAATGCAGCTCGATATGGTATGACCCTAAGTGACATCCAAGATGTGGTGCAAATCGCCATCGGCGGTATGAATATAGGGGAATCAATTCAAGGTCAAGAACGTTACCCAATTAACATTCGTTATCCACGAGAGTTACGTGACAGCATCGAAAAACTCAGAGATTTACCGGTATTAACCAAAACCGGTAAATATCTGCCATTAAGCGTTTTAGCCGACATAACCATCAGTGATGGACCGCCCATGCTTGCCAGTGAAAATGGCCGTTTAATCTCATGGGTGTTTGTCGATATTAAAGATATTTCTATCGGCGAATATATCGAGCAAGCGCAAATAGCCTTAGGCCAGCAAATCACTTTGCCAGCACGTTATAGCTACAGCTTTGCGGGTCAATATGAATATATGCAGCGTGTTGAAGCCAAGATGGAGTTAGTCATTCCACTAATGCTGGCAGTTATTTTTATATTACTGATGCTGACCTTTAACTCGTTTGCTCAAGCTTCAGTAATTATGCTGAGTTTACCCTTTGCCTTAGTAGGCAGTGCCTGGTTTTTATATCTACTGAACTTCAACTTTTCGGTTGCGGTATCAGTGGGGATGATTGCCCTTGCGGGGGTCGCCGCTGAATTTGGCGTGGTGATGCAGGTGTATCTCAACAACAGTATTAGAGACCGCAAATACAATGACACTCTCAATAGCAAAGATGATTTACGCCAAGCATTGATTGAAGGTGCTGTAATGCGGATTCGCCCCAAAGCGATGACAGTTGCGACCATATTTTTTGGCTTACTGCCGATAATGTGGGGCACAGGAACCGGTAACGAAGTGATGCAGAAAATTGCCGCACCTATGGTTGGTGGCATGGTCACTGCGCCGCTGCTATCGCTGTTTGTTATTCCAGCCATTTATTTACTAATCTATGGTCGTAAACTCAGTAACTAGGTTTACAAAGTCACTCATAAACACTAAAAAAGGCGCTTAAGGCGCCTTTTTATCTATAAAGCCACAAGCTGAATATAAGCTTGTTAGCTTGGTTCACTGAGTACGCCTTGCTTTTCTCGTGCCAGTTGCATCATCCTTAAAAGACCCCAAACCATAATACAACCTCCGACTCCAACCATAGCAAACAGCAGTATTGGCTTCGCCAGCATCGGATAAGCCGCTGTATCAAAACCTGCAAACAAGCCATATAAACCCGCCGCCATTAATAACGTGCCAGGAAAATCAATGACTGCCACCATGGTCATTTTCTTTTGAATTACCGCGAGTTTTTCGTCCTTTGTGAGTGTCATAAGTCTTCCTTGATTAGATTTACAGTTTAACTTTCAAGCAATTATTCTACTTCAGACGCTACCTCGGTCAATGCAATAATTGAAAAAGTGCCGCCTTGGGGATCATCAATCACCGCAAAACGACCCACATCCGGAATATCCGTAGGCGGGACACAAATTCGCCCGCCTAGAGCTTCGGCATCTTGAGCCATAGCATCACAATCTTGCACACTAAAATACAGCATCCAATGGGGCGGGGTATCACCCCACTCGGACGTCATTTGCATCATACCGCCAATGGCTTGCTTATCCACCAGCCATTGCACGTAATCAGCTATGCCCATTGAAGACATATCAAGGCTGTTAGTCTCAAAGCCAAGCGCTTGGGTATAAAAATCGGTTGATGTGGCCAGATCGCGGCACATATATTCAACCCAGCACAAAGTATTGGGCTCAAATGAGCGCTTAATGCCGATATGGTTAATGGCCTGCCAGATTGAAAATCGTGCGCCATCAGGATCTTGGCACACAGCTATAATCCCTGAATCACCAACAGAGTGAGGGCCTGCAATAATTTGTCCACCCGCAAGCCTAATGGCTTTAATTGTCGCCTCAACATCATCAACGGCAAAATAAAGCTGCCAATGGGTTGGCAAACTCTCCATCTCTTTGGGCATTTGATACATAGCCGCAATGTCATCACCCGCTAACTGCAACATAGTGTAATGACCCTCAGGCATGGGCATATCATCAGCCTGCCACTGAAATAGGCTTTGGTAGAATGCTTTCGCGGCATACCAATCATGACTGGCAAGTTCGACCCAACAAGGTTGCCCTTGTTTATAGTGTGACACCTTCATACACCTCACCCTGCTGTTGATAATGACTTATAAGAATAAAGGTTTAAGCTGAACCTAAATGACAACACTCTTTAAGTTAAGACACTTTTAAAGCTAAAGTCGAGTTGGCAATAATGGTTGGTTATTCGTATAAAAAATGACATTTAAATAATAAATACAACTTAAAATCATAGCCTTATATAGACAACAGTATCAGCAAGCCATGGCTAGTCACTATCGGTCACAAGTCGTAAATTACACACACCTTTAGTCAAAATGCTAACAGTCACATCCTTACTTGCTAGAAAACGCCCATAAAAAAGCCCTTTTTAAAGGGCTTTTTGGAGGTCATTTCGGTGTTTAAACACCACTTTATCTAGCTAAAGTATTATTTATAAACTGGCAGTAAATCAGCCATCGCCAACAAATGACATGCGCCGGTGATGACACCGAATGCAATAATCACCACAATCAATGGCGTACCACCTGGGACTCTAAAGCTCTTCTCATCAGGGAACATTTTGCGCGATTTGTATGCCATCATGGCTGGCACTATCGCCGCCCAAATGGTCGCCGCTAATGCCGCAAAGCCAATGGCAATCAAGAAACCATTAGGGAATAACAAACCTAATACTGTCGGCGGGATAAAGGTGATCGCAGCTGTTTTAATGCGGCCATTATTGCTTTCTTCAAAGCCAAATAAGTCAGCTAGATAATCAAACAAGCCTAAGGTCACCCCTAAGAATGATGACGCCACAGCAAGATTAGCAAACAAGGTCAACATGGTATTAAGCCATTTACTCGCCATCACATCTGACAGAGCGCCCACTAACACACCCATATTGCCGCCCTGGGCAATAATGTCGCTGAACTGACTACGGGGAATGTTGCCCATGGTTGCCACTAACCAACAGCTGTAAATAACTAAGGCGATAAACGTACCAATAAAGATGGCTTTTAAAATCACTTTAGGTTGTTTGCCGTAATACTTAACTAGGCTTGGCACATTGCCGTGGTAACCAAAACTGGCCAGCCCAAAAGGTAGCGCCGCTAAAATATAAGGCGAGAAACTCGCCTCACCATCTGGCATTAATAATTTTGCGCTATCAATATCAATCAGCAGATTTCCGATGGCGAGAAAAAAGGTAATTAACATCCCGCCAATCATAATGGTGGTAATGCGATCAACCGCTTTGGTACTGATGATCACCACTGCAGCAAGTACGACGGCAAACACTAACCCTGCGATCGGTTGAGGTAAGTTAATCCCCATCCCCGCAAGGGTGTGATTAACAATCGAGCCACCACCACTGATGTAAGCATAGGTCAGGATGTACAACACAAAAGCAATAGATAACCCGTTAATAATCCGCCAAAACTGGCCTAAGGTTACCTTAGTTAAGGTGTCAAAACTGTCACCGGGTTTAAAATGCAAATTGGTTTCAAGTAGCATCAGACCTGACACCAGCATACAAAACCAAATACCAATTAACATGACTAATGAATAGCCAAACCACATGCCTGCACTGACCACAGGCAAAGAAAACATACCAGCACCGACTGTGGTACCGGCGATGATCATAGCACCGCCCAATAAGGATTTATTTTGCGGTTGAGATTGTGTCGAACTCATAAAATTAGTTATTACCCATGTTCCATTGTGACACTATCAACAATGGTTTTTCGAACAGATAAACGCAGCATACCATTGGCATGATCACGTATTCGGATGACTTCAAATTGATTATCGTTAGCGGATAAATACCCTAATTCTTTTAATTTCACACTCAAATTATTGTAGAGCTTTTTATCATAAAACTCAGGCGCAGTAATTCCATGTAAAGCACCTAAACGCTGAGCCAATAAATGGCTGGCGCTTTCTAAATCAGAACGCTCAATTTCTGGTTTGTAAGCCAGTAAATTAAAGATAATCGCGTAACGCTGTAGGGTCTCACTGACCGTGGCGGACAATAACATTAACTGAGTGACATTACTTTGATTGACTTCAAAGTGATCGCTACCGGAAATTAGCTTTTGTTCAACAAACAAATCAAGCACTTGATCCACATAGGCACTTAAATCTTCAATGCCCATAAACAGCTCAGCTTTCAATAATGGGTAAAAATCATTAACAATTTGCTGGATTTTTTCTCGGCTAAATTCTTCATATTGCACCAAGCAACTGGCGATTAATGAAGGCACTGCCATTAGATGAATTATGTTATTGCGATAATAGCTCATCGCAATCACTGAGCTATCTTCAATTGCGATAATTTCGCCGATGGCATCTGTGGTTGAGGTAAATTTATTCAGCGACAAACATTGCTCAACTAGGTCATGAGCTGAGCCCTCAGCCACCGACGCATACTCAGTATAAGGAACATCCTTTAAGATTTTCAGGTAGAGGTCTAGCTGGGTTTCAAGCTCACTGCGCTGCAGGGCGTTTTGCTCTGAAGCCAGCAGCGCCATACTTGCTAATGTCACCGAACTCGCTGCGGCGGCGCCATTGATGTTAGTCATCACTTTATTGGCCAATACATTTACTGCTGGCGTTAACCATGATGGCTTTTGATCCGGATCTTGAGCAATTTCTTCACGCCAATTTGGCGATTGTTGATTTAAAAATTGCTGCACATTGATTGGCTCGCCAAAGTTAACGTAACCTTGGCCAAAGTTGCCTAATTTACGCAGCGCACCAAAGACCTGCCACACTGATTCTTTTTGCTTTTTCTTACCGCTTAACTCTTTATGATAGGTGGACACTTCCATCACATGATCATAACCAAGATAAACTGGCACTAAGGTTACTGGGCGTTCAATGCCCCGCAGTACACAGTTAACTGTCATCGCTAACATGCCGGTCTTAGGCGCTAATAAACGACCGGTACGAGAACGACCACCTTCGGTGAAGTATTCAACCGAATAGCCTTTAGCAAATAACTGATCTAAATACTCACGAAACACTGCGGTATAAAGTTTATTACCGTTAAAGCTACGACGAATAAAGAAAGCACCACCACGGCGGAACATAGGGCCTGCTGGCCAAAAGTTTAAATTAATACCGGCGGCAATATGCGGCGGCACCATGCCTTGGTAATACAAAATATACGACAGCAGTAGGTAATCCATGTGGCTACGATGGCAAGGCACATAGACAATTTCATGACCATCATGATGCAGCTTACGCACTTTTTCAGCGCTTTTAATGCTAATACCGCTGTATAACTTATTCCACAACCAAGTAAGAAAGCGCTCAGCAATACGCACTAAGCTGTCTGAGTAATCCGCTGCAATTTCATCTAAATACTGAATAGCTTTTTCGCGGGCTTTGTCTTCAGGAATTTTTTTATTAAGCGCTTCTTCTTTTATCGCTTGAGCAATGGCATCAGACTTTAATAATGAGTTGAACATTGCCTGACGATTTGGCAGTTGTGGGCCTGTCATCACTTTACGTTGGCGTCTAAAGTGCACTCGCGCCACACGGATAAGTTTATGCGCAATACTGACATCAGTGCCGTGTTCATCAGCCATATAACGTAGCGACATAGCATTTGAAAATTGAATAAAGCTATGGCGACCTAAGAACAAAATCATCAACCATTTACGTAACCAGGTCGGGTTTTCACGCTCAAATACGGCTGCGGTCATGGTGTCATCTTCTTTACCAGGGATACGTCCCCAATACAGACTCACTGGCACCAATTGAATATCAAGTTGATCATTTTTTTTATGTAAGGCTAATAAGCTGGTGAAGTTATCAACAAATTTTTCGCCACTTAAACGCTTGCCAAATAGAGGCTTACGACCTTCAATACACACAATTCTAGGGGTATTTAAGCCATCAACGTCTAGTCGCTCATAAGGGCTCGGTAAGCCATATTTGGCGGTCACTTCATTTAATGCCGCAATATCACTGAGTGATTCTGTCTTCATCACATAGACCACTGGTTTATCTGGGTCTAAGTTCAGATCGGCAAAGGGATCTTCAGGCACAACAACCGTGTGCACCATCAGTTTTTGAATCCAACGTAATGATTTTGCTATGATTGAGTCAGGTTTTAACATGAGTGTTCGCATATTCAACATCAATTAATTGGCCATAGAATACCAGATAATGGTTCAGTTTCACTAACAAGGGTCTATACAGAGAATATTTGTTCAGTAAAAATAGCCATATCCGAATAACAACCAACCTATTTTCAATCAACACTACTGTATAAATATACTGTTTAAACAAACGATGTGAGAAATAGCCAATTTCATCGGTTTAAAAAGCTGACTTACCTTCATTAACTAAATAATTAAATTACATATACTTAACCGTGCCCCCATATATAGCCAACAAGAATTAGATGATAATAGTTAAATTAATTTGGTTAATACTTGCGCGACCACCGATACTGTATATAATGACAGTCACTGTATAAAAAAACAGGAATCAATATGAGACCTTTAACGCCACGCCAAGCTGAAATATTAGAGCTAATTAAATGTAATATCGCCGAAACAGGTATGCCGCCAACTCGTGCAGAAATTGCAACTCGATTAGGCTTCAAAAGCGCCAATGCCGCTGAAGAACACTTAAAAGCACTGGCAAAAAAAGGCTGTATTGAAATTATTCCTGGTACCTCTCGCGGGATCCGCATGGTGCAGGTGGAGGAGGAAGTTGAAGCAGGCTTACCACTTATCGGCCAAGTTGCTGCAGGTGAACCTATCCTTGCTCAAGAGCATGTTGAACAGTATTTCCAAGTTGACCCAGAAATGTTTAAGCCCAATGCTAATTTCTTACTACGCGTTCGAGGCGACAGTATGAAAGACATTGGTATTTTAGAGGGCGACTTATTAGCAGTGCATAAAATGCAAACTGCCACCAATGGTCAAGTTGTAGTGGCACGTCTTGAAGACGATGTAACCGTGAAAAGATTTGAAAAGAAAGGCAATATTATTTATTTACATGCTGAAAATGCAGAATATGAGCCGATTAAAGTTGATTTAAGTTGCCAAAACCTAACGATTGAAGGGCTTGCTGTTGGCGTTATTCGTAATGGAGGTTGGTTATGAACACATTAATAGGCAATGCACCGCGTCACCCTGGATTATGGGTAGATATGGCATCTGATCCCTTACCCACTAAACAAGGGATTGAAACCAAGCGCACCCAAAACCAAGGCTTAACTGAATTGACTCAATTATGCAGTCAGTTAGCCATTTTAAGTCAGCAAGGCCGTTGGATTGTACTGATTAATCCGCCGCATATCGGTTATAAGCAAATTCTTGCTAATGCCAATGTTCGTATGGACAGAGTATTGTTAGTTCACACCAAAGATGAAGTCGAAACCCTGTGGGCGATGGAAAAAGCGCTCACTAACGGTACTTCAAGTGCAGTAATTACTTGGACACCACCATTAGATGCCCGCGACAATCGCCGCATTCAATTGGTTGCCAAAAATGCCTTAGCCCAAGGGCTTATCATTGAAGATGTAAATACTCACTTACCTGAAGGCGACCCATTAACGCAAACTTTAGCAGTACCGACTCGGGTAAACCTTACCTCGTTTCACTAGTAAAATATGACTAAAAAAGCCCTTCACTACGCTGAGGGGCTTTTTTTTTGCACTTTTTTCAGCAAATTAGATGATAAAGTGATCTTGATCAATATTTAATCTCCAAGTAATGTAGTTAACAAGGTAGTAACAATTTATCGTACTGCCGAGAATAAATGTCAAAAAGATACAAACGCTATTAAAAGATTGAGCTGGTACCGTGCGGTATAGAAAGCCTTGAATGTAAAGCGTCAAATATAATTGATAAGTTCAGTATTAGGTACAAGTGTGGCACCGTAACGTAATAACATAATTGAGTTTTCAAGCTCAAAGCCACCGTGTACTTTGAAATGATCAAACTTTTTCGGGTATGAAAAGTTTGCATAGAGCAGAGTATTACTGTGTGGCTTTTCTTTGTAATTGCAATTCGCAATTAGCAGAGGAGTAGTCTTGTGAAGCGATTGTTGTACGGATTAATGGTGGCGTTGCTTGCAACCCCACTCACAGCGGCAGAGATGCCCTTAAACATGACTCAAGGTGTAACAGAGATCAGTGGCCAGGTTTACGACCTGCATATGATTATTTTGTATATCTGTTGCGCCATTGGTGTCGTGGTCTTTGGGATCATGATTTATTCCATGATCTATCACAGAAAATCTAAGGGTGCAGTTGCAGCCGACTTTCATGACAGTACCAAGGTTGAAATAGCTTGGACAGTATTGCCATTTCTAATCCTAATTGGCATGGCAATCCCAGCAACAAAAACGCTGATTGCTATGGAAGATCCCAGCGATGCTGAACTGACAGTCAAAGTGACGGGCTCTCAATGGAAATGGCATTACAGCTATTTCAATGAAGATGTCGAGTTTTTCAGTTTATTATCTACCCCAGCAGACCAAATTACTGGCACCGCAGATAAAACCGACACCTATCTTTTAGAGGTCGATAAGCCGCTGGTTTTACCAATAAATCGTAAAGTACGTTTTTTAATGACCTCGGATGACGTTATCCACTCTTGGTGGGTACCAGCATTTGCCGTTAAAAAAGATGCAAATCCTGGTTTCATCAATGAAGCTTGGACTAAAATCGATAAAATAGGTACTTATCGAGGCCAATGTGCCGAACTATGCGGTAAAGATCATGGCTTTATGCCTATTGTTGTTGAAGCCGTTTCTGAAGCAGACTTTGACCAATGGCTAATCGACCAAAAGCAATTTGCTGTCGATGCTAAAGCCGCTGCACAAGCCTCACTGAGCCAAACCCTTAGCTATGACAAGTTAATGGCCCAAGGCGAACAAATCTACATGGGTCGCTGCGCGGCTTGCCACCAACCTAATGGTGCTGGTTTACCTGGCGTCTTCCCTTCCCTAATTGGCAGTCCAATGATTAAAGGCCCAGTGTCTGGCCATATCGATATTGTCGTTAATGGTAAGCCTGGCACTGCGATGCAAGCGTTTGCCAAGCAGCTAACGGCAACTGAAATTGCTGCAGTAGTCACTTATGAGCGTAATGCTTGGGGTAATGACTCTGGCGATACCGTGCAAGCGGCTGATGTGAGTGGCAATGGGACAAGTTCTAGCGCTACACCAACCACTGCAGACGCTCCTAGTGCAGGCACTTCTACCGCAGACACGTCAACGCCTGTGACTTTACCAGCAAGCTTACCTACAGCTGAACAACTTGAAGACACTGCAACACAAGCTGTGACTAAAGCGGCAACACAAGCAGCAGAAGTTAAAGCTGTGGTATTGGATGACTTGACGATGGATGAGTTAATGACCATGGGCGAGCAAGTCTATATGACTAGCTGCGCTGCATGTCACCAAGCTGCTGGTACTGGCTTACCTGGCGCGTTCCCTTCATTAGTAGGCAGCCCACTCATCGTCGGTCCAGTGACGGATCATCTTAATATTGTCATCAATGGTAAACCTGGCACGGCAATGCAAGCATTTAACTCGCTACTTACGCCACAACAGCTTGCTGCAGTGGTGACTTATGAGCGAAATGCCTGGGGTAATAACTCTGGCGATGCAGTTCAGGCTGCTGATGTTGTTGGTCACGGAAAGTAAGGGATTAAAATGAGCACAATTACACAAGATTCACCAGCCGCTCACGACGATCACCATGATGACCATCATCATGGGGCGCCAAAAGGCATTATGCGCTGGGTTTTAACCACTAACCATAAAGATATTGGTTCAATGTATCTGTGGTTTAGTTTCATTATGTTTTTAACCGGCGGCGCAATGGCCATGGTCATTCGTGCTGAGTTATTCCAACCCGGTTTACAGTTAGTTGAACCTAACTTTTTTAACCAAATGACCACAGTCCATGGCTTGATTATGGTATTTGGCGCAGTCATGCCAGCCTTTACCGGCTTAGCTAACTGGCTCATTCCAATGATGATTGGTGCGCCAGATATGGCACTACCGCGGATGAATAACTGGAGCTTTTGGATTTTACCTTTCGCGTTTGCGATTCTACTTAGCTCGCTATTTATGGAAGGTGGAGGCCCCAACTTTGGCTGGACTTTCTATGCACCACTGTCAACAACCTATAGCCCTGATAGCACAGCATTATTTGTGTTCTCAGTTCACATTATGGGCATAAGCTCGATCATGGGTGCTATTAACGTGGTGGTGACCATTGTTAATATGCGTGCTCCGGGTATGACTTGGATGAAGCTGCCATTGTTCGTCTGGACTTGGCTGATTACCGCCTTCTTGCTAATAGCAGTGATGCCGGTATTGGCAGGTGTAGTAACCATGGTACTGACTGATAAATACTTTGCCACCAGCTTCTTTGATGCTGCTGGCGGCGGCGACCCTGTGATGTTCCAGCATATTTTCTGGTTCTTTGGCCACCCCGAAGTCTACATCATGATTTTACCTTCATTCGGGATTATCTCGGCCATTATTCCCACCTTTAGCCGTAAAAAGCTTTTCGGTTATGCCTCCATGGTATACGCCACCTCAAGTATTGCGATTTTGTCCTTCCTAGTTTGGGCGCATCACATGTTCACCACCGGGATGCCAGTATTTGCAGAGCTATTCTTCATGTACTGCACCATGTTAATCGCAGTGCCTACTGGGGTGAAAGTGTTTAACTGGGTTGCAACTATGTGGCGCGGCTCAATCACCTTCGAAACCCCGATGCTGTTCGCCATTGCATTCATCATCTTATTCACCATCGGTGGCTTCTCTGGCTTGATGCTAGCGATCACCCCAGCGGATTTCCAATACCATGATACTTACTTTGTGGTAGCGCATTTTCATTATGTACTGGTGACTGGCGCAGTATTTTCCATTATGGCTGCAGCATATTACTGGCTACCGAAATGGACAGGATACATGTATAGCGAAACATTAGGTCGTTGGCATTTCTGGTGTAGTGTTATTTCAGTCAATGTATTGTTTTTCCCAATGCACTTTTTAGGCTTAGCAGGCATGCCACGTCGTATTCCAGACTATGCAATTCAGTTTGCTGACGTAAACCAAATTGTCTCTATTGGTGGTTTTGCCTTTGGTTTATCACAACTGATTTTCCTCGCTGTGGTACTGAAATGTATCAAGGGCGGCGAAAAAGCTGCGGATAAGCCATGGGAAGGTGCTGAAGGGTTAGAGTGGACTATTGCCAGTCCTGCGCCTTATCACTCATTTACCACCCCACCAGAGGTTAAATGATATGAGCCAGCCAACAAAATCAAACCGTAATTTACTTATTGGCCTAGTACTGGGTTCAATAGGTATGTTCGGCTTTGGTTTTGCGCTAGTGCCTTTGTATGACGTGCTTTGCGATGCCTTGGGGATTAATGGAAAAACCCAAAGTACTGCCAGCAGTTATGAGGCTGTGGTGATTGATAAAGACCGTACTGTAACCATTGAGTTTATTGCCCAAGTACAAAGCAATATGCCGTGGGAGTTTGTGCCAAAAGTGAACCGCATGCAGGTTCACCCCGGCGAACTCACACGTACTGCGTTTTTAGCGAAAAACTTATCTTCAAATAACCTCGTAGGCCAAGCAATACCCTCGGTATCGCCAGGCCAAGGCGCGGCTTATTTTAATAAGACCGAGTGCTTTTGCTTCAATCAGCAACCCCTAGCAGCAATGGCCGATGCTGAATTACCGTTAATTTTTTACGTGGATGCGGATTTACCTGAATCCATTAACACATTGACTCTCTCTTATACCCTCTATGATATTACAGACAAGCAGACTGCAGCCATAGAGCAAGGAGCAGCAAGATGACAACAAAACATGAAAACTACTACGTGCCAGCGCAAAGTATCTGGCCAATTACCGGCGCTATCGGATTATTTCTGATTGCATTTGGCGCAGGTACCTACATCCAACAACTTTCAACTGAACAATCTTCTGGCGGCTACACCCTAATCGCGGGTATTGCTGTAATTATATTTATGCTGTTTGGCTGGTTTAAAAATATCATTGATGAGTCAATGTCAGGTTTATATTCAGCGCAAATGGATCGCTCTTTTAGACAAGGCATGAGCTGGTTTATTTTCTCAGAAATCATGTTTTTCGGGGCATTTTTTGGGGCATTGTTTTACGCTCGAATGGTAGCAATACCTTGGCTCGGCGGTGCATCAAATAATGCCATGACCCATGAGGTATTGTGGCCAACATTTGAAGCCATTTGGCCGCTAGTGAAAACCCCAGATGGTACCACCACTGAAGCCATGGGTTGGGGCGGATTGCCGCTGTATAACACCCTCATTCTACTGACCTCTTCAGTCACCTTGCACTTTGCCCATGTGTCGTTAGAAAAATCAAAACGTGGCGCACTGAAGGTTTGGTTAGGACTGACTATTTTGCTGGGTATCGGCTTCTTGTTTTTACAAGTTGAAGAGTATGTCCATGCCTACCAAGAAATGGGGCTCACACTCACCTCAGGGATTTATGGTAACACCTTCTTTTTGCTAACTGGCTTTCACGGTATGCACGTCACCTTAGGCACAGTATTTCTAATAATCCTGTTCTTTAGAGTATTGAAAGGTCACTTCACCCCAGATAATCATTTCGCCTTTCAATCCGGAAGTTGGTATTGGCATTTTGTTGATGTGGTGTGGTTATGCTTATTTATTTTCGTGTACGTCTTATAAGGCTGCAAAGCTAATAAGGTCTAGGATTTGGGCTTATCCAGCCAAATCCTAAGGCCAGTAACAATAACAACATCACTAACGCAGAAAAGATCACTCGACGACCTAAATATTGGCTCATAGATTGTTTATTTTCCGCTTTAACCATAATAAATAGGGCTCTGGCTAAATTAAATAATATGAATACAAGCAGCAGTACTAAAACAAGCTTGAAAATAACTAAGGTATCTAAGGTTCCCACGGGCTCTCCTTTGCGCGTTTGGCGACTTTCTACTGGGTTATTGCTAGTTGTTACTGTGAGTGTGTTTTCTATTTTGGTCAAGCTCGGTTTATGGCAACTTGATAGAGGAATTCAAAAACAAGCTTGGCAAGCCACCTTAAGTGAAAGGCAAGCGTCCAGTGAATTGGATTACCACACTTTTTTAACGCTAGATAGCAGCGGTCCACTAACGGGTTATCGCATTAACGTCACCGCTAAGCCCGTCAATGAACAAATATTACTGCTTGATAATCAAGTTTATAACGGCCAAGTGGGTTATCTGGCTTATCAAGTATTTGCAATATCAGCCACAGAGCCATGGCTACTGGTTGAACTAGGCTTTACTGCAGCGAATAAAGACCGCCGTATATTACCCGATTTAGCGCCATTGCCTGCGGCGCAATATCAGCTCACAGGTCGAGTGTATCAGCGCCAAACCAATCCCTTAAGTGACCAACTTTATGTGGAACAATTTACAGTAGAAAACCGTGACGTGATCCGTTTTCAAAATTTAAATCTCGTGGCCTTAGCAGAGAAAATAGGTCATCAACTGGCACCGGCAGTACTGCAGCCAGATATAACACCGAACATGACACTAGCAAAACCATGGACACCTATTCCACTGTCAGCCCAAAAACACCAAGGCTATGCATTGCAATGGTTCACCATGGCAGCAGTATTTTTATCGCTAATGCTATGGCTTGGTTGGAAAACATTTAAGCCTAAAATTAAGACCTAAAGTTAAAACCTAAATACAAGAGTAACTAAATTAAAAATAGTGACTTAAGTAAAAAAAACTCATCCTATAACAAAAACAGTCGTAACAAGAGGAGCAAGTATGAACTCCCCAGCAAAACCTAAAGGTAACAAGACATTATATCTACTGCTGCTGGTATTTATTTTACCGGTGGCTATGGCTAAATTAGTCTTGAGCCTAGATTTATATAACGGCGCCGCCACTAACAAAGGTGAGCTAATCGGCGCACAACTTAATTATCAAACCTTAGCCATGACCAACCCGCAGCCGCATATGTGGCAGCTGGTGTATTTATTACCAAACCAATGCCTAGAACAATGTCAGCAACGTTTGTATGTTATGCATCAAAGCCATATCGCCTTAGGTAAACATCAAGATCGCGTCAGCCCAATTATTTTACTCACCCCAGATAGCGACACCGCAATTTTAACTAAACTGCAAGTGCCGTTTGCTACAGCCAGTGCCAGCCCTGCAATGGCCGCATTACTGACAGAGCAGCAAATGATTATTGTCGATCCCCTTGGTAGCCTAGTCATGAAATACCCAGGTATTATGGGCGAGCAAGAAAATATTGCCCAAGGTAAGTCGATGATTGGCGATTTACGTAAGATGCTTAAACTATCGAGGGTCGGGTAATGGTGATAAAAAACCTGCTCAAATTTACCTTAGTATTTACCTTTACGGTGATATTAATGGGTGCCTACACTCGGCTGTCAGATGCAGGGCTTGGCTGCCCTGATTGGCCAGGTTGCTATGGTCATCTTGTGGTGCCTAGCGCGCCTGATGCAATAGCAAAAGTTGAGACTGCATTCCCAAATCAAACGCTAGAGCCTGACAAGGCGTGGCTGGAAATGATCCACCGCTATATCGCTGGCACTCTTGGATTACTGATTTTAACCATCCTTATCATCTGCTTAAAAAGAGCCGATGCGCCCAAAAAGCTACCCATACTGATTTCCGCCCTACTGCTCTTTCAAGCTGCCTTGGGCATGTGGACTGTCACCATGAAATTAATGCCCATCGTAGTCATGGGGCATTTAATTGGTGGCTTTAGTTTATTCGCTTTACTGCTACTGCTGTATTTACGTACCCGGCCACTGCGGATCCCTGGTGGTGACACTTATGCCAGAAAACTCGCCCCCTTTGCCATGGTCTGCTTAATTGTACTGGCGGTTCAAATTATTTTGGGCGGCTGGACGTCATCGAATTACGCAGCATTAGCCTGTACCGCCCTGCCAATATGTGAAGGTAACTGGGTCGATAATCTGCAATTTGCTGATGCTTTTTCACCGTTTCAAGGGACACATCCAAGCTTTGAATATGGCGTACTGGAATACCCTGCCCGCATGACAATCCATGTTACTCATCGTATTTGGGGCGTGATTACCGCTGCCTGTTTAGTGTGGTTAGGATTTAAATTACTTAAAGCACGCTCACACACAATACGTAAAAGTGCTTGGCTGTTATTTGCCCTAGTGATCATTCAAGTGGGCCTTGGCATCAGCAATATTGTCATGCATTTGCCTTTAGGGATTGCTGTATCGCACAACGGCGGCGCAGCGCTATTGTTACTTACCGTTATTTTCATCAACTACGCGCTGTGGCGTAAAGCTTAAGCAAGGATTCTATTATGGCTAAATCTCTGTCTATACCAGCAAGCACCAGCAGCGCGCAATTACCTTGGCGCGCCTATTTTGAAATGACCAAACCCAAAGTGGTCGCCCTGATGTTACTGACAGTACTGGTGGGAATGTGCCTCGCATTGCCCGGCGCAGTGCCATTGCAGCCGCTTATCTTTGGCATGATAGGCATAGCCATGATGGCGGGGGCAGCGGCGGCTTATAACCACTTAATTGATCGCCGCATTGATGGTTTAATGGCGCGTACCTATAACCGCCCATTACCAAAAGGCAAGGTCTCGGTAATCAAAGCCATGACCTTTGCCACTTCTATCGGCTTAGGCGGTTTTGTTATTTTGTATACCTTAGTTAACCCACTTACCGCATGGTTAACCTTTGCCAGTTTAATCGGTTATGCTGTGGTGTATACCGCTTATCTTAAGCGCGCTACCCCGCAAAATATCGTCATTGGCGGCTTAGCTGGGGCAATGCCACCTTTATTGGGTTGGACTGCTGTCACCAACGAATTACATGGCAACGCACTATTACTTGTTATCATCATCTTCACTTGGACGCCGCCGCATTTTTGGGCACTGGCGATTCACCGTAGAAAAGAATACGCCAAAGTCGATGTCCCAATGCTGCCAGTCACCCATGGGGTTGAGTTTACTAAAACTTGTATCTTGTTATATACCTTGTTACTGGCTATTGCCTGTTTATTGCCAGTACTGGTTGGCATGTGTGGCCCCGTTTATCTTGTGGGTTCAACCATTCTAAGTTGTGGCTTTATTTATAAAGCCTGGCAACTTAAGTATCACGACAAACCAGGGCTGGCGATGGATGTGTTTAAGTTCTCGATTTATCACTTAATGATTTTATTTTTAGTGCTATTAGTTGATCACTACTTATGGGTATAACTCGCTTTATCAGTGCTTATCGCCATGGTGAAATTGAAGATAAAAACAGTGAACGTAAAGATAAAAATAATGGAGTGAATGAGTGAAAAAAATTATCGCGTTAGCTTTCATTATGCTGGGCTTGGGCGTCGCTGTTGCTACGCTTTTCCCTAGTCAAAAAAGTTCATCCGCAACAATCGCCACTGCCACTAAATCAAGGCCGGATCTGGCACTTGAAACAAGTTATTTGTTTGATAACCCAAGACCACTGGCACCTTTTAGTATGCAAGACCAATTGGGGAATACCTTTACCAATGAGCAGCTTTTAGGTAAGTGGAGTTTAGTATTTGTCGGCTTTACTTCATGCCCAGATGTTTGCCCAACAACCCTTAATAAACTCAATGCCGCCTACCCAGAGTTGCAAGCAGTAAGCGACAATATTCAAGTGGTGTTTGTGTCAGTGGACCCCGCAAGGGACAGCCAAACTAAACGTTTAGATTACATCAATTTTTTTAACCGCGATTTCAAAGCCGTTACTGCCGATCACGCTCAGCTATTTCCTTTTACTCGTGATTTAGGTTTTGCCTACGCCATGGTTGGCGACGGCGAAGATTACCAAGTGGATCACAGCGCCAGCTATGTTTTAGTATCACCACAAGGGGAAAAGTTTGCAGTGTTTAAACCTAAAGCCCAACCCGGGAAAATACCACAGATTTTGAATAAAGAGCTGGTTGCGGATCTAAAGCAGATTATTGAAAGTGCTTAAGGTTTTTATATAGGTATTGGAAATATAACAAAGCCTCAATATGAAAATATTGAGGCTTTTTGTTGGGTTCATATATGAGCTAGCAATTAAAGATTTAATCCTTTGATTGTCGTTTGTCGCAATCCACGACTAAATAAACTCTATTAAGCCATTAGGATAATAAGCTAAAGTTGTATCCTACTTTTTCGCCACATTCTGTCGAAAACAATCATGCAGATGAGAGATAAAATTAAAAATACCCCCATTTGCTCAGAAAAAGGAACAAATCTTGGTGAACTATTCATAGCGGTATGAAGCAAAACCACCATCAATAGGTTTCCCCCTGTACGGTTATATAGCCATGTAAAAACAATACCCAACATTATACAAGCGCCTGCTTTAGCAAAAACCATTTCAGGCGGATCACTATATTGCCCGATAACGAATAATGGGAAATGCCATAAACCCCAAGCAATACCGATAAATACCGAGCTGTGAAGTGGGCTAAATCGTTGCTGTAAACGCGGTAACATCCACGCTCGCCAACCAGCCTCTTCGCCAATAGCGACCACCAAAAATGTGAGCAATATTGAACGTGCGGTGTATAAAACCCAAGTCTGCAACTCTAAATTATGCTCAACTAACTCTGCCTGTATCTTTTCTCCAGTCATGCTAGCCATTAACACACCTAACATCATCCATACTGAAGGGAGCAACAAAGCGATTAACCACCACTTAATCGATACACGCCACTCGCTCACTGAACTTAATGCTTTTGAACGACTAACAGCCAAAGAAGCAATTACAAAGCTCCCAATTACTGCAGACACTATTACACCTAGGATTCCTGTAACAGAAATGCCAGCAGGTCTAGCCTGAGAAAGTTTTTCAGCTGTAATGCCATCACCAGTTAGCAGTATTGAAAAATACAATCCAAACAACAATGCGAAAAAAGCACTAAAGCATAACAACCACTTTTTATTTCCAATGTCAGCTCCATGACCACATAGCTGGTTCATAAAAATGGCTGCTAATGCAGGCCCGAAACCTGCACCAACATATATTCGCCCTAACGACCAATCAGAACCTGCAAAGAAAGGAACGGTAAACCAAATTGACCAGGTAAATCCAAAGCAAAGAATCAGAAAAGCACTAATAGGGTACCTTTCTCCAAACGTCTTCAATATTTTCATTGTTAAATACTCCGATTTAAGAACTAGAATTTAACTTTTCTCGTTAAATTGAAACCAGCATAGACTTAGCAAATCTTGCATGCAGTTTTCCGATAGTTTTTGCTGCATGTAACGACAGCATTAAACCGATAAGACTAAGAGGGGTGGAAATAGGGAGCCAGTACCAATTAATATCAATACTCAAAGAAGGGTTTATCGTATTGATCAATGGATCAATAACTGGCGATAAGAATAGCAATATTGAAAATACTGCTGGTAAAACGAAAATAGTGAAATACAGTAAAGATAATGGTAACTGAAGCAATAGGTACAATATCGAAGTCCAATTTTCACGATTTTTAATTAAAGCAATAACCCCTTTTAGAGACTTGAACTGAGATAGGTTATGCAGAAATTTAGGCCTACGTGGCATACGCTCACCTAATAACGGCTCAATTAATCGCCCTTCAAATAATGAGAAATATCGCATTGAGTTGATGAAAAAAATAAATACCGGTATGCCAATCAATACAAGGGATGCAACGGCGCTACTTAGCCCAACCAATAACACCCAAGCTATATAGACCATAGATAATGGGAAGCTAATAAAATAGTAAATAAGCGCTTTAAAGGCCGCAGTATCTTTTAATATCGAGAAAATTGAACCGGATTGAACATTTGATTGATACTCTTTCCTACCATTAAATGCCAAATCAACAGTTAACTCCATATCACAGTAATGCTGAGCAATAACTTGCGGAGTACCATAATCTTGGATGATATCCAGCATAGGATTGGCTTTATTACTTGATTCTAATAGTGCTGCACGAAAGTGACTTTCCGCGTCAAATTTAGCATCTTGTACTAATGATAAATCTTGATTGTGTAATGCGGCACTTAACTCACGTAAATAATGTTGAATATCCTTTTCGATAGCTTTATTTGACTTAATCGTTTCCATTTGATTTGCCTGTAATTATTTGATTTACAAAAAGCTGAGTGCGTTGCCAAATCTGCAACCACTCTTCTAATACTTTTTTGCCCAATATTGAGATAGTGAAGTACTTCCTAGGAGGTCCGCTTTCAGAAGGGAGTACCTGACTTTCCAATAAGCCTTTAGCCTCCATATTCCGCAGCACAGGATAGATAACTCCTTGCTTGTCAGTATTAGAGTGACCTAAAAGTTTGGAAATCTGATATCCATAAAGTGGTTTATCTGAGTTGTTCAATATACTCAGCAGCACAAGTGCAGAAGTGCCTGAGTTGAGTTCTTTACTAAACTTTTTAACCAACAGATCAACGGCTTCTTCATGCTCTTTGATATCTTTTTTGTCAATTCCATTCACGTAACAACCACTAGTGTTTAGTTAATACTAGTGACAAGATATCACTAGTGTTAACTAAATACTAGTGATATCTTTTAAGCTTAAGCATTTGGAACTTACCTATACTAGCCACCTGGAATGGGTGGCCATGTTAATTTTTGCCCTTGTTGCCGACAACCGATGATATTTATGGGGGTGCATAGGAATAAGCATGCACGACTGACAAGCTTTCTTAGGCAAAAACCAACCACACCTAACGCCACTGTTTAAGCGGAAGGATTAAAAATTAACACTTAAGATGCGGAACAAGAAAAGTATCAGGAGGTGCTAAGGCATTGATATTTTAGGTAAAGAAATTAGCTGACGATGCTAAGGGATCTATGCGGCTAGTAAAAAATGTAACTGCTCTGCACACATCGAAAAAGCGTAAGATCTTACGCCGATATTTACACTATAAAGGTATCACTCGGGCTTGTTCAACACTTGGGATAAGGACGCGGCTACGCGCGGCCTATCCTTATCTGTTATATTTTCATTTCATCTGAGCGCAGCAGAGAAAAGACTTTAAGGTCATGATATGAACCTTTCCATTTGCCATGCTGCCTTAATGTACCATCACACTTGAACCCTAACCGCTCCAATACAATTTCAGAAGCCCTATTACCAAGCATTACGTATGCTTCTATTCTGTTGACAAATTTAGGGCACTGCTTAGAAAATGAATACTCAACAACGCTCTTTACAGCTTCCGTAGCATAGCCTTTGCCCCATGAGTCTTTAATAAATTCATACCCAATAACAGCTATGTCATTACTTTCTTCAAAACGGTTAATGCCACAACTACCTATAAAATTGTTAGTTGATTTTTCACGGATTGCCCACCTGACACTCTTGCTTTCTTGAAACCGTTTTGTGTCATTTTCAATTAGCTCAACAGCCTCACTTTCTATGCTGAAATGCAAGTCGTAAAACTCAGTAACATCGCTATCAGAAAACATAGCAAAAATTGATTTGGAATCATCAACAGTTTGCTCATTTAAGATAAGTCTTTTTGTCTCAATTATTGGAAAATTACTCATAACTCTCTGAAAATATAACAGCTTATTCAATAGCAGCACAATAATGTTCCAGGCTGCTCAATTAAAACATCAAAGATATCATCGCTAAGTCCTTGTTGTAAATCGAATATTTTTGTGAGTACGTAAGTAATGCTCAAAATACTGCCGGAGAAAGAATGCGTCTTTGTTTACGAGGTCTATACAACACTTTAAAAAAATCGCAGTAGATTGATATGTATGGGTTTTTTCGAATGTCACAAAATTATCGATGCGTAAAAAGCTCATTTTACGCATCCTTTGGCGCCAGAATTATCTCAATTTGGAGAAAATCAGTTATACCTGTATAGGCAACCAGTCATTTGAACGACAAGTAATGCGGTCATAATCGATTAGAAAAAGTAAGGTTATGCTGATTATCCCATTGCTAGCACCAACTCATTTTGGGGCATAAACGAGTTACCAGCACCAACTTTATACTTCATTTTTATTGGCTAAATTACGGAAGACCATAACTTCAACTTAATCCATTGCCTGCCGCAGGTGATGTATAGGATATACAAATGTCGCGATCACATGGATGTGAAAGAGCGACCTTATGTGCAGATACAACTGCGAGACGCTGCAAGTACGTCCATGTAAGCTCTGCCAAAACATCCCTGTTTTGGAAGCTCGCTGCTGCATCTACACTGGGATTATTGTCTCTTCGATTTGACGGTATTCGTGACAATTTAAAGAGCAAGAGGATCTAAAACTTTCTGACTCAATTTGAATTGAGGACGCAGAGAAAATAGCGTGAGCCTGACAGGACGTCAGGCTAGCTTTCGCGGTGCATGGATGCACCATCGGAAGCGTTAGCATTTTCGAATAAGTCTGAAGTTAGCAAAAAACGAAGTAAAAAGCTGGATCAATCCCCATCGAAAATCATGCGCTTTTCAGCATTTTTCGTCGGGGGCGGCAGGGTGATCCAAGAGGGTATTGCTGTTGATACCCTTTTGGTCGGGTGTGGGTGGAAAACCCACGATGTTAATCCAAACGGAGATTGGAAAAATAGCACCCAAAGAAAGAAGTTATTCTGTCGGCCAACTGCCATCATTATTCGGTCTTAACCAGGCTTGCGAAAACCAATAATAACCTGACTTAGTTTTACTCGGTGCAGTGCAGTTATAACGGCTTCGACCTGCAGGTAAGTTTGCTGAAGCTTGAATATTAAACTCAGTTTCAGAAACCCAAGTCGGCTTTTTAGCGCCTTGGCCTTGGACAAAACACATCACCTGATGCGGGTAAATATCAGTGGTGTCCAGCTCAACGGTTAGCTCAGGTCGCCACTGACCTTGGCTTAACTGTGGGTCAGTGATATTTTGCTTCACCACCGGCATATTGAGGCTAGTAAACTTGACTTTTAAACTGTCTAAATCAGCATAAGGGCCCGCCACAGGAAAACGTGGCAGCGCAGTCAGTATTGAGTATTTTCCCGCGGCGCCAGATTGTTGCCCTAAACCAATAAAGGCGTGCTTTTTCAGAATATCTTCAACATCGCTATTGTACTCACCATATGGGTAAGCCAGCATTTTTACACTCTGACCGGTATGCTTGTTAATTTCCGCTTCCGTTGCTAGCAAGTTTGCTTCGATTCTATCAAGCCATTGCTGCTTAGATTCGCCATCAAGCTTACGATTTAGATGCTCATGGGCCCAGCTATGGTTGGCGATTGTAGCGCCCTTTTCAGTGAGCGTTTTAATATCATCCCAACTCATCATGCCGCGATAACCTTTTTCAATCGGCTCTACTGACACAAATACTGTATAAGGAAAATCATATTTGGCTAATATGGGCGCCGCAGCCATACCGATACTGTCATAGCCATCATCAAAGGTAATAACGATGCTTTTATCCGCTAATGGCGTGTTATTCTTTAGCGCATTTACCGCTTGGGTTAATGGAATGATGGTAAACTCGTTTTCAGCAAGGTATTGCATTTGCTCTTCAAATTGAGCTGGCGTCACACTGGTACTTGCAGGTGTAGTTTCTGACACATGATGATATTGCAAGATCACCACGGCATTGGCATTAAGTGATATTAACCACAATAACCCCAATAGAGTTCGTTTTAACATATTATTCCTATGTCCATAAAAGCATTACTTTTTAACAGCCAAAAAAACCGGCAGCTTTTTGCTTTAGCCTTGCCGATGATTTTATCGAATATCACCATACCGTTATTAGGTTTAGTCGATACCGCAGTCATCGGCCATTTAAGTGAGG
Organism: Shewanella sp. 10N.286.48.B5; assembly: GCF_002874355.2. Lineage (NCBI taxonomy): Bacteria > Pseudomonadati > Pseudomonadota > Gammaproteobacteria > Alteromonadales > Shewanellaceae > Shewanella > Shewanella sp. 10N.286.48.B5. The sequence goes on from NZ_MCVG02000004.1 coordinate 188,546, forward strand.
CCTATTATTTAGGCGGGGTGGCGCTTGGCAGCACAATTATTACTTTAATTGTCTGGTTGCTGGGCTTTTTGCGCATGTCCACCACGGGGCTGGTCGCCCAAGCTTACGGCGCTAATGATACCGTAACTCAGCAAAAATTGCTGGTGCAAGGCGCTTGCCTTGCATTGCTGTTTGGTGGCGCAGCAGTGTTATTGCAGCAACCGCTGCTCGATTTTGCCATGTCTTTAAGCCAAGCCAGTGCGCAGGTGCAGCAATTTTGCCGCGAGTACGTAGAAATTCGTATTTGGTCGGTGCCATTTGCACTCTTAAATTTGGTGTTACTTGGCTGGTTACTGGGCAGGCAAGCGCCCAAGGCGGCAATGTGGCAGTTAATCATCGCCAATATCGTCAATATCGTTTTAGATGTAGTGTTTGTGATTGGCCTAAATTGGAATGTAAAAGGCGCCGCGCTTGCCTCTGTTATCGCTGATATGTGTGCCTTTACCGTTGCAGCTGTCATTGTAAAACGCGCTTTATATCAACAGGCTGATTTTAGTTTGCGTCAGTTATTGGTTCATATCAGCTTAAAAGGCTATTCACGCTTATTAAAATTAAATCGCGATATCTTTATTCGCAGCTTATGTTTGCAAGCCAGCTTTACCTTTATGACTTTTTACGGTGCGGGCTTAGGTGATGACATCATTGCCGCTAATGCGGTGCTGCTTAATTTACTGATGCTGATCTCTTACGCCTTAGATGGCATAGCTTATTATGCCGAAGCCGAAGTGGGCCGCGCGGTGGGGCAAAAAAACCTCAATTTATTACACGACTCAGTGACCCTTGCTGCGAGTTGGTCAGCGCTATTTGCCTTAGGCTTTAGCCTGTTATTTTATTTTGCGGGTAGCAATATCATTGGCTTACTCACCAATATTGAATTGGTACAACAACAAGCCGAACATTACTTAATTTGGCTAGTATTCATGCCATTGCTGGCATTTGGGTCCTACTTATTTGATGGGGTATATATTGGCGCAGCCCAAGGTAAAATGATGCGTAATAGCATGATTCTATCGACCTTTGGGGTGTTTTTTCCCTGTTGGTATTTACTTCAAGAATACGGCAATAATGCCCTGTGGGCCGCCATGAGCGCCTTTATGTTATGCCGTAGCCTGTCGTTAGCACTGCATTACCGCTACAGTGACTGCTTTAAACAGCTATAAGCGCTCTTTATTATTGAATTAACAGTAGATTTATCAGCCCCGCAACTGATAACATCTAGTTAACAACAATAATAGGGATGATTTTAATGAAACGGATTTTTAGCTTACTAGTGACGCTTTGGCTATGCTCAGCTTCAGTTAGCGCCGAACAATTACCGCTGGAAGCATTTGCCAGCATTCCAGATGTTAGCCATGTGACCATGTCACCTAATGGCAAAAAAATAGCTTCTTTAGTCCGCTTAAATACCAATGAAATGAAAGGCTCTATTATTAATATCCTTGATATTGATACCCGTGAGTCTTTTTATCCACTGCAAACAGATAATGAAAAATTTGTGATTTTATCACTGCAATGGGCCAGTGATGATGCCTTATTAATCAAAGCTAAATTCCCTGCTGTACGCTACGGCACGCCAACTACAGAAACGAGGTTGATGAAGTATTCTATCAGTAAAAATAAAACCTCTAGCATTATCAGCAGTCGCTCTCTTAAAAAATTCAAATGGATGCCGCAAATCCAATCTAACATCATCGACTATTTGCCAAATGATAAAGAAAAACTGTTACTGGGCATTAGTGGTTTAGGTAACAAGCCCAATTTTGAGTCGGTTATTAACATCAACTTGAACAATGGAGCTTTCAGGTTTGTGCAACCAGCAGAACCAAATATCCAAGACTGGATAACCGATAGACAGCATAAAGTCAGAATTGGCATTTATCACAAAGGTAGTCAGTTCAGAATTTACGAACAAGCTGACACAGGTGAAGATAGACGTGTTTTATGGGAGTTTGAGGCCTTTGCTAAGGAACAAGTTTGGCCGATGGGCTTTGCGCAAGACCCCAATATTCTTTATGTAAAAGCATATCATGATGACTTATTGGCTATTTTTAAGGTTAACTTAACCGACCCAAAACTAACTAAAGAATTGGTGTTTAGCAGAGAGTCCTATGACGTTGAAGGCTCATTAATTTACTCAAGTCTCAAACAAAGAGTCATCGGCATTAATGACAGTGACGAATCTGAATATACATTTTGGGATGACGAATACGTTCGCTTAGCTAATGGACTAAATAAAGCGTTACCAGACTATCGTAATTACATCACTCAATTTAGTGACGATGAACGCCGCTATATTGTCTACTCAACCAATGCCAAAGAAGCGGGTATTTATTTCTTTGGTGATCGTGATGCCGGTGAGTTACTCCCTATCGCATACCGCTATAAAGAGTTAAACCCTGAATTATTAGCTGATACTAAAACCCTGACTTATAAAGCCAGAGACGGCTTAGAAATCGAAGCTTTTCTAACGACGCCCCAAAACAAAGAAGCTAAAAACCTACCTACTATTATTTTCCCCCATGGCGGCCCTATTAGTTATGACTCAAATAGCTTTGATTATTGGACCCAGTTTCTAGCCAACAGAGGCTATGCAGTACTGAGAATGAACTTTCGAGGTTCATCTGGTTACGGCTTTGACTTTATGCAAGCAGGGTTAAAAAGCTGGGGCTTGGATATGCAAAACGATGTTGAAGATGGTACCCGCTGGCTGATGGAGCAAGGTATTTCAGACCCTAAAAAAATATGCATTGTCGGCGCCAGTTATGGCGGTTATGCCGCACTCATGGGTGTGGCTACCACCAAAGATTTATACCAATGTGCAGTCAGTGTGGCGGGTGTCACCGATGTGGAGTATTTAGTCAAGTCTTCAAGACGTTACACTAATTTTGAAATCGTTAAAAAACAAATTGGTGATGACTATGATGCCCTATATGAGCGCTCACCATTAAGCAAAGCTAAAGACATTCATGTCCCAGTGTTACTTATTCACGGCGATAAAGATCGCGTGGTGCGCGTGCAGCACAGTGAAGATATGTTTGATAAGTTAGACGACCTAAAAAAGCCTGTGGAATATATCGAACTTGAAAACGGCGATCATTATTTAAGTAATAATGATCATCGGATTCAGACCTTTATCGCCATTGAAAAGTTTTTACATCAAAATTTACATTAAGCTTTAAATTCAGAACAGTACCCAGTAAATCAACACTGTGGTACTGATTCTTTATCAAAAAACGTTTAAGAGAAACAATCAATAATGAAATGGATTTCCATACTAATCACCACTTTGGTGCTAAGTCAGCAAGCTTTGGCTGCCGATAATACTCCCCCAAAAACTGCCCCTAAACTCCCCGTTGAAGCCTTTGCCAGTATTCCCGATGTCAGCACTGTAAAGCTGTCACCAAATGGTAAACACATAGCATCGTTAATTTTGGACGATAGCGCCGAAGAGCCACATAAGATTGTGGCGCTGTTTAATACCGAAACGGGTCAGTTTCATATACCGCTTAAAAATGACCATGAACGCTATACCATTTTTAATTTAACCTGGGCCAGCGATGAAATCTTGCTCATTGCAGCCACTTTGCCTTCGAAACGTTTTGGAAAAAATGCTAATGAAAGTTTGCTGATAAAGTACAATATAAAAACCGGTGATGTGGGCAGCGTATTAACTAAAAAAGCCCTTAAACGTTTTAAGTTTAATCCTCAATTTCAGCATCACATTATCGATTTACTCCCTAAAGATCCTCAGCACATTTTGCTATCTGTTGCCGGATTTAGTGAGCGAGTGAATGAAGATAGCGTGCTAAAAGTTAACTTGTATTCCGGTAGGGTTTCCACTGAACAATACTATCGAGAGCATGTCATCAAGTGGATGACAGATCAGCAAAATAAGGTTCGTATTGCCACTTATCGAGACCCTGATACCACCGAATATAGAACCTACGAGCAAAGTGAAGCCAATGGTGAATTACGTTTACTTTGGAAACACGAAGCATATTCAGAAGACAGCGTTATTCCTCTAGGATTTGACGTAAACCCCAATATTCTCTTCGTCAAAGCTTACCAAGATGGTTACTTTGCCATTTTTAAAGTTGATCTTAGGGATCCTACACTTCATAAAGAACTCGTATTTAGCGAAGACAATAGTGACGTTAATGCACAATTGCTGCACTCTAATATCACTCGAGAGGCCATTGGTATTGCCGCAGGTATCGATAATGAATATCACTTTTGGGATCAAGATTATCAAAAACTGATCAAGCGCTTAAAAAGCGCATTACCCGATACCCAAAACTACCTGACTCAGTTTAGTAAAAATGAACGCCGTTATATTGTTTTTGCTACAAGTCCTACTCAACCAGGGTTGTATCTTTATGGCGATCGCGATGCAAACAGGCTAGAAGTGATTGCGACCAAGTATTCGCAACTCACGCCAGATGTATTAGTCCAACCTCAAGCAATGAGTTATACCGCCAGAGATGGTTTAGAGATACCTAGCTACCTTACATTGCCCAAAGGACGTGAAGCGAAGAACTTACCTACCATTATTTTTCCCCATGGTGGACCTAATTCTTATGTTGGCGAAGAATTCGATTATTGGGCTCAGTTCTTTGCTAACCGAGGTTATGCTGTACTGCAAATGAACTTTAGGGGCTCGGCGGGCTACGGGCTTAAGTTCACCACTGCTGGACATAAAAATTGGGGGAAAGAGATGCAAACAGATGTTGAAGATGGCACTCGCTATTTAATCGACCAAGGTGTTGCTGACCCAAATAACATATGCATAGTTGGCGCTAATTACGGTGGATATGCCGCCATGATGGCAGCAGCAAAGACCCCTGAATTATACCAATGTGTGATCAGTTTTGCAGGAGTCTCTGATGTAGAAGACCTCGTCAAGCTATCCCGTTTTTATACTAGTCATGAGATGACTAAAAAGGTGTTAGGAGATGATTATGACGACCTGTATGAACGCTCTCCGATTTATCATGCTGATAAAATTAATGTGCCCATTTTATTAATCCATGGTGATAATGACAAAGTGGTACAGGTGAGCCAAAGCCGAGATATGTATCGAAAATTATCCTCGTTAGATAAACAAGTCGAATATGTTGAAATCGATAATGCCAATCACTATTTATCAAACAATCAGCACCGCTTAATGACCTTCAGAGCCATTGATAATTTTTTATCTAAAAACCTATAATTGAAGCAATGAAAAAGGCCCGCACATATTGGTATATGTGCGGGCCATTCTTTTAACACTCTATAGGTAACTGCTGAGCTAAAGCTGTTAACTAAAGCATTTAACTAAAGCAGATTAAAACTTAGCTTCAAATGCAAGGCTGAAATGTCTGCCATCACCTATGGTAACGTCGGTGTTGGTGCCGCCATCTAGGTATTCAGTATCAAATAAGTTTTTGATATTAAAGCGTACATTCATATCTGTATTGTGAACCGCAAATGAGTAAGCTGCGCCAAAATCAAATCTAACATAGTCATCTTTAACTATGGTGTTTTGAGTATTGGCAAAACGCTCACCGACATAGATAGCACCAAAGTTAAGTGCGACATCATCGGTAACTTCGTAACGAGTCCAGATATTTGCTGACCATTCAGGTGCATCTACCGGGGTTTTACCGTCTAGCTGTTCAGTATCTTGGCTGCTAGTGACATATTTTGCATCTAGATACATCATTGAGCTGGTGACGAATACATTGTCACTGACTTGTCCTTGAGCGCCCATTTCAAAACCACGGTGATGCTGCTTACCGCTTTGGGTGGTGATGTACTCATGCTCGCCAATAGGTTGCTCTAATTGTTCGCGCACGGTAACGTTGGTCACTGTGGTGTCAAAAACTGCACCAGTTAATAGTAAGCCGCCATCATACAGTTCCCATTTGGTACCGATTTCATATTGCTCACCGTACTCTGGGTCTAAGTTCATACCATTATTTACATCGTCTTCATTGTTAACGATTGACTGAGGATTGAAACTTTTGGCGTAGTTTACATAGATGCTGCCGTTATCTGAAGGCGAGTAAATAACCCCAAACTTAGGTGACACGGCATAGCTATTTTCACCATCGCCGTCTTTTTTCTGCTCGTCATAACGCAGGCCTGCCAGTACTTGCCACTGATCATTAATGGTCATTAAGTCTTGTACATAAAAACCATAATGCTTATAGCTTGACTCTGACTTAGTGGTGTCTCTGTTGTAATCCAGATCAGGTCTAGGTACATAACCACCCGGCTGAACCATCTGCGCGTCATCGCGGTCAATAAGTTGACCATAGTAATAATCGAGAATGTTAGCACCAACTAACAATTGATGTTCCATGCCAAAGCCATTTACGACACCAGTGAAATCCATATAAGCGGTTTTAAGCTGCCAATCATCGTGGCGATCAAACGCCTTAATTTGGTAACCATCGGTAGTTGGATCCATACCTGCCACCATCGATGGAGACGAATCTAAGCGCTGACGGGTAAATGATTGATGGTTATAACCTGTGGTCATTTTCCAATCATCTGATACATACCAGGTTAAATCAGCACCCAGGTTTTGCACCTCGTTGTCAGTAAAGGCCCACGACATATCCCAGATATCTTCGCGATCACCAACTAAGTCACCGTTACCATCTAACCAGCCACCGCTATCGATACCGGTTTTATCATCGGTGTAATCATAGGTCAGTGATAACATCACATCATCATGCAGGTCGAATTCAAGGTTTAAGTACCCTAAGAAACGGTCACGTTCTTGAGTATCATCGCCCTCACCGTCCTGGTATTCACGCCAGTATTTTGTATCTTGCTTAACTAATACAGTGCGGTAACGGATTGACTCAGCATCATTTAACGCGCCGCCTGCATCAAGTTGAAAACGAGTTGAGCCGTTCTCATCGGTATCGAACCCAAAGTCAAACATGGTTTCAGAGGTGGCCTTTTTGGTCACCATATTAATCAAGCCACCTGGGCCTGATTGGCCATAAAGCATGCTTGATGGGCCTTTTAAGACTTCGACTTGCTGCAAGGTTTCAATCGGCTGCACATAGTGCGAAAACTGCTGCTGACCATTAATTAAAAAGCCACTGCCAGAATCTAATTCAAAGCCACGAATATTAAATACTTGGCGGTTCCACTTTTCACTGCCGCCGGTCACACTTGAGTCGTTAACTAATACTTCAGATAAATTAGTTGCTAACTGCTCATCAGTGACAAAATCTGGAATAACGTTCACTGATTGCGGCGTATCCATCAAGGCAATATCACCCCGCATGGCGCCTGATGACGAGCCTACTTTGTAATTATTAAAATTCATGCCTGTTACTTGAATTCGCTCAATGTTCAACTCGAAATCTAAGCCGTTATCAGTGTCATTAGTTGCTTCTTCAGCCGCTAATGAAGCTGAGGCTAAACTGGCAACAACAGCAAATGCAATAGGTGAGATTTTCATACAAAGTAGCCCTTTAAATGGCAGTAGTCGTTAATGAGATGGATTATCATTTGCATTACGACGAAAGTGAAGCCATTTATTTAACAGAAGTAAATAACTGTGAACAAGGACACTGTTGTAAGTAAATTGTAGAAAGTTTACCTGAATAAATGTTGCATAAATGGATTAACTAATGTTCATCCAAGCTAGATGAGTTTAATCGCCAAAACTAATACAGATATTAATTATTTAAACAAAGTTACACAAAATCAGAAATTAACAAATATTAAACATGTGTATTTGTTAGCTTAAATTTCATTATTTTTCGAAAACCTCACTTAATAGCAGCTAAAAAAATTCATTACCAAGAATTTTTATTCAAATAAACTTTTAGCTTTATACGCCCTCTACAGCTTTAAATGTGACCTCGACAACACAATGACACTTATATGCCACTCTTTACATTTCTTTAATTGCAGTTGCAAATGAGATTAATTATCATTACCCATATAGCGTGTCAGTCATAATTGTTAGCTGCTAACTTTTGTCATTGTCATCCATAAATATTTAACCTGAGAACGTAAATATGAAAGTTGTACCCGCTTTAAAGTGGTTCCATAATTGGGTCGGTTTTGTCATTAGTATTTGTATGCTGATAGTGCTGACAACGGGAGTGTATCTCGGCGGCATGGACATGCTAAAAAGAATGGATGATAAAGGCCAAACCTATGTGCCGTTAACCATTGAGCAAAAAGCACAAGCCACTGAGTATATTTTTGAGCATTACCCAAAAATGAGCAGTGTACGTTTTCCTACCGAACATACCCCTTACCTTGAAGCTGCTACCCGTGGGCAATCTATCGCTTTTGATAGCGAGTTCAATGAAATCTCCCATTACAAGGTGACAGAAATTCCGCTTTGGACCACGATGTTTTGGTTGCACAGAAACTTCTTACTGGGTGATATTGGTAAATACGTTAATGCATGGGCATCGTTCATTGGTGGCGTCATTACCCTAGTGGGTATTTACCTTTGGTGGCGAGTACGTAAAGGTTTTAGACTCAAGCACTCTATTCCAAAAGACACCAAATCAAGCAGCCTAGTTAAAAGCCACATTCAATTAGGTTTATTCATATCAGTGCCACTGTTTTTACTCTGTATTACCGGCTTTTTGATTACTTATAAAGGCTTATGGATGGATGCGCTCAAGCACAAGCCAACCGCAGAAATTAATTATCCAGTAAGTAAAGCTAACGATTGGCAAAGCCAGCTACAAACCGCGCAAGATTTATGGCCTGAATCGTTATTAGTATCGGTTAATAAACCAAGGCAGAAAAAACCCGATCCTGATGCACCAAAGGCGGCTAAACCTCAAGCGATGAATTACAGTATCAACTTTGATAGTCATGCTGATGTCTGGCTTAGAAATGCTGACAGTATCACCATGGATCATCAGCACGGCAAAATCGTATCAAGCCTGAAGCACAGCGATAGAAACTTGTCAGGTCAAGTGGCCAGCTTTGTTAGACCACTGCATGACGCATTGAATATGCCACTTAAATACGTTGTATTTATTACATTAGTCGCAGTGGTTGGTACCTTGATTCTATTATTCAGCACAGTCACTTTTTATCGACGTATATTCAAGTCAAAAAAGAAAAAGTAGCCACCTAAATTCATTTGATATTATTAAATTACAGCTATAAAAATAGCGGCTTAAAGCCGCTATTTTTATTATGTCGCATTTGATAAATAACTATCCGATTTATTCATCGATATAGGCTTGAACAGTCCCTTCTACCGAGTCATAGACAATTTTTATCTCTGCACTATTTCGACCTGCAGTATCACCAAGCGTTCGCAGTACATAAGTACATTGGGTCTCACCTGTACCGCCCGCAGCTGCATGTCGATATGATTCAAAATCCACATCATCCGAAGTATTTCTAATGGCAACCGATGGTGGGCTTTCTATCAAAGCGTTCCAAAGATCGACACACCCTTGCTGACCTTGACCAATATTGACAGGGTTGGCCATAGGGTTGTTTTTACCTGTGCCTAACGGATAGCCAAAAGCATTCATGTCGAGATCGTTATTGGCAAAGTCAGGTAGATCATTCATTGGATCACTGCCACCAATAATTTGCCAACGTGTATGGGAAAAAGTAACCGACTGCTCAAAGGATGCCGCTACCGCCTTTACTCGGCTTATTTCAGCATCACGTTTTACATCTATAAATTTACTCGCCGCTATTACTGCTAAAATAGCCAATACAATAATAACCACTACCAGCTCAATTAAGGTAAAGCCTCGCATTTTTAACGGTTTAAATTGAGTTGTTTTTTGTGCCATGAAGTTATCCTGCTCCGTTTTCATACTTAAGTTATAGCACAAGGCTCCCACTCAGCGTAAGTGACGGCCAATAAAAAACGCGACCATATTGGCCGCGTTTAGTGTAAAATTTGAATTAGCTATTGCTGTATTTTACAACAATAAAACCTTGCAAATTTACTGGTAAGAGTGAGAACCATGTTGATGGTCAGTCACATCTTTCACACCAGAGAGCTCACCAGGGAACATCTCCAGTAACTGTTTCTCAATGCCATCTTTTAAAGTGATATCAACTTGAGAACAACCATTACAACCACCACCAAACTGCAGTACTGCAACTGCATCTTCCGTGATTTCAACTAGCATGATGTTACCACCATGGCTTGCTAACTGCGGGTTAATCTCTGATTGAATCACATATTCAATACGCTCTTTTAATGGCGCATCTGAAGACACTTTACGCATTTTAGCGTTTGGCGCTTTTAAGGTTAGCTGCGAACCTAATTGGTCAGTAACAAAATCAATGCTCGCTTCTTCTAAAAATGGTGCGCTTTTTTCGTCAACCATGGCACTGAAGCCGTTGAAAGGTAATTCAGTGTCATCCGCTTCTACAGCGTCAGGTGGACAATAAGACACGCCGCACTCAGCTTGGGCAGTACCCGGGCTGATTACAAACACACGGATATGCGTGCCTTCAGGTTGATCGGCCAGTAATTTAACAAAATGCGCCTGAGCCGTATCAGAAATGTTGATCATAAAAACTGCTCCGTTAGATAGTACTTTAAAGTGTACTAAAAATAGTACTTGAGTAATTTAGTAAGAATTAGCGCTATGATACTCCTAGTTGCGACGGCTTTGTAGTCCTGCAGTGAGCAAGTTGCATAAAAAACACCGAGAAATTGCGCTTTTTAATGGCGATTTAAGTTTAATCACTTTATGGTGATTGTATTGTTTTCTTTTTATGATGTTGTTTCTTATATGATTAGCTTCAATGCATTGTTTACTCGTCTCGCTAAAGGCACCTTTTTCGGCTTCATTATCTGTATGCCATTATTTACCGTGGCGCAGGCTGATTCCCGCATTGAGCAGCGCCTCGGGGCTGAGAAAATTAATAAAAAAATCACCCAACCTACTGAATATTTAGGTTATCCATTGGGCGAGTGGCATTTAAGACATGATCAAATTAATCACTATTTACAACTATTAGCCAGCCAAAGTTCGCGAGTTTCTTTAGATTCTGCTGGTTACTCCTATGAAAAACGCCAGCAACTTAGCGCGGTCATTACCTCAGATGACAACCAACAGCGGCTAGCTGAAATCCTCGAACAACGCAGCCAAGTAAAATACGGTGTCAAACAACAAGGTCCATTACAGCAAAGCCCATTGATTATCTGGTTGGCCTATTCAATTCATGGCGATGAAGCCAGTGGCGCCCATGCGGCGGTGGCGTTAAGCCATTACCTTGCCGCATCTGATGAAGATTGGGTAAAAGAATTACTCGATAATACGGTTATTTTACTGACTCCGACCCAGAACCCTGATGGTTTTGATCGCTTTGCTAACTGGGCAAATAGCAATCGAGGCCAAGTGATTATTACCGATCCTAATCATCGTGAGCATAATCAAGATTGGCCCGGCGGACGTTTTAATCACCATTTCGCTGACTTAAACCGTGACTGGCTCTTTCTGCGCCACCCCGCCTCTCAAGGCAGAGTGGCGTTTTTCCATAAATGGCAGCCCCATTATGTAGGGGATTTCCACGAGATGTGGCAAGACCAAACCTACTTCTTTCAACCTGGTGTCGCTGATAGAGTCAATCCGCTGACCAATCCTGCCAATCAAATGTTATCCAATGAGCTAGCGGCCTATCATCGTAAAGCGCTGGATGAGGTTAAGCAGCCATATTTTAGCGGGCAGATGTTTGATGACTTTTTCTATGGTAAAGGCTCAACCTACCCAGATATCAATGGCGCTGTGGGTATTTTGTTTGAGCAAGCTAGCTCCCGTGGTCAAGCCCAAGAGTCCCCCAATGGTGTGGTCACCTTGCAAAATAGTATTGATAATCAATTTTCTACTTCACTATCAAGCCTGCAAGGCGCCCATGCGCTACGTAAAAAATTGATGACATACCAAAGTGATTTTTTTGCTCGCAACAGTAAGCGCACCCGTGACGGTAAACAAACTGGCCGCCTTATCAAAGCCCATGGCGGTAATGCCCATATCACTGAGCTTGCAACGATATTGCAGCAACACCAAATCAGCTTCAAATATCTAAACCGTGAGCTGGAAGACGATGACATACTCTTTAAGCCGTCAAACAGCCTGTTCATTCCTCAAAGTCAGCCACAGCATGACTTATTGCAAGCATTGTTTGATAAGCGCACTGAGTTTAAAGATGAAACCTTTTATGATATTTCCACTTGGAATTTTGAATCAGCTCTGGGCTTAAGTATCAGTGAAAATGCTAAACCCAACCCCAAATATCTCACCAATAACACGCTATATGTCGCGGCGACTGAGCAGCTAGATAACGCCAGCAATGTGGCCTTTATTATTGACTGGCAACAAGCGGCCGCGGCGCCCATGTTGCAGCAATTACTTAGCCAAGGGGTACAGGTTAAATACGCTAAAAAGCCCTTTAGCCTGCCTGATCGCAGCTCTAACGCCAAAAAGTCAGCAGCAATAGACTTCACAGCGGGTAGCCTGCAAATTCCCTTACGCCAGCCCAACTACAAAGGCAATATCGCCTTACTTGTTAGCCAGCTTGCCACGCAATACCAAGTAGATGTCACTGCAGCAAGCAGCTCACATACCTTAGCGGGAATGGATCTTGGCAGTGATGAATTTAGCGTGATCAACCCCATTAAGCCGTTACTGCTCACAGGCATAGATACTAACGCCTCAGAAACCGGGCAAATGTGGTATTACCTTGATCAAACGCTTGCAGCACCTGTCACTATGGTGGACAGCAATCGACTAGCAGGCATTGATTTATCAGGCTATAGCCACATTTTTATGGCTGATGGGCCTTATCATTTAATCAGTGATGCCAGCGCAAGAAAGCTGGGCAAATTTGTAATGGATGGCGGCACTATCGTGGCGCAAAAGCGGGCGCTGGTATGGCTCAATAAGCGCAATATTCTTAAGTCTCAGCCTAAAACCAGACTAGAGCTGAATAAATTATTTAGCACTTCAGGGATGAGTTATGCGGATAAGTCTAAATTAAATGCCAGACAATCCATCGGCGGCGCCATTGTGGCGTTAACACTGGATGAAACCCATCCAATCAACTTTGGTTTACCTAACCCGCTGCAAGTGATGAAAAACCGTGAGATAAGCTTTAACCTCACTTCCACGTCATTTATTGTGGCGGCGGACTATACCAATGAGCCACTGATGAGCGGTTACCTTGCTAAGGAATATCAGCGCGCTTTTGCCAACACCCCAGCAATGATTGTTGAGCCCAAAGGCAAAGGGCATGTTGTGGCATTAACAGATAATTTTTTGTTTAGAAATATATGGTTAGGCTCTGAAAAAGTCTACGCCAATGCGCTGTATTTTATCCAAAAATAACTGACTAATTTACAGTCTGCCTTTCATAATAATCCCGGTGCTTCAGCCCTTGCTAAGCACCAAGTTTGCACATGGGTATAGTGCGCCGCAAATAAGCGGCTAATTTCATTCACCGTGGTGCCTGTGGTCACCACATCATCGATAAGCGCCACCCGCTGGTAGGGGTTATCTCGCTGCAACGTAAATGCATCGGCGCAATTTAAGCGTCGCTGCTTACCATTAAGTCCCGCTTGGGCCTTGGTATCAACGCAGCGCACCAATAAACTATCGTCCATCGGAATACCAATTTGCGCACTGAGCTCTTTAGCAATCAGCCAAGCTTGATTAAAACCGCGCTGCTTTAAGCGATTGCGATGTAGCGGCACCGGAATGAGCACTTGGGGAAGTTGAATTAAACCTCTGGCCGCCAAATCCATCACCCTTACGGCTAATACTTGCACCAAGGCCGCTAATGGCGCGCATTGCTGCTGATATTTAATCCCAGCTATTAACTCCCCTAAGCCTTGATGATAACTGCAAGGGGCAATGACTAACATGGGTTCAATATGCTGGCAGTGGCCGCAATACACTTGCAATAACGGCATCGATTTACCACAACCTAAACAGACTTCCTGCTGATAAAGCCCCGCCACAAGGCAGGTCTGACACACCCCCGTATGCGGTTTAGCTGCAGAGTACTGAATGATATCTTGTTGACATAACAAGCAGCGGTTAGGCAGGTTAGCTGCCACTGCAGCCATCAATGAAACTAACCGCGCTGTATGATTGTGCAAATTGAGCTTGAGGAGTTTTGAGAGTTGCCAAGCCATAGAATATCCTTATCCTGTATGACAGTTGTTTTAACCAGCGATCATTTATTAATCGCCACTTTTTGAGGTTAGCCTTTGAATCCACCAGCGCTGCACATTACTACTATTACGCCTAAAGCTATTTCTCATACAGATATGACTCATGAAAATAGCACCGACGTTATTGATATCGTATTGCTACATGGCTGGGGGGTGAACTCTGCGGTTTTTCAGCCGCTACAAACCGCATTATCAGAGTATAGAGTGCATTATGTCGACTTGCCGGGCTTTGGTGATAGCCAAGCAAATAGCGATAATATTGAAGCATGGGCAGCGGCGTTAGCTAAAGCTCTACCAGAAAATGCCATCTGGCTTGGTTGGTCATTGGGGGGCTTAGTTGCCACTCAAATTGCCCTAAATCATCCTCAGTCGGTAAAAGCGCTGATCACTGTAGCCTCTTCGCCTTGCTTTATGGCCCAAGAGCAAAATCAGTGGCCGGGGATCGCCCCTGAAGTGCTCACGCAATTTCACCAGCAATTAAATGTCAATCTAGCCAAAACGGTCGAGCGATTTTTAGCGATTCAAGCCATGGGCAGTGACTCGGCCAAACAAGATATTGTAGCGATAAAAAAATTAGTGTTGGCTAAACCTTTACCGACCCAAGCAGTACTCGATCAAGGCTTAGATATGCTCAAAGAGGTTGATTTGCGGCCCCAGCTTAACGATATCAGCCAGCCATGGTTACGTATTTGGGGCAAATGCGATGCCTTAGTACCCAGAACCATCATCCGCCAGTTACCCCAAGCCAGTAATATTACTGACATTGTCCACAATAAAGCCTCCCATGCGCCGTTTATTTCACACCCACAGGCCTTTTTAGATGGCTTATTGCCATGGATAAAAAAACATCAAATATAGGCTATAAAACCTGCTAGCATTTGGTTATAATTTAAACATTAACTGTTTGTTTTTTAAGTGAGTGTTATGCTAATTGTCACTAATTATCCCCAAGTACCGCTTGCAACAAGTAATGTTGCAACGGATCTTGCTCGGGCGGATAATCAGCAGGCAAAGCCAATATTACCGCCACAAGCGTTAACTAAGCCCCACCATGAACGGGCGCTAAATCAAAAAAACGAATCATTATTCCGTTTAAATACCATAGAGGAAAAGCATCGCCAGCAGCGACAATCCTCAGATCAACAGAATCAGCAGCATCTATCCCAACAATCAGCTTTACAACAGCAAGCACCTCAAAGCGCACCGTTAACCGGCTTATTGCCACAACTGCTGCGAGTAGCAGCCAGAAATAATCCCACTGTTAGCCGTCGTGACATTCAGCCCCAAACGCCCACTAAGTCGACTGCAATTAACAGCGATAACAATAAAAAAACCGAAGTTAAACAACAGATAAAGCAGCATTCTGATGAGTTTTATAAACAATTTGGCCAGCACATAGCCACATGTTACCAGCAATGCACCACCCCTTCGCCACTCGCTCATCTGCTGATATTAGTCTAACCCTGCTCTCACTTTAATTAACGGGCTTGATGTCTTCACTTATTATGGCCGAACGATTACTAACTAATCATTATTACCCGCTAATCATTGTATTAGGTAATAGTCGTTATTTAGGCCATAAGCATCAATCACACATTCACTTCAAAAGATTATCTATTAATTTTTGATAATAACTCAAATGACAGCCTATTTATTCACCAGTAAGTAATGGCTAATATAGCTTCATCAGCAACAGGGCTGAACCAAATTCAACTTGATACATTATAGGAACTATCATCATGGCTAGCTTAACTATCGTAGCAAACATCATTACCAAAACTGACAAAGTAGAGCTGGTTAAAGCGGAACTACTAAAACTTATGGATATAACTCGCGCTGAAGCCGGTTGCATCAATTACGACTTACATCAAGACAACGAAAACCCTGCACATTTCATGTTTTATGAAAACTGGGAAAGCCGTGAATTATGGCAAGCACACATGGGTAACGCACATTTAGCCGAGTATATGGTGGCAACCGAAGGTGCTGTTGAGCAGTTCATTTTAAACGAAATGACTCATATCGCTTAATTGGTCGCACTATAAATTTTACAAAATAAAAAGGCCTTAACAGTCACGAGTATTCTCACGATGTTAAGGCCTTTTTTGGTTTAACCCTAAGCCAAACACATTAGCGGTGTTACTTTTTCAGCTTAGCAAAGGCGTCAGCAAAGGCATTACCCATAGCGGCATTAGCTGGGGCCTTTTGCGGTTTATGGGCTGACTTTTGCCCTGATTTATTCCCGCTAGCTTTATGTGTAGGCTTGCTGTTGGCTGATTTAGATTGATTAGCGGTTTTCGCTGTGGGTAGTGCTTCATCAAGGCGCATACTTAATGCGATACGGCGACGCTCTACATCCACTTCCATCACTTTAACTTTAACCACATCACCCGCTTTAACTATGGAGTGAGGATCGCTAACAAACTTGTCAGTGAGTGACGAAATATGCACTAAACCATCTTGATGTACGCCTACATCGACAAAAGCGCCAAAGTTAGTCACATTGGTGACCACGCCTTCTAGGATCATCTCTAGCTTCAGGTCTTTAAGCTCTTCAACACCTTCTTTAAAGCTGGCGGTTTTGAACTCACCACGAGGGTCACGCCCAGGCTTGTCTAGCTCTTTCAAGATATCGCTGATGGTGGGTAAACCAAATTCATCAGTAACAAACTCGGCAGCATTTAGCTGGGATAACAATTCGCTATTACCCATTAAGCTGGCCACAGTTTGCTGCTTGGCACTGGCAATGGCTTCAACCAATTTGTAGGCTTCAGGGTGAACAGATGAACCATCTAATGGATTTTTAGCATCGCTAATACGTAAGAAACCGGCTGCTTGCTCAAAGGCCTTTGGACCTAAACGCGCCACTTTAAGCAATTGTTTACGGCTTTCAAATTTACCGTTTTCATCGCGGTAGTTAACCACGTTTTTAGCTAAGGTTTTATTTAAACCGGCCACCTGCGCCAATAATGGTGCTGATGCCATATTTAAATCAACGCCCACGCCATTTACACAATCTTCTACGACCGCTTCAAGCGAGCTTGATAGTTGGCTTTGGCTCACATCATGCTGATATTGGCCTACGCCAATGGATTTTGGCTCAATTTTAACGAGTTCAGCTAATGGATCTTGTAGTCGACGGGCAATCGATACTGCGCCGCGGATCGATACATCTAAGTTAGGGAACTCCTCAGAAGCCAGCTCTGATGCTGAGTACACTGATGCGCCCGCTTCACTGACCATCACCTTGGTCAAGCTTGGATGCGTCTCTTTCATAAAGCTCATCACTTCAGCGGCTAATTTATCCGTTTCACGTGAGGCGGTACCATTGCCAATGGCGATGATCTCCACTTTATGCATTTTTATCAGGTTCGCTAAAGTGCGGATTGACTTGTCCCACACGTTTTGCGGCGCATGAGGGAAGATAGTGGTATGGGCCACAAACTTACCGGTGTTATCGACAATCGCCACTTTAACGCCGGTGCGCAGCCCAGGATCTAAGCCCATGGTTGCTTTAGCGCCAGCAGGCGCTGCCATTAATAAATCACCTAAATTACGGGCAAACACATTAATGGCTTCAGCTTCAGCGCGCTCACGCATTTGGCTAATAAACTCGGTTTCCATTTGCAGCGCAATCTTGATGCGCCAAGTGGCGGTAACCACAGTTTTAAGCCACTGATCGACACTCGAGTCTGAAAACTTTAGTTTGAAATGATCGGCAATAATCACCACGCAATAACTGCTTTGCGCCACTTCAGCTTTAGGGTCTGCATTCATCGATAAACTGAGCGAACCTTCATTGCGGCCGCGAAGCATGGCCAGGGCCCGATGGGAAGGCACTTTAGTAATGGCTTCAGTATGCTCAAAGTAATCGCGAAATTTTGCGCCTTCTTTTTCTTTACCTTTAACTAGGCGGCTTTCAAGCACTGCCTGTTGGCTTAAATGCTTACGCACTTTTTGCAGTAAATCTGCATCTTCAGCAAAACGTTCCATTAAGATAAAACGCGCGCCGTCTAAAACCGCTTTCGCATCGCCAAAGCCGGCGTCGGCATTGATAAATTCAGCCGCTTTTGCTTCAAGATTAATACTACGATTAGCCAGTAAAAAGTCAGCTAAAGGCAACAAACCAGCTTCAATAGCAATTTGACCTTTAGTGCGGCGTTTCGGTTTAAAAGGAAGGTATAAATCTTCTAAGCGGGTTTTGCTGTCAGCGACATTTATGGCTTGCTGCAATGCTGGGGTTAATTTGCCTTGGGTATCAATGCTAGAAAGAATAACTTGTCTGCGCTCGGCTAATTCACGTAAATAGCTTAAGCGACTATTTAGGGTTCGCAGTTGCGCATCATCTAAACCACCAGTGGCTTCTTTACGGTAGCGGGCAACAAAAGGAACGGTAGAACCATCATCGAGTAAGTTAATCGTCGCTGAGACTTGTTGCTCACGAACATTCAGTTCTTGAGCGATTATTTGAGCAATACTTGGCATAAAAGGTCTATTTGGCTTTGAATAACAAATGAGGTCAAAGATAGCATAATCAACCGCAAACGTTTATGAACAATCGATGATTTTGTGCTATTTATCTAAGCTAACTTTAGCCGTTAGCAAAGCCACACACAGTTAAATAACCGCTAAATCAGCCGCTAAAACTGCGAAATTTAATTAATAATATTACTTATGATTAATTTAATTAATAACCATTCTCATTAAACTTATTATATTAAATGTTGGTTACAGATTGTTGCAAATATTATTGCGCACATATTGAGTTGGCGTGCAGCCTGTTGATTTAGAAAAATATCGGCTAAAACTTGGTAGATCTTTAAAGCCACTTTCATATGCTGACTTTTTTATATTACCTTTATTATTTTTCAAAATAGTTATAATAGAATTCATTCTGGTATTTTGAATCATGTCTTTTACACAGCAGTTTTCAGTTCTAAGTTCACGCTGTAAACCCCTTTCTGAAACCCCAATTGAATTGGCAAGATTAGGTAAACTTAATGCTGACGGTGGAATGCTATTCGCGGCAGCTTTTACCCGGTCACTACTAGAAAGTGTTAGCTTATTTTCAGCCATTACCGGGTTAACATCTCGTTCATCTTTTGCCACTATCACTGACATTGACTGACAGTTAAAGGTCACATTATCAAACAAGTCTACATCAACACCATAGAATGACCGCTCGAATGGTAACTCTATGATTAAATTTAACTTATCTTTGAATGAATGACGTAAAATATGTGTAATACAGCTATAAATAAACAAGTCGTCATACTTAGATGCAATGGCCTGAGGAGAGCGTTTAGCCACTAAAGCTAAACTGTGCTGCGTTTCAATATTGCACCAATTGAGATCTGATACTTGATTATAAAATTGGGTAAATGCCAGCAGCTTTTGTGCATCACTTACCTCTGCTGACAAGTCGATATCTGTAAACTTGATGATCCGCTGAATAAAATATTGCATTAAATCAATAAAGAAATACTTATTGTCACAATTATTTTCTATATAACGTAATAAGTTAGTAATGGTATTAAAACCAATCAAATCTGTATCTGCAAGATATTTAAAGTGGTTATATTCATCAGGTAATGGAAAATTAATTAACTCGCAATATTCACACACAATCTTGGTGTGAACAGCTGGCCGGCACTTATATTTTATCATCTGAAAACATCTAAATAATATCCACATTTATTGGGCGGTTATTTTATTTGTTTTTGCTACTCAAGATGCTGACACGGATCACATATGTCGTTTTTTGATAATTCAATTGTATCGATTAGATTTCTACACATCCCTAGAATACCCCCTCTTAATTAGTACACTTTTTAACGTTTGATTTAATAAGGTCAGGTAACTTGATGAACTGGTATCGTAAATTCATAACCTATATCAGCATAACGCTCTGTTTATGCTCATTTAGTGCTATCTCTGCGCCATGGGATGACATGCCAGCAGACCAATTAGAGCAACAATTAGTTGAAAAGTTCGCTGCTGGTAAGTATTCCCCTAAAGGGGCAGACAACTGCTTAATGTGTCACCGCAAAAATGACAAAGTCATGGATATCTTCAAAGGCGCCCATGGCAACTTAACTAATAGTGACTCGCCAATGGCGGGGCTGCAGTGCGAAGCTTGTCATGGCCCTCAAGGTAACCATAACCGTGGCGGCAAAGAGCCAATGATCCAATTTGGCCAAGACAGCAAGTTATCAACCCAAGCACAAAATACCGTTTGTCAGGGCTGTCATAACGATCCAAAACAAATGGCATGGCATAACAGCACCCATAATCTTGAAGAAGTTGCCTGTGCTGATTGCCATAACATCCACGCAGCTAAAGATCCTGCCCTAGACAAACTAACCGTTAACGATACCTGCACTAGTTGTCACAGCCAAGAAAAAGCTGACATGAATAAGCGCTCATCTCATCCACTAAAATGGGATCAAATGACCTGTGTTGACTGTCATTCTCCCCATGGTTCTATGACTGAAAGCGCGTTAAATAAACCTTCTATTAATGACACTTGTTATAGCTGTCATGCAGAAATGCGCGGCCCAGTGTTATGGGAACATGCTCCAGTGACTGAAAACTGCGTCACTTGTCATAACCCACACGGCAGCGTTAACGAATCTATGCTCAACAACCGTGCTCCGCAGCTTTGTCAGCAATGCCATGCCGATGATGGCCATGCCAGCCGCGTAGTACCACAACCAGGAATGGATGCCTTTGGCGGCGGCAAAAGTTGTTTAAATTGCCACAGCCAAATTCATGGTTCTAACCACCCTGCTGGCAGCTTGCTGCAACGCTAAATGAGGACAACAACAATGAATTTTAAACTTAATTTTATTACCGCCTCATTAGTGATTGCCTCAGCCCCCGCTATGGCGGCTGACTTTGCGGTAGGTAAAGCCAATACCGCTAATGTTGATCAGCAAAAATATCAATGTCAGCGCTGTGAAGCTAACACTGGCTATAACGGCAGTATCAGTGTTGCCGCGGGTTACATTAGCAGTGATGATGTTCATGCTGCTAATGCCTTTGGTACTGATCAAGACGGTTTTGTTACTGCCGTTAGCGGTGATGTGAACTACCAAGGCGATAGCGGCTATCAAGCGAGCATTCAAGCTAACCAACTGGGGTTTGAAAACAGCTCAGCGAATGTCAGCGTCGGTAAAGCTGGATTATTCTCAGTTGATGCCGATTACCAATTATTGACCACCTATCAATCAGGTGATGCTCAAAGTCAGCTTTACTATGACGATGGCATGATGGTGCCAAGTGACGAGCCATACACCTTTGAGCTATCACAGCAACGTGAAAAAATGGGCTTTGGTGCCAAAGTTAAGCAAGATTTTTATCAAGGCTACCTGCGTTATGAAACCGAAGATAAAAGCGGTTACAAGAGCAGTAGCATTGTTACCCCAAGCCCAGTAAATATTGGTTTAGTTGTCGACTCAACCACTGATTCATTTACCGCAGGCGCCGCGCTTACTGGCGACAACTGGTTAACTGAGCTGAGCTACTTTGGTAGCCAGTACAAAAATAATGTTAACGATCTGAGCTTACCGTATTCATACGACTTGTATGCTGCAACCCCAGACAATGAAGCCCATCAAGTATCACTGTCGGGCCAATATCAATTAAATCGCACTGTGATGTCAGGGCGCTTTATTGTTGGCCGCATGATCCAAGATGATGACTTGATTCAAGTGGCGGGAAACCCAATCCAAAACTGGGATGGCGAAATCGACACCACTGATGCGAGCTTCAATATCACCTCAATGTTGAGCAACCGTTTACGTCTGGGTGCCAGTTATGACTACAGCAACCGTGAAAACAACAGCTCGGTATTTGAATTCCAGCAATACGACTTTAATAGCTTAAGTGGCAGCTTCAAAGAAAACGTCGCCACTGATGTCGAACGCTCAAGCTATAAAGTGAATGCCAGTTATCGCATCAGCAGTGGTTATCGCCTTCAAGCAGGTTACGATCGCAAAGATGTTGAACGTACTTACAGCGACCGCGAACAAACTAACGAAGACAACCTATGGGCCAAGTTCAGTATTCGCGCCATTGATAACGTCAATATTAATGTTAAAGCCAGCCACAGCAATCGCGGCGGTTCTGAGTATTTAACCAATGAGCTAACGTCATCTGAAGATAACAGCCTAATGCGTAAGTACTATCTTGCAGATAGAACCCGTAACGACATCGAGTTGCGCGTTAATCACAGCCCACTTGATTGGTTAAGCATCGACTTCACTGGACGCTACGCCATAGATGACTATGAGGATACTGTTATCGGCTTAACGGAATCAGAAGATTACGGTTACGACATCAATGTAAACCTACAACTTAGCAAGCAATTATCAGCTTATGGTTTTGCCGGACAACAGTGGATTAATTCAGCTCAAGCTGGCAGCCAAAATTATAGCGACCCTGATTGGTACGCCGATATTGAAGACAAATTTATCAATATGGGCGCCGGCGTGAGCTACGGCGGATTAATGCAGGATCAACTGACTTTAGGGGCTGATTACCTATTCAGTAACTCAAGCAGTGATACCTACGTTACCAGTGATGGCACCACGCCATACGGTGATTATTATTCTTATAACCATAGCGCCAGCTTATATGCCAACTACGCCTTAAGTGACGACATGGCCTTAAAGCTGACGTACCGCTACGAACGCTATTACGACACCGATGATGCTCAAATATCGCCAAATGAAGTCCCTGGAATGGTGACGCTAGGCGAGCTTAATCACAATTATAACGCCCATCAGATCATGCTGAATTTCAGCTATCTGCTGTAGTCGTTACCAACGCGCTGAAAAAATTTTAGTAAGAGGATTTAATAATGGAACGCAGAAGTTTCTTGAAAATGAGTGCGGCTTTAGGTTGCGCTGCAACAGTAACCGGCTGTAACACCAGCTCAAAAGATGCCGAGCCACTACCACCAGAAGTACCTGTTGATGAGACCTTAACTTGGTCAGCATGCTTAGTAAACTGTGGTTCAAACTGCCCAGTAAAAGTATTTAGTCAAGACGGCATCATTACTCGCGTTGAAGCGGATCATGAAGTAGAAGATGAATACGGCCTACATCAAATCCGCGCCTGTGCCCGTGGTCGTTCATTACGTCAACGTACCTATGCAACTGACCGCTTAAAAACCCCAATGAAGCGTATTGGCGAGCGTGGTGAAGGCAAATTTATTCCTATTACTTGGGAAGAAGCAGCATCAACTATTGCTACCCAGCTAAACAAAACCATTGCTGAGCATGGTAACAAGTCTATCTTTAGAAGTTACGGTTCAGGTGCTTATTACGGTTTTGCATCAAACGCCTGCTTTAACCGTCTATTCAACTTAGTTGGCGGCTGCTTAAGCTACTACGGTAACTACTCTTGGGCGCAGCAAATTGAAGCGGCTAAGCATACCTTTGGTACTAGCAGTACTGCTGGTTCTTCAACAGTAACCTTAGATCAAAGTGACTTCTTATTAGGTTTTGCTTATAACCCAAGTGAAATCCGTCAATCAGGTTCAGGTGAAGGTTATGATTATCTTAATGCACTGCAACGTAACAACGGCCTAAAAGTAACCTTAATTGACCCGCGTTATACCGACTCAATGTTAGGTAAAGAAAGCACTTGGTTGCCGATCCGTCCAGGAACAGATGCTGCGCTTGCTGAAGCAATGGCATACATCATGATCAGCTCAGGTTGGGTTGAGCGCAATAGTATCGACTTCATTAATAACCATACTGTTGGTTATGATGCAGCGTCGATTCTTGCTCAAAAGCTAGCGTTTGAAACCAGCGGCGATGCCACTAAAATTGAATATGCCCAGCATATGAACTCTGAAGATAACTACTATGATTACATCATGGCGCAGGGTATCTACAGCGATCGCGCCCCGCGCACTCCAGAATGGGCCCAATCTATTACTGGTATTCCAGCAGCTAAAATAAAACAGCTTGCTGACGATTTAATGGCAGCCCAAAAACCCTACATAGTTGCAGGCGCTGGCGTTAACCGTCAGGCAAATGGTGAGCAATCAGTCCGCGCCATTTATATGCTTAGCGTATTAGCTGGTAAGTTAGGTGTTGAGGGCTCATCAAACGGTGAGCTACCAAACATGACAAGCGCATACCGTGCAGGGATCCCAACTGGCGCTAACCCAGTTAAAGAACAGATTTCATTCTTCTGCTGGTCTGAAGCGATTCACAATGGTGAAACCATGACGGCTCGTACTCATGGTGTTACCGGTACTGACGGTTTAGATACCCCACTTGGAAACAACATCAAAGTGATCATCTCTGCATCTGACAGTTCACTACTGAACCAACACGCAGACATTAATGGTACGGCTGAAATCTTAAAAGATGAAAGCGGCGTTGAATTAATTGTCTCTTGTGACTGTTGGATGACGCCTGGTGCTAAATTTGCCGACATCATCATTCCTGATACCTCTTGGTTAGAATCAAATGACTTAGTTAATGACTCATATGCATCTGGTTCGCTTGACTATATTACTGCAATGAAAGCAGCTGTAGACCCAATTTGGGACTGTAAGTCAATGTACCAAGTATCAGCAATGATTGCTGATGCTATGGGTGTTGGCGCCGAATTTACCGAAGGCAAAACTGAAGATGATTGGTTAGAAGAGCTTTATCAGCAAACGAAAGCAAATGCCGGTAACGCAGATATCAAACCAGCCTTCCCAGCAACGTACAAAGAAGCACAGGACATCGGTTTATTCCGTAACAACACTCATAATCGTCACGTGGCACTAGAAAGCTTCGTCAATGGCGGCGAAGCACTATCAACGCCATCAGGCAAAATTGAAATCTATTCAGCTGAACTTGCTTGGCGCGCAGCGAACTGGGAACAAGACAAGTACAAAGGCGACATCATCACACCACTACCACAGTACACAGTGACTTGGGACGGTTACGAAGATGAAGACACTAAAGAAGATTACCCACTGCAATTAGCGGGTTATCACACTAAAGGTCGTACTCACTCAAGCTATCACAACGTACCTTGGTTACGTGAAGCGGTAGAAGATGCGGTATGGATTAATGCCATTGATGCCCAAGAATACGGTGTGGCTTCTGGTGACAAAATCGAAATGTATAACGAACGCGGCTCAATTGAAGTGGTAGTACGTATCACTCCACGTGTTGCTCCTGGCATTGTGGCTTTAGGTCAAGGCGCTTGGTTCTCTCCCGATCCAAATGGTCGTACAGGTTCAACTGGTAAAGTGATTGATATTGGCGGCGCGATTAACTCGCTGACTAAATATGCACCAAGCCCAGTTGCAAAAGGCAACCCACAGCACACAAACCGTGTTCAAATTCGTAAAGCTATTTAATGGAGGCTACCATGACCGAATCAACTCAATACAGTTTCTACCTTGATACGACTAAATGTACAGGTTGTAAAGCCTGCCATATTTCTTGTAAAGACCGTCAAAGTGGCATTATTCGCGAAGGCGATAAGCCAACAGAAGGCGGTGTACCTGCATTAAATGGCGTTAATTGGCGTCGTGTTTATGAATACGGCGGTGGCAGCTGGAATGTAGACCCAAGCACAGGCTCTTTTGAGCAAAATGTGTTTAGCTACTATGTGTCAATTGGCTGTAACCATTGTAGTGAGCCTGTTTGTGTTAAGGCGTGTCCTACGGGTGCGATGCATAAACGTCGTGAAGACGGCTTAGTCCATGTGGCAACTGACTTATGCATTGGCTGCAGTAGCTGCGCCAAAGCTTGTCCATATGATGCACCGCAATTAGACCAAGAACGTAAAGTGATGACCAAGTGTGATGGCTGTTACGACCGACTAGCAGAAGGCCGTAAGCCTATGTGTGTTGACTCTTGTCCAATGCGCGCAATGGACTTTGATACCGTTGAAAACATTAAAGCTAAATATGGTAATGGTGATGCCCATATCGCACCCCTACCACCAGAAGGTATTACTTCACCTAATTTAATAATAAAAGCGAATAGAAATGGCGGCCAACAAGGTGACATTCTCAATTTTGCAGAAGTATAACTAAATAATGGCGCCCTTCGGGGCGCCTTTTAACAGGAATGAAATAATGACAGACGCGACTACTCATGATGCTTACTTAGAGCTACAAGCTATTGCACGTTTACTGCATAACGTTTTATTGGACTATCCAACCGAGGATTCAATCCAGTATTTTGTCAGCAATCAATTAAACCTGACTTGGCCTGCACTACAAGACTCTGAGGCCAATAAGCAAGGTAAGTCATTATTAGGCCAATTCTTCTCACAATGGCACCCTGAACAAATCAACGACATTAAGCTTGATTACGGCCAGCTCTATTTTGGTCCCGGTGAGCCTAATGCTATGCCTTGGGGCTCAACTTACCTAGGCGAGCAACAAATCCTCAATGACGACTCGACCATTAGCCTAATGAACTTTTACAAGCAATTAGGCATTAGCTTCGAGTTGAAATTTAACCAACCCGTAGACCATATCGCTTTGTTCTATGCGGTTATCGATCAATTACTGCAGCAATTAATTGATGAGCCAGACAATAAGCCAGCTAAAGAAGCGCTTATGGTGTTATTGCAACAACACATGTTGCCATGGTCAGGTCGCTGTCACGAACTCGCTATAAAACATGCTGAAACCGATTTCTATAAAGGTATCGCCCTACTAGCAAGCGATTTTGAAAACGTATTAGCTAAGACATTAAATATCATCCCAATGCCAATGCGTTTATTTCGCTAGTAGGAAAAGCTTATGAGTGTCATTCGATCCGTCGCCCAGCAGTGGAACAAAGCAGACTTTGCCCAGCAATTACAATTGTACTTTGCCCAAGATAAGGCCATTGGTGAGTTATTTGTCGGCGCAACGCCTTGCTCGACAGTGTGCAGCCTCATCGCCGCGATGATCGAATTACCGCCCAAGCCTAAAAATGAACATTACAGCATGGATATGGAGCAGGTTTTTGATACCTTGTTTCAGTGCTTTTTATTGATGTTTATTAAGGAGCTGGAACATAAACTGCTGACACAACCTGAGCAGTTAATTATGTCGTTGGCAGTGCATTATGCACAAACCATTAGAGATGATGCGCAATACGCCAACTCAAACCTACAAGACAACAGCCAACGAGTGTTAACCGCCATGGCGCGTTTAGAATCTGAGCGCAAGCAACAGCGTAAACAGCAATATAATATGGGTAAATGTTAACTGCGATAGTAGTTGAAACGATAGTAGTTGAAGTGATACTAGTTGAAGTGATTAGGACTGTAGCAAATGCGGCTCCACTGGTGAATAACTAACGGATTCACCAGTCACTCATCGGCAGCTAAGGTATTATTTAGTAAGCAAGAATTCACTTGGGGAAATGCCCATAGTTTGATTAAAGATTTTAGTTAATCTGCCCTGATCGGTAAAACCACAATCACACGCGGTCAGCTTAATATTGCCATTATTCATTTCTAATAATCTGCGCGCTTTTTTATATTTAACATTATTAATTAATGTCTTAAGTGATATTCCCATTTCTTCAACCACTTTTGTTAATGAACGTGGTGAAATACCTAATATAAATGCCAAAGAAGAAATATTAAGCTTATTAATTGGGATCATATTACTTGCCGCTATAAGCAAATCATAATCAGTAATTCTTTTACTTAGAAACATCGGATTATAAACTTTACTATCACACAACTTAGAAACAGAAAACACAAACTTACCCACATTTGTATCATTCGTGCCGAATTTTGTATCAACAGGAAAATCTAAATACTTTAAATACTCTTCACTCTTTAAACTGAACTCTGCTGTTATCGTTCCTGTGGCAGAAATATTTGGCTGACTCATCATTTTAATTAAAAAACTATAAAGCAATAAGTCATTAAATTTCCCATGTAAAGCAGACTTAGAGACTAAACTAACTGTCTCATTCGTTTCCACTAAACTCCAATTGTGATTAATTCTCATCCCATGAATATTTTCATAAAAATCAACCAGCTGAGAAGCCATATCGGCATCATTTCTCGGGGGTGCCATTCGATAAAATGCTTGCAGCCAAGTGTCTGTGCATACTTTCATTAGTTCGCTAAAAAACTCTGCGTTATTTGTTTGTTGCTCAATACATTCCAACATTTTAATGGGAGCACTGCTACTGATTAAATCATCATCAGACAAACTTCTTATTACATCAAACTCTTCTGGCAATATAACATTATTATCTTGGCAATAATTTAAGATTGCTTTAGCTGTTAAAGCTGGTCTTACTAAAAATTTAATCATAGACACCTCCTGTGAATACTATAAAACAACCATTATTTTTTGCTTTTACATTTAAATTGTTTGTGACCGAGTTCAAACAATGTTTTTTTTAGAAAACGATAAAAGGCGAAATATACACAGGTAAAAAGTAAAATATATTTAGTTACTGGTATGTGTAGATTGGTTAAAATTATTAAGGTGCCACGATGAAACATAGTAAATGTTATTCCAGATTATTGACCTTGTTGTTATTTGGTGGCAGCGTTTTAACAGCTAATGCCACCCCATGGGATGACCTCAGTTCAACACAATTAGAACAACAGTTAGTTGAGAAGTTCGCTGAAGGCAACTACTCCCCTAAAGGCGCCGACAACTGCCTAACCTGTCACCGTAAAAATGAAACCGTCATGGACATATTTGACGGCGTACACGGTCAAGGTAATAACAGTCAATCACCGATGGCAGGGTTACAGTGCGAAGCCTGTCATGGCCCACAAGGCCAGCATAATCGCGGCGGTAAAGAGCCGATGATTGCTTTTGGTAAAGACAGCAAATTGTCTGCCCCAACCCAAAATACCGTTTGCCAAGGTTGCCATAACGACCCTGAGCAAATGGCGTGGCATACCAGCACCCATAATCTTGAAGAAATTGCCTGTAGCGATTGTCACACCATTCACGCAGCCACAGATCCTGCATTAGATAAACTGTCGGTTAATGACACTTGTACTTCATGTCACACCCAAGAAAAATCCGACATGAACAAGCGCTCATCACACCCAATGAAATGGGACCAAATGACCTGTATTGATTGTCATGCTCCCCACGGTTCAATGAGTGAAAACGCCTTAGTTAAACCAACCGTTAATGACACCTGTTATAGCTGTCACGCTGAAAAACGTGGCCCCTTCCTATGGGAACACGCGCCAGTCACCGAAAGCTGTGTCTCATGTCATAACCCCCACGGCAGCGTCAACGACAATATGCTTGATAACCGCGCACCGCAGTTATGTCAGCAATGTCATGCCGCAGATGGTCACGCCTCTCGCGTTGTAACAGAGCCGGGAATGGATGCCTTTGGTGGTGGAAAAAGTTGCCTTAACTGTCATAGCCAAATTCATGGTTCTAATCACCCAGCTGGCAGTCTGCTGCAACGCTAATGGAGAGCAAGATTATGTCATTTAAATTGAATCTTATTACCCTGTCACTGCTGGCGGTATCGACCTCTGGCATGGCAGCGAACTTCGGGGTTGGCAACGCCAATACCGCCGCGGTTAATACCCATAAATATGAATGTAAACGCTGCACTAACCTAGTCGGTTATAGCGGTGAAGTCAGTGTTGCTGCCGGGTATAACGACATCGGCGATATTCACGCTGGTAATGCCTTAGGCACTGCCAAAGATGGCGGCATTGCTGCCGTCAGTGGTGATGTGCGCTTTAACAGTGAGTCAGGTTATCAAGCCCGTATCCAAGCCCATCAGCTAGGCATGGATAATGGCTTTGCTCACGTGTCTGGCGGTAAAGCGGGCTTGTATGAATTTAGCCTCGATTATGATGCGATTAAAACCTATAAAGCCGGTGATGTAGAAAGTAGTCTATGGCACAACGATGGCATGTTAACCCCATCTGATGCCATCAACAGCTTCGACTTAGCTCAGCGCCGCGAAAAAGTGGCCCTCGGCATGGAGTACGGTCAAGACTTCTATGGCGCCTTTGTGAAATACAGCCAAGAAGATAAAACCGGCCATAAATCAGCCAGCCTGGTATCACCAAGCCCGATTAACTTCGGCTTACCCACCGATTCTCGCACTAAGCAGTTAGATGCTGGGGTGAACTTATCTGGTGAAAACTGGCTCACTGAGTTGAGCTACTTTGGCAGTTATTATGAAAATAATATCGACCACTTAAGCCTGCCTTACGCCAATGATGTGTACTCAGCAGCCCCAGATAACCAAGCCCATCAGGTGGCGTTATCAGGTCAGTACCAGCTCAATCGCACCGTCATGAATGGCCGCATCGTCACTGGACGAATGATTCAGGATGACAATCTCATTCAAATGACCGGCAACCCGTTGCAAAACTGGGATGGTCAAATTGACACCCTTGATGGTCGTTTTGCGCTGACCTCGATGCTCACTAACCGTTTACGTTTAGGCGGCAGCGTTGATTACAGTAAGCGTGATAATAAAAGCTCAACCGCTGAATTTGCCCAATACAACTTCAATAGCTTAACCGGGGCCTTTAGACAAAATACCCCGCAAGATATTGAACGTAACACCTATAAAGTCAATGCCAGTTACCGCATCGCCAGTGGCTACCGCTTACAAGCAGGTTACGACCGCAAAGAAGTGGAGCGTACCTTCAGTGACCGCGAGCAAACAAATGACGACAACCTATGGCTAAAATTCAATGTCCGCGCCTTAGACAAGGTTAATTTTAACCTTAAAGCCGAGCACGCTAATCGCAGTGGCTCTGACTATGAAGCCAATGAGCTGACCTCATCTGAAAATAACGCCCTACTGCGCAAGTACTACTTAGCTGACCGCACCCGCAACGCCGTTGAATTAAAGGTGAACTACAGCCCTATCAACTGGATGAGTCTGGATATCAGCAGCCGTTATGCCCAAGACGAGTATGACGATACCCAAATCGGCCTGACTGAATCAGAAGATTACGGTTATGACGCTAACCTTAACATCGCCTTTAATCAGCATGTTGATGGTTACGTGTTTGCTGGACAGCAATGGATTAACTCCAATCAAGCAGGCAGCCAAAGCTTTGGCGCAGCTGATTGGATGGCTGATATTGAAGATGAATTTATCAACTTAGGCGCAGGCGCAAGCTATAGCGGTTTAATGCAAGACAAGCTCACCTTAGGGGTGGATTACTTATTTAGTAACTCTGTCAGTAACACTGATGTCACCGCCGAAACCATGAATCCGTATGGGGATTATTACTCATACAACCACAGTGCCAGTATGTACGCCGATTACGCCTTGAGCGAGCAAATGGCACTGAAATTAACTTACCGCTATGAACGCTATTTCGATACCGATGCAGCCAACGTAGGGGTCAATGATATTCCGGGGATGATTACTCTGGGCGATATCAACCATAACTACAACGCGCACCAAGTGATGTTGTCGTTTACCTACCAATTGCGCTAAGACGCATCGTTAATGCTACGAGAGGATATATCAATGGAACGTAGAAGTTTTTTAAAAGCGAGTGCAGCACTTGGCTGTGCAGCAACGGTAACCGGTTGTAAAACCAGTTCAGATGATGCCAATGTCACCCCAACTCCGCCACCTGTGGCTGATGAGCAAATGAATTGGTCTGCCTGCTTGGTTAACTGTGGCTCAAACTGCCCAATTAAAGTATTTAGCCGTGATGGAGTCATTACCCGCATTGAAGCTGATCACGAAACCACTGACGAATACGGGGTTAACCACCAAATCCGTGCCTGCGCCCGTGGCCGCTCTTTAAAGCAACGCACCTATGCGCCGGATCGTTTAAAAACCCCAATGAAGCGTATTGGCAAACGTGGCGAAGGTAAGTTTGTACCTATCTCATGGGACGATGCTTACGCAGAAATTGCAGCGAAACTACAAGAAACAGCAAGTACACATGGCAACGAGTCAATCTACTTTAACTATGGAACTGGCGCCTACTACGGTTTTGCAAACAATGCTGCCACTTGGGGTCGATTACTTAACCTAAATGGTGGATTCTTAAACCATCATTGGGATTATTCATGGTCGCAAGTTTACATGGCGGCAATGGCCACTTATGGCGACAAATGGGACTCGATTGGTGGTTCAAGTTTGGCTGAAATCGAAAACAGTGATTTATTCATTGGTTTTGGTTTTAATCCAAACGAAATTCGTCAATCAGGTTCTGGTGAAGGCTATGACTTCATTAAAGCGCTTGAAAATAACAAACATAGTATCGAAGTGTATATGGTTGAGCCGCGCTATACCGACTCAATGCGTGGTAATGAACACAAGTGGTTAGCTGTTCGTCCGGGTACTGATGCAGCGCTTGCTGAAGCCGTTATTCACCACATGATTGATACTGGCTGGGTTAACGATAACTCTGCAGCTTTCTTAGAAAGCCATTGTGTTGGTTATAGCAAAGCGTCACTTGAGCGACTAAAAGCCGAACTAGAAGTTGAACAAGACCAAAACAAGCGTGAGCACGCACAATATATTAACCCTGAAGACAACTACCATGACTACATCATGGGTATGGGTAAATACCTTGGACAAGGCGCTCGCACCCCTGAGTGGGCTGAAAAGATTTGTGGTGTTACCGCTGACAACATTCGTGAACTTGCAACCAAGTTAATGAATGCTAAAGCTCCATACATCTCTGCCGGCGCAGGTGTCAGCCGTCATGCTAACGGTGACCAAAATACTCGCGCAGTTTATATGCTTTCTATTATGACGGGTAAACTCGGCCAAGCGGGTGTTAGCACCGGTGCCATGCCATCAAGCAACCAGTTCCCACTTGGTGGTGGTTTGCCAGCTGGTAACAACCCAGTTGATATTACCATTCCTTGTTTCTCTTGGTCTGATGCCATTGTCCGTGGTGAAGAATTTACTGGCACCACTGACGGCGTTCGTTACGCTAGCAACGCCTTAAATGAAATCGAAGACAACAACAGTGCCAAGTTAAACAGCAACATCAAAGTGATCATTAATACTTCAAGTAACATCTTGATCAACCAACACTCTGATAGTAACGGCACCGCTGAAATCCTCGCTGATGAGAGTAAATGTGAGCTGATTGTTGTTTGTGATTGCTGGATGACGCCTTCAGCTCGATACGCCGATATTATTCTGCCTGATACCACTTGGCTTGAGTCAGAAGATCTTGCCGATGACAGCTATGCATCAGGTCAAATGGCTTATGCAACCATGATGAGTTCATCGCTTAACCCGCTAGGTGATGCAAAATCAATGTATGACATCTGTGCTGGTATTGCAGACAAAATGGGTAAAGGCGGCGAATATACTGAAGGTAAAACAGGCCGTGATTGGTGTGAAGAGATTTACGCTGGTACCCGCGCTGCAAATACTGATGTTGATATGCCAGCTACCTATGGCGAAGCGCAAGAAGTGGGCTTATTCAGAAAGTATATGGCTAACACTGTTGTTGCCTTAAAAGACTATGTAGCTAATCCTGCTGCAGCACCAAGACCTACCATCAGTGGCAAAATTGAAATCTACTCAGTGTCTTTAGCTAAAAAAGCCGCTACTTGGACCTTACTTGATGGCGATGAAATTACTCCGCTACCAAAATATGTAGTGACATGGGATGGCTTCGAAGATGAAGAAGCAGCGAAAGATTACCCATTACAGCTATGTGGTTTCCATACTAAAGGCCGTACTCACTCAAGCTACCACAACGTACCTTGGTTACGTGAAGCGGTTGAAGATGCAGTATGGATGAACCCAAAAGATGCCAATGCCAGAGGTATTACCCAAGGGGCAAAAGCACAAGTATGGAATGATCGCGGCACAATTGAATTGCCTGTTCGTGTCACACCACGTGTGGCACCAGGTGTGGCAATGGTTGGTCAAGGCGCTTGGTATACCCCAGATCCTGCAGGCCGTATTGGTAACTCAGGTCACATCATCGATATTGGGGGCTGCATTAATACGTTAACTAAGTATCACCCAACTCCGGTGACTAAAGGTAACCCACAACATACCAACCGTGTACAAATTGCAACAGCTTAATGGAGTAAATAACAATGACCACTAATATCCAATATGGTTTTTATCTCGACACTGCTAAGTGTACTGGTTGCAAAGCGTGCCAAGTATCTTGTAAAGATAGAAAAGACTTACCAGTCGGTATCAACTGGCGCCGTGTATATGAATATGGCGGCGGACAATGGGTTGAAAACCAAAACGGTAGCCTAGAGCAAAACGTATTCACTTATTACACCTCAATTGGCTGTAATCACTGCTCTGAGCCTGTTTGTGTAAAAGCTTGTCCAACAGGGGCAATGCACAAACGTCGTGAAGATGGCTTAGTGCACGTGGCAACTGATTTATGTATTGGCTGTAATAGCTGCGCTAGAGCATGTCCATATGATGCGCCACAACTAGACCAAGAACGTAAAGTAATGACCAAGTGTGATGGTTGTTATGAGCGTCTAGCTGAAGGTAAAAATCCAATGTGTATTGACTCTTGCCCGTTACGTGCAATGGACTTTGACACCATGGACAACCTCCGCGCTAAATATGGTAATGGTGATGGCCACATTGCACCTTTACCACCAGAAAGCATTACATCGCCGAACTTGATTATTAAAGCGAATGTGAATGGCGGTCGTGATGGTGAAATCGTCAACTTCTCTGAAGTTTAAGACGTCATAAAGCCAATTAGCTAGCCAAGTATATTGATACTTGGCTAGCTTTTTTAGCATAAATAATCGTATTTAATGTGACCTAAGTAGGGTCATAGAATAAAACCCAAAAAATCACCACATTTCCATGTAGCATAGCTAATACAGCATCACGTTAATTACTCTTTATCCGCGCTATAACTGGTATTATCAACAAGCCTATGACTGCAGAAATTACCCAATATGGATTCTATTTTGATACACGTAAATGTGTTGGCTGTAGAAAATGTCATCGCGTGTGTAATAAAAAATTTGATGTGGAAAAATCCGTCAGCACTCGACGGGTCTATAAATATGGCGATGAACGCATTCCTACGGCATTATCAAAACAACCCAATATCTCGACCTATTATTTATCAGTATCCTGCAACCATTGTAGCGAACCAGTATGCGTATTGGCCTGCCCAACAGGGGCGATGCATAAACGTGCCAAAGATGGCTTAGTTCATGTTGCTCAAGAGACATGTGTTGGATGCGGTTCTTGCGCCCGTGCTTGCCCTTATGAAGCGCCCCAACTCGACCCAACACGTAAAGTGATGGTGAAGTGCGACGGTTGCTTCGAGCTAATCGAGCAACAGAGCCTACCTTTGTGCGTCGATGCCTGTCCAAAAGGCGCATTAGACTTCGGCTTGATCCATGAGTTAAGAAGCAAATACGGCACTGAAGTAAATATCTCTTCATTGCCTTCAGCACACATTACCTCCCCCAATATGCTTTTAGGTGGACAGCCAATAACCTCCTCGACTAATAAACCCAAGGGCAACATGGGTAAGCGATATTAGTTTTCTTTATTGGCCATATGACTAACGTTATAAATGACCTTAAGTAACTCATCTGAGTTGATAATGCTAACGTTAAAATGTGCGCTAAAAATCATCACCAATTAAGTCCATTCTATTCGCACGGCTTTATGTGATTGGCGATAGCATCAAATCACAGTATATTGAGTTTATGATGTCGGCCATGTTCTCAATACGCCGCTATCGACGCGCTGTTATTAACGCGCTGTTATTAAAGCGATAATCACTGAATTCGTTATTAAGGCTAACTACGTGAAAACCAACCTCATCACCCCTGAAGGGATGACCAAACTCAAAACTGAGCTGAACTATTTATGGCGTGAATATCGCCCTGAGATCACCAAAAAAGTGACTTGGGCGGCGAGCCTTGGTGACCGCTCCGAAAACGCTGACTACAAAGAGAATAAACGTTTATTACGACAAATTGATGGCCGAGTGCGGTTTTTACGTAAGCGTATCGAAAACTTAAAAGTGGTTGAATATGCCCCTGAGCAAGAAGGTAAAGTGTTCTTTGGCGCTTGGGTCGAGATTGAGAATGATGCTGGCGACACCTTGGCATTTCGTATTGTCGGCCCCGATGAAATTTACGGCGATGCCAAGGGCTATATCTCCATTGATTCACCCATGGCACGAGCATTATTGAAAAAAGAAGTCGATGATGATGCCGTTGTTCCCACCCCCAATGGCCCCCAAGATTGGTATATCAATAAAATATCCTACACCGTTTAGCTAATAGAAAACCTCAAAGCCTCAAACAAAAGTAGAATTTTGCACTGCAAAGCATGCAGTTTAAGGCTGTTTTAGCGACTAAAATTTGCCCTATAGATATATTTAACTAGACTTAAAGTTGTATTTATTTAGCTGGCCTTAACGATATATAGTGCTTTAGCGCTTAGTTTTTAATCTTGGTTCAAGCGCTGATAATAGTACTGTCTATAGCCAAATCGCTGAGCTTTCAAGCAAAAGTCCATTCTCCCCCTAATACCTGCATGGAAGCGAGCTTTGAATAAGATGAATAAAAGGATTTTTTATGTACAGTAAAATCTTTTGGGCTGTTGGACTGCTTGTTGTTAGCTTTAAGCTAATGGCGCTGAGCTATGTACCGCAAAATATTGTCGGTAACTGGCTCAATCAGCAAACAGATTACATTGAGCTATTACAAATCAATGAAGACGGCTCCTACCTGCAACTGGGGCTTGACCTACTCCAGCCTGAAAATAGCTTTGCCGAATGGGGCAGTTATACCTTATCTGAAAGCAGCAACTTTGCTGACTTACCGCTGATCATTAGTTTTAACCCCACCTTCAGTAATAATCCTGCAGAAGGCTTGATAACATTACTCACTGACCGTAGTAAAAGCCATGTCTATATCAATGCCAGTGCCAGTGCCGAGCGCTTACAGCTCAATATGGACTCCCAAAGCGACAGCTCAATTGATGTCATTATTGAATATCATCAGCTGCAGGCTCAAAGTATTGAAGGTTATTGGTACAATCAGGAGTTCGATGATTTATTTGCGGTATTGATGCTCAATAATGGCTTGTATGTGCAATTACAAATCAACTTGGATCATGATGATGAAAATACCGGCATGGAGTGGGGTCAATATCAACACCAAATGGACTCAGGCGAAGTCTACTTTCAAGCTGAATACGATGATAACCAACAAATCGGCTTTAA
Organism: Shewanella sp. 10N.286.48.B5; assembly: GCF_002874355.2. Lineage (NCBI taxonomy): Bacteria > Pseudomonadati > Pseudomonadota > Gammaproteobacteria > Alteromonadales > Shewanellaceae > Shewanella > Shewanella sp. 10N.286.48.B5. The sequence continues at coordinate 225,954 of NZ_MCVG02000004.1, forward strand.
CCGCTTAAATGATATCGCCGCTGCCGCGTTTAATATTAAGCTGCACGATAACCAGCTTATTTTTTTATTGGACAGTAATGATGATGGCGTGATTGACTCCTGTTCAACCTTATTGCGTAAAAACTGATTTAGTTACAATTTCCCTTAATCAATTTAATGCCATTAAAATCACTTTTTTTCATAGACTTAATCCTTGTTATTGATCATATTACCCCTCACAATTAGCAAACAATTCATCCAGCGCTTGTTTGCACTCTTATAAAGTCGCTATATTTAGCTTAATAACTGTATTTAGTGCCGAAATTTAGCCAAAGGATATGTCATGGGCCAAGAAACATCTAAAATTCTCGTTGTCGATGATGACATGCGACTCAGATCATTATTGGAACGTTATCTGCTGGAGCAAGGTTACCAAGTTCGCAGTGCAGCAAATGCCGAGCAAATGGACCGCTTATTAGAGCGAGAAAACTTCCACCTGTTAGTGTTAGATTTAATGCTTCCCGGTGAAGATGGATTATCGATTTGTCGCCGCTTACGCCAACAAGAAAATCCCATTCCTATTATTATGCTGACCGCCAAAGGCGACGAAGTTGACCGTATTATTGGTCTAGAGCTTGGCGCTGATGATTACTTACCTAAGCCGTTTAATCCGCGGGAATTGCTCGCACGTATTAAAGCCGTTATGCGCCGTCAAACGGCTGAAGCACCAGGTGCGCCAGCGCAACAAGAAGAAGTCATTAGCTTTGGTGAGTTTTCCCTTAACCTCGCCACTCGTGAGATGTTTCATGAAGATAAAAGCATTGCCTTAACCAGTGGCGAGTTTGCGGTATTAAAAGTGTTGGTTTCACACCCTAGGGAGCCACTATCGCGGGACAAACTAATGAACCTTGCCCGTGGCCGTGACTACTCTGCACTTGAGCGCTCAATTGACGTACAAGTATCCCGTCTGCGCCGCTTAATTGAAGTCGATGCTGCTAATCCCCGCTATATCCAAACGGTTTGGGGTTTAGGTTATGTGTTCGTGCCTGACGGCACCGCTCGAGGTTAAGCCTTATTAGCCAAGCTCAAGCCATAAAACTGAAATGGTGGCAGCGTTTCCTGCCACGTAATTCATTCAGTCAAACCGTACTATTAATTGGTAGCTTGCTACTGATTAATCAGCTGGTGTCTTACTTATCGGTGACGGTTTATTTCATTAAACCCAGTTACGAACAAATCAATCAACTGATCGCACGGCAAATCAACTTATTATTTATTGATGGCGTAGAGATCAGCCGTGAACACCTCACCATTGTCGATGCCCTAAACGCCAAAGTGCGTGACGATGAGATGAAAGTCTATAACCAACAAGGCGCCATTGAAGCTGGGGTAGACAGTGCGACCTACTATGGATTTTTATCTGCACAAATGTCTGAGTATTTAGGCGGAGAAGCAGAAGTGCGCTTTTCCCAAGGGACTCAGTTAGAAGTGTGGATCCGTCCACCTCAAGCCACCTCGGTGTGGATTAAAGTACCGCTGACTGGCCTAAACGAAAATGATTTATCGCCACTGACCTTATATTTATTGGTTATTGGCGCCTTAAGTGTCGCTGGAGGCTGGTTATTTGCTCGGCGTCTTAATAAACCACTTAAACGCCTACAGCGAGCGGCCTTTACAGTATCAAAAGGGGAATTTCCTGCGCCATTGCCCTTAAGCGGCTCTTCTGAAATCGTTGAAGTGACTCACGCCTTTAATCAAATGTCTCACAGCATGAAGCAGTTGGAGCAAGATCGCGCGCTATTGATGGCGGGGATTTCCCACGATTTACGCACACCACTGACTCGTATTCGCCTAGCATCTGAAATGATGGTGGAAGAAGATCAATATCTAAAAGATGGCATCATCACCGATATTGAAGACATGGACGACATCATTAATCAGTTTATTGCCTATGTGCGCCATGACCAAGAAAGCGCCCGGGAACCCAATGATATCAACCGCCTTATTCGCGAAATCGCCCAACAAGAAATGCATCGACAAGGTGATATCGAGCTGCAATTGCAAGAAGGCCCTATGGTGTCCTTTCAAAGTGTGGCCATTAAACGGGTATTAAGTAATCTTGTTGAAAACGGCTTTCGCTACGGTGGCGGCTGGATAAAAATTAGCTCAATCCATAAAGCCAAATACGTCAGCTTTATTGTTGAAGATAATGGCCCTGGTATTAATGAAACTAAAATTGATGAACTATTCCAGCCATTTACCCAAGGCGATAGCGCTAGAGGCTCTGTGGGTTCAGGGTTAGGGTTAGCGATAGTTAAACGTATTATCGATAGGCATCACGGTAAAATCCTCCTTAAAAACCGCCCAGAAGGCGGGCTGCATGCCCAAGTGTGGCTACCTATTAGCCGTCATTAATACCCAAAAATAAGCATAAAAAAAAGCGACTCATAGAGTCGCTTTTTTAGTTAAGCCTCAGCCATTATAAATCAGCATGAGGGCCAAATACTTCATAATGCAGTTGTGATTCTGGCACATTAAGCGCTAATAATTGCTGCTTAACGGCTTTCATAAAACCAATAGGACCACAGAAGTAATATTGCCCATTGGGTAACATATGCTCAGCGATTTTTTCGAGTTCTACAGTACCTTCAAAATCAAAATCTTCTGCTGGTAAATCCTGTGCTGCTGGCTCACGATACCAAACATAGCTTTGCAGCTGCTCATTAGCGATTGTCTTTGCCTTAATTACCTCTTTAAAGCCATGTACTGCGCCATTATCACAAGCATGTATCCAAGTGATGTTATTTGCGTATTTTTGAGCAATAAGCTGGTTTAACATGCTCATCATCGGCGTTTGACCCACACCTGCTGAAATCAGTATCACAGGGCTTTCTTCTGCTATCAGCGAAAAATCGCCCGCTGGCGCAACCACCTCAATGACATCACCTTGCTGATAATGATCATGGAGCAGATTAGATACTTTACCGCCCTGTTCACGCTTAACACTAATGCGGTACGTACTGCCATTAGGTGCATCTGATAATGAATACTGACGAATTTCAGTATACTCAAGCTGTTCATGCTCAAGCGACACACTTAAGTATTGCCCTGGAGTGAATTCGACGACTGGCTGACCGTCTTCTGGTGCTAACAGGAATGAAGTGATAACCGAGGATTCGGGCGTTTTCGCTTGAACCACAAAGCGGCGTGTGCCTTCCCAGCCGCCAGTTTTAGCCGCTGTTTGTTGATAAAGCTGTGCTTCGCGGTTGATAAAGATATCCGCTAAAAAGCCATATGCATTACCCCAAGCGGTCAGCACTTCTTCAGTCACGGCATCACCGCCGAGTTCTTTAAGTGTCGCTAAAAGGTGTCCACCAACAATGGCGTACTGCTCTGGCTTGATTAAGAAACCTGTGTGTTTATGAGCAATACGCTCAACAGCTGAGCCTAGCACGGCAAGATTATCGATATTTTTTGCGTATGCGGCCACCGCACTGAATAAGGCAAGCGGTTGTCCGCCAGAATGCTGATGGGTCAAGTTAAATACATCTTTTAACTCGGGATTATGTTCAAACATACGTTGATAAAAATGCGTCGTCAGCGCAGGACCAGCTGACTCTAATAAGGGAATGGTGCTTTTAACAACGTCAATCGTATGTTGATCTAACATAAACAACCTCTAATATGTATTTATAATGCATGTTTTGATAGATATTAAACATGCATTTGATTTAGATCAATGTTTTTCGACTCTTTTATCCTTGAGTGATTAGAAAAATAGCAATTCAGTATAAGCCAAATAAAAAAACCAGCGACATCAGCGCTGGCTTCATTAATTGACGACTCATAGCTACAACTCAGGCATACAAATCAGCCAAGCTGATAGAAGCATTCTTACATGCAGTTTTACAGAGCGCTCAATATCGCTTCTGCAGTACTGACTTCAAAAGACTTTGGCGCTTCCACATTTAAGCTGGTTACCACACCATTATCGACAATCATCGCATAACGCTGGGAGCGAATACCGCCAAAGCCTGCGGTATCCATATCTAAACCTAATGCTTTGGTAAAACTTGCATCGCCATCTGCTAGCATCATGAGTTCACTGGCATTTTGCGCATCCCCCCAGGCTTTCATTACAAAGGCATCATTGACAGATACACAAGCAATGGCATCAACCCCTTTAGCTTTAAGTTGATCAGCAAGCACCACAAAACCCGGTAAATGCGCTTCTGAGCAAGTGGGTGTAAAAGCACCCGGTACAGCGAATAACACCACCTTTTTACCAGAAAATAACGTACTAACATCATGACTTACCATGCCTGTTGCGGTTAATTCGCCTAAGGTGCCTGCCGGTAACGTGTGTCCTTGTTCAATCATGGTAAATCCTTATTTATTGAATAATGTGCTCAACAGCATAGCGCTAAAGCGGCGTTACAAACACTGAGTAACTGTATGGGCTTTAGCTGTTGTTCGCCTTGAGCTTATTGTGAGCTCACTTTAACCGATATCGGTTTTAGTGCTCGATATGCATGTCGACAGCCTTTGCCACAACCCAGCAAACAAAGTTCACATATCAGTGATAATAAAAAACCGAGCACTAAACCTATGGTTATCGCCCGTGTATCGAGCATGATGGTATGGCTAAAGTTGTGCCATACCTCTTGGCGTATATCTTTCATTGGCTCAAATGCCACCTGTTCAAAACCACTAAAAGCCGTTTGATTGAACTGCATAAGTGCCCCATTTAGCAACTGATAACGTTGATAAATGGCTTGAATACTGTCGCCACCAGCACTAAACACTTGGTCAGGGTTATGCTGATAATGGGCTATGAGCTGTTGAATATCACCAGCAAAAAATCGATCTGCATCTTGCTCAAACTCGGCTAAACTCAATTTTGCTTCTTGGGTATGAGCTTGCAATCGCTGACCATACTGATCAACAAAAGCAGGCACTTGCACCCCAAGTAATACCCCAGAAACAAATAATATTAAGCGTAAATAATCGAATACAGATTTCATAATGGGGCATGACCTTTAAATGAGTATGACGGCTAAAACACTACAGTAAGCCGTTCGCGCTTCTATGTCGCAAACAGTAAGCTAAAAACTATATCTACCAGATTAGCCACAAATAGAAAGCGCTTTATCATTAAAAGCAGTTAACAGCCGCAAGCTTACCCATGAAGGCACCTGCTCATGATCTTTATTTAACCCATAGGGTTAATACGTCACTCAAAGCAAACCAACATTACATAATTTTATTGTTTCTATAATTATTGATAATTTTTCATTAAAACCTTGTCTGTATACAATGCGCGCATCAAATTTACACCAGTTAATGAGAAATGCACTATGAGCAACCACGATGACAGCAGCAATGCTAAAAGTAACGACTTAAACCTAGGCCGCAGAAACATACTAAAAACAATGGGCGCGGGTGTTGCAGCAGCGATTGCAGCCAGCACTGCCGCCTCTGTTATGGCAGCCACTGGCACTGAGCCAACCAAGGTTGCTGGCGCAATGGGTAATGATAAATTCAATACCAATAATCCATACCCACGTACTTTTTCTCATATCGGGGTGTCAGTACCTAATCTAGAGGAAGCGGTTAAGTTTTATAGTGAAGTCCTCGGCTGGTACGTGATCATGGAGCCTACCGAAGTAAAAGAAGATGACAGTGCAATCGGGGTTATGTGTACCGACGTATTTGGCGCAGGCTGGGAACGCTTCAGAATCGCTCACATGTCTACGGGCGATCGCATTGGCCTTGAACTGTTTGAATTTAAAAATCAGCAAAACCCTGAAGATAATTTTGAATATTGGAAAACTGGTATTTTCCACTTTTCAGTTCAAGATCCAAACGTTGAAGAATTAGCGGAAAAAATTGTTGCTGCTGGCGGTAAAAAACGTATGAAAGCACCACGTTATTACTTCCCGGGTGAAAAGCCATACCGCATGATTTATATGGAAGATCCATTCGGAAATATCATCGAAATTTATAGCCACAGCTATGAACTACAATATTCTAGCGGTGCTTATAGCTAAATCGAGCTAAAAGCCAAAGCTCGGTAAAGGCTAAATCTAGGTAAAAGACATGGTTTTTACTGTATACTCAATATCGCCTCCTTTTTTGATTTTTAGCTCACCGCTAAAGCTTAGCTTAACAACAAGCCTGACTGTGACGATGAAAATCGATTACAGAAAACAGCATTTTGGTAGCTTTACTTTAAGTAAGCTTACTCGTGCTTTAAGCAATGCTCTATGGCTTTACCCATGGTTGACATTATGCAGTACAAATGAGCACCCCTAGTGACAGCAATGTTAACCATTAGATTGTGTCGATGTTTTTATAGTCAAGCAATTGCGTAACCTTGTAGCAATATCACACCTTTAGCAGCCCCATTGGCTAATTAACACCTTAATTTAGTTTAATAATACTAATGCCTGCCCACTTTTACTTTAATAACAACGACCCCTATGAAATCTTATTCATTAAAGCACAAAATACTTATACCTGTACTAATCGCATTATCGATGGTGATAACGCTGCTATCTTGGCTTAGTTACTCCAATCAAAAAACCATGCTTATGCAGACTAATCTTGAGCAAGTTCAGCGCTTAAGTGCTCAGCAAGCCCAAAGGATCAGTGAGTGGTTAGACAGCAGAAAAGATATCGTCAATGCGATGGGCGACAAAGCCAACAGCAACACACTTGATGCTTTGCTTCAGGCGAAGCAATCTGGTCGTTTTGAATCAACCTACTTCGGTAAAGCTTCAGGCGAAATGATAGATTCAGATCAAAGTATTGATTTCAGCGATTACGACCCACGTCAACGCCCTTGGTATCAGCAAGCTAACTCAGAACAACAATTAATAATAACCACGCCTTACCTTGATGCTTTTTATAATACTTTGGTTGTAACCCTTGCCACACCAACGATCAATGGTGTGGTAGCTGGGGATCTATCCATTAATGACTTGGTTAATGATGTCAAGCAAATGAAACTACCTTCGAACGGTTTTGCCATCATGATCCACCGAGACGGTACGGTTATCGCCTATAAAGACTCAAGTAAAACCATGGGCCATATCCGCGCCATTGATAACGACCTTGATTACAGCCTTTTGCAGCAAAATCGTCGCGCAAATGAACTCATGTCGATTCACTTCGCTCCTGAAGACAAAGATAAACTTATCTGGCTAGAAGCAATCCCTAATACTGACTGGGAACTTATCCTCGTACTTGACCAAGCAACCTTGGAAGCGCCACTTAAATCATTACTCCTGACCCAGCTCGGTATTGCTGCCATTATTTTACTGGTAAGCATGGTGTCTATTTCTTTGATGATGAGTCGCTTACTTGCGCCTTTATCAAAAGTGTCACAAGCATTAGCCCACATAGCTCAAGGCAATGGCGACTTAACCCAGCGTATTGAAATTGAGAGTAAAGATGAAGTAGGAACACTGGCTGAAAATTTCAACTTATTTGTACATAGTCAGCATCAGCTGATTACTCAAATCCGTCAGGTAGCTCATGAACTTGACCAAAAAGCGGATCAAAGCTTGGGCAATTCACATGAAGCAGCAAAAGAGCTACAAGTGCAGCAACAAGAAGTCACTATGGTTGCCACTGCCGTAACCCAAATGGCCAGTGCCACCAACGAAATTGCTTCAAATGCGGAAAATACTGCAGCTGCAGCGCAGCAATCAAGCACAAGTAGTTTACAAGGGCAAAGTTTGGTTGATAACACTCGCCAGTCAATCAATTTGCTGGCAGATGAAGTCACTCAAGCCACTGATGTGATTGGCGATTTAAGCCGCCATGCTCATTCAATTTCAAGTATTTTGTCGACGATTCAAGGCATTGCTGAACAAACAAACTTACTGGCATTAAATGCCGCCATTGAAGCTGCCCGTGCAGGCGAACAAGGCCGAGGCTTTGCAGTGGTGGCTGATGAGGTCAGAGTACTATCTCGACGAACCCAAGATTCAACCCAAGAGATACATCAAACTATTGAAACCTTGCAAAAAACCACTTCAAGAGCAGTAAGCTTGATGCAAACCAGTCAATCCTTAGCCGCTAACAGTGTTACCGATGTTAATGAGGCCACCAACGCGATTGGTGAGATCACCCAAGCAGTAGCGTTAATTTCAGACATGGCCAGTCAGATTGCCACTGCTGCTGAAGAGCAAACCCAAGTCACCAATGAAATCACCCAAAATACGGTAGCGATTAAAGACGTCACCGATGAAATTAGCCTTGCTGCTGCAGAAAGCTTACAGCAAGCGCAAGATTTGAAGCTGCAAGCAAAGTCGTTAAATAATTTGGTGGCAACATTCATCCTGTAACAAGCCATTTGAGGATTAACACCAATACCTATAATGCTTGGTTATAGGTATTGGTCGGCGCCAATATTGGAGGCATTGATAAGTGTTACTGACTAGGCATATGCTCCACCAGCAAGTCGATAAAGCGGCGAACTTTTGGGGATAAATGCTTACGGCTTGGATAAACCGCATATATGTCGATTTGAGGTTGAATGTAATCTTCAAACAGTATGCTGAGCTGCTGTTTTTCAAGCGCTACAGTTAAGTAAAATGAGGGTAAGCGGCAAATACCGTGATGATCGAGCACCATCGCCAGTTCCATATTTGCATTATTACAACCAATCACTTGCGCCACAGTTACCGTTTCTGAGCGACCATCAGCATGTTCAAACAGCCAGCGACCTGGCTGCTTTAAATTGCTATAGCAAATACATTGGTGCTCAGTTAACTCGCTGGGTACTTGCGGGGTTCCGTGTGTGGCAAGGTATTGCGGCGTTGCCACAACATGCGCATGAAATTGACCAATACGTTTACAGATTAAACTCGAATCAGTTAATTGTCCGGTGGCTCGAATCGCTAAATCATAGCCCTCTTGCACTAAGTCCACATGGCGATCGCTAAAATCAATGTCTAGCTTTACCTCGGGATACATGCGCATATACAAAGACAAAATGGGTTGTAAATATTGCAAGCCAAAGGTCACTGGGCAGCTAATCTTTAGAGTGCCGTTGGGGGTCATTAAGCTGCTATCGATCATATTGATTGCCGCTTGGGCATCGGCGACCATTTGCTGACATTGCTGATAAAACAGCTTGCCCTCTGCGGTTAAACTCAGCGAACGCGTGCTGCGATGCAATAATCGAGTATGAAGCCGCTGCTCTAATTTTGTGACAGTTTTACTGACATAAGAAGTGGAATGGCCGGTTTTTTCTGCCGCTAACGAAAAGCTCCCAAGCTCGATCACTTGGGTAAAAATCACCACACCATCAAATAGCTTTGTATCTTGATCCATCACGCTCGGCCATTGTTACTGCATTTGAGCCACTATAACGGCGTTATTCATTCCAATAAAGATTAAAATAGCTTAAAAAACCACTATTGCGAGTTATATGGAAACAATAAATATCCAACAACTAACTTAATCAATCCGCAAAAAAGCCGTACAGTAGCTGCATAAGTTAATAGCAAACACACTTTAGTCATCCACCGCTTTGGTTTTAGGTGTTTACAATATCAGCGATTTAAATAAGGCAATAACATGAAAATATTAGCATTTGCAGCAAGCAGTAGTCGTCATTCAATCAACAAAACCTTGGCACATTATGCCGCTAACTTAGCCGCTAACTTAGTCGATGGCGCGGAAGTAGAATTGTTAGATATTAACGATTATGAAATAGCATTATTTAGCGAAGATAGAGAAAAAGAGTTAGGCAAGCCTGCATTGGCACAAGCCTTTTTTGATAAAATCACCCAGGCAGATGCTTTAGTCATTTCTTTTGCAGAGCATAATGGCTCTTACACTGCAGCCTACAAAAACCTGTTTGACTGGACATCACGTATTGATCAAAAACTGTTTCAAAATAAACCAACGCTATTATTAGCCACCTCACCAGGCCCTGGCGGTGCTAACACGGTATTAACCGCCGCAACCACATCAGCGCCCTACTTTGCCGCTGATGTAAAAGGCACTTTGTCGGTACCCAGCTTTTATCAAAATTTTGATGTAGAAACAGGTACATTAACGAACCCAGAACTTGCCGAAAAACTCACTCAAGCCGTCAGCCAGCTCGCGAGTTAACTCTAATTCAAGATACTCGATAGCGCTGTATTATTGCCGCAGCGTTATCTTGCTGATTTTTCTCATTGCTTTGAGTATCTAATTCAATTTCAGAATCAAGCACCCCACCATTGGCGATGATCATTTTTGCCGAGGCAAGATTGTGCTTATAACAATGAATATGCAGCTCATTGATGCCTTTACCCTTTGCCAATGCGATAGTTTGCGCCAGCAATTCAACCCCTAAGCCTTTACCTCGAAAACGCGGTCGAATACCGAGTCCAATATGGCCGCCACAATAACGAATATTATCATTGAGAGTTAAGCGTAAATTGGCGACACCTAAGAGCTCATCACCCTCCACTAACCAATAAGTTTCACTGGCCACATAACCTGCAGGTAAATTCTGCCCGCGGGCAAAGTCACTGATTTTTTCGAGCATTGCGCCAAAATCACTGTGGTCAAAATCAAGCGGAAACGGGTAGCGCTCTTCATCCTCTAGCTCGGTAATATAATCAATATAGCTTTGCTGGTAGTAGCCACTTGGCTTTACGAGTTGCAACAGGCTTCTCCTTGGATGATCTGACTGACACCAACAGCGCCTTATGGCTCTGTTGGTGTCGCCTTACTCGATTTTACTTACGACCCAGAATACGCAAAATTCTAAGGAACAAGTTAATGATATCCATATACAGGGCTGCAGCACTATCAATAGCATTATCTACTGTTTTCGGAATTTGATTGGCACGGCCCCAGTCATAGCCTATGTAGCCACAAAAAATCAGCACCACAATCCAATCTAATATGCCGTGATGAATACCAAACACGTATATTTCAATCAGCTCAACGACAATCACTAACAATAAAGCAATGGTTAGCGCACCAGCGATTTTGCTAAAAAACGCCGGAAATAACGTTCCTAGACACATCATGCCGATAGTCACTAGCCCTGTAATCCGAATGGCTTCTGATACTAATGCGGCATCATATTGGCTCACCACTAAATTAATAATGAAGCCAAATGGCACCACCACAAAGTTGTAGCCAGCAAAACTAACAATGGGTTTATCAGATGAGGAAAATAGATAAACACCCAAAAAGCATGACGCAAAATACCCGATAAAAAACACCCACGAATTAATATCTGCAATTGCTTGCGGTGAAATATTTGTCACCATCCACCAATTAACGCCAAAGCCCCAGCAGAGTGTTAAGCCAATAACAAGATTATAAAAAGTGGGACTGATCAGGGTGTCGTCTGTATTGCGACGGTCAAAAACATTACTTTCCACAACAATATCCTTTCGTTGTTAATAGACGTTATTGAGCCATTAATGGCTCAATAACTGACAGCAGATTTACTTAATTAATCGCAAAGTATATGGCACGCGAAAGTTATCACCTTTTGATGTGGCAATCGCGCCCATAATGCAAAAGACCAAATGACAAACGCCCAATACCAAGGTAAATAACACCCCAATTAAAATGAAAGTAAGAATGAACGAAATGAAATAACCAATGGTGGCAGTAATTGACCAGTTCAGCGCCTCTTTAGACTGCTCTCTAAGGTATGCATCATCTTCTTTGACTAGATACAACACCAACGAGGGGATAAACCCAAAAAAGATGGTACCAATCCAGCACAACAGCGCCATATTTTTACTATCTTGTGAAATTTCATTTATCACTACGTCGGTATTTTCGCTCATTATTCATTCCTTTATAGACACCCAATGAACCCACTAAAACTGGGTGCAAGACTTTAGCGGTATTTAGTATTTAGTTCGTAGCAAATAGAAAAAGTAATAAACACTATCCAGCAGATCTGAAAGGATATGATTGATATCCATATCAGGGCTTAAAATAGTTGTCCTTTACTATCTATATTGATACTTAATGCCCAATAACAGCTTGATTAAAGCATCACAGTGGCACTCAAGGTTTAAAATATAACCACGATTGATATTAGCAAGTCAAATTAACCTTTTAAAACAGAACGATATAAACCATATTATCGCTTTATGAGTTAATAATTTCAGCCTAGGTCATCGATACTGGGTAATTGATACTGGGCATTTAATACTACTGGGCATTGGATAACAGCATCATAGTTTGGCTTTTTACTATAAAAAGCTGGCGAAAAAGATAAATATATTTCATTGATGCAAAAGGGAATACCGCCTAAAACGCTTGCTTTGCTCCTCCGCACAAAATAAACAAGATGTGATGTTAAAGTCTGCATAATTCAATTAATGTATCATCACTTATACCAAGTTATTTACCCCACTAAAAATAAAAAAGGTAAACAATAACAACGTGACCAATAATCAAATCAATAATAATAAAATCCACAATAATAACGTCGCAAAATCAGCGGCTTTAATGGGCACGCCAACAGCACAACTATCCGCATTACGGCTCATTTATTGGCTATTAAAAATAGGCTTGATCTTATTTGCGACTCAGTTATTTGGCTTAACCGCCCCACCAATGGAACTCAACTTTATTCTTGCTGTTGAAGCTGTCTATGTCGCTATTGGCTTTCGCGTTCGTTACGCCATTAACCAAAACCAATTATTGTTTGCCACCTTATTGCTAGATACCCTATTTTGGATTATATGGCTGTATTGTACTGGTGGCTCAGCTAATGCCTTTATTTCATTGCTTTTATTGCCTATCGCCATCGCTGCTGTCATGTTGCCACAATGGGCCCCTTGGTGTTTGGCGCTTATTTCTACCGCCGCCTACAGTGCGATGATTTTTACTCAACCCGATCACAGCATGCACCATGGTATGGACATGAGTTCCCACTACTTAGGCATGTGGTTTAACTTTGTTATTTCAGCATTAGTACTCACCACCACGGTGGCGTTTATTGCTAAAAAAATTCGCCAAAAAAACGCCCAATTACATTACTTGCGCGAAGCGCAAATGCGCCAAGAAAAGCTATTGGCGCTGGGCACAGTATCAGCACAAATGGCTCACCAATTGGCTACGCCACTGGCCACTTTAAGGCTATTATTAGAAGAGCTTGGCGAAGATAATCAAGCGGGTCACTTACAGCTTGAAATGAATAAGGCGCTGAATCGCTGCGAGAAAAGCCTAACAGATTTAAGGCAGGCCACCGAGTCTATTCGATCGGAAAAAATGCACTCGCAAACCGTGAATAATTTAACCAGTAGCCTGCAAGAGCAAGTTAATTTACTCATGCCTGAAATTCAGCTGTCTTTAACCCTGGCTGACAACGCTGACCGAGTAGAAATTCTCACCGATATGAGTCTATTACCGGCATTATTGGCATTAATTGAAAATGCCGCCAGAGCCAGTCAGGAAAATATTCAAACCCAAAAAGTAGCGATAAAAATCACCTTAGATAAACAAGTTGGGCTAAGCATTGGCATTTACGATTTTGGTGAAGGTATGTCTGAAAGTTTGCTGGAAAAACTTGGCCATAAAATGATTGAAAGTCCCAAAGGCTTAGGGATTGCAGTGTTATTAAGCCATGCCAGTTTTGAGCGCTTAGGCGGCAAACTAACCCTACAACCCAACCCAGAGCAAGGCATGATTGCCACTGTAACCTTACCCATAGAAAAATAGGCTTATTAGGTATGAATAACTTACTCATTATTGAAGATGATAGCGCCTTAGCCGCCGTGCTCGCCAGCCGCTTAAGCCGTCATGGATTTAACTGCGTGCAATGTAACAGTGCGGAGCAAAGCTTATTAAAAGCCCGCCAGCATGCACCGAGTCATATTTTATTAGACATGAAATTGGCCGATAAGAATGGTTTAGCGTTAATCACCCCGCTGCGCCAATACCTGCCTAACGCATTAATCGTATTACTAACAGGCTACGCCAGTATTGCCACTGCAGTTGAAGCCATCAGATTAGGTGCCGACAATTACTTAGCCAAACCCGTTGATACCCAAACCTTATTAAACGCCCTCAATGTTAGCCCCAATGAGCAAAATGAGCCGTTATTGTCTGAGCAGCCGATTTCGCCCAAGCTACTAGAGTGGGAGCATATTCAACAGGTTCTGACCGCCAATAATGGCAACATTTCTGCCACGGCAAGGCTATTGGGGATGCACAGAAGAACGCTGCAACGTAAATTACTGAAAAAGCCCATTACTGACACGCGATAAAGGCCCTAGTGGCTGCTATATACATTTTTCAGCCCCTAAAACTGTCACCATGGGATTTGACTTCAGTTTACTTAATTAATCGCAGGCTAAGGGCACGCGGAAACTGTCGCCTTTGGAGGTGGCTAAAGCGCCTATGGTACAAAAGACCAAATGACTGATAGCCAATACTAAAGTAAGCATGACTCCCATTAAGCTAAAGAAAAGCATAAACCCAATGCTATAACCAACGACACCAGTGAGAAACCAATTCAACGCCTCTTTTGATTGTGCTTGGATATAGTCATCATCTTGTTTCACAAACAACAATACCAGCGCCGGAATGAAGCCGAAAAACAAGGTGCCAACCCAACATAGTCGCGCCATATTTTTCGCATCTTGGGTAATTTCATTGATGACTAATTTCGTGTCTTGGCTCATGGATAATTCCTTTATACACATTCAATGAGCACTGTGAAGCTGGCTACATGATTGGTGTATGAGTTTAATGGTATTTAAAAAATTAAAAAAAGTGCATGAAAACAGCAATGAAGGTCTGACAGGATGTCATCGATATCCATACCTGGCTTAGAATAGTTATCCTTCACTATTTGTACTTTCACCTGTACCTGTATTTATAATTATTTTTGCGGCCTAATGACAGCTTGCGACAAAGTAGCTAATAAACTCTGTTTAAAATATAAGCAGCGCCACTGACAATAAGTCAAACTAGCAAATTTAACCCAACATAATAAAATAAACGCCCTAAATATAAGCGCTTAATTTATCTTTAAAGCTAATTGTCTCGCCAATTTTGCCCTCTGTTTTGCCTCGGATATAAACAAGATTATTATTAAACTTTTACCGCCAATTGCCGATATGTTTGTATGCGGCGGTCTTTTAACAATAAGGCAAATAACGCCAATCATTTAACACTGGGATTAGCGTCAATTTATTTTAAAGCTATTCCTTTTATATCAGTTACATACCAAGACTAAGGCTTACGCCGAGGATTTCAAATGAAACAAATTAGTTTTCGCAAAGTCGATGCCGTACTAATTAAGCTGAGCCTAAATGGTAAATTTTGGGTTATTTGTACCCTAGTCACCTTTTTTACCGCAGCTATAGCACTGACAAATTACCTTAATAGCAATAGCCAAATAAGCCAGTCATCACAGCAATTTGCCCAAACAACCATTGATGCTTACGCGAACAGTGCCAAGGCTCAAAACTTATCAGACGATGCACTTGCTGACTTTGCCCGACAAATAAATGCGTCTGTGGGTTATATGAGCGCCGCCAAACGTAGCGGCGATAACATTACCGTCAGTGCTGCGGTTGGCAATCAAGCACTTGTAACCACTATTAATGTCACCCAAATTGAAATGGCAGCAAAATCAGCTACTAAAAACATAATGATGATAGCCTTATTGAGCTTATTGCCCTTATATCTGGTTTGCTATTGGATCTCGACCTCCCTTGGTGGCGGCCTGTGGGATATGTATATTGCCATTAAGCGCCTTGCAGACGGTGATTTAAGCCAGCGACTGAATTTTTTTGGTAGCGATGATTTCAGTGTTATTGCCCGTGAAATTGATCGCAGCGCCGATAATATGAGTGAAATGGTGTCAGCCATTGCAGTTAATGCTGAAACACTAGCTGGTGCTGCGGTTGAGTTTAATCAACAGGCGCAACAAAGTGAGCAGTTAACCCAGTACCAACATGATTTTTTAGATACGGTATCAGTTGCTATGGCGCAAATGACCGCAGCCATTGAGGAAGTATCCCACAATGCCTCGAATACCTCTGAGCAGACTCAGCTCAACTCAGCCCAAGCTAATAACAGCCAGGTGCAAATTACTGAAGCCGTTACCCGTATTAGCACCTTAACAGGCAGAATTTCAGAAGCCTCAAGCTCAGTGGCTGAGTTATCTACCGCCGCCGCTAATATCGGCGCTGTGGTCACCACCATTAACAGCATTTCAGAACAAACCAACCTGTTAGCCCTAAATGCTGCTATTGAAGCGGCTCGCGCCGGTGAGCAAGGTCGAGGCTTTGCCGTGGTTGCTGATGAAGTGCGCACCTTAGCCAGTCGCACCCAGCAAGCCACTGTTGAAATTCAAACCATGATTGAGGGACTGCAGCAAGACACTAATACTCTTTCGCACATCACCACCGATATTGTGGCGCAGGCAGATAAAGGCCGTAATGCCATTGAGTCTGTCGGTAACGATGTGGATCAAATGGTTGGCTCTATTAGCCATGTGTTTGATATGAGTAGCCAAATAGCAACCTCATCAGAGGAGCAAAGTGCGGCAGCGCGAGATATTGCTGGCCAGCTAAGGGATATTCGAGGCCAAGCAGAAACCATCAAGGATAGTGCCCAGCGCTCGGTTAGTCTCGCCACCAATTTAAATGACTCTTCGAATAGCTTGGAAGGTATTTTAAAGCTTTATACTTTAGCTAAGTAACAGCACTTTAGCTAAAAAATAACGATATAAAAAGTGACCCTAAAGCAAGGTTAGCCCTTTGCTTTAGGTTGCTGATTTTAAGCAATTTATCTTTTAAGCGGTTTTTACACTAAGCCACGTTACTGATCCACACCGTTTGATAGGGCTCAAGTAACATTACTGCATTAATATCTGCAATCACCTCACCATCAATGAGATCAAACCAGGTTTCAGTGCCAATTAAATTCAGTTCAGCCAACGGCAGCTCCATCACTTGATCGGTAATATTACTGATACAAAAAATACTTTGTCGTCTATCACGGCTTTGACGCCAGAAACCAAATAACTGTAAACCTAAATGCAACGTAAACTGGGTCGCATTAGGGTTAAATGCTCGCTGCCGTGTACGAATACTAATTAGCTTAGTTAATGATGCCAGCACTTTACTGTGCTGATTATTATCATCGGCTAGTAATCTACTTAGCTCTCCATAGTCCCAGCGATGACGGTTAATAGCCCGGTTATGGGAGGTATTGGCTAGCTTTTCATAATCATTGCCAGTGCCTAACAAGCTATGAATATAAATACCTGGTATGCCCTCAAGCCCCAGCATAATCGCGTGGGCGCAGCTAAACCGAGCTAAACCAAACTCATCTTTACCTTTCACTGTGCCTTGTAAGGCGTCAATTAAAGCAATGTTCATTTCATAGGGCTTTTGCTCCCCCTCTTCAGAGGTGCGGCTAGATATTTTGCCGCCAAATGACACCATGGTTTCCACTAGGGTGTTAATTTCATCCTCATCTAATAAGCCTTCAGCAGGTCTTAGCCCTACACCATCGTGGGAGGCAATAAAGTTAAAGTAAGTGGTGCCGTCCTGCGCGGGCGGCATACTCATCTGCCAACGTTTAAGGTATAAACAACTGCCAGTGATCAAGGTATTAATCAATAACGGCGGCAATGAAAAGTTATAAATACAATGGGCTTCGTTAGCATTACCAAAATAGGTTAGGTTTTGGGTATTGGGTATGTTGGTTTCGGTGATCACCACCGCATTATGTTGCGCATGCTCAATAAGGGTGCGTAGTAATCTAATCACTTCATGAGTTTGCACTAGATTAATCGATTTAGTGCCGACGATTTTCCATAAAAACGCCACTGCATCTAAACGGAAAATATTCACGCCTGCATCAAGGTATTGTCTGATGATCTTCACAAACTCCAGCAGCACTTGCGGGTTTCTAAAGTCAAAATCCACTTGGTCATGACTAAAGGTGCACCACACATGCTGCAGACCTTTAGCGGTATCTGTGGGCCTTAGTAAATCAGATGTCCGTGGCCGCACTACCGCAGATAAATCATCCTCAGGCTTAGCGGTAAAAAAGTAATCATGACCTAGGCCCTCACCTTTAATGAAGTTTTGAAACCACGCGCTACGGCTAGAGCAGTGATTAATCACTAAATCAGACATTAATCTGCGTTTGTTGGCAATTAACTCAATATCCGACCAATCACCTAAGGCATCATTGACACTTGAGTAATCAATTACAGCAAAGCCATCATCCGAACTATAAGGAAAGAATGGCAAGATATGCACCCCATTGATGCACTCAAGATAGTTATCCATAAATTCTGCAAGAATGGATAACGGCTTTTGCCCCTCTTGAATAATGCTATCACCATAGGTGATCATGATGACATCGTGCTGCGACCAATGATTGGCATAGGGATGTGGCTCATCACAATCGACACTAATATTCATGGTGTTAATCAATTGCTCAGCAAGATCATCCACTGACACATCTAGTGTGATATCTTGATAAATACAACCTAACTGCTGAATTAGCTTTTGCTTAAGTGCACTAATGTCTGCCATTTTGACCTCTTCAAACCTGCGAGCTTGCCCTGCTCGCGGGTATCCTAAAATCTCACTCATAATTACATAAACTCTGCATTATCAGCCTCTACCGCTTCTTTGAGCTGCTCAAGCACATCAGGCATAGCGCTGATCACCCGGCTCCATGTTGGCATAAAAGGGGTTTCCATTGGGTTATCAAGAAAACGCTGCCCAGCGGTCACAATATTTTGGGCAAACATTTCTACGGCTTTTTCTTCAGTATGGATATCGGTGGTGAGCCCATTCATAAGCGCATCATTATGGTAAGTTTCCACATAATCGAGGGCGATACGATAATAGGTCGCTTTTAGGGTTCTAAAGGCTTCGGTACTAAAGGTTTCCCCTTGGGTAGCCAATTTACGATAAAACGCCTTGGTGATATCAATCGACATTTTTGATAAGCCCGCTTCCGCATTATCTAGGGATAAATCCTGATGTTTGTGATCGTAATTATCCGCAATGTCCACCTGACAAATACGGTTATGAGCATAGTTACGATGCATCTCACTCAGCACCCCAATCTCTAAGCCCCAATCACTGGGAATACGTAAATCGTTTAACACATCACGTCTAAATGAAAACTCTCCGGCTAATGGATAACGAAAGCTGTCCATATATTCTAAATAATCATTATGACCCACCACTCTTTGTAAGGCTTTAATCAATGGCGTGACCAATAGTCGAGACACGCGGCCATTAATTTTGCCGTTGGACATGCGGGCATAAAAACCTTTACTGAACTCGTAATTAAACTGTGGATTGGCCACCGGATATAACAATCTTGCCAGCAGGGATTTTTCATAGGTGACAATATCGCAATCATGCAGTGCCACTGATTCCGTTTTGCCGGACGCCAAAATATAACCCATGCAGTACCAAACGTTACGGCCTTTACCGAGCTCTTTCGGCGCAAGGCCCAACTCACTTAATTTAGCATCAAGGGCTTGCAGTCTGGGGCCGTCATTCCAAAGTACTCTATGGTGTTGTGGCAGCTGATTAAAAAAACCCAGCGCCTGTTTATATTGCTCTTTATCGGCCCTATCAAGCCCAATCACAATTTCATTTAAGTAAGGCACGTCTTTTAATTTACTAATAATTGCAGGTAAGGCTTCACCCTCTAGCTCTGAATACAGCGAAGGTAAAATCAGCCCTAACGGCCGCGTTTTAGCAAATTTAAGTAAGTCCTGCTCCATCTCTTCATGGGTACGCTGGGTCAGATTATGTAGGGTAGTCACTATGCCATTTTGGTAAAAATCAGCCATGTTATGCCTCCTCAAGCTTCAATGATGTTGAAGACTTTGGGTTTAAAAACAAAGCTTCTAGGCATTCTGCCCAGCCTTTAGGGCCGTATTGGCTACTTTGAATCGGTGTTGATGTGGTATCGATTTTTGGAAAAGTATGAGTGGGAGATTTAATTTGAATGGCAATATCAGCCGCCTCTAGCATGGCGCTGTCGTTACCACTGTCACCGAGGGCAATGGTTTGCACGTTGGTTTGATAAGCATTGGCATATTGCTGGGCTAACCAGTCCATGGCGCGGCCTTTATCTGTATGGCCGCCAACATGTAAGAAACGCCCACCTTGGAGCATATTCGCGCCTAGGCTATTCATATGGGCCATAAAGGCTTGCTTTCGAGTGTCATCACCGGTCCACAATAACGGCTCAGAGTAATGCCTTACCAAGGCCAGAGTGGCTTTTTCTGGGGTTAAATCCGTTAGCTCACAAAGCTCTTCGGCTGTCAGAGATGAAAAACCAAGGTAATCTTCTGTAAATGCTTTGGCCTCGGTTTCCAGTAAGGTTAACCAATGGCTTCTTGGCTCACAAAATTCTTTTACCCAATAATACCCTTGGGTAAAGGTGTCTTGAGGTTGAGTGTCAAAGTAACCAATGGGAATGTAGATCACTGCGCCATTTTCTGAAATAAACGGTGAGTTAAAACCAATGGTTTGCTGAAACTTTTCCATTTCGGCAAACGTTTTACTGGTATTAGGGATAATAGGAATTTGCTTTTCATTTAATCCTTCAATTACCGCTATTGCGCTGGAGAAACTGTAATCAAAGTGATCAAGTAAAGTACCGTCCATGTCTGTAAATATTAGCGGTCTTGTGGTCATATTTATTCCCTTCCATTACCTAAACAATTATTCAACTGCCTAAAAATGTTTCAGGTTACATGCCAGCTTTTGGCGCTTTGCACTAAAATGGTTAGAAACTAAACATTAGACACTGAATTTATTGATTAAATAATTTATCCGAAGGGAAAGAACACATTAAAAAAAACACAGAAATGGATCATAAATGCAGGATTTTGAAACAAACCTTGCACCATTACGGTGCAAAGAGAGCGTTAAAGGTTAGCTAATTACACTTGCTAATAGGACTGCATTAGCCAAGCTGTTTTTGGTAAGGGTTATGCGCACTCAGCAGCAAGGTGCACTTTATTTTTACCTGCATATTTAGCTCGGTACAGTGCTTCATCTGCTATTTTTGCTAAATCAAATAATGACTTAGTGCTATCAATATTATTTACCACTCCCATGCTCACCGTTAAATCAAGACTAATATCGTCAAAGTGAAACGCTCGAGATGCTATGCCGTGACGCAAACGCTCTGATATCGCAAAGGCTTGATCCATATTAGTATTGGGTAACACTATCAAAAACTCTTCACCGCCGATCCTACCTATCAAGTCACTGTTTTTTAATAAGGCTTTTACTCTTTTTGACAGCGATTTTAGCGCAAGATCGCCCACATGATGCCCATAAGTGTCATTAATGGTTTTGAAGTTATCAATATCAAACAGGATCACTGCCAAAGGTTGCTGTTTTTTTGCCGCTTTTTCAACGAGGCTCTGACCTTGGGTAAAGGTTTGGCCACGATTATAAAGCCCGGTAAGAAAGTCAATTTCTGCACGAAATTTTAACGATCGCCGCGAGAGCAATAGGAAAATAATCAAGGTTAATAACACCACAGCAGAAACAAAAAGTAGCATCAGATTAAGCTGATAAATACGCTCTTTATCTTCAACTGCTACCAAGTTTAATTCATTAATAGCAAGCCTATTCGCCAGTAATTGATTTTCAAAATTGACCAATTGGTCATTATGACCAAGCGCAGAAATGATAACGTGGTTGCTAATGACGCTTTGGTGCGCCTCCCTTTCTAAATCAATGACATCAAGCAGCGTATTAACGGCCTCAATGGGCTTAGCCTCATCCATCGCAATTATGGCATCGGCCTGTAAAATCATGCTTTGCTGGTTTTGACTAAAGTGTTTATCTTGTTTGAATGCGCGCGCCATTTCAGCCGCTTTTACTGCATCACCAATTCTTAAATAAGCTAACGCCAGATATAAGTAATTGCTGGTTTTAAAATAACTTTCTTTGGAAGTGTGGTGTAATGCAACCGCTTTTTCTAAATGCTCAATAGCAAGGGGAAAATCATTCATTCTTAGCGCCACGCGGCCGCTATTTAGATGCGCGAAAAATAATAAATCTTTGTAATCTTTAGCTTCATTGGCCAAAGTGAACTGCACCGTCAGGCTTTTCTGAGCTTTATCCCAATCCCCTAGCTTTAATGCCTCGCTAAGCATATTGTGTTGCATATTGAACATGTCTTCTTTGTCATTAATACGCTGCCAAGTCAGGTAGGCTTTTTCAAAGTTTTCATACCCTTGTTGATGTAATCCCACACGCCGATAAAGATTACCTGTCGCATTATAAATCAAAGCTTTACGGTTTAAGTTTAGCGCACTACTTTTATCAACGACTGTCAGCGCTTCGCTTAATAAATCAATGCCCTGTTGAACCGTAGTAGGCTCTGTATAACAAAAAGCATTTTGAGTTAATGTCTTAGCGAGTAATTCTGAGTTGTTATGCTGACGAGCATAATGGAGCGCGAGTGTTCTATCTTCACAGTAAACCGCAGGATCGTTAGTTTGGAGATATTTAGCAAAGGAGCGCTCTAAGTAGCTATCAATTAAGATATCAGTCACCGCCAAAGAGCTAACCAGCGCGATACCTTTATCATAACTGGCTATAGCTAATTCCAACTGGCGAGTTTTTTCGTACTGCTGGCCATAAACAAAATAATACTTTGCTTGAGATTCAGCATCAAAGTTGCTGCCTGTAAGATCAAATTGGTCTAATAACGCAATCGATTCTGCAGCAGAAAGCCCTTTAATTGATTGTTCTAATTTGAGGAAAGCATCATTGGCAACAGCACTCAAGCTTGCTAAAAAAAGCATACTGCACAGCCATGGGATAAATCTTCTCATCTACAAACAATCCATTTTTCGTTAGCTAAATAGCACTTTTGTAGTATATCGACTTAGGCGTAATATGGAATGGCTTCGCAACAAAACTCACAACTACCTACAAATTGACACAAATAGACTGACAGAACTGATACACAAGTAACTTAAACCTGATAAGCCCTAAAAAAATGCACTAGGCATAACAGCAAGAGTTAACGATGAATAGAGTCTGGGTTTACTTAGCATTGGCTAATGCTTGAGATGAATTATCTGAGTTTGCGAGAATCGTTTTGTGAGGCCGATAACAGCCATCACAAATTATTTTTTGCCATAAAAATAGTCAAAAATAACGATTTTAATGCTGTAAATTGGCGTTATTTAACAGAGCTTGGTTCGCACGATGAAGAGTAGCTGTCGAGTTCAATTAACCCTTTGAGGATAATGCCGTGATAGCGGGCTTTAATCAGTTGATAATCCATATCTGCAGCAAAATAGTAGGTGACATCTTCATCGCCAGTTTGCTCCACGGGGATCAAGGTTACCTCCCCCCAAGGTGCAAGTGTAACCGTTTGCTTTTGCTGCACATAAAACTGGTAGGGCTCGATGCCATCAGAGGCTTGCCTTACTAAGGCGAATTGCTGCCGACCTTGTAATAAATGCTCCCGAATTTGAATCGCCAAGGTATCCACATCGCGCAAAGGGAGTTCTTTTGACACATAGGTATCCACATCGCCATCAATATCGACCCGCGACTGTCGCCCTGCGTCATCAAAAGTGACTTGCATATCCCGTGAGCGAAATCCTGACACTTGTTGATGAAACTCATCCGTTAACCATTCATTAGTTGCATCAGACCAAGACAGTTCTGCCCGCTGCTGATATTGGGTGCCAATGCCTAAAATACTGGCTTCACTGTTTGACGTTACTACCGCTGATTTGCCTTGCCAATGCTCAGTTCTGGTCATTTCGCCAGTGTGTATCCCATTAAGATAAATGCTGTAATGAGCATTACGGCTGCATTGCGGGTCTGTTTCATTAGCAAGAGATTCACTAGCAAGGGCATCTTTGACGATGGCTTCATTGGCCAATGCATCACTAGCAGCTGCCGCATACAGTATGGCGAGCATCACCAATGACATAGCCACTGACTTAGATGACAGCGCCAATGACATGGCCAATGAGTTAGCCAAAGTTCGCCATCTTGTGGTGCTTATATGCAATTCAGAAATTGTGTTATTCATGCTCGCCTGTTATTGATACGTCAAACAGTAAATTAAAAAACTTCATTCACATTAAGATAGAAGTTAGTTTCATTTTCACCCACACCGACATCAAAACGCAGATTAATATTGTCTTTTATATTGAAGCGAAAACCGGTGCCATAGGATGTCATTAACTCATCAGATAATTGGCTCACTTTAGGCGCAACGCTGCCCACCGCGCCCCAAAAAACCATGCCATAACGCTGAAAAATCGGTAATCGATACTCAACTTGGCCCATCATCATTTGCTCGTCACGGTAACGCCCTTTGATATAACCGCGCATGGCGTTAGAGCCACCTAGATCTGGCAGTAAATTCCAAGGTACATCGCCATCAGTAAAGTGCCCTTGCAGTTGCCAAGCGATTAATCCTGGCGCAGACATAGAGCTTAAATCAATGTAATTGGCTAACTCGACATTGTAAGTTGAAAATGACGATGATTGATCGTTTTGATACAGGCCGGCATCCACTTGAAACAACCAACCTTTAGTGGCATTTAAACGGTAATCCCGCGAGTCGTAAATACTGGTGACGACCACGCCTGAACTAAAATTATTCGGCAATGTTTCAGTCGCATCTACGGCCATTTCAGGCTCAACTAAGGCTAAGTTTTCAGCGCTGGCATAGATAAAATCTGCGCCAACACCAATAAAGAAATTACTGGCAACTTCGGTCATCCACCGTGGTTTAAAACTATAAAGCTGCTCTTCAAACTCATGGTGATTTGCATCGATATTACCTTGCTCGATACCTTGGCCATAATAAACCGCCGCTTCGTTATGCAATTCTAATTGCAGCAATAAGCGCTGCTTTCCTTGATTGAAAAACGTCATGTTTTCCACTTCAACGCCGTAAGAATTATTCATCGATACAAATGAGTTCAGTACTAACGATGACGGCTGCTCCTCTGCCGCTGCGCCATCAGTTTTATATAACCCCACCATTAACAAACCTAAGCCAAACTTTTTCTCGGGGGTGTAATAAGCGGTGGGTAAATAGCTCATATCGATGGCTTTAGTGTCATCAAACTCACCATCGGCGCCAAAGACTGACAAAATATCATCAACCCATGTCGGCTGCATATCTTCTGGCGTTTCAAATAAAGGTTCTACTGCGACGCTTGCGTTAGAAAACGCCATAAATACTAGGAATAAAATCCGTTTCATAACAACTCTAATTAATGATGGGAATGGGGAGTTAATAAACACCTTGTATGCAGCCAATTGACTTGCCGAGTGCATTTTAACAGAGTTTGAGCAATAAAAAATGCCGCTATCGTTGCAATAATAGCGGCATTTATTATCAATGATGGGTTTTATCTCAAACCCATTAACTCAGAGAGTTACTTACCCCAAGGGTTAGTTGGGTCTTGTGATGGCGCAGGTCTTTTGGCGCCCGACTTATCTGAGCTACGATTTTGCGCATAAGCATCTTGTTGTCTTGGCTTATCGCTACCATAACGAGGACGCTGATTTTTAGCCTTCATCGCTTCGTAATTCTCAGTCGCTTTAGCGCGCTGTTCATCTAACAACTCAACCGTTAACTCTTGTGGCTTACGTGGCACGATACCATCAGCAAACCCGCGAGCTCTTGGCTTTAGTTCAAACTGTTCAGCAGTACCTTTTGGCATTTGCTTAAAACGATAAAGATAGAAAGACTCAACTCGCTCTCTAGCCCATTCGGTTTTTTTAAGAAACTTGATACTCGCTTCCATACTTGGATTAAGGTTAAAGCACTCCAACCTCAGTGCCGCATAAAGTACTTTCCAATCATAAAAATCAACCAGCTCAGTCATCATGATGTCTAAACTCAGGCCGTGAAGTGGGTTATTCTGTTGCTTTTCAATCATGTGAGACTCTAATAAAGGATAGTATTTAAAGGGAATGAAGCGGGTTTTGAACTGCTGTGCACATTATAGCGTTTTTAACTGCCTATATTGAGATATTTTTAATATTCAAGTGCGACAAAACCCCGCGTACAGCAAAAGCATGCCATATATCATCTATTCAGTTAATGAGTAACACACTGTATAAAAGCAAATTTTAAAGTCTGTAAAATTAATGCTAATATCATCAGCTTATTTTTTAACCTCTATTTTAAATATTACTCTCGAAGAGTTATCGGCTTTTACAACTTAAAATCGATGACCATGCTATGTAAAGTATGAGAGTGAGATGCATTTTTAGTTATCAAGGAAGATAATGTGAAGAAAATTTTTATTTTATGCGTTCTATTCGCCATATATCAAAATTGGCCATTATTTCCTAAGAAGTACGACCAAACTAACGAGGTGGTGTTATATGCCACTGACTGGTGTGGATATTGTGAAAAAGCGCGAGTATTCTTTGATAAAAATAATATTGCCTATACTGAATTTGATATTGAAAAGTCAGCTGAAGGTCGGCGTCGTTATGAAAATCTAGGTGGGGATAGCATTCCATTACTGGATATTAATGGCTCCATTATCAGAGGTTATAATGAAAGAAAAATGGCTCAGCAACTATATGAGAAGCGATAATTTCAATCGTAAACCCCATACTTAATCTAAGTATGGGATTTGATAAAATAGCTGTGTTGGTATCGACTACTAACTAAAATGTCGCTGCAAGTATAAGCTGACATAAGCCGCTTCTGGCTTTCAATAACTTAGCTAAAAAATATAACCATATACTGACATAAAATATAACCATAAGCTGACAAATCTTGGAACCCCTTAGTCACGATGGTCATGAGTTGTCATTTTATTACAACTAAAAGCCTATCACTTGCAAACTCATATCTGGACAATTCTGAGTTTAGTATTCTTAGCATTGGAGATATTTTATTTAGGTTCTGGTAGGGCAAAAGGCAAGACCTGACCCCGTTTTCCAAAAGGCTTAATAACCCGATAAAACAATTCGTTTGCCACTGTTGCATTTTAGTGCCTATTCCTTGAGCCATCACGCTTTATCCCTTCACTATCTTTTATGGTGTTGCCATGTTTTCCATGCAACCAAACTGTTTATTGGTTTAAAAAGCTATCTTGTACGCTCGCCAATGTCGGGCGTATTGTTAGTGATGCATTGACATCCACGACAGGTAAGTTGTAGCGCTGTGTTTCAATATTTTGCTTCTCCATTCGCGCGCGCAAACTGTCGGCAATATTCATATCATCAACATTTAAGTAATGGGGCTCAATGCCCTGTTGTTTCAAGCCTTGCAGTAGCCTTTGGGTGTGGCCACATGAGTCTCGCCCGTAAACAGCAATATAAGGCTCATTATACAAAGGAGGCAAGCTAGGCTTTGGGCCAAAGTCTTGCCAGGCTTTATAGAGGCAGAAGCCAATTAATAAGAGCAACAGTCCTTGTTTCATTATTTTTCCTATTAAGGTATTTTTTAGCGCTAACTTTTCTTGCTAACATCAGCAAACCAAGGTTTGATAGGCTTTTTCACCTTAGGTAATAAATCGCTCAGCTCATCCATAGACTCAGCTAGTACAGTATTAAACGCCTCTTGCAAGGGAACAAACCTGCCCGCTTTCATCCCTTGCTGTTCAAGCTTTTCTTTTGCTTCAGCGTTCAGCACTATGTATGAGGATAAAAAACGACAATTGGTGAATTCGAAAACATCATACTTTGTTGCAACTGCGGTAAGCGCGATATGACCTGTGGGCAATATATCTCCCTCTCTATCCAACTGAAACTCAGAGTTTTGTTCATCATAAAAAATAAACTGCGGGTCTTGTTGCACACCTTTTAACCACTCGCCACGCTCAAATGCGATATAGAAATAATCGTGCTCGGTTTGCTTGCCTTGCATATACACCGTTAAACGCTTCTTAAAGTACGGCGCTAACCTGAGACTATCGAGTATTGCCATTATCTCAGCAGACACTACGTGCCCATCAAACTGACAATAATCAAACAACAAGGGCTCTGGTTTATCAAAATTCCAAAAGATTTCATCACCGCTGATATCTTTAACGTCAAAAGGAAAGTTAAATTGACTAGCCTTGACTGGAAGCTCAATATCAGGCTCTTGGGATAAAATGCCATAAGGATAGGCTGAATAATAAGGGCTATTATTATCTTCCATTAATACAAAATACTGCTCGGTCATTAGCCTAACCCTCCACAACGATTTTTTGCAAACTCGCCATTAAACAATTCATTTTTTAGTTTCATTTGCGCTTTACGCACGGCATCCCGTGCTTGCCTTTTATCATATTTACCAGCATCAAATTTATCCTTAATTTTTTTCAGCTTGCTATTCACGACCTTAGAGTAGTTAGGATGTGATCCACTGTGAGCCGTTTGTGGCCCACCGGGCGTAATCCCTCCTGCGCTATTAGGCAACAAGATGCCATTTTCAGGCTTATTCATTCTATTGCCAAGGCCAATATTATCTAAAAATGGTTTATTACGCTTCCATTCAGCTTGAGGGATAACATGATGACCTTGCTTGCCATCACCGACTTTGCCGCCGAGTTTTCCTGCTCAATAAAACTAATTAGTTTATATTTATCGAGCGCTTTTTCTTTAAGGAATTCAGGGAAAGTATCAAGATCGCGCTTAACTAATTCTGAATCATCTAGCTTGACGTATTGAGCTGGGGTTTCAGGCTTTTTGACAGATGTAGACTCTGTAAACTCATCTTCAAAGTCCATCATGTATTACACCAAACAGATGGGTTGCAAGAAAGGTCGTCTTGATTCAAATCTGCTTTTATCAAGCTTTTATTCATTAACGAATAAAGTAAAGAACGGGTTTCACCGATTGAAAGTTAATATTCAGCCGCAACATCATCCAGTTGAATTATTCCTGACTTTCGAATCAACTGGAGCAACTCACGTTGAATATCGGTCACACCATAGATACCAGAGTATCGGTGTAATAATTTGAGATTATTTAAGATTGGATTTACACGGATTTGCTTATCTGTAACGAGAATAAGCTCAGTGCCAAATACCCGAGCAGCCTCTTTTTTAGCTACAAACTTTGCTCTAAAAACAGGGTCGAATGTCTTACTGTAAGGTTTATATTCATGAAACTTTGTCGTCCCATCAATATAGTGAAGTATCGCGTCTGGTGTATAAGGTAATCTTTTACCCTCAAAATAATAATAAAAACCTTCAGGCTGACTACCAAAAGTCTCTACTGACTCGTTATATTCATGATGGAAGCATGCATCGAACTCTAGCGAGCTTTCACACATTATTGTTTCGTTAAATTTTGCACTCGCAAACTTAAAGACATTTTTATTGGGCGAAGGCTTGCGTAAATTTCTAATGTACATGTAAAAAACATAAGAGATATA
Organism: Shewanella sp. 10N.286.48.B5; assembly: GCF_002874355.2. Lineage (NCBI taxonomy): Bacteria > Pseudomonadati > Pseudomonadota > Gammaproteobacteria > Alteromonadales > Shewanellaceae > Shewanella > Shewanella sp. 10N.286.48.B5. The sequence goes on from NZ_MCVG02000004.1 coordinate 255,321, forward strand.
TCAGTACAATAAGCGTACAGCGGTTCAATATTTTGTCAAACTTGTCAGACTATGGTTTAAAATAAACGCAAACAACTGATTAAAAACAATTTTTAACATGTGTGAAAATTACAAAACATCTTTTTATGTCAAACTATGCTTTAAATTTGTCAAACTATGGTTATATTATGTCAATGTATGGTTTCAGCAACAAAAAAATCAAACTATAGCTAAAAAATGTGAAGCCCTACTTCATTGCCGCTTTCACATACACATCAAAACGGTTTTTCTTAGTCGCAATAACCATACTCGGTTTTACTCCATCAAGATCTTCAGCGTAATCAGGGCGTTTTACTGCCACTCGCTTAGTGGCTAATGCCATTGCTGGCGCCAATAGGCCATCGGCATCAAGGTCTGCGCCCACTAATGTTTGGAATACGCGCATTTCTTTTTTTACCAAGGCTGACTTTTCGCGGTGGGGATACATGGGGTCTAAATAAACCACATCAATTTCTGTCGCGGTCGTTTTAGCAGCATCAGCTAAGGCACTAAGGCTCGATCCATGAAATAAACTCATGCGCTCACGCATCCACTCACCAATTTCAGCGTCTTCATAAGCACGGCGCAGTCCATCTTCAAGTAACGCTGCTACTACAGGATGGCGCTCAACCATAATCACTTTGCAACCTAGGCTAGCCAACACAAAAGCATCGCGGCCTAAACCTGCGGTGCCATCAACCACGGTTGGGGTTACCCCTTGTTTAAGGCCTACCGCTTTGGCGATTGATTGGCCGCGGCCGCCACCAAATTTACGACGGTGAGCAACAGCACCTGAAACAAAATCGACACTTATACCATCTAATTTAGGTTCATCACGTTTGTGCAGGCTTAAGGTGTTGTGCTCAAAACGCAATTCAAACTGCGCCTCTTTGCTCCACTCAAAACCCCAACGCTCACTGATATCAACCAGTGACGGATATTGCTGATTAAAAAAAATCGGTATTTGCAAAAGTATTTCCAGATATTTAGTAGACTCAAGGCTATTATGCCAAAAGCCCGCCAGAGTGAATACCTATACCTGCTTAGACTTAGCCCCTATAATGTAGCTATCTTGCAGCTTAGACTGCTTATTAATTTTCGGACACTCTCATGTTAAGTTACCGCCACGGTTTTCATGCTGGCAATTATGCCGATGTACTTAAGCACACTATGTTGCTGCAAGTACTTAAATTGATGCACAAAAAAGATAAGCCTATGGCCTATATCGATAGCCATGCGGGTGCAGGCGGTTACTCACTAACTGATGAGTTTTCAAAGAAAACTGGCGAATATTTAGATGGCGTAGCTAAGCTTTGGGGTAAAGATGATTTACCTGAGCCTTTGCAGCTGTATATTGACGATGTAAAACACTTCAACCAAGGTGAGGAAGAACTGTCTTTTTACCCGGGTTCACCTGCTTTTGTTGATATGAACATGCGTGAAAAAGATCGCATGGTTTTACATGAGTTACACGGTACTGATTTTGCTTCACTTGATGAACAGTTTGCTGATGACAGACATGTTCGTGTCGTTAAAGGTGACGGCTTAAAAGGTTTGATAGCTGCAGTGCCTCCTCTTGAGCGCCGCGCGGTTGCCTTGATTGACCCAAGTTATGAAATGAAAACCGATTATCAAGATGTTGCCCATGCCATTATCAAAGCACACAAACGCTTTGCTACTGGTGTTTATATGCTGTGGTATCCGGTGGTTGATAGAGCTCAAACTGAGTCCATGTTAAAAATACTGGCTGATAGTGGTATAAAAAATCAGCTGCGGATTGAACAATCAATTACCCCTGACAACAATGTATTTGGTATGACTGCAGCAGGCTTATGGGTGATAAACCCACCATGGAAGCTAGATACTACCGCGAAAGAGACATTAGATTACCTAGAGCGCTGTCTTGGCCAAAGCGGTGGTAAAACCGTGGTTAAGTTAGAAGTGCCTGAATAATTTAAACTAACTGAGCTTAAGCCGCTCTTTTAATGGTTTAAGCTCAATAAAAAAGCCCATGTCATATTTGCATGGGCATTACTCAAGTTTATCAGCTTGTATAAGGTTTCAATTCGCATTCATCATCACTTGAACGAAAAATAGAACCAAAAATTGCAGAGATAACCCCCTCTTGAACATCCTTATTTTTACTCAAAGATGCTGTAGCCCCAGGCCTAGCTTCCCGCTCTTCACGTTCTTTAGCACTATCATGCGCTCCCTGAATAAAATCACAGGTTGCATTTTGTGCCGTCATTGATGAGCACCCGCTAATACCAACTAAAATAACCGATACTAAACTAGCTATGAATATCCTTTTCATATTTATCCTCAATAAATCATAAAGTTAAAAAGCACCAGCCGCTCCAGGGAATACCACTGGACTGGTATTACCGTTGTCGCCGACACTGGCAACACCGTAGACATAATTATCTATGACCATGTTTTTCATAATAAATTCATTCACGTTACCAACATAACGACTATGACTCCATTCAGATTCTGTGGTTGAGCGCCAATAGACCCGATAACCTAATATATTCTTATTCGGTTGTGGCTGCCATTGCAGTTTGGTATCGGGTTGCATAATACCTTCGATGTTCACCCCTTTTGGCGGCTCTGGTGCCCACGCCATTGAAGCCAAACTAATGGCATTAAGTGCGGTGAGCTTGGCATTAAAGTCAAAATCCACCCCAGCAAGCACATCACCATATTCAATAGCATTTTCAGTGCGAATATCTTGATGCTGGCGATCATAATGCTCATTAGCTTCCATCACTCTAACGGCAGGCATACCTGCTTTATTAAACGGTAAATGATGGCCGCCACGGCCAAAGCGATCGAGACGATATACCAACATCACATCAAGGTTAGTCATGTATTGATCAACTAAGGATTTAATTTTTCGTGCCAGATTACGTGAAGCGGAATCATTTTCGCCACCGCTGAAATAACGCTGTTTGGCTTCCTCAGGAGTTTCTGCAATTCTGACCCCTTCAGAAAATACTCTTACAGTAGAATTGTTAATAACCCCGTTAATGCCAGCAATATTGCCAATCATGTCATTGTTCAACACCGCTTGGATTTGCCAGTCATGCTTTTTAGCATAATTAATCAGCACATCACCGCCATATAAACCTTGCTCTTCACCTGAAAGCGCCGCATAAACAATTGTGCCATTGAATTGATATTTCGACAGCACTCGCGCGGCCTCTAAAGCGCCAGCAACCCCAGAGGCATTATCATTGGCCCCCGGAGATACCGAGGTAAAATCCATCGGGTCGGTTACCCGAGAGTCAATATCACCACTCATCATTACCACGCGGTTAGGATCTGTTGTGCCTCGCTGAATCGCAAATACATTTACCACTTCAGTGGGTTCAGGAATGCGTTTACCACTAACCGTTTCGCCCACCATGACAACTTCTAAACAGCCACCACAATCAGCAGATATCCGTTCAAATTCAGCTTTAATCCAGCGCCTTGCTGCGCCAATACCTTGGGTATCAGATTGTGTTTCAGATAAGGTATGACGAGTGCCAAAGCTCACCAGCGTTTCTACATCTGTGCGTAAACGCTTAGCCTGCGGCGCTGTGGCAATATCATATAAACGCAGATCTTCTTCTGATGGCGCGAGATGACTTTGCTGGGCTGCAATCGCATTAAACCCAACAATATTAACGCTTAATAGCGATAGTACGCCAATAACTTGATAGCACTTTTTTATGGTTATTGTGTGTGTATCCCTGTTCATATCATCCTCTTAAATCTTTAGATTATTAGCTCGCTAATGCTGCTTGATAGCGTTTTAGCAAGATTTTTACCCGCTCAACATAGGCTTGAGTCTCTGGGTATGGCGGGATTCCTTGGTACTTAGTCACGGTTGTTGGGCCAGCATTATAGGCGGCGCAGGCAAGCTCAATATCATTATCAAATCGTTCAAGTAAGTACGCTAAATATTGGCTACCACCCAGAATATTCTGCCGCACGTTATAAGCATCGGTCACGCCCAACTCTTTGGCTGTGGCAGGCATTAATTGCATTAATCCAATTGCCCCCACCTTTGAGTGCGCTTTGGCATTAAATGCTGATTCCGCATGGATCACCGCCCGAATTAACGCAGGATCTAACTGAAATTGTTTGGCAGCATCCTCGACTAACTGTTTATGCTTAGAGACAAATATGGGAATACGCTGCCAATCAAGCTGCGAGTCTACTTGGCAGGCAAAGCAGTCATACAATAAAACGTCAAAGTCCTCAGTGGTGGGCACGACATTTGAAAAAGTGGTCACGCCATTTTGTTGATACTGATAGATTTTACGTTTTGGTTTTTTAGTCTGACTACCTGCGGTCAAGGTACTTTTTGCGGTTAATGCGCTTGAAACCATTGTTGGTGCTGCATTATCCGCTGACGGCTGGCGCGAAAAATACTTCTTCTTTGCAGGAGGCTGATAACGCTCTACAACAGCCGCTGATTTTATCGCAGTTTGTTCAACAATCACTTTGGGCTTTAACACCATAGCAGGTTTTGCTGGCTGCTTAAGCGCCACGACCGGAGGGTGTAATACCTGTTGTTTCTTTGGTTTAACTTGAGAGCGGGGTTTAACTTGAGAGCCAGACTCAGCATCACCCGTGTCACTTGCTAAAGGTAATACCACAATAGGCGCATGCAAGACTTGTTGACGCTTGGGCGCTTGGGCTAGGGGCGTCGGCATAGTCGCCACTTTAATCACTTTAGGCTGCACGTTAGTGCTGGTTGCAAGCTGCTTTTGAGGTTTTATGCGCTCACTTTGCGACGCAGTAATTTTATCCGCTTGCGGCGATTTTTCAGTTAATCCTAACGACGCTGCTGTGGGAGTAAGTTTCTGATTCGGTTTGCTTTGCTCAATCTGCGTTTGTGCTTTGGCAATTATTTGCGGTTTAACTGGCGCAGTCATTGTCAGTTGAATTTTAGCTTTCTGCTGTGCCTGTATTTCAAACCCAGCTCCGGTATTGGCTTGGGTAACAGTTACGGAAGCGCTGAATAAGATCAGTAAACTTACACCGCAACCGCTTATTAAGGCGTTTGCGCAACTCTGCCTGAGTAATCGCTTTATGTATGTGTTGACCGTAAAAGCCAAGTTTGAAGCTAAAATATGTAAAGGTATTTTTATCATTATTATTATCACGTTTATATTGAGCACTGACTAGCTTGCCTCATCATAGCGAAGAATCAACACCCTGTTCACTAAACATACACTCAATGCAGATGTTGTTTTTTGCACGATTTTTTACAACTCATATAGAAACCCGACAAATACCATGGTTAAAACCATTAAAAAGCTTAACTTAACAGCAAGCTTTGACGCTACCATTCAAAAAGGTAAAAAATATAGAACAAAATGATTAAAAATATTTTTTAACTCTTTTAAAACAGCATCTTAAGCAAAAACAAGAATGAGTGTTTTTTATACCAACTTACAACATCAGTACAACTAAATAGCGCTTTTTTTCGATAATTAGTTGTTATTGAGTTAGACTCAATGAAAATTTGATGTTAACTGATATTTATCAGCTTTTTCCGCCTAGATTTAAGCTTATTTTAAAATAGGTCATATAGTCTGTAGATTGGCAAAATCTCAAACTCTAATAATTAAGCCTATTTAAGGGATATTCATGAACCTTGATCCATCTAAAGCTGTGCCTAATAAGGGTACGCCTCAGGACCTCGCCTCAAGTGGCACCTTTGTCCGTTTTCTTAACATTGTCGAAAGATTAGGCAATTTATTACCTCACCCAATTACCTTATTTGCCATGTTCTGCTTAGCTGTCATTGCCATTAGTGGTATTGCGGGTTATTTCGAAATGACAGTTGCAGACCCTCGCCCTATGGGCAGCTCAGGTCGCAGTGAGGATGGCTTAATCCATGTGGTCAGCTTGATGAATGCTGAAGGTTTGCGGATGATCGTATCCAACTTAGTGACTAACTTTACCGGCTTCACCCCATTGGGCACTGTATTAGTGGCCTTACTGGGTGTCGGTATTGCTGAGCGCTCAGGGTTATTATCTGCCGCTATGCGTTTATTGGTCATGGGCACTTCAAAGCGCCTTGTTACACTAACGATTGTGTTTGCGGGTATTGTGTCCAATACCGCATCAGAGCTAGGTTATGTGGTGCTGATCCCAATGGCGGCAATGATATTTCACTCCCTTGGGCGTCATCCTTTAGCCGGATTAGCAGCCGCTTTTGCTGGGGTATCCGGCGGCTACAGCGCTAACTTACTATTAGGCACGGTCGACCCTTTACTATCAGGTATCACTGAAGCTGCGGCGCAAATGATTGACCCAGATTATATTGTTGGACCAGAGGTCAACTGGTACTTCATGTTTGTGTCGACCTTTTTAATCACTATATTAGGCGCACTGGTTACCGAAAAAATCGTTGAACCCAAACTAGGAAAATACGATGTATCTGAAGCGGCTGATGACTTATCTGAACAGAAAATGGATATTGTCACTACAGAAGAAAAACATGCCTTAAAGGTGGCGGGTTTCTCTGTATTGGTCTTATCAAGCTTATTGGCATTGACCATTATTCCTGAAGGCGCCCCACTACGAAATCCTGAAACCGGCTTAGTTTCAGGCTCACCATTTTTAAAAGGCATTGTGGCGTTTATCTTTATCGGCTTTGCTATCCCGGGCTTGGTGTACGGTAAAGTGGTCGGCAGCATGAAAAAAGACACCGACATCATTAATGCCATGTCTCACAGTATGAGTACCATGGGTATGTATATTGTGTTGGTATTTTTTGCCTCGCAGTTTGTGGCTTTCTTTAAATGGACCAATTTAGGCGCGGTATTAGCGGTAACTGGCGCGGATGCCTTGAGCAGTATTGGTTTAACTGGGCCATTAGTATTTGTACTGTTTATTATGTTGTGTGGTTTTATCAACTTAATGCTCGGTAGTGCTTCGGCGCAATGGGCAGTTACTGCGCCGATATTTGTACCTATGTTAATGCTAGTAGGCTATGCCCCTGAAACCATTCAGGCAGCGTATCGAATAGGTGATTCGGTCACTAACTTGATAACGCCAATGATGAGCTATTTCGGTCTAATTCTGGCGGTTGCAAGCCGTTATAAGAAGAATCTAGGTATCGGTACCTTGATTGCCACCATGCTGCCTTACTCAATCGTGTTCTTTATCGGTTGGACGCTGTTCTTCTTCCTATGGGTATTTGTTTTAGGCTTCCCTGTAGGTCCTGGCGCTGCAACTTATTACACGCCATAACGAATGTCGTTGTCATACCATAATGACTGAAACTGATTAGCTTATTAGCCCTGTATTTACAGGGCTTTTTATTGCGTTTTTGACAGTGACTCTTTCATGGAGGGGTATTCATTGATAGGTATTTATTGATAGGAGTATTTCATTGATGGCACTATTTCATTAATAACAGGAATTGGGTTAGTTGCATTTGCTAGCTATAACCGAGGTTCTGCAACCAAAGCATCGAACTCAACTTAACTGACTCGAGTTATTGCAATACAAGGTGCTCCCACTGATCCGGTCGTTCTTGTCATAGCGCCGTTAATCTGCGCCCATGCCATTAAGCATATCTCACTATGTTAGGTCACAGTAACGGCACACTTCTCCCTGAGTCAGCTCATCAACTTAAGCGATAGCATGGCTGATTAAAGGCAATAAGCCTTAAATAACGAGCAACAAAAAGCCCAGCATCTGCTGGGCTTTTTAAGGATAACTACAGTGATTAGCGCTTATTCAGCTGAATCACTTTTCGTTTCAGGTGGTACATAACCTTTACGCTCTTTCTTATTGAAGATTTTCTCAACCACCACGAAGAACAGTGGGATTAAGAAGATACCAATAAAGGTAGAACTCATCATGCCACCAAGTACGCCTGTACCTAGTGCATTCTTACTACCAGAACCAACACCGGTACTAATTGCTAGCGGTACAACACCTAAACCAAAGGCTAGAGATGTCATCAAGATTGGACGTAAACGTACTCGCACTGCGTGCAAAGTCGCTTCAACCAGTCCTGCACCCTTGTCATAGAAGTCTTTGGCGAATTCTACAATCAAGATGGCATTCTTGGTTGCCAGCCCTACCGTCGTCAGTAGACCTACTTGGAAAAATACATCGTTAGGTAAACCACGACCATTCATCGCCAGCAGTGCCCCGATAACCCCTAATGGCACAACTAGGATTACCGCAAATGGTACCGTCCAACTTTCATAAAGTGCTGCTAGTACAAGGAATACCACTAAAATAGATAGTGCGTATAACGCTGGTGCCTGGTTACCTGATAATCTCTCTTCATAAGATAAGCCATTCCACTCGATACCAAACCCTGGTGGTAAATCTTGCACCATTCTCTCGAAATCAAGCATTGCATCACCAGAGCTATATCCGGGCATAGTTGCACCTTGAATATTGACCGCTGGTAAACCGTTAAAGCGTTGTAATTGTGGCGAACCAAATTCCCATGAACCAGTAGTAAAGGCCGAGAAAGGTACCATTTCACCTTTTGAGTTACGCACAAACCAGGTTTCTAAATCACTTGGTTGCATACGGTATTCAGCATCACCTTGTACGTATACTTTCTTAACGCGACCACGGTCGATAAAGTCATTCACATACGAACCACCATAAGCGGTTGCTAGTACACTGTTTACATCATCGATATCCACACCTAAGGCGCGAATTTTAGCTTGATCAACATGGATTTGGTACATAGGTGCATCTTCTTGCCCATTAGGACGTACGCCCACAAGGTTCGGATTCTGCGCTGCCATACCTAATAACTGATTACGGGCTGCAATTAACGCCTCATGACCTTGACCACTACGATCTTGCAGGTACATATCAAAACCATTGGCCGTGCCTAATTCAATTACCGCTGGCGGTACAAAGGCAAACACTAAGGCGTCTTTCATCTGCATGAAACGACCCATTGCACGGTTAGACAAGGATTGAACATCTTGCCCTTCACCACCACGTTCAGCCCAGTCTTCAAGACCGACGAAAGCAATACCCATGTTTTGACCAGAGCCAGCGAAACTGAAACCTGCAACACTAAATACAGATTTAACGATATCGCCTTCTTCTTCCAAGTAATAGTCACTCACATCCTCAAGCACTTTCATGGTGCTTTCTTGAGTCGAGTTAGTTGGCAAAATTGCTTGGGTAAACAAGATGCCTTGGTCTTCATCTGGCAAGAATGCTGTTGGCATGCGCATGAAAATCCAACCAGTCGCGATAACCAGTACAAGATAGACACCCATCATGCGCACAGTACGCTTAAGGATTTTTGCTACACCCGCTTCATAGCGCGAGGTTAACTTATCAAAGTTACGGTTAAACCAGCCAAAGAACCCAGTATTAATATGGGTATGGCCTTTTGGAATTGGCTTAAGCATGGTGGCACATAATGCCGGGGTTAAAATCATCGCGATTAAAACAGACAGCGCCATTGCAGACACAATCGTAATCGAGAACTGACGATAAATAACACCAGTTGAACCTGACATAAATGCCATAGGTACGAATACTGCTGACAGGGTTAAACCAATACCCACAAGTGCGCCAGTAATTTGATCCATCGATTTGCGGGTGGCTTCAAGTGGGCTTAAGCCCTCTTCAGACATAACACGCTCGACGTTTTCCACCACAACAATCGCATCATCTACTAACAGACCAATAGCCAGTACCATAGCGAACATGGTTAAGGTGTTAATAGAGAAACCAGTCGCTGATAAAATGGCGAATGTACCAAGTAATACCACGGGTACCGCAATCGTTGGAATTAGTGTTGCTCTGAAGTTCTGCAAGAACAGATACATGATCAGGAACACTAAAATCACTGCTTCGATAAGGGTATGCACAACACCTTCAATTGATTTCTCAACAAATGGCGTAGTGTCATATGGGTAATAAATCTCTAAGCTGTCAGGGAAATAAGTTTGCAAGTCAGCAAGCATTTCACGAACATTTTTTGCGGTATCAAGCGCGTTAGCACCTGTGGCTAACTGCACACCAATACCAGCAGCGGGTTTACCGTTAAAGAATGATTCCACTGAGTAGCTTTCAGAACCCAGTGCAACGCGAGCTACGTCGCTCAGGTAAACGTTAGCACCAGAGGTGTCAGATTTGAGAATAATCCCTTTAAATTGCTCAGGAGTTTGCAAACGGCTTTGGGCAGTAATGGTCGCATTTAATTCTTGGCCAGCAATTGATGGCGCACCACCTAATTGACCCGCTGAAATCTGCGCATTTTGCTCACGAATCGCGGCCATAACATCAATACTAGTTAAGTTGTATTGCGTCAGCTTTAACGGATCAAGCCAAATACGCATTGCATATTGGGCTCCGAATAATTGCAATTCACCTACACCAGCAACACGGCTTAACGGATCTTGAATATTGGCAGCAACATAATCGGCAATATCGGTTTTATCCAGCGAACCATCTTCAGATACAAACGCTGCAACCATCAAGAAACCAGCACTTGATTTAACCACGTTAACACCCTGAGATTGCACCTCTTGCGGTAACAAGGTCATCGCAGCTTGCAGCTTATTTTGCACTTGTACTTGAGCAATATCCGGATCGGCTTCAGCATTAAAGGTTAAGGTGATTTTTGCATTACCAAAACTATCACTGCTTGAGGCAATATAACGCAGATGGTCAATACCCGTCATACGTTGTTCAATAACCTGAGTTACTGTATCTTCCATGGTCTTTGCAGACGCGCCAGGATAAAACGCGGTTATTTCAACTGTTGGCGGTGCAATACTCGGGTACTGCGCCACAGGAAGATCTTTAATTGCTAAGACCCCTGCCAACATGATTAGAATTGAGATCACCCATGCAAAAATAGGGCGATCGATAAAGAAACGAGCCATAACGTTACCCTATTTAGTTGGAGTGTTTTCGGTTAAAACTTGTGGAGCAACTTCAGCGCCAGGACGAACTTTTTGCAGACCTTCGACAATCAATTTGTCGCCAGCCTTTAAGCCTTCAGTAATACGCCATTGGTGATTAATCACCTCTGCTGTTTTCACCACGCGCGCTTCAGCTTGATTATCAGCATTAACAATCATAGCTACCGCTTCACCTTTTGTGTTACGGGTAATGGCTTTTTGCGGCACTAAAATGGCTGATGGATCTTGTCCGGCATTTAAAATCGCGCGCACATACATACCAGGCAACAACACCCCATCAGGGTTAGGGAATTCAGCACGGATAATCACCGAACCTGTTGCTTCATTGACGCTCACTTCAGAGAACTGCAATGTACCTACGTTCTCGTAAGTGCTACCGTCTTCAAGAATAAGGGTCACTTCAGCATTTTCGCTTTGCTGTAACTTGCCTTGTCTAAGTTTTGACTTAAGACGTAATAGTTGTGCACTTGATTGAGCAATATCGATATTGATTGGATCAAGTTGCTGAATTTTCGCCAGTGTATTTGATTGATTAGCAGTAACTAGTGCACCAGGAGTGACACTTGATGTGCCAATACGACCAGAGATTGGTGCACGTACTTCTGTGTATTCAAGGTTGATTTTAGCAGTATTAATTGCTGCCTCAGCAACAGTCACCTTAGCGATTGCTTCTTTGTAGGCTGCATCAGCTTCATCAAAGTCTTGGGCACTAATAGCATTAGTTTTAACCAAGGCTGCATAACGGTCTGCTGTAGCTTTCGCAGAAGCCAAGGCTGCATTCGCGCTGGCTAAATCTGCTTCTGCGCTAACTAAAGCAGCTTTGTAAGTTGCAGAGTCAATTTGATACAGTGACTGACCCGCTTCGACATCTTTACCTTCAACAAAACCACGGTTGGTGATGATGCCTGATACCTGTGGGCGTACTTCCGCTTCTAAAAAAGCACGACTACGACCTGGTAATTCAACATAAATGGCTTGAGATTGCTCAGTCACACTCATCACCCCTACTGGTGCGGGTGGTGCTTTTTGTTGGCCTTGGCCTTGTTCGGCTTGACCACAAGCGGTAATCCATAAAGCCGCAGTGATAACTGAGGCTATTTTCAGTGCTTTGCGCATGACTGCTCCTACTCCTAATGACATCATCAGTAAATTTCACCTTGTTTGAAGGGTAAATATTTGCTGGATATATATTTCAACGTTTTTCAACGTTTTAAGCTTGAAATTTTAATGGACGTTGTTATCCCATACACTTGCGAGCTCAACAACCATTACAACCAATTAAAAAATTATAAATTGTAAACAAATAATAAACTTAGATACTTTGTATACGCTTTGTTGACTTAGCTGTAGCAACAACAAAAAATACACACGAAAGTGTTACAAAAAGGTTAGCTGGCTCACTTTTAAAAGTGCGTAAATATACAACATTCTAATCAAAAAAGGTGTGCGCCTAGTATTAAATCCTGAAAAAATACCTACCTACAATATTAATTGTGGCACTTGTAGCACGAATACAGAGTTAATCAGCATATCCCGCCACCATCATGAGCCTTGTCAGGATGCTTTATACTGCTTAACCACAGCAGCGTAAGTTGTCATACGCTGACTAGACCACGATCACTAGCCTTCTGATAAAATAAACATATCCCGTCAAAGCTAACAAATATCTTAAGCGCAGATTGGTAAGCACCATCGCCATTAAAGAATAGTTTATTTTTTAGCCTTAGCTATCCCAACTTGCCTATAAATTGATATAGCGCTCAAATATACCAAGGTGAGGTAATGCACTCAGCTGAGGTTACGACGAACCTGAGCTCACCTGCTTTTTACCACCTTGTTGCGACACTAAAACGGTCAGGAATGCTTCAATCAATAAAAAGATAGTCTACTTATTGATTGAGGCATTAAAATATTTTGCCAATCTTTGAAACCAATACGACGGCTTTATTAAAATGATCATAATGCTCATTGCCATAAATGGCTGAACTAATAGCATGTAGCAGTTCAACATTCATACAGCAAATGTAAACTACACGGTGCAGTTTATTGATTCATTGTTGAAAAGTAAACTACTCAGTGTAATATACTTGCACGACTCCCAGCGAAGATTTGTAAACAGATATGACAATAACCAAGAAAACCCTCAGCCAGCAAAAGCATGAGGCCATAGTTGACGCAGCCAAGCGGATGTTCAAAAAACTAGGTGTAGCGGCGACCAGCATGGATAAACTGGCAGAAGAGGCACAAGTGTCTAAGCGCACTGTTTACAATCACTTCGCCACTAAAGAAGCCTTAGTCATGCACCTTGTAAGTGAGTTATGGTTTGAAGCCATGGCCAGCAATCAAGGGCAATATCAGCCGCAACAAGCGCTGTTTTCGCAGTTATCAGCCATCATTTTGACCGAGATTCAATTTATGAACTCTCGAGAGCATATTGATATGGCACGCGTCGCTATTGGGCACTTATTTTACAATAGTGAAGAAATGGTTCGTGAAATTGAAAAAATGAAACAGCATGAAACGGCGATATTACGCTGGATTAAAGCCGCAGCTTTAGATGGAAGGATTCAAATAGAAGATGCGATGTTTGCCAATGAACAACTGCTGCATTTAATCAAAGGCCAATGTTTTTGGCCCCAAATTTTAACCTGTAACCCACTGTTAAATGATCAACAACGGCAGCATTTAGCCGATGAAAGCGCAAAAATGTTTTTAGCCCGATATGAGGTTTAAAGCCTATTTTCACCCACACTAAGTGAAATAATGCGGCTTATTTCAGCCAAGGTGAGTCCTGACTCTTGCTGCCAGTGGTTAAAAGCCGCTTGGGATTGGCGCAATGCCGTTTGCGAGGTAAATCCGGCATCAACCACCTTAGTGGCTTTGAGATATGACTGCACATCAGTGGTTAATAAAAACGTATCCTTACCCACATTACGTAAAAAATACGGCCCAGTATTGCCACCTAAACGACTGCCTTTCTTTTTTAATACTTGCCAAAGTCCTGTGATATCTTCCGATGGCCAATTAGCAATAAACTCAGCAAAGCTGCCATGCTCAGCCGCAATTTGCTGCACCATATAGGCATTATCAACAATAGATTGGGTTTTCTTTTGATGGCGAATAAGCGTTGCGTCAGTGGCGCGCTGCTGAATTTGATCCGGTGACAGCATTAATACTTTAAACGGTTCAAAATCAAAGAAGGCTTTTTCATACGCAGGCCATTTATTCTCAACCACCCGCCACACAAAGCCACTTTGAAACACTTGCTTGCTCATGGCAGACAAAAGTTGTGCATCAGAAAATTGACCAATCTCATCCGCTTCAAGGGTCAGAGGCAATAAATGAGCTAACGCCTTACTGCCACCTTTTCGCTCACTGGCGCGGTCAAAAATATCGCTGAATTTTTCTAATTTGGCCACAAGCTAACCCCGTTAAATAAATGACTAGCGCTTATTATGCTACCTGACTCAGCTTAGGGGCAATATTCTGATCTTTTTTTACTTGCAGAAATTGTTTCCACTTAACCACTTCAGCAGTCATTACTGGCATAGCGCCGTCGTAGCCCGCTTCGGCAATTAACTTACTGATAGGCACTTGCTTACCTTTGCAAACAAACACACCACGCACATGGGCAATACAATGAACCCCACGATTAGATACAAAGCGCTGCTCAATATAGAAATATTTCTCATCCCAACCAACTATCTTGGTTTCAATGTCAAATTTCTCCAGCGGCTTAATATCTTTAATAAAGGTAAACTCAGATGCGTTTACAATGGGCAGCCATTTAAGTTTTAAAAATCGCTTCATTAAACCCATTTCAGCAATCATATAAGTACGAGCTAAATCTAAAAAGGCAGGATAGCGAGAATTAGTAAGATGCATATTGATATCGCAATCGAGCGGTAATGCGCGATATGAAATACGACTGGTACCTAAAAAATCGATGTGATTACAGTGACGAATACGCCAGACAAACAACCAAAACAGACGAAAATATAAATTCATGGGGCTACAACTCCTTTGTCAGCGGCAAAGGCTATCAGAGGTCATACCAGCGAGCAAGTTTGTTCACAAAATTATCCAGTCACCCCCTAAAACGCCCCACTCTTGATGACATTTTATATCTAAGACTGTGAGCATAAGCCCTTTTTTTATAGTCATTTTTGCCATAAAATGGCCGCGCTTAACTTTATTAAGCATCACAATTTAAATTCTCAGGGCGGGGCGCAATTCCCCACCGGCGGTAAATCGAGGCGACTAAATGCGCCAAGATGAGCCCGCGAGCGCTCGATATTTTTCGAGGTCAGCAGATCTGGTGACTTAGGCCATGTTTTCACATGAAGTACGCCTAACAGTCCAGAGCCGACGGTTATAGTCCGGATGAAAGAGAATAGAAAACACCACTACTTAGGTATGCTGGTGCATTTCGTTTGGCGTAAAGCCACTCTTCAAAGCCCTGATTCTGGTATTTTTTTAGGAGTAAACCATGAATCAGCTAACACTACTTTCGCCATTTGGTGATCCAATCGAACGTGTTGAAAAAGCCTTAGCCGCCTTACGATTAGGTAACGGTGTGTTATTACTCGATGATGAAGATCGTGAAAACGAAGGTGACATCATTTATTCAGCCGAGCACTTAACCGCAAAACAAATGGCATTAATGATCCGCGAATGCAGCGGCATTGTGTGTTTATGTTTAACGGACGAGCAAGCCAACAAACTTGAACTGCCGCCAATGGTGCAAGACAATAACAGTGCTAACCAAACTGCTTTTACGGTTTCAATTGAAGCTAAAGAAGGGGTGACTACAGGCGTTTCAGCTCAAGATCGAGTAACGACAGTAAAAACGGCTACAGCAGTAAATGCGAAAGCCAGCGACCTCGCTCGTCCGGGACATGTATTTCCACTGCGCGCGCGTGCAGGTGGCGTTATGGCTCGCCGTGGTCACACTGAAGGCACGGTTGATTTAATGCAAATGGCCGGTTTATCTCCTGCAGGTGTTTTGTGTGAAGTAACGAACGAAGACGGCACTATGGCCAAAGCGCCTGAAATTGTCGCCTTTGGTTTAAAGCACAATATGCCAGTATTGACCATTGAAGATATGGTGATGTATCGCTTGCAGCATGACTTGAAATTAGCCTAAGGCTTGTTTATAAAGAGCATCTATTTCAAAGCTCTGTTATAAATAAAATGGTAAAAAGAGACGAATATACGTCTCTTTTTAATTTTCAGCTTTATAAGTTATTCACAAACGCTTGATAGCGGCTCATCGCGTGAGCGTTATCTAGCATTCCTTGGTGGCCAGTATTTGGCACCATGATTAACGCTTTAACCTCTGACTGACTCGCATCAAATAATTTTTCAGACAACTCTGCTGGTACTTGATCATCATTCTCTGCGCCAATGACCAGTAATGGGCCTTGGTAGTATTGCGCTACCACTTGCTCATTATCTGCTTTACGGAAATCTTCAGGCATTTCGATACGGGTAAATAATAGATACCAAGGTGTTTTCTCATCAATCCAATCATCAACATTGGTGGCAGAGCCTTGTAATACTAATGCGTCGACACTATTGGTTTTTACTAATTGCGCAGCAATGAAACTGCCTAGAGAATAGCCATGCACAATGACTTTATTTGTTGGGTAATGCTGGTGTAAATAGTCAAGTTGCAACTGTGCATCGGCGATTAAATTTTCAATTCGAGGCTGACCTTCACTGGCCCCTAATCCACGACGATCAACAATGAAAATGTCGGTATTGAGTTCTGATAGTCTGGTTAATATTGATAAACTGTCAGGCTCAATTTTCATGCCGTTACCTTGAAAAAACATCAAGGTCGTATCACTTGTAGGGTTATCGATGTAAAAGCCTTTCAACCTGACTTGTTCGCTGGCATCAATACTCACTGGCGTAATGATATTGTTAGGCATGACTTGTTGTAATTGAACAACAAAATCAGTTTGATAGGCGGCTGGTTGCTCATCACTAACAATAAACGTATCTTCACTGATCCTTATGGTACAAGCGGTTGTCATCAATATCATGCAGCCAACTACGGCCCCAGAGAATATATTTTTAATCAAACTTTTCATCTCATCTTCCTTTATAAAAAACGGTCTAGGTTTCATCCTGATACAGTAAAATATCACCCGGTGAACACGCTAAATGCTGGCAAATCGCATCTAACGTCGAAAACCGGATAGCTTTAGCGCGGCCACTTCTCAGCACCGATAGATTTTGTGGCGTAATCCCAACGAGTTCAGCCAGTTCAGTTGACTTCATTTTCCGTTTTGCCAACATCACATCGAGTTCAATAATTATGGCCATTAAATTGTCAGATCTGCCTCTTGTTGTAATTCAGTCGCATGCTTCATCACCCATGCGATGCAATAAAAAACTAGCCCGAACAAGGCAAACTTAAGTTCATAACTACCAAGGCTAAAGTAAATCGGCACTGCACTACTGAGACCGCTAAAGTGCAGTACAGAAGCCACAATCATCGGGTAAAACAGGCTCAATACAATCCACCAAACAAATACCAGCGCGATATGACGTAAGCAACGGAAGTTGTTTTTTGTGAACACTAAGCCTTGCTGATAAAGGTCAAATAACTGATATAGAAAAGTATAAATAAGTAAGTAGGGTAAAATTTCGACGCTACCTAATATCACTCCAGCATGAAAACCTTCAGCATAAAGTGTCTCGGCTAGGATTTTCCACGGCGCACCAAAGTCGACAGCCAGGTAACTGTTAAACCTGCCCCACCAGTCGATCGTCATTACGTATTCGCCTTCTCGAAACTCACCAAATACCATAGTGGCGCCATAACTACTGATTTGTAGCAAGGCTAAAAATATAATAAGTAATTTAATCCATTTACTAAGTAAAACTATTCTATCCATGATTAATTTAGGGTCGGCTAAAGTTAATTAAACGTTAACAGAATTAATAATTAACAGCAACTAATTACCGTTAAACGATAATTACCTCTGTTGATTAGATAATGATAAAAATTGATTTATAAGCTGCAGTCATAAAAAAACCGACAGTAATATGTCGGCCAATTAGATGAACTCTAAATCATGCTTACAAGTCGATAAATAACTGGTTTAAAAGCTGTTTAATTTTCGGATCATTATCTTCAAACTTAATACCTACATTGACTTTGCCATTTTCAAAACGGCTATTACATACTTTGGCTGGTATGGTGATATTCGTGTCATTGGCGTTGCGAATATTGACGAAGATCTCCTTCTCATTCACTTTTAGGTTTTCATTGTCGGTCTTAAACAGAAAGCCACAACCTTTCGCAGAGATATCAGCAATGATCCCTTTGAGTTCAGAGCCGAGCTTACCTTCACTGTCTTCTCTTGCCTGTATTGAAGACGGTAAATGGGTCACAAAGCGTTGATGGGTGCGTAATTGACGATTCTCAATTTCTTTGGGATAGGTGAGAAATATGAATTTTTCAGGAAATTTAGTGATGTTTCTAATGGTGGTTTTAAATGCAAAACACTCACCTTGCTGGCCTTCCAACAAATAACGCACGACCACACCATTACCATGAGCAAAAACATCTTGATGATTATTCATCTGAAGCGGAGCTGGATGTTTGAGAATAATATACTTACCAATCTCGTAGCCCACTAACGTGGCTTTAGTTCTAAATTTAACCGGGGAGTTTATTTGTAGATCAACCAAATTACCTGGCATTAAACTAAAAAATATTTGTTCAACTTGTGCGGTCAAAATACGATTCCATTCTAATTTTTATCAGCAACATTCTAGTGCATTCACAACAATAAATTAAGCATATTTAGTGACTTAAAATGAAACTGTGTGATCTTTAAATAATAAAAAGGTGCCCTAAGGCACCCTTAACAAGTCACTATTTATCGCAAGCTTAACTCACTAGGCGTTTATACCTGAATGACGCAATAGTGCATCGGTATTAGGTTCACGACCCATAAAGCGTACAAATAAGGTCATTGGCTCTTCACTGCCACCCATTTCTAAGATGTTATTTAAGAAGCTTTTACCGGTTTCAGGGTTAAAAATACCTTCGTCTTCAAAACGAGAAAACGCATCTGCCGATAATACTTCAGCCCATTTATAGCTGTAGTAACCCGCGGCATAACCACCAGCAAAAATGTGCGCAAAACCATGTTGAAAACGATTAAATGCAGGTGGAACATTCACTGCAACTTGGCTACGAACTTCATCTAAAATCCCCTGAATATCTGCGCCTTTAGCTGCATCAAACTCATGGTGCATTCTAAAATCAAACAATGAGAACTCAAGTTGGCGTAACATCATCATCCCAGATTGAAAGTTCTTTGCTGCCAGCATTTTATCCAATAAAGCTTTTGGTAATGGCTCGCCGGTTTCAAAATGACCTGAAATTTTCGCTAATGCCTCTTCTTGCCAGCACCAGTTTTCCATAAACTGACTTGGCAGCTCTACCGCATCCCAAGGCACACCATCGATACCCGATACGCCGCCCACTTCAATTTGAGTCAGCATATGGTGAATACCATGACCAAATTCATGGAATAAGGTGGTCACTTCATCATGGGTGAATAAAGCAGGTTTACCGTCCACTGGGCCATTAAAGTTACAGGTTAAATAGGCCACAGGCTTTTGCAAACCTGTGGATGTAACGCGGCGACCACGACAGTCATCCATCCAAGCGCCGCCGCGTTTGCCGCTGCGAGCGTATAAATCTAGGTAGAAACTACCACGATGGACTTTATCAGCATCATAAATGTGGAAGAAACGCACATCATCATGCCACTTATCAAACTCATGTTGCTCTTCAATGGTTAAGCCAAACAGGCGTGACACTGTGTAGAACAAGCCTGATAGCACTGTGTTTTCAGGAAAATATGGACGTAGTAGTTCTTGAGAAACTTCGTACTTGTGGTGCTGTAATTTTTCTGCGTAGAAACTTAAATCCCACGATGCCATTTCAGTCACATCATAATGCTCTTTAGCGAAAGCTTTTAACTCAGCAAGTTCAGCTTTGGCTTGATCTTTTGAGCGTAGGGCTAATTCATTTAAAAATGACAATACTTGACTAGGATCATTGGCCATTTTAGTTGCTAAAGATTTATCAGCATAGCTGTCAAAACCCAATAGCTGGGCTAACTCATGACGCAACGCCAAGATTTCGTCCATATTGGCACTATTATCAAATTCGCCTGCATTGGGCCCTTGATCCGATGCTCGAGTCACAAATGCGCGATAGCATTCTTCACGTAATTGACGATTTTCGCTGTAGGTCATTACCGGTAAATATGAAGGGAAGTCTAGCGTAAATAACCAGCCTTGTAGCTCTTTGGCCTCTGCCATTGCTTTAGCTGCCGCAATAGCTGAATCAGGTAAACCCGCTAATTCAGTGTCATCGGTAATCAGCTTAGTCCATGCTTGGGTTGCATCAAGCAGTTGATTTGAAAAATTACTGGTAAGCTCTGATAGGCGTTTTACTATTTCGCCATAGCGCAGTTTTTGCTCATCATTTAAGCCAATACCCGATAACTCAAAGTCACGTAAACTATGGGTCAATAAGGTTTGCTGCGGGGTAGTAAGCTTTGCAAAACCGTCAGATTGTTGCAATGATTTATAAGCTTGGTATAACCCTTGGTGCTGACCCACAAAAGTGCCATATTCAGATAATAACGGTAAGCATGCATCGTGCGCTTCGCGCCATTCATCAGTGCTAACCACTGAGTTCATGTGTGATACTGGCGACCAAATTTTGCTTAATTGATCGTCCACTTCTTCAAGGGGGGCAATTAAGTTTTCCCAAGTGTAAACAGAGTTATTGCTTAGCACTTGTTCAATTTTACTTCGACAAGTTGCAATAGCCTGCTCAACTGCTGGCTGGATATGCTCCGCTTTGATTTTCGAAAACTGCGGCAGTTCAGTGTCACTTAGCAATGGGTTGCTCATCTTTGATTCCTCGGGAAGTCGATTCAATATCACCTTCACTGTTAATAGGGGTTAAAGTGGCGAATTTCAAGGGTAAGCAATCATCATAAGCAGGATAAAAGCATCATAGTGACCAACCATTGTTAACCCCTAAGTGCATTAACTAAATGCCAGCAGCGCAATTATCACTCACTAACTGAAAGCCAACACAATAACTGTGAATAAGATCTCAACCTCAGTCAGCCACTTTTTATAAACAAATATTCGACAAGTTGATCACAAATCGTACTCGTTATCATTTTTATTTGAGAAAGTTAATGTATTCTCATTAAAAATTAATTCCTTTTGAGTCTGATACTAAATATGAAACCAACATTGTCATTGTTAGCTGTATCCCTATTGAGTATTTCCCCTTTTATGTCAGCAGCGAATGCCAGTGATGTTGCTGTCGCAGTTGATTTAGGTTGGGACTCAAAATACATCTCAGAAGGGCGTAATAACCTTGAAGATGGCGGCATCTATTGGGCTGGCGCTGCCATAGAAACGGGCAATCTAACCACTTATGCAGTTGTTGGCCGTGGTGACAGTGTTCATTACACTGAATGGAACTTTGGTGTTGAATATAGTTTGCAGCTCCATGATGACTTAGAAACCTTAATCGGCTACCAACGGCTTGAGTTTTATGGTGATGAGCGCGCTAATGATAATGAATTATTTGCTGAAATTGCCTACGTCGGCGTGCCTTGGCTAATTCCTTCACTGGCTTATACCTTTGCCACCGAGGCCAGTGGTTATTTTGTTGAACTGAGTTTACATAGCCCCTGGCAAATCAGTGAACGTTTCTCTGTTACGCCCTATGTGACTCAAGGATTTGATTTTCGCTATGCCAGCCAAGACAACGATGGTGCCAATCATTTTCAGTTCGGAGTTGAAGCGGGTTATGAAATCAGCTCAGAAATTGCTATTAGCGCCCATGTTAGTCACTCGATTGCAATGGAAGATATTAAGCAGCAAGCCCGCAATGAAGGCGTCACGGGCAGTTTAGATCAAACTTATGCAGGGGTTAATTTAAGCTTTAGTTTCTAAACCTTTAGTTTCTAAACCTTTATAAAAATAGCGTAAAAAACGCCATAGATTTATGGCGAAAGTCTACCGCATATTCTAAGCTAAGCGGGTGAACCATGACTCACTTGAAGCAAAGGAATGCTTATGACCATATTGAAAGGGATTTTCCCGCTTATTTTTGTGTTTATAATTAGCCAAATAGCGCCATTATTTATGACCATTGACTCACCTCAGGCCAACGAATTTGAGCAATTAATCAGTAAACCGGCCAGCGAGAACAAGCAACCCAACCAAGCATCACTATCAATGAAGTCATTGCCGATGAATGTGGTACTTGATCATCAAGGTCAAGCAATCGAGCT
This sequence comes from Shewanella sp. 10N.286.48.B5, assembly GCF_002874355.2. NCBI lineage: Bacteria > Pseudomonadati > Pseudomonadota > Gammaproteobacteria > Alteromonadales > Shewanellaceae > Shewanella > Shewanella sp. 10N.286.48.B5. Next base: position 277,636 of record NZ_MCVG02000004.1, read on the forward strand.
ACCCGCCACACAATCAGCGCTGGACTATTCTGCTGATGAGATGCTGCTAGAACCGTCGTCTACTCAGCAAGCAGTAAAGCGTGATACAAGCACCGCAAACAATAAAAAAGCCACCAGCAAAAATAAACCGCGAAGACTAGCAAAAAAGACCGCTAACGACCCCAGTTGTCGCTGGCTAGGTAATCGGATTAAACAACTGAGGGTGCAATTAAAAAGGCACTACTCAGAACATGTTGAAACTGAGCTATCTCATCGACAAACTGAGTGGGATTGCTTGCAATGCTCAACCTCAGGCCCAAGCCAAGAGCAATACTCCCAATGTCAGTATCGGCGCTAAACGAACCATAAAAACTTTTTAGCCACCGTAAAACCAATTCCCGACTTAAGCGGCCTAGGAGACTAGCTTGTGGCTGAATTCCGCCCTACAATGGCTGCAAATGAAATATTCTTATCCTAAGAAACCACTTGTTCGAGGTAAAAACCTCCAAATAACAAGCTGTAAAAATACAATTAGAGAGGGTTAACATGGCTCAACATTTTGACTATATCTGCCTAGGCGCAGGTAGTGGCGGTATCGCTTCAGCAAACCGTGCCGCACAGCGCGGCGCCAAGGTATTAGTAATTGAAGCCAAGCATGTTGGCGGTACCTGTGTAAATGTGGGTTGTGTACCTAAAAAAGTCATGTGGTACGGTGCTCATGTCGCTGAAGCCATGAACCTATATGCAAAAGATTATGGTTTTGATGTTACGGTAAATAAGTTTGACTGGAATACCTTAGTTGATAATCGCGAAGCATATATTAGCCGTATTCACGATGCCTATGGGCGCGGCTTTGCTAACAATAAAGTCACCTTAGTAAATGGTTACGGTCGCTTCATTAACAGTAACACTATTGAAGTGAACGGCGAGCAATACACCGCTGACCATATTACTATTGCCACTGGCGGCGCGCCGACTATTCCTAACATTCCTGGTGCTGAATACGGTATTGACTCTGACGGTTTCTTTGCTTTACGTGAACAACCTAAACGCGTTGCTGTTGTTGGTGCTGGTTACATTGCGGTAGAAGTTGCCGGTGTATTACACGCCCTTGGCAGCGAAACCCATTTATTAGTGCGCAAACACGCCCCGCTACGTAATTTCGACCCTATTTTAATTGAAACCTTAGTTGAAGCAATGGCAACTGATGGCCCTAAACTTCACACTCATAGTATTCCAAAATCAGTGACTAAAAATACTGATGGCAGCTTAACGTTAGAGCTTGAAAACGGTGAGTCACTCACGATTGATTGCTTAATTTGGGCCATTGGTCGCAGCCCATCAACTGGCAACATTGGTCTAGAAAATACTGATGTCACCCTAAATCCTAAAGGTTACGTGGTTACCGATGCACAGCAGAATACCACCGCAAAAGGTATTTATTGTGTTGGTGACATCATGGAAGGCGGTGTTGAACTGACGCCAGTTGCAGTTAAAGCTGGGCGCTTATTATCAGAGCGTCTATTTAACGGCATGACAGATGCCAAAATGGATTACTCGGTTATTCCTACCGTGGTATTCAGCCACCCGCCAATTGGCACTATGGGCTTAACTGAACCAGAAGCTATTGAGCAATATGGTGAAGCCAACGTTAAGGTATACAGCTCAGGCTTTACCTCTATGTACACAGCGGTTACCGCCCATCGTCAAGCTTGTAAAATGAAGCTGATTTGCGCTGGCGACACGGAAGTGGTTGTGGGGATTCACGGTATCGGTTTTGGTATGGATGAAATCTTACAAGGTTTCGGCGTAGCCATGAAAATGGGCGCAACTAAAGCTGACTTTGACGCCGTGGTAGCGATTCATCCAACTGGTGCTGAAGAGTTTGTTACCATGAGATAAGTCATCGTTCAATAATGATTTAAAGCAAAGCGAGAAGTCATTTCTCGCTTTTTTATCGCTTTTTTTAACTACAAAATCAAAATCGCTTATTTTTGACAGCTTAATGTGCAGTATGCACTTTGGTTTTCAGCCAGCTTTTAAAATCTTTTTCTGTGGGGATACGTTTTGCTGAGTGACCTAGCAATTGCGTTAACGCATAACTAAATTGATGATATAACTTAGGATCGTCATGCTGCTTATGGCCATCATCGATATTAATTACTGCGCCGCGTAAATAATTCATCACCAACTCAACCCGGTCAAAGCCTGCCACTTCACCTATTTCACGTATGGTATTTTCATTCCAGCGATAAGACTCAGCGGTCAATTTCTCATAACGTTGACGATAATAATCGCTGCAATTATTCAGTAGAGTTTCATTGGGCAGAACCCGCTCAATGACAAAATGTTGCTCAGATAAAATACTAAACAAACGCTGGCAGTGATGGAAAATAAAACGTTGATAGGGATCGGGGTACATTGCTGTATCTGACTCAATTTGCGCTAACCACTGCTCGAACTGGGCACAGCCAACTGCCACTATCAAATCAGCCTCAGTGGTGAAGTGATTGTAGATTGTCCCTTTGGATATTTGACTTGCTTTCACCAAGTGAGAACGGCATAAATCAAAGATTTTATGTCCTTTTAAGCACCTTTGAGAAACCTCAACTAAATAGTCTCCCCGCTGATCCCAACTGCTCATCCTGACCTCGGCATACTTTATGTAAATTTATTGTTTCAACTTCACATTCAAACAATAACAAGCTTTAAGGAAACCCTATACTGAGTAATACTAATACCACTATGAACAATTGTAATAGCCAATGTTAAAAGTTGAATTGTTAGAAAGTTTTATTGCGGTTGCCGAGTGTGGCAATTTATCTAAAGCTGCAGAAAAAATTTGCCGCACCCAATCAGCTTTAAGCCTACAAATCAAAAAGCTTGAAGAAAGTGTCGGTCAAACTTTGCTACTTAGAGATAACAAAGGGGTGTCACTGACTGAATCCGGTGAAACCCTACTTAATTACGCCTATAAGATGATCCAACTCAATTCACAAATATTGGATGAACTTAAAGATAATTCCAACAAACAAACTATTCGCTTTGGCGTCCCAACTGATTACATTAAACGTTATTTAAATAGTTGTTTATTAGAATTTATTCGTGAATTTACCCGCATTGAATTAGTGATCGATACCGATGTTAGCGGCAACTTATATAAGCGGCTGCAACAGGGTGAATTTGATGTGATTGTGGCCACCCACTGGCAGGCTCCCGTTAATGGTGAGTTGTTATTTGAACGCCAATTTCATTGGGTCGCAGCTAAAAATGGCAATGCCCATTTGCACAGTACCATTCCAATGGCGCTGTATCCTGAAAACTGCCCAATTCGAGCGCAAGTTTTTGCTAATCATCAATTATCGATGCGACCAATCAATGTATTGCTGTCTTCACCCTCACCTAATGCGCTGTGCATGGCGGTGGAAAATGACTTAGCCATTGCCCCTATTGCTGAATTTCGCATTAACGATAAGATGCAAATATTGGATCCTATTGAGCATGGTTTGCCGCCATTGCCGGTATTTAATGAGTCGGTGTACGTTAATCCAGAAACTCAAAGCCCTGTCACGGAGCAATTAGTCAACTTGATCAAAGCCAATGTGGTATCACTGGCATCTGCAAAGGTTTAACCCTCTCTTAAAACGTCTTTTTAAACACCTGCTACCGAAATAAAAACATAAAAAAGGAGCGATAAACGCTCCTTTTGTTTGGGGATAACACTAAGCTGTAAGCTTATTCTTTATGCTTGCCGTACTCAAAGGTGTGACAATTACTGCACAGTGGCTTTTTCGCTTTATGCTCGCTGTGACACTCTTGGCAAGGTAGCTCTTTACCATAGTGCAGATTGTTATGCGGGTTTTGCCACTTATCTTCTTCACTGCGAGAAGTTTGTTCAGCTAAATCATCTACATTGTGGCACGCTAAACACGATTCATCAGATGGATATTGCTTCATGCCTTGGTCATGGCACGCTTTACAATCTTTACCGATAACGTCTTTATGGTAGTCACGTATTTCTACTGCTTGAGCTGATAAGCTGGCGAAACTAAGCATAGCCAGTGCAAGCATAATCTTTAATGTTTTCATCAATAATTCCTCTTGTTTACTTGCTATGTTAAGCATTCATCATGCTACGAGCGGCAGTCATACCCATCACCATACATTCAGGTATCGAACAACTTCCTAAACGGCTGACCCCATGGATCCCACCACACACTTCACCTGCAGCAAATAAACCTGTTATCGCTTGTCCTGTGAAACTGTCTTTCACTTCAGCTTTAGTAGTAATTTGCACTCCACCTTGGCAGTAATGCACTTTCGGCCATAAACGCACCACAGTAAATGGTGCTTCAATGTACTTACCAGCAGCCTTGGTCATGTTCTTACCAAACTGCTTATCCTCACCAGATTTAACATATTGATTATATTCTTTAATCTGCGCTTTGAGTGCTTTAAGTGGCACATTGAAATGGGTCGCTAATTCATCAACCGACTCAAACTTCCAACCAACGTTATACTTAATCACCTTCTTGGTATTTGGATGCTTTTTAGAATCCTTATAGCTGGTGATCAGCAATGGAGGATATGGATTACCTTGCTCGTCACGACAACTTAACTCAGCATCGGCGCGTGTTTTACGGTCCGCAATTTCATTCATGAAACGCTTACCGGTTAAGCGGTTTACCGCCATTGAATGTGGGAAATTATAAATTGAGTAGTTAGACACATAGCCAAAACCCCCTTCATCAGGAGATGCCCATGGGCCAGATTGAATATGAGCTAAATGAACTGGCACCGCGCCTAAGCGGAACATTTCGTACATGCCTTCACCTGTTGCGCCGGGTGCGTTGGTACAACCCACTTCAGCAGTAAGTGTTGGATCTTGCGCCATACGTAAATTAACATTTTGAGCAAAACCACCAGTGGCCATGATCACCCCACGTTTCGCTCTCACATTAATCACTTTGCCTGGTTGGTCTTCTTCAAAGTGATAGTTTTGACGCATTTTAACGCCTAATACTTCACCTTTTTCACCGACTAAGAAGCCTTCAAACTTCGAACGGTTGTGGGTGTTAACACCTAACTCGCGGCATTTTTTAAGTAATGGCTGAGTGATCCCCGCGCCGCAACTTACGGTTGTTTGATAAGTACGAGCTACTGAGTGACCACCAAGTTGTTGTAAATACGGATGATATTCAGAACCTGCATCTAAGGTCATTTGCAGTGCTTCAACAGCATGCTCTGCTACATGACGTAACAAGGCTTCATCTGCAATACCACGACCTGCTTTCATTTGATCGGCCACCATGCGCTCAACTGAATCGTCAACGCCTTCTTGTTGCTGCATTGGCGTTCCCGGCGCAGCAAACAGACCGCCATTAATGGCGGAGTTACCACCAAAGTAGGACATCTTTTCAAAAATATGCACATCTTTGGCGCCAAGCTTTTTCGCTTCGATTGCTGCTGCTAATCCGGCAAAGCCCGAACCAATAATCACAATTTCAAATTCTTCATCCCACTTAACACCTGCAGCTTTTTCTGATACTGCCATCGCAGGAGCAACCATTGCCGCGCCAGCTGCTACGCCTAAACCCGTGATAAATTTACGGCGTCCCAATAAGTCTATTTTAGTCATCGGTCATCACCCTTTTGTTTTGATTGACACCGATATAATAGAACTGGAATCGATTCCAAAATGGGAACTAATGTTAATTAATGTTTAATAAGTTAACTTTTATGTCACTAATCAATTGTAGGTAGTATTTTCAATAGAATTGTAACCAAGGGAGAATTTTGGAATGGTTTCCAAATTGAGATTAAAACCGAAGCAATAGCCTAATATTATTTGCAATCTACGGCTTCGGTTAGAGGTTTATATTTGCTGGGAGTGTTTATTTACTGGCGTGATGTTTATGGCAATGAAAACTTTCGGGTTGCCAACGTCGATACATGCAGTTGTAGCATGAGGTCAATGTATTATCTGTATGTTCATCTTCATCATCCACCAAAAAGTCCTGACAATCTATGGCCGCTGTTCGAGCTTGCAAATAGTCTTCGACTCCAAATTTAAATAACCATAAATGACTCTGTTGAGTAAACCACTGTTGCATACTTCCTCCTCACGCATTGATGTATTCAAATCCAATTCACTGGTGCCAACTAATAAGACTTCAGTTGTTGTTTCGTGGCATTACACCAACAACCTCTTTCTTCGCTGACTAATAAGGCAAATTGAAACTGGATATAAACCGCTTTAATTTTACCCTTAAGGGTTAACTGTTCATCAGCAGTCAATATCTCGCCTTCTGTGGTGATTACGGCCTGTAAACCTGTCTGTGCAATAAATTGTTCCACTGACATAAGCAATTCATCTGAACCATCAGTTTGCAAACCGAGTTGTATATGGCCTTTAACGCGTCCATCTTGGCCACTGAGTCGCAAGCCTATCCCCGCTAAAGCACCGATCACCCCTTGGCCAGTTCCGCCATGTTCAGTCAGATCAACCCCTTGGGCATCAGCCAGTTTATAGGCTTGCTCTTTAGTTTTAACTTCTAATTTGGTCTGTTGACCAAATTCGATAAGTTTTCTGATATCAAATTCAGCCTCTAAATCGAGAATCGCCAATCCCGGATCTGCAATAGTTGCAGATTCTTGCTTGAGGTGAGTAATACAAATATCTTTTATTTTAACAAAATCTAATGATGAATGAATTTGAAAACACATTGCACTATTGTGCGATGTATAGGGAATATCCGGATGCACCAATAACTGATGCCTTGTCACTAATCGAGCGATACTCGAATTCATATTCTTAGCGGACGCAGCTGCAAGTTTTGTTGCTATTTCCTCAGCGATTTCACCAGTACCTTTGGTACAAATGTCATCGGTATCATCAATGCATATCAACCATGTTTTCATGGTAACTCCTTATCTTAAAATGCCAATACATCATCAATAGAACGATTACTTATTGTTAAGGTGGCTTCTATGCAATAAGTCATGCGCATAGAGTTGTTTTAAAACGGCTGGAACAATTAGTGCTGCCGTGACGGCAAAAACACTACCTTGTATAAAATTCAAACCAAACTTTGCCAGTGCAACTTGCCCGCTCATACCGACAAGTAAATTACCAACCCAGCCTTTGCCAGCCCAAGCAATACAACCTACCAGCGCTAAGATAATGCTCTGCCAGCGTATGCTGAACACACCAGCTATAAGTAATAACGCTAAATCCATTGCCATTGCTGGCAAGCCAAATTTAATAATAATTAACGGCCCACCTTTACCGACACTCAGCAGCATGGCAACCAGTCCAGCCAGTAAACCACAGACAGTAATACAACCCACTTTTCCCACGGCGCCATAACAAATAAGATAAAAAAACGTCATCAAAAACATAGAGTGACCACTTAACCCCAGTTTTAGACGTAACATGCTTTTTAACACCACGAGTAACGTGGCGCAAAAGCCAATAAATAAGGCATCTTGTAATTCAAATGAAGATTTCATTTATCCTCTCCTGTCGAAGGCCAATGGGTCGCTTTAGCCGCTTTGCCAAAATGACGAAGTTTAGCTGCTGTAGCCATCTGTTTTGATAACTTGAGCAACTGGATCAATACAGGTAAAAGTACGCAGTTAATCAACTCAAGCCAGTTTTTTGGGTTCCTCAATGCTTTCGCTGAAATATTTGCTCCTCGCAAGCATTGAATGGCATAAATTTCTTTCGTTTCTTGCAGCATAAAGGGCATCAAACCGATGGAGGCTGAAATAACAAAAGCCCACTTGCTAGGTAAACCCCAACACAAGACTTCACCAAGTCGCTCTGGGCGCTGAGTACTCGAAAGCCACCAGCCTGGCAACATCGCAAGAAAGACTCGAAGCACCACTATGACACCTTCAAATAATTGCGCTTGTCCATGTAAAACATAATAAAGGGGCAAGGTCACCGCGAGCTGCACCACGGCTAGTTTAAGTAGTGATGTAAGGCTATTTTTTAAATACAGCCCATTAAGTACCAACAAGAAGTCCACCAGCAGTAACCACACCAAGCCACTATCGGGTAAAAAAAAGGCGCTACTTGACAGCCCAACACTGAGCAACAAAGCTAAGGCACAATATTGAGTCGCACTGGGCATAAAGCAGCATTGTTTACTCGCCTGAGTCCCCATATTGCGTCTAGCCCACATGAGATTGCTCTAATGGGAAGCTATTACCTTTCAATTTCCCTGCCTCAATAGACCAGTAGCGATCAACTTCAAGGCATTGGATCACTCTATGGCCAGTCAACAAAATGCCACAACCTTGATCGCAGAGTTGATGCAATATAAATACTACTTTTGCTATGTGTTCGTTATCTAAACCAGCAAAAGGATCATCGAGTAACAGTACTTCAGGTTGCATACACACTAACGACGCCAGTGCGATAATATGCTGTTGCCCGTATGACAATTTATGCGGTGAGCATTGAGAAAGGTGCATTAAGTCCAATTGCTGCAATACGTTTTCAGCTCGCACTAACGGTAATTTAAAACGCTTAAGACTAAATTGCAGTTCAGCTAAAACAGTTTGCTCAAACAGTTGCCGACTAGGTCTCTGTAATAGCAAGCCCAGTCGAGCACCATAAGCACCGAGCTTTGGCTGCTTGCCTAATACCTGTATCGGTAATATTGGTATGTTGGATTGAATACCTGCGAGCGTTTTAATCAGGCTGCTTTTGCCCACGCCGTTATCGCCCACTAAGCCAACAATTTCACCACGATGCAAAGACAAGGTTCTATCACACTTAAATAAGCATTCTTGGCCTGAAAAACGAAAACGATGGGGCGCGATAGTCAGTAGGCTGTCATGATTTTGATGCCATTTTTTACGCTTAAACTTGATCACTGTTGGCGCGACTAACTCATTTGCAGCACACGTTGTCCCTTGCTCAGTTAACTTGCCATTTTCGAGTCGCCAAAAAATATCAACGACATCAGAGAAAGCACTGGGATTATGTTCAGCAATCATAATTGCCACGCCATCCGCTAGTAATGTTTTTAATACGATAATTAACTCATGTACGCCTTTCTCATCAAGCTGAGTCCACGGCTCATCTAATAACAATAAGTTTGGTTCAAAAGCCAGTTGCGCAGCAATCATCAAGCGATACTTTTGCCCTAATGAAAGCGCCTCTATCGGCGTATTTAAGCTGAAAAACAACCCTGCTCGACTCAGAGAAACCTGAACAATGTCAATCATCGAACTTGAGTCATAGCCCAAATTTTCAAGCCCAAAAGCTATTTCAGCCCCTACGGTTTGACGTAAGATTTGAACATTGGGATCCTGCATAACCAGCCCAACCATGAGTGAATCATGGCGGTAAATTTTTCCTTCATAAGGTCGCGATACCTCACCAGCAATTAAATGCAGTAAACTCGATTTACCACACCCTGTAGGCCCGCTGATGCAGTGACATTCTCCACTATTGATAACCAAATTGAGATCGTCCAAGATCTCACTTTGGTTTAATCCATAGCTAAAACTTACTCCTTCTAATGCTATGATTTTCATGTCATGACCCACAGTGACTAAAGCTGCCAGTTAATGCCGACGAACACTTGACGACCCGCTTGCGGCAATGCTTCACTCTGGTAGTAATTTTCATCGAGTAAGTTTGTTGCACGCAGATAAACCTCTAGCTGGTCATCTAAAAACGGCTGAACAAGGTTGAGATCGACGAGGGTGTAGTCTTCTAAAGCTTGCTCGACCATCACATTTTGACCCGATACTTTCTGCTTGCTGTAGTAAACCTGATCCATAATCCGCTCTATGTTGAAGTTAATTCGCATCGCGAATGGCAACACATAGTCTGCTTGAAAGCGTACTTGATGCTTTGGACGATATTCTAAGGTCTGCATTCCTTCATCAGCCTCTTTATCATCGGTATCTAAAAAGCTATATGACAAATTCATCGATAAGTCGTCAAAGCTGTTGTTCTGAAGTTGAACATCGACCCCTTTAAAACCATAACGACCCATATTTTGATATACGCTGTCTAAATCTTTAGCGATATAGTCTTTTGCATCGGTGTAATAGCCAGCCAGATTAAGCTCTGTAGCATGACCCAGTTGCTGCAACAGACCAATCTCATAATGCTGGGACGTTTCAGCATGTAAATCTTCGTTACCTGAAGATTGGGCATAAAGATTTCGCATTGAAGGAAAACGAACTTTCCGCGCAATCCCCATATTAACTCTCGTATTTTTATGTAATTGCCAGTAACCAGACAATTGACCTGAATAATCATTTTCGGACTCTGCTAATCTATCTTGATCATGGAATGAACCACCGACAGTCATGCCATAATTGTCAGCTTGATATTGATACTCCACTGCAGCGGTATACAACCAAGATGAGTCATTAAAATCATCATCACTGCTACCACTACCATCGCCGCTTCCGCCGCCGTTTCCACCACCGCTACCGCCGCCACTGCCGTCTCCACTGGTGGTAATGAGTTCTTCAGTGACATCATAAGATTCCCAGCTTTGTTTCTCGGCGATCAATGCTGTAGTCAATATGCCTGCTTGGTCAAAATTTGAGATGAACTGTACGTTACCGCCTTGAACCGTTGAGCGACCATCCTGTTTCGCTTTAATGGTTTGATAGGTTTCGTCATCATATTGAATTTCAAGTACATCACTTTGATTGTGATAACCAAAACCACGAAGCGTAAACATGTCATTGAATTTATGCGCCGCACCTAGTTGAATAGTTTTTGCCTGATAATCATCTACACGTTCAAATTTGACGCTACTTGTGCCTGTGCCATCACGGCTAGGCTTGCCCCACTCACCTTCACGATAAGCCAAGTTACCCATCAATTGGGTTTGATCACTAATAAAGTAGCTACCTTGAGCATAGAAATTATCTAAGGTTTTATCGGTATTTTCACGAATATCACCTTGCTGGTATTCAGTGTCTTGGTAATCATCCGACATTGACCAGCCATCTGTTGTTTGGTGGGAATAATTCACTAGACCTTGCCAATTATCACCACTGCCTGCTGCACTGATGTCACCGTTAAAGGTACTGTCTTGTCCAAGCTCTAATCGACCTGCTATCGCCGGAGCACTTTCACCTTGCTTAGTGATGATATTAATCACGCCGCCAGCACCACCTGGACCATATAAAACGGATGATGGACCCACTGACACTTCAACGGAGGCTATTTGGGAAGTAGGGATGAGACTAGGATCGAATTGACCATCTTCAGCATCATTGGCTGGAACGCCGTTAATCAGATAAATAACATGACGTGCTTTAAAGCCACGAATATCGACTCTTGGGGTACCTTGACCGCCTGTGCGAACATAAATACCAGGCACATTTTTCAAAACTTGATCAAGACTTTGTGCACCTGAAGCTTTTATTTCTGCTTCATCTAAGCTCCAGTGCGTCGTTGCTGACTCAATGACTGAGCCGCGTTCACCATGTACCACTATGACCTCTGACACATTAAAAATAGCGTCTCTTTCTATGCCATCTGCTTGAGCTTGGTAAGCGACACTCATCGCCAATACTAGCGTTGAAACTCGAAGCACTTGCTGTGATTTGTTCATTTAATCCATCATCCTAACGCCATAATTAACACTATTGTCAAAAAGCATCGAAGATCACTCAAGACAATAAAATCACAAAATGAAGCTAGATCAACTATTGGAACTAATGGGTAAAAGGTTTTACTAATGAAGGACAATTTGTCTCACAGTAAACATTTAACCAAAAAAGCAGTGGGACAAAAGGGGGCAGATTTTTTGCTAATAAAGCATCAAATTCAATATAGTGGAAATACCGATATTGATTTTTTCTGCGTTAAAAGTAATTTATCAGCGCCGTAGAAACTCCTGGCACACATAAGATACGTACAATCTCATCTAGAGTGTGACCAATGGCTCATTTTCAGTTTAGACAGTGCCAGCGATCCATATTGCTATGCAATGATTCACTATATGGGATTATTTAACGTAAACACTAACCAGTATTAGTGTGCCCCTTAACCGGATAATAAGTAAATGAAGCTCCACAAGGATGAACAATGACAGAGTCGGCCGAACTGACCTACATGAGTGTAAAGCAAGTTTCTGAATACCTTTCTCTCAACGAAAAGAAAGTTTACTCCATGGCCAACGACCGTATTTTACCGGCGACAAAAGTCACCGGAAAATGGTTATTCCCCAAAATACTGATCGATAGATGGATTATGGAGTCTTGTCATAGCGGAATGCTTTCGGATCGAATGCATATAACCGGTAGTGACGACCCTTTATTATCGATGTTGGTCGCAAAAGTGATGTCACAAGTTGGCACCAGTGAACTTGTTAGCTATAGCTCTACTGGCTCGAGCTTGGGTTTAGATATATTATCCCGTGGCTATGCCGATGTGTGTGCTCTGCATTGGGGCAAATTGGAAGACAGTAATGAATCCCACCTTGAGTTATTAAAAAAATACCCAAACCATCAACAATGGCTGATGGTTCATGGCTTTAACCGTAAACAAGGCTTAATGATGCGTCCAGAAACGCATCTTAAATACGAAATGCTAGCTGATGATTCCACAAGTTCATCTTTACAATCTTGGCGCTGGATAGCTCGTCAATCGGGCTCGGGCAGTCAGCAACACCTTGAACAATGGCTTGCCAAAAAAGACATCAACTTTGAAGAGGTTAATTCGACCATCGTAGCCCAAAGTGAACGGGAACTGGCAGGTTATATCGCTCGCCATAATGGTGATATTGGCTTTGGTTGTCAGTCAGTGGCCTTTGAAAGTGGTTTAAGCTTTGTTCCTGTCTTAACTGAATCTTTTGACTTTGTTATGCCACAAGGCATCTATTTTAGGCGCCAATTACAACAACTTTTAAGTATGTTTCAAGAGCCAAAGTCAATTCAACTCGCCGCTACCCTTGGCGGCTATGACCTCACTGATTGCGGCAAGTTAATGTGGGATGGTAAATCTGAAAATGGACCATAAAACAATATCGTTTCAGTGAATTCGAATATTGCTAGTACGCATTATCTTAAACTTGTAGTAAAGTGATTGTTCGAGGACGACCTTGATTCGTATTCTTATCAGCTAAATAGAATGCAACAATGACAGTATTGTAAGCACTGAGATAGCTTGAAAATAAACATATGAACACTTTCGGGGACGGCCCCATCTGACTAAGACAGATAGGAGCCACCATGTTCAATCCCGCTTATACCTTGATAATATTTACCCTCTTTTTCAATATATTTACCTCCGTTCAAGCCGTTGAGAAACCATCAAACCATTATGGTGTGCATGGCATGACGTTGTTTGGTGGGAAAGATGGTTTATTTGCCTCACATTTACCTATGTACCATCAACCCCACAATGTACAAATGATCATGCAATTTCACTTTGCCAATGAGAAAGTTGAAAACTCGGTTAGACAACAACTTCAACAACAATCATCGAGCCCACAACAACTCTGGACTATCGTCCCTAAGCCTTTTGATTTAATGACCTTACACCCTAAAATGTCAGATGAATTACCGCGATTACACATTGAGGTCGTTGAAGGACATTTTGAGCGAGGTGGCAACAGTCAGTTCACCGCCCAAAAAATTATCATTGATAAGGTATTATTATTTTCTACCTTAAACATGGAAAAAGAACAGCCCAAATCAGCCTCGGCGCAATATCAGAAAATTGCAGTATCACCAAACAGTCCCAATCAATTTTTGATTAAACGACTAGGTAATAGACCGGAAGCAGATCATTTATTAAGAGTGCTTAACTACGATTTATCTAAAATGTCACAGTTATCAGTGCCAATTGAATCAGAACTAACTGAATCAGGATTAACCGAATCAATTCACCCTTCAACGACAGCAATAACTGAAGCATTAGGAAAACAAAACTATAATCATGACTTATCGGCAGCAAGTGTCATTGAAATTTATCTAGAAACCAGAGAATTACAATAATGGCGGTATTATCACTGGCAGTGATCCAGCATCACCCTGCCGAAGGTCCTGGACGAATACAAGACTGGTGTGACAGTCACGGCCATCAGCTAACCTGTTTTATGGCGCCTTTAGGCGCGCTGCCTAAACTAAGTAGCTTTGATGGTATTATCATTCTCGGTGGGCCTACGGATGTGGCAGACAACTCGGCGTGGATGCAGGCCGAGCTTGAATTAATAAAGGATGCTATCGACATTGATATGCCGATTTTAGCCATTTGCTTAGGGGCGCAACTATTAGCCACAGCCCTGGGAGCCAGCCTGTATAAATTAGAACAGCCCGAACTCGGCTGGCATGAGGTTAAGCTGTTATCAAACGGATTAGTCGCTGAAACACTAATGGTGCCTCAATGGCATTTTTATGGGTTTGATTTTAATCAGCAAGCCCAAAAAAACAAGCCTATGAAACAAGTCAGTATTGAAGCCAGTTCAGTACTATGTCACCAGCAAGCCTTTCGCCACCAGCGTCAATTAGGGCTGCAGTTTCATCCCGAGTGGCATGAGCTACAAATACACGCCTTAATTGAACACTTTAAAGATGATTGCCCATTCGATACAGAAACTAAGCCGCTATTGCAGCAGCAATTAGCGCTGTGGTTTATGTCATTATTGGACTCAATGTTTAAGCCTAATGACCACTAAGATTTTGTCGCTAGATTCTGCATTAACGATACTAGCACTGGCTAATAGTAATGTTGGGTATTAGTGGCTTATCTTTTTTCTTTTCCTGTTTGTGTTTATACATTCGTTGATCCGCTAGTGATAAGCACTCTGATTGATTTGCTGTTTCAAAGCTTGTGGCAATACCAAAACTTAAACCTATATTCTTCCACCTAGTTCGCTGTAATTCCTGCTCTGTTTTGAGCAGTGCTACTGACAATTGCGAAATCACTGAAGCTGTTTGTTGAAGATTTGTAATTTCAGCCACCAAAATAAACTCATCACCTCCAGATCTGAAAATAGTTCCCAAACCTTGAAGTTTTTGTTGAATAAGATCGACTGTGGAAATTAATAATTTATCGCCTTCATCATGGCCAAATGTATCGTTAATCTCTTTAAAACCATCAAGATCAATAAATGTTAGACAATAGCCCCCAGTTAGCTTGGCGAGCTTTTCATTTTGAGCATAGCGATTGCCTATTTTTGTTAATGGGTCTATCCGAGAAATAGTATAACTGCGATGATAGTCCTTCTGTTTTATTTGCAACCATTCAGTCAATGATAACAAAATACAAATACAATCAATTGTTAATGCAACTTGCACAATCAATTCTGTAGAGATATTCCAATCAAGTTTTAGGGCATGAGATAAAACATAAGCAAACAGAGACAAGCCATATAACAGGTTACCTATTAAATAATATTTGGCTTTAAAATCCAAAGTGGTGAGCATAAAGATGCCTGTCCCGATACTTATTGGGATCCATACAGCTGCAATAATATGGGATATTAAGAAGCTGTTATTAAAGGATAGAAAAGGCATCAATAAGCCAAGAGTAACGCTGACTATTGATAATAAATTAAATAGCTTTGCGAATTTACTATGCTCCTGAGGGCAATTAAACAGTAGCTTAGTAAATTGACTTGCAGAAGCGATAGCAAACGGAAATATCATGATGCCAATATAAACAGGGTTAAAAGCGCTGACACTAAACAGCTGCCCGAAACTTCCAGAGGCAACAAGCCAACCTAAACCATGAAAACCAACATATCCGGCGCAGGCTAAGGTCACTAAATATCGGGTTCTGAAATAGATAAAACATGCAATTAAAGCGAGTGTAATCATCACCGAGAAAGCCATAGTATTAATGCTATTGGTAATAAATTGTTTGTTATAGAAAGCCGCTTTACTATAAATATTAACGTCTACCGGTGTGGCGAATTTTTTGGCTTGTATAAAAATCCACAGTACACCACGCTCTTGTTGACTCAACATCAGTGAGAAGGTTTGTGAATGAGCTAATTTAGGGTTTGTACCAGTTATTTGCCCAAAGCTTGCTAAAGCAACAACTTCACCTTGCTCTGACTGCCAATATGCAGTCCCTATGTCTAAGTAATTTGTATATAAATTCACAAACCGAGTGTGCTGAATATCACGACTATTGGCTAGTGGTATCCTTGCCACAAAAGCCCCGTTTCCTCCCAAGGTAGAAGTCACTTGCTTGGCATCGGCATATAAGAGCACTAGATCGGTAAATCGAGGATCTGAAATCAGGGGCGAAGTTTTATACCAGAGATTTTCCTCAACAATTTCAATTTTATCGCGTTCATCTAACGTAACATAAGGGCTAGCACTTACCGTACCAACGGCAAGTGAGATAAGAAAACAAACAAAAAGTGCGGTAATTCTTGCTATATTATTGATAAAATTTAGTCCTTTAAATTTATTTTTATTCCGCATAACATACGTGTTATTAAATTTAATTGTAGCTGCTAATTATATATTTCGTAGCGGAAACCTTTTACTTTGTTAAGCTCTAATAATGGTTTTATTCCTAATCAGTTAACTCTACGCTCTATGCCACCATGAAACGTTAGCCAGCTCAAAAATTAACAGTTAAATAAAACGCTCACAAACCAGACTATTACAACAAGCTCATCCCAAACAAAATTTGCGGTAGATCTTCACTTTCTATTATCTATTACGCTAAGCTAACTACCAACAAAATACTGAATTATAATGGAATAATATAAAAAGCTATTTTAGATGAGTACGGCTCAGTTGCCAGTTGATTACTCTTCATAACAATAATAAAAGTAAGGACACATAGAACATGTACCAGAATAAACAAGCTATCGCATTAGGAACTCTAGTATTTATGACCTTCACAGGGGTCATCATATTGATCTTAGCCTTGTGGGCTTGGCCAAAATACAACGTCTACAAAATGGAACTCAATGGACAGGCAGCGTTAAAAGAAGCCTAATGGTCAAAACAGATCCTTATTGAAGAATCCAAAGCCAGAGAACAAGCAGCTTTAATGCAAGCTAAAGCGAGAGTCACAC
Organism: Shewanella sp. 10N.286.48.B5; assembly: GCF_002874355.2. NCBI lineage: Bacteria > Pseudomonadati > Pseudomonadota > Gammaproteobacteria > Alteromonadales > Shewanellaceae > Shewanella > Shewanella sp. 10N.286.48.B5. The sequence goes on from NZ_MCVG02000004.1 coordinate 294,651, forward strand.
TTGCCGAAGCAGAAGGTAAGGCGCTAATTGTTCGAGCAAAATCTGAGGGCGCAGCTGATATCGAACTTGCCAAGGCTGCAGCAGAAGCCAACAAGATCATTGGTGAATCATTAAAAGATAATGAAGCTTACTTACGTTATATCTGGATAAAAGGCTTACAAGACGGCAGTGGCGAGCGGATTTATATTCCTACCGAAGCGGGAATGCCAATTTTAGAAGCTGGCAAAGCTGGAAGCTAAATAATTTGCTGTAATTTCAGTGTTCAATATACTCAAGAGAAAACAAAAAAGAGGATTATTAATCCTCTTTTTTAGGTTTAGATGCTAGCCCAAGTCTGAGCTAGTACAGTTAATTAGCCTTCGGCGCTAAAGCCTCTGAATTTTTACTACCATTTGCTGTTACTGGAGGCATATTACTTTGCTTAATTGCGCTGCGAGTTGTATCAGTTAAGAAGTTTTCACCACTCACTAAGTCATTTAACGTGCCAGATTTTGAGTCTACCAACCCAAGCTCTTGCAGCATTGAGTCTACCAGTGGTGCATTGGCACGATAATTAAGCGCTGCCGAGGTAATTTGCTCCGCCATACCTGACGTTCCTGTTGCTACGCTAGCATCGTTACCAGGCCCAGCACCATGGTAGCCTTGAAGAATCTTAATACCATCTATATTTTCTAAAGGTTTAACGGCATTAGCCACGATTTCAGGCAGTACTTTTAATATCGCGAGGGCTTTTTGCAGCTCAATTTGCTCATCTTTCAAGGTGTTTTCAGCTTCATACAAAGCTTGTTTACCAGCAGCTTCTACAGCAAACACTTTTTCATCTGCTTCTGCTCGCAGTTTCTTTGAATCTGAATCTGCCCTTGCATCAGTTAATATCGCAATGGCTCTATCTTCAGCAGCTTGTTTCTCTGCCGCAGCATGTACTGTCACCCCGACAGCTTCTCGTTCTGCTTCTTTCTTAGCATCAATCACTTCAATTTCTTTACGACGGTTCGCTTCAGCAACTTGTCTTGCAGTAATAACCGCTTCTTCTTTTTCAACTTTGTCTTTTTCAGCACCTGCTGCTTTGGCTCTTGCTGCTGACTCTTCTTCTGACTTCACTGCAACAGCAATTTGCTTATCTTGTTCAGACACTTCAATGTCGCGTTGTTGTTGAATTTGCGCCTGAGCAAGAGTCCTTTTCTTATCAATTTGACGGGTTTCAATGTCTTTTGATTTTTCAATTTCAGCAGTTTCAATGGCGTGCTCTTTGGCGATTTCAGCTTCACGTTCTTCACGCTCATTGCTCTCACGGGTTTTAGCAATTTCAGCTTTTTGATCCGCACGTTTAAACGCTATAATTTGCTCCTGATTTAGACGAGCTTCCTCTTCTTCTTGCTTAATTTCTAGAGATTGACGCTCAGCTTCTAAGTTTCTACGCTGAATTTTTACGCGATTCTCCTGTTCAATATCATTGGTTTCTTTACGCTTTTCTTCAATAATTTTAGCCAGCCTTGCACGACCTTCGGCATCAAAGGCATTATTTTCATTAAAGAACTGCAAATCAGTTTGATCAAAGCCTGTTAGCGATACTGACTCAAGCTCGAGGCCATTTTTCTCTAGGTCATTGGCAACACTTTGTTGTACTTTTTGCACAAAATCAGTTCGTTGTTCATGCATTTCGGTCATGGTCATTTCAGCAGCAACGGCGCGCAGTACATCGACAAACTTTGACTCCATCAGCTTCTTAAGCTCTTCCACACGCATGGTTCTGGTACCCAGCGTTTGCGCAGCCATCGAAATACCTTCCTTGCTCGGCGCCACTCGTAAATAAAAGTCTGCTTTTACATCCACCCGCATTCTGTCTTTGGTGATCAACGCATCTTTCTGGGTTTTTTCAACTTCAATACGCAAGGTATTCATATTGACTGGAATGGTTTCATGCAACACAGGTAGGCAAATAGTGCCGCCGTCTTTTACGACTTTCTCACCACCGAAACCGGTGCGGACAAAAGCAATCTCTTTAGAGGCGCGAATGTATAATTTGGCAAACATTAACCCTATGGTAAAAAATGCCAATATAACCACACCCGCTACGATTAAGATAAACATGGTGTTGGTGTTTGAAGATATATCTAGTATGTCCATTGCTATTCCTTTTTAACGACAATTTATGGTTCTATCCATGATTTAATTTTTGAAGATTATTGATATTTCAGTGTTGAAACTTATTGCTTAAAACGGCTCAAGTTTGGCGACTAACCAAATACTGCCTGACTTACGTAACAATACGACCTGTTCATTTTGACTAAAGCTTTCTTCTGCGAATTCTGGCGCCACCATCACATAATGCTTTTGTGAGTATTGATCCACCAATACAGCTTCAGCTGGGCTATTTAATTTGGCGGTGCCTACGGTAATTTTGGCAGATAGACCACTAAAACTGCCATTAGATACCGCTAAAGACTCATTTTTAGGCAGGATTTTTGCTAAGGGATGACCCACGAGTGATGTACATAAAAGGCTGAATATAAATACAATGGGCGCACTAATAAATGGCGTGATTAAGCTGTTGGCATAGACGTAACTTAAATAATTAACGCTGTAACCCAGCAAGGCAAAACAGGTCAAAAATAACACTAACCAAATTAACATTGGTAGCTTATTGAGACAAAGCCAACCTAACAGCGGGGTGAGCCCGGTGTTAGCAAGGGTTAAGTCAGCATCAAGGTCTAAATCAACAGGGGATAAATGATCTAATAGGCTGGAAATACTGAAACCAATGACTAAACCCACCCCTTCTAATAGTGCAAGTACGAGCACCAAGGTTAGCGCTATGGCATAGGGTGTATTGGCATTGATGAGTAAAAACTCGAGCATAACTGTATTCCTTTACAGCAAACACTGAACATCAATATGAAAGTACAGTGGTATTGAAGAATGATGTAAAAATTTATTACTAACGTTAAATGAGCATATTTCAACCGCAAGTGGATGTAAAAATGCCGTAAAACTATAATGTTAACAACAATATCAGAACTACAAAGTTTGTAACACTGCAAGTTGACTTAATTGTTAACATCTTGGATGTTTTAGTGACCAATATTGTCTGCAGCCTGACCTAACTGCCATCACATTGGGCTTTACCAGCTGCATAACAGCTTGGTTGGCGTGGACACACGGCGCCGCGGGAGCAAATCACTCGGGCATCATTTTCAATTCCACGCTCAATCCAATTGATATTCAGAATTTTAGCCACACTGGTTAAATCAGCTTTGATGTGTTTTGGAATGGCCACCAAACCGCCATTATCAACACAGGCTTTCTTTAAATCGGCGGTAATGGATTTTGCATCCTTGCCTTGGGCTTCAATGGCAGGGTTGAGATCAATGCCCGCACATAGCACATGTGGATTGCCTGCAGAATCATCAACTTTGATTGATTCGCAACAGTAAATTCGCGGCTCGTTACCGACATTTAAAATCGAGATCTGCGCCGAGGTGCCATCAGTGCTAGGTTCATTAATTTTTCTAAACACTGCCCAGTGATGACATGGATCTTCAACAATGCGCATATTGCCCCACGGCAGTGGAATACCATTGCCACGATAAACCGCTTTTAGCTTTCCTGGCGCATAGGCATCAAAGTAATGCCAGTGTGGATAAGGTGACACTACCGTCATGCGGCGCATTGCCACTGATGCTGACACTTGCAGTTGTTTATGTACCGCAATTTCATAGCCATGACGGTCGAGTAATTGTCTAAATGGCACCTTGGGACATAATAAAGCGCCAGCAAAAAAGCTCGATTCAAAATCACGCCATGCATGCAAAATATCTTGAGCATTAAGGGTATTTGATTGCATTGAGCTGTCATCATCAATTTCTACCCGACGCCCTGAGGTCATCACACTTTTAAGGCCATCTTTATTGTGTAAAACACAATGGCCAATATGCACCGCCAAGTCATATTTTAATCGCGGTACATTGGCTTTCAGGGCTTTATTAATATAAATCGTCGCTGGCGGCTCAAAAAATGAGGTGGTTAATCGGGCTGAACTTGCGCCAGTTTCATCGATCACTTCTGTGGGGATTTCATCAATCCACTTGATTTTAAGCCCCATACTTTTAGCGATATTAAGCATTTCTTCAGCCGCTAGAGGCAGTTGTTTTTTACCAATATCTTCAGCGGCTCGTTCTAAATCTGGGAAGTGATTTTGATGATGCTCTTGATGGGCGCGAATAAGTAACTGGGCAAATTGCCTGCCTGATGTACCTGTTTGCGATAACATTTCTGGAATGGCAATTTGCAATATATCATTTGAAAACAAGAAACTAGGCTCAAGCGGCATGCCGCTAACACCGCCATGACGGCCTTTTTCAGGGGTGATTGACTGCTCTTCTGGCATGTCATCTAAAAACCATTCCACATCTTTTTGAAACACGGTTGCGATCACGGCCAGCATTCCTGCACTGGGGACACGTTTACCGCGCTCTATCATCGAAAGGTACGACACTGACGGCGCCGAACTGGAATCCACTCGAATACATCGAGCGGATAAATCTTCCATGGTCAGGTGATTGCGTTTACGTAAATTACGAATCTTAGTGCCAAGGAAATGTGACTTTCTCATCAAGCTTTGATCATTGCGCATTTTGTAAAATTCACAGTGTAAAATTTTTATTGTGAAATTGTAGTGAAAAATACACTAGACTACAAATTAAGCAATCGGGAAACAGTGTTTGTTTTAACAAAACCCGTTTAAGCCAGTAAATGTTAAACCAGTACGCAGGGCATTAATTGCTGAAAACAACCAGCAAGTGCCGACATCAAACGAAGAGGATAAGGTTATGATTATGACTACTATGAACCACAACACAGCCGCTCACGACCTTAACAGCTTCATTGAAGAACAAATTGTGGCCACCAGCACTAATGCAGATAAAATCACCAACGCGAAAATATTTTTAGATAATAACTTTCCATTGGCTAGCGGGACTCATGCCGATGTAAGTAGCTACGTGATTTACTACACTCATCTGCTAGCATTTATGAAAGATGGCAGCCAATGTGGATTGCAAAATCCTTGTCAATTTGTGGCGTTAACTGGTCATAAAAGCGACCCAACATCTATCGTGTTAAAAAATAACGATACCCATGTTGAAGTGAGCTTTGACCGAAACGGTGAACTGGGTGCTAACGACCCAGCGCATATTGAAGATATTCAAGTGGCACTGCCGATTAAGAATTTACCGACACCTTACAAGCAATGGGTAAGCATGCTGCATTCACGTTGTTTACCAACTGAAGGTAACTGCAAAGTGTTTACCGCCAAAGATGGCAGTGACTACGCTATGCATCAGCGTTAATTGTTACTCTCTATATCGCTTAAGATAGCAAAAATAGCCCATTAAAAAAGTCCAAGCTGTATTCATACAGCTTGGACTTTTTTATTGCTGGCATTTGTACTAAAACTAAACTCAAGCTTTAAGCCAGATTCAAGCCACACCGAGTTTAGAGCTATGCCAGAGTTAAGTAAACCCTAAAACTCTTGGTTCATCTTTGCTAAGCAGCTTTGTAAAACCTGTAGATGTTCTGGGTCGATATTGCGGCTCAAGTCAGCCACTAAATCTAAATGTAATTGATTATGCTGGCGATGAATCACTTGCCCGGCTTCTGTTAACACCACCACTATCGAACGTCTATCATCGGGGTGAGCGCAGCGTTCAATTAGCTGAGCTTGGACTAATTTATCCACCTGAACAGTTAAGGTGCCAGTGGTTATCGCCAGCTTTTGCGCCAACTCCTTCATGCGTAAAGGACCATGATTGCCCAACACTTCAATGGTATGGGTTTGCGCCAGTGAATAGCCGGTTTCTTTTACCACCGATTGCTCCCAAGAAGCCATCTTGTCGTAAAATTCAGTTAGTAAGTGATTTAGGTTTTGTAGATTTTTCATTATTTAACAGGATGAACCTCAAGGGTGAGATGATTAATTTTATCAAAATTCGCCAATAATTGTTTGTATTCAGCAATGCTTTTATCAACATGAGACTCAAGAATGATAGCCGCCGAGTAATGATCGCCACTGATTTTCCATATATGCATATCTTTGATGCTGGCAAAGGGCTGTAATGCTTGTGTTATCGCCTGACGATAATGCTGATCAATATTTTCATCCAGTAACACTGGGCTAGTTTGCTTTAATAGCCCTAAGGTCCACTTACAAATCACCACAGCGCCCACCATACCCATTACCGCATCAAGCCAGTTCCAGCCATAAAACTTACCAAAAATAAGCGCCACAATAGCCAGTACTGAGGTCAATGCATCGGCTAACACATGTAAATATGCCGCCCTTAAGTTGTGATCGTGATGCGGCTTATGTTGGTGATCATGCTGATGTTCTGCTTGCGCGGTTTCATCGCGGGAATGGTTATGTGAGTGCTGATGTGAATGATGATGTGAGTGGCTATCGGAATGAGCATGCCCGTGGGAATGATCATGGCCATGATGATGATCGCCAAGCAAGAACATGCTGACAACATTTACCGCCAAACCAATAAAGGCCACCATAATCGCTTCATTAAATTGAATATTTTGCGGGTTAAACAGACGGTGAATCGACTCTGCCATCATCAATAACGCCACTACCCCAAGCACTATCGCACTGGTGTAACCACCTAATACACTGACCTTGCCAGTACCAAAGGAAAATTTATCACTGCCAGCATGTTTTCTAGCATAGCGATAAGTAAATAAGGTGATATAAAACGCCGCAGCATGTGTGCCCATGTGCCAACCATCGGCTAGTAATGCCATTGAACCGTACATCGTACCGGCGACAATTTCTACCACCATAGCGGTAACGGTTAAGATCAACACATACAAGGTGCGCTTCTCACCTGTATTGTGCAACGAACTAAATTGATGATGATGTTGATTTAAAAATTTCAAAAGCCACCTTTGTTTGCCTATTGCTTGCCTATTGTTTGATAGTCAAACTATATTTAGCAATAGTATTTTGACTGCCAAACTAAGTCAATTAATTACTACGCCAATTGCTTACTAGGTCAAATTAGTGAAAAAATGGATAAGCTAGCACTGTAGATTATCCATTTTTATATCAGCCGACGTCAGTGCTGATACTAGGGCCTAAAAAAACGTGATTCTTGCGATACTTGATTCAATTGAGCTGAAGTCACCATGCCTTTTGGGGTAACTTCAGTAATAACAAACTCGAGATGATCAAATGACTTTGAAGCATTGTTTGCTTCATCCATAGACGCTGAACTCTGGCTAACGATTGTATTTGGATTGATGATAACGGTGCGCCTCACCGTTAGTGGATACTCTAACTGCTCGGCAGCCTTAATCATCACTAAAGTGTCATTAGGGATCTCAAATTGTGATTGTGATTGTGATTGTGATTGTGAATCATCAGTAGCGATAACACTTATCCTGTAAACAGCAGCTTGTTGGGTTTTATTCCTAATTTTTAATAGATAGCTATTCTCTGTCACCGTGTCACTGATTTCACGGTACAGACTTTGGCGATCGCGAATCACATTAAGTTGAATATCGCTGCGCTGATATATATCCATCACAATCAGTAACAACATAATGATTAACGCACTGGCGTACCCCACTGCTTTAACTGACCATATAGAAGGCTTAGCTTCACCTTTCAAAGCGTTTTCGCTAGTGAAACTAATGAGATTTTGTTGATAACCAAACTTATCCATTGTTTGATTACACGCATCGACACAAGCACCGCAGTTAATACACTCATATTGCAAACCATTACGGATATCGATGCCTGTTGGGCAAACATCAACACAAAGATGGCAATCAACGCAATCACCTAGAGCCGATTCTATAGACTTCTCAGCATTGTTAATGACAACTGCTTGTTCGCTTTTGTTGATACGTTTGCGCGGGCCACGAGTTTCCCCACGCATCGCATCGTAGCTTACTGTTTTAGTATTAGAGTCAAACATCACCGCTTGAAAGCGTGAATATGGGCAGCAGTGTAAGCACATCATTTCGCGCATCCAGCCTGCATTAATATAGGTACATATGGCGAAGAACCACACCCACACTCCGGTCCAAAAACCACTGCTTAAGGTAAATATATCGATATAAAGTGCTCTTGCAGGCATAAAGTAGCCCATGAAACCACAACCTGTTACCAATGCCGTTAACATCCACAGACTGTGCTTGATGAATCTTTTACGTATTTTAGCAATAGATAAAGGCGCTTTATCTAAAGCTGACCTATGATGGTGATTGCCTTCAACTTTAGCCTCTAGCCACATAAACATCGCCGTCCATGCGGTTTGCGGACATAGAAACCCACACCACACTCGTCCCCAATAAACGGTAATGAAAAATAAGCCAAAGGCCGCGGCCATGAATACCCATGCCAGAACGGTAAAATCTTGTGGCCATAAGGTGACATCAAAAAAGAAGAATTGCTGCTTAGTCACATCAAACAGTATTGCCTGACGCCCTTGATAATTAATGAATGGCAGTAAAAAGAACACCATGATCAGCAGGCTATTGCTACTTTTACGAATACGTTGAAATAGTCCTTTTTGCTCACGAACATGTATTTTATCTAAGTGGCTTTTATTACCATAAATATTAACGATTGGGATTGATTGACTTGCCGTAGTGACAGCACGAGATACAGGCTCAGACATATGCTTATTCCTAAATTCAAAATACTCTTAGGAATAGCAAGACATACGCCAACACTGAAATATGATTAAACCACTGATTAATATAGTTAAAAACCCGTCACCACATGAAGAAAGTCACGATATATCGCCTATTGATGATATATCGTGACTTATGACAGTTTTACTATGGTCGATTTAAGGCAAACGATGATCACTATTTCATTCATCTAGCACCTTACCTAGCACCCTACCTAGTAATAGACAGTTTCTTCATTCGAGATCGAAGCGTGCTAGGTGGTAAGCCTAATAGGTTGGCGGCGCCATTAACTCCAGATATTCGCCATTGGGTTTGGGCTAACACATCACCAATATGCGCCGCCTCCGCCTGTGATAATGTCATCACCTGCTTTGCTTGCGAAGTTAATCCGCTATTCGCTGTTACCTTACTCGTGTTTAGCGGGTTGAGGTTGAGACTATTAAAATTCAAGGTGTTGTTTTGTGTGAGAATAATCTCGCGTTCAATTAAGTTCTGTAATTCCCTGACATTACCCGGCCAAGTATAGTGCTGTAACTTTTTGAATCCTTTAGCACTCACCTTAGTGATTTTCTTACCCAGCTTTTGGCTTAATGAGCCCACCAAATCGCTCACCAATTCAGCTAAATCTTCACTGCGATCACGCAGTGGCGGTACTAAAATAGGAAATACATTCAAGCGGTAATAGAGATCCATTCGAAACAAACCTTGCTCCACTCTAGCTTGCAGATCATGATGAGTTGCTGCGATTAGCCGAATATTGACCTTAATGGATTCACTGCTGCCCACACGCTCAAAGGTTTGCTCTTGAATCACACGTAATAATTTTGATTGAGCCTCAAGGCTGAGCTCTGCTATTTCATCAAGAAATAAGGTGCCGTTATGTGCCAGCTCAAAACGGCCTTTGCGGCGACTTGTAGCGCCAGTAAAAGCGCCTTTTTCATGACCAAATAGTTCACTTTCCAAAATCGATGCCGAAAATGCGGCACAATTAACGCTGACCATAGGCTGGTCTTTACGATGACTTAATTGATGTAGACTACGGGCCACCAGCTCTTTACCTGTGCCATTTTCACCACAAATAAGCACCGTACTGTCAGTATTGGCCACCAAACTAATCTGTTGTGTCAGGTGCTTAATGGCCTGACTACTTCCTGATAAACCTGTAGCCCCCTGCTTACCTTGAAGTTCAGTAAGTAAATACTGATTCTCAGATGCTAATCGCTCTGAAAGCGCCTGCACTTGTGCCAGAGCCTCTCGTAATGAATTTTCGGTATGCTTTTGAATACTGACATCACGAAATATCGCGATAACCCCAATCAATACACCATGGTCGTATACCGGAGTCGAGCTGTAATACACCGGAAAACAGCTGCCGTCTTTTCGCCAAAACACATCTTCACTGACTTGTCTTGCCACCCCATCGTGCAAAGTACGATATATCGGGCAATCTTCTCGAGGATAATGGCGACCATCAGCATGACTATGGTGATGACAATCATGAATATTATTACCAATCAGTTCTTCACTTTTCCAGCCAGTCATTTTCTCGGCGGCAGGATTGATAAAAACGGCATTACCATCAAGGTCAAAGCCATACACACCCTCAGTTATAGCCGAAAGTAATAAGGTGTTTTCTGGTAAAAAGTGACTGCTTTTTATATCAGGACTCACATTCTGGCCAATACTCGAGCTGGTACTGGAGCTAATACTGGAGTTAATACTCGAGCTGGTACTGGAGCTAGGGCTAACACTAGCATGAGCACTGACATTAACGGAGTGGGGTTTATTCATAATAAGCGCGATACCAACAATATCGTAAAGAGTGGTTGTAATTATAACCAAGTCACGACATTTCGCGACCCCTACTTATCATTCACGATGATGAGTTATAACAGTGGATGAATAACAAAGAATTTATCAGCCAATTGCTCATTCATGTCGATTTATCGTTATTCAATACTGGATATATCGCGCGGTGAAATGAGTTTACATGCGCAAACTTCTCATGTTCACCATTAATTGTCTGAGTTTTATCGTCCATAAGCACTGATCTTGCTACAATAAGTCATCAGTATTGTGAGTTACTTTCAATGACAGCAGCTATTTCAGCACGATTCAAACTAGGGTTATTCATCGCCATAGGCATAATCTGCTTAACGCCTTTTATCTCTTCTCCTATCGCTTTGCTCATGGGGTTTACACTTGCCAGCCTTGGCATGGTGCCAAATAACATTGATTTAAATAAGCTCACTAAAAAGTTATTAGCCTATTCAATTGTTGGTTTAGGTTTTGGAATTAATTTACCTGAAGCGCTTGCTGCCAGTAGTCATAATCTTGGCTTAATCGTCGGCTCTATTTTTTTTACACTCATGCTCGGCATTGGTTTAACCCGATTAATGAAATTAGAAGTTAAGACGGGCCATTTAATCAGTTGCGGCACAGCGATTTGTGGCGGTAGCGCGATAGCCGCAGTCGCGCCTGCTATTAATGCTAAGAACGATCAAATTGCGGTTTCACTGGCATGTATTTTCCTACTCAACTCTGCTGCATTATTTTTATTTCCCACCATTGGCCATGCGTTATCACTTAGCCAATATGATTTTGGTGTTTGGAGTGCGATTGCCATTCACGATACTTCATCTGTGGTTGGCGCCGCCTCTGCTTATGGTGATGAAGCCCTTAAAACCGCCACTACCATTAAACTGGCTAGAGCGCTTTGGATCATTCCTATCGCGTTATTGAGTGCAATAATTTTTGACGGTGATAAATCAAAAATATCTATCCCGTATTTTATTGGCTTTTATTGCTTAGCCATTCTTATTGCTTACTTTATTCCACAAGGCCAGCCCGTTTATAACGTGCTGTTTAGCGTATCCAAGCAGTTGCTTATTGTGTGTTTGTTTTTAATTGGCGCTGGTATCACGGTCAGTAAAATGCGCGCTAATGGGCCAAAACCGTTAATGTTGGGGATCATATTATGGCTGGCGATTGGCAGTACATCACTTGGGTATATTTTATTGACGGGAGATTAACTTGAGTAGCTGTTGCGGCAATGTCTGCGCGAAATGCTGTTAAAGGTCTTGTTGGTTATTCTGCTGCTTAATAACCTCTGACTGTTCTTGCTGAATATCAGGTTTAGCTAACGCCAGTGCAATCAGGCCACTAAATGCTAGTAGCTCAATCACAGCGCGGGTTAAACCCGTTGTTTGCACCGAGGCAACAATGGCAATAATGCACAGGCAAACTATCGCGCAGGCTTTAATGATTTTTGAATTTAGCAGCCGAAACATAATAATGAGATAACAACCTTTCTGAATATGAAAGGTTATTATCGGAACTGTCAGTGTAAGCCGCCAATATCTATTTTTACTATGTTATACAATTAACTCGACGGTTTACTGGTATGACGCTTGTTAACGCTACTGGCCATTAACCAATGACTGGCAATTGAAAACACACAATAAGCACTAAAATAATAAAAGCCTATTTCAAAGTGGGCAGTGGTTGTCAATAGTTCGCCCATACCGGCAGAAGCATTGCCCGCCATATAAACTATGATTAGCGCCACCACAAATACATCTGCCATTGACCACTTTCCAATCGCACCAATGAATCTCATTAATCCATATTGCAACGGCTTAAATATTGGCAGATTGACCATCAACATAGTCAGTAACTTAATCGCCGGAAAAACGATACTGAATAAACCCACTAATGCTGCAACTAAAATATTATTGGATTGATATAACTCATTGACGGTATCAACAATACTGCGGGTTTTATAAAAAACCTCTACCTCTCCTTCAATATTATCAAACCCGAGCATACTCACCGCCATATCCAGCATACTGCGGGCATTACTGCGGTTATCTTCAGATAAGCTTTCGGTAAACATGGTCACGCCGGCTTCAACTAACTCCGACTTTTCGATGGAGCCTTGGATGGTCAAAATGGGTTGAGTCACCCCGGGAATTAATAGCGCCAGCGACAGGATTATCACAACAATGCTCAGTAGCGACTTCATCTACAACTCCATGGTATTGAGATTGGTATTGGCTAATAAAAAGGGCTTGGGTCCACAGCTAATGACCGTGGCGATACACCGCGGTCAATATTGAGGTTACATTTGCGTAAATCAACTAAGGTGACTTCGGTATAGCGCTGATGCTTTTGTGAATAAAAGCATTTTACCACTGGATGTAACGCATCTCTGCCTGTTGACTCCCATACAATGCCCACACGTTCATCAGACAATTGCACCAACGAGCCCACAGGGTAAATACCGACACAGCGGATAAATTCGTACACCAAAGTTTGATCAAGATGGAACGGGGTCAAACTCATTAAAATTTTAAATGCTGCAGCTGGGCTCATGGCTTCTTTGTAGCAGCGGGTCGCGGTAAGTGCATCATAAATATCCACAATACAACTCATACGCCCATGTTGCGGGATCTCGTCGCCTTTAAGGCCTTTGGGGTAACCTTTGCCATCAAGCTTTTCATGGTGCATCAAACACACATCTTTACTCACCTGAGATATCTCTTGGGTATCACTCATGATGTCGATGGCATACACCTGATGCATCTTAATCAGTTCAAACTCTTCTGCCGTTAATTTTCCTGGCTTGTTGAGTATTTTGTTATCCACTTGCACCTTGCCAATATCATGCAAGATCCCACCCACAGCAAGCTCTTTAAGCAGTGAGGCATCAAGACCTAGGTGCTTACCAAAGGTCACTAGCAAAAATGCCACGTTAACTGAATGCTCAAGCAAATAAGCGTCTTTGGTTCTTAATGCTGATACACACCTAAGTGCATCGGCATCATCCATCACCGACTCAAGCATCTTGTCGGCAACATCTTCAAAAGGAGCCACCTCGACAGCCTTGCCTTGATAGGTTTCAGACAAGACTTTACGCACTAATGTTTTTGCTTCAGTGAGGATTTTTTTAGCTTGAGTTTGTTTATATTCTCGGGTGTTGGTTATCTTTTTTACCAGTGGGGAATTGGGCTTTTTCTTTAAACCGCAGCCATCAGCTGAACGCTCAACATCAACCCATACGGTTTTAATACCGGCTTTGGCAAGCTTTACCATGGCGTCTTTATGCTTGATCTGCCCAGCATTACTAATCGCCACTTTGCTATCATTGCGATCAATCGCCACCACAAACATCCCCAGACTTAAGCGCTCTACCGGAATACGGATAATGTCTTGGGACTCAGGTAATACCGTCATTGATGGGGACCTCTCCTAAAAACCTTAATATCATGTAAATAATTGCTAACATGTTGAGTTTTATGTGCCCGACATGTAATTATTTAAAATGCATTTTATCCTTTTTAAGCAAAATTAACTAAAATAAATATAGCAAAGTGTAAGCTCATGTAAAAATAACGCAGCCAATGATAAGTAAGTTTAAAAACAGCCTAGTAACTGATGATATAAGCCATTATGATCACAGCATCGATGCCTGAAGATTGACAGTTTTTGAACCCTTAACTAACTTAAGGCATAATTCATATAAATCCTTTTACGCTTTTTCATTTCAATTATTTGAGATATTGACTCTGGAGTCTGCATTGGCTGGTCATATTTTTTTTGAGCACTTTAACGAGTTAATCAAAAAGTTACACGCTATGAAGTTGGCTCACGTCAAAGAGCCGATTGTGCAAGTCTCAGTAGAAGCTAAATCCTTGCCGTTATTATCTTGGTTAGGGGCGCAAACTCAATATCCACGCATATATTGGCATGCCCGTGACAAACAAGAAGAAGTGGCCGCTGTAGGCGCCTGCAAAGACTTCAAGCAAGAACAAGAAATTAATGACGAGCTACTGGCATCGATTTACCAATCCCAGCGTGGAAAAAGCAGTAATCAAGATATTCGCTACTACGGCGGCGTCGCCTTTGACCGCACCGTAGAATGCTGGCCTGAATTTGGCCGCACTCGCTTTGTACTGCCTCGCATAGAACTGCGCCGTCATGACAACATCATCAAAATTTTAGTAAATTTAAATTTTGAAGATAATAGTCAAGATGATGAGTGTAATGCGGCCATTGAAGCCATCAATCAGCTCAAACCAGCCAAACCATTGTCACCACCTAATAAACTGCCTTTAATGGGCCGCAGTGACTTGCCAAATTACCCACGCTGGAAAGAATTGGTTGAGCAAGTGACTAACCCTAAATTTAATGCCACCACCCCTAAAGTGGTGCTATCGCGCCAAACTCAGTTAGAAATTAATGATGTGGTCGATCCTTGGATGGTATTAGCCTGCTGGCAAGGGCGCAACCCCAACAGCTTTCAATTTGGGTTTCAATTTAGCCCTGAGCGCACCTTTATTTCATGCTCGCCTGAGCGTTTATACTTACGCCGCCAAAAAGAGTTATTTACCGAAGCCCTTGCCGGAACGACTGTGCGTGGTTTAAACCAAGAAGAAGATGATTTTCTTGCCAATCAGCTACTAGAAGACAGTAAAAACAGCAATGAAAACCAACTGGTTAGGCAGCAAATTGTTGATGTACTCACGCCATTAAGCCATTACGTTGGTGCGGATGAGTCTGCCAAAATTTTTAAATTAACTCATATTCAGCACTTACACCGCTCTATTCGCGCTGAATTAAAAGCCGGTGTTAATGACTTTCAATTACTTCAAGGTTTACACCCAACCCCTGCCGTGGGCGGGTTACCGCGAGAATCAGCATTAAACTTTATCCGTCAACGTGAAGGCTATAATCGCGGCTGGTATGCGGGCGCATGTGGTTATTTAAATAAGTACGAGAGTGAGTTTTCTGTGGCCATTCGCTGCGCCTTAATTGAACCAGGGCGAATTAATCTGTTTGCTGGCGCGGGGATTGTTGCCGGTTCAGATCCACTGGCTGAATGGCAAGAATTAGAAAATAAACTCACCACTATTTTATCCATTTTGGTTGAGTTATAAGCTTTAACATTACCAAAATAGACAAAAACCCCAGTGCGTCACTGGAATTTTTACTATTAAGGTAATCATTTCAATACTTTGTTTTCGCTATAAAAATAACGCTAAAACATGAATGATTAAAATTTATAGCCCACTGATATCATAGCGGCAGGATCTGTTTTAGTATCGCCATGATCTCCAAAAGAGCCACCTTCATCTTCACGGCGTAGACCTGCGCTAACACCGAATTGCCAACCACTTTGAGCAAAGCCACTGGGATAATACTCATAGTTGATGACTGCGAAACCATCTTCACTGGTTAGCGCTTCGCTTCCTAAACTTAATCCAAATGAGTGTGACTGACTCTCATCAACAAAATACTGATAGCCCAAAGCACCACCGACTAATCCTAATGCCGCCGAGAAAACATGACTGTCATGTTGAAAATGATACCGAGCCCCTAAAACGCCACCATATTGGTATCCAGCCCCCACAGTAAAACTCGAGGGCGAAGCAACGTCTTCCGCCTGGACTGTACTACTAGTGAGTAATGCAAAGCTGCTAGTGAGTAATACAAATAAAATTTTTACCATTCAAAGTTCCCTTTATAATTAATAAGCACTTCATGCACTTACGCTGGATAGTATCTCTGTTTGTCACTAAAAATCAATTTCAAATTAACGCTTCGCTAATTTAGCTGAAACGCAAACCGATAGCCGTACAACAAAAGTGCTTTTTCGCTTATATGAATAATCATAAAATACCGCGTTACGAGCATCAATTTTGGCCATTAAATTGATTATTGATAGAACTAACCAGAGTATTATTATCAAAATCGGTCAAAAAATGTCGCGCGATGGTTGCATCTTATTTTTTGCTCACTATAATGCGTCCTCCTTGGCGAAAATGACACCACTCAATAAACTCTTTGAGCAAGTTAAAGTCAGCTAAAATATATAATCAGCAACGCCAAGTACATACATATACGGGTTCCCTCACCCCGTCTAACCCAATAAAAAAGGCCATAACATGTTAATGCTCTCTCAGGCGCAATGTCGCCGTGCACTGATGTTTCTTGTCAGTTTTCATATCATCATTATTTGCGCAAGCAACTATTTGGTACAACTCCCGTTTCAGATTTTTGGTTATCACACCACTTGGGGTGCGTTTAGCTTTCCCTTTGTCTATTTAGCCACTGATTTAACTGTCAGAATATTTGGCCAGCAAGCGGCTCGCAGTATTATTTTCAAAGCCATGTTACCTGCACTGGTGATCTCCTATGTTATGGGAGTGGTTTTTCATCAAGGGATTTTCCAAGGCGCTGACTCATTAGCCCAGTGGAATCAATTTGTGTTCCGTATCGCACTTGCCAGCTTTGTGGCTTACTTAGTCGGACAGTTAATGGATATCACTGTATTTGCTAAATTGCGAAAAGCTAAAGCCTGGTGGGTAGCCCCTGCAGCATCGACTCTATTTGGTAACTTGGTTGATACTGTGGTGTTCTTTAGCATTGCATTTTACGCCTCATCAGATCCGTTTATGGCAAGTCACTGGCCTGAAATTGCCACGGTCGATTACGCCTTTAAACTTATGGTTAGCTTAGGGTTATTTTTACCTGCATATGGGGTATTACTGAAAGTGCTCACTGATAGATTGGTTTTAACTGATACAACCCGCGCCTCTTCCGCGCTCTAATGTCGATAAATCACCGCTAGCCACTGCTGACAAAACACACTTTCTAGTGATTTTTTAAGCTATGCCGCATTATTAACTGGTACGATGAGTTAACATGCGGCGATATTTTCGCTGTTGTTAGCTCAATATCAGCCGAGCTGATATTGAAGCCACATGGCCCGACTAAAAGTAAATCTTATATGCTAACTATCCAAATTGAAGCTCATACTGAGCTAACTACTGAGGTGGCTAATCATATTGCCGCTATCAGTGCCCGCATTAACGAACTCGATCGCGCTCAAACTATCGAATCATTACATAGCAAATTAGACAATCAAGCTTGTTTGATTTTATTAGCTTATGTTGAGGGCGAACTTGCTGGGTTTAAAATAGGATATCAACTTGATAATAAGCGTTTTTACAGCTGGCTTGGCGGAGTTGATGCTGATTTCAGGCAACTTGGTTTAGCAAAATCTATGCTCGAGTACCAAGAAAAGTGGGCGACAGAGCAAGGTTATCAACGCCTTGAAGTTAAAACTCGCAACCAATTTAACGCCATGCTGACGATGTTGGTCACTAACCAATACCACATTACGCAGGTTGAATCAGCCACTGACTCGGCAGATAACAAGTTGTTTTTGCATAAAGAATTAGCTTAACAACCAAGATAGGCAGTGTCGATTTGAACGATAAAAGTTATTCGACTGCCTCAAAGAGCTCGCAGAGCATTTGTAAAGGGTTTGTAAAGTTGAAAATAATTTAACTAACAAGTTGCAAATCTAAATGATAATGATTACTATTTATCTGCGTTCCAAAACTCAGTTCTTATTAATAGCTTCATCTCCTATTAATACCCTCTGAGTCTGCAAGCACGACATTGCTCATACACTCTTAGTGGCCAGGCTCATCACCTGGCTTTTTTTTATCTGCGATTGACTCAATTACACTATTAATCCCAAACCAAGAAACTAACGCAGACTATCTAGTCGTCACTGCTTATAACAATCCATATTCAATGTCATATGCAACTAACGCTATAAGCAGCTAATACGATAAACAGCTAAGCGTCAGTATCTACGCGGCTATTATCTTCAAAATGCAGTCCATCATAGGGATTATTTTCCTGTTCTTCTTTCGCCTTATGATAAAGCCCGATAGTAAATACCGTACCTTTACCTAAGGTCGACTTCACCTCAATGGTGCCACCAATGCGCTTAATAATGCCGTAACTGAGCGATAAGCCTAAGCCTGTACCGTCTTTACGGGTAGTGTAAAAAGGGTCGAAGATACGGCTTAAGCGCTCAGGTTTAATCCCCATGCCTTCGTCTTCCACTTCAATTTTTACCCCGACAACCTCGTCATTTTCAAGCCAATCATTGGCTCTGACCCAAATTCGGCCTTTATTTTCAATGGCGTGGGCAGCGTTAACCACTAGGTTAATGAGCACTTGTAAGATTTGCGGCTGATTCACTTGTACCGTGCATTGGGTATTAATATCTTTGATGAGTTCGACTTCTTGCTTTTCAATCGAGTGCCTAACCAGTACTAACATTTCTTCGATCATCGGTTGCACTGGGTGCATTTCAAGCGGCGCATTAAACTCACCGGGGCGACTGTACTGCAACAAGCTGCGAATAATGGTGCTTATTCTACCTACCTGCTGAATAACCAGTTCAATTTCTTCTTCAACAGCAACAGCCTTACTGCCAAGCTCATACTTCATTAGTTCCATATTGCCTAAAATTACCGCGGTAGGATTATTAATTTCATGGGCAATACCGGCTGTAAGCTCCCCTAAGGCGGTTAACTTTTCATTGGTGACCAGTTGATGTCTTGTTTCATTTAGCAAGGCCACGTTACGTTGCAGCTCTTCGGTTTTATCTTGCAAGCTACGGGTACGTTGCTCCACTTTCACTTCAAGCTGCTCTGCCGCTAGCTGAATTTGGTTATTACGCCGCTGCAGTAAGTCCAGCATGTGGTCAAATTGCTCAGCCAAATTAGATAGCTCATTATCATGCTCTAATCCCAGCTCGCCGATACGTAAGTCTCGGCCTGACTGCACCGCTTTTACCACATGATGAATGCGCTCAATGGGCTCAAGTAAGCTATTAGCCCCTCGATAAACCAAGAAACCAGACACCAACAACACCAGCATTAAAATGGTGCCAAGCTCGAGGATATTGAGAATATAGGTGTGTATAAAAGGCGACTCAGAAAAACCTGAATAAATCATCCCAATACGTTTACCACGAATATCTTTAAGGGGTGAGTAGCCTGAAATAAACCAGTCATTTAATACAAAGGCACGGTCAACCCACGACTCCCCTTCAACCAAGACTCTCTGGCGCACATCTTCTGACACTAAGGTGCCTAATGCCCTCGATTGGCTCGCTGTTTCATGGGTCGAAAATAGATCCATAGGCACATTGGTACTAATGCGGGCATTATCAAGAAAAATAGTCACAGTACCAATTGAGCGCTCAGGCAAGGTGCCCTCGTCGTACACCAAGTCTCGAATATGATCGACTATAACCGTGTTGCGATTAAATAAAATCCCACCATCGAGATACCAATTCACTTCGCCACTTTCATTTAATATAGGTAATAAACTCCGGCTTAACATGCCGCGAGTTTCTTCACTTTTAGTTGGCTCTTGCGCCCTTAATGTCGCCGATAAAGGAATGCGGGCGATACTGGCTAAATCGGGATCGAGGCGAGACAAACGCTTGGCTGATAACACCATCAAACCAGACAAGGGTTGTTGCTGTTGGATTTTGGGTAACATTATCCGCAAATCGGGATCGGCCGCGGCTTGCTCAACTTTGATTAGCCTTAATATATCAAGTTGTAAAAACTGCTTTTGTTGTTCCAGGTATTGATTAATTTTGTCTATCTGGGATGAGTCGCCCTGCTTGATTTGCTGGAAGGCATTCTGAAAGTCCCATGATTGACTCACATTGAGCAATTGAATTTCTTGTTGTCGCTGAACCTCTTCAAGGGTATTGGTGGCCACAGTCAAATCAGCCTTAACCTTCATAAACAACTGTTTACCGGTATAACTGATATTCCAGTAAATGGTAATGAACACTAGGCTTATCAGGGTCAGTAAGATGGGCAGCAATGTCAGGATTAAAATCCGATAACGCACTTTGGCCTGCATTTGCTGCCAGCTGACTCCAAATATTTGACTAAATACCGACACGATTTACGCTTCCTTATCCGGTTCAGCATCAAACCATTCTTTATATTTTCGATCTAAGGTTTTTCGAGACACCCCTAAATCGCGGGCAGCCGCCGATTTATTGCCATTATTGGCATCGACAACACTCATGACGTGTTGTTTTTCCACTTCTTTTAGTGGCCAACTTAGTGGGTAACCGGCTTGAGTCATCGCTTCTGTTTCTGGCGCTTTTTTCCAATACTCTGCAGGCGGCTTACCCAATAAAATACAGCGCTCAATCATATTACGCAGTTCACGAATATTCCCTGGCCACTCATGTTGTTGCAGTACCTGTATATCTTCATGGCTCCAAATCACCTCTTTAACCCCTAACTCGCGGGCTAGTTGCCAAGTAAAATGATGGGTTAATTCAATCACATCCTCAGGACGTGTGCGTAAAGGAGGGATCAAGATATTGAGTACATTGAGTCGATAATATAAGTCACTTCTGAAGTTACCAGCAGCTACCTCTTCTGATAACAAGCGGTTTGTTGCCGCCACCACTCTGACATCAATGGCGACTTCTTTTTCACTGCCCACGGGCCTGATAGATTTTTGCTCTAAAACCCTCAATAGTGCCGTTTGCATTTTCATTGGCATTTCACCAATTTCATCTAAGAAAATCGTTCCGCCTGACGCAAAACTAAATAAGCCTTCACGGGCGCCTTTCGCGCCAGTAAAGGCACCTGCGGTATGGCCAAAAAGTTCACTACTCAGCAACTCGGGGGCAATGGCGCCACAGTTAACTGGGACAAATGCGCCAGTGCGGCCACTTAGCTGGTGTAATTGCCTTGCCACCAGCTCTTTACCAGTACCTGACTCACCTTCGATGAGCACCACGGCATTTGTTGGCGCAACGCGTTCAATGACTTGTTTCACTTCCATCATGGCATCGCTGTTGCCAATCATGGTGGTTGAGTGGCCAGTTGAAAGCTCACGACGAAGCATGAAGTTTTCACGCTTTAATAACCTTCGTTCAATACAACGGTCAACCGAAGTCATCATTTGCTCGAGATGGAACGGCTTCATAATGAAGTCTGAAGCGCCCGCTCTTAAGGCTTTAATCGCCACATCCATATCGGCATAGCCAGTCATAAAGATAATGTCCGATTGGCGGTCAGGTTCATTTAGCGCCTCATGCCAATCGATACCAGAGCGATCAGGCAAGCGAATATCGACAATTAATAAATCAAAATGGCCACGGCTACGCAGCTTTTCTGCCTCGCCAATGGTGGAGGCAGTTTCTACTAAAGCGAATTTTTTTGACAACGCCTTTTTGAGAAAGCTACGCATTCCAGGCTCATCATCCACAATCAATACCGAAACAGCAGTGGGTAACGATTTTTCGTTTGAGTCATTGGTGTTCATATGAGGGCCTACTTTGGACATTTTGACTATATTTAAGCTTATCGTATCACTAAAAATCTATTGCTGGGTCAGTTTGCCCACCAGAATTAGCTTACTGGGACAATATGTCTGTAAAAACATAATTCGCACGCGATCTAGATCACAATTTTAAATTTAGTCGTGATCCAAATTTTCAGAAACGCCCTTGGCATATTATTTGCTTTATCTATTTGTAACTAAGATAAGTTAATGTAAATGTTGTTTTTTTAACCATAAATATGATGTTTTAATGATTATCTCTTCAAGGAATTAAAAATGTTTAGTCTAAAATCAGCTTTAACGGCAACATTCAGTGTCGCATTATTAACTAGCACCATGATGAGCGCGACAGTAAATGCTGAAGAAATTATTAAGCTTGCGACCACCACCAGCACTGATAATTCAGGTCTTTTACGCGCTATTTTGCCGACATTTGAAGCTGAATCTGGTTATAAGGTACAGGTTATCGCCACAGGTACTGGTAAAGCACTAAAACTGGCCAGTCAAGGTGATGTAGACGTGGTAATGACCCATGCACCTGCTGCTGAAGCTAAGTTTGTTAAAGACGGTTATGGCACTAATCCTCGCGGGATCATGGAAAACGATTTTGTGGTTTTAGGCCCAATTGCTGATCCCGCTAAACTAGCAACAAGCGATGATGTCGTTGAAGCGTTTCAAAAAATCGCAGCATCGGGCAACAGTTTTATCTCACGCGGTGATAATTCTGGCACCAATATGAAAGAGCTCGCAATTTGGAAACAAGCTTCTGTAACGCCAGATTTTTCAGGCTATACTTCAATTGGCCAAGGTATGGGTAAAACGTTACTGATGGCCAATGAGAAACAAGCCTATACACTGACAGATCGTGGAACGTTTGTTGCTTACAAAGCTAAATTAGATTTGGCAATTACATTCGAAGGCGGCGCCGATTTAGCAAACCCTTATCAAATTATCCTAATTAACGCAGAAAAATACCCTGAATTGAATCATCAAGGTGCTAAGGCATTAAGCGATTGGTTTATTAGCCCAGCGGCTCAGCAGATGATTAATGACTTTAAAGTTCAGGGAGAGCAATTATTTAAGGCAACATATAAGTAATGAATGAAGGCTGGTTAGCCCTACTGCAGCAAGCATTTAGCTTGCTGCTTTCGTTAGACCCTGATGTATGGTCTATCATAAGTGTATCTTTTTCCGTCTCTTTTGCGGCGCTGCTCATCACCTTGATCCCATCAATTGTGTTGGGCTTTTTGCTGGCATCTTACCAATTTCCTGGTCGCTGGTTTGTCACCAATATTGTGCAAACCTTACAATCAATCCCCACAGTTGTGATCGGCTTACTGGCTTATTTGCTGCTCACCAGAAATGGGCCAATGGGCGACTTACGCTGGTTGTTTACCCAACAAGGAATGATCTTAGGACAAATGATGATTTGTGCCCCGGTACTTATCGCATTATCCCAAGCGGCATTTAGTAGTGTAGACCGCCGCGCATGGGAAACAGCACGAACGTTAGGCGCATCATGGCAACGGGCTATTTGGACCGTATGTCGTGAACTGCGAGTGCCATTATTATTAGCCATTATTGCCGCTTTTAGCCGCATTTTGACCGAGGTGGGTTGCTCTATGATGGTGGGTGGCAATATTTTACACCACACCCGTAACATTCCCACCGCCATTGCCTTAGAAACCAGTAAAGGCGACTTTGCCCAAGCTATCGCACTAGGATTAGTGCTGCTGATTTTAGCGATTGTGATTAATTTTGCCATCGGCTCACTGCGTGGAAAAGCCATGCCAAGGAGTCAATAATCATGGTTAAAGTGACCGCGAAAAACATTCTGGTGCAATTTAAAGCAAGAAAGTTGTTTACTTTTAACAGCCTGAGTTTTTGTGAAGGTGATGTCATTTACCTGCAAGGGGACAATGGCAGTGGTAAATCCACCCTTATGAAACTATTGGCGGGCATCATTAAACCTTGTTCTGGTGACGTTATCGCAGAAGGTTTTGCCGCGCCAAAATGGTGGCAACCAAATACCTTACTAGGCAAAGCGGTTTATCTTCACCAGCATGCCTACCTGTTTGATGGTAATGTGGAGTACAACTTGCGCTACGCCTTACCGAAAGACAAGTTTAGCGCTAAGCAACTTCAACAGCGTATAAACCAAGCCATCGACATGGCACAATTAGGGGCATTATTACACAGTAATGCTACTGATTTATCTGGCGGTGAACGCCAACGATTAGCGCTAGCCAGAGCTTGGATTAGCCAACCTAAATTGTTAATGCTAGACGAGCCAATATCCAATATGGATAAACAATCGCAAAAACTGGTTTTAGCGATGATTAACCAATTAAAACAAGAAGGCACAGGTCTAATTATTAGTAGTCATCAAACCTGTGGCTTAACAGCCTTGTGCAAAAAGCATTGGCATATTACTGACAACAACGTTGTGGCCAGCAATCATATACCCAGCGTTGAACAATCACAGGAGCTTCAATATGTCAGTGCAAATTGATGCCGTCATTTTAGCCGGCGGTATGGCAAGAAGAATGGGCGGGATTGATAAAGGGCTTGTTGAATTAAACAACAAACCAATGATCAGCCACACCATTGAGCGAGTTCAACCACAAGTTAATCGCATCATCATTAACGCCAACAGAAACCAACAACAATATGCTGAGCTAGGTTTTGAGGTTATCAGTGACCAAGAAACCGGTTATTTAGGCCCATTAGCTGGCATGGTCACCGCTATGGCAAACACTAAAGCTGATTTTTTGCTCGTTGTGCCCTGTGATAGCCCAATGTTACCGATGGATTTGTGTGAGCGTTTATATGCCTCGTTGAAAGAAGCCAATGCTGATGTTGCTGTCGCCAGTGATGGTGAATACGATCAACCAGTGGTGATGCTATTAAAACCTGAATTAAAACAATCAATGCAAGAATTTTTAGACGCTGGTGATCGCAAGATTTTCTTGTGGTACGCGCAACATGAACACGTCATCACCAGTTTTGCTGATCAACCTAATGCATTCTTTAATGTGAATACACTTGAACAAAAACTTGTCATCGAAAATGCCAAGTAAGCTGTGGCAACACAGTAACAAGCCAACAATGAGGTCTTTATGAGTATACCGTTTTCCAATCCGCTGAGTATTCCTGTTCTTGGATTCTGTGCCTATAGCGGCACCGGTAAAACCACCTTGTTAAAACAACTTATTCCCGAATTAAATCGTCGAGGGTTACGTTTAGCAGTAATTAAACACGCACACCATAATTTTGATGTGGATATTCCGGGAAAAGACAGTTACGAAATGCGTAAAGCAGGTGCTAAGCAAATGCTGGTTGCCTCCCATATTCGCTGGGCATTAATGACTGAAGATGCGGTTGATGGTGACCCACAATTACCGCACTTACTAAAGCAAATTGAAACGGACAAAGTGGATATCGTGCTTGTTGAGGGCTTTAAAAAGCTGCAACTGCCTAAAATTGAGCTGCACCGCGCCGCCCACGGCAAGCCACTGATCCATACCCATGATGAAAACATTGTCGCTATCGCGTGTTGTGACGACACCGAAACACCGGCCGAGTTAACCCGACTCGATTTAAATAACGTCGGCCAAATTGCCGACTTTGTAATTGAATACAGCCAAAAGTGGCAAACGCCTGAAGTGGCTTTACCGATCCCAACCGTTGCAACACCTGTAAGCGATGAGCAGAAATTTTTATCAGTTGCCCAAGGCTTAGAGCAACTCATGACCATGGTGACGCCGCTTACCGCTAGTGAGCAAGTCACCATCGATGACGCAGCAAATCGAGTACTAGCTAGCGATGCGATTTCACCTGTTAACGTGCCCCAGCAAACCAATTCAGCAATGGATGGTTATGCTTTTGCTTATAGTACTGATAACAGCCCAAGCAACCCAGTTGCGCCATTAAAATTGATGGGTGAAGTGCTTGCTGGGCACCAATATCCAGGCACATTAAACCCCGGTGAAGCCGTACGCATTATGACAGGCGCAACCGTGCCAACTGGCGCTGACACTGTCGAAGCACGTGAATTGGTGGTTGAACAAGATGGCCAAGTGCAATTACAAGGCAAAGTGGATGCGGGTCAGCATGTCAGACTTGCAGGTGAAGATATTGCCAAAGATGCCTTAGCATTAGCAAAAGGTCATCGCTTACAAGCCGCTGAACAAGGCTTATTAGCCTCATTGGGTTTAGCCTCTGCAGATGTTGTTAAACAACCGGTTGTGGCGGTGTTTTCCACTGGCGATGAAGTGAGTCAACCGGGCGAGCCGTTAAAAGCCAACTGTATTTACGACTCTAATCGCTACACCATTAAATCAATGGCGCAAAAGTTAGGCTGTAAAGTCATTGACTTAGGCATTATTGAAGATAGCGAAGCATCATTAACGGCTGCGCTACAACAAGCCAGTGTTGATGCCGATATTGTGATCAGCTCCGGTGGAGTTTCTGTCGGAAATGCTGACTACATCAAAACAGTATTGGCTAAAATTGGTAAAATAAACTTCTGGCGCATTAATATGCGTCCAGGTCGACCATTAGCCTTTGGCCAAGTCAACGACAGTTTGTTCTTTGGCTTACCGGGTAATCCCGTGGCGGTAATGGTGTCGTTTTTACAATTTGTGCAACCTGCAATTCGTAAACTGGCTGGCGAAAGTAATTGGCAGCCACAATATTTACCAGCAATAACAGATAGCATCTTAAAAAGCCGCACAGGTCGAACAGAGTTTGTGCGCGGTGTTTACTCGTTAAGCAATGATGGACGGTTACATGTGACCTCAACAGGGGCACAGGGTTCAGGGATGTTGAACTCCATGGTTAAGGCAAATTGTCTGGTTATTATCGGTGAAGCCGAAGATGCCGTCATCCCTGGCCAGCAAGTCTTCATTCAGCCTTTTGCTGAACTGTTATAACTAACCATAAGATGTACTAATTCATGAGTTTGATCGTCGACAGTTTTAATCGAAAAGTAGAGTACTTACGTTTATCGGTCACTGACCGCTGTGATTTTCGCTGTGTATATTGCATGAGCGAAGATCCAAGCTTTCTGCCTAGAGAGCAAGTACTTACCTTAGAAGAACTCGCATGGATTGCACAAGCCTTTACCGAACTCGGAGTAAAGAAAATCCGCTTAACTGGCGGCGAACCTTTAGTAAGAACCGATTGCGATAAGCTTATTGAGTTATTAGGTAAATTGCCTGGTTTAGATGATTTATCGATGACCACCAATGGCTCACGCTTAAGTAAACTTGCTCAGCCCATGCATGATGCTGGTTTAAAGCGCTTGAACATCAGCTTAGATACCCTCAACCCTGAGCTATTCACTGAAATGACTCGCAACGGTAAAGTTGAACGAGTCATTGCTGGTATTGATGCCGCTAAAGCCGCAGGCTTTAAGCATATCAAAATCAATGCCGTGATTTTACGTGGCAAAAACGATCATGAAATCTTAGATTTAATCGACTTTTGCCGTGATCGTGAACTAGACATCACCTTTATTGAAGAGATGCCACTAGGGGTTATTGATGAGCGTAAACGCAGTCGTCATTGTTCTAGCGAAGAAGTCAGAGCCCTTATTGAAGCCCGCTATCCGTTAGTGCCGTCAAGCAAACGCACTGGTGGGCCAGCACGTTATTTCAAAATGGCAGATCACAGTATTCATATTGGCTTTATCTCGCCCCACAGTAATAGCTTTTGCCATGAATGTAACCGCGTCAGAGTGACAGTCGAAGGCCGTTTATTGCTGTGTTTAGGTAATGAAAACTCGGTTGATTTAAAAGCGATTGTTAGAGCGCATCCAGGTAATATTGATAAGCTAAAACAAGCGATTTTGGATGGCATTCAACAAAAACCCAAAGAGCACTACTTTGGCACCGATGATGACGTGCAAATTCTGCGATTTATGAACACCACTGGCGGTTAAGCCATTTTTACTTACGCAAATCAACCGCCTTCATTAACTAGCCTTAGCAGATAACCACCAAGGGTTACCCACTAAGGCTAGCTTTGATATACACTAAGACTAACAACCACTAGCACGTTAGTTTATGGCCTTATCTCGAAAAAAATGGAATAACATCCTGATCATTGCCTGCGTTTTCATGGTGGCAGTGCTAACCTTTATCGACTCAAAAACCAATCAAATGCCCGATGATGCCCAAGCATTATTTGATAAAACTAACCAGTTAACCCAATTGCAATTCGATGATATTTGGCTTAATAAAGGCGCTAACGGCTGGGTCTGCTCTGCAAGTGTTTTAAACTGTAGAACTTTAGCCGAGGCTTGGAGCCAATTAGCAATCTCCCCCACCAGCATAAGTGATGCAGAGCGCCAACAGTTACCGGCAGCGCAATCGTTAGTGATTGCGATAAATCACACCCCACAAGGACAACTTTGGCAATATTACCCCCAGTATGGGTTATTGCAGTCAGCCGCCGATAATTGGTACCAAATCCCGCCAAGCTTACGTACTGAACTCATCCCAATCATTGCCAGCCAAACACAAGAATAATAGAGAGTCCTATGCCTGAATTACCGGAAGTTGAAGTCACTCGCCAAGGAATATCACCCTACCTCGTCGATCAAACCGTTCGCGACCTTATTATTCGTAATGGTTCGTTACGTTGGCCTGTGCCTGACATTTGCCGCAATATTATCGGCCAAACTATCCGAAATGTACGTCGCCGCGCTAAGTACTTACTGATAGATACTGACGCGGGGATCACCATAGTCCATCTAGGTATGTCTGGGAGTCTGCGAATTTTACCAGCCAACACCCCAGCAGAAAAACATGACCACATTGATTTGGCGTTAGAAAATGGCCGCATTCTGAGGTTCAATGACCCAAGGCGCTTTGGTGCATGGCTATGGTATGAATTACCTGAAGAAGCACATCCATTACTATCAAAATTAGGCCCAGAGCCACTGTGTGAAGACTTTAATCCAGTGCAACTACACAATGCCCTCGCCAATAAGAAAAAGGCCATCAAACTGTGTTTAATGGACAATCACATTGTGGTCGGTGTGGGGAACATTTATGCCAATGAAGCCTTGTTTGCCGCAGGTATTCATCCTCAAGCAGCTGCTGGCTCAATTGATATTGAACGCTTAACAATTCTGGTTGCTGAAGTGAAACAGATTTTAGCCCAAGCCATTAAACAAGGCGGCACCACCTTAAAAGATTTTACCAATGCCGATGGTAAACCCGGTTACTTCGCCCAAAAGTTACATGTTTATGGCCGTGGCGGCGAAAACTGCACTGAATGCGGCAATCTATTAAGTGAAATACGTTTAGGTCAACGCACCACGGTATTTTGTGGGCTATGTCAGACATAAGATTGTTGAGGGTAAAATAGGGCAGAACAAGCCTTACTCCAGGTTGAAAGTATTTAGCGGCAATAAATCAAAAAGCCTCGATAGCATAGCTATTGAGGCTTTTTATTGAAAAAATTATAACAATAAATTTAATAACTTAATTAAAATTTATACTGGTAACGAGTATATAAAGTGCCATCTACTTCACTGTCTTCCACTTCAAACTCTGATTGCGATACGCTACCACCAAAGGTCATCATGCCGCTTAATAATGGCATACGATAAGACAGCTCTAGCATGAGTAAATCTTCTTTCGGTGGCTGCGGCGCCCAGCCATGACTTGGACTTTCGCCATCTTTATTTAATTGGGCATAACGTAAAATAGTGGTAAATGCATGGCTATTTGAAAACTGGCCAATTAACCCCAGTGCATACACCTGAGCATCACTGTCGTAGGTGCTGCCAATAGCGCGACCATAATTTCGAGATCCACTTTTATAGGTGCTGTGCTCATAGAAGCAATTAAAGGCATTCGGGTCTTCACCGCAAAACACCATAGTATCTGTATATTCAAAAAATAGCTTATATTGCTGCGAGGCAAAACTAAAGCGGGTGTCTACACCATACATTTTAGCGCAGTCGACTATTTGCCACGGTTCACCTTTTGAGTCTTCGCAGGTGCGCTCAAGAAAAAGTCCCACAGGCACATCCCAAAAAGTATCTGAATAGCGTACATCAAAGCCCGCCATTTGATTGCCGTAATTTGAGCAACCACTACCCGTATCATTGCGACAATCACGCTGACCAGTAATCGACTTCCAGGCGGAGTCCCAATCGCACTCTTGACCTTCACCACAAAACTGCGCCGTCCAAGAAAGGCCGATTTCTAATTGCCTTAATGGCTTTATTGAGCCGCGCACATTCCACAATAACGCATTGGGGGCATAACGATCTTCATCCATCATGCTTACTCCACCAGTGAGGTTCCACGCGCCCAGCCACGAAAGCCATGGGGTTTCAAACGCCTCAGCATTGTTGCGACTCACCATCAGTGATGGCATAGGTCGGGCATTATTGGATTTGTGTAATCCCGAATCAAAACCAGGCCCCCACCACTGCTCAAAGCTGCCTGCAGTGACAATCCAGTTACCCAATACTACCGCCATATAAGAGTCGTCTAAGCGAAATTCTTTATCATCTTGGGGATCGTAGTTAGCTGAAGCAGACACTTTATAAGCGAAGCGCTCGCCCATATATTCATAAGAGGCTTTGAGTTCAGCTTTTTCACGATAATCAGAGCCAAAGTGTTGAAACCTTGCTTCATCGGTCGCAGCAGTTGCTGTAATACTGGTGTTCCCTTTATTGCCAACAGCATTTTGATAATAAAAGTTCACTCGAGCAAACGCATCGACTAATGCGGGCTTCATTAATGAAGGTTCTGCTGAAGATAAATCCTTTCCAATACCCGACCACATCAGTGGAAATGTATTGATAGGTACCGTGATCACACCAGCATCTGCCAGCGCCTGAATATCTGCCCGTAGGTAAATATCTGAGGTATCAACCCAAGGCGCAGCCGAAAGTGCCGAACTTAAGCATAAACTGCCAAAGCCAAGCCCTAAAAAGCGCATTGTGAATGAACGGTGTTTAAATAGCGACTGCGATGATTTCATTTTAGGCTTATGTTTTGATGTGATGAATAACGGCATTAGCAGGCGATTACTTCGTCTGCTGTAATTTAATTGAAGCAATTTTTTGCAGCAAAGAAGCGGCGACATCCTGATGGACAAATTGACTAACGTCACCGCCATGCAGGGCAACTTCTTTTACCAAGGTAGAGGAGATAAATGAGTTTTCTTCCGCTGGGGTCAAAAAGACACTTTCTAAATCTGGACTTAAACGACGATTCATATTGGCTAATTGAAATTCATATTCAAAATCTGACACAGCTCGCAGACCACGCACTAACACACTCGCCTGTTGCTCTTTAGCAAAATCAACTAATAAGCCAGTAAAGCCAACCACTTCCACATTGTCTAAATGGGCGGTCACTAAATTAACTTGCTCTACACGCTCTTCAAGGGTAAACATCGGCTGTTTTGACGGATTTGAGGCAATGCCGATAATGACGTGACCAAATAATTTTGCCGCACGCTCAATTAAATCTGCATGGCCATTAGTAACGGGATCAAAAGTACCTGGGTAAATTGCGCGTCTATGCATTTGAATATTCACTGTGTAAAGTATTGCCAGCTAGTTTATCAGTATCAAATACTCGCATCAAAGTTTGATTTGATACTGGTCGTGTTTTACCATATTTCCCACTGAAGTCATTATTGCTGATGATGGTTCTAAACAAGAAACCAAAGCACTTATAGACTCTTATCGTGCCCAAAAGCTGCCCTTTAATTTAATCCATTGTTGGCAAGAAGATTTAGGCTTTCGAGCGGCCCAGAGTCGTAATAATGCCATCCAAGCGTCATCGGCAGACTATATCATTTGCATCGATGGCGATATTATTTTGCATCCTCGCTTTATTGAAGATCACCTGCATAATGCGAAAAAGAACCAAGTCATCGCCGGTAAGCGAGTCAGACTATCTCAAAAATTTAGTCAAAAGATAATGACGTCTAACGACCCCATCTCGCCGGTATCAGCTTTATTTGCTTCTGAAAGTGGTCATAAAAATGCCCTCCGCTCTAACGTGTTAAGTCACTACTTAAGCAAAACAAATCAAAATGCAGACAGCGTGTTTAGTTGTAACTTTAGCTTTTGGCGTCAAGATGCGATAAACGTCAATGGCTTTAATTGTGACTTTGTTGGTTGGGGCGCTGAAGATAAGGAATTTTGTATCCGGCTGATCAATGACGGAGCATCAAAAAAGCAATTGAAGCATTTAGCAGTATGTTATCACCTGTACCACCCAGAATTGTCTCGAAAAATGGCACAAGTAAATCAACAGATTTATGATGACGCCATTTCAAAGAAATTAACTTATTGTCGAAATGGCATCAAAAAATACATTCCAAGCTAAAACTCACTCAAAGCTAAAGCTGGCTTGGCAATTTGGGGAGCTTACTTCGATTAATTCTTACCTTGACCTCAAAACATAACTTTTGCCAAATGCGTTTTAGGGGATGTTTTTTAGTGGTATTTCGGTTACCCAAAGTACATATTTCACTTTCAAAGTCAGCCTCTTGCACAGGAAAAGGCCGAACAACAAAGCATCTTAAGTCCTTTTCAAACCAAAACTGAATATCGATATCCACCGGCCTTGCAATAGGCATTGCCGTTGCAAGCAACTTGTTAGCCCCAGATAACGACACAAATTGACCGCGCGTAGAAGAAGGGAGTTTCAAGCAGGTCGATAATGAAAAGTCATCATCAAGCTCAAGGGTATCAATAACCGCTTTTTGTTTACTGCCGTGACATAATTTAATGTAGTCCCATTGTGCAGATAAGTGACTAATACTCTTAATTAATGATAATAAATCAGGGTTTAAAATTGAGTCATCTTCTAAAATAAGCGCGAAATCCAATTGCTGCTCAAGCATAATATTCCAGCAATTTACATGGCTCAAATAGCAGCCAATTTCCCCTACATTCAGTACTTTATCGTATTTAGCTAAATTTGTTGGCTCATCAAATACAGCAGCAATTTCAGCTTGAGTCAGTGCTTTACCATATACCGCAGGCACTCGCTCAAACTCAATATTGAGTTGCTCAAGTTGTTGTTGCATAAAAGCCATTCTTTCAGTGCTTTTATCGAGATTGATTACAAACACTTTAAACTTCATAAAACGTCTCAATTCCGTCCTTGGTTTTATTTAATTTCTTTAACAACTTCAATTAATTGAGTCGTTGAAATCGCTGGTGTGCGCGGCAAATAAATGACCTTACATAAATCTGAAAAATGATCAAATTTACCCGCCCAATCATCACCCATAATTAAACAATCTGCTTGATGTCGCTGAATATAATCGGCTTTAAGCGCTAAGGATTCCTCCAAAAAAACCTCATCAACACACTTTAGTGCACTAACAATTCGCATCCGAGCATCTTCATCACAGATAGGATTTCTGGATTTTTTACTAAAATTTAATGCGTCAGATGAAACTCCGACAATTAAACGGTCACCTTGCTCTTTTGCACGTTCTAGAATATTTAAATGACCAATATGAAACATGTCGAATGTACCAAATGTAATAATCTTCACGCTTCACCTTCGATTAATAAATAGTCCGCGATTCTCTGACTGCAGCAACCATCAACAGCTCCAATAAGCTCATCTGTATACTGAGCCCGTTTTGCTGCAAAAAGTTCTGGAGATGAAACTTGCTGATCAACAACAGACTTTAGTTGGCTAAATGTTTCAGCGTGAGCAGCAACATCGGCATAGCGGTATAAATCTTGATCGACCCTGTTTTTAAACCTAAATTTAAAAATACCGCGATATGACCAGCGTAAATGATAGAAGTCACACCAAACCACGGGTTTATCCAGTGCTGCAAATTCAAATAATGCTGAAGATGCATCACTGATTAACACATCTGCTGATGCCATAAAAGGAAGCAAGTTGGTTTCTTCAACTTTTGCTAAATAAACATTGCTGTATGAAGCCCAATGTTGCAGCAGCGCCTTTTGTTTCTGATATGCAGGTTTAATTAGGGAGAAATAATGAGGTTTCAATAAAATATTATATTCAGCAAACTGTTCTGGCCAGTTTCGCCCCATTTTCTCAATGCTACTTGGATAAAAAGTCGGCGCATATAATAATGTTGCCTTTGCAGGGTCAAGTCCCAATCTAGCCATATCAATACCAGGCTCTGCACCTTGTATAATAGGATCGAGTTTCGCATAACCTGTATCAATAAAGGTCTTTTCAGGAAACATTGCTTGAAGTCGCTTCAGGCGATATTGTCCCTCAACAAACCTGACATCAATGTCCGAGTTCGACACAGTATAATAAACAGATTTAGGACCAACCCCATGCTGCATCAATGCGGTTTTTGAAATACCTTTTAAACTGTGTGCACGAGAAAACGCATTACCAAAAATAACCCAACGGGCTTTTTTCTCGAGATAGTACTCGAGAGCGGCAGCTTCATCATCGACCCACACCACATCTAATTGATGGCGTTTAACCATAGAAAGGAGAACTGAATGTTGTTCACTATTGTTATAAATAACAAATTTCACCGCAACAGACCTTCTCTTTAGCTCTTCAGCAACCGGTAGGTATTGCGGTAAATAATAGGGGTGTAACACATCAAAACAAATCACAGTTAACCTTTTCCTGATCAATTAGAATTAAAATCACTCTTTAAGATATTTAATAAATTTTGCTTATCACAAATGTCTAAGTTTAACTCATCAATTAAGCTTGGCGGGTTAGGCCATTGATTATCGATTAATATTCTTCCAGCAAAGTCAACTGATGACTCATAACGAGGAATAATATGAAAATGTACAGCAGGATCAACCATCATTAGCATTAAGTAATTCATTTTACTGTAATCGAAGCGTTTTTTTAGCAACCTTTCGACATCTGAAATAATCAAAGCTTGCTCCGCTGCAGCACTTTTGGAAATAGCAGAATATTGATGCACATCCTCTCTACAAATGAGCACCATAGAGCCAATAGTAGGTTGCATCGGCCTTAATAGTAGATCCCAATATTGATATGATTTAATCAGGCTTTCTGGGTAGCCAAATTTCTTCAGCGTGACTTGAGGCATATGAATAGTACACTTGAAAGTTATATAGAGCATTTTAATCCAATAATGTAACATCGTCCATGTGTTACTACTCACCTTTTCAACTATACAGATGTTATTATATAGCCGAATCTAGTGATATAATTTGCAAATCATCAAAGATATTATCTAGTCCAATAATCTTGAATTTATCGGAATGTGTATGAAGAAAATCGGCTATACCACAGGCGTGTTTGACTTGTTTCATATTGGGCACTTAAATGTGCTTAAGCGTGCTAGATTAGAATGTGACTACCTCATCGTTGGTGTCACCAGTGATGAGCTGTCTATGTCGGCAAAGAACAAAAAGCCTGTTATCCCCTTTCAAGAGCGTATGGAGATTGTGGAAGCGATTAAGTTTGTGGACGAGGTGGTTCCGCAAGTTAATTACGATAAATTAGAAGCATGGAATAACCTGCGATTTGATCGTATGTTTGTTGGTGATGACTGGAAAGGCACTGATAAGTGGAATCAAATTGAAAACGAATTTGCAGAGTTTGGTGTAGAGATCCTGTATTTCCCATACACCTCTCACACCTCAAGTTCGATTCTTCGCGAAGTACTCAGTAAAATTTAACTCACCCACCGAGTCATATTCAATGGTGTATTTTTACATACACCATTGAATAATATCTAAATGAACGTTAACTCTCCTAGCTAAGACCAGCGATAATACTGTAGTTTTTTACGAATTTTAAAACGTCGAATTAAATTCAGCGGCTTTTTCTTTAAATGGGCTATGCCTGTTTGAATTAAAGACTCCATAGCATCAAGTGCTCTTTCACTCGACAAACCATCTTTGTATGGATGTATTGCTCCTGAATGATTTTTCACTTCAGATAATAAATCATCGCTATCAAAAAGCGCTTTATCCAATACCTTTTCTAAATCATCAGCTTTTTCAAAGTTGAGCATCCATTTTTCTGGCCTGCGACTATTAAAAGCCACCACAATTTTTTCTTGTATCGCAAACTCAGCAAGAATAGACGAGGTGTCAGATAAAATGATGTCCGCAGCTTGTAGTAACGGAATAACATCGCCCGTTTCTATAAAGCGTAAGTTTTCAGACGATAAAGCTTTATACATAGCAACTTCTTCACTGGTCGCTTTTGGATGCAGTTTTACAATCCATTGCCAATCTCGCGTTTTAGTTAATCGCTGAATATTAGAATAAAGTTGTTCAGTACTAGTCAATTTGGGCGAAAAAGTAGGCGCATACAAAATAACCGGTTTATCAGACTGAAACTGAGCGGTGTTGGCATGCAAAGTAAATAAAGGATCTAGTTTTGACCAACCAGTCTCAACTATCTCACAGGTTCCGTCATTTATTGCTTCAAAGCCCTTAGTAATATTAGGCCCTTGGGTGCAATACAAATCAAAGAAGCCCCTGATATTAAACTTGCCCTTTTTACCTGAATCAAATCCATGGAACACTTGCACTTTTATCCCTGGGAAAAAGTCGGGAATAAAGTTGCCAGGTGCAAGGGTGGCATCTGCAGCGAACTGTTTCACCTCAGTGACATCCATCAAGCGTTTATCAGACGGTTTTAAAAAGGGTTCAGCCTCACTCCCTTTGGGAATAAACCAAGCGACAGAACCACCACGTTGCTTTATCGCTTTCTCAATCGGTCTCAATACACTATAAGAATAAGATAATGTGACGTAAAACAAATAACGCATATGCAATAAACCCTTTTGAAATCGATGAAAATTTAAATTGTTACTTACTCGATAAATTAAATAGCATCACCTCTCTGCAAGATGATTATTGGCTGACAATTTTATCAAATTGTTCTTTAACGCTTTCAACCTTGATTAACCCCATCAAGTCCTGCCCCTTTGCCCTTTTCCCCCAAGCAATGCTGCTATCAGGAAATTGCTGCTTAATCACTTGATCATACACACTGACGACCGAGTCTAAACTGCTATAAGGCCCTGTTCGGCCTGGATTTGAATGGGCGTATAAACCAATCACTGGCGTACCTTGAGTCACCGCCATATGGGCGGGGCCGGTATCTGGCGCAATAACCAGACTGGCTCTTTTCAATAATGCCAATAATTGCGTTAGGCTGGTTTTTCCAATCATATTGTCAATATGGCAGTGACTGCTTTTAATGATATTAGCCGCTAAATCGACTTCCAATTGACTTGGGCCGCCGCAAAGTATCACCCGATAACCTTTCTCGACCGCATGATCTGCCACTGCAGCGTAACGCTCTGGCAGCCAATTACGCTCAGCTTTACTGGCTGCGGGGCAAATCACTAACACTTTTTCATCATCTGTGATGACTTGTTTGGCGAACTCGGTATCGGCCTCAGGTACAGGAATATTCCAGCGTGGGGTTAAATCTTCAACCCCAATAGCTTTAGCAAAGCCCATAAAACCTTCTAATACATGGGGGGTTGCTAGCGGCTCCACCCCATGATTGGTCACTAACCACTGGCCTTCTTTGGCTCTGGCTTTATCAAAGCCTACTTTTATTTTGGCTGAAATCATCAATGATGCGATGGTCGCTCTCAGCGCCACTTGCATGTGTAGTAAAACATCAAAGCGTTGACCAGCGAGGGCTTTTCTCAATTGGCCATAACTGCGCCAACCTTGGGATTTATCAAAGATCACAAACTGAATACCGGGCATATGTTTAACCAATTGATATTCAACTTTACCAATCACCCAAGTAATGGCTAAATCAGGATATTGACGCTGAATCGCTTGCACCATGGCTACCGCATGACACACATCTCCAATCGCGGATAAACGAAGTAAACATAAGGATTGTATCGATGAAAAGTCTGCTTTCATGGGTTACCACTAACGATATAAAGGGAATTAAGTACAAGTATTCGATCTTAATGTAGAATATTGTTTTTAGCCACCGACAAATCGACGCTTTTACTAATTGGCCTATGCAATTTGAATCAACAGATACTGGGATCATTGCTTGGTGCGAGCCACTCGCGCAGCAATTAACTCCCGCACAATTCCAAGCTGACTATTGGCAGCAACAAAATGCCATTATAGGCCAGTCAAAAGGTCGCTATACCACCTGGTTTGTGGAAAATAACCACCAGCGCTGGGTATTACGCCATTATTGGCGTGGTGGCTTTATGGCAAAATTCAGCCGTGATGCTTATGTTTTTACTGGTATGTCTCGCACTAGAGCCATTGCTGAACTGGCGTTATTAGAGAAGCTATTTGATGAAAGCTTTCCAGTACCTAGACCCATTGCCGCCAATGTTGAACGCTTTGGCATCTGGTATCGCGCCGATCTGATTATTGAGCTCATTGATGGCGCGAAAGATTTGGTAGCCTATTTATCCAAAACAGCCATGAGTGATAGCCAATGGCAGCAACTGGGCGCCCTCATTGCCAGATTTCATAATCGTGGCGTATATCATGCCGACCTTAACGCAAAAAATATCTTACTGGCCGAAGCGCAATTTTACCTTATCGATTTTGACCGTGGGGTAATAAAAACACCCGCTAAGCAGTGGCAACAAGCCAATTTAAGCCGATTACTGCGCTCGTTTTATAAAGAGCAAGCGAAACTGCCAACATTAAATTTCAATGAATCAAATTGGCAGCAGTTACTTTACGGTTACCAACAAGCCATTAATTAACTGAATTTAGCGATTAGCTGATTAACTGAGTAAAGCGCAATTGCTGCTCAACTATTTCAAACTGCTTTTGCAATGCGCCGCGATTTTGAGACACCACCGCTAAGCTCGCTTTGGCGGCGTTATCATGCAATTCGGCGTTAGCAAACAGCTGTAATAACATGTCAGCCAGCTCATCGGCGTTATTCACCACAGTTAAGCCACCAGCTTGCTCAAGTAAATTGGTGATTTCAGCAAAATTCCAATGGTGCGGGCCAACACTTACTGGCAAGCCCATTGCTGCAGGCTCTAAAGGGTTATGCCCGCCACTTTCAATCAGTGTGCCGCCAATAAAGGCAACATCTGCAGCGCCATATAGCATCAACAGTTCACCCATGGTATCGCCCAGCAGTACTTGGGTGTGCTGAACGACCGCCTCATTCATACTGCGCCTAGCTAAATTCAACCCTTGTTGAGTGGTCGACACAGCGGCAACATTAAATTGTTCAGGGTGCCTTGGCGCCATAATCAGCAGCGCATCAGGATATTGCTCCAACACTTTTTTATGGGCTTGCAACATCATATCAAACTCACCAGGATGAACACTGCCAGCAGCCCATACAGGGGCTTGGCTTCGGTTCCAATCAGCTCTTAAGGTTTTAGCTTGTTGGTATTTGCTGTCATCAATCTGTATGTCAAACTTTAAACTGCCGCAAACATGCAATGACTGAGTGTTGGCCCCTAACGCCGCAAAGCGGGCAGATTCAGCCTCGGTTTGCACCGCAATCGCATCAAGCGCCGTTAACATGGGTAAACTTAGCCCCATTTGCTTATGGTATTTATCGGCAGATTTTTGCGATAAGCGCGCATTAGCTAACACCAAGCGAGTATTATTCTTCTTGGCAAAATGAAGCAGGTTTGGCCACAATTCAGTTTCCATAATCACGCAAAGTTGCGGATTAACCTGCTTAATAAAGCGACTAATACAAAGGTTAATATCAAACGGAAGGTAACAATGCTGCACACTATCGCCAAAAGCCTTTTTAACCTCAGCAGATCCCG
The DNA here is from genome assembly GCF_002874355.2 of Shewanella sp. 10N.286.48.B5. Lineage (NCBI taxonomy): Bacteria > Pseudomonadati > Pseudomonadota > Gammaproteobacteria > Alteromonadales > Shewanellaceae > Shewanella > Shewanella sp. 10N.286.48.B5. The sequence goes on from NZ_MCVG02000004.1 coordinate 334,299, forward strand.
TAGGGCTTGTGGTGGTAACCGTAAATGACAGTTGTGGGTACTGTTTCATTAAGCGTTTTATTAACGGTATTGCTGCTAAGGTTTCCCCCATCGACACACTATGAATAAGTACATCAGTTTGCTTTAAGCGCATTAATCCAAAACGCTCGCCCCAGCGGCCGCGATAATCAGGGCTTTTAAACGCACGAAAAGCCAAATATGCCACGATGAGAGGGGATAACAGCAAGAGTAAAACAGAATATACGCCACGAGTCATGAAAACTACTTGATCAATTTTGCTTGTCAGATATCCACAATGTTAACATAATCTAAATTCATAGGGATATGAGCTTAGTCGTACCTAGTTAAGAAATGATTTCTTCATGAGCCTCTTATAATTGGAACTGATATGAAAACCCGCGATAAGATAGTTTTTGCCAGCCTTGAACTTTTTAACGAACATGGTGAACGTAATATCACCACCAATCACATTGCGGCTCATTTAAATATCAGTCCTGGAAACCTGTATTACCATTTCCGCAATAAAGAAGACATTATCAATTCTATCTTCACCATGTATGAATCTAATCTTGAAAATGGTTCAAAGCCTTATGAAGACGTATCAATTGACGTTGAATTATTATTGGGCTATTTCGATGCGATGTTTTATACCATGTGGCAATACCGATTTATGTACGCCAACCTAGCCGATATTTTAAGTCGAGATGAAGCCTTAAAGCAGCGCTATACTCTGGCACAAAAAAGCGTATTAGCACGCTCAAGTAACGTCCTTAAACAACTTAAACAAGATGGTTTTTTAAACGTTGAAGACGATAACATCGTCGAACTTGCAGATACCATGAAGATGATCGTTAGCTATTGGATTAGCTATCAACTGACCCAATCGGGTGCATCAAAAATCACCAAACCTGCAATTTACAAAGGTTTATTACGGGTGGTTATGCTGTTTAAAGCGTATTCAACGCCAATTTCTCAACCTACCTTTGCACGACTTGAGCAGCACTACCGCGAGTTAGTCTCTCAAGACGCCTGCCCAGAGCTTTAATTCAGGTAAATTAAACCGCCCTTACAATCCCATTGCTGGCAACTATAATAATAGCGTTGGCAAAAGGGATTGGCAGTATTTTAATCATAAAATACCGTTTTACTGCCACTTATTAATACTTCCCCAGTTAATGAAAGTTGATTAGTTTTATTTATCCGAAATCACCCCAAGCCCTAATCAATTTTATGTAACCACTGCGCTTAAAAAAAACGCTGTGGCCTTATAAAAATTAAGGGTAGAATGCCGACAACTCCCGATCAGAAATCAGCGCATGTTTGACTTAAACAGCCAAAGGTTGCGATTAACATAATAACCATTATTAGGAGAAATCAGGTGGCCTCTACCTCATTTTACGACCGCATAAATCAACAACTTGTCGATGTTAAAGCTGAAGGCTTATACAAGAGTGAACGTGTCATTGCGTCTGCCCAGCAAACCTCTATCAATGTAAATAGCGAAGAAGTGATTAACTTCTGTGCTAATAACTACTTAGGCTTGGCAAATCACCCTGAATTAATTAATGCTGCTAAGAATGGTTTATCAAGCCACGGCTTTGGTATGGCATCGGTTCGTTTTATTTGTGGCACCCAAGATATTCATAAGCAATTAGAAAATAGCTTAAGTGAATTTTTAGGAATGGAAGATACCATTCTTTACTCTTCATGTTTTGATGCCAATGCGGGTTTATTTGAAACTCTGCTAGATACGAACGACGCTATCGTCTCTGATGCGCTAAACCATGCCTCTATTATTGATGGTGTGCGTTTATGTAAAGCTAAGCGTTTCCGTTATGCCAACAACGATATGGCCGATCTTGAAACCCAGCTGATTGCCGCGCAAGCTGCGGGCGCACGAAACATTCTTATCGCCACTGATGGCGTGTTCTCAATGGATGGTGTGATTGCCAACTTACAAGGTGTGTGTGATTTAGCCGATAAATACGATGCACTCGTCATGGTTGATGACTCTCACGCTGTGGGTTTTGTTGGTGAAAATGGCCGTGGCACCCACGAGTTTTGCCAAGTAATGGATCGCGTCGATATTATTACCGGTACTTTAGGTAAAGCCTTAGGCGGCGCTTCAGGTGGTTTCACTTCTGCTAAAAAAGAAGTGGTTGACTGGTTACGTCAGCGCTCTCGCCCTTACTTATTTTCAAACTCTTTAGCGCCTTCAATCGTGAGTGCATCAATCCATGTGTTAGAAATGCTAAAAACGGGTCACGATTTACGTGAAGCCGTATGGGAAAACAGCCGTTACTTCCGTGAAAAAATGACAGCAGCAGGCTTTACTTTAGCAGGTGCTGATCACGCCATTATCCCGGTAATGATTGGTGATGCTAAATTGGCAGGTGATTTTTCAAACCGCCTACTCGCTGAAAACATCTACGTGGTTGGTTTCTCATTCCCGGTGGTGCCAAAAGGCCAAGCCCGCATTCGCACCCAAATGTCAGCGGCGCACACTAAAGCGCAAATTGATAAAGCAATCGAAGCCTTTACCCGTATTGGTAAAGAAATGGGCATTATTTAGGACTCACTACACATGAAAGCACTAAGTAAATTAAAGCCTGAACAAGGCATTTGGATGGTTGATGCGCCTAAGCCAACAATGGGCCATAACGATCTATTAATTAAAATTCGTAAAACTGCCATTTGTGGTACCGATGTACATATCTACAACTGGGACGAATGGTCACAAAATACCATTCCTGTGCCTATGGTTGTTGGACACGAATATGTCGGTGAAGTGGTCGATATGGGTCAAGAAGTTCGCGGCTTTACTGTCGGCGATCGCGTTTCTGGTGAAGGCCATATTACCTGTGGCCATTGCCGCAACTGTCGCGGTGGTCGCACGCATTTATGCCGTAACACTTCAGGTGTCGGGGTAAACCGTGAAGGTGCCTTTGCTGAGTACTTAGTGATCCCTGCATTTAATGCCTTTAAAATCCCTAACGATATTTCAGATGACCTCGCATCTATCTTTGATCCATTTGGTAATGCAGTACACACCGCATTATCGTTTGATGTGGTCGGTGAAGATGTGCTAATTACCGGTGCAGGCCCTATCGGGATTATGGCAGCGGCAGTATGTAAGCACGTTGGCGCCCGCCATGTGGTTATCACTGATGTTAATGAGTACCGCCTTGATCTTGCTCGTAAAATGGGCGCGACTCGCGCAGTAAACGTTGCGAAAGAAGACTTAAAAGATGTAATGATTGAGTTAGGCATGACTGAAGGTTTTGATGTTGGCTTGGAAATGTCAGGCGTACCATCGGCATTTCATTCAATGCTCGATACCATGAATCACGGCGGCAAAATTGCCATGCTAGGTATTCCTGGCGGTGAAATGGCCATTGATTGGAGTAAAGTCATCTTTAAAGGCTTAATCTTAAAAGGCATTTATGGACGCGAAATGTTTGAAACTTGGTATAAAATGGCCAGTTTGATTCAATCAGGGTTAGATTTGTCGCCAATTATCACCCATCATTTCAGTGTTGATGACTTCCAACAAGGCTTTGATGCAATGCGCTCTGGTCAATCAGGCAAAGTGATATTGAATTGGGATTAATCGCCATATAGCGGATTTTTTCTCATCTAAAAAGGGGTTGTATACGTACAATCCCTTGTCACATACTAAAGGCTCTATTGTCGTTTTTACTATCGTCATTTTTTAAAGGATTAACCATGTCAGCGTTTAAGCATTTATCGATTAACGAACTCATTCACATGCAGGAAGATGCCAGTGATGTGCAAATCGTCGATATACGCGATGCCGCCAGCTTTGCCGCAGGTAACATTAAAAATTCAGTGCATCTTACCAATGAAAACATCGCCCACTTTATGGCCGATGCCGATATGGATAAGCCATTAGTCGTGGTGTGCTATCACGGCGTGAGCAGTCAAGGCGCTGCGGGTTACCTTATTGAACAAGGTTTCGATGATGTTTATAGTCTTGATGGTGGATACACAGCTTGGAGTTTAGCTCACGTATGATAGAAATCGGCCAATTACCTAACGCTCGCGCAGCACAGGCATTCATAGACTATTTAAAAGGTCTTGATATTGAATGCCATCCCGTTGTGATTGAAACCGGGGTATCTTTGGTCGTTGAGCAACCATCTCAGGCACAACAAGCCAAATACGAGTTTGAACAGTTTAGACAAAACCCATACCAGAAGAAGTATTTACAAGCCTCTTGGGATAATGGCACCACCCAAACCAAATTAGATTATGGCTCCTCCAGTTTAGGGCTTATCCAGCAGTTTATTACTGGCGCAGGGCCACTAACCCTGATTACCTTCTTTGTTTGTGTGCTGGTATACGCCGGCATGAACCTTGGCTTTGCCAATGGCATTTTTAGCCAGTTATCCTTTTTTGGCGCTGTGCCCCAAAGTGACATTAGCCAAATATGGCGAGTGTTTACCCCCAGCTTGATGCATTTTTCATTAATGCATATCGCCTTTAACTTATTATGGTGGTGGTATCTAGGTGGCAAGATTGAAACCAAACTCGGTAGCAAGCCACTGATCATATTACTTGTCGTTGCAGGTAGTTTACCCAGTATTGTGCAATACATGATGACAGGGCCTAACTTTGGCGGCTTATCAGGCGTGGTATACGCCGTTGTTGGCTACACCTGGATAATGGGGCAACGCCAACCCCAATCAGGTATTGGCATTCCCAACAGTTACATGGGCTTTATGCTTGTTTGGCTGGTACTGGGCTTTACCGATTTACTCGGTATGCCCATCGCCAATGGTGCTCATATCGGCGGATTATTGATTGGTTTGGCTCAAGGCGCTTTTGATAGCCGTAAATCAGCCGCTAAATAACCACTAACACATCCCCAGCACTTCTGTGACCAGCTTTTTAATACCCACATTAGCCTCAGCTATGGACGTCGCCAACATATAGGCTGGGGTGGTTACCAGCCGATTTTGCTTATCAATAACGATATCAGCGCAAGTACTCTCTAAATGCTCACCACCCATTTCATTAAACGCCTGTGCGGTACCACTGTCATTACCAATGGTGCCTTGGGGGGCGTTATTAAAAATTCGCGGCAACATAATGGGTGCGATACACATAAAGCCCATTGGTTTGTTGGCGAGCACAAACTCTTGAATAAAACTTTCCACCTGTGGCTGCAGCACGCAATCACTACCTGCAACGGCAAAATCACACAAGTTTTTAGCAGCGCCAAAACCACCCGGGACAATTAAGCCATCAAATTGATCAATATTTAGCGCATTAATATCACTGATTTCACCACGGGCAATGCGCGCCGACTCCTCTAATACATTTCGCTGCGCATCCACATCAACTTCACCGGTTAAATGATTGACTACATGCAATTGATTAATATTTGGCGCAAAACAATGATAGCTCGCCCCTGCCTGAGATAAAGCTAATAAGGTTAAAACCGACTCTTGAATTTCTGCGCCGTCGAACACCCCATTTCCACTGAGTAAAACCGCAATATTTTTCATTACTGATCCCTTGCCATTGTATTAATTTAACCTTTTTTCAACAAATCTATTGATCTGTTCAAAAAACATGCTAACTTAGATTTCCTCAAATCTCCTCATGGTTTAAAACTGAACTAAGAATTCAGTTAATTCAAGGAAGAATATTAAAAAGTCCACAAATTGGGAATATATTTTAAAACTATAATTCAACTCACAAAAATTATATTTACTACAACAAATCAAAGGCTTAACCGTTTTACTTCCTGTCGTAGTTAAAACACACCTAAATGATTAATTAATTCACTCACAGACTTATCCACAGCCTGGGATAAAATTTGCCGTGGCCGAAAAGCCCTGTATGTGGCATTCTAGAGCCATCTCAGAATACTGAATATGAAGCCAAACTATGCCAACAATCCCCAATAACCCACTCGTCCTTGTGGATGGTTCCTCTTACCTTTACCGTGCTTATTATGCCCCACCTCATTTAACTAATTCTAAAGGTGAAGCTACGGGTGCTGTTTATGGTGTAGTCAACATGCTACGCAGCTTAATGAGCCGCTATAATCCAAGTCATATTGCGGTAATTTTCGACGCTAAAGGCAAAACTTTCCGTAATGATATGTATAGCGAATACAAAGCTCAGCGCCCACCAATGCCTGATGATTTACGTACCCAAATTGCCCCATTGCATGCCATTATTAAAGCATTAGGTTTACCATTAATCAGTATTGAAGGTGTTGAAGCCGATGACGTTATTGGCACCATCGCGCTCAAAGCTAGTCAAGAAGGTCGAGCAACCTTAATCAGCACTGGTGATAAAGACATGGCGCAACTTGTAGATGAACATGTCACCTTAATTAACACCATGACCGATACCATTATGGGCCCAGAAGAAGTCACCGCTAAGTTTGGTGTCGGCCCAGAGTTGATCATCGACTTGCTCGCCATGATGGGCGATAAAGCCGATAACATTCCAGGTCTGCCCGGTGTTGGTGAAAAAACCGCATTAGCAATGCTAACGGGGGTTGGCGGCGTCGATAAACTTATCGCCAATCCTGAGAGCGTGTTAGATGTGACTTTCCGCGGCTCTAAAACCATGCCAAAGAAAATTGCCGAAAATAAAGACATGCTGCAGCTGTCATACGATCTTGCCACCATCAAAACCGATGTGGAGTGGGATAATGACTGGGATAAATTAGCCACCAAACCACAAAACCGCGATGAATTAGTTAAGCTTTATGGTGAAATGGAATTCAAGCGCTGGTTAGCAGAAGTATTGGATAATAAATCAGGCTTTAATACATCAAGCAAGTCTAACACCACAGAGGAAATCACGCCTGTCGCTGCGGCCATTGAAGTTGAATATGACACCATATTAACCGAAGCGCAGTTAACCCTTTGGATTGAAAAGCTATCAAAAGCTAAATTAATTGCCATCGACACCGAAACCACCAGCCTAAACTACATGGAAGCAAAGCTGGTCGGTATTTCATTTGCAATAGAAGCAGGTAAAGCGGCTTATTTGCCGTTAGCCCATGATTACTTAGACGCACCACAGCAACTTGCTATGGAGTACGCACTTGAGCAATTAAGACCGATTTTAGAAAATGACCAACTTGAAAAAGTCGGCCAAAACCTAAAATACGATATCAGTATCTTTGCCAATGCAGGCATCAGCCTTAAAGGTGTTCGCTTTGATACCATGCTTGAGTCCTACGTGTTTAACTCTGTCGCCTCTCGTCATGATATGGACGGATTAGCCCTTAAGTATCTTGGTCATAAAAATATTAGCTTTGAAGAAATTGCCGGCAAAGGCGCAAAACAGTTAACCTTCAACCAAATTAATTTGGATGTAGCAGCGCCCTATGCAGCAGAAGATGCCGACATCACCCTGCGTTTACATCAGCACCTATGGCCAAGAATAGAGAAAGAGCCAACACTCAGCTCAGTATTTAATGAACTTGAATTACCGCTAATCCAAGTATTATCAAATATCGAACGTCAAGGCGTACTCATTGACAGCATGCTGCTCAGTCAACAAAGTGATGAACTTGCACAGAAGATTGACGATCTTGAAACTAAGGCTTATGACATCGCCGGTGAGAAGTTTAACCTCGGCTCTCCAAAGCAATTACAGGCATTATTTTTTGATAAACTTGGCTATCCGGTCATCAAAAAGACCCCAAAAGGTGCCCCGTCAACCGCAGAAGATGTACTGGTTGAATTAGCCCTAGATTACCCGCTTCCTAAAATTATTTTGCAGCACCGCAGTCTGTCAAAATTAAAGAGCACCTATACCGACAAATTGCCATTAATGGTTAATCCTGTTACCGGGCGCGTGCATACCAGCTATCATCAAGCCAATGCCGCCACAGGACGTTTATCATCAAGCGAGCCAAACCTGCAAAATATCCCTATCAGAACCGAAGAAGGTCGCCGCATTAGGCAAGCTTTTATCGCCGCTGAAGGCCGTAAAGTATTGGCTGCCGATTACTCGCAAATTGAATTACGCATCATGGCGCATCTTTCACAAGATAAAGGCTTATTGACAGCATTTGCTGAAAATAAAGATATTCATAAAGCCACCGCAGCAGAAGTATTTGGGGTGCATTTTGAAGAAGTGACTACCGAGCAACGCCGCCGAGCTAAAGCGGTTAACTTCGGTTTAATCTATGGCATGTCAGCGTTTGGCTTGGCCAAGCAGCTAGATATCCCACGTAAAGAAGCTCAAACCTACATTGATACTTACTTCGCCCGCTATCCTGGCGTATTGAAGTACATGGAAGACACCCGCGCGTTAGCCGCTGATGTTGGCTATGTCGAAACCCTTTACGGCAGACGACTGTACTTACCTGATATTAAAGACAGAAACGCCATGCGCCGTCAGGCGGCTGAGCGCGCAGCGATTAATGCGCCAATGCAAGGCACTGCCGCTGATATCATCAAAAAAGCGATGATAAAGATCGCCGCTTGGATTGAGAACGACACTCAAGGTGAGATCACCATGATGATGCAGGTGCACGATGAATTGGTTTTCGAAGTGGATGCAGATAAAGCAGAAGCCTTGAAGAGCAAGGTCTGTGAACTGATGGCCGAAGCGGCCTCCATTGATGTGATGCTATTAGCTGAAGCAGGACTTGGAAACAATTGGGATGAGGCGCACTAGGGTTTAACGACTCACATATACACCTAAACAGATGATGAAACGGATGCGGCTAAACAGATAGTCATTGCCGAATACAAAATACCTGTAATGAAAAATTTACAGGTATTTTTTTACCTGCTTGTTTACCACTTAGTCTTTTGCACAAAAAACGCTGATAAACCCAGCATAAATTGTGTTGCTGCTCACAATATTGTTCATTTTAACGAAAAACAGTTTTTCATTTAAAGGCTAATACCGTATTATCTTCGCTGTAGGGTACAGAGGTTAAGATGTTCCATCTTTCAGACCTTTTTATTTCACTAGAAATAGTGACAAGCCGAATTATGGCGCTCCAGCATCTATATATGCTGGAGCTTTTTTTTGCCCAAAATAAATTTTAGAGCAAATACTTTAACTACATTTAAGAAACAGGTATTATGAGCTTATTGAGCGTCATCAATGAGTAGATGGCACTTGAGTCTTGTTGAATTTAGCTTCTCCCCAAAAGAGCTAATTTTTTTAACCGATAGCTATTTAGTTATCGGTTTTTTTTGCCATTTTTCGAAACTCGATTTTTAAATGCAAAAAAGGCTACTAAGTACAAAGTCTTAATAGCCTTTTTAAACTGAATAAGAATTAGTTATTCTTATTCAGCCTGCTCTTGCGATGCTTGCTCCGCTTCAGCTTCAGTGAGCCAGCTTGGGTTACACCACTCATTTAAAATGCCTAGCACTTTAGGTTTACCAGTCCCTTTAGTAGAAGAGAAAGGTTCAACTTTAACCCAATCCCCATACTCAGCTAACTCTTTACGCACCGCATTAACTGTCTTCATTTTGACGTTTTGCGCGAGCTTATCAGACTTAGTAAGCAAAGCTAACACTGGGATTTCACTCAGCACAGCCCACTCAATCATTTGCAAATCGAGATCTTTAAGCGGATGGCGAATATCCATTAACACCACAACACCGCTTAAACAGGCGCGCTCTTGTAAATATTCACCTAAAGCTTTTTGCCATTTATTTTTTAATGCTAAAGGCACCTTAGCAAAACCATAGCCAGGCAAATCAACTAGACGACGGTTTTCTTCAAGTTCAAAAACATTAATAAGTTGAGTACGACCGGGGGTTTTACTGGTTCTTGCTAAGCCTTTTTGATCCGTTAATGCATTCAAGGCGCTTGACTTACCTGCATTAGAGCGGCCAGCAAACGCTATTTCTACTCCGGCATCACCAGGTAAGTACTCATTTAAGTGTGCAATGTCTGGCGCACTAATTAAAAACTTGGTTTTTCGAAAATCTATACGCGTTTCTGACACGATTTACTCCAATAATTTTTAGGTAATACCTTAATTATGTAAGATTTGCTTACTTTTCCACATTTTCGTGTAAAATATTACCCGGATCACAGTTTGTAGATTTTACCACGCTTGCAGGTCACCCTAGTAAGCTCAGGACAATAAATTAAACAAGAAGTTGGAACGCCATGAAAAAGTTAGCTCTTGCGCTGTCTGTATTTGCCGCTATATCAACCCCTGCAATCGCTGAAGGTAATGTGGAAGCGGGTAAAACTAAATCAGTTATGTGTTCAGCCTGTCACGGTGTTGACGGTAACAGCATTGCTCCTATTTGGCCTAAACTGGCCGGACAGCACGCATCTTATCTAGAAAAGCAATTACATGATTTCCAAGCGGCGGCTAAAAGCGGCGGCAAAGAAGGTCGTAATGATCCTACCATGATAGGCATGTCAATATCCTTATCTGAACAAGATATTAAGGATGTTTCTGCATATTATGCTAGCCAAACATTAAATGTAGCCGATGTGGCGAGTATTCCTGCTGAAGGCGAAGCCCTTTATAAAGGCGGCGATATGGATCGTGGTATCACTTCATGCATGGCATGTCATGGACCAGATGGTAAAGGCGCAGAGCTTGCAGGCTTCCCATCAATTGGTGGTCAACATGCTGATTATGTCAAAATCCAGCTAAATAAATTCCGCGATACAAATCGTAACAACGATCTCAATGGCATGATGCAAGATGTTGCTAAAAAGCTAACTGACAGTGATATCCAAGCATTATCTCAATATATTTCAAGCCTTAAGTAAATTTTACTGCTCGCGCTGACAACGACAAAAAGGGTGACAATTCACCCTTTTTTACAACCTCAAGTTTACGTTTACGTAAACTTGAGGTTATTGAGGCTTGACAGAGATCACTCTTTTAGGGTTAAATAGCCCCGTACCGAAATGAACCCAACTGTCAGAACAAAAATATCAATTCTATCTCACAGATTTCGGCTACGTTTACATTTAAGATATAAGAATAATATTTACCAATAACAATAATATAAATAAGACCACTCACTAAAAATAATAAGAGTAGTGATTTCAGCTTGAAGTCCAGGTCATATAGAATTTGTAAGGATTAGACCGAATGGTCGACACGCTTAAATAGCACTCCCTTACGCAACAGAGATAAAACCCCATAAGGACACTACTTTAAGGATTAAAGTAGCGGCAAAGGAAGCTAATTGCTTAGGATGCACTTGCGGAGGCTTGATATCACTGGACGGTACTTTAAACATGGATTGTTTACTAATGTCATTGAAGACAACTAGGAAATTGATGTGTCATTGAAGACCATCTACGGAAGCTGTGGTCAGGACGGCAACAGGATTTAAATAAAGTGTCATTGAAGACCGATAACAACTAAAAAAGCATGGAAAGCGCTAAAAACAAGAAGGATACTGACCGGGATAGTCACATAGCAAGTACGGATACTTGGAATCAGAATATAGTGTGATAAGCACTGTTTTACGAGGTGGCAGTTTACTGCCACCTTTTTTTATTTCCGCTTTTTGTAATCACTTTCATAATCAACCTAAATCTGCTATTGATTGATATATATCTTTGTTTTTGTTCAGGTGCCTGCTTACTTCAATGATAAAATGTCCCTTGTGCCGTTATCGTGCTGAATTTTTTCTACAAGATAAAAAAAGAGCCTTTTACCGCTGCGATCAATGCGGCCTTGTTTTCGCTAACCCCCAATCCCACCTTATGCCGGCAGCGCAATTACAGCGTTATGGCCGAGCCAATAAAGCCAGCAAGCAAAAGCAACTAATTCAATTTATCAAACCCTTGCTGTCACAGATAAGCGCCCAGCAAAGTGGTTCATTGACAGGGCTCAATTTTGGCAGGGTGCTAGACAAAGCCAGCCTCGACAAAATTGAACACGCGGGTCACCGCCTTTATCAGTACGACCCATTTGTTAAAGCCGATCAACAACTTTTCAATCAGCAATACGATTTCATTTGCTGCTATCGGGTACTAGAGCATTTCCAGCAACCAGGTAAAGAATGGCAATTACTGTCAAAATTGCTAAAACCTGGTGGATGGTTAGCAATAAGTACGTCTTTAATGACTGATTTAAATCACTTTTCTAAATGGCATTTCAAGAATAACCCCACTCACGTTAGCTTTTATCAGCAACAAACTTTCGAGTATTTGGCACAACACAGCGAATTTACGCTATTATTTGCAGCAAAAGAGCTCGTATTGATGCAAAAAACATCAAAGTCTGATATAAAGCGCATCCTTATTTAGTGCAAGGTGGATATGAATCCGTCTAGCCAAATTTTACAACCTAATGAGATCACCAATGGCTCGTAGTAAAAAATCGCGCAAGGGCGGCGAAAATGGCCCTAAACAAGCACCAAGAGTCAAAAAGTCTGAGCGCAAAGTCATCGGCGGCAAGAAGAATGATTCTGGTCGTAAATCAGGTAGCCGTCATAACGAAGCCCTGATTGAAAAAGAATCACCACATGTGAAAACGCAAAAAAATAATGACCCTCGTCATGGTAGCAAGAAGCCTGTTGCGTTATCGATTGCACCAGCTAAAGAAGCAACTGTTGCTGCTAGTGCAAAAGTGAAACAGCCTAAACTGACTGACGAGCAAAAATTATTAAAGCTTGAAGAAGATCCAAGGTTTAATGACTTGCTTGATTTGCTAGAAGAAGGCAAAGACTTAGCCGCTGACGATCAGAAATGGTTAGATAGCCAATTATCTAAAATTGAATCGCTGATGGAAAAATTAGGCATTTCGGATGCTGAAGAATTACCAGCACCAGCCGCTCCGAGTAAAAAAGCCGCTTCAGATGATGATTTATATGAGCGCTTTGAAACAGGCGCGGATGTATTAAAAGACTACCAGTCTTAATCATTACTACTTTTAAATGGCATATCTATTTCAGATATGCCATTTTTCTATTTATTCTAAACTAAGCCTTATTCAAGCCTAACATCACTTTAAGGATAAACTGTGTCTAGCATTGTTATTGTTGTCGCTGTCATCATTGTATTACTTTTAGCTTCTTACGCCGGATACTTGCTATTACAAGTCAAGAAACAACAACAGGCATCACTAGCAGCCAGTAAGCAGCGCACAATAGAAGCCAGAGCCAAAAAACAACAAGTATTAGATGATATCAAGTATATCGCAGCAGCCATGTTAGAAGAGCGCTGTGAGCCTTCTGAAGGGGTAATGCGAATCGCTAAGTTATTTGATACCTTATCCATGTCTGAAGCAATGGCCGTTGAATTCCCGCATATCTTCGAGCATTACGCCTGTATTAAAGATCATCCCATAAAAGATGCACGCAGCGCTTTACCTAAACAGCAGCGAATGAAATTGGACTTAGCCAGAATGAAATCTGAAGCAAAGTTAGAACAAAGCTTGCTTGAAGACGCTAAGAAGTTGAAACAGTTTCATTTCATGCATTAATAACCGACAGTTTTTAACAAATCCCTTAGTTATAAGACAGATAACAGCCTCAACATGGATATTGAGGCTGTGAGCTATGCCACAAATCTACCTAAATGCTAACTTTTCCTACAAAAATGCACCTAATTGCTAATGAGAAATTTCAAATTTACAACGTAGATCAAGGTTATTTGTTAAAGATACTTGCATACTTCGTACATTGCTAATTTACCCGGAGGACACGCCTTGAAGCAGCCCACACAAATAAGTTGGGATCAGTCAATGATCGAAAAGTATAACTACAGTGGTCCACGCTATACGTCGTATCCAACGGCTTTAGAATTTGACGATACTTTTACTGAGCAAAATCTACTTTCAGCGATTGAAACCAGTAAAAGTGACAAACTGTCTTTATACATCCACATCCCATTTTGTGCCAAGCTTTGTTATTACTGCGGATGTAATAAAGTCATTACTCGTCATGCACATAAAGCTGACCAGTACATTGAATACCTTGCAAGTGAAATTGTTAAGCGTGCCCCGTTATTCAAAAATTACACTGTGACCCAAATGCATTGGGGTGGCGGTACACCTACATTCTTAAACCCAGAGCAAATCTTAACCTTATCAAAGCTGATTAAAAGTCATTTTAATTTTGCTGATGTTGGCGAATTCTCTATTGAAGTAGACCCTCGTGAAATCGAATTAACCATGCTTGATACATTAAAAGAAGCTGGCTTTAACCGTATTTCTATTGGTGTACAAGATTTCAATAAAAAGGTACAAGTTGCCGTAAACCGCGAACAAGATGAGCAGTTTATTTTTGACTTAATGGCTAAAGCAAAAGACATGGGCTTTGTATCGACCAACGCAGATTTAATCTACGGTCTACCGCACCAAACCCCTGAAACCTTTGCAGAAACCATTAAGCGTGTGATTGAGTTATCACCGGATCGTTTGTCTATCTTTAACTATGCGCACTTACCATCTCGTTTTGCCGCTCAGCGTAAGATTAAAGATGAAGATATGGCTTCTCCACAGCAAAAGCTAGATATGTTGCATCAAACCATTGAATCATTAACCGGTGCAGGTTATCAGTTCATTGGTATGGATCACTTCGCTAAGCCAGATGATGAGCTTTCAAAGCTTCAAAATGCCGGTAAGCTTCATCGTAACTTCCAAGGTTATACCACTCAGGAAGAATGTGACCTATTAGGTTTAGGTGTGTCTTCAATTAGCCAAATTGGCGATTGTTATGCCCAAAACCAAAAAGATATCCGTCCATACTACGAGTCGATTGACGAAAAAGGTCACGCATTATGGAAAGGCTGTAGCTTAAATCGTGACGATGAAATTCGTCGTGTAGTGATTAAACAAATGATTTGTCACTTCGACCTCGATTTAGCCAAAATTGAACAGCAATTTGATATTAATTTTGAAGAGTACTTTGTTGAAGATTTAAAACTGCTACAAACCTTCATTGATGATAAATTAGTTGATATCACAGACCGTAAGCTTACCATTAGCCCTACCGGTCGTCTGTTGATCCGCAATATCTGTATGTGTTTTGACGTTTACTATCGTCAAAAAGCACGTCAGCAACAGTTCTCGCGAGTGATTTAGTTTTTACTATCACGCAATAAAAAACCGCTGATTATCAGCGGTTTTTTTATGTTTATTTTCAGCTAAACAGGTAGGAGCTAATTATAACTTTGACGCGTATAGCGCCTTGCGTTCACTGCCTGATAAAAAGGCCATTTCAACACCATTACGTTGCACTTGCGTCAGCTGAGCATCCGATAAACCCAGCGCTGACTTAGCGATACGATATTCATGCTTGATATCAATCGCGCTCACACCAGGATCATCGGTATTAAGACCAATTAAGACTCCAGCATCCAGAAACTGAGTAAATGGATGAGCATCATAATCAGCCACAGTTGAAGTATGTAAATTACTTGTCGGGCATGACTCGATTCCAATAGAGTGCTTAACTAAATATTCCATCAACTTAGGGTCGTGGATAGCATTTACACCATGGCCAATTCGAGTAGCACCCAACTCTTGAATTGCTTGCCACATGCTCTCGCTACCGGCCGCCTCACCGGCGTGGGCTGTGATCTGTAAGCCAGCATCTCTCACTCGCTTAAAGTGTTCATTGAATAGCTCACCAGGGAAACCTAGTTCATCGCCAGCTAGATCCATTGCCACCAAGCTATCTCGATGCGCTAACAAGCCATCAAGCTCTAAGCGGCACTTCTCCTGCCCAAATGAACGAGACATAATGCCAATTAAGTTAACCTTAACATCATAATCTTTCATGCCAGCTTTGACGCCATCAATAACGGCCTCAACCACGCCTTCAATCGGTAAGTTATGACTCATTGCCATGTAATATGGGCTAAAACGCAGTTCAGTGTAATCAAGCCCTGATACTGCCGCGTCTTCAACATTTTCATATGCTACGCGTTTTACAGCATCTAAATCAGCTAATACGCCCACCATCCAATCCAGCTTAGTCAGGAATGCCACTAAACTATTTTCTTTGCCTTGAATTTGAACAAAGGGAGCCAACTCTGCAATTGAGTTAGCAGGCAGTTGAATACCATGCTGATGGCCAAGCTCCCAAATCGTTTTGACCCGCACGTTGCCATCTAAATGACGATGCAAATCAACCAGCGGAATGGATGTATTGATCATTTTTGCCCCCTATTAAATTTTTGAGCTAAATGTGTTTTTTATTTTATGAACACCCAGCAAGCAAAGTTTAACACGCATCGACAAAAAAACGACCTTAGCAGCAACTAAATTATGCAATCAGTAACAATTATGTCGATGAATTTCACTAGCGAGCATATGATTGAATTGCTATGTTGTGGCTTAGTTAGCTAAATTTGTTATTTACCAACGTTTAAAGGAATTTCCCATGCGAAAGCTCATACTGCCAGCATTAATCATGCTTGCCATATCTGGCTGTAAAATGACTTCAGGTTCTAAAGCTCAATATTATTTAGGCGTTCCCGAAAAAACTGAAACCCCAACTCAGGTAAAAGAAACGGCTACAGCGGCAGTAGTAGAAAATATGAGCCTGAAATCAATTATTGATAACGCTTGGCAAGTAGACTTGGATTACTCGCCGACATTGGCCTATTCATTAGGCGATAAGTCAAAGGCCGATAAATTAGCTGATTTATCACCAGAATCCTTAGCCCAAAAGAATCTACGTCAGAAAAAGCTACTGGCATCATTAAAGCAAATTGATCCGGCCACCCTGTCAAAAACCGACAAAATTAATGCACAGTTATTAGCGTACCAACTGCAAAACAGTGTTGATATGTACAACTTTAAAGATCATTACTTACCGATAACGGCCGAAAGTGGTTTTCATGCTTACATCGCCTCAATCGCTAATGGGCGCTTTAATAGCGTTGAAGATTATCAAGATTATTTAGCAAAACTTAATGCCTTACCCACTTATTTTGCCCAGCAAACATTTTGGCTAAAACAGGGCTTAAGCAGTGGTATTACCCCAGCAAAAGTAACCTTAACCGGTTTTGAGCAAAGCATTAGTGCCTATATTGTCCCTGTTGAAGACAGCGGTTATTACAAACCCTTCACTCAATTTCCCGATCACTTTAGCGAGTCTGAAAAACGGCAATTAACCCAGCAAGGTCGAGATACTGTTGAGCAAAAAGTGCTACCGCTGTATCAAGATTTTTTCGATTTTATGACTGAAGAATATATTCCTAATGCCCGTATTGCGATTGCCGCAAAAGAGCTACCTAATGGCGAGGCTTTTTACCAAAACCGCGTGGCCTATTACACCACCTTAGCCATGACAACCGATGAAGTTCATCAACTGGGTTTATCAGAGGTCGCCCGAATCAAAGCAGAAATGGAACAAGTCATCAAAGAGGTAAAATTTGAAGGCAGCTTTGCTGAATTTCTGCATTTCTTACGCACAGATCCACAGTTTTACCCAAAGACAGCTGAAGAGTTATTAAAAGAAGCTGCTTATATCGCTAAAAAAGCAGATGCTGCTTTGCCTAAACTTTTCGCCACCTTACCTAGAACCCCTTATGGCATTAAACCAGTACCGGCTGAAATCGCCCCTAAATACACTACGGGACGTTACTCTGGCTCAAACCGTGATGATGATCCAGGCTACTACTGGGTCAATACATACGCCCTCGATAAACGTCCGCTATATGAAATGGAAGCATTAACCTTGCATGAAGCAGTACCTGGGCATCATTTACAGATCTCGCTAAATAAAGAGCTAACAGACTTACCCGACTTTAGACGCTTGAGTTATATCTCGGCATTTGGCGAAGGTTGGGGATTGTACTCAGAGTATCTAGGGTTAGAAGCGGGCTTTTACCAAGACCCATACAGTAATTTTGGCCGCTTAACCTATGAAATGTGGCGGGCAGCACGTCTTGTGGTCGATACTGGTATGCACGCAAAAGGCTGGAGCCGTGAGCAGGCCATAGAGTTTATGGCCAGTAACACCGCATTATCACTACACAATGTCACCACCGAAATTGACCGTTATATTTCGTGGCCAGGACAAGCACTGTCATATAAAGTTGGTGAATTAACCATAAAGCGTTTACGTAACAAAGCTGAAGTTGCATTAGGTGAAGACTTTAACATCCGTTTATTTCATGATGCATTGCTAGAAAATGGTTCAGTTACCATGGCGATCCTAGAACAAATGGTTGACGAGTTCATTAGCGAGCAGCAACGAGCAAACTAATAATAGACACTCATTAGAGAGCTAAATTGCCATTTAGCTCTCTATAACCACCTTCCCCATCAGTATCACTGTTTGCTACACTGCCAAGGTTTACATCCAGCCAAACCCTAGTCCTATTTCTTAAAGCTTAAGGTGATCGATTTGTCTTTTTCGTCAGAGCAACAACTTAATAATGATGAGCAGCAACAATTTTGGCAAGCGGTAACGCAAGCCAAACTACGTCAAGACAATGCCGATATTGCCTATGCTTTTATTCGAAATCCAACCACCAACAAAGCAATTGTCATCAGTAGTGGCAGGGTTGAATGCTATTTAAAATATAAAGAGCTGATGTTCAATATATATCAGCAAGGCTATAGCGTTTATATTCTCGATCATCGCGGTCAAGGCTTGTCATCACGCAGTCAAAAAAATAATCACCAGGGTCACATTGATAAATTTCAGACTTATATCGATGACTTTCATGTTTTTATCAAGCAAATTGTTCAGCCCCAAGCACATGATGCTCTATATCTTGTGGGCCACTCAATGGGGGGAACCATAGGTACTTTGTATATGGGCCAATACCCAAGCACATTTAATGCTGCGGTGTTTTCAGCCCCCATGTATGGCATCAACTTGCCAATGAATAAAGGCTTTATTCGCTCTTTAGCCAAGCTGCTAAATACTTATACTGCAGACAAAGAGCCCAACTATGTTATTGGTGGTAAAAACTATAATGCAACCAGCTTTGCTGACAATGAGCTAACCCATAGCCAAAATCGTTATCAAGCCTCTATCGCGCTGTTTGAGCAGAATCCACAAATTCAGTTAGGCTCGCCCACAAACAACTGGCTATTAGAAGCTATAACAGCAGCTGATAACGCAACCCAAGTGGCCGCAACGAGTATCAAGCCCATTCTTATTTTGCAAGCGACTGAAGACACCATTGTGGATAATGCAGCCCAAGATAGAGCGGAAAATAACTTATGCCAGCTACAAAGGATACACAGCAGTCGGCATGAGATATTTATGGAAGTAGATGAGGTACGTAACCAAGCACTGACAAGTATGTTCGCTTTTCTTGAGCAATACTAATTAGCAGCTATTAATAGCAATTATACTAGCGCCATTGATATTAGTGCCATTAACACTTTAGAAACCCTGATGACTGTCTGAAGTTTGGGAAGTCCAGTTAACTTATAACTTAAACTAACTAAATGGTACTTTCCAAACCACGCTCAGGTTAATTTCTGATTCTAATAAGTGTTTAATGTCTTGTTGGGATAGCGGTCTACTAATTACAAAGCCTTGAAACAAATTACTATTAAGATCGCTCAGTAAACTCAACTGCTGACGATCTTCAATGTGCTTTACTACGACAGGATAATTTAACTGTTTGGTCATATTAATAAGTGAGCGGAATATCTTTCGCGCCTCTTTTGAACTAACAATATCATTAATATAGCCAGTAGCCAGCTTAACCTGAGCAAAATGAATACCATTAAAGCGATGTAACGGACATAAACCTGATCCAAAATCATCGATAGCGACTCTGACACCGGCCCGCTGTAGTTTTAAAATTTTATTTTTTGCAGTGATAGGATTAATAGAAAAGATATCTTCCGACAACTCCAATTGGATTAAATTAAAATTAACGCCTCTTTCTGCAATCTTGTTAAGAATAACATCAACAAACATATCTTGATGAAAATGCCTAGAAGAGACATTAATTGAAAAGCACGGGCAATTTAAATTCGCAGCTTGTAAGCTCTTTATAAATAAGCAAACCTGACTTAACATCCATAATTCAAGTTCAAAAATCGTGTTAGAAAGCTCAGCAACTGGAATAAATTGCTTCGGGCGAATAAAACCTAACTGAGGATGATGCCAACGCATCAATACTTCAACACTTTCGGTATTGCCATGTATATCTACTACAGGCTGATAAACCAAGGATATCTGGCCAGCCTTAATCGCTAACTTTAAGTCCCGTTGTAATTTCAAGGGTTCATTGTGGCTAGCATCCAACAGTAAACTATGTAGCACACAGCTATTGGTCTTACTTTCAATAGCTTTGCATAAAGCTTTATCTGCACGAGAAAGTAACTGACTCGGTTCTAAAGATTCTTGGCCATCAAAAACCACCATTCCAATTTGAGTAAAAACTGAAACATCTTGTCCAGATATGCTGAAACTACGGCCAACCACTTGGCGAACTTCACTTGCTAACGCTAACGCACGTTTATTGGCATGCTCTAAATTATTACCTAAATTTTTTGCTGCAATAACAAATTCATCATCTCCCAGACGACTTAACAAACAGCTATTTGAAAAACTCCCAGCAAGCCTTGCTGAAATCTGCATAAGTAATCGATCAGTGAGTTGCTCACCTAACGCTTCATTTACTAACTTAATGTTGCTTAGATTAATGACTAGCAAGCTGCAATGTTGATTACTTTTACGCGCATAAGCTTGAAGGTCAAACAATTCGTTAGCTAACGCTTCCCGATCAATAATATCTGACACCCCAACATGACTTTGCCTTTCTACAGTAATCTGTTGGTTTTCAAGTTCAGAAGAAACATCGTTTATCGAACCTATGACTCTTATTGGCTTACCCAGTTCATCCCACTGGATAATTTGACCTCTATCTAACACCCAAATGTAATCATTCGCCTTAGTTAGCATCCGATGAACACTTTCGTAATTGCGAGTTTTACCTTGCAGATAATTATTAAGTGCTGCTACCACTGCTTTTTTATCATCTGGATGTAACAAAGCTTCCCAGGCTTCATAGGAGCTAGCGATATCATCGGATTGATAACCTAATATTTCTTTCCAGTGATCTGATAAGAAGACGCCATTGGATATAGTATCCCAGTCCCAAATACCGTGTTGATCTGCATTAATAGAATATAACCAACGCTGCTCAGCATTAGTCAGTCGTTGATTGCTTTCGGCTAAATGTAGCCCTACTTGAACCAATGACTTATTGAGCCAATATAACTCATCGACAAAGGTAGTCACCTTAGTCGATCCCCCTTTAGCATTGACAATATTTTGCGCATTTTTAGTTAAAGTTCTAATAGGCTTAATTAGTACCAAATATAACCCTAAGCAAAAAAGTAGCACAATTATGCCACCAATTGCCCAAATATAAATAAAGCGTTTTTGGAGGCTGTCTGCAGCCTCAGCCATCAATGAGGAGATATTGTACTCAACATAAATCACATCTACCGCGCTAGAATAACTATATTTATCTGAGGCATTGATAGGATAATATGCTTGTATAGAGCCACGCTCTAAATTGGTTTGAATCAGTGGGCGTTTATTGCTTACCGCTTGTTGATGGATGTCATTGATGTAACCATCAATAACATTAGTAGCATTACTGTCACGCCATATGACATGATTAGCGAAGCGAATTTGGCTAGAAGCATCTAAAATGACATAAACCATCATATTGCTATCTATAGCAGTAAGAGAAACCTCTTGTTCAATTCTTGAAGTGTCTTGATTAGCTAACGCTGACTCAATGACATGCGTCATCCGATACAATTCTTTCTCAATGTGCTTAGATTCATTAGCCGCCAGTTGAGAATGCAACTCTTCTCTTTCATAGTAAAACTCCCCGCTGACTAATAGAAAGAACAGGGCGCTTATAAAAAAAGGCACTAAGAATGATAGTGAAAATAAAGGTCGCTTTGACAAGGCTACACCGTTGATTGCTAATAAAATATTTGACGCATTAATAACATACTAAAGACGACAGAGATCAACAACAGCTAATCGAAAATATGCCATCAATAAACTTCAGCAACGTAAAAACTTCTGCACAGTTGCACCCTTGGCAAAACACACTTTGTTTGGCGCGACTTAGTGGACTAGCCTTACTATGATCTATTGTTCACTGACATAGCATTATTCAGTCCGTTAGCCCTAAAGATAACCCCTGCTTTTACATGGGTACTGCCCACACTTGCCTTAAGTAATAATATTCAGCAGCTAATGACTCAGCAATCAACATCAGGAATTGTTGTCTTTTAC
>NZ_MCVG02000005.1:0-16047 GCF_002874355.2 Shewanella sp. 10N.286.48.B5
TCTGTTGCTGATTTAGCGAAAGACATTGAGCTTACCGACGAGCAGATTGAACAGTACTACTCTGAAAACCCATTAGCTTACACTCGTCCAGAGCAAGCTAAGGTGTCTTACATCGAACTTTCAGCCGAAGCACTTAAGTCGCAGCTTAAAGTGAGTGATGAAGCTCAGAAATACTATGAAGAGCATCTAGATAAGTACCAACTTCAGAGCAGCGTAAAGTTAGTCACATCCTAGTTCAAGGCGACGATGAAGCGAAAGCGCAGTCCATCCTGGACGAACTCAACGCAGGCGCTGATTTCGCAACGCTAGCGGAAGAAAATCTGATGACTTCGGTAGTGCTGAAGTTGGTGGTGACCTAGGTTGGATCGAACGTGATGTTATGGACCCAGCATTCGAAGAAGCCGCTTTTGCTCTTCAGAATATTGGTGATACAACGGGTTTAGTTAAATCTGATTTTGGCTACCACATCATCAAGCTAGACGAACTGAAAGCATCTCAAGCTCAGCCTTACTACTGAAGTAGCGGCAGAGATTAAGACAGAGCTTCTAGACCAGCACGCAGTAGACCAGTTCTACGAACAGCAAACTGAATTAGAGAAAGTAGCGTTTGAATTCCCTGACTCTCTAGATGACTCTGCAGAAGCAATTAACGCTAAGATCACAACGACTGATTTCATCTCTCAAGTAGATGCACCGAAGTATTGATGACGCCTGCTGTTATGCAAGCTATCTTGAGCCCAGAAGTGAAAGAAGACGGCCTAAACTCTGAAGTTATCGAAGTGGCTCCTGAACACGTGATTGTTGTTCGTGTAGAAGAGACTCGTGACGAAACAGTTCTTCCTCTAGAACAAGTGAAGGATCAAGTTGTGGCTGCGCTGTCTGCTGTACAAGCGAGCAGCAAGCGGTTGAGTTAGGTGTTTCTCTAGTGAACGAACTTAAGCAAGGCAATGAAGCAGTATTAGCGGATAACAACCTTGAGTTCACTGAACTTGAAACAATTGACCGTAACTCTCCATTGGCAGCTTCTGTATTCGCTCTAGCGAAGCCTGAAGGTGGTCAAGCGGTGTTTGGCCAATCTAAAGACCAAGACGGTAACATCGTTGTTGTAGAACTTTCTAAAGTAACGGCTGAAATCGACCCAGCTTACAGCACTCAAATTGGTGCTCAACTGGAACGAGTTGGTACAACAAGACCTGACCAACGTACTAAACGTACTTCGTGAAAACGCAGACGTTGAATACTACGTAGTAGGTCAAGGTCAAGGTCATTAAGGTTAGCTTAAACTGGGTAGCAAGATGACTTTGGTCTCTTACTACTGTCAGTCAAAACAAGGCTTTTGCTTTGCAAGTTAGAGCTTATCCGATAAATCAGATTTGTGAGCTAACAAACAATCTGATGAAAACAAGATGTATAACAAAGCGGGTCACTTAGGTGACCCGCTTTATTTTTATCTGGTGATTGTGTTATCTGCCGCGGTAAATGCATAAGTTACGTTTTTTGAACAAAGGAACGGTTTATGCGAACAATATATTCAACATTACTTCTTTCATTTCTAATTACTCTGAGTGCTGGAGTGTTTGCTGATAGTCCGACTAAGGCAGAGTTGTACGACGGCATTGAAATCACCGTAAACATCAATAAAGCTACGGCTGAGGAATTATCAGCATTACTTGTTGGTGTGGGTGACAAAAAAGCCCAAGAGATTGTCGATTATCGGGATAAGCATGGTGCATTTACAAAACCCAGTGACTTGGTCAACGTGAAAGGTATTGGCGAGGCAACGGTTGAAAAGAATCGTGAGCGAATTCAACTTTAATTTGGCGGGTTATTGAGGGTTACTTTTTATTCGGTAGCCATAACGCCATAGCCATGAAGCCTCCAGCAGTGCACCTGCTAGGTGGGCTTCAATGGCTACTCGAGCATTAATCAGTTCGCCAGTCGTGCTAGAAGGGCCAATAAGCTGCTCCCAAGCGATCTTAGCGATTAATCCCAACACTAGGAGCCAGCTGGATCTCCTGCCGTTTAGCGCCTCTCTGAGCGCGAATAAGCCAAATAACCCATGCAAAAGTGCCAGATAGGCCAACATAGATCTGAATACTCGAAAACAACAGAGCGACCCCAGTCACTAAACTAATCACAAGCATAGCAAGAGCAAGCTGTTTTTTACTCGGTTGAAACAGATAGCTGATGATCCATAAGCCTGCTAGGTTCATCAGAAGGTGCGAGTAGTTGGTATGTGAAAAGTTTCCTGTTAGGATTCGCCACCATTGCCCATCGGCAATCGCATTGTTATCCCAAACGACCCAAGCTTGTATTGGCTCAAATTGGAATAAGACGCATAAAAGTGAAGTGAAAATTAAAACAGGGTACACATTAAATCCATGTCTCGTTATTGCCGCCAATGCAGCAAGGCTTTGAAAGCTTGTATTTGTCAGTGGGTTACACCACTCGAATCAAATGTTGAGCTTATCATTCTTCAACACCCATCAGAAGAGCATCGTCCGATGGGAACTGCGCGTATTCTCTCGTTATCTCTAAATAACAGTGTGACGTTTGTCGGTGAAGACTTTTCTAACAACGAACAACTGAACATATTGCTGGCCGATGAACATTATCAGCACGTGATTTTATACCCGAGTGAACATTCTGTTCCTGTTAAGTCGGTAACTTATTCAAATAAAAAGCTACGTGTGATTTTATTGGATGGGACGTGGAAGAAGGCGTTCAAAATGTGGCAGGTATCGAGTAACTTGCATGCGTTAAAAACGGTTCACTTGCCGAAAGACCTCAAGGGTAACTATCCGAATCCGCAAAGCACGCAGTGAAAACAGTCTATCCACAGTAGAAGCGGGTTATCATCTGTTGCGCTTGTTAGAAAATGACCGAGACTTTAGCCCTCTGTTAACGGCATTTGACCAAATGATTCAGTTTCAAATCAATCAAATGCCACCAGGTGTCTTCGAGAAAAACTATTTAGATTAAGCTGTTCCCCCGATATTTAAGTGATTGGAGCACTTAAAACTCTGTATGAGCTGAAAATAATTGCTGATGCATTTTCTGCGCAAGATCATCAGTCATTGACGAAATGTAATCGGCAATCACGCGCATCTTTCTTGAATCGTCTTGATGTTGTAGCCATTGCTTCTTGATTGGCAGTGGTAACAAACGTTCAGGGTCAGCACTGAATGCTTCAAACATATCCATGATGATCTGCTGGCCCTTGTATTCGATGACCTGAACCTGAGGCACTTGAATAACAAATTCACTGACAAAGTGTTTCAGCTTATCAGCGTGCCGTCCATGCTTGGTTCAAGCACTGCATTGTAAGCCAAAAGTACGTTCTCAAAGCTTTCATCAACGCGTTTAATCGAAATACTGGTCAACAGTGCGTTGACTATCCCACCAATCGCATCTTTTCTACGATACTGTTCGCCCGAGAATAGCATCTCTGTAATTGAATCTAAGTGCTTACAAATCCAAGGGTCAGCCATTTCTTTGAGTTGAGGGTATGCAGAATCGGCCCATTGAGCTTTAGTCACCGAACCTAGCACAATCGCATCTTCCAAATCGTGTACGCCATATGCGATGTCGTCAGCTAACTCCATGATGGAACAGTCGAGCGACTTGTATTTAGTCTTGTTGTGCTCAAGTGGCTCGGTGTGCGACTTTCTTTCTGCTTTAGAAGCTGTCGGTCGTTACTCGAAAGTGGCTCAAGTACCCAGTTGAATAACTCTTCATCGTGGTCATAAATACCTTTTGCTGGCATCCAATCTCGCGCTCGGAGCTGTCGTTGGTGTTTAACAGGTTGAGATTGAGTCTTGGCTTGAACTTCGCTAAGCAGTGAAGGGTATTTGATCAACCCAGCAAAGTGCGTCGAGATAGGTTCATACCGTGATGTTCGGTATAAGGTTCTAACTGAGTGACAATGCGAAACGTTTGGGCATTACCCTCAAAACCACCGTGGTCGCGCATCATGTAGTTGAGTGCGACTTCACCGCCATGCCCATAAGGTGGGTGGCCAATATCGTGCGCCAAACACAGTGAGTCAATCAAACTGTCTGAGGGTAATAGAACTCGAAACTCTGGCTGCTTTTCTTCAGTTGAGCGACGATACCTGTCCCAAGCTGAGCGGCCTCAAGAGAGTGAGTAAGGCGAGTGCGGTGGAAGTCGTTGACGGTGGTACCGTGTACCTGAGTTTTGGCTTGTAGGCGACGGAAAGCCGCAGAGTGAAGCACCCGCGCACGATCGCGTTGATACGGACTACGATGGTCATCACGTCTTATTTTATGTTCATCGTCGTTTCGATGTTGCCATTCTTGTTCGAGTTCAAATGGTGGTTCGAGTAGAGAAGTCAAAATAGCACCTATCAATTTGATTTGTTTAGCTAATTACACTCAGTTATACCTAGCTAGCTGATTTCGTCCAGTGATAATTCAAAACTCGGTGCAAAGGTGGTGAGAAAGTAATCCATTTCTGAGCTTTTACGTTGTTCGAGAGTCTCTTCCAATCTACGTTTGGCTTGCTCGTATTCGTGGTTGCCCGCGCTGAGTTCTTCAAGGCATTTTAGATAAGCACAGATGGTGTCTGCTTGCTTGACGATGCTTTGTTCTTCTTTGCTTGCCGTTCCAGAGATTAAGAAAGGGGCGAAGTCATCTTGGAATTCTTCTGGCAACATCGAAAGCAGTCTTTGCTCTGCTGCTGCTTCTATCTTTTTGTACTCTTGGGCGATGTCCGGGTTGTAGTACTTAACCGGCGTGGGCAAATCACCAGTGAGCACTTCACTGGTATCGTGGTACATGCCAAGCAGTGCAATGTGCTCTGCGTTGAGTTGACCATCAAACTTTTTGTTTTTGATCAATGCCAAGGCGTGCGCGACGAACGCAACCTGTAGGCTATGCTCTGAAATGTTTTCGCTTGAGATTGAACGCATGAGAGGCCAACGCTGGATAAGCTTCATGCGTGCTAGATGGGCAAAGAAATGGCTTTGTTTCATAATCGTCCCTTTCTAAACTGTGCTCCACTCGCAATAGTTTTTCTCACAAATAGTGCGAGACAGCGGATACAAAAAAAGGCTCCTAAACAGGAGCCTCTTAAGCATAGAAGCGAATGAATACAAATTAAAGTCTTTTAAAACAGCAAATTGTAGTCATTTTTCTTTGGGTTCATTAATCACTAGTGAGCTCATCTTGGCTGTAAGTCTGTAAGAAGCGCTCTAGGCGACCAATCGCGATTTCTAGATCTTCGATGTGCGGCAGAGTCACGATGCGGAAGTGATCCAGTTTCGGCCAGTTGAAGCCAGTACCTTGAACCAATAACACTTTCTCTTGCTTAAGGAAGTCGAGTACGAATTTCTGATCGTCTTTGATGTTGTACATGTTGGTGTCGATCTTAGGGAACAGGTACATCGCGCCTTTGGTTTCACACAAGAAACGCCAGGGATTTTGTTGATCAGTTCCCATGCACGGTCACGTTGCTCAAGCAGTCGACCACCGGGAAAGAATCAGTTCGTTGATGCTTGATAGCCACCCAGTGCCGTTTGGATGGCGTGCTGCATTGGTACGTTGGCACACAAACGCATCAGAGGCGAGCATTTCTAGCCCTTCGACATAGCCTTTCGCAATGTGTTTCGGACCCGTTAAGAACATCCAGCCACCACGGGAAACCACATACGCGGTAAGCCTTTGACAGACCGTTGAATGTCACCATAAATACATCTTCAGCCAGCGTTGCAACTGATGTGTGGACTGCACCGTCGTAAAGTACTTTGTCGTAGATTTCATCGGCGAAGATGATCAAACCGTGCTCACGAGCAATCTCAACAACTTGTAATAGGAAATCACGGCTGTATACCGCGCCCGTTGGGTTGTTCGGGTTGATAAGAACGATACCGCGAGTCTTTGGTGAGATCTTCGCACGCATGTCGTCTAGATCTGGATACCAATCAGCATCTTCATCACATAGGTAGTGAACCGGTGTACCACCAGAAAGCGCAACAGACGCTGTCCATAGTGGGTAGTCCGGAGCGGGAACTAAGATTTCATCACCATTATCCAGTAGCGCCTGCATAGACATAACGATAAGCTCTGATGCGCCGTTACCAATGTAAACGTCTTCTACATCAAGGTTACGTAGGCCTTTTTTCTGGTAGTGCTGAACAACCGCTTTGCGGGCTGAATAGATGCCTTTTGAGTCACAGTAACCCTGAGATGTCGGTAGGTTACGGATTACATCAACAAGGATTTCATCAGGGGCGTCAAAACCAAATGGGGCGGGGTTACCAATATTGCTTCAGTATTTTATGCCCTTCTTCTTCCATGCGCTTAGCATGTTTGAGTACAGGCCCCCTGATTTCGTAGCATACGCTGTTGAGTTTTGACGACATCCCGATATTTTGCATTGCCGATTTCCTGAAATTAATTTAAATACTTTATTAAAGTACCGCAAAACGGGGTTTGATAGAATAAAAATCTGATGAATGTCGCATTTCAGTGTCACGTTTGGTCTTTTTTGTTGTCACTCTTTTCTAAATTTTAATTAATCGCTTTCTTTGTTGTTGGCTAAGATGAATAAAGAGGCTGAATCGCTTAAAATCACAGGAATGTTCAAAGATATAGTACATTCTTGATCTAAGTGGGTGCTGCCCATAAAGTATCAAACTAATATAATAATAATTTAGATGTGAACGAGGTCGATTTGTCACATTTCCAGCAAACTATCTCCGCTTTGATTGAGCGAGTACAAAATGCCCAAGCAAGCGAAGTTCGTTGTGTTGAAGTTCTAACGCAAAAACCATCGTTTGCATTTATAGAATGGCTTCATGCTCAACCGCTCTTTCCAAAGTTCTACTGGCAGTCACGCGACACTCGTGAAGAGGTCGTCGCGCTCGGTCAACTGCACACTTTCTCCGATCCTGCTCCCGCGTACGCGATTCTTGGTGAAGACCAACGAATTTGGGGTGGACGTTCATTTGATGGACATACCGCAAAGAACCGCCGTTGCATGGAATCGTTTTTTCTTCCTTCCTCAGGTTGAATTAATCCGTTTTGACGACACATGGTCGCTAGCGGTTAATTTGTCTCCTGATCGCGTTGCTTCCATTAATGCTTTGAATAAGCTTTCTGTAGAAGCGGCGATATTGGCACCTTTGTCGGCGCACATTGAACAGATTAACCATGTTCCAGAACGAGAACAGTGGGGCAATTTGGTCGATAAAGTGCTTCAGGGCATCAGCGACGAAGAGTACAAGAAAGTCGTTTTAGCTCGTAAAACCACATTGCAGCTTGATGCGCCAATCTGCGCGGCTCAATTACTCAAGGCCAAGCTACCTGCAAAACCATCACAGCTTTCACTTTATGTTGGTATTGGATTCCAAACACAGCTTTATTGGCTCAACGCCAGAGCGTTTGTATAGTCGATATGGGACAGAGCTTGATACTGAAGCGTCTAGCGGGAACCATTGGTCGCGGAGAAAACGCGACAGAAGATGGAGTTAGCCAACTGGCTTTCTCAAGACAGTAAAAACCTCAATGAAAACCAGTATGTGGTCGACGACATCATTGAGCGTCTCACTCCTCATTCTCAAACGGTCCATGTTGAAAAGGATGCGCGTCTTGTGCGTTTGCGTAAGGTGCAGCATCTTAAGCGTAATATTCACGCTCAGCTTAATAATGGCGTTAACGGTGTACAGTTGCTTGCTGCATTGCAGCCGACTGCTGCGGTGGCGGGTTTACCGCGTAAAGAGGCGATGGATTTCATTCTTGAACACGAACCGTTTGCGCGAGGCTGGTATGCAGGTTCTGTTGGCTATATCAGTCATCAGAGAGCGGAGTTTTGTGTCGCGATTCGAAGTGCGCTAGTTGTAAACGATCAAGTACAGCTGTTTGCTGGCGCAGGGATCGTGCCGGGATCGGTTGCCGAACATGAGTGGCAAGAATTGAACAAGAAGATGTCGACTCTACTCAGCTTGATTTCGGATCACCCTCGCCGTTGGGTGTGGCGTCATGAATCACGACCAAGCCGTATTAAATAGAGTTTGGAGTAACACACATTACTTGAAGAGCTAGCACGCAACGGTGTTGAACATGTTTGTGTCGCACCGGGCTCTCGCTCAACGCCGTTAACTCTCGAAGCTGAAGCTAATCCCAAGTTAACCTTACACACGCATTTTGATGAGCGTGGTCTTGGATTCTTAGCGTTGGGTTTAGCTAAAGCCAGCGATAAACCAGTTGCCGTGATTGTTACCTCTGGTACTGCTGTTGCTAACCTTCTTCCTGCGACGGCTGAATCTGGGCTGACACGAGAGAAGCTGATTTTGCTGACCTCTGATCGACCCAGTATCGATTTGGTCAATTGTGGTGCCAATCAAGCTGATTCAGCAACAGGGTATCTTTTCTTCCCATGTTGAAAGTGCTTTAAACTTACCAAGCCCTAGTACACAAGTTTCTTTGAATTGGTTCTGACATCGGTTGATCACGCCCTAGTGAAACAACGCAATGTTGGCGGTGCGATTCATATCAACTGTCCGTTCCCAGAACCTCTATATTCTGCGGAATAGCGCGGAAATATATGCGGAATACACATCCAGTGTCGTTGGGTGGAACTCGTGAACAGGTTGTTACAGCCAAACGTTTTTACCTAATCAAGTGAATACTCAACCCATTGCTCCTGGCGATTATGTGGACGTAAGGGTGTGGTTATTCTCGGTTCGCTCGATATTGAACAAGCGACAAAAGCTCAGCGGTTGCCACTACATTAGGCTGGCCAGTTTTTTGCGACCCTCAATCAGGTGTCACAAGTGATTGGAAACATTATGATCTGTGGATGCAGAGTGACGTAGCGAAAGAACAACAGCAATGTGATTTCATCCTTCAGTTCGGTGAGCGCATTGTTTCTAAGCGCCTTAATCATTGGATAAAGTCGCAAGCATCATCATTCTGCTCATCACAATCATTGTTGTGTCACCAGATACGCACCGAATCAACCAAGATCATCTGCCTCAAACCCATATCGTTGCTGATATCGAGTCATGGGTGTCAGAGCAGCATTTACCCATCTTGTTAGGCCGCATGCAGGTTGGGCGGCTCCTTTAATAGAGGTCGCAAATACTGTTCAGCAACTCGCCCTCGCGCAAATATCCAACAATGACCAATTGACGGAACTCAGTGTTGCCGTTGACTTGTCGTCTAGACTTAAAGGCAGAGAGCTATTTTTGTGGGAAATAGCTTGATGGTAAGGCTGGTGGATATGCTGTCATCAATATCTGCGAATCAAGTTTACAGTAACCGTGGTGCATCGGGCATTGATGGCTTGGTGGCGACGGCTGCGGGCGTGGTGAAAGCCAACCAGAATCCTTTGTTGATGTTGATTGGTGATACCTCTTTGTTGTACGACCTCAACTCACTGGCTCTGCTTACTCACAATGTAACGCCGATGGTTATTGTTGTGACCAACAATGATGGTGGTGCGATCTTTGACTTGTTGCCGGTACCAGAGCAGCAAAAACAATCACTTTATCAAATGCCTCATGGTTTCAGTTTTGAACATGCTGCTGCGCAATTCCAGCTTGGTTATGCGGCGCCAGAAACTTTGAATTGCTATCAAAACATTATCGAACAACATTTCGAACAGGGTCAGGGTACCTTGCTCGTTGAAGTTAAGACGCCTCCCGAACAAGCGTCTACTTTGCTGAAACAATTCAGTTCAATGCTCACCGAGGCATTAGCCTAAGGACTTTACATGCTTTACTCCAATTATTACCCAGCTGTACAAGAATCTTCTGACAAACCTTTGCTTGTTTTTCTACATGGTTTACTCGGAAGCGGGGATGATTGGAGCGCATGTCATCCATTCCTAGAGGATTTTCCTCGTCTTTGCATAGATTTGCCCGGGCACGGACAAAGTCGCTTTATCGATCCGGTAGGCTTTGATCATTGCTGCAAGAAAATCGTTCAGTGCATCACTTCTCAACTTGCTCTCAACGATCTTCCTGCGGATTACCCTATCGTGGTGATTGGCTACTCTATGGGGGGCAGGCTTGCCATGTATGGGGTGACAAGCCCTTGCTTCGAAACGCTCAACCTAGAGAAAGTCATCATTGAAGGTGGCAACTTTGGTTTGGAGCGTGATGAAGAACGAGCACAAAGGTTAGTACATGATACGCAATGGGCTGTCCGCTTTGCGCAGCAGTCGATTGAAGATGTTTTAGACGATTGGTATCAACAAAGCGTCTTTTCTTCACTAAATCATGAGCAAAGACAAACTTTGGTCATAAAGCGTAGTGGTAACCTTGGAGTATCCGTAGCAAATATGTTGTTATCTACTTCGTTAGCTAAACAACCGGATTTACGTGCCACATTGAAATCTCATGAGCATCAATTGCATTATGTGTGTGGTGAAAAAGATCGTAAATTCATGGAGCTAGCTGAGAATAGTGGCTTTGAATATAGTCAGGTTGATTACGCTGGTCATAATGTTCATTTTGAGCAACCAGAGTTGTTTTCAAACCTGATCATCCAATGTATCGCCAGTCGTCGCTAATCTGACTGAGCGGATTCTCTCGTATAAAGCACTATCAAAAGCAGAGCAACACCGTCACGACTATTCGTTAGTCGTGGTCTCTAATAGAACAATGGGAATCACCATGGCTAAAACAGTAGGCATCACAGAAGAAGAACTTTACGCAGCAGTTAACTGGCGCGATGAAAGCAGTCAATTTGAAGATATTCAGTACCACAAGTCTGACGACGGTATTGCGAAAATCACGATTGCGCGTCCTCAAGTCCACAATGCGTTCCGTCCACAAACCGTAAAAGAGATGATCAATGCACTGGCTGATGCTCGTTATGACGAGAAGGTTGGCGTAATCATTTTGACGGGTCTTGGTGAGAAGGCGTTCTGTTCTGGTGGTGACCAAAGTATCCGTGGTGACTACGGCGGTTATCAAGATGATTCAGGTACACATCACCTGAACGTACTTGATTTCCAACGTCAAATTCGTACTTGTCCAAAACCGGTAATCGCAGCGGTATCGGGTTGGGCAGTCGGTGGCGGTCATGTACTTCACATGATGGCAGACCTTACCATCGCAGCTGAAAACGCTCAGTTCGGTCAGACGGGTCCTAAAGTGGGTTCATTCGATGGCGGTTGGGTGCTTCTTACATGGCTCGTATCGTTGGCCAAAAGAAAGCGCGTGAAATCTGGTTCTTGTGTCGTTTCTACGATGCTCAAGAAGCATTGGACA
The DNA here is from genome assembly GCF_002874355.2 of Shewanella sp. 10N.286.48.B5. Lineage (NCBI taxonomy): Bacteria > Pseudomonadati > Pseudomonadota > Gammaproteobacteria > Alteromonadales > Shewanellaceae > Shewanella > Shewanella sp. 10N.286.48.B5. Next base: position 11,239 of record NZ_MCVG02000005.1, read on the forward strand.
TGGGTCTAGTAAACACAGTTGTACCTGTTGCTGACCTAGAAAAAGAAACGGTTCGTTGGTGTCGTGAAGTACTTCAACACAGCCCAATGGCGCTGCGTTGCTTAAAAGCTGCACTCAACGCAGACTGTGATGGCCAAGCTGGTCTTCAGAGTTAGCGGGTAACGCAACCATGATGTTCTACATGACAGAGAAGGCCAAGAAGGCCGAAACGCATTCAACGAGAAGCGTCGACCTGATTTCGACAAATTTCCGCGTAACCCATAGTCTTTCTCTTCTTTAAAAATGAGTCGCTAATAGCGGCTCGTTTTGATTTGATGTTCCCCGTTTTTAGGAAACTTTATGAACTCAGTGAATTCTCAGCGTCAAGCTAAACTCTACCGTTATCAATTGCCTATGGATAGTGGTGTGATTCTTCGTGACAATAAAGTTGAGCGAAAGATAGGTTATATCATCCAGCTAGAGTGCGATGGTAAATCGGGTTTTGGTGAAGTCGCACACCGTTACCAGGCTTTAGCCAAGAAGATGCCGAACAAGCTGGCATCCAGCTTCAGCACAGGATTAGAGCTTTGGAGCCACAATAATCCTCAAACGTCGTTTGATGAGCTATATCCTTCTGTTGCGTTTGGCCTTTCCAGTAGCGATGATGGAGTTACGAGGTGAACTCAATGCTGAAGGTAACTATCAAGCCGCGCCGTTGTGTCCAGGAGACCCAGATGAGCTGATCCCTGTGCTCAATGGGATGAAAGGCGAGAAGGTCGCCAAGGTAAAAGTGGGTCTCTACGAAGCGATTCGTGATGGCATGCTGGTGAGCTTATTCCTTGAATCGATTCCTGATTTAACTTTAAGACTTGATGCTAACCGTGCGTGGAAGCCAGAGAAAGCGAAGCAGTTTATTAAGTACATTTCGCCGTCGTTGCGTCAACGTATTAGCTTTATTGAAGAGCCTTGCCAAAAACCAGGCAACGGCATTTGCCATCGACCATGGTGTAGCGATTGCGTGGGATGAAACATTACAAAAGCGGTAAGAAGCCCAGAATTTGATCTTGGTGACCTAACTGGTGTTAAAGCTGTAGTGATCAAGCCAACTCTTATTGGTTCTGTAGAGCGTTGTGTGGCAATCATTGAGCGTGCACAGCAACTCGGTATCAAACCAATACTGAGCTCAAGCATAGAGTCTAGCCTAGGTCTTAACACCGATTGCTCGATTAGCACAGCAGTATTTACCAAATGAAGTACCAGGACTTGATACGATTGGCTTGTATCAACAGCAACTCGAAGTCTCTTGGCCAGGTTGTGAGCTTCCGGTTTCAACTCTTGAGCAGCAGCAATTGATTTTGGTCTTCTTAGACAAAGCTATTGTGGTACGTTTTACGAAGCTAGTTGAATGGCGTTAGTAGCCGTTTTTCAATCTATTTTCGGTTATTCTTATGATGCGCCCACAATCCTAATCATCACCCGTTTTGGGTACAGTGGGCGCAGCAGAACCCACATCAAACAACGTTAGTTACTCACCGAAATTATACTTGGCTGCAAGTGTCTGTGTTAGTGAGTGAGTACCAACAACAGCTATCTCAACAAGGCCTATCTGAAGGTGATGTACGAAGCGATTGTTGGTAAGAATCAAGCTGAAGTGATTCCTGTGTACCTTGCGGCACTCAATTTAGGTGTGGTTTGTGCGTTTACGATGCCTCAGCCAAGCTTACGCCTGAACGCAGAAGCTCGAATCCCTATATGGCCAATCAGACTAAGCTACCTGTGGTTTTGGATAGTTGTGGGCTGGATCAATCTGATACTGTCGAACTCAATACTCAGTTGGTAACGTTGTCTTGCTTGAACGAAGTGAAGGTCGATGATGATGAAAACCATAACGACACCTGAAAACTCCACTTTAGTCCTCAAAACCTTGCGAGCATCGTATTCACTTCTGGCTCTACCGGAAACCCGAAAGCGGTGGCTCACACGTTGCAGCAACACTTATGTTCAGCTCAGGGTTTACTAGACGTTTTCAACTTTGAACAAGCTGACACTTGGTTACTAGTTTACCATGTACCATGTATCGGGATTAGCGATTGTTCATCGTTGGTTAGCGGCTGGTGGCTGCATCAAGATAGGGTCAGGTAAGCTTGAGACTGATATAGAAGAATGCAGTCATGCTTCATTAGTTGCTACTCAGCTACATCGATTATTCGATGTAAGCAAGCACTTACTTTAACGCATGTACTGTTGGGTGGTAGTCATATTCCAGAAGCTCTTGGGCTTCAAGCTCAACAAATGGGTATCGAAACATGGCTTGGATACGGCATGACAGAAGCGGCTTCGACAGTGACTGCGAAACCCATCGATGGCACCAAAACGGCAGGTTTTGTTCTTGACCAACGCCAATTGAAGATTGAAGATCAACGTATCTTTATTGGCGGTAATACGCTTCTGGTTATTACTATCAAGGTGACTTAACGCCACTGGTGGATGACAACGGTTGGTTCGATAGTAAAGATCTTGGTGAGTGGGTTGGCGAACAAGTGTCGATTATTGGCCGTGCAGATAATCAATTTATTTCTGAGGTGAGAATATTCACTGTGAAGAAATTGAGCGAGCACTCAATCAATTATCTGCAATCAATCAGGCGTTTATCGTTCCAATTGAAGACGATGAATTCGGATTTCGACCTGTCGCTATTGTAGATTGTACGGATTTACCACCCAAAGAATGGTTTGCCGAGCAATTAAATGGCCGTCTTGAACGGTTCAAATTTCCTGTCGAGTACTACCATATGCCTGAGCAAGAACAGCAAGGTATTAAGGTTTCGCGCACAGGGTTGGCACAGTGGTTACAGCAGATACGTTCTAAATAGAACTGAGAACAATAAAATGAAACGCAATACACGGTGACTAGTCGTAATTGCGCTTCAGGGGTTGTGACGGTGGTGAAGCCGTCACAAATTCTTAGTATTTCATCTGGTCATTAAGGTTTTTTATCTTTCCATCTGGTTGCTTAACTTAAGCAAGAGCCTTCTTCATTTGTTCAGCGACCTTATCGACCTTACCTAGGCCAATGATAACTGTAGAGCACCTTTACCAACAGGTACCACACCTGCCGCACCTAGTTTCTTCAGTTTGTCACTATCAGCTGCCCCTGAGTCTTTTACAGTTAAGCGTAGGCGAGTAATACAGTTATCTACTTCTAGAATGTTGTCTGCACCGCCGACGGCTTCAATGTAGCCATTGGTTAGGTTAGCCAGTGCTTCTGGAGTTTCTAGCTCTTTTTCTGCTTCCATCTCTTCACCACGTCCGGGGTTCGCAGGTTGAATTTAATGATAGCGAAGCGGAAAATGCAGTAGTAAAGCGCGAAGAATACAACACCTTGAACTAAGAGCATGTACCAGTTAGTTGCTAGTGGGTTTTGGCTTGATAGTACTAGGTCAACGAAACCAGCAGAGAAGCCGAACCCTGCCATCCATTCCATACTTGCTGCAATGTAAAGCGATAGACCTGTCAATACTGCGTGCAATAGGAACAATACTGGTGCTAGGAACATGAAACTGAACTCTAGCGGCTCTGTGATACCGGTGAAGAATGAAGCCACGGCCGCTGCAAGCATGATTGCAAATACTTGGTTCTTGTTTTCCGCATCGGAGCAGTGGTACATCGCTAATGCCGCAGCGGGTAAGCCAAACATCATGATTGGGAAGAAGCCCGCTTGGTACATGCCTGTTTTACCCGGAATGCCCGTACCGTTAGCGATAGATTGTGCGCCGCCTAAGAAGGTTGGAATATCATTAATGCCTACAACGTCGAACCAGAACACAGGATAAAGAGCGTGTGGTGCATACCAACTGATAGGAACAGACGTTTAAAGAAGCCAAATAGACCAGCTCCCACAGCCCCCATACCTTCGAGTTTAATACCCAAAACGATTAAAGAGTCGTACACAGCTGGCCAGATGTATAACAGAGCAAAGAGCCATACCTGCGATTGAAGTCAGGATAGGAACCAAACGTTTACCGCTGAAGAAGGCTAATGCTTGAGGAAGTTCTACGGTTGAATAACGATTATAGATTTCAGCAGAAATGATACCAACAACGATGCCCACGAATTGGTTGCTGATTTTGCCAAATGCCGCAGGCACCACACTGAGTTCAACATTCATTAATTGAGCAACAGAGCCCCGGAGCAAGAAGTGTGGTGACGACAAGGGACATCACAAAACCAGATAATGCGGCAGAGCCATTTTTATCTCGACCCAAGCCAAATGCGACACCTACCGCGAATAAAACCGCCATGTTGTCGATGATAGCACCGCCAGATTTGATCAAGAATGCGGCTAAAATACTGTCTGAACCCATCCCCAGGATCCACCCAATGGCCGATCCCATAAGGATTGCTGCAGCTGGCAGTGTGGCAACTGGAACCATTAATGCCTTACCTTCATTTTTTGCATATACCGAGTATATTCATATGTACCCCTAAGTTTGTAATTAATTTTTTTAATGTTCCTGATCGTCAAAGCGTGGAACCAAATGTTGATCGAAGCAGGATTTTAAGCAACTGTGGGTATTAGAAACTTATTTCTTGATGCAAACAAACGAAACGAGGTAGTAGTATGAATTAAAATTTGCAATGCATGAGTTCGTATGGCTAACCATCAATCTTTACTGAAAACGGCTTACATACTTTTAATGTCGCTGCCGAGAACATGAGCTTCACACTGGCGGCGAAAGAATTACACATCTCACGCAAGGTGCAGTAAGCCATCGGATTAAAGTATTAGAAGGAGAACTCGGTTTAATTTGTTTGTGCGAACTCGTAAGCT
>NZ_MCVG02000006.1:0-10762 GCF_002874355.2 Shewanella sp. 10N.286.48.B5
GATGTCCTGCACTGGACCGACTCGCTACCGAAAACGTTCAGGGTAAAATCTTGCGCCGTATCCTGCGTAAGATTGCGACTGGCGACACAGGGAACCTAGGTGATACTTCGACACTAGCAGATCCAAGTGTGGTCGATAAGCTCATCGCAGAGAAAGCCGAACTGGCATAATCAACCAGCAACACGAGCTAATTACCGTTTAAAACAGGCTCATCCTAAACCGTCACCTATGTGGCGGTTTTTTTTATGGCTGATCTTGATCTCAAATATCTCCCACAAAATTAAGGATACAACGGTTTTTTGTTAAGTTGGTAACAATTCCATGTTGTATCAATAGGAGATTAGACCAGTAAATTGCTGCGATTTGCGCTGAATTAGCTATAATCTGGTTCTAATTTTTAATTTTGGGTTTTTCTCACTGGAAATTAACCCCAAATTTTCAATAAAATGGCAACATTCACGTTCGTAAACACGATAAAGGAAGATAGCCCCCCACGATGTCTACAAAGTTTCGCATTCTAGTTTTAAATGGCCCAAACCTTAACCTGTTAGGCCTTAGAGAGCCTGCACACTACGGTTCTCAAACACTTGACCAGATTATTAGCTCATTGACAGAGCAAGCGAAAGCACACGATGTTGAGCTATCTCACTTACAGTCAAATCGTGAGTATGAGCTGATTGAGGCTATCCATAGTGCTTATCAAAATGTTGATTTCATTATTATCAACCCAGCAGCCTTTACACATACCAGTGTGGCACTGCGTGATGCACTACTTGGTGTAGCTATCCCATTTATTGAGGTTCATCTATCGAATGTTCACGCACGTGAACCATTCCGTCACCACTCATACCTATCTGATAAAGCAGAAGGTGTGATTTGTGGCTTAGGTGCTCAAGGTTATCAATTTGCTTTGACCGCTGCGCTCAGCAAGCTCAACTCAAAGTAAACATAAACAACGAACTATTACTAACCTACTCAGTCATAGAGTAAGTTCAATTAACAGATAAAGAGAAAGAAACAATGGATATTCGCAAAATCAAAAAGCTAATCGAATTGGTTGAAGAGTCTGGTATTTCTGAGCTAGAAATCTCTGAAGGTGAAGAGTCAGTACGAATCAGTCGTAACAGTACTGCACCTGTTGCACCGATTCAATATGCAGCAGCTCCAGCTCCTGTAGCAGCGGCAGCAGCTCCTGCGGCGGCACCTGTAGCAGCAGAAGCAGCGGCTCCTGCAGTTCCAACTGGTCACCAAGTTCTTTCTCCAATGGTTGGTACTTTCTACGGCGCTCCAAGCCCAGATGCAAAACCATTCGTTAAGGTTGGTCAATCTGTAACTGCTGGCGAAACGCTATGTATCGTTGAAGCAATGAAAATGATGAACCAAATCGAAGCTGATAAATCTGGTGTGGTAACCGCAATCCTTGTTGAAGACGGTCAGCCAGTAGAATTCGACCAAGCTCTAGTAATTATCGAATAATAGAGAGCACTCATTATGTTAGATAAATTAGTAATCGCGAACCGTGGTGAAATTGCACTACGTATTCTGCGTGCATGTAAAGAACTTGGTATTAAAACGGTAGCGGTTCACTCAACTGCTGACCGTGATCTTAAGCATGTACTACTTGCAGACGAAACCATTTGTATCGGTCCAGCTCGTGGTATCGATAGCTACCTGAACATTCCTCGTATCATCAGCGCAGCTGAAGTAACAGGTGCAGTCGCTGTCCACCCAGGCTACGGCTTCCTATCTGAAAATGCAGACTTTGCAGAACAGGTAGAACGCAGTGGTTTTATCTTCGTTGGCCCTAAAGCTGAAACCATTCGCATGATGGGTGACAAAGTGTCAGCTATCACGTCAATGAAGAAAGCTGGCGTACCTTGTGTACCCGGTTCTGATGGCCCTCTTGATGATGACGATGCAAAAAACAAAGCGCACGCTAAGCGCATTGGTTTCCCAGTTATCATCAAAGCATCTGGCGGTGGCGGCGGTCGTGGTATGCGTGTTGTTCGTTCTGAAGCAGAACTAACAGAAGCTATCGCAATGACTCGTGCAGAAGCAAAAGCTTGTTTCAACAACGATATGGTTTACATGGAGAAATTCCTAGAAAACCCACGTCACATTGAAGTACAAGTACTTGCAGATGGCCAAGGCAATGCTATCCACCTAGGTGAACGTGACTGTTCTATGCAACGTCGTCACCAGAAAGTTGTGGAAGAAGCACCAGCCCCAGGTATCACTGAAGAGATGCGTAAGTACATCGGCGAACGCTGTACTCGTGCATGTCTTGAGATTGGTTACCGCGGCGCAGGTACATTTGAATTCCTATACGAGAACGGTGAGTTCTACTTCATCGAAATGAACACTCGTATCCAGGTTGAGCACACGATTACTGAAATGGTAACAGGTATAGACCTAGTGAAAGAGCAACTGCGTATTGCTGCAGGTCAGCCTCTATCATTTACACAGGATGATATTAAGCTGCGTGGTCACTCAATCGAATGTCGCATCAACGCGGAAGATCCTGTTCGTTTCCTACCTTCACCAGGTAAGATTCAACGCTTCCACGCTCCAGGCGGCATGGGTGTACGTTGGGAATCTCATATCTACACGGGTTACACAGTACCACCACACTACGATTCAATGATTGGTAAGCTGATCACTTACGGTGAGAACCGTGATGTTGCTATCGCTCGTATGAAGAACGCATTGGGTGAGATGATTATTGAAGGCATTAACGTTAATACTGAGCTTCAATTGGCTATTATGAACGACGAAAACTTCCAACACGGTGGTGCAAATATCCACTACCTTGAGAAGAAGCTTGGTCTCCAATAGAAGCTAGCCTCTATCATTCGTTCTTTTAAGAACAGGTAAAATGCTCACTTCGGTGGGCATTTTTTTGTTTTAGAGCACTCGAAAAAATCAATCGATAATCCCTTTTATATTCCATGGGGTTTTTGGTGAATTTGCTCATATTTTCTGCTAGACTCGCCATCCAATTTTTCTCATATAGAAGATGCAGCCATACCTTGGATTCAAATCAAGCTTAATGCTACCAATGAAAATGCCGAACAGATCGGCGACATGTTAATGGAAGAGACTGGTGCTCTTTCCGTAACTTTCCCCGATGCACAAGGTACCTCTGTATTTGAGCCTCTGTCGAGTGAAACTCGCCTTTGGGGTGATACTGACATTCTCGCGCTTTATGACGCTGAGACTGATACAGGTGTCGTCCTAGCACAGATTAAAGCTGGCAACATTTTCCTACTGACTTTGCTCATAAAGTAGAGCAAATCGAAGACGAAGACTGGGAACGTGAATGGATGGATAACTTCCACCCAATGAAGTTTGCGGTGAGCGTCTTTGGTTGCCTAGCTAGCGTGATATCCCAAAACCAGACGCAGTAAACGTCATGCTGGACCCTGGTCTGGCGTTTGGTACGGGTACTCACCCAACCACCGCATTGTGTCTTGAGTGGCTTGAAGGCCTAAATCTAACAGGAAAAACCAATCGACTTCGGTTGTGGCTCTGGCATCCATGCGATCGCTGCAATCAAACTTGGCGCAGCAAGAGTTATCGGGATCGACATTGATCCTCAAGCTCTGCTGGCTTCAAAAGACAACGCACAGCGCAACGGCGTGGCAGACCAATTAGACGTATTCTTACCACAAGATCAACCTGAAGGTTTGCTAGCTGACGTTGTGGTTGCCAACATTCTTGCAGGTCCATTACGTGACCTTTCAAGCATCATGAAAGGCCTAGTTAAGCCAAATGGTGCACTAGCGATGTCAGGTGTTTTAGATACACAAGCGGAAGATGTAGCGACTTATTATCGTGATGAACTTCACATTGATCCGATCATTGAACAACAAGAATGGTGTCGCATCTCAGGTCGCAAGCAAGGCTAGACAAGACTTTGGGCGCTAATTGACTGAAATTTAAGCGAATTACAAAAACAAATTGTAAATGCTCAAATATTAGTCTTTTCACGCAACGAAAAAATGCGTAAAATGCGCCCTTGCTGGTAGAACTGTGATGACATTTTGAAAATCGGAAATTATCAACTTAAGAACAAATCTAATCGTCGCTCCTATGGCTGGCGTAACGGATAGACCATTCCGTGAGTTGTGTCTTCATTTCGGTGCGGGGATGGCAATCAGTGAAATGATGTCCTCCAATCCGAAAAGTTTGGAAAACGTCAAAGTCTCAGCAGCGTATGGTACATGAAGGCGAATCGGGCATTCGTTCAGTACAAATCGCTGGTGCAATCCACAACTTATGGCCGAGGCTGCTCAATTTAATGTGGATAACGGTGCGCAAATCATCGATATCAACATGGGATAACCAGCCAAAAAAGTGAATAAGAAGCTTGCGGGCTCAGCCCTACTTCAGCATCCAGAACTCATTGAAGAAATTCTGAAAGCTGTGGTAAATGCTGTCGACGTTCCAGTAACGTTGAAAACGCGAACAGGCTGGGATACAGACAATAGAAACTGTGTCTCAAATTGCTAAAATAGCCGAAGACTGCGGCATACAAGCTCTTGCCCTCCATGGAAGAACACGCGCTTGTATGTACAAAGGTGAGGCAGAATACAAACACATTAAAGCAGCGAAACAAGCAGTATCTATTCCGATCATCGCTAGCAGTGATATCGATAGTCCGGAAAAAGCGAAGTTGTGGAGTACACTGGCGCTGATGCTTTAATGATGGGTCGACCTGCGCAAGGACGTCCTTGGATTTTTAACGAAATCCTACACTATTTGGAAAACAGTACCACGATGGATCCCTCCCCGATTTCGGAAGTGAAGGACATCATGCCTGGTCATGTGCATGCACCACATGAATTTTATGGAGATTTTTAGGCCCTCGCATCGCTCGTAAGCATGTGGGTTGGTACCATTTAAAAGAACATGAACAAGCGAGTGGTTCGCCATACCTTCGAAGCATTCGAAGCAGGTGATCTGCAGCTTGAGGCGCTAGAAGGTTTTGATAACGTTGCACCATAATTACGAGAAGAGCTAGACCGAATATGTTCGAGCTAAATCTGACTTCAGAAGCATTGACAGTAACTACAGTTACATCCCACGATCCAAATCACGCAGAAGCCACTACGTGCGTCAGTTAAAGCATCATTGAAAAATTACCTTGCTCAATTCAACGGTCAAGAAGTCAGCGAGTTATACGAATTAGTATTAGCTGAAGTTGAACAGCCACTACTGGACACTATCATGCAATACACTCGCAGTAATCAAACTCGCGCAGCAACCATGATGGGTATTAACCGCGGTACTCTTCGCAAGAAACTTAAAAAATACGGCATGAACTAATCGTTCTTTCGTAATTTTTTTGAATGAAAGCAAGCTCATTTTTGAGTTTGGCTTTTTTTTGGCTTATAGTTCTTCAATTAGCCGCAGGTTAGTCTCAGAGCGACAACAGCGTCCTTTATCAATGTTTTGCAGAGTCCAAGGCGGCTAAAATAGAACAATGGCTTGCGTTGTCGTCTATGTGGCCACAGCAGGCATCGTTAATCTTCTTCAGTGCCGTGCGAATCTTAGTAAGCTCTGCAATTATCTTTCTCATCAATCATCTCCAATTTGGATGAGGTAATCGATTTCACTTCAGCGCTGTGTTGCGTCGCTTCAAGGCGAATCTCGAGCAATTCTTTGATCTCATCCAAACTCCAACCCTAACTCTTTAGATTTGAGATTAAAGGTCACCTGTTTTTGAGTTATTTCATCATACAGACGATAACCTGACTCACTGCGACTGGCTGGTGCAATCAGGTTATTTTTCATAAAACCGTAAGGTATCGGCTGTCACACCGCATCGTTTCGCCAATTCGCCGATCTGAAACATGTTTTTTCCCTATTCTTTCGTCCATTCCACAATTAACCTTGTTGTTACTTTTCAGGTTGAAATGACACTTTTCATAATTAATTTTGAGATGCCAAACGATTGCGCGAGCTTTTTGTAATAAATTAGTTAGAATCTGCGCCATCAAATTTGGAGTTGGTTATCTTATAGCTTGATCATAAGACACCCAAGGTCTTTACCAAAACTGGCCAATATTTTATCTCTTACTGGTATCTAAGATAACCCATGTTAAGAAGGTAGAAACAAGTTCTTTTTTGGCAAATATCTTTATTTTAACCCATGAATTTGAGGAAGATGGAAGCATGAATAACGCTCGTCCAATTCGCCGCGCTCTAATCAGCGTATCAGACAAAACTGGTATCGTTGAATTTGCACAAGCTCTTGCTAACCGTGGTGTAGATATCCTATCTACCGGTGGCACTGCTCGCCTGCTTGCTGAAAAAGGCATCTCTGTTACAGAAGTATCTGACTACACTGGTTTCCCAGAAATGATGGATGGCCGTGTTAAGACTCTGCACCCAAAAGTTCATGGTGGTGTTCTAGGCCGTCGTGGCCAAGATGATGACGTGATGGAAACTCACGGTATCAACCCTATCGATATGGTTGTTGTAAACCTATACCCATTCGCAGAAACCGTTGCTAAAGAAGGTTGTACCCTTGCTGATGCAGTTGAGAACATCGACATCGGTGGTCCAACAATGGTTCGCTCCGCAGCGAAAAACCACAAAGACGTGACTATCGTTGTAAACGCACACGACTACGAGCGCGTTGTCGCTGAAATGGACGCGAACGAGAAATCTCTAACGCTAGAGACTCGCTTCGACCTCGCTATCGCAGCATTCGAACACACGGCTTCTTACGACGGTATGATCACCAACTACTTCGGCACTATGGTTCCTAGCTACGGCGAGAACAAAGAAGGCGACGAAGAGTCTAAATTCCCTCGCACGTTCAACCAACAGTTCGAGAAAAAACAAGACATGCGCTACAGTGAGAACAGCCACCAAGCAGCAGCATTGTCTACGTTGAAGCAAACCCTGAAGAAGCGTCAGTGTCTACTGCTCGCCAAATTCAAGGCAAAGCCCTTTCTTACAACAACATCGCTGATACTGACGCAGCACTTGAGTGTGTGAAAGAGTTCGACCCAGCCAGCATGTGTGATTGTTAAGCACGCTAACCCATGTGGTGTAGCACTAGGTGAAGACATCCTAGAAGCTTACGACCGTGCATTCAAAACAGACCCAACGTCTGCATTTGGCGGCATCATCGCTTTCAACCGTGAACTAGATGCTGCAACAGCAACGGCTATCTGAGAGCGTCAATTCGTTGAAGTTATCATTGCACCATCAGTTTCTGCTGAAGCAGTAGAAATCGTAGCGGCTAAGAAAAAAACCTTCGCCTACTTGAGTGTGGTGAGTGGACAACGAAGACAACCCGGCTTTGACGTTAAACGCGTTAACGGTGGTTTGCTGGTTCAGACCGCGACCAAGGCATGGTGTCTGAAGATGACCTTAAAGTGGTTTCTAAGCGCCAACCTACGGCTGAAAGAGCTAAAAGATGCCCTATTCTGCTGGAAAGTAGCGAAATACGTTAAATCTAACGCTATCGTTTACTCGAAAGGCGACATGACAATTGGTGTCGGCGCTGGCTAAATGAGCCGCGTTTACTCTGCGAAAATCGCAGGCATCAAAGCGGCAGACGAAGGTCTACAGGTTGAAGGTTGTGTAATGGCATCGGACGCGTTCTTCCCATTCCGTGACGGTATCGACGCGGCAGCAGAAGCTGGCATCAAGTGTGTTATCCAACCAGGCGGCTCTATGCGTGATGACGAAGTTATCGCAGCAGCAGACGAACACGGCATAGCGATGATCTTTACGGGCACACGTCACTTCCGCCACTAATATTTAGTTTATCTAAACGATTAGTAGCTATCAAGCCTCTCAATTTTGAGGGCTTTAAGAATTAAAGACTTAGGGATTGAAACATGAACGTATTAATCATCGGTGCTGGCGGTAGAGAACATGCTTTGGGTTGGAAAGCGGCACAAAACCCAAATGTCGAAACGGTATTCATCGCTCCAGGTAACGCAGGTACTGCACTTGAGCCAGGAAACTTGAGAACGTAAACATCGGCGTTGAAGACATCGCTGGTTTAGTCTCGTTTGCTCAAGAGAAAAAAATCGAACTGACCATCGTTGGCCCTGAAGCGCAATGGGTTATTGGGGTCGTTGACGCATTCCGCGAAGTAGGTCTTCCTATCTTTGGTCCAACTCAAGCGGCAGCACAGCTTGAAGGATCTAAAGCATTCACTAAAGATTTCCTAGCTCGTCATGACATCCCAACAGGTTACTACCCAAACTTCACTGAGATTGAGCCAGCTCTCGCTTACGTACGTGAGCAAGGCGCTCCAATCGTAGTAAAAGCGGACGGCCTTGCAGCGGGTAAAGGCGTTATCGTTGCGATGACCCTTGAAGAAGCAGAAGACGCAATCAAAGACATGCTAGCAGGCAACGCATTTGGCGAAGCAGGCAGCCGCGTGGTTATCGAAGAGTTTCTTGAAGGCGAAGAAGCAAGCTTCATCGTAATGGTTGACAGTTCTAGCGTCCTTCCTATGGCCACCAGCCAAGATCACAAACGTGTTGGCGACAAAGACACAGGCCCTAACACAGGTGGCATGGGTGCTTACTCTCAGCCCCAGTGGTAACGCCTGAAATCCACAACCGTATCCTTGAGGAAGTTATCTACCCTACGGTACGTGGTATGGACGCAGAAGGTGCACCTTACACTGGTTTCCTTTACGCTGGACTAATGATCGATGCTGACGGCACACCTAAGGTTATCGAATACAACTGCCGCTTCGGCGACCCAGAGACGCAACCTATCATGATGCGTATGGAATCGGATCTTGTTGAGCTTTGCCCTAATGGCTATCGACGAGAAACTCGACGAAGCAGAGTCTAAGTGGGATCCACGCGCGTCTATTGGTGTCGTTCTTGCAGCTGGCGGTTACCCTGCTGACTACGCAAAAGGTGACGTTATTTCACTACCAACAAGCGAAGTTGAAGGCCAAAAGGTTTTCCGTACGGGTACGACAAATAGCGAAGCTGGCGATGTGGTGACAAACGGTGGTCGTGTACTTTGTGCGACTGCACTCGGTAACACGGTTTCTGAGGCTCAGGAACGCGCTTACGCGTTGACTAAGCAAGTTAGCTGGAATGGTATGTTTCACCGCAATGACATCGGTTATCGTGCGATTGCGCGCCGAACAAGAGCAGTAATCAACATCATCATTCAGCTAGATTCGATATCAGCAAATGAATAACTGCAATTGAATAAAAGAAAAAGGCGCCTCAACAGGCGCCTTTTTTTACCGATTAGTGAAATTATGTGCTGACTAATCAGCGCCCCGGCCTATAGTAAGGCAAAATACTCTTATATCTTTTCAATGTTCTTTACTCTTTCAGTAAAGATGGTCTTGCAATGCACTGATGGTTATCATCTGCCAACATCAAGAATTCAGCGACTGATAATTTTCTAAGAGATCCCTTGCCGACAAAAGCACCATAGCTTTCTACAGACGACAAACGGTTAATCACAAAATTAGGCAATGTTTGGTTGAACTCAATGTCAGTAAATTGCTGACCAGAACAAGTCTGAAACATCTTTACCATTCCAGTAACCCTGTAAAAGCTCTAACCCCTGCATCATTTTGCTTCTCAGTAACGTCGGAGGCAGATGCGCTTCCTGTTTAAATCTGTCCAGTTGAACCGACTGTAGCGGTAGGACTTTTCCATCAAGGCGATATTGCTGGTATACCGCTTCACCAGATTGATTGAAACGCATGCACACTATACGGAACTAATGAGAGTAAAGGTCATCGCGTAGCTCGCCCTTCACGGACAAATTCACGAAGCACATCTTCTGACCAAGCATAGTCAGTTTTGTACCAGCCGTAATCGCCCATAGTGACATAGTCAGCAGAGGTATGAGGTTGCGTTAGCTTGTTAGTGACCCAGTAGAAACTCGTCGCATCGCCCATAACTTGGCCGCCGGTGTGGGTTTCAAATTGCTCTAGGTTGGTGCGAGGACTGGTTGGGAGAGAAACAGCCAATGAGAAATGTAGATAACAGTGAAACGAGAAGAAATGCTTTTTTCATAAAACCTGTACCGAGGTGGAATACGACTACCTCGGTACAGTTTTAGATTATTTCACTGAATCTTTCAGCGCTTTACCTGCAACAAATGCTGGAACATTTGCCGCAGCGATTTGGATCTCATCACCAGTTTTGAGTTTACGACCAGTGCGAGCTGCACGGTGGTTTACTTTAAAAGTACCAAAACCAATTAGCTGAACTTGATCGCCGTCTTTAAGAGCATCTGTAACACCACCAAGAGTCGCTTCTAGAGCAGCTTTAGCTTGTGCTTTAGAAAGGTCCGCTTTTTCAGCAATAAAGTCGATTAATTGAGTCTTGTTCATTTTAGGTTTCCCTTCTTTGTATTTTTGAATTCAATTCACTCTAAAACATAAATGCCCCATCTGGCAAAGGTTTGTCGTCGATCTTTAGCTCTAATGCCGGAGTTTTTAGCCATAATATGAGTAATAACTCACAATTTGTTACTGAATTTCGATGGCAGCCCTTGTTTAAAGGGCTGAGAGCAAATTAATGATGACCTAACCACTACTTTATCTCTATAATCCACGCTGAATCGCTGCTAAAGCGTACAATTTAATTTAAGGGCAAACATGCTGCTGCTAACTATTTACGTCTCCATTGCCATTGGAGTTTCTTTTATTTGTTCTGTTTTGGAAGCTGTACTTTTGAGTATTAGTCCGAGCTATATTGCTCAACTAAAACAAAATGGGCACCCTGCAACAGAGTCATTAGAC
>NZ_MCVG02000007.1:0-7786 GCF_002874355.2 Shewanella sp. 10N.286.48.B5
GTTGTATTTACCAGCCGGCAATGGGTTACCGTCTTCGTCTTTTCCGTCCCATTCAACACGCGTGTCACCTGATGGTTTAGAACCGATATCAAATGTACGAACCAACTGACCAACTTCGTTCTCAACACGGACCATTACATTGTCCATGGCTTGAGGGAGCTTAACCATTGCCGCCATACCGCCATCACTGGTTTCACACCTGCCGCACCAGGAACCAATACATCACGACCTACTAAAGAAGAGGCCTGAAGCGCTTGGTTAGAAGTCATTGATGAATTCAAGCTTTCAAACTGTGTATTCATTTTACCAATGCCATCTACGGTCGCAAATGAAGCCATTTGCGCAATCATCTGGTCATTGCTAACCGGCTTAAAAGGGTCTTGTTGTGCAAGTTGCTTAGTCAACAGAGATAAGAAATCTTCTTGTTTAAGATCCTGCTTACCTGTTGTTTCGTCGGGCTTCTTAGCGCCATCTTGAAGACTCTTCAGCTGGTCAACATAGGACAAGCCGCTTTGACCAACATTGTTGTTGATTCCAGCCATATGCTACCTCCTTATCCTTATTGACCCATCTGCAGCGTACGCAGCAGCATTTGTTTACTCGAGTCAGCAACCTGTACGTTCGTTTGGTACGCACGTGATGCCGAAATCATGTTTGCCATTTCTTCCATAACGTTCACGTTAGGCTTGTAGATATAGCCTTCGTTGTTCGCTAGTGGGTGATCTGGGTTGTACTCCGCACTAAGCGGCTTATCGCTTTCCACAATACCTAAGACTTTCACCGGCACAGTGTGACCACTATTGCGTGCTTTATTTAACTCAGCGCCAAACACTGCGTGACGAGCTTTGTAAGTTTCTTCAGCAGAACTACTTACACTGTCTGCGTTCGCAAGGTTGCTCGAGGTCGTATTTAGACGAACAGATTCAGCACTCATCGCAGAACCGGTCACATTGAATACATTAAATAAGCTCATCTAATTATTCCCCTTTAATCGCTTTAGTTAAATTCTTGAACTTACTTCCTAAGAAGTCGAGAGGCTTGATGCCTAATTTGGTTTTGCATGAAAAGGTTTCTTTCCAAATCCAAATCAACCGTATTGCCATCTCCTGTATCAGGTTGGGTAGGAATTCGATACTTCGTTTCCCCGTTCACCGTTGTTGAGGCAGTGTAAATGTGCCGACCATCTGTACGGCTAAGACCAATGCTTGCCCCAGAACTTGCCGCTTGCAGTGATTTCTTAAAATCTAGTCCCTTTGCTTTATACCCAGGCGTGTTCGCTTGCGCGATATTGGTGGAAAGCACCTCAGCGTTACGCTCACGTACACCAACTGTGTGCTGGTGAATGCCTAAAGCATTATCAAAAGAAATAGCCATGTAAACCTCAACTCAAGAACTGACTGTTATGAGATAACCAAAGCAATATATATACCAACTTTTAAAACAAAGTGGCCGACCATTACTTTTACAGGTTACTAGTAGGTAAACTTGCAATATACAAGCCAAAAAATAGAGTGGGTTGGAATGTCACTCCTGACTTAAAGATATAGGTTAAGCTGAAAAAGAAAACCCAGCACTTGGCTGGGTTTTGGGGTTAGACAGTAACGTTACACCTAATACTGGTGCCACTCATTACTTTAATTTGTAGATGATGCCTGGATTACAGCGAACCATTTCAAAACGATCCGTTAAGCCTGTTAACGATTCAGATGCACCCAACAACAAGTAACCACCAGGATTGAGGCTGTTTGCCATCTGGTTAAGTACCTTTGACTTCATGTCTGGCGAAAAATAAATCAATACATTACGACAGAAAATGATGTCGAACTTACCTAATAACGCATAACTGTCCATCAAGTTTTGTGGACGGAAGTTCACCATGCGCTTAACGTTGTCTTTGACTTTCATACGACCATCGCCCGCATCTTCAAAGAAAGTACGACGGCGCTCAGGGAGAAAGTCCACGTCCCAATGCAAGGTTGTCGTATGCGCCTGTGCGGCACATATCCAACATACTTGCAGAGATGTCGGTTGCGGTAATCGATACATTTGGCAACATACCCGGGTTTGCGAGCTTGAGTCTCAAGAATCGTCATTGCCATTGAGTATGCTTCTTGGCCTGAAGAGCTTGCTGCAGACCAAATCTTAATAGGTCGTTTATTTGCCGCTATTTCCGGTAGTAGCTTATCCGCAAGTACAGCAAACGGGTAAGTATCTCGGAGACTAAAGTGTCTCGTTCGTCGTCATGGCATCGACAGCTGCCACTCTCAACTCACGGTTTCGACCAGTTACTACATCTCTCAACAAATCAGATAACGAAGCTAACTTAAACTTTCGTTACTAATGGGCTTAAACGACTGCGCACTAAATATTGCTTGCTGTCACCTAATACAATGCCACATTGAGATTCTAAAAAAACGGCTGAAATCGCGATACTCTTGATCACTTATTGTTATAGCAGTCATTAATGTCTCTTTTAGTTAGTTAACGCAGCTTTAACCGCTGCCTCAAGCTCATCAGGGTTGAATTTTGCAATGAAGGAGTTCGCCCCAACACGCTCAACCATGGCCTGGTTAAATACACCACTCAAGGATGAGTGTAAAATTACGTATAAATCTTTAAGTTCGGCGTGACGACGAATCTCAGCAGTCAGCGTGTATCCATCCATCTCTGGCATTTCGATATCCGAGATCACTAATGAAATTTGATCGTAAATACTACCCTCTGATGACATTTGCACCAGCTTTTCATAGGCTTTACCATCTTTCACCGCGATAACCTCAAATCCGATCGATTCAATGGCGCGTTGAACTTGCTTACGAGCAACAGTTGAATCATCAGCAATCAAGATACGGCGAACCAATTCTTTCTCTTGTTCTACTTCTGCGATTTCTTCAGCAATTCTGCTGTCCATTGTTTCATCAACAGGCGAAATTTCAGCAAGAATTTTTTCAACATCAAGAATTTCAACTAATTCATTATCGATATTAGTTACCGCTGTCAGGTAGTTCGACTCGACCAGCGCCATCCGGCGGCGGAAGAATTGACTCCCAGTGCATGTTGAATAATGCGCTCTACTGAACTGACCAAGAAACCTTGAATAGTTCGGTTAAACTCAGAAATAACCACAAAACACTTTTCAACATCCGTTGTAGGACGGCCAACCAACGCTAAGCTCAAATCGATAACAGAGATCGTTTGACCACGAATGTGTGCTACACCTTTAACCAGTGGGTTCAAGTTTGGCATCTTTGTCAGCTTAGGGCATTGAAGCACTTCTTTTACTTTAAAGACATTAATGCGTAGCGCTGACGCCCCATTAGGCGAAAGGTTAGTAATTCTAATCGGTTTTGACCGACGAGTTGCGTACGCTGATTCACCGAATCAAGAATACCCGTCATGAGCTCATCTCCATATCAAACTTTTTTGTATAAAAAGCGTTAGTCTCTGCAGGCTACGAACCACCAGAGAAACGGAATGACATATTATAAAATAAATTTGCCACCTCTTTCCATAGCAATGTAGAGCTACTTTTAAAACTGTCGCTAAGTTTATCGGCATTTTATCAATATTGTTTAGTTTTTTTGTGCAAGCTGCGACTCCAGAGCAAATTGAAATGATCCAGTCTGCGGCCGAGCAACACATCCATGATACGGTTGAGCAGCCACAAGGCGGCGAACTCTTTGTTAATTCAGCAAATGTTGACTCAAGAATTAAAGCAACAGACTGTCCAGTACCGCTTGAAACTAGCGCATCAACCACCACCAATACCCGCAGTAGCATTACGGTTTTAGTGCAATGCATTCCTGACGAGTGGCGAGTTTATGTGCCCGTACGCTTATCAATGTCAGTCCCACTCGTCACCACCACGCGCTCAATTGCAAGAGGCGAGATTGTCGGTCAATACGATGTGACTACCGACATGATTTCTCTTAACAAATTTCGCCGCCAAGGTTTCACCAACCCACAACAGGTTATCGGTGCCAAAAGAAGAAAAAGAACCCTAAGACCGGGTGATGTCGTTGAAAGAGGCGATATTTGTGTCGTTTGCCGAAATGAGAAGGTTATCATACAGGCAGTTAAAGGTGGCATGACCATTACCACTAAAGGTACTGCACTTACGGATGGCTCAATGGGCGATCAAGTAAGAGTGAAAAATGATAAATCACAACGTATAATTGAAGGTATTGTTACCAGTCATGTCTGAAGTCACGGTTTACTTTTAACTCTCTACTTCTAAATTGACGGTATCGTTAGCCATTTTGCTCTCTCCACTCTTAACGCCAAATATAACGGCTACAGTGTTTTGTCCCTTTTCGACTATTGAGCTAAAAATTGCTAAAGTATTCGAACCCATGGTCGATAATGACTGTACAGGTTCCCATTTTTGAAGAAAAAGGCTTAACTATGGCAGGCATTGATAATATTCGTTCAGGGCAAACCCTAACGACCCCCAACCGATCAGCAGTACGCTCTGATTCTAGCTCTGAGGCATCACGCTCTGATGTATCAACTAAATCACCAGCAAGCAAAGATGCGGTTTCGCTTAGCCAACAAGGCAAAGCCATTGGTCAACTCCACCAAGATATGGCGGCACAACCGAGTTTTGACTCTGTAAAAGTTGCGGCGATCAAAGAAGCGATTGCGAACGGTTCATACACTGTCGATCCAGAAAAACTGGCAGACAATATGATCAAGTTCGAAGATGAATTAAAGGTCTTTAAGCCAACTATCACTTTTGATTAAAGTGATTGCTCTTAAAAAGCACACGAGGTTATGAATAGGTTTACGTTATGGCGGCACTAGCAGATTTAGTTAATTTTCAACTTCAAAATGCCAAAGCCTTATCTGAATTATTAAGTTCAGAGAAAAACCGCGATTACGAGCCGACAATCAAACGATATTGAGAGAATCGCCAAAGAAAAAGTGGTCCTAGTTGAACAACTAAGGTCAACCGATCAACGAATCGCAGCCCATACCAATATCTCAGAACTGACCGAGAACTCTGAACTAGCTCAGTTAGTCGCAACCATCAAGTCCATAGTGCACGATTGCCATCAAGCGAACCTGGTTAATGGCGAAGCCTTGAATCGAGCACACCTTAGCTTCAAAAAACTCAGTAATATGATGCAACAAAGCCACGGTAAAATTGGCATGACCTACAATGCCGGTGGTCAAACGCATACAAAGATTTCTACGCTGGGAACCAACGTAAAAGCCTAGTTAAGCCTCCCTTCTTCAGTAATACCCCCATTAACCTTCTGCTTGTATCTGTATCTGTATCTGTATCTGTATCTGTATCTGTATCTGTATCTCCCAGACCATTCCTGTCGCTATTCTTTATCAAAACGTCTAATCAGCCTTTGAGCGCCCTGACAAAATCGATACAAAAAAGCGGCAAGTATCTTCATACTTGCCGCTTTTTTATTTACGTCAGTTATCAATTGCTGCTACGCCATCTGGAAAACGAGTGGCAACTCATATAACTGGGTAATCTTTTAACTAGATAAACAGAACTTCGATGATCATTAACCTACAGTTTCCTAAGAGATCATACACACTAGAATAGCGTTTGTTGTCTCTTTTCTGGCACAGCCTGGCACTTCACCGTAATTACGTAGTTGGTCCATCTTACGAATATCTAATTGATGTTCCAGTTACATAACTATCACCCACAGGGTAACTACGTGTACTACTTCTGCGCCACGAATAACACCATCAACCGCACCTGAAGTTCGTTCAGTACCAAGGCGTTGATCTTCAAGTTCAGCTTCGCCGGTTACCCCATACCGTAAACCTGTTCAGCAAGCTCACGATAAGCGTCAATCTTAGAGGCTCTCATCGCACGGATGCGCTCTTCTTCGTCGTTACGACCTTTTTGCTCACTGATACTCGCGTAACCAACCGCAACCAAGAAATCATCAGGCCTCATACTTTGCAGTGGCTGACAACCAACAAGCAATAAAGCGGCAACAACAAATATTAACTTCTTCATCTCGAACTCCTAAGGGCGAAGAATACCAGTGTAAGGCCGGCTGATCGTGTGTCAGAACGAATAATAACGCCATCTTGAGTTCGAATACTGTTCAGAGTATCAAGGTCACGACCAATACGGTCTGCCGGCAAGAAGCCTTGTGCAGAAGCAAACCACAATACGAGTTTGCATTCCAACTACACGAGCGTTAACTAGAACACCACCCTCTTGGCGAAGCATAGTCCCTGTTTGCACGTATTGGACGGTCTTGCTCTTGAGCTAAATCTTTCCAATCACGGTTTAACGCAAAGTCACCGGTGTGAGTTACCTGGATAGAACCCGTCGTTTTAAAATCGACAACCTTGAAGCCACGACGCTGAAACTCGATGAATGAAACCTTCCGATACCGAATTTCCTAGCCAGTTGGTTGTATCCATGTGTTGTAGATCAACAAACGAGGTAATCGCAACCGGAAAAGTTCTTGCTGGAGATACTCGTATTCGACACGATTAAATCTTCGGTCATACTTTCCACGAAAAAATCCATGGTGTGACGAGGGCTGTCCATCAACATAAACTGACTGCCTGAATATTCAGACTTGCCGTTATAGATTTCTGAATAAGCGCATGATGTCAGTAACACGACACTCATAACTACGAGCCATTTTTTCATTATCTAATCTCCAGATAGTTTTAGTGCTGCCTGTTCCAATATGTTCTCACCATTATTCTTTTCAATGGATTACAATGTTGGAACAGTCTTTGCTTTTCGTTAATAGTTCAGATTAAGAAAAACGCACTTAAGTCAGCTTCAAGCTTGCAGTTATTTGTTAAGCAATATTTATACCCAACTGGTAACGAATAGATGAAAAAAATAATTTCTTACTTATTTTCAATAAGTTCACTGATAACCATAAGCTTCAGTGCTCATGCCTCTTGGTATGAGGTTACCGGTACAGCAGCCATCGTATCGTCGGAAGAATCCGCAAGAGTCCACGCTCTGGAAGACGCGGTATATAAAGCGGTTCAGTTCTCTGGTGCTGATATCGGTAGTATCTCCAACCTCACGCCTTATCTGGATGCGAGTAAAAAAGAGTTCCAGTTTACTAATCACGAAGTACGCTACATATTGGTTGATAAAGTAAAGACTCGCGGTGGCAACCTAATGATCACCGCAAGGATCGACATCTATCCTTCGGCAAATGCTTGCCATGAAAGTCAGTACAAGAAGACATTTTTGGTCGGCAACATTGATGTGACCTCCCCTCAACAAGCCGTAATGGGAAGAATTTATAACATCGGTGAAGCGGCGCACGAAAAACGCGAAAGCGTTTCACGATAAATGCGAAAACCAGTGGTAACTGGGACACAAGACTCGGTTAAACACCCAAATCCTGGCAACTGAACGAAGTAATGGATCTTTGGTTATTTGTTTTTTGCCGTAATAATAACTTACCGGTGGCTGCATACCCCCAGCAATCCCTTCTGCTATGAGATAAAACATTGTGGCGATATAGCCGATAATCGCGAAGGCGGCGACATGCACAGCCGAGCCGTAAACCATGAATGAGTAGTTATGTAAGGCAATAATAAAGCTAAAATACATGAACATAAACAAACTGGATAAGCCCAATGCCATTATAGAACCCATAGTCTTAACGTTAATGACATTCAAAGAAAATTGTAATTTAGCATTCGATTTACTCGACATAAAATAACTGCCGCCTAATATCACGACTAAGGTTTGAGAACGTCACAGTAGCCAACGCAGCACCATGCAAGCCCATTGGGTAAAGGACAATCAGCAGGTAATCCA
>NZ_MCVG02000008.1:0-7343 GCF_002874355.2 Shewanella sp. 10N.286.48.B5
CAATAGCGTTCAATACCGAGCTTTCCAATGTCACGAGTGGCTTGGTAGTTGGCGTCTTTTTCTTCTCGAACTAGACGTTGCATGTCGCGATCGTTGATTCGCGAGACATAGCCAATTACGTGGGTGAGAACATCACCATAAGGATAGAAACGTTTTAAAGTTCCGGTGACTTCTACGCCTGGAAATTTATGCTGGTTGACTGAAACGGCTACTTGTTCTTCAGTGAGCTGATTAAGAATCGGTACCGACTTAAAGCGTCGTGAATTACGACGATCACGATTAAAACGCTCGATACGTTCAGGAGGAATCTCAATTAAGGCTTGTAAACGGATGAGCGTGTCATCCATATCTTTAATTTTTTCTGGGATGATCTCTAGGTTGAAAACCGCGGCTTTCCGCAAGGAGCACTCCGTTTCGATCGTAAATCAGACCGCGATTAAGCGCGATAGGCACAACCTTTATTCGGTTGTCATTCGATCGAGTTTTAGCTCTGATATTGGTTGACCTGAAACGTTATACAGGTTAACAATCAACATAGTCATCATGATCATGATCCCTATAAACGCAACAAAAGCACGGCTAGTGAATAGTCGTGCTTCTGCTTTGTAGTCACGGATTTGGCTACGTTTACGTAACATTAACGCTTATTCTCGGTGGTACGGGTGGTTAGCAGTGATGCTCCAAGCTCGATACAAGCTTGCAGCCATGATAACGCGTACTAAATGGATGAGGTAAGGTCAGTGCTGACAAAGACCAGCTTTGATCCGCGGCTGCTTTACATGCAGGGGCTAATCCTTCAGGCCCTTCCAATGATGGACATCACGTCCATCCAATTTCCAACTTTTCTAATTGCTCAGCAAGCTGTGGCGTATCCCATTTTCTACCTGGGATATCGAGCGTGACAATTCGATTACCTTTGGAACCGCAGCCAACATCAAGCCACCTTCTTTTGAAGGATACGTGCAATATCGGCATTTTTGCCACGTTTGCCTGCAGTGATCCTATGAGCTCTAATGGCATGTCGTGAGGGAAGCGACGGCGATACTCTTGAAAGCCTTCTTCTACCCACTTTGGCATTTTAGTGCCAACAGCAATCAGTTGGATTTTCAATGCTTAGCTCCAAAGTTTTTCTAGTTGGTACAGCTCACGATGCTCTTCTTGCATAACGTGAAGCATGCTCGTACCCATATCTAGGACAACCCACTCACCTTCTTTTTGTCCGTCCATACCGAGCGGTTGTAGACCTACTTTTCTACTTCATCTGCGACATGTTGTGCAATAGAGGCAACGTGGCGCTTAGAAGTGCCAGTACAAACAATCATGAAATCAGTCACACTTGATTTGCCTTCTACATCGATAGTTACAATCGATTCTGCTTTCATGTCGTCGGCTTTGTCTGCAAGAAAGTCTTTTAGTTCTTCACGTAACACTGGGTGTTCCTTTAATCTGAATTTAGCTTTGTTTAGGGTATTTTGACCCTAGAATATAACACGCTTTTATGCGTGAAACGGTATATCGAAGGGATACAAAACTCTACGCTTAACTGATGAATTAGTGGCCAAGGCGACTGTTCATATTGGGTTTTTGTCATCAATTCAGCTTGAGTGAGCAACGCAAACAGGGAGTGTAATCGAGAAATCGAACCTCTTGTTAGCGCTGCGTTATAAAGAGGTTTCTTAGATTGCCATCTACGGTGCTTGTCAAAAACCTGCCCGATTGGCATCTGTTTCATTTGTTGCTGCATTTGTAATAGCAGAGCAAGCTCACGCTGTATGCTACGCAGCAAGATGACGGGTTCGACACCTTCGGCTTCTAACTGACGCAGAATTCCTTGTGCACGGTTACCTTTGCCAGCCAATAACGCATCACTCCAATGGAATGGCGTCAAAGTGGTTATGTCGGCTGAGTGACTCTTCAAGTCGGACTAACGTGAGTTTTCCATCAGGATACTGAAGAGCGAGCTTTTCAAGGCTTTTTGAGTTAGGCGAAGAGGTTGCCTCGTGCATTGAGCGAGCATTTGAATCGCTTCAGGATCGGGTAATAGGTCAACCTGACGACAACGCGCTTGGACAAACTGAGTGCAAGCGGCTGACATCAGGAGTTAAACAGCTTACCCAATGCCCTTGATTCGAGAGTGCTTTGAACCATTTTGCATTTTCTTGGGCTTTCGTCAGCTTAGTGCCAACCAATATCAATAAAATATCGTTGTGAATATGCTCAGAAATCGCGAGTAACTCTTTCGCAATCGCAGCGTTAACCCCAGACTCAGGCAGCTCAAGTTCGATGATCTGGCGACTTGAAAATAGGCTTAATGCTTGAGTGCAGTCATAGACTTGATTCCAGTCAAGGCTATTATCAATCGCAAAACGGTGACGCTCTTCGAAGCCTTGCTCTTTGGCTGTTTTTTGAATCGCTTCTCGGCTTTCTTGCAGCAGCAAAGGCTCATTACCAAAAATTAGGTAAACGTTGCTTAACTGGTTAGCAAGTTGCTCAGATAAACGATCGGCAAAAATACGCATCGAATAAACCTATTGCTCAACCGTTACGCTAGGCTTAGCATCAGGTGCTGTACTGGCGTCGATCTCAACGTCGTCAATTTCGATGTTCTTGATGTTGTACTGCTTTTCTAGCTCTTTTACTTGAACGTTTTCTAGAGCTTGTAGATCCATGCTACCTGCTGCAATGTTCGCTTTCAATCGAGCCATCTGACGAAGGATCTGGCTTGACGCAAGCTCAGGCATCTCATCTTCAATCATGTCTCGTTCAACCGATTTTGCGAGTGCTGTTAGCGGGTTATCAAGGCAGCTACGAGTCACACTAGTTGAGAATGTTTTTGATCCTAGATCAGGAATAGTTACTCGATATGATGCGTTGAGCGTCAGTTCTTTTTCTGCTGCACGAGTATTTTGGTAAAGAGACAGAGTACGCTCGCCAACACCTCTCACTAATAATATGCGTTAGGTGTGTTCTCTGCTGGTGGCACAATTTCTACATCGTTCATACGCAGCTGACCCTTCATCATACGCGTGAACGTACTGTATTGGTCGTAACTGGTCACAGAGACTTTGTTGAGTTCTTCTGGTACGGAGTAATCACCACGTAGGTGGAAACCACAGGCACTTAGCAGGCTAACGGTTAAAACAACAATAGTAACTTTCAATGAAGATAGTGAAATCAGGCGCATTATTTGATGGTTCTCATGAAGGTAGAATACTGATTTAAGGGCTTTAGAGCTTTCGAATCGTAGGGCTCTGAGTCTAAAGCACTTAAATAAGTAGACAGGGCAATGTTGCACCCTGTCTAAAGACTACTGAAAACAAAATAAGTTCGCTTCAGCAGTTATATGTGCAGACTAAAGATAGTTCGCTTTAATCTGCAACTAGTTAGTTAGCCAATGTTAGTTAACTAATATTAGTTAGCTACGATGTTCAGAAGCTTGCCAGGTACGAAGATAACTTTACGAATAGTTAAGCCATCTAGGAACTTCTTAGCGTTCTCATCGTTTAGACCAAGCTCACGAACTTGCTCTTCTGTTGCGTCAGCTGCAACCGTTAGCTTCGCACGTAGCTTACCGTTGATCATTACAACGATAGTCTTCTCGTCTTCAACTAGCGCTTTCTCATCGAAAGTTGGCCATGTTGCTGAGTCTACGTTTGATTCACCAAGTGCAATCCACATTTCGTAAGAGATGTGTGGAGTCATTGGGTAAAGCATGCGAACCACTGCTTTTAGCGCTTCATCAAGAATTGCACGATCTTGTACAGATTCTTGAGGTGCTTTCGCTAGCTTGTTCATCAGTTCCATGATCGCAGCGATGGCAGTGTTGAATGTTTGGCGACGGCCGATATCGTCCGTTACTTTCGCGATAGTCTTGTGGATATCACGACGAAGTGCTTTCTGATCACCAGATAGCGCAGAAGCGTCAACAGATTCAGCCGCACCTTTAGCAGAGTGAGCGTGAACCAGTTTCCAAACACGCTTAAGGAAGCGGTTTGCGCCTTCAACGCCAGACTCTTGCCACTCAAGTGTCATGTCTGCAGGCGATGCAAACATCATGAATAGACGTACTGTATCAGCGCCGTACTTGTCTACCATCTCTTGTGGGTCGATACCGTTGTTCTTAGACTTAGACATTTTGATCATGCCTGAGTGCTCAACGTCGCGGCCTTGGTTGTCGATTGCTTTTTCAATGCGACCTTTCGCGTCACGGTCGATAGTCACGTCAGTTGGAGCAATCCATTCTTTCGTGCCTTTCTCGTTCGTGTGGTAGAACGCGTCAGCGAGAACCATGCCTTGACATAGAAGTTGCTTGAACGGTTCATCAGATGTCACGTAACCCGCATCACGAAGAAGCTTGGGAAGAAACGAGAGTAAAGCAGGTGCATACATGCGTGCTCAATACCACCAACGTATTGGTCAACTGGCAACCAGTAGTTTGCTTTCTCTGGATCTAGAATATCGTCAGCTTGTGGTGAACAGTAACGTGCGTAGTACCATGAAGATTCCATGAACGTATCGAACGTATCAGTTTCACGTAGCGCTGGTTCGCCATTGAATGTTGTTTCAGCCCAAGACTTGTCAGCCTTGATTGGGCTAGTTACGCCATCCATTACCACGTCTTCTGGAAGAATAACGGGCAGTTGGTCTGCTGGTACTGGGTGAACTTCACCATCTTCAGTGGTTACCATTGGGATTGGAGCACCCCAGTAACGCTGACGAGATACACCCCAGTCACGTAGACGGAAGTTTACTGTTTTCTTACCTTTGCCCTCAGCTTCAAGCTTCGCAGCGATTGCATCGAATGCTTCTTGGAATGCAAGACCATCGAATTCACCAGAATCGAACAGTACACCTTTCTCAGTGTAAGCTGCTTCAGACACATCTAGCTCAGAACCATCTTCTGGCTTGATTACTGGGATGATATCGATGCCGTACTTAGTTGCGAATTCGTAGTCACGTTGATCGTGAGCAGGAACCGCCATTACAGCACCTGTGCCGTAATCCATAAGAACGAAGTTAGCTACGTAAACAGGAACAACACGACCGTTAAGAGGGTGGATAGCCGTTAGGCCAGTATCCATACCTTTCTTTTCCATCGTTGCTAGTTCTGCTTCAGCCACTTTGGTGTTACGACATTCTTCAACGAATGCTGCAAGCTCAGGGTTGTTCTGTGATGCTTTCTCTGCAAGTGGGTGACCTGCAGCGATACCAACATAAGAAACACCCATTAGTGTGTCTGGACGAGTTGTGTAAACTTCTAGTGGCGCTTCTTCACCGTTGACAGCGAAAGATAGCTCAACACCTTCAGAGCGACCGATCCAGTTGCGCTGCATGGTCTTAACCATTTCAGGCCAACCTTCAAGGTTGTCTAGATCGTCTAGTAGCTCTTGAGCGTACTCAGTGATCTTAATGAACCACTGTGGAATCTTCTTTTGTTCTACTGGAGTATCACAACGCCAGCAGCAACCGTCTTCTACTTGCTCGTTCGCAAGAACTGTTTGGTCGTTTGGACACCAGTTAACAGAAGAAGTCTTCTTGTACACTAGGCCTTGTTCGTAAAGTTTAGTGAAGAACTCTTGTTCCCAACGGTAGTACTCAGGTGTACACGTTGCGAATTCACGTTTCCAGTCGTAACCAAAGCCCAAAAGTTTAAGCTGGTTTTTCATGTATTCGATGTTTTCGTAAGTCCACGGAGCAGGCGCTGTGTTGTTTTTTACAGCTGCGTTTTCTGCAGGTAGGCCGAATGCATCCCAACCGATTGGCTGCATTACGTTTTTGCCTTGTAGACGTTGGAAACGAGATACCACATCACCGATGGTGTAGTTACGCACGTGACCCATATGCAGTCGGCCACTTGGGTACGGGAACATAGAAAGACAGTAGAATTTTTCTTTATTTGGGTCTTCACTTACAACGAAAGTCTCGTTGTCATCCCAGTGTTGTTGAACCTTTTGTTCAATCTCTTGCGGGTTATATTGTTCTTGCATCGATGGTATCCGGTTATCTTGGAATTTGTGAGTTCGGTTAGAACAGAATCTTACAGATCGTCATAGAATACCTAAAGGAGCTTAGTACAACAATAGTTATACTCTTCATACTTGCAGTTGCAGCGTGGTTGATTGCGTGTAAATTCAACCGAATTACTTAGGACAGCTATACTTAAGGGTATGAATTGCATTTGTTTGTTAGGAACTGGTCGCTTAATGGCAGGCCCGTTCACTAAGATAAAGCCGGTCATCTTAGAGGTCGTTATGCCGAAGAAAAAAGCACTCTATGAAGAAGTCGTCGAAGAGGTGATAGAAACGCTGAAGCATAGTCCTGAAGAGCTTAACAACAAAATAGAAACGTCAGGTAAGTATGCGAAAGCAGCCAATGACATGACCAAAGACGAGCTGTCGTTGATTTCCGCTTACGTGAAATCGGATTTAAAAGAGTTTTCCGAAAGCTATGAAGAGAGTAAAGGTGGTCCATTTTATTTGATGATCACAGATTCTATCTGGCAAGGGCTGTTGGATATCACTGATTGCACTAAGGTGGAATGGGTTGAACTGTTTCAAGACTTAGAACATCAAGGCTTGTATCAAGCGGATGAGGTTATTGCCTCGGACACTCGTTTGTGATGAGTGTGGGCATCAAACCGAATATAACCACCCAACGACGATTATTCCGTGTATTAAATGTGGCTCGACAGGGTTTAGCCGTAAAGCGCTTAAGCCATAAATTCCTGAACCATATTAAACCGCAGCAATAAAAAAGGGTTGACCCAATCAGCCAACCCTCAACATCACTTGATCTCGAATCTAGTCTTGTTCTTTGTCTTTCATAAACCAGCCCGCCACCAAACTCAGCAATGCCCAGATATACAGTGGCCAAGTACCAACCACGTGATAAGGGGTTTGACCATCCGTTGAAATGAGTTCAGCTTTCAATACTGCCGTTTCAAACTGCGGTATTTGTTTGATGATCTTGCCTTTGTGATCCGTTACTGCCGTTACACCATTGTTGGTCGAGCGAATTAGCGGCTTCCCAAGCTCCAGAGCACGCATCTGTGCGATTTCCATATGTTGCAATGGTCCAATCGAACGGCCGAACCACGCATCGTTAGAGAGCGTTAGAATAAAGTCAGTTTCATCTGTTACGTTTTGTCTAACTTGATCATTAAAGATGATCTCATAACACAACGCAGGCGCTACAAAGATGACGACCATTTGCCACGATGTTTGGTTGAAGCGGCGCACGAAAAACGCGAAAGCGTTTCACGATAAATGCGAAAACGTCAGTGTGAGAACTGATGAATCAGTTGGTTAAACACCCACCTTCCGGTAACTGAACGAAGTACAAGG
>NZ_MCVG02000009.1:0-6906 GCF_002874355.2 Shewanella sp. 10N.286.48.B5
TGATAACCTATCTGTTGATACGGTGACGTACAGCGGCACTGACGGTGTGCTTACCGACAACGGTGATGGCACCCATAGCTTTGCGCCAAATGAAAACTTCAATGGTGATGTGCAATTAGAGTTTGGTGTCAGTGATGGCACCGTTGTGACCCCAGCTAACATTGATATCGCGGTTACGGATGTCAACGATGCACCGGTTGCGGGTTCAACCTCATACACAGTCAACGAAGACGGCCAAATCACCATTAGCGCTGAGCAGTTATTAGCGAACTCAAGCGATGTGGATGGCACCGTCAGCCTAGACTCAGTGTCTTACTCTGGTACTGACGGTATCCTAGTTCAAAACCAAGATGGCTCAGTGACCTTCTCGCCAAATGAAAACTTCAACGGTGACATCAGCCTGGATGTCACCATCATCGATGATGACGGCGCCACTGCTGAAACCACTGCTGGCATTACTACACTGGCGGTTAATGACGCACCTGTAGTTGATGGCAATGTCGCTTACTCAGTGGACGAAGATGGCTCAATTACCCTAAGCCAAGAGCAACTGCTGGCGAATGCAACCGATGTTGATGGTGACAGCCTAAGCGCTGAAAACCTATCAGTAGGGGATAACGCCACCGTCGTTGCTAACCCAGATGGCAGCTTTACCATTACCCCAGATGCCGACTTTAATGGCGACTTAGACTTACGCTTTGATGTCTCAGATGGCACGACTACAGTGGCAGCAGGTGTTGACCTCACAGTCAATCCAGTTAACGATGCCGCGGTTGCGCCAGATGTTGAATTCACCATGAATGAAGACGGCATTATCATCATTACCGATGAGCAGCTGCTGGCGAATGCGAGCGATATTGATGGTGATAACCTATCTGTTGATACGGTGACGTACAGCGGCACTGACGGTGTGCTTACCGACAACGGTGATGGCACCCATAGCTTTGCGCCAAATGAAAACTTCAATGGTGATGTGCAATTAGAGTTTGGTGTCAGTGATGGCACCGTTGTGACCCCAGCTAACATTGATATCGCGGTTACGGATGTCAACGATGCACCGGTTGCGGGTTCAACCTCATACACAGTCAACGAA
Source organism: Shewanella sp. 10N.286.48.B5 (assembly GCF_002874355.2). Lineage (NCBI taxonomy): Bacteria > Pseudomonadati > Pseudomonadota > Gammaproteobacteria > Alteromonadales > Shewanellaceae > Shewanella > Shewanella sp. 10N.286.48.B5. The sequence continues at coordinate 1,094 of NZ_MCVG02000009.1, forward strand.
GACGGCCAAATCACCATTAGCGCTGAGCAGTTATTAGCGAACTCAAGCGATGTGGATGGCACCGTCAGCCTAGACTCAGTGTCTTACTCTGGTACTGACGGTATCCTAGTTCAAAACCAAGATGGCTCAGTGACCTTCTCGCCAAATGAGAACTTCAACGGTGACATCAGCCTGGATGTGGTGGTTATCGATGATGACGGCGCCACTGCTGAAACCACTGCTGGCATTACTACACTGGCGGTTAATGACGCACCTGTAGTTGATGGCAATGTCGCTTACTCAGTGGACGAAGATGGCTCAATTACCCTAAGCCAAGAACAACTGCTGGCGAATGCAACCGATGTTGATGGCGATACATTAACTGCTGAAAACCTATCAGTAGGGGATAACGCCACCGTCGTTGCTAACCCAGATGGCAGCTTTACCATTACCCCAGATGCGGACTTTAATGGCGACTTAGACTTACGCTTTGATGTCTCTGATGGCACCACTACAGTGGCAGCAGGTGTTGACCTCACAGTCAATCCTGTCAATGATGTCGCGGTTGCTCCTGACGTTGAATTCACCATGAATGAAGACGGCATTATCATCATTACCGATGAGCAGCTGCTGGCGGGTGCGAGCGACATCGATGGTGATAACCTATCTGTTGATACGGTGACGTACAGCGGCACTGACGGTGTGCTTACCGACAACGGTGATGGTACCCATAGCTTTGCGCCAAATGAAAACTTCAATGGTGATGTGCAATTAGAGTTTGGTGTCAGTGATGGCACCGTTGTGACCCCAGCTAACATCGATATCGCGGTTACGGATGTCAACGATGCACCGGTAGCGGGTTCAACCTCATACACAGTCAACGAAGACGGCCAAATCACCATTAGCGCTGAGCAGTTATTAGCGAACTCAAGCGATGTGGATGGCACCGTCAGCCTAGGCTCAGTGTCATATTCTGGCACCGACGGTATTTTGGTGCAAAACCAAGATGGCTCAGTGACCTTCTCGCCCAATGAGAACTTCAACGGTGATATCAGCCTGGATGTGGTGGTTATCGATGACGATGGCGCCACTGCTGAAACCACCGCAGGCATCACTACACTGGCGGTTAATGACGCACCTGTAGTTGATGGTAATGTCGCTTACTCAGTGGACGAAGATGGCTCAATTACCCTCAGCCAAGAGCAATTACTGGCTAATGCATCTGACATCGACGGTGACAGCCTAAGCGCTGAAAACCTCAGCGTAGGCGATAATGCTACCGTGGTGGCTAACCCCGATGGCAGCTTCACGATTACCCCAGATGCCGACTTTAATGGCGACTTAGACTTACGCTTTGATGTCTCAGATGGCACCACTACAGTGGCAGCAGGTGTTGACCTCACAGTCAATCCCGTTAACGATGCCGCGGTAGCACCTGATGTCGAATTCACCATGAATGAAGACGGCATTATCATCATTACCGACGAGCAGCTGCTGGCAGGTGCGAGCGACATCGATGGTGATAACCTATCTGTTGACACGGTGACGTACAGCGGCACTGACGGTGTGCTTACCGACAACGGTGATGGTACCCATAGCTTTGCGCCAAATGAAAACTTCAATGGTGATGTGCAATTAGAGTTTGGTGTCAGTGATGGCACCGTTGTGACCCCAGCTAACATCGATATCGCGGTTACGGATGTCAACGATGCACCGGTAGCGGGTTCAACCTCATACACAGTCAACGAAGACGGCCAAATCACCATTAGCGCTGAGCAGTTATTAGCGAACTCAAGCGATGTGGATGGCACCGTCAGCCTAGGCTCAGTGTCATATTCTGGCACCGACGGTATTTTGGTGCAAAACCAAGATGGCTCAGTGACCTTCTCGCCCAATGAGAACTTCAACGGTGATATCAGCCTGGATGTGGTGGTTATCGATGACGATGGCGCCACTGCTGAAACCACCGCAGGCATCACTACACTGGCGGTTAATGACGCACCTGTAGTTGATGGTAATGTCGCTTACTCAGTGGACGAAGATGGCTCAATTACCCTCAGCCAAGAGCAATTACTGGCTAATGCATCTGACATCGACGGTGACAGCCTAAGCGCTGAAAACCTCAGCGTAGGCGATAATGCCACCGTTGTGGCTAACCCCGATGGCAGCTTCACGATTACCCCAGATGCCGACTTTAATGGCGATGTAGACTTACGCTTTGATGTCTCTGATGGCACCACTACAGTGGCGACAGGCGTTGATTTAACCGTTAACCCAGTTAACGATGCCGCGGTTGCGCCAGATGTTGAATTCACCATGAATGAAGACGGCGTTATCATCATTACCGATGAGCAGCTGCTGGCAGGTGCGAGCGACATCGATGGTGATAACCTATCTGTTGACACGGTGACGTACAGCGGCACTGACGGTGTGCTTACCGACAACGGTGATGGTACCCATAGCTTTGCGCCAAATGAAAACTTCAATGGTGATGTGCAATTAGAGTTTGGTGTCAGTGATGGCACCGTTGTGACCCCAGCTAACATCGATATCGCGGTTACGGATGTCAACGATGCACCGGTAGCGGGTTCAACCTCATACACAGTCAACGAAGACGGCCAAATCACCATTAGCGCTGAGCAGTTATTAGCGAACTCAAGCGATGTGGATGGCACCGTCAGCCTAGACTCAGTGTCTTACTCTGGTACTGACGGTATCCTAGTTCAAAACCAAGATGGCTCAGTGACCTTCTCGCCAAATGAAAACTTCAACGGTGAAATAAGCCTGGATGTCACCATCATCGATGATGACGGCGCCACTGCTGAAACCACTGCTGGCATTACTACACTGGCGGTTAATGACGCACCTGTAGTTGATGGTAATATCGCTTACTCAGTGGACGAAGATGGCTCAATTACCCTAAGCCAAGAACAACTGCTTGCTAACGCAACCGATGTTGATGGCGACACATTAACTGCTGAAAACCTATCAGTAGGGGATAACGCCACCGTCGTTGCTAACCCCGATGGCAGCTTTACGATTACCCCAGATGCGGACTTTAATGGCGATGTAGACTTACGCTTTGATGTCTCTGATGGCACCACTACAGTGGCGACAGGCGTTGATTTAACCGTTAACCCAGTTAACGATGCCGCGGTTGCGCCAGATGTTGAATTCACCATGAATGAAGACGGCGTTATCATCATTACCGATGAGCAGCTGCTGGCAGGTGCGAGCGACATCGATGGTGATAACCTATCTGTTGACACGGTGACGTACAGCGGCACTGACGGTGTGCTTACCGACAACGGTGATGGTACCCATAGCTTTGCGCCAAATGAAAACTTCAATGGTGATGTGCAATTAGAGTTTGGTGTCAGTGATGGCACCGTTGTGACCCCAGCTAACATCGATATCGCGGTTACGGATGTCAACGATGCACCGGTAGCGGGTTCAACCTCATACACAGTCAACGAAGACGGCCAAATCACCATTAGCGCTGAGCAGTTATTAGCGAACTCAAGCGATGTGGATGGCACCGTCAGCCTAGGCTCAGTGTCATATTCTGGCACCGACGGTATCCTGGTTCAAAACCAAGATGGCTCAGTGACCTTCTCGCCCAATGAGAACTTCAACGGTGATATCAGCCTGGATGTGGTGGTTATCGATGACGATGGCGCCACTGCTGAAACCACCGCAGGCATCACTACACTGGCGGTTAATGACGCACCTGTAGTTGATGGTAATATCGCTTACTCAGTGGACGAAGATGGCTCAATTACCCTCAGCCAAGAGCAATTACTAGCTAATGCAACCGATGTTGATGGCGATACATTAACTGCTGAAAACCTCTCAGTAGGCGATAATGCCACCGTTGTGGCTAACCCCGATGGCAGCTTTACGATTACCCCAGATGCAGACTTTAATGGCGACTTAGACTTACGCTTTGATGTCTCTGATGGCACCACTACCGTGGCAGCAGGCGTTGACCTCACAGTTAACCCTGTTAACGATGCCGCGGTTGCCCCTGACGTTGAATTCACCATGAATGAAGACGGCATTATCATCATTACCGACGAGCAGCTGCTGGCAGGTGCGAGCGACATCGATGGTGATAACCTATCTGTTGACACGGTGACGTACAGCGGCACTGACGGTGTGCTTACCGACAACGGTGATGGTACCCATAGCTTTGCGCCAAATGAAAACTTCAATGGTGATGTGCAATTAGAGTTTGGTGTCAGTGATGGCACCGTTGTGACCCCAGCTAACATCGATATCGCGGTTACGGATGTCAACGATGCACCGGTAGCGGGTTCAACCTCATACACAGTCAACGAAGACGGCCAAATCACCATTAGCGCTGAGCAGTTATTAGCGAACTCAAGCGATGTGGATGGCACCGTCAGCCTAGGCTCAGTGTCATATTCTGGCACCGACGGTATTTTGGTGCAAAACCAAGATGGCTCAGTGACCTTCTCGCCCAATGAGAACTTCAACGGTGATATCAGCCTGGATGTGGTGGTTATCGATGACGATGGCGCCACTGCTGAAACCACCGCAGGCATCACTACACTGGCGGTTAATGACGCACCTGTAGTTGATGGTAATGTCGCTTACTCAGTGGACGAAGATGGCTCAATTACCCTCAGCCAAGAGCAATTACTGGCTAATGCATCTGACATCGACGGTGACAGCCTAAGCGCTGAAAACCTCAGCGTAGGCGATAATGCTACCGTGGTGGCTAACCCCGATGGCAGCTTCACGATTACCCCAGATGCCGACTTTAATGGCGATGTAGACTTACGCTTTGATGTCTCTGATGGCACCACTACAGTGGCGACAGGCGTTGATTTAACCGTTAACCCAGTTAACGATGCCGCGGTTGCGCCAGATGTTGAATTCACCATGAATGAAGACGGCGTTATCATCATTACCGATGAGCAGCTGCTGGCAGGTGCGAGCGACATCGATGGTGATAACCTATCTGTTGACACGGTGACGTACAGCGGCACTGACGGTGTGCTTACCGACAACGGTGATGGTACCCATAGCTTTGCGCCAAATGAAAACTTCAATGGTGATGTGCAATTAGAGTTTGGTGTCAGTGATGGCACCGTTGTGACCCCAGCTAACATCGATATCGCGGTTACGGATGTCAACGATGCACCGGTAGCGGGTTCAACCTCATACACAGTCAACGAAGACGGCCAAATCACCATTAGCGCTGAGCAGTTATTAGCGAACTCAAGTGATGTGGATGGCACTGTCTCACTTGATAGTGTCAGCTACTCAGGCACCGACGGTATTTTGGTGCAAAACCAAGATGGCTCAGTGACCTTCTCACCAAATGAGAACTTCAACGGTGATATCAGCCTGGATGTGGTGGTTATCGATGATGACGGCGCCACTGCTGAAACCACCGCAGGCATTACTACACTGGCGGTTAATGACGCACCTGTAGTTGATGGCAATGTCGCTTACTCAGTGGACGAAGATGGCTCAATTACCCTAAGCCAAGAACAACTGCTGGCGAATGCAACCGATGTTGATGGCGATACATTAACTGCTGAAAACCTATCAGTAGGGGATAACGCCACCGTCGTTGCTAACCCAGATGGCAGCTTTACCATTACCCCAGATGCGGACTTTAATGGCGACTTAGACTTACGCTTTGATGTCTCTGATGGCACCACTACAGTGGCAGCAGGTGTTGACCTCACAGTCAATCCTGTCAATGATGCCGCGGTTGCTCCTGACGTTGAATTCACCATGAATGAAGACGGCATTATCATCATTACCGATGAGCAGCTGCTGGCGAATGCGAGCGATAT
>NZ_MCVG02000010.1:0-5698 GCF_002874355.2 Shewanella sp. 10N.286.48.B5
ATGTCAGCTGGATTACGTTCGAAGCAAAGGGTGTCAGGCAGTACAAGGATTTTTACTATCCAAACCTTTTAAGAGAAAATGATTTTATCGATGCGTGGAAAAGAGGGTCTTTGCTCGAGTACAGTTAGAGATCCGACACTATAAAATCATACTGGTTTTGAGTTTTGAATGATACATCGCTTTTCCGCTTTTTCTGCTTTCTCGGTGACGTTAGGGCTGCTCCTTATCAAGCGATGCAGGTCTATTACATACATGCAGAATAGATGCTCTTCCTTCCCTATAAATTACGCAATCGATAGCGTGTAAATAATGCTGTACAGGGTGTTTTAAATATAAAACACAAAAAAAATTGCGTTTATTTTCAATTAGTGATTGAAACTAGAGTTTTTACTAGTTAAGTTACAGGGAACAAGAAGATTAGTGCTGATAGAAAGTTACGTGAGACAACGTACATTCAGCTCAAGGATAGAAAAAGGAAGAAGTAAGCAATGTTCCAGACTGATGATGTAAGAATTAACAAAGTAAAAGAGTTATTACCACCTGTTGCTGTTTTAGAAAAGTTTCCAGCGACAGAAATTGCTTCTTCTACAACCTTTGAAAGCCGTAAAGCGATTCACAATATTTTAGAAGACAGCGATGATCGCTTACTTGTTATCGTAGGCCCATGTTCTATTCATGACACAGAAGCGGCACTTGAATACGGTAAACGTTTGAAAGTACTGCGTGATGAACTAGGCGATAAGCTTGAAATCGTAATGCGTGTTTACTTTGAAAAACCACGTACAACTGTTGGTTGGAAAGGGCTAATTAATGACCCGTACATGGATGATACATTCAAACTAAACGATGGTCTTCGTTTAGGGCGTAAACTACTGCTTGATCTAACCGATCTTGGCATGCCAACGGCAAGTGAATTCCTAGATATGATTACGCCTCAATATGTGGCTGATCTAATTAGCTGGGGCGCAATTGGCGCACGTACGACTGAATCTCAAGTTCACCGTGAACTAGCTTCTGGTCTGTCTTGTCCAGTTGGTTTTAAGAATGGTACTGATGGCAACATCAAGATCGCAACAGATGCGATTCGTTCGGCAGGTGCTTCTCACCACTTTTTATCAGTGACTAAGTATGGTCATTCAGCTATCGTTGAAACGGCAGGTAACCCTGATTGTCATATCATTCTGCGTGGCGGTAAAGAGCCAAACTACAGTGCTGAGCATGTAGGTAAGATCAAAGCGGAACTGGCGGCGTCTGGTCTACCACAAAAAGTAATGATTGATTTTAGCCACGCAAACAGCTCTAAGCAGTTCAAACGTCAAATGAACGTATCTGACGATGTAAGTGCACAGGTTGCTGGCGGAGACAAAGCAATTTTCGGTGTGATGATTGTCTCACCTAGTTGAAGGTCGTCAAGATTTGGTTGATGGCAAGGCGGCAACATACGGTCAGTCTATTACCGATGCTTGTATTGGCTGGGAAGATACTGAAACAGTACTTCGTCAACTAGCAGACGCTGTTGAAGCGCGTCGTAATAAATAGAATAGCCACCGAAAGGTAGCTTAGACATAAAAAAGCCCTCATTAGCGAAAACTAATGAGGGCTTTTTATGTGGGTTACACCGCTTAGGTTAGGCTCTAGGTTTGGGGGTTAAGCTCGTTTATACGAGAAAAGACAGTAGCTCTTTTACTTTGTCTGATAATAAAGTTGGATTTTGCTTGGTCTCTACATTGAGACGTATTAATGGCTCTGTATTCGATTGTCTTAAAAATTGAAGCGCCACGATCCCATATCCATACTAAGACCATCGACGTAATCGATCGAAACGGCGCAGTCTTGGTAGTATGCTAATACCGAAGCTATGACTAGATCTGGGTTGGATACTTTTCGATTTATCTCCCCAGATGACGGAATTTACTAATACTGACACTAGTCAATTGATAAAGGGACTGTTGAGTTTTCGAGACCAGTTCGATAACTAATAGCCAAGGTATCATTCCTGAATCACAGTAACCAAAATCACGGAAATAATGGTGAGCACTCATTTCTCCGCCATAAATAGCGTTGATTTGCCGCATTTTTTCTTTTATCAGTGCGTGTCCAGCTTTAACTGCAATAGCGTTTCCATCAAGTTGCTTGGCGACTTCAATCGTGTTCCATGTCATACGCATGTCGTGCAATACGGTTGCGTTACGCTCCTTCATTAAGAATCGCTTCAGCTAACAAACCAACAATATAATAACCCTCAATGTAATTGCCTTTTTCGTCAAAGAAAACAACGGTCGAAATCGCCATCCCACGCAATTCCTAGATCTGCGGAATGTTCTAAGACTGCATTTCGAGTCGCTGTTTGATTTTCTTTAATCAATGGGTTGGGAATGCCATTTGGGAATTTTCCATCAGGTGTATGTTGAACCTTGATAAAAGTAATAGGGGTATCGAGTGCAGTAAAGCGGTCTTCTAAAGCATCTATTATATGCCCGGCAACGCCGTTTCCTGCGTTCACCACAATTTTCATTGGTAACAGTTTAGAAGGAGCTATATATGAAAGCAGGTGGTCGATATAAGGTTGTAAAGTAGATAGATGTTCAGCATCGGCGTGCTGAGCCACGGTTGGGTTATCGCAAAGGTTAACTAGCTTAGACTCGAGATTGAGAATTCGCTGCTTTATCTCATTCAAACCGCTATGTTTACTGAGCGGACTGGCACCTACGCCTACCAATTTCATTCCGTTGTAATTGATTGGGTTATGGCTGGTTGCGATTTGTATTCCGCCAATCGCTTTTAGGTGACGAGTCGCAAAGTAGACTTCTTCAGTGCCAGTCATACCTAGGTCTATGACGGCTATCCCAGACTCGATTAAGCCTTTGGTCATGGCTTCTTGTAATGAAGGGGACGTTTCTCGGTTATCACGACCAATCACCACTTGAGCTAAGCCATCGAATGATGTCTCAGGTGTCGTGGATAGGGTGTATTCGCCAAATGCCTTGCCGAGCAAATAGGCGAACGGCTCACTGATTTGAGATCCGATGATGCCACGAATATCGTTGTTCTTAAAGCAACTGAGATCTAATGTTGGTTTCATTATGCAGTCGTCACTTTATTCCGTGGTGCTTTTAGATTGATGGTCGTCTAAAACTTCTCGTCCATAGCTGTCTTGATATCGGATGATATCGTCTTCACTCAAGTGACTCCTGTTTGTACTTCAATCATCGAGTGGGAGCCTCCTGGATTCTCTAGGCTGTGAATATGACCTAAAGGGATGTAAGTGGAGTGATCTTCTTCGATTAAATACGTTTTGTCGTTATTGGTTACTTTTGCAGTACCTGCCACCACCACCCAATGCTCAGCTCTGTGATGATGCCTTTGTAGCGAAAGCTTATGGCCAGGCTTCACGGTAATACGCTTCACTTTGTCGCGCTTTCCTAAATCAACAACATCGTATTTCCCCCAAGGCCTAAATACCTCTCGGTGTTGAAGATGCTCTGTTCGACCAGCTTGGTGGAGTTGGTTAACAATCGATTTAACACCCTGGACTTTGTCCTTGTTAGCAACCAGTATTGCGTCTTTGGTTTCTACAATAATGAGGTTTTCGACGCCTACCGTCGCCACAAGCTTATTCTCAGCATGAATGTAGTTGTACTGAGAGTCGACGGTTAACACATCACCTTCAATGACGTTGTTGTGCTCATCCTTATCACTGACGTCCCAGATAGCAGACCACGAACCAATATCATTCCAACCAACATCCATCGGGATCACTGCGGCGTGTGAGGTCTTTTCCATCACGGCATAATCGATAGAGTCACTTGGGCTATTTTGAATGCTTCTGCGTCGATACGAATAAAGTCGAGGTCGGTATTTTGCTTTGAAAAGAGCTAGTTTGCAAGCCGTTAAAATATCTGGGTGATGTTCAGCGAGTTCTTCAAGGTAGCTGGATGCCTTGAACATGAACATGCCGCTGTTCCACAAGTATTGCTCTGAACTTATGTATTCTTCTGCAGTTGCTTTATCAGGTTTTTCAACGAAGCAATCAATGGCATAGGCGTGATGGGTTGACTGTAGTTTCTGTTGCCATTCGCTGTATCAGTTTGAACGAGAGGGGAAAGAGGTTTCCCTGTTTGATATAACCATAACCTGTTTCTGGCGCATTGGGGTTATTCCGAATGTCACCAGTTTGCCTTGTTCGGCATAATCAACACCACGACTGATCACTTGTTGGAATTCAGAGGTGTTAGCGATGTGATGATCAGCAGCCAGTACTAATAAGATCGGGTCTGATGCATCCTGCTCATTATTGGTTGATTTACCTAAGGCTTGTAATGCCGCTAATGCGATGGCGGGAGCCGTGTTTCGACCGACGGGCTCCAGCAGAATACCACTATGTTGGATGTTAGCCGATCGAGCTTGTTCAGCCGCAATAAAGCGGTGTTCTTCATTACAGATAATGAATGGAGCAGCGCACTTGCTATCCGTTAGATAGTCCTCAAGACCTTGCAAGCGTTGAAGCGTTTGCTGAAGCATTGATTGTTCGCCAGCAATGTTGAGGAATTGCTTAGGGTAGAGCTCGCGAGACAATGGCCAGAGGCGGCTTCCAGAGCCGCCAGCTAAGAATGACAGGTAAAATCATAAAGTGGTAATTAGGCGTAAAGGGTTACTAACACCATGTTACCACGCTTATGGCTTATCGATGAGCTTCTATTAGTCTCAGGGCGGAATTCATTACACCTTGAGAATCGTTGATGTCTTGCGCTTCAATCTTGAGTGTTTGTGTTGGGAAGGCGATATCAGCATTGTGCTTATGAATAATCGCTAACACCTGCAACAGAACATCTTGTTTAACTTCGTGGTATCTCACCCAGTTGACCGTTTTTGTAAAGGTGTAGATAAAGAAGTTGAGCGTTGATGGCCCGAACTTATCAAAGTTAACGATCAGTGTCTGCTTGGCATCAATATCTGGGTGCGTTTCAAGCATGGTTTTTACGTCATCCACAATCAGAGCGAGTTTGTTTGCATCTTGATAACGAAGCCCAAAGGTCTCATTGATTCTGCGGTTCAACATTCTTGATGGGTTCTCGACCACAATGTTACTGAACACAGAATTCGGAACGTACAAAGGACGCTTATCAAAGGTGCGAATGATGGTCATACGCCAGCCAATGCGTTCTACGGTCCCTTCGATTTGACGGTCGGGAGAGCGTATCCAATCTCCGACTTTAAAAGGGCGGTCGAAGTAAATCATCATGCCACCGAAGAAGTTCGACAGTAAATCTTTAGCCGCTAAACCGACAATCAAGCCACCAACACCACCAAAGGTGAGTAAGCCTGATAGCTGAGCCCAAACGCCTGCATGATAGTCAGGCCACCCATCACCATAAAGAACAAGCGAGCGACTTCGCGATAGCTTGAACGGTGGTTTCGTCTCTGTTTTTTGTTCCCAAAACATACGCTTCAGAGTTGCTGATCATTCGTAACGTAAACCAAACAAAGGTACAGATAATCAATATGTGCTTAAGTGTTTTTAACCAGTTGATTTCATTACCAAATTTATCGTGAATGAAGCGGCGCACGAAAAACGCGAAAGCGTTTCACGATAAATGCGAAAAACAGAGTTTGAGTGACAGAGACAGACGGTTAAACACCCAAATTCCATAACTGAACGAAGTACACATAGCCAAAGATCGCCTTCTTCAGCGACCAG
>NZ_MCVG02000011.1:0-5677 GCF_002874355.2 Shewanella sp. 10N.286.48.B5
GCTCTTTAACAATTTAAACCTATCAATCTGTGTGGGCACTCGTTGATGAATATCAAAACGTTTTATCTTTAGGTAAAACAGTTACTTCGGTAACAAATTGATTTCAATGAACTGAGTGACCAATACGTTTAACTACTTGTAGTTATTTGGCACAGTCAATTCATTACCATTCTGTTGGAATGGTAATAGCTTTAGAATTACATGTTCATCGTCTTTTTCGAAAGAGCAATGAATATTAGTTTTGAAGTCAGTATTCGTTGAGTCACAAAATCTTAAATTGAAGAGTTTGATCATGGCTCAGATTGAACGCTGGCGGCAGGCCTAACACATGCAAGTCGAGCGGAAACGACACTAACAATCCTTCGGGTGATTTAATGGGCGTCGAGCGGCGGACGGGTGAGTAATGCCTAGGAAATTGCCTTGATGTGGGGGATAACCATTGGAAACGATGGCTAATACCGCATAATGCCTACGGGCCAAAGAGGGGGACCTTCGGGCCTCTCGCGTCAAGATATGCCTAGGTGGGATTAGCTAGTTGGTGAGGTAATGGCTCACCAAGGCGACGATCCCTAGCTGGTCTGAGAGGATGATCAGCCACACTGGAACTGAGACACGGTCCAGACTCCTACGGGAGGCAGCAGTGGGGAATATTGCACAATGGGCGAAAGCCTGATGCAGCCATGCCGCGTGTATGAAGAAGGCCTTCGGGTTGTAAAGTACTTTCAGTTGTGAGGAAGGGTGTGTAGTTAATAGCTGCGCATCTTGACGTTAGCAACAGAAGAAGCACCGGCTAACTCCGTGCCAGCAGCCGCGGTAATACGGAGGGTGCGAGCGTTAATCGGAATTACTGGGCGTAAAGCGCATGCAGGTGGTTCATTAAGTCAGATGTGAAAGCCCGGGGCTCAACCTCGGAACTGCATTTGAAACTGGTGAACTAGAGTGCTGTAGAGGGGGGTAGAATTTCAGGTGTAGCGGTGAAATGCGTAGAGATCTGAAGGAATACCAGTGGCGAAGGCGGCCCCCTGGACAGACACTGACACTCAGATGCGAAAGCGTGGGGAGCAAACAGGATTAGATACCCTGGTAGTCCACGCCGTAAACGATGTCTACTTGGAGGTTGTGGCCTTGAGCCGTGGCTTTCGGAGCTAACGCGTTAAGTAGACCGCCTGGGGAGTACGGTCGCAAGATTAAAACTCAAATGAATTGACGGGGGCCCGCACAAGCGGTGGAGCATGTGGTTTAATTCGATGCAACGCGAAGAACCTTACCTACTCTTGACATCCAGAGAAGCCAGCGGAGACGCAGGTGTGCCTTCGGGAGCTCTGAGACAGGTGCTGCATGGCTGTCGTCAGCTCGTGTTGTGAAATGTTGGGTTAAGTCCCGCAACGAGCGCAACCCTTATCCTTGTTTGCCAGCGAGTCATGTCGGGAACTCCAGGGAGACTGCCGGTGATAAACCGGAGGAAGGTGGGGACGACGTCAAGTCATCATGGCCCTTACGAGTAGGGCTACACACGTGCTACAATGGCGCATACAGAGGGCAGCAAGCTAGCGATAGTGAGCGAATCCCAAAAAGTGCGTCGTAGTCCGGATTGGAGTCTGCAACTCGACTCCATGAAGTCGGAATCGCTAGTAATCGTGAATCAGAATGTCACGGTGAATACGTTCCCGGGCCTTGTACACACCGCCCGTCACACCATGGGAGTGGGCTGCAAAAGAAGTGGGTAGTTTAACCTTTCGGGGAGGACGCTCACCACTTTGTGGTTCATGACTGGGGTGAAGTCGTAACAAGGTAGCCCTAGGGGAACCTGGGGCTGGATCACCTCCTTATACGAAGATACTTACGATGAGTGTCCACACAGATTGATTAGGTTTAGAAAGTAAAAGAGACGATATTGGGTCTGTAGGCACCGCCCTTCGGGTTAGAGCGCTCGGGTCGTTAGCTCAGTTGGTAGAGCAGTGACTTTTAATCATTGGTCGGAGGTTCGAATCCACTGCACGACCCACCAATATCGACTAAGGAATACAAATATGGGGCTATAGCTCAGCTGGGAGAGCGCCTGCCTTGCACGCAGGAGGTCTGCGGTTCGATCCCGCATAGCTCCACCATCTTTAAGGTTTTTCTCTTAAGAATATTTAAAAATGGGTTCAAAGCTTTTGAATCAAGCTCTTTAACAATTTGGAAAGCTGACTGATTGATTTACTTACGAGTAATTCAATCAAATTTAAAAGTTCTCAATGTTTATCTTTCATTAGATAAACACAACAAACACATTCAAGTGTCTTGTATTCGAATCAAACTTTAGTTTGATTCACAATTGAGTCCGGCAAACAGTCATCAAGAATTAACCCTTCTTGATGACAACCAAAAACCTTGGTTAGTTGCCATACGCTAAGACCCTTTCGGGTTGTATGGTTAAGTGACTAAGCGTACACGGTGGATGCCTTGGCAGTCAGAGGCGATGAAAGACGTAATAACTTGCGATAAGCCCAGATTAGGTAGTAATAACCTTTTGAGTCTGGGATTTCTGAATGGGGAAACCCTCGTGCACAAGCACGTATCCTGTTGTGAATACATAGCAACAGGAGGCAAACCGGGGGAACTGAAACATCTAAGTACCCCGAGGAAGAGAAATCAACCGAGATTCCGAAAGTAGCGGCGAGCGAAATTGGATTAGCCCTTAAGCTTTTAATGATGCAGGTGAAGAGTCTGGAAAGTCTCGCAATAAAGGGTGATAGCCCCGTAACCGACACATCATAATCAGTGAAAACGAGTAGGGCGGGACACGTGATATCCTGTCTGAATATGGGGGGACCATCCTCCAAGGCTAAATACTACTGACTGACCGATAGTGAACCAGTACCGTGAGGGAAAGGCGAAAAGAACCCCTGTGAGGGGAGTGAAATAGAACCTGAAACCGTGTACGTACAAGCAGTAGGAGCACCTTCGTGGTGTGACTGCGTACCTTTTGTATAATGGGTCAGCGACTTAATTTTAGTAGCAAGGTTAACCGTTTAGGGGAGCCGTAGGGAAACCGAGTCTTAACTGGGCGTACAGTTGCTAGGATTAGACCCGAAACCAGGTGATCTAGCCATGGGCAGGTTGAAGGTTGAGTAACATCAACTGGAGGACCGAACCGACTAATGTTGAAAAATTAGCGGATGACTTGTGGCTAGGGGTGAAAGGCCAATCAAACCTGGAGATAGCTGGTTCTCCCCGAAAGCTATTTAGGTAGCGCCTCGGACGAATACTACTGGGGGTAGAGCACTGTTAAGGCTAGGGGGTCATCCCGACTTACCAACCCTTTGCAAACTCCGAATACCAGTAAGTACTATCCGGGAGACACACGGCGGGTGCTAACGTCCGTCGTGGAGAGGGAAACAACCCAGACCGCCAGCTAAGGTCCCAAAGTATAGCTAAGTGGGAAACGATGTGGGAAGGCTCAGACAGCCAGGATGTTGGCTTAGAAGCAGCCATCATTTAAAGAAAGCGTAATAGCTCACTGGTCGAGTCGGCCTGCGCGGAAGATGTAACGGGGCTAAGCTATACACCGAAGCTGCGGCTACGTACCTTAGGGTATGTGGGGTAGGGGAGCGTTCTGTAAGCCGTTGAAGGTGGTCTGTAAGGGCTGCTGGAGGTATCAGAAGTGCGAATGCTGACATGAGTAACGATAAAGGGAGTGAAAAACTCCCTCGCCGGAAGACCAAGGGTTCCTGTCCAACGTTAATCGGGGCAGGGTGAGTCGCCCCCTAAGGCGAGACCGAAAGGCGTAGTCGATGGGAAACGGGTTAATATTCCCGTACTTCTTACAATTGCGATGGGGGGACGGAGAAGGCTAGGTGGGCCTGGCGACGGTTGTCCAGGTTCAAGTACGTAGGCGGAAAGTTTAGGTAAATCCGGACTTTCATTAACGCTGAGATACGATGTCGAGCTACTACGGTAGTGAAGTCATTGATGCCATGCTTCCAGGAAAAGCCTCTAAGCTTCAGATTATAAGAAATCGTGCCCCAAACCGACACAGGTGGTCGGGTAGAGAATACCAAGGCGCTTGAGAGAACTCGGGTGAAGGAACTAGGCAAAATGGTACCGTAACTTCGGGAGAAGGTACGCTCTTATCAGTGAAGTCCCTTGCGGATGGAGCAGACGAGAGTCGCAGATACCAGGTGGCTGCAACTGTTTATTAAAAACACAGCACTGTGCAAAATCGTAAGATGACGTATACGGTGTGACGCCTGCCCGGTGCCGGAAGGTTAATTGATGGGGTTAGACTTCGGTCGAAGCTCTTGATCGAAGCCCCGGTAAACGGCGGCCGTAACTATAACGGTCCTAAGGTAGCGAAATTCCTTGTCGGGTAAGTTCCGACCTGCACGAATGGCGTAATGATGGCCACGCTGTCTCCACCCGAGACTCAGTGAAATTGAAATCGCTGTGAAGATGCAGTGTACCCGCGGCTAGACGGAAAGACCCCGTGAACCTTTACTACAGCTTGGCACTGAACATTGAACCTACATGTGTAGGATAGGTGGGAGACTATGAAACCGCGTCGCTAGATGTGGTGGAGTCGTCCTTGAAATACCACCCTTGTAGTTTTGATGTTCTAACGTTGGTCCCTGAATCGGGATTACGGACAGTGCCTGGTGGGTAGTTTGACTGGGGCGGTCTCCTCCCAAAGAGTAACGGAGGAGCACGAAGGTGGGCTAAACACGGTTGGACATCGTGTGGTTAGTGCAATGGCATAAGCCCGCTTGACTGCGAGAATGACAATTCGAGCAGGTGCGAAAGCAGGTCATAGTGATCCGGTGGTTCTGAATGGAAGGGCCATCGCTCAACGGATAAAAGGTACTCCGGGGATAACAGGCTGATACCGCCCAAGAGTTCATATCGACGGCGGTGTTTGGCACCTCGATGTCGGCTCATCACATCCTGGGGCTGAAGTCGGTCCCAAGGGTATGGCTGTTCGCCATTTAAAGTGGTACGCGAGCTGGGTTTAGAACGTCGTGAGACAGTTCGGTCCCTATCTGCCGTGGGCGTTGGAAAATTGAAAGGGGCTGCTCCTAGTACGAGAGGACCGGAGTGGACGAACCTCTGGTGTTCGGGTTGTCATGCCAATGGCATTGCCCGGTAGCTAAGTTCGGAATCGATAACCGCTGAAAGCATCTAAGCGGGAAGCGAGCCTTGAGATGAGTTTTCCCTGGCACTATAAGTGTCCTAAAGGGTTGTCGTAGACTACGACGTTGATAGGCAGGGTGTGTAAGTGCTGCGAGGCATTGAGCTAACCTGTACTAATTGCCCGTGAGGCTTAACCATACAACACCCAAGGGGTTTTGTGGACTCAATAGAAAGACAGACCTTGAATGAGTTTGAAGAGACATAACTTTTAAATCAGTTTTTCCGAATTTTAAAAAAATTTGCTTGGCGACCATAGCATTGTGGACCCACCTGATTCCATGCCGAACTCAGAAGTGAAACACAATAGCGCCGATGGTAGTGTGGGGTTTCCCCATGTGAGAGTAGGACATCGCCAGGCTTTAATTTCGACTTTGTCTATTTAATAGACAAGTCACCATAGAGTTCTAAGTTTTCTTAGAGTTTTATGTTGACTTTCAAAGTGGAAAGCGTATTATACGCGTCCTGCTTAAGTGCTAAGGCACTGAAAGCGTTCTCTTTTTAGAGAACA
>NZ_MCVG02000012.1:0-2476 GCF_002874355.2 Shewanella sp. 10N.286.48.B5
GGTGCTATCGACATGATCGTTGACCGTCGTGAAATGCGTCAGCGTGTTGCAAGCCTTGTTGCTAAAATGACCAACCAGCCTTCACCATTGGTAGTTTCTGTGAACGATTCACCGAATGAAGCTACTTATGAAGTACCAGAAGCGCCAGAAAAAGGGTAAAGTACCATCTAACAAACCTACTTAATCATGGTTATGAGTTAGATGAGTCAACAACCTATTCCTCAAGCCACATCCTCTTTGGAGATGTGGCTTGATTATTTATCAAACATCCACACAAGTGCTATTGATCTTGGTTTAGACCGAGTTCAAGCCGTCGCCTCTAAGGCAAAGCTCACCAAACCTGCTCAACACGTTATTACCGTTGCTGGAACCAATGGCAAAGGCTCAACGTGTGCTCTGATGGAAGCGATTCTGTTGGACGCTGGTTACTCAGTTGGTGTCTACAGTTCTCCTCACTTAATTCGCTATAACGAGCGTGTTCGTATTAACGGCCAAGATCTATCCAACGAAAAGATGGTTCAGTCTTTCGATTTCATTGAGAAAGAGCGTGGCGAAATCAGCCTTAGCTTTTTCGAATATGGTACGTTGGCGGCGTTACGTGCTTTTCAAACAGAAACGGTTGATGTTGTGTTATTGGAAGTGGGTCTAGGCGGGCGTCTAGATGCGACCAATATCGTTGAACATGATGTTTCTGTGATTACCAGTTTGGCTGTCGACCATGTTGATTGGCTGGGTGACGACATCAATGTGATTGGCTTTGAAAAAGCGGGTATCTATCGTAGTGGTAAACCTGCTATTTGTGGTCAACCCAAGCCACCTGCGACGGTTGCTGCGCACGCTGATGACATTAAGGCTGAGTTCTATCAAGTGGGTATTCAATATGCTTATGATGTAGATGGCGATGTTGGAATTGGCGCAGTGGTGCATTTCAATTGGAATCACTGCCTATTCCAAGCCTACCATTACCTAATGCAGCAACAGCATTAATGGCACTAGGTACTTCAGATCTGACTATTAGCGATGTTAACGTGGTGAACGGTTTGAAGAATGCTCAGCTCCCGGGACGCATGCAGCAAATTAGTGAACACCCCGTGATTGTGCTTGATGTCGCGCATAATCCGCATTCGGCTGAATATTTTGCACAGCAAGTTGAGAAGACGTACGCAGGAAAAACTTACACGTTGTTGTCGCTATGCTTCATGACAAAGATATCCCCGCGACATTGGAAGTATTAGCGCCGATGACAACACATTGATGCCAGCTTCACTGCAAGGCCCACGAGCTGCAACGGCGGCGGAATTGTGTCAAAGCTTACCTGAAGGTATAAAGCAGCATACAACTCCTGTTGCGGCGTTTGAAGCGGCTTTAGCTTCGGCTCAAGGTGATGATGTTGTGCTGGTGGTCGGTTCTTTCCATACCGTGGGTGAAGTGTTGGAGCACTGGCAGAAAAAGGAAACTAAATGGCAAGTAAATTCCAAAGCCGATTAGTCGGCACCATCATTTTAGTGGCCATTGGCGTGATTGTATTGCCCGATGTGCTTGATGGTAAGAAGCTCCACTACAAAGAAGAGTTTGCAAGCATTCCGATTAAGCCTGAGCTTGATAGTAATGTTGATGTTTTTGAAGTACTCGACCCTGTTGAAGATCAGATTGCATTACCGGATTCTCCGGTTGAGCAAGTGGTTGAAAGTGGCGGTGCTGATAAATCCGATACGCAAATGGCGTCGACTTCAAACAATAAAGAAGCAGACAAAGTGGCAGTCGTGGTGAAACCTGTACCAGAAAAAAATGAATACCAAGACAGTGCTTGGCTTATTCAATTAATGGCTTTGAAGAATGCTGACAACGCAAAAAATGTTGTTAAGGATTTACAAAAGCGTGGTTACCAGGCTCACACCAAACAAGAAAAAACTTTACGCGAGTAATTATTGGCCCGGATGTCTCTAAATCCAAACTTGAGCGACAAATTAAGGAATTAGAAAAAATTACGGGTTCAAAAGGCCAATTGCTCAAATTTAAACCGTTAAATCCATAAGAAAACGTTTGCGTCAGCATTTTTTCTGTTAAAATGCGCGCCAACTTAAGATGAAGAATTCATGAATTGGTTAGATTTTGTCATTTTAGGCGTGATCGGCTTCTCTGCCGTGATCAGTTTAGTTCGCGGTTTCGCTAAAGAAGCGTTGTCACTTGTTATTTGGTTTGGAGCATTTTTTATTGCTAGCCAGTACTACGCTAAATTAGCCATGTACTTCACCAATATCGAAGATGAGATGTTTCGAAACGGAACTGCGATAGCAGCATTATTTGTTGCGACGTTAGTTGTTGGTGCCTTAGTTAACTATGTCATCGGTCAACTAGTTCAGAAAACAGGCCTGTTGAAGCGGCGCACGAAAAACGCGAAAGCGTTTCACGATAATGAAATCAAGCTTTCCTGAACTGGGAGAAGTAATGTCATTCACTTCCAGTAACGAACGGG